>CAYOZN010000016.1:0-66618 GCA_964408455.1 uncultured Planctomycetaceae bacterium
GCACCCGCAAAGTGACGCGCGCTCCGCTTTGCATCGCTTTGCATCGCCTGTTTTTTTGCGCCGCATAGGGTATTCACCCGATGCCGGCGGGACCGTGTCCATCCCCGCCTGCCGAAACTCCGACTTTCTTTCCGGATTTTTCCGGCATTTTTTTCCCCCCCGCGCACCCCGCGAACCCGCTCCGCCGCCGCCTCGTACCCTCTTGCGTCCGCGTCAACGGAAGACGCCCATCCCCTGCAAGCCGGAAAGGACTCCGCATGAACCCCCTACTCCTTGCCCTGTCGACATTTGTGCTGAATCAGCCCGCCGCCGCCCCCGCGCAGCAGACGCCCAACCTCGCCGCCATCAACTTTCACCACCGCTTCGCAGGCTTCGACGCCTGCTTCGTCCTTCACCATCCCGCCGCCGGCTGGACGCTGCGCCACAACGACGCCCGCAGTGCCCTCCGCCTGTCACCGTGCAGCACCTTCAAGATTCCCAACTCCCTCATCGGCCTCGAAACCGGCGTTCTCGCCGACGAAAACCACGAGTACAAGTGGGATGGCACGCAGCACCGCTACACGGGCTGGAACCGCGACCACACCCTCGCCAGCGCCATCGAGAATTCGGCGCTCTGGTACTACCAGCGGCTCGCCCGCGAAGTCGGCCCCGATCGCATGCAGACCTGGCTCGACCGCTGCGGCTACGGCAATCGCGACACCTCCGGCGGCATCGACAGATTCTGGCTCGAAAGCACCCTCGCCATCTCCGCCGACGAGCAGGTCGCCTTCCTCGCCAGGCTCTACGACGGCACCCTGCCCTTCAGCCAGCGCTCCGCCGCCATCGTCAAACGCATTCTCATCCTCCGCCGCGGCGATGGCTGGATCTTCTCCGGAAAGACCGGCTCCGGCCGCCGGGAGGGCGAAGGCTCCCTCGGCTGGTTCGTCGGCTGCCTCGAGCGCGGCGAACAGCGCTATCTCTTCGCCGCCAACATCCGCGCCGCCGATGCATCGGCCGACGGCCGCATCGCCCGCCGCCTCGTCGAGACGATCCTCGGCGATCTTCGCCTGCTGCCCGCCGAACGCGACGAGCGCGCTTCGCTCGATGGGCCGCGGCCCCAACCGGCGGTCGCGCATACAATCTGGTCGCCGGCCGCCGCATGCCCTAAGATCGACGGCGCGTCCGAGGCACATCGCCCAGGGGACATGTCGCGCGGAGGCCCGGTGCAATGCCCGAAAGCGTCTTGCGTTACCTCGGCGATCTCCATGACGTGCTGCCCTACCATTGGGTCGGCGTCATCTCCACCCTTGCTTCGGTCCTGTGCGGCTCTGTCATCGGCATCGAGCGCGAGCGTGCCGACAAGCCCGCCGGCATGCGCACCCTCATCCTCATCTGCCTCGGCAGCGCCATCTTCACCATCATGTCGCGGCTCATGGTCGAGGGCACCGACGGCGATCGCTCGCGCATTGCCGCCCAGATCGTGACCGGCATCGGCTTTCTCGGCGCCGGCGCCATCCTCCGCGAGCGAGGCCTGGTCGTCGGCGTCACCACCGGGGCCGGCATCTGGGCCACCGCCGCCGTCGGCATGGTGCTGGGCGGCGGCTACATTGCCGCCGGCCTCTTCTTCACCCTGCTCGTCGTCGGAACCCTCTCCGCCGCCAAGCTTGCCGAGACCGCCGCCAGGGGGTCCTGCCGCATGGTGCCGCTCCGCGTTGCCTTCCGGGGTGACGCAACGATGGCACTCATCCGCGTCCAGGCCGTCCTCGACGAATATGCCACCGGCCTTCAGGCCCGCATCGTCGAACGCTCCGATGGCCGCAGCGTCATCGCCTTCGACTACTGTGAGTCCCACCGCGATCACAGGTCATTTCTGCGCAGCCTCATCGACCTGCCCGGCCTCGACGAAATCCGCAATCATCATTCGATCGTCTCCAGCCCTGCCGAATCCGATCCGCAGTAGGCAACATTTGCCGCCCCCCGCCCGATCGCGATTTTTGCTGCGGTGCCGCCGCCGACACGTCCGATTGATCCTTCTGCCGGTGTCCTCCGGCCCCTGGGAGCCTGTCAATGGCACGCCGTCGACGACCGACTAACGGAAAATGGAAACGCTGGCCGGAATTGGGCCGCTACGCCCTCGCCCTGTTCGGCGGCGCCGTGTTCGCCCTGCTGGCATGGAACCCCGTACCCCCGAAGCAGACCACCGGAGCGTCCGGAAGTGACGCCACCGCGGCACCGACAAACCCGGCCCGGCGCCCCGTTGTCGCCCTGCCGCCCGCCGGCCCGCTCGCACGCTCGCCGCATCTCGAGGCGCATGCCCCCCGCGCCAACCAGCCCGCCGCCATCGACGAGGAGGCGGCGCCCGCCAGGATCAGGTTGCGCCCGGCCAGGCCCGATCCCAATGCCAACCGCCTGGCAGAAGCGCCGGCGGATGACGTACAACCGGATTAAGTAGAAAAAATGAACGAGATCGGCAGAGCTTCAGCCGGCTGGATCACTCATCCTGAAGCATCTGGCGAAGCCCGGCCCCCAGCCCCGCCGGCGGAGCGGGCGAGACCCGCAACACCACGCCCCTGCGATCGCCCGCGGCCCGATGCCGGTCGCCCGGCTCGAACCGCACGATCATTTCGTACTGTGCATCCGCCGCCAGCACCGACAGGCTGTTGCGCTGACGCAGACGCCTGAGCGCTTCGGCCAGGTTCTCATCGACGGCAGCCGGCGCGCAGGGTTCTTCGCTTCGCCGACAATCCACTACCGCCGGCGCGTAAACGGCCACGGCGACCGGCGCCGGCGCCGGCGCCTCGATTGACTGGGCACGCTTCGGTCGCTGTGGCTCAAACGCCTCGAACAGGTCCTCTTCCGGCATTTCCAGCACCCGAATCGTGTTTTCGCCGGCTTCCTCGTCAACGCCGCCCGCCAGTTCCCGCAGGGCCGAGTCGGTCAGCCGATAGGACACGCTGGCGCCGGTGCGCGAATCGACGAACTCCGTCCGCACCGCGTCCAGCTTGGCGGTCTTGTACCGCAGTGTCATCTTTCCGACACTCGTCCCCGTCGCCGCCTGCACGCCGTCGATCATCGAGACGGTCGGCGCGGCGTAGGGCGAATGGTGGGTGGCGATCAGCCGGCGATCGCCCTTTGGCAGCCGCAGGTCCTGGAGGGCGCGGCGGCCCATGCGATAGCCGGCGGCGACCCACGGGTTGGGCGCGCCGTGCACGGCCACGATGGCATCGAGATCGGCCTGAACAGCCGCGACGGGCTCTGCCGCAGGCGCATCGACGACGACGCCGGGCGCCAGGCCAATCTCATCGCGGACGTTCGGAATATCAGTTTGCGGCATCGGTGGCGCCGCCTGCTTGTCCACGGAACTTTTCCCTTCAGGATCGGGCGTGGTCTTCTCTTCCCTTCGCGTCTCCGGGCCTGCCGCCTCAGTCGGTGTTGAAACGGAATCCGCGGGCGGTCCCTGAGACGCAACCTCGGGCGGAGCCGCTTCGCCGACGGCGGGCAAATTCGTACCCGGCGCGGAGGCATCCGCAACGGGCGGCTCGGCCACGCGAAACGTCAGGCTGGCCCAGAAACTCTCCCACTGGAAACTGCCCAGGCCGGTATGCGGTCTGATGAGGTGCGCCTTGATGAACCAGTGCCCCGCCTGCGACACCGGAATGGCCGCCTCACCCCGGGCATCAGAACGTGTACGCACCGCGTAGCCGTGCTGCCCCAGACCATCGTGCCCCGCGGAGACCGCGACGTCCGGCCATGGGTGACCATCGAGCAACACGCGGACCGGGACGTGCGTACCGGCAATCCATGTGGACGGTGGCGACAGCGGAATGATCTCGAGCGGATGACCCACGATCTGGTCGTGCCCCGCGCCCGGCAGCGTATTCCCGACGATCAGAAGCGTCTTGGCGTACTTTGAGTAGCGCTCGGTGACATGGTTGGGAATGTCGCCCCGCATGAATGTCGCCAGCACATCGCGGGCATCCTCCTGGCGGAGATAGTTCTCAAAGGCATCCGGCGT
Source organism: uncultured Planctomycetaceae bacterium (assembly GCA_964408455.1). Classification (GTDB taxonomy): domain Bacteria; phylum Planctomycetota; class Phycisphaerae; order UBA1845; family UTPLA1; genus CAYOZN01. Next base: position 3,995 of record CAYOZN010000016.1, read on the forward strand.
CATTTCAATCAGGCGCGGATGCAGCGCCAGCCCGAAGACGTGAATGCCTTCGCCGGTCAGCGTGACGTTGGAAAAGAGGCTGGCCGCGTCGCTCTCCAGCGGCTTGATCGCGACCTGCCCGCCGCCCAGGTACTCGACAAAGCTGGCGACTCGATCCGGGCCGGTCGCAGCCTCTCCCAGCGGGAAGATTTCTCCGGTGATGAACGAAACACGGACCTGCGTGCCCACGTCTGCCCATGAACGTTCGGCCACCAGCCAGGAATCGTGTGCGCGCGTCACGCCGGACGGCGCCAGGACAAGCCCGACTGCCAACATCATTGTTGTTGTCACACGCCACGTCATGCAAATCACACGCGAGTGCCGTACGGCAATACCAGTTGTCCCCCGGACGAATTGTGTGCCACAGCCGGCAGCATTTCAGCACGAGCACTGGATGCTAGCGCGATCCAGCGGGCGGCAGATCGCCGGCCAGCGGAATATCCGCCATCCGCCCGGCCGTCGCGCACGGCTCGATGGTCGCAGCCGCGCCGACCGCCGGATCGAAGAAGGACAGCAGGAGGCTGTAAAAATACGACCGGCTGTAGGCGGCGAAGCCGTCGTGTCCTCCACCGGGCAGGATAACGCCTGCGACCATCGGATTCGTGGTTTCCGCGAAAAACTCCCCGATTTCGTCGGCATAGGCCAGCGGATCGTTCGCCCCGTGGAGGATAAGCACCGGCACGCGGGCGTGTTGCAGCTTTCGACCGCTGGGCCTGCCCTTGTAGGGCAGCAGCCTCAGGTAATCGTATCCCGCCTGCTGCATTTCTTCCCCGGTCATTGCCGAGCGCTGGAATTCTTGCCAGATCAGTTCTCGGAGGCTGCCGCGCAGCGGGGCGTAACCCTTCAGGTTTGCCCGCCAGTTTATGGTGTTCTGCAACGAGGCAAACACAGGGTTTTCGGTCATCGCCCAGACGCGTTCGTCCAGGGCGTCGCATATGTCCTCAAACTTCAACGATGGCGAGATGGCGAATATCCCAGCCTCGAAGTGGCGCTTGCCGTTTTGCGGACGCAGCAGGGCGCGAAGCTCGGGGCGGACCATGTCGTCATCCGACGGACGGCCATCTTCCCATGCGGCCAGCAGGGCGAGGTTCGAACTCCAACTGAAGCCGATCATGCCGGTTCTGCGTATGCCGGGCTGGCCGCAAAGCCATTCGTCCACCGCCAACAGGTCCTGCGTCTCCTGCACGCCGAAGGTGTAGGGCACATCTGGATGGCGAGCTTCGGTCTGGCCGTGGCCGCGCAGTTCCACCGCGACGGCGTGGAAGCCGGCCTTCACGAGGCCCTGCGCGATGTCGCGTGATCGCACGCGAATGTTGTCGCCGAGCAGGCCGGGAAGAATGATGATGCAGTCGGCATTTCGAGGCGTGCCATCCGGGTTGCGGCAAAAGCCGACGCGCGCGCTGAGGCTGAAGTCAGGGTGAACCGGTATCCAGATGTCCTGAAATCCCACCCAGGGCGGCGCGGGCTCGCGAACTGCCGAAGAGTCGCCGGTCACCTGTGCGGTGTGCGCCAGGCCAACGGCGTTGGCGATCATGGTGTGCATCCAGGATTTGTACTTTTTGAAGTGGCCAAGGATATCGGCCGGCCCCCCGTCCGGGCGCGTGAGCTGTTCGGTGATCAGGGCTTCCTGCCGGCTGGCGGGGAGAAGATCCTTGATTTCGTCGTGGGTTCGCGCCAGCCACTCGCGCGTCGACTCCGGTGCGTCCTTGGACGCCCGCAAGGCTATCAGCTCCTGGGGCCGGATCGGGAAGGAGGTCTCCCGGTAAGAGCACCCGATTGAATTCGCCATTATCGCACATAGCGGTACGATCCAAGGATAAAGCCGCGCGGCGTCTTTGAAGAGCGATATGGACATGTACGTTTAATCCCGGCAAATTCAATGAAAATGGCAGTTTACCGTGCAGAACACAATTCGGCGCGTGGGCCCTGAGGGATTTTTCACGCCTGAAGCCGGCCCCAGCGGCACGCCTCCGGGCCTAACCGCGCGGGTGAGTTCGTGTCGATAATCACAGGCATGTGGCTACAATCCGGCGCAGCGCGTCGCGGCTCCGCGGGGGACAGTGCTCGCACCTCTATCCGGCGATGTCGCTCGCGTGTAGCTTGACCCTGCTGGAGGGCGCCAATCCTGGATGGCGCAACTTGAATCTCCGGCTGATCTTGTAAATAGTATCAGGGTTTCACGCAATCGGCGACCCGCCCGGTCCGATTTGGGGCCGCTCCGCTTGCCAGTGTACGTCGGCGGGGACAGCTCGCTTGTTGGGGAGGTGCGCTCCTTATGAATGTCACGGCAGTACGCGAACTACACAAGCATCCTGGCAGCAATGTGCCTGCCATGCTGCTCGACCTGCTGGCGCTCGCCGCGGCGCTCGTCACGCTGGGCACCGGCTGGCCGACGGATCATCCCGCCTGGACGGTGGCCGTGGTTCTTTGCGTGGCCTACTTTCATCACGCCTGGATGACCATCTTTCACGAAGATGCGCACTACAGCCTGTACCCGACGCGCCGCTGGCACAACATTCTGAACGGTACCATCGTCGGCACCTTCCTCATGGTGCCATTCTCGATCTATCGCCAGGTTCACATCCGCCATCACAACCGCATGAATTCGCCGGAAGACTGGGAGTTGTGGCCCTACGTCGATCCGTCCAGGTCGTTGCGGTTTCGGCGCATCTTCCTGCTGTTCGACGTCTTCATCGGCCAGTGGGTCGGCGTGTACATCTACAACCGGATTTTCTGGGTGAAGCACACGCCGCTGCGCGATCCGAACCTGCGCCGGCAGATCTGGATCGAATATGCCATCATTGTGGCATTCTGGACCGGCTTGCTCGCGACGGTTTGGTACTACGGCGCCTGGGCGCTTTTCCTGAAGGTATACGTTATTCCCGCCTGGGTGGCCGGCACTCTGCAAACCTTCCGAAAGCTGACGGAGCACCTCGGCCTGCCCCTGTCGGATGCCATGCATGGTGCGCGAACGGTCGTCACCAACGATCCGATCGGCGACGCGGTTTCCTACACGAGCTTTCACATTTCCAGCCACGGGGTGCATCATCAATTTCCGCAAATGCCGCACCAGAATTTGAAGAAGGCGCTGGACATGATCAAGCCCACCGAGGACATGCCGATCTTTCGCAGCCACCTTCAGGCCATGCGCGACATGGCCAGGCACCTGTGGCACCCCGGCATCGGCGTCAACGCCCGGACGCCGGCGGTGGCCGAAAACAACTGAGTCCATTGCCTGTGAACAGGCGGCCGCGCGTGGCATCTTCCGCTCGCGGATTGCCTGTCCCTTGTCCACGAATACCGACAGTTGCCCTCCGTCATGAGCGTCAAGCATCTGCCAGGCGTATTTGAAATTCTCGTCCGCAGGGCGAAGCTGCCGGCCGAGTCCCTGCGCCGGATGGCCGATGAGAACGTTCGCCGCCTGGTGGACCACGCCTACGAACACGTGCCGTTGTATCGCGCGCTCTGGCGCTCGCACGGCATCCATCCTCGCGATATCGACGGGTGCGCCGATCTGCCGGCCCTGCCCATGGTCGACAAAAATGTCATCGTCGAGGCGGGCGACGAGGCCATCGACCGGCGAAAGGTGCACCTGCCGCTCGACACCATGACCACCAGCGGCACCTCCGGCCGCGCGATCACCTGCCGCCGCACCATGCCCGAAATGCGCCTCACGCGGCGCTCCTACTTTCGCGCGCTTTTGCGCGGCGGCGCCCGGCCGTGGCGGCGCACCATCACCGTCGCCAGCACCTGGCTCGCCAGCAAACGCACCCGTTTTCTGAAGACGATCACGCGTACGCGCCATCTGCTGCCCACCGACGATCTCGACACGCAGATTCATGCATTGGAAAGCTATCGCCCCGGCCAGATCCTCGGGCAGACCGGCGGGCTCTACCTGCTGGCTCGCGAGATTCTGCGCCGCGGCCGCCGATTTCCCATGCATTACGTCGGCCCGACGGGCGCCACGCTGATGCCCATCATGCGCGAGGCGATGCGCGACGCCTTCGCCTCCGAGCCGCGCGATCTTTACGGGGCCGTCGAGCTGGGCAACATTGCCTGGCAGTGCCGGCGGGGCAATTACCATCTCGACGCCGACTGTATGCACGTCGAAATTGTGGATGGCGCGGGCAAGCCCCTCCCGGCCGGCGCGACCGGCCAGGTGGTTTGCACCAATCTGTTCGGCTACACCATGCCGCTCATCCGCTATCGCCTGCTCGACATCGCCTCGATCACGGGGGAGGTCTGCGACTGCGGCGTGGCGTTTCCCGTCATGGGCCCGGTGCAGGGACGCATCAACGACTTTCTGCCGACGCCGCGCGGCGATCTGGTCTCGCCGCATTATCTGTACCATATCTTCGATCATGCGGGCGGCAGCCCGGTCAAGGAGTGGCGGATTATTCAGCACTCGCCGGCGGACTTGACCTACGAGTACGTGCCGGAGGACAATTTCGACGCAGGCATTCTCGATAAGGGGATGGAAGCAATTCGCGAGCGTTTCGGCCCCGGCACCAATGTGCGTGCAGTGCGTGTAGACAGCGTGCCGATGACACCGAACGGCAAGCGCACCTGCATCGTGTCGCAATTAAAGCCGGAGGATTACACCGGCATGCGGCCGTGGGATGCCGAGGCGGCGGCGGGGATGTCAGAAGAACTGCGCTCGGCCCTGATGCAAAGCGGCTGAGCGGGAATTCATGCCGCATGCAGGCGCGGCGGGCGACGGCTGGAGCAAATGAGTAGCAGGGAGAGGGCGAGACGGCGATGCTGGCTGTATCTGAACTCTGGAACACGCTTGTTACCGACATCCAAAAAGGATACACGCCCTCCATTGTCATTTTGCTCGGCGTGTTTGTCGTCGGCTTGGTGGTCTTTCACATCCTGGAACGGGTCTTTCCGCCCGTCATACCCGTGTACAGGACCGGGCCGCGGCGGCGCGGCTATCTCGCTGATTTCACCGCCAGCGTCGTGGAAGGCCCGGTGCTTTCGTCGATTACCAAGATGGGGGCCTACTGGGCGGTCATTCAGTTTCCGACGATCGTATATGGCGGACTTTCGACGTGGCCGTGGTGGATTCAGTTCGTATTCTTCCTGATCGTCAACGACTTTGCCCGCTACTGGCTGCACCGCTGGCACCACAAATATGAGTGGATGTGGCGCATCCATCGCGTGCATCACACGGCGGTGGAGATGGATGCCCTGTCGACGTTCCGCATTCACGTGCTGGAGGCGGTGATCAAGTATGGCATGATCGTGCTGCCGTTCCACCTGCTGCACGTCGATCGTAGCGTCATTCTTATCTATTCGTCGGTGGACATTCTGAAGGGCTTCTGGCATCACGCGAACATCCGCACGCGAATCGGCTGGCTGAATTACATTTTCAACTCGGCCGAGCTGCACTGGTGGCACCATTCGGTCGAGGCCAGGGGGCAGCTGGCGAACTACGGCTCGATCCTGTCGATCTGGGACTGGCTCTTCGGCACGGCGTACTATGCGAAGGGCGAATGGCCGGACAAGATCGGCGTCGAGGGCATGGAGCAATTTCCCGACAGCTATCACGGACAGATGGCGACGGCGCTCATGACGGATGAGGAAGTGATCGATCGTTTCGGAAAGGCGCCGCCGCGTCCCTCATCGCACGTCCCCGCCAAACCGCAGCCAATTAGACCGGCAGCCACGCCCTCGCAGAACGCCTCCCTTCCGCAAACAGAAACAGCCGCAGGTTGATTGAACGGACGAAGCTTAGGCCTGTGGCCGGCGTGCTGCATAACGGTTCGATGTCGTGGACACGTCGTGCGCGAATCGATGGCTTTCGAAGCTTCGTGTTCGCGCAGCAAATGTCGTATGAATTCGAGCATTCACTCCGACGACCCCGTGCACAGCACGGGGCTCCGTAAAGCCGATCCAATTCGAACATTCACTGCGACGACCCCGTGCACAGCAGGGGGCTCCGTACTGCCGTCTCAATTCGAACATTCACCCCGCCGACCCCGTGCATAGCATGGGGCTCCGTATTCTATATGGTGTCGGGCGATTGAACGGGGAAGCCGCCCGGTGATCTGGCGAGCTCCGCAGGATCAAACCTGGGCTCGAAAAAACCTCCGAGACAATACACCCCAATCGCACTCGCCAATGCCAGGACGTAGGCAAATTCGATTCCAGCAACGTATTCACCGAGCAACCACACTCCCATGCCTGCCGACAGGGCCGCAAACGCGCTGAACTTCCGTCCCCAAGTGGTGAACAGCCCGAATACCAGAAGCGTGAAGATCCCGGCGCTGCCGAAGGACGATGCGTCCTCCACCAGCTCGAAGACATTGCCACCGAAGCGGGCGAACAGGTAGGCGACGATGCCGAAGACCAGCACGCAGCCGCGATTGAGCCGAAGCTTCGCCGTCTCGCTCATCGCCCGGCCGCGACGCAGGCCCAGCAGGTTCTCGGTGGTCAGCGTCGAGGCCGCGAGGATGGCACTATCGACCGTGGACAGAATCGCCGAGACCAATGCACCGGTAAACAGGATATAGATCCAGTGCGAGGTGTGGCGTCGCACCAGTTCGGGCAGCAGATGCTCGGCATCCTCCAGCCCCGGCACGAGCGCGGGGCCGATGAGGCCCAGAAACAGCGGTATGCACCCCAGCGACAGGTAAATGCCCGTCGCCATGAAGGCCGACCGCCGCGCGACCTGCGGCGAGCGCGAGGCCAGCGTCCGCGCAATCAGCTCCTGCGCGACCACGCTGCCGCAGATGGGCACCAGCCAGGCCTCCATGTTGTGCAGAAGGCTCAGTCCGGCAGAGGCTTCGCGCGGAAAGAGTGTCAACCGTTCGGCATCGATCATCTCCGCCGCCGGGCCGAGGCCGCCGATGTCGCTCAACACGGCGACGAATACGACGACCAGCCCCACGAGCAGCATGCCGCCCTGCAAGACGTCCGTCACGGCGTCCGCGAGCAGCCCGCCCATCATCGTGTAGGCGATCACCACCATCGCGGCCAGCCCCACGGCCACGTCGGTCGTCAGCGGGCTCGCCGAGGCCAGCACCTGCCCGAACGCCCGCACCTGTGCCCCGGCCCAGATCAGCGACGTCGGCACCATCATCAGTGTCGCCAGCTTCTCGACGCCCGTCCCGTAGCGCCGGCGGAACAGATCGGAGAGCGTCGTCAGTTGCTGCCGCCACAGTGGCACCGCAAAGACCGCCCCCATCAGCAGAATGCACGCCGCATAGCCGAGCGGGTCGTGCGCCGCGGCCGACAGTCCATCCGAATAGATCGCGGCGGCCGAGCCGATGCACGTCTCGGCCCCGAACCAGGTGGCAAAGATGCTGAATGTCGCCAGCAGGTAGCCAAAGCTGCGGCCGGCGAGGACGTAGTCGGTCTCAGTTTTGACGCGGCGGGAGACGACGAAGCCGATGATGAGCTGGACGAGGACGTAGGCGCCGATGGCGAAAAGCGTGTCGTTCAATAATCGGGTCCTCCGACGGTTGAAGAGAATCGTCGGATAAACAATGCGGCATCACGACCGCGGCGCTACGGAGCTTTTTCCGGAATTTTTTCGCGCGTTTGTCCCGCCGGCCTTTGTGCCCGGGCCTGCAACTGTTCGGCGGCTGCTGCCGCCACGCGCTCGACTGTCATATCGCTCATGCACTTATGTCCATGGGGGCATTGACTCAGCCGCCGCAGATAGCACGGCGAGCAGTCCAGCGGCAGGCCCAGCACGCTTTCGCCGCGGCCGTACGGGCCCGTGCGCGTGGGGCTGGTCGGGCCAAACAGCGCGACGAGTGGGCGATCGAAGGCAGCCGCCATGTGCATCGGCGTCGAGTCGGCGGTGATGACGATTCGCGCCCGTGAGACGAGGGCCGCCAGTTCGCGCAGCGTCGTGCGGCCGCACAGGTTGACGGCTGCCGGTTCGGAGCGCGGGCCGGGCTGAGGACAGCCCGGCTCTGAATGATCAAGGGCGCGCGGAACAGGCTGCGATGCCGCGACGGCCTGTTCGCCCAGCGGGATATCGCCCGTCCCGCCGACCAGCACGCTCGGCAGATCATACCGCTCTTTCAAAAAGCGCGCGAGCTGCCCGTAGCGTTCGGCCGGCCAGCACTTCGTCTCCCAGCGCGTGGCCGGCACCAGCACGGCGTACTCCCGCGCGGCACCGATCCCGGCTTCGGCCAGCAATGTGATCGCACAATCGCGGTCGTCGTTCGTCAACGCAATGCGAAAGTCGGCTGTAGCACCGGCCCTGTGCACGCCGGATGCATCGGAAGCGCCGCCATCCCACAGCCGCTCCAGCGCCGCCATGTTCTTGTCCGCCGCGTGCATGTCGCGCGGCAATCGGGAAATCCGCCGGTTGTAGAAGAGCCACGCCAGCTCCCGCGCATCGCGAAAGCCGACGCGCTCGCGTGCCCCGCTCGCCCACGCCAAAAATCCGCTGCGAAAGAGGCCCTGCAAATCGATCACCAGATCGAAGCGGCGGGCGCGCAGCTCGCGAACGAAACGAAAGAAATCGCGCGTGGCACCGGCATGGCGGCCGAGCCGACCGAAGTGCCTGCGGTCGAAGGCGATGATCTCGCTGATGTCCGGGTCGGCCTCGAGCAGGTTGGCGAAGGGTGTGGCGACGAGCCATGCGATGTGCGCATGCGGGAATCGGCGGCGCAGCCCGCGCAGCACCGGCAGCGCGTGGATGATGTCGCCCGGGGAACTGGGCTTGATCAGCAGAATTCGCTGCGACTCGCTCGAAGACGCAGACGCCATGGGGGGAGTGTAATGCGGGAGGGCAAAAGGCTCACGGGGCACCGGGTGCCTCGAAGCGCAATAGCCTCCGCAGGTCCTCCTAGTCGTCCTTCTTGGACTTGCGGTTCTTCTTGTCGTCATCACGGTCGCGGCGGCGATCGCCGGACTTCAACCCGCCCGGCTTCGAATCGCCCTGCTTTTTGATGACGCGTTTTTTGGGCTGCACCTTGCGGTCGACCTTCGGCTCCTCGGCGGGCCGAGGCGGGCGGTGATCTTTGGTCTGCGCCTTGGCCTTGATGGGCGACTGATAGCGCGAGACCTTGGCCGGCTTGGTGCGCGTCATGTAGCGGCGGTCGGGCTTGCCGTCGGTCCTGCCCTCCACCTCTTTACGCTGGTTCACGATCTTCTGAATGTCATCGCGGCGGCTCGACAATCTCCGCCGCTCGCCGTCATCGATGCGGTTGAAGCGGATCGGATCGTGCTTGCGCTGCACGACCTGCGCCAGGGCCTTGCCGAGCCGGAACGGCGAGCGATCATTCTTGTCGCGGCCGAACTTGCGGTCGCGCTCGGACGCGTAGCGGCGCTGTTCGGCCCACGATCGCGGCGGGCGGGCATCGTGATCGCGCCGGCGGATATCGAAGTCGCGGCGAAGCCGGCCATCCCAGTCGCGATCGTGTCGATGCCGCCACTTCTGATGCACGAAGATGGGATCGTACACCCGGCGGCTGGAAGCCGTCTTGAACCAGGGGCGATAGCCGCGATTCTCGTAGCGGACGTCATAATAGTCGCCAAAGTAGTAGTGATAGTGCTTTTCGCGCAGGAACAGGTGCGTCGTGATCACCCGTGTGTCAATCACCGTGCGTGGCGTGTAGAAGAAACGCGGCCGTTCGTAGATGCGCCGCTCGAAGACGACCGGTGCAAACAGCACGCCGCGACGCTCGACGTCGCGATCCCAGTAGCCATCGACGAAGACGTAGCCCCGCGGCGTCCAGACGTAGTGGGCGGGAATCCAGACCCAGTCGGGATTGCCGCGCGTCCAGTAGCCGGGGCGCCAGGCGTAGCCGTGGTCCGCCCAGATCCAGGTGCCGGCGACCCAGATGTGATCCGGTGACGGGGGCATGACACCCACGGGCTGCGAATCGACGAAGGCCGGCGGCTCGGGCAGGTAATAGGTCACGTCCCGATCGGCGGCATCCCAGTAGCCGGGAATCCAGCGGTAGCCGCCCTGGGCGGCGATCCAGTAGCCGGCGATCCAGGCGCGGCCGGGCGGCACGTCCCGCCAGATGCCGCTGATCCACAGGAAGCCGTTGATCTCGTCATCCCAGAACCAGTAGCCGCTGATCCAATCGATGTTGTCGCCGGCCGGCCGGTAGTCGGGCGGGACTTCGTTGAGCGGCTCGGGCGGTGCAGCGGGGGCCAGCGGGCCGGGCTCGGGCTCGAAGACGATCGGCTCGGCAAAGGCCTCGTGCACGGGGCCGCGGGTGTAGATGCTGGCCTCGTCGGGGTTAAAAAAGTCCTCCTGCGTCCATTGTGCGTTCGCCTGGGCGGCGGACGAAACGAATGCGACCAGGGCAAGAATCGCAATGCACGATCGGCACGCTATCGAGTGGATTCTGCGTACATCAGACATGAGCGAATACCTCCTGTCGCGGGCCGGAGATTGTGCCGCGGGCGGCGCGAAGCAAAGTGGCAAAGTCGCGCGAGCGTCGCATCGACGCGAATTTCAGAAATCGCGGAGTGCCTTTGCCGCATAGCCGCGGAATCAGGGACACGACAGGCAGATTATATCCCAGGGCAATCGACGGGACACACCGGCGCGGATGCGGCATTTCCGACACGAAATGCCATGAATTCTGGGCACGGGGATTTCGGCGCGACCGGGCGTGGCCCGCTCATGTCCGGCGGAATTCGAGCACGCGCTCGGCGCCGGCCAGATCGCGATGTCGCGCGACTGGCACGAGGCCAGCGGCAGCGAAGATATCGCCTACGGCGTCTGCCTGGCCCTCGCCGATCTCGATGATGAGCGCGCCGCCGGGCTTGAGCAGCGGTAAGCCATCCGCGCGCGACATGCCGGCGGCCATTCGGCGATAGATCGCAAGGCCGTCGGACCCGGCAAACAGGGCCGCGTGCGGTTCGTGGTCGCGGACGTTCGGCGGCAGCGTCTCACGATCGCTGTCGGCGACATAGGGCGGATTGGAAACGATCAAATCAAAACTGCCGGACGTGCTCGTCGCGTCGTCCGCGCAGGCCGTGCCGGGAACCGCGCCGGCGGGGAGATCGAGCAGATCGGCGTGAAAAAACCGAACGCGATCGGCCACGCCGTGGCGCTCCGCGTTCTGGCGTGCCACGGCAAGGGCATCTTCGGAGATGTCGGTGGCGACGGCGAAGACCGCGGAATTGCGCTTTGCGATGGTAATGGCGATGCAGCCCGAGCCGGTGCCGACGTCGAGCAGGTCGATGCGGGCCGGGCCTTCGCGCGGCGGCGCGTCAACCCCCTCGCGCGGAAGCGATTGGGCAGCAATCGCGCCCGTGCTTTGCGCCTGCGGCACAGCACGGACCTCTGCCGCCTGCGGCTCTGGGGGCGCATCCATTCCCGTCGCGGCTTCGCGGCGGACCTGGGATATGGGCGACGATCTGGATTTGCACCAGGCCAGGGCGCGCTCGACGACCAGCTCGGTCTCGGGGCGTGGGATGAGAACGGCCGGCGTCACGTTGAAGTCCAGCGAGTAAAACTCCTTGTGACCGATCAGATAGGCGATGGGGGCATGATCTGCGGCGCGCTTGACCAGGTCGCGGAAGACCGAGCGTTGCTCTTCGGTGGGCACGTCGTTGATTCGGGCGTAGAGAAGAATCTTCTGGCAGTGGAGGGCCCTGGCAAGCAGCAGCTCGGCGCAGAGCCGGGCGTCGTCGATGCCACGGGACTCAAAGTGCTTGCGCGTCCAGTCGAGAAGCCGGCCGATGGTCCATTCGGAGGTAGCGGAAGGCGGGGTGTCGGGCATGGGGTAGGGATTGAGGGACTAGGGGATTAAGGGTTGCAGGACGGCATCAAGATTAACAATATTGCACATCAAGGGGACTCACGGCCAATCACCGACGCACGATGGCACTGCTCACAGAGCAGTGGCACCCTGAAATACGTCGCCGGACGGAGCACACTGAAGCTGCACTACTCACAGAGCAGTGGCAACTGGTGTTCGTCACTGCTTGAAGCAGTGGCACACCCGGCTGGATGCTTGCGCGGGCTTCGCACTGCTTGAAGCAGTGGCGCACCCTGCTGAATGCTTGCGCGGGCATCGCACTGCTTGAAGCAGTGGCACACCCGGCTGAATGCTTGCGCGGTGCCTCGCACTGCTTAAAGCAGTGGCACACCCGGCTGGATGCTTGCGCGGGCTTCGCACTGCGACGATCAATCGCCGTACTTGCCCAGATACTGTTGTAGCCGATCGACCTGCTCGTGGCTACCGACAAAGAGGGGCGTGCGCTGGTGGAGCGATTCTGGTTTTTTCTTGAGGACGTCGACCTTTCCATCGGTCGCACGGCCGCCGGCCTGCTCTGCCATGAAGGCGATGGGATTGGCCTCGTACATGAGGCGCAGCTTGCCGTCGGGACTCTTGGCAGTGGGCGGGTACAGGAAGATGCCGCCGCGGAGCAGGGTGCGGTGAAAATCGGCCACCAGCGAGCCGATGTAGCGGGCGTTGTATGGGCCGGCTTCCTTGCTCTTGCACCAGGTGAGGTATTCCTGCACGGAGCGCGGGAAGGAGTTGTAGTTGCCCTCGTTGACGCTGAAGTACTTGCCGCTCTGCGGCATCATCACGTTTTCCTGTGCCAGCACGTAGGCACCGACCGACGGATCGAGGGTGAACATGTGCACGCCATGGCCGGTCGTGTAGCACATGACGGTGGACGAGCCGTAGACGATGTATCCCGCGGCGATCTGCTCGCAGCCGGGCTGGAGCACGTCGTGCATGGGATCGCGACCGTTGCAGTTGGTGGTGTCGCGTTCGAAGACGCTGAAGATGGTGCCGACCGACACGTTCACGTCGATATTGCTCGAGCCGTCGAGCGGATCGAAGATCACGATGTACTTGCCGCTGGAATCCTTGAGGACCGTGGGCTCGTCGAGCTCCTCGCTGGCGATGATGCCGACGCTCTCGCGATAGCACAGGCACTGCTCGATGGTGCGATTGGCGATGAGGTCGAGCTTCTGCTGCTGCTCGCCGTGGACGTTGATGTCTCCGGCCTCGCCAAGCACCTCGAGAATGCCGGCCCGGCGGACCTTGGCGCTGATGATGCGGCCGGCAAGCGCGATGCCGACCAGGACGCTGGAGAAGGCGCCAGTGGCCCACTTGTAGTTGCCCTGCTGGCGGAGGATGTGCTCCTCGACGGTTACGAAATTTTTGGACGCCAGCCGTTCGGCGGACATGACGGACACGGGTGTTCTCCTCAAGGATGCGGTATCAGGCCCAGCGCGACGGCGCCGGCCGAACGGGACTCGTCAGATTGTAACGCGTCGGCGGACACGGCCCAAATATGACCGATTGTTCATGTCTTCGCGAGTAACGCAGCGGTTATAGGAGCTCGGCGCGATGCTCTGCATGGAAGCAGTGCCACGCCAAATGTCGAGCTTGCAAACGCGCGGCCGCAAATAAACCGAGAGTCGCTGAAAAAACGTTTTATTGAGACCCAATCAGGGTTTTGGGGGCACCGCTCAAGAGGGCCTCAAGGCTGTAACAGCCACAGCGGCGGCACGACGCTCTCAATCAGAGTGGCCACTGGATTCGAGTACTCGAACGAATCATAGATGAGGCCGGACACGATCGCGATGTACAACAGGCCGAAGCAGGCGAATGCAATGACGACGGCGGCCATTCGGCAGGCAAGAGGCGCTGGCATGTGCCGGCAAAGCCCCCTCGCCAGGGCCGCAAAAAAAATCAGCAACGCCAGCAGCGAAGATATGTAAGTCAATTCATGCCAGTACCACCACCTCGCCGTGACGCCGACCGTTAGAACGAGCCCCATCGACGACAACGAGAACGCGAAGCTGAGCAACAACGCATGTGCCGAGTAGATTGTGATTTGCGCAAGGTGCTTCTGGTCCAGCTGATAAGTCCGTCGCGTCTGCCAGAAGAGGCATAGCCCGATCCAACTCAACACCACAAAGACGAGTAGAAGAACTAGCCGCTTAATTTCCCAGATGAGCTGCCAGTCCCAGGGATAGTGTAAGCGCACTAACTGCCTCACCAGTTTGACTATCCAGAAGCCAGCATAATCACTAAAAACGAGCACGATCAGGCAGAGCAGGATCGTCAGCGCGAGTTGCAGAAACAGCACGCCCAATAGCGGCGTCTGTCCCGATGGCAGTCGGCGCCAGAATCGCCACGGCAGCAGCAGCCAGAGCGTTGTTCGCAGGTAGGAAGCGATCGGGGCATTCCGTATCTGGACTTCAAATATGGGGCTGCAATTGAGCTTCGCCCGCTCGATCTCCACGGCCCAGCTGAAAACGTGCCCGCACTCCGGGCAAAGATTGGTCGTCAGCATGTACAGGTTATATCCGCAGCGCGGGCAGGTGATTTCGAGCTCAAGCGTCGACCAGTTCGGCGGAGATTCCGGTTCGACGGAACCGGGCGAGCGGGAAAGCCACCCTTGTTCAAGCTCACGCATGATGCGTCAGTCCGGTTTGGCCCAACAGCATCGGCCCCAAACTGCCGGGAAGCCCCTTCAGGCAAGCTGCAGCCGCTGCTGCCGATCGTGCTTCCACAGGTCGTCGATGACCTGATCGAGTTCGCCGGCAATGACCTTTTCCAGCGAATAGTTCTGGTTGACGCGGTGATCGGTACAGCGGTTCTGCGGAAAATTATACGTGCGAATTCTTTCGCTGCGATCGCCGGAGCCGATCATGGACTTGCGGGCGGTGTCACGCTTGGCCCGTTCGATGTCGTCAAAGTGCTGCTTGACGCGGCTGGCCAGAATGCGCCGGGCCTTGGCCCGGTTTTTGTGCTGGCTCTTCTCGTCGCGCATGGAGACGGTGATGCCGGTCGGTACGTGCTCCAGGCGGATGGCGGTGGAGACCTTGTTGACGTTCTGACCGCCGGGGCCGCCGGCGCGGCTGACGTGCTCCAGCACGTCTTTTTCCCAGTCGATATCGATGTCCGCCTCCTCGATCTCGGGAAGCACCGCGACCGTGGCGGCCGACGTGTGGATTCGCCCCTGCGTCTCGGTGAGCGGCACGCGCTGCACGCGGTGACCGCCGCCTTCGTAACCGAGCCGCGTGTAGACTTCGGGCCCGCGGACGGCGAAGACGATTTCCTTGTATCCGCCGTGATCGCCGGGGCTGGCATCGAGGGCCTCCAGCTTGTAACCGCGGGCGGCGGCGTAGCGCTGGTACATGTCGAACAAATCGCCGGCGAAGATGGCCGCCTCGTCGCCGCCGGTGCCCGCGCGAACTTCGACGATGATGGCGTCGATACCGGCATCCTCACCGACGATGAGCGAGTCGATGAGGTCCTCCATGATGGCGTTGGATTTTTCGATCAACTCCGGCAACTCGGCGTAGGCCAGATCGCGCAGCTCGGCATCGGCCGACTTGTCCTCGGCAATGACGCGGGCCTCCTCAACCTGCTGATACAGCCGGCAATACTCGCGATAGGGCTCGACGGTGCGGCGGAGCGTGGCGTGTTCCTTCGCAAGCTTCACGATCTGCTGGCCGTTGGCTGCCGTGGCGGGATCGTTGAGCCTCTCGGTGATCTCGTCGTATTTCTTCGAGATCTCGTCGAGCTTGGCGAGAAAGCGGGGATTTCGGTTAAGTTCTGACATCGGGAGAGAGCCGGGTGCGAAATCTGAATGAAAAATGCCAAACGCTCAACGCTAAGCGCTCTTCAACCGATCGCATTCTTCATCCGCCCGGACCATTTTGCATTCAGCATTTTTCATTCTGCATTTTCAAATAAAACACGCCGCGCCCGATCGCCGGAGGGCGCGGGCGCGGCGTGATGAATATTTCGGGAAGCGGAAGCTAGGCCTTGGTCGGCTTGGCCTTGGCCTTCTTGTCCTGGAAGTAGTTGCCGCCGAACTTCTTCTGGAATTTCTCGACGCGGCCGGCGGTATCGACGAACTTCTGGGCGCCGGTGAAGAAGGGATGGCAGGCCGAGCAGATTTCCACGGTGATCTTCTCGCGCGTGCTGCCGGTCGTGAAGGTGTTGCCGCAACCGCAGGTCACGACGCAGTTGTCGTAGTACTTGGGATGGATGTCGTCTTTCATCGCAGGTTCACTCCGCCGCGCGGCGCGTGAACGCCGCGGATGTCACAAGTCGAGCCCCACATTGTAATGGCCGAATGGCGATAGACAAGAAGCCGCCTTGTTTGCCGCACCAATGACGCTCCCACCGGCGCGACCGCGCCGATGTGGGACACCCTGCCGGTGCGACATGGCGAGCTGGCCTTTCGGCATCCGCCCGGCCGGCCGATGCCTTCGTAAGTCGCGTAATATTGGCTTTCATCGAGAGTTACGCGAGGCGGCGAATCGTCCGATGCCGTCTTATATAATCGTTCGACCGCGCGAAGCCCCGAAGGAACCAATGAGAACCGTCTACCAGGCCCCGAAATTCCAGGTACTTCGAAAAGAGCTGGCCGGCAGCGATGGCGAACTTCGCTCGGTCGAGTACGTGCGTCATCCCGGCGCGGTGGTCATCCTGCCCGTGGTGTCGGACGACGCGATCCTGCTGATCCGCAACTATCGGCACGCACTGGATGCCGAACTTTGGGAGCTGCCCGCCGGCACGCTGGACCGCCGCGACGAGCCTCCGGTTCTTGCGGCGGCACGGGAACTGGAGGAGGAGACCGGCCGCCGGGCGGGCCGGCTGGAGAAGCTGTGCGAGTTTTACCCATCGCCGGGCATCCTGGACGAGTTGATCCACGCCTTCGTCGCCCGCGATCTGATCATCACGCAGCAGCGACTCGAACCACTCGAGCGCATCGTCGTTGAAGAAGTATCGCACGGGCGTGCCCTGGAGATGATTCGCGACGGGACGATCCGGGACGCGAAGACGATCGTAACGCTCCTGCGGTGGCAGATGGAAGGGTAGCATTCATGGGATGGCAGGATCGCGAGTATGCGCATGGAGGTTCCGGCGGCACCGGCGGGTTTGGGATGTTCTCGTCGCGGGCCGGCTCTCGCTTTTCGGACAATCCACTGAACTGGTCGCCAACGATCGGGCGGCTGTTCGGGATTCGCGTTCGCGTACACATCACGCTGATACTGTTCGTCGCGTTCGAGCTGCTGGCGGCGCGGTACGGCGTGCTTCACGCGCTGAAGCTGTCGCTGGTGCTGTTCGGTTCGGTGCTATTGCATGAATTCGGCCATTGCTTCGCCGCGCGCTCGGTGGGCGGCGGGGCGGACGATATCCTGATGTGGCCGCTGGGCGGACTGGCCAGCGTAGATGCGCCGCGGCAGCCGTGGCCGCAGTTCGTGACCGTGATCTGTGGGCCGCTGGTGAATGTCGCGTTGCTGATCGTTTCGGGTGTCATCCTCAAGCTCCGCGGGGCGGTGTTCATTTTCGGTTCGATTTCGCCCTACGATTGGGTGGCGTTTTCCACCGACGCGTCAGAGCTGGGCCGCTGGCTGTCGTTGATCTTCATGATCAACGGCGTGCTGCTGGTGTTCAATCTTTGGCCCATGTATCCCATGGACGGTGGTCGCATGCTGCACTGCGCACTGTGGAAGTGGATGGGCCACCAGCGCGGCACGATGCTGGCGACCACGGTGGGCATGGTCGCGGCGGTCATCATGGGCCTGTCGGGGCTGATGTCGCAGACGTACACGCTGCTCATCATCGCGATCCTGGGCTATATCACCTGTTACCAGGAACGCATGATGGTAAAGGCCGGAGCCCTCGAGGAAGACGGCTTCATGGGCTACAACTTTTCCGGCGGGTATACGACGCTCGATCCGCAGGGGCAGCGGAAAAAGCCGGGATGGCTGGCGAAAATGAAGGCCCGCTCGGCCGCGAAGAATCGAGAGCGCGAGCGCCGCGAGGAACTGGTGCTTCAGGAAAAGGTCGATCGCATCCTCGAAAAGATCAAGAATGAGGGCATTGGCAGCCTCACGCGCGGCGAGAAGAAGCTGCTGGAGGATGCCACCAAGCGGCAGAAGAGCCGGCTCTGATCGTCGCCTGCCGACGCCGGGTCGCCAAATCGCCACGTCACCTGGGCCGGGCTCCTTCAGAATACTGTGATTATTCCAGTAGCCGTTTCACGTCCACGCCCGTCTTCATGACAGGCGAACCCGGCGTCTGCCGCATCGGACTTTTCCAGGCGGCCGAGGCGGACGGCGGCTCGCGTTCGCCCCTGTCTTTCTCCTTTTCTCCTGCTTCTGCTGTTCCCCCTTCGGCGATCAAGTCGCCGAAGGGGGAAAAAGCACTTTTACGATCTACCTGAAGCAAGATGGACGCGCCCGCTACTGGTAAGTGCCACAGTGCGGGGTTTGCTCGCCGATTTGCGTCAGCGATGGGCCATCACATGGATGATGCACGTGCGGGCGGTCGCAGGTCCCGCTCGCCGAGGGCCTTCCACAGCGTCGCACCCAGAATGATGGCTCCACCGGCAATGGCCCAGGCGCCGGGCCGCTCGCCATGCAACGCGAATGACCAGAAGGGATTGATGACCGGCTCGATCAGCAGCAGGCACGACGCCTCCAGCGCCGGGATGTGGGCCATGGCGCGCGTCAATAACACGTAGGCCAGGCCGATCTGAAAAAGGCCCAGGTAAGCCACCACGGCCCAATTGGCCGGCGTGTTGTTTTCGATCGGCAGGGCAAGCGGGATGCACAGGGTGAAGGCGGCCAGGTTGCCCATGACGATGGCGGCGAGGTTGCTCCTTCGGCCTTCGGGCGTGCGGCCCAGCCATCGGAGCCCGACGATGGTGCCGGCCCAGGTGACGCCGGCGACGAGGGCGAGGACGTTGCCGGTGAATGGATCGGGCGCGGACTTCTGTGCCGCCTCGCGACCGACGAAGAACAGGATGAGCCCGGCGAACACCGCGATCATGAACGAGACGTCGCGGCGAGTGACGCGCTCGTGCAGCAATAGCGGCCCGGCCAGCAGGACATACAGCGGGGCCGTGTCCTGAAGGAAAATGGCGTTGGCCGACGTGGTGCGGTCGTTGGCGGCGACGAAGAGCACCATCGTGGCGCCGTAGGTGAGTGCCACCGCAAGGGCGCTGCGCGTCCAGCCGCGGCGGCTGGCCGGGATGAGGAGCAGAATCGCGCCGGCGGCAATGATCGAACGAAACGCGGCCTTCTGCCAGCTGGTGAAGGTGCAGGCCTTGATGGCGGCGCCGCCGGTGGAGAACAGAACGGCGGCACCGATCAGATACAGCCTCGCCACGTTGCGCGTCATGGCGGGAGCGAAACGCGGAAGCGTCAAAAAGTCAAAACGTGCTTATCCACGGATGGACACAGATAAGCACAGATGAGCGCCGGTGTTCCTGATATGCATTCGATTATGGCGACGTACACCGTCGAACGCAGATATTATCCGCGTTCAACTGCGTCCATCTGTGGATTTGCTTCGCGATCAGACGTCCTGAAAGATGCGCGGGCGATCGTTGAGCTGGTAGGTCTGCGACTCATTCTCCGAGAGCGGGTTCATACCGATCTCGCGCAGCTCGCGATCCACCCAGGCGCGCATGGACATGTTTGTCTTTTGCTCGGCGTAGGAGATCTTGGCGCGCGTAACGATCTCATGCCGCGACTTCTCTTCCATGAAATGGTTCCTCCGAAACATATGACCTGCGGATGGCAGCCCCCGCTGACCGACGCGCTTTTCGCCTGAATCTGGAGAAACAACGCCCCAGCCGGGGTCTGCCGTTTTGACCATCCTGGTCAGCCTTGTGTGCGACGATCCCTCGCTTGGCTTTTCGCAGGGTATCGGCGGGCGCCAAACGTGTTTTTCCCGTGCGCCCGCGGTGCAGAGACCTGTGATGGGGTCCCGAATGTCCAGGAGTATCAGTTATTTCATCGGTGGTTTCAAGGGGATACCGTTAGTTTTTCGGCCATGCCCGGCTTGAGAAATTTTTTCCCAGCGACCGGTAACGCAATCTGCGGCCCACCGGCGGTCCCCTGAACCGGGCTCGGCCGCACATCAGGCACCCGTACCGATGGCACTGGCGGCTGCGTAATTCTCGGTGTGGGTGATGGAAATCAGGATGCGTGAAATGCCCAGCCGGTCTGCGATTTCGCGAGTATGCCCGGCCAGAGTGACGTGGGGCTGGCCCGCTTCGTCGTTGAGAATTTCGATGTCGGTCCAGGCGATGCCGCCGCGCCAGCCGGTGCCAATCACCTTGAGAATGGCCTCCTTGGCGGCAAAACGGCCGGCCACATGCGGCAGGGGGAACTTGTGCCGCTCGCAATAGGCCCGCTCGGCGGGTGTGAGCACGCGATCGAGAAATCGGTCGGGATGGTCGCGCAGCAGCTTGCCGATGCGCGCATTCTCGACCAGATCGATGCCGTGACCAATGATGTTCATGGTGACTAGGGTAGCACCCGGACCCCCTGGCTATCCAGCGGCAATTCGCTGAGTCGTTATGGCTTTCGACAACACCGGGATTCCGAAAACAATGGCGACAAAGGGCGCCATCAGGAAAAAGGTCAGCGAAAAATCCTCGGTCATATTGATAATTTCACCCGTATTTTGAACGTGCAGGCTGACCGGCCCATGGGATTCCAGCACGATGATCAAAGCAACTTCAAGCACCGCAAGACACAGGACGTAGACTGCCGAAATTCGGCGAAATGTGGCGTGTCGTCCGGCTAGCAACATGCATGCCGCCGAGAGCGAAGCCACCGTCCACAGCCAAATGCGATGGTTGTTTGCATGCTTCCACGATACGGCCAGACGAACAGTTTCAGGTGGCACGTTGTTGTGAAATGAATACACGCCGCGATGCTCAAACATTTCACCTGCCCAGCCCATTAAGGCGAGAAAAAACGCATGTAACAACAGCGCCACCGCGACCGATGCGAGCGGTGTTTTCCATGTGGAGATTTGTACCTTGTACACCTGACCCGCTCAAACAATATGCTGGGTGCGATGACTGTTATTCCGGCCACACCAGATTCCCCAAGGTCCGCGGATCATAACAGTATCGCGGAGCCCGGGCCCAGTCGGAGTACTCACCCAGGTTCGGTTCCAGCCGCGCGATATTCACACCCCAGACGCCGCGCGGCACGCCGCCCTCGCCAAAGGCCGTGAATGGAATGGCCAGCTCGGCGGACCAGCCGTACTCGGTCTTGACGACGCAGCACGCCGGCGGCTCGCCGGGCCACGGCTGCACGCGGCCGATCGGCGGCTCGACGCCGACGCCGCGCTCGAAGCGCGGATTACCGGTGCTCTTCACCACGATGTGGAACAATTCATCGCTCTGCGTGGCGATGTTGGTGGGATCGATCAGCACCTCGACCAGGTCTTCGTCGCAGGGCATCAGATCCTCGTAGCGCACCGTATTGCGCAGCAGCGGCGGAGCCGCGTCGGCCACGACGCCGCGGGGCTCGCTCTCCACGCCGGCATGCAGGCCGATATACAGGTTCGCTTCATCGAAACAGAAATACGCCACGGTGCGGCTCTTGGCCGGCGGCGGCAGCTCGCCCGGTTCGCGCATCGCCGTGATGCGGCGAAAGGCCCCGGCCGCGTTGGCCGCTGCCGGCGTCCAATCATCCAGGCGCCCGTCGATCGCAATGGCAAACGGGCTTGGCACCGCTCGCACGACCGAGGCCTCGGCCGTGAATTCGATCGTGCCCGACGGTCCGGCATCGAAGACAATCGGCTGGGCGAAATGACCATCCAGGTCGGCCGGGGGAAAACCTGGCCAGCCGAGCGTCAGCCGGCGGCGCTCCATGCCCATTTCGGAAATCGGCCCGGCGCGAACGGAATCGCTCTCAACGACGGCATCCAGCGGTAGCGCGCCGAACCGAAGTTCCCCTTCGACCGGCGTTCGCAATTCGCTGCGCACGGCGACGTCGAAGGTGAGCGAGTAGCCGCGGGCATCCGCTAATCCGGCGTACCGAGTTTGTCCAGCATCCTGCTCGCCATCAGCAACGCCCCGGCGCACCGGCCGGCCCAGGCGAAGACGCATGCCCTCTACCCAGCCTTGAATGCCGCGCGTAGACGCCAGCAGCCGCGACCACGCCTCACGAGGCGCTCCCCCGACATCGCCCTGTTGCGCCGGATCCTGCGACGGCCCGGCCACGGCGGCGGCCAGCTCCTGATCGAGCACGGTCCGCGCCAGCTCCCAGGTCTGCGGATCGAGGACGCGGCGGCCAAACAGGCCATCCTGATAGTTGTCGCCGTAGGCATCGGTGCCCGCCGCCTTGATGAGCGAGCCCGCGATGAGCCGGGCGGTCTCGCCGCGACCGTGCCGTGACAGCAGATTCAGCCGCTGATAGTCGCGAAGCCCCTGCTCGAATCGCTTGAGCCGCACCGATGGCACCGGGCCGGCGAGGCCGAACATCTTGCCGGGATAAAGCAGCCACGCCTCGGTGCCGGGCAAGTCGCCGCGCGGGCCGGCCGGAACGGTGTCCTCACGAAGCACGTCCGCGGGCCAGTCGGTCGATGATGCCACTTCAATGGCATGATGCCCCTGGAGAAACGCCTGCCAGGCCAGGCTGCGGGCATCCACCGCGGCCGCCTCGATGGCCAGGGAACCGGACCACGGCGGACGATCGGGAACGAGCCAGGTTTGCCGCCCGAGTGCGTGGAGCCCGCGCAGCGTGGCCGGGTGCTGGTATCGCGCCGGTGTGGCCCAGAGGTCCACGAGGTGATCGAACTCCACGTGCCGATGTTCGAACCAGCCGAATGGCGCCATTGGCTGGGGGATCAGCCGCGAATGAAAAGCGAGCGCGGGGCCCACGAGATCCGTGAGTTGCGCGAGCCGGCGAACGAGCTCGAGATCCTCCTGCCGGGGATTGGCGCGGCGAGGAAAGTCGAAGGCGACATAGGCCTTGTCGAGCCAGTCATTCTCCTCGAAGTGCTGCACGCAGGCGTCCAGATACGCACGCAGCACGGCTGAATAGGTGGCCGATTCGGCGCCGCCGAACTGGCTGGCGTCGGGATGCGTGAGATCGACCGGCAGGGGCCACCAACGCGGCATCCGCCCGTCATCATACAGTGCGCCGCTGATCGCTGGCCCCAGCACCTCGTCGTACAGCGTCCAATCGAGCTTGAGCGAGCCGTCAATGTCCTGCTCGAAACGCGGGCGAATATCCGTGGTGAACGGATCGAGCCCGTGCTCGTGCAGGAGCCGGAAGCTCGCCTCGATGACTTTCCGCGACTCGGGAGATGCCAGCATCTCGCGGGGATTGGACGGGTCGACGCTGGTATGGGCCGCCACCAGCGGGCCAAGTTGCACGCGCATCGGGACCGCGAGCGCATCGTCCGCCGACAGGAAGACATCGGCGAGGTTCAGCACGATCGTCGTGCGGCTCTCCCTTCCGTCGAAGTCGCGCGTCACCAGATCGCCGCGATACTCGCCGGGCGCCAGGTGCGGCGGCACGCGAATCTCGATCCAGAACACCAGCTTCGAGCGCGCTGCCAGGGAGAACGGCTGGCCGTGCGCCGGCGCGTCGATGGGCACCAGGACATCCGGAAACGCGCGCGGCTCGCGCAAGCCGACCGAACGGAGATACCAGTTGGGGTACTGGTCGATGGTCACGGGCCAGTGCCGGAACATGCGCGCGGTGTCCGGCGTGATCGTGCCGGAGGACGATACCAGGTCTTCCATTGCGAGCGTCAGCCCGACGACGGGCGTGGATCCGGTCGCAACGACATACTCGAAGGCGACTGTGTCGTTAATGGCCCCCGTCAACCGTATCTCGCGGCCGGCCGGCGCGTTGCCGGTCGCACCACCTGCCCTCGGTCCAGCAGCGCCCATGGAACTGCCGACCGTGTTGGTGACATCAAGCGGCGGCGGTTTCGGATTTGCGCACCCGGCAGACAGTACATGAATCCACACCCCGGCCGCCGTGACCGTGAGCATGCTGGCGTACCGAAATGTCGACGTGGCGGGCAGGTTCAACTTCTTCACCGGAGGGCTGGGGGCCGGCGCATTCATGCGGGCGGGAAAACCAGACGCGGCACCAAATCGCGGTTTCCCCGCGGGCGCGCCGGACGGGGAATCCTGTCGTGGGTCCGATCATTGTATGCCGGCCGCCAGCCGATGCACTCCGCTCGTCGTCGGCTGTGCAGGACGGGGACTATGATTAGCGTAGTCCCAAGACCAATCCGCGGGGAAGCACACCCACTTATCGGCGTTTCGCTGTCGGCCTGCCTGCCGCGGCGACGGGCCGACCGCCAGTGTTTATGATGTTATTACGTCCGGGGGAGCGGAAGGTCTGTCCCGTTCTCGGCTGACATGGGCCGAGCGTGGGCGTCTTCGCCTCATGAAACGATCCGTCCACGCCAGTGCCAAACCTCAGGAATTCCGCCGGTCGACGGCCTGCGGCAGCGGCGCTCGGGTATCGCGCAACGTGTCGCTCCCGCTTGTCGATGCGGAATCCGCTCCCGCTCCGCGCCGCTCGCGCGCGGGCAGGTGGCGGGCCTGGTCCCTTGCCATTGTGCACCTCATCATGGTTGCGCATTTCGCTCACTGGCTTTGGGCGGGCTCGACGCTCACGCCCATTGAGCCGTCAGAGTCGATGGAGACCATCCGCGAGGGGAAGATCAACATGGGCGCGATCTTCTTCGCGCTCGCCCTGCTCGCCACGTTGATCTTTGGGCGCTGGGTGTGCGGCTGGGGCTGCCACCTGGTGGCCTATCAGGACCTGAGCTTGTGGCTTTTCAAGAAACTGGGCGTGCGTCCGCGCGCCTTTCGAACGCGATTCATGGTGTTGATACCGCTGGTGATCGCCGCCGGATGGATGTTCATCTGGCCGGCCGCGGTGCGGATCTACTATTCTCTCAGCGGTCATGCCGCGCCGGCTATGACGTGGCACCTGACGCGCTCGGGCTTCTGGGACACATTCCCGGGACCGGTCTTCGCGGTACTTACCTTCGCCGTGTGCGGCGTCGCCATCATCTATTTTCTGGGTCCCAAGGGCTTCTGCACCTACGCATGTCCCTATGGCGCATTCTTCGGCGCGGCCGACAAGCTCAGCCCGGCCCGTATCCGCGTGACCGACGCCTGCAACCAGTGCGGGCACTGCACGGCGAGTTGCACGTCGAACGTGGATGTCGCGCAAGAAGTGAAGCTGTACGGCATGGTGGTGAATGCCGGCTGCATGAAATGTCTCGACTGCACGCAGGTATGCCCGACGAACGCGCTGTATGTGGGATTTGGCCGGCCGGCGCTAGGAGCGCGGCCGGTAAGCCCCCCGCGCAAGCGCACGTACGATCTGTCGCTGCGCGAAGAACTCGTAGCGATGTTGTTGTTCGTGGTGTGCCTGGTCAGCGTCAACGGCCTGTACGGCGAATTCCCGTTCCTGCTGTCGCTGGGCATCGCCGGCATCCTGACGTTTGTGTTCATGAAGACGGCAAAACTGCTTTACGAGCGCGACGTGCTGCTGAACAAGGCGAAGTTCAAGGTGGCGGGCCGAATCACGCGGGCGGGGACATGCTTCGCGGCCGTCGCCCTGCTGCTGGCAGCGGCCACGGCCCACTCCGCCGTGTGGCGATATCACGATCTGCGGGCCAATTGGGCCTTTGAAGACGTCGCCCCCGTCGAGATCATGAACTGGCAGTACGATCCCGCCTTTGCGCAGGCGATCGATGAGAATCAGCGGGGCCGGCTGGAGGGCAGGCTGCACCACTTCGAGGCCGCCGAGCGCTGGGGGCTCGCCGACTCGGCGACGAATTGCTTTCGCTCCGCGTGGCTATACCTGTTCACCGATCGCCAGGATCGCGCGGCGGAACGGATCGCCCTTGCCGTCGAGTTGCTGCCCGACAATGCCTATTTCCGCGTGTGGCAGGCAAAGATACTTACCGCATTGAATCGCACCCCGGAGGCGGAACAGGCATTCGCGGCGGCGATCGCCTGCGAACGGGCCGAGCGCGAAGGCCTGGAGCGAAGGGGCGTCCACGAGCCGCGGCCGGTCTCGTCGCTGGTATGGCTGGAGTGGGGACTGTTTCTGGCGTCCCGCGGCGATCTGGAGAAGGCGGAGTTTGCCCTCGGCCGGGCGACTCAACTGGATGCCGGTGATGCGCGGGCCTACGTCGCCCTGGCCGATCTGAAGCTGGCGGCTGGCGATGCGGATGCAGCTCGCGGCACCCTGCTGGGCGCAGTGCGGGCGAAGGTGATCAAGCCGGAAATTGCCGATCGCCTGTCGCTGGTGCGTCAGGCGCAGCCGCAGGATTTCTCCGCTGCCGCCGCGGATTATCGCGGCGCCCTCCAGGCCGGCGCCAAAACGCCGACACTGCATCAGAACCTCGGCTACGCCCTGACGATGACGGGCCGCTACGACGAAGCCGCGGCGGCGTACCGCGCGGGCATCGCCCGCCATCCAGCCGCTCTCGAGCTGCGTTTTGATCTTGGCGCCGTGCTGCTCATCGGAAACGACGTCGAAGGCGTCATCCGCGAATACGAGGCGATTCTCTCGAGCGACACAAGTCCGATGAACCGGCCGCTCCAGGCCGAGACGGCGCTACGGCTCGTGCAGTTGTATGCCCAGCTTGGGCACACTGAAGATGCCGTCAGGGCGATTGCCTTCGTGAAACGGTACGGCAGCGAAGTGCAGCGCGAAAACGCACGGCAGTTCGCAGAGGCCTTGAACGCGCAACGCACGACGCCATAGCGCCGGCCGCCGCAGTGATATTGGATTCCGCGCGGGGGAATGATCGGGCCGCGCCGGCGTCAGCGGCTCCTGCGCTTGCGCTGCTTTCGGCGATCCTTCTTGCTGGGTTGGTACTTCGGGCGGGCCTTGGCTTTCATGGCCGGCATCTTGCCGCTGGCCATGCTCATCTGGGCGTATTGCGAACCGAATTTCATCCGGTCCATCATCGACATGCCCTTCATCATCTTCATCATGTCGCGGGCCTGAAGAAACTGCTTGCAGAGGCCGCTCACTTCCTCGGTGCCGGTGCCGCTGCCGCGGGCGATGCGCCGGCGGCGCGAGGCATCGATCAGCCGCGGATTGGCCTTTTCGCGCGGCGTCATGCTGTGGACGATCGCCTTCATCCGCTTGATCTCGTCCTCGTCGATCTCCAGCTCGGTGTCGCGCATCAGCTTGCCGACGCCGGGAATCATCTTGAGCATGTCCTTCATCGAGCGGCCGCCCATCACCTTGTCCATCTGGGCGATGAAGTCGTCCAGCGAAAGCTGGCCCTTGGCCATCTTCTCTTCGAGCTGTGCCGCCTCGTCGGCCGTGACCTGGCGCTGCGTGTGCTCGACCAGCGAGACGATATCGCCCATGCCGAGAATGCGGCCGGCCATGCGATCGGGATGGAATTCTTCCAGCCGGTCGAGCTTCTCGCCCACGCCGATGAACTTGATGGGCTTCTGCACGATGCTCTTGACGCTGAGGATCGCGCCGCCGCGCGTGTCGGAGTCGAACTTCGTCATGATGACGCCGTCCAGTTCCAGCCGCTCGTTGAAATGCTTGGCGGTCGTGACGGCGTCCTGACCGGTCATGGCGTCGAGGACGAGATAGATCTGGTGCGGGCTGACGGCGCCGGCGACGTTGGCCAGCTCCTTCATCAGCTCTTCGTCGATGGAAAGGCGGCCGGCGGTGTCGAGGATGACGACGTCAAGCAGCTTCTTCTGAGCGGCTGCGACGCCATTGCGACACACCTTCACTGCGTTCTGATGATCGCGCTCCGCATGGACGGCGACGCCCAGCTGCTGCCCGAGCACCTCGAGCTGATCGATGGCCGCCGGGCGCTTCAGGTCCGCCGCAACCAGCAGTGGTTTCTTGCCGCGATCGAGCACGTACTTGGCCAGCTTGCCGCAGGTAGTCGTCTTGCCCGAGCCCTGAAGGCCGGCCATGAGAATGATCGTCGGTCCGCCGGCTACCCAGGGGATGCGCGAATCGACCGGCCCCATGAGCTTGACCAGCTCGTCGTGGACGATCTTGACCATCACCTCGTCGGGGCGAAGCGTCTTGATGACCTCGGAGCCGATGGCCTGTTCCGTGACACGCTGGACGAATGACTTGACGACGTCGAGATGGACATCCGCCTCCAGCAGCGCCGTGCGAACATCCCGCATGACTTCGCGAATGTTGTCTTCGGAGATGCGGCCGCGCCCGCGGAGGTTTCGGAACAGGTCGCTGAATCGATCGGTCAGTGCGTCAAACATGGGGTCCGGATCTCTTGTTGCCTTTCAGTCGCCGGTCGGCATCGCCCGCAGGAGACCGGCGGCGAGGCGGGGATGGGCATGCGCCGTTCGCAAGCCAACTAGCATAGCAAAGAAATTCAATCGCGTCCGTATGCCGCGCCGCCGTTGAGAACACTCGAGATTTGCCCGGGCGGTTCGCTCATGCGGCGATGTGAGTTGCCGTGGAGCCGTTCGAAGACGCGAGCACTTGTCACAGCCGCACGAACTTCGCTCGGAAGATCCCCGAGTACCGGCAGGTCATGGGGGGCCACCACGAAGCGGCGCGAAAGGCAGGTTTGGTCTTGATTGTGGCCTGAACCGGCTGGAGGGATGCCTACGAGCAGCCGACTCGGCAGGAAACGCACGCAAATATATTCAAATACTGAACTTACAAATATTCTCGCACACAGCTGCGGAAAAGTGCGCAAATCGTAAAAAAACCTAGCGTTTTGGACAGTTCGGCGGCATCTATCGACGCTTGACGGACTTGTAAACGACCACTTCTTTTTATTTATAAATACCTGACTGGCATATAGTTACGGAATTTCTTCAGAACGGAATTTATGTGCAAGGCTTCGTTGACACTCGGTCGACATTCTGTTAGAGTCCCTCGCGGCTGTCGGGGGGCAGCCGACTCGCAAAACTGCGGCTAACCGCCACGATTATCGGCTACTACTAGCCGTGGCGCTCCTCCGACTCAGACTTCGAATCTGAGTCGGAGGTTTTTTTTCCACTACTCACAACACGGGTTTTTTCGTTGTCGCATCTCGGTAGCTTTCCGATGCGCCCGCTGCCAGTAGCGGCTTCCGCGCTAGCAACACCCTTCGACTACACTGCACCACATGTCATCATCGAAAGCGGGGCCTGCCCGCTATCTTTCCACCGTGGTTCAAAAGCGGATCCCCTGCCGGGAACATTTTCTGCTGACGCTACGTGCCGACGAATTTCCCGATGCGGCGCCGGGGCAATTCGTACAGCTGTTGTGTCGTCCTCCAGGGCCGGGTTCCGACGTACCGAGCTCGCAAGTGGTTTGCGCGGACGCGTTCGACATGGACAAGGCCGTCATGTCGCCCCTGCTGCGCCGGCCGTTCAGCATTGCCGGGCTGAGGCGCGGGGCGAATCACGTCGACTTCGACATTCTCGGTCGCGTCATCGGCGCCGGCACCGCCTGGCTGGCCGCACGCGCGATCGACGACGTCGTCGACGTGCTCGGACCCTTCGGCCGCGGGTTTCAACCGCCCGCGCCGGGGAGAATCGCACTAATGGTAGCCGGCGGCGTCGGCCTGCCGCCGGTACGCTGGTGGGGCGAGGTGCTGAGCCGCGCCGGTGTCACCTGCCGCGCAATCTACGGCGCGCAATCGCGCGAACTGCTGCCGGTCGAAATCGTGCAGGAACCCTCGAAAAAAGCCCAATTTCTGCCCTGTGTCGGCGAATTTTCGCGCGACGGAATCCCGGCCGTCGTGACGACCGACGACGGCACGTGCGGCATGAAGGGCCGCGTCACCGATGCACTCTCGGAGGTGCTGCGAACCGGCGAGGCGAACGCGCCATTCGCCGTGTACGCCTGCGGTCCGGAGCGGATGCTCGAGGGCGTCGCGATTCTCTGCGCGCAGCACGGCACACCCTGCCACGTGGCGATGGAGCGCGTGATGGGTTGCGGCATGGCGACGTGCCAGTCGTGTGTCGTGCCCGTCGTCGATACGACGGCGCGCGACGGTTGGCGCTACGCGCTTTGCTGTACTGAAGGTCCCGTCTTTGACTCGCGGCAGGTTCTGTGGGCGCCGCCTGCATAGTACACGTGAGTGAGTTCAGGTCCTGGACCCGTCCGTTCCGCCCCTTTCCGGGGGCGAGTCGCCACAAATTGCAAAAAAAATTTTCAGCGGGTCTGAAAAAAAATAATCAGGCGCCGCGGCGTCCAGAAGCTCAAGGTCCTGAAATCCCCAGGCGACCGCGCCGGCGATCATCCCGGCGTTGCGCGCAGTAGCAATGTCGACGGGAGAGTCGCCGACGATCATGACTTGATCGTGCATAGCGCCCATCGCTTCTGCCAGCTTCAACGCGCAGTAAGGCGATGGCTTCTTGAACTCCTCACACTTATAACCCTGCGCTGCAACGAAGTATTTTCGAAGCACAAGCGCGTCGATGACGCGCTGCGTTAATGCGTGGGGCTTGTTGGAAAGCACGGCCATGGGTACCCGCCGAGCGTGCAGTAAGTCGAGCATTTTCAATACGTTGGGAAAGCACGTGGTGTGGCGGGCGCAGTTCACTTCATAGGCGGCGCGGGCGAGCGCGAGGAGTTCGTCGAGCCGATCCTCGCAGCGCGCATGCAGCGCGGCGCGGCGGCACAGCGTCGGCAATCCGTCGCCGATCCACGCGCGAACCTGGCGTTCGTCGACCGCGCTGCGACCGACTTGCGCGAGCGCGTGATTGAGCGCGTCGGTGATGTCGCGCAGCGAGTCGACGAGCGTCCCATCGAGATCGAATATGAGTGCAACGGGCTCTTTCATGTGTTGCTCTCGGTGCGGTGCGGCACTTTAAGTCATGTATAAGGCAGGTCCTGCCGAAAACAAAATATCGTTGCTGACCAAAGTTTTTGGTTGACAACGGTTTGGCCAATCCCTACTTTTTTCACGTGAAAGGAGGTGACGCTTATGGCTAAACGCAAAAAGAAAGGCGCCACCAAGAAGGCTACGAAGAAGAAGGGCGGCAAGAAGAAGGCCACCAAGAAGAAGTAAGTAGCCGCACCGTACCACGGCCTTTCGAACCAAACGCCGGCGATAACGTCACACGCCGGTCTCGAAAGGCGCAGGTCTTCGCGAGTGTCGAAGACCCACACAAAAAGATGGAAGGTGTTCCTGCCACGGCGACACCTTCCATTTTTTTGTGCGCACGCCGAACCACCGCGACGCATCAAGCACGAAAGTGAAACACCGGCGAAGGACACGGTAAAGAGGTGCCATGCCTAAGCGCAGCACAGGCATGCTGGGCTGTCATAAGCGCACCGCAAGCACGCCGGGGTGTCCACAGCGCAGCGCAGGCAAGCACGCCGCAAGTCACAGGAAGTAGTCGCCAGCCTCCCCCGGTCTCCCCGCCACTTTTCCAACGCTCACCTCGACACCGCGAAACCAGCTGTTCAGAAAAGCCATGTCCACGCGCAAAAATCTCCGATTTCTTGCTGCTTTCTCCAATCGCACGTTATACTGATCGCCGCGGCGCACTGACGCCCCGCTCCAGGGATGGACTTTTCGGCGCAGGCAATGGAATGCATCGCGATCATTAATCAGAAGGGCGGCGTCGGCAAAACGTCGACGGCAGTCAATCTCGGCGCGGCGCTGGCCCAGCGCGGCCGGCGAATGCTGCTCATCGATCTCGATCCCCAGGGCCATCTCACCACGCATTTCGGTCTGGATGGCGCAGCCCGCGGCGCCGGCATTTACGAAGTGCTCACGCGCGGCCTTGCCTTCGACAGGGCCATTCACGTCTATTCGCCCAACATCTCGATCGTGCCTGCCCAGGTGGAGCTTGCCGCCTCCGAAGTCGAACTCGTGAGCGTTGTCGGTCGCGAAGTGATTCTCCGCGATCATCTCGCTTCGCGCGATTGGCCGTTCGACATGGTCGTCCTCGATTGTCCACCATCCCTCGGCGTGCTGTCGCTCAATGCCCTGGCCGCCGCGAACCGGGTGTTGATCCCGGTGCAGCCACACTTTCTCGCGCTCCAGGGGACCGGCAAACTGTTTGAGACGATCGCACTCGTCCAGCAGCGGCTCAACTCGCGCCTCTCCGTTGCCGGCATGGTCATCTGCCTCCACGAAGCGGGCACGCGCCTTTCCGGCGAGGTCATCGATGATCTGTCGCACTTTCTGGATTCCTCGCGCGAGTCGCCCGTGCCATGGCGCAACGCCAGGATCTTTGAGACACGCATCCGTCGGAACGTGAAGCTGGCCGAATGCCCCAGCTACGGCCAGTCCATCTTCGAATACGCCCCGCGTTGCAATGGCGCGACCGACTATCTGGCCCTCGCCGATGAACTGCTCGCCTATTGCGAAGGCCGCGAATATCGCCCCTGCATCGCTGTCTCCGAAGATTCATCGCGTAGCCAGGATGCATCGCCAACCCCCCCGCCGGCCAGGTCAATGCCCAGCGATGCCGCTGCCGCCGGCCCGGCGATCGTCACACCAACGCCGGTCGATACGATCGTGCACGACGCCGGCCCGTCCGCCGAACGTTGCGATGTGCCGTCTGAGCAGCGGCCGCAACGGGGCAGTGGCGAGACGAACAACACCGCAGACATGGCAATCGATGCAGCCGTGCACCTGGATCATGCCGATTGCGCAACCGATTCCGCGCCGCTGGAACCCGCGGCCACCAGCGCCTCCTATCGCCGGGCAAACTTGAAGCCCGTGAGGGCGCCAAGGCCCCGCGCGAAGGCCGCCCGGCCGCGACGCATCGCCCCCCGGACGACGACGTCGGACGCCGTCGCGGAATCCGGTCAGGATGCCGCACCGGCAGAACAGCCTGCGCCCCCCGTCAGCGCAGAGCCCGGCGTCGCCGACCCGCCGGCCGCGCCCGCGACGCAGCAACATCAGGCCTGAGCCCATCGTCGGCGATTGTGCATCGTTGTCTGCGTCTGCCTGCCGTATACTCTTCGAATCGTGAAAGCTTCTGACAGTCGAATTCAACGCCGGCCGGCAAACGTCCCGCCTGGTGCTGGCGGGCTCATTCAGCCATGAACTTACTTCGCACACTCGCATGGCTGGCCTGTTTCGCGATCGCCTTTGTGGCGACCCACCGTCCGCCTTCGGATGAACCCCACGGATTTCGCATCAACGACAAACTGCTCCACGTGTGTGGCTTCGCCGGCCTCGCCGCTATCACGTCGTGGCGATTCAGGAATCCCGCGGGGCGGGCGGACCTCCCCCGGACGCTATGGATCTTCGCATGCCTTGCAGTCTATGCCGCGTTCGATGAAATCACGCAGCCGCCGTTTGGCCGAACCGCCGACATATGGGATTGGACCGCCGACTTCGCCGGTGCCGCCGCCGGGCTTCTCCTTGCGCATGCGGTGCTGATCCGACGGCGACCATATCCTCTGCACCAGGGAGGCTCATGACTGCCGGTACACGCGCAATTGCCGCGATTGTCTGCATGCTCGCGCTTGCGAATGAGGGCTGCGATTCGCCACCGATACGCCCGCCGGAGCGGGTCAAGACGGCCCGCACCCTCGTGCTGGTCGGAGACAGCGAAGATAGTCCGCTCTATCCCGTGCTCATTGGCGCTGCGACCGCCTTCCGTCTTGACCGGCCCGAAATCGCCGTGCGCGTGATCGCGCCCGAGCAACTGTCGCCGGTCCTCCAGCAGCAGATGCTCAACGAACTTGCCTCCGGCGACGACGACGCCGTGTGCGTCATACCCATCGACGACCAGGCAATCGGCCCCACGCTCAACCGGCTTGCCGCGGCGGGGAAGCCCGTGGTCACCGCCCTTCGCGACGCGCCCTCATCGCGCCGCATTGCTTACAGCGGGGCGGCCGAACTCGACATCGGACAGAAGGCCGCCAACGCCGCCATTGATGCGCTGGCGGGCCGGTCACGCTCGGTCGTCATTCTGCGCGCTGATGCCTACGACGCCGCCTACCGCGGTCGCTACACGGCGGCACTCGATGCCCTGACGCGGTCGACAACCGCACAGCTGATGGACGAAGTGGATTGCGACGGCAACCCGCATACGGCACTTCAACTGGTTCGCAACATGACGAGGAAATTCCCGCGCGTCGGCGCGTGGGTATTCCTGGATGACTGGCCGATGCGGGTGCTCGAACCGCGCGAGCGCGTCCTGCCGATCGGCTGCGCGCTCGTGGTTTGCGCTGACAAGCCAGAGCTCTTTCCAAGGCTGCGCAGCGGAGAGATACAGGCGCTGGTGACGACCGACCTTCACGCTGCCCTGGTTCGCGGCCTGGAAGTGGCGTACCTGCTTGCAGAGGGCGAACGTGAAGACCGGCTTCGGACGAACCCGCTGCCGGCGCAGATCATCACGCTCGACGAGATCGACTGGCACGAGGCCCGCTGGGCCGCCTGGCGCAAAGGACAACCGTCGCCACCGAAGCCGCGGAAGTAAGCGCATCGGGCCGGCGGCGGGCGTCAGCGAGATCCAAGACAGAACGTGCCAAATGTGCGAAGCAGTATGATCACGTCCAGTTCCAGCGAGATGTGCTTGATGTAGTACAGATCGAGCTGGAGCTTGCGGCGGGCGTCGGCAATCGTGGCGCCATAGGGTAGGTTGATCTGTGCCCAGCCCGTCAGGCCCGGCTTGATCAAATGCCGCTCGTCGTAAAAGGGGATCAGCGTCGAGAGCGGACCGACGAACTCGGGACGTTCCGGCCGCGGTCCGACGACCGACATGTCGCCCTTGAGAATATTCCAGAGCTGGGGAAGCTCATCCAGTCGGGTCTTGCGCAGCCACCAGCCCAGTCGCGTCACGCGCGGATCGTTGGGCTGGGCCCAGGTGCTGCCGTTGGCCTCGGCATCCTGCTGCATGGTGCGGAACTTGAACAGCGTAAACGTGACGCCGCCGTGGCCGACGCGCCGCTGTGAATAGAAGACCGGCCGGCCCTCGCGAATGAGAATCGCCAGCGAAATTAATACGAACAGCGGCAGCGAGATGGCAAGCCCGATCGACGCCGCTGCGACGTCAAAGCCACGTTTGACGACGGCGTGCTCGCGGCGCTGGCCCTTCAGATCCGCCGTCAGGAACCAGCTTGGCGTGATATGCGAGACGGGTACCTCGCCATACGTGCTTTCGAAAAAGGTTGTTTCATCGGTCACGCGGCAGCCCTGTCGCAGACACGTCAACGCCGACCGCAGATGTACGGGATTCTGCACGGCACTGTCGGCGACGACTACCTCGGCCACGTCAAAACGCCGGCACAGTGACTCGATATCATTGATGGCACCCACTACCGGAATATCGCTCGCGCCATGTTCGTGCGAGCTGGCGCGGTCGCAGCCCACGACGCCCACCAGGCGATAGCCCGGCACCGAGCCGCGCCGAACCGAACGAATGATCGCGCCGGTCAGCGGCCCCTGCCCGATGACCAAGAGGCCGCGACGCACGTCGCGCACGGCATAGTGGGCCAATAGACGCAGGCCGGATGCGAACACCACATAGAATGCGACGCCGGTCGCCGCCGAGCGCCGGCTGATTTGAGAGTACATGAACAGGTGTATCACGAGCCACGTGGCGGCCATGGCCAGGGTGACGGTGAGCAAACACCTCGCCACGATTCGCGAGCGCGCCCACAGCGTTGTGGCGTCGTAAAGGCCGAACATGCTGCCCGCGAGAATGACGGAGATCGCCAACAGCCCGCCGGCAACATACTGGTGATAGTCCGAGAGCGGGACCGGCACCGTGTCCCACCAGACGAAGAGTTCGTGACCGATCAGCGCACCGCCGCTGGCGAGTCCCGCATCAATGAACATCCACACCAGTCGCGGCAAATTCAGCAGGCAGCCGCCCAGAAGCGATTTTCGCGCGACGGGCGGCGCGACTTCGGCGAGCGTGATGGGTGGATACACAACTCCCGGCAACTTGACGGGCGTCGCAATCCTGCCGGAGAGCAGTGTCTGAGTCACGCAGTTAAACCCCTGTTAATCGCTATTGGTATCGGAAGGGGCACATAATGACGTGAGTACGCCCGAAAAGGTCTGTCGCGTGGCTTATAGGACGCGCGAGAATTGCACGCCATGCGCGGCGCGCACACCCATGCTGATTTCAGGTGAAAGTCGGAGTTCCACGCCTCCGATAAGCGAGTGCGGCGGCA
Organism: uncultured Planctomycetaceae bacterium; assembly: GCA_964408455.1. Lineage (GTDB taxonomy): Bacteria > Planctomycetota > Phycisphaerae > UBA1845 > UTPLA1 > CAYOZN01. The sequence continues at coordinate 39,855 of CAYOZN010000016.1, forward strand.
TGCTCCATCGCTCGCAGCGCCGCAGGAACACGAACATGATCAAACCTGTGCACCGAGCTTTTCGCGCCTCCTGCTCGTATCTGCTGCCGATCGTCTTCCTGGCCGCCGTGTTCGCCGGCTGCGAGACCAAGGATCGCAAGTACCAGGTGCAAAGTACGGATCAGGTGGTGACCCTGGCCGGGGAGGACCTGGGCGTCACCGCGCCGCAGTTCAATCGGATTGGCTATCACTATCTGCACCCAGAGCCGTCCTTCGGGCTTTTTCCCACCGGCCTGTGCGTATTGCGAGTCGAGGCCTTCATGGACAGCGGCCGCGCCCAGCGTTTCCTGCGCGTTCAACCGCTGCCGGGCCACCATGCGGTCTATTGGAATCACCTGCTCGATTCGCTCTCCGAGATTCGCGAAGTCGTATTCCTCGCACGGCCACACCTCGATCCGCGCGGCTACGACTTCCGCGCCGTGATCGACGCGGCGACCGGCCTGAACTGCGGCCTGGCGATGATCTACTCGCGCGTCCATCAGAGTGACGCCGATGCCGAATACGTGGGCGTGCTGTGGAATGTCGAGCGCCGCGCGCCGCTGGTCAGCTTCCGCGTGCCCGTCGTGCTGCCGCCGGAGCTGGTCGAGGAGATGGAGGAGAATCCCGAGTCGGATACGGCGATTCGCGAGGCGGACTTTCGCGCCGAGCAGGAGTTTCGCCGGCTGGTGCAGGGGGTTATCTGGGACATGGCCCGCCGCGATGCCTCCGCACCGAATAAGCAAACGAACCCATGGCGGGGCTACGTGCCGAATGTGCCACGGGGTTTCGAATTTCTGATCGATCCCCGCTACGAATACTGGCGCAAGCGCATCGGTGGTGAGGCTGCCGATGGCGAATCGCAGGCAGACGATTCACCGGTGGGCGAGTCGGCACCTACCCGCACGGGCGACGACGCCGATGCACCCGCCAGCGCACCGGCCGAGGCGCCGCCACATCCGCAGGATCGCGATGAAGCCGGCTTTTCGGACTTTTCCAGCACGCCACGTGAAGGCCGCCCATAACCAACAGTTTCGCCGGATCCACCCCGCGGCATATCCGCCGCTCGTGATTCCTGTCCAATCGCAGGCCGATGAAAGGCTCGACGCGCGCTTGCGCCGCTAAAATCGATGCCGTTGAAGAGGGGGACGCGGCATGGCCAGCCAGCAACTCCGCATCTCCGATCACGCGATCATCAACGCCATCCACCGGCGACTCCCCGAGTCGGCCTTGTTTCTTTACGCGGCGGCGCTGATCTACGTATCGCTGGTGCCGTTCGACTTCTCGCGCACCGCAAACTTCAGCGCCGGCGCCCGGTACGTCGGCAGGCTGCAACTCAACGCGCTCAACCTTCCGGATATCTTCGCCAACCTCGCCGTCTACATGCCCCTGGGCGCACTGTGCTTCATGGCCCTGCGGGCCGCGGGTCGGCGGGCGACGACCGCCCTGGTCGCCAGCGTGATTCTCTCAGCCGGCATCAGCTTGGGCGTCGAACACGCGCAGGTCTTCACCCGGTCGCGCGTGGCGGCGTGGCCGGATTTTGCCTGCAACGTCCTCGGCGCTCTTGTGGGCGCGGTCGTGACCGCCACGTGGTTCGGCCGCTTCCTGGGCGCCATAAACCGCGGACGCGAGGCCGCGCGGCGGAATTGGTGGTCGGCCGTGTCCAAGGGCGCCGTGTGCGTCGCCGTCCTTGCGTTTCTGCGACCGTTCGATGTTGCGGTGGATCTGCCGCGGACCGTGTTGCGTGCCATGCCGCCCGACATTCACCCGCTGGCGGGATGGGATCGCATACCGCACCAGGTGGAGGCACAGGCGCGGGAGGGTCGCCTGGACACGGCACTGGCACTCGAGCGATATCGCTTCGAGTATGCGCTGGAGCGCGTGTCGGAAGTGGCAACGTACGCCGGACTCACGATATTGCTGGCCTTCGGTGGCTTCGGTCCCGGCGCGCGGGGACGCCGGAGTTCCTTGTATGTACGGACGGCAATGGTCATCGTTTTTGTGGGTGCGCTGGTGACGACCATTCGCGTCGGGCTCGCCTCACATGGCTTCGACGCGGCACATTTCTACTGCGCCCTGGCAGGCTGGCTGGTGGGAACGATGGCCGCGGAACTGATGGTGTTGAGACACCGCGAAGCCGCGGGCGCCGATGGGCCGCCGAGTTCCTTCGATCATCTGCCGCCAATAATCGTGTGCCTCTCGATCGTCGCAGGTCTGGCGCTGGCCGTTCTGCACGAGCTGGCGCCAATGGATTTCGGCACGTCCAGCGGCGGCATCAGTCTGTCGAATACACGGCTAAACTGGGTACCGTTCAAGAGTCACTTCCTGAGCCGGCCGAATGACGCGTTTTACGATCTGAGCGGCGAGTTTCTGCTGTACGCCACGCTGGGGCTGTGCACGTCGCACCTGCTCTGCCGGCTGCTGACGGCGCGATGGCGACTTCAGGCGGCACTGAGCGTGTGCCTGGTTGCCGGGGCGGCCTGCGTCTTTGAGGCGCTGCACCTGACGATGGCCAGCCGCCACGCGGATGTGACGAATATCGTCGTCGCGGCATTCGCGGCAGCGTGTGCCTCGATTCTCATGCAATGGATGGTTGACTACCGGCAACACCTGAACGCCGGCCAGCCGGACGATCCGCTCACGCGGCTGCTCACCGAGGGGCCGGGCTATCGGCCGCTTCCAACGCCCTCTCCCCGTGGCTCACGACGCAGCGATGCTTCCCCGACGGATCGGGCCGAATCGCGTTCACGAGATTGATGCGCACATCCACGCGCTCGCCGATGCGGCGGCGCAGGCCGCGCCGAATGCGATCGCCCGTGGCACAATCGAAGCCGGCGGCAGGCACTACGTCCACGTCCAGATCCAGCCCGGGCTGCTGCGTCACCTTGAACTCCCGCACCGCCGCCTCTTCGCGCAGCACGTACATCACGGACAGGGCATGGGCATGGCCGCCATTCACCGTGCGCAGCATGTCGGTGGATCGGCCGGCGACGATCTCCAGCGTCTCAAGGCCCCGGCCGCAGCGGCAGCGTGCGACGGACCGGGCGCCGATGTCGCCGGTGCGATAACGCACGAGCGGCATTCCCAGCCCATCGAGGTGTGTCACCACGATCTCACCGCGATGCCCCCGGCCGGCACGACGGCCCTGCTCGTCGAGGATTTCGACGATAAGGCTCTCCATCGTCACGTGGTATTGGCCTGCGGGGCACTGGTGGGCGATGAACCCGGCCTCGCGGGCGCCGTAGCCATCGGCCACCGGCACCCCAACCGCTGCCTCGATGATCGCCCGATCGTCAGGCGAGAACAACTCCCCCGTCACGAAGACCGCACGAAGCGCGGGACCGGCAACCGATCGGCCGCAATCGTCCGCATGGCGGACGAGGCGGGCCAGGCTGCTGGGATAGGCGAAGATGTGAACCGGTTCGTAATGCCGCATCTCGTCGAGATGGCCTTCCATTGTCTCGGGCGTCATGTCGAATGCACTGAGCAGGCGATGGTTCAGTAGCCCGTCGCGAACGACTTTCAGCCGGTCCTGCGCCCCCAACTCAACCGGGGCTCCCCACAAATAGAGTTCCCGCTCGCCCGGCTGAATGCCGAACCATTGGCGCGAACGTGCCCGCGCAGCCTGATCGGCGGCCTGACGCATGCGGCAGATGAAGAACTGGAGCGGCTCGCCGGTCGAACCCCCGGTCGTATAGCGATGTAATCCGCCCGGCACGGCGGAATCGATCATCTCGCCCAGATTCTCGCGAATGTCGCCCTTGCTCAGGAGGGGCAGTTTTGCAAGCGATGCAAGCGTTGCTCTCGCCGGATCGACGCCGGCGGCGTCCAGTCGCCGGCGATAGAAGGCCGACGCGGCTGCCGAGCGCAGAAGCAGGCGGCGCAGCTTGCGCGTCTGCAAGGCCACGAGCCGCTCGCGCGGCCACCACTGCGAGCGTTCCAGCGCGGCCAGATAGCGCAGCGTGGGGCGGCGCAGCAGATACTCGTGGCCGGGCAGCAGCACATGTTGAATCAGGCCGGGATGCACACCAACCTCGTCGCGGGGGTTCGAATCTGGCGCGCGCCGCCGAGAATGCGCTCGACCCAGGCGTCGAGCATGAGCAGTCTCCAGGCGATCGCGCCGTGATTGGCATGCCCCGATTCGTGCCGCCGCCACATTCTGCCGATCGCCCCCGGACACAGCCAGTCGTGCAGTCGCGCGCCGCTCGCCAGCAGGCGATCCTCGAAGCGCTCGCGAAGCGGGCCGCGAAACCACGCATCCAGCGGCACGTCGAAGCCCGCCTTGATTTGTCCGGCCAGGCGCGGGTCGACGTGCCGGGCCAGCGCGTCGCGCAAGGGCGCCTTGCCGTGCCGGCCGCGGAGGCGCAGCCGGGGAGCAATGCGCCAGGCCGCCTCCGCGAACCGATGATCGAGCATGGGCGCGCGCACTTCGAGCCCGTGGGCCATCGACGTACGATCCACCTTGGTCAGGATGCCATCCCCCAGCCCAAGCTTGATGTCAACATACTGGCACTTTGAGAGATGGTCCGGCGCGTCGCAGCGGGCGTAGAGCTGCCTCGCCCGTGCCAGCGGGTCATACGTCCAGTCGCGGCCGGTCAGCTCCGACTGCAAAAGCGATTTCACCTGCTGCGGCTGCATCGTGGCAATGCTGCGGGCATGTCCGTTCGCGGCGCTACCGGCCAGGTTCTCCAGGGTGCGCCCTGCCCTCAGTGGCCGTGGCAGCCACGCCGCCGACGGCCAGCAGCGGGCCATGCCGCCGAAGATCGGCCCGCGCAGGCCGGAAGGCAGCAACGCGCGAATGCGATCCTCATATTGATCGAATCGATAACGCCGATAACCGGCCAGCAATTCGTCGCCGCCATCCCCGCTCAGGGCGACTTTGACCGAGCCCCGGGCGAGACGGCACAGATACCACATGGGAATCGCGGAGGCATCGGAAAAAGGCTCGTCGAAGTGCCATGCCAGTTCATCCACAATGCCCGCGGCATCCGGGCGAACCTTCGCCTCACGATGGTCCAGTCCCAGTCGCGTGGCCGTGCGCCGTGCGGCAGCGCGTTCATCGAAGCCGCGTTCTTCAAAGCCGCAGGTGATGGCGGTGATCTGCCTTCGGCAGAGCTGCGACATGGCCGCCACCACCGCACCGGAGTCGACGCCGCCCGACAGGAATGCCCCGACCGGCACGTCGGCCACCAGCCGCGAGCGCGTGGAGCCTGTCAGCGCGTGCCACATGTCGGAGGCCGCCTCATCGGCCGAGCCCGCCGACCAGCCCCGATGGCGTAGGTCCCAGTATGTGCTGATTGTGGCGCGGCCGTTTTCCCAGACGAGCATCTCGCCGGGCGACAGCTTTCGAATGTCGCGGAAGATCGTGCGCGGCGAGGGAATGAATCCGAACGTCAGGTAATCGGCCAGCGCCTCGATGGACAGCTCCCGCGGCACGCCGGGGGCCGCGAGAATGGACTTCAATTCCGATGCGAACACGATTCGCGATTCATCGACCGCGTAATACAACGGCTTCTCGCCCAACCGATCGCGGGCCAGCACCAGGCGCCGACGGCGGCCATCCCACACTGCCAGCGCGAACATGCCGTCGATGCGCTCGACAAATGTGTCTCCGAACGCCTCGTAGGCGTGCACCACGCACTCCGCGTCACCCGCGGTGACAAAGACGTGGCCCCCCGCGATCAGTTCGGCGCGCAGCGCCTTGAAATTGTAAATCTCGCCGTTGACGACCGCATGGATGGAACCATCCTCGTTGCGAAGCGGCTGCCCACCGGTCTCCAGATCAATGATGGCAAGCCGACGATGGCCAAGGGCGGCGTGCGAGTCGGCGTAAATGCCCGCGCCGTCCGGGCCGCGATGCCGAAGCAAGTCCGTGAGCCTCGGCAGGCAATCGCGCCAGGGCGGCAACAGGCCTTCGTGGCCGACGATTCCGACGATTCCGCACATTCAGTGGCCTTCTTTCAGGGAAATGTCGCCGCGACGGGGTGCGTCCGAATTGCCTGCATTAACGGCATATCTAATATCGGCGGTCGGCAGGAGCCGAATGACGCCCAGGCCGCCAGCGCTCGCGGTGTGGCAGATTCTGCGCTATGCTTTTGCTGTCGCTGATCCGGCAGGCAGGACGCCGTTGAATTGGCCGGCGAGACGTGGATCCGCGTGCCGCATGGTCGAGTGGCCCACCCGGAGGTACGATATAGGCCCATAGGACTCCGGCAGCCACGGAGGCCGGGAGGACAACATGACGAACACAACCTCCATACTTGCGTTTCTCAACAGCGTCGGCCCGTGGGAGATCCTGGTCATCGGGATCATCGCCCTGCTGATCTTCGGCCGCAGGCTGCCCGAAGTCGGGCGCTCGCTCGGCAAGAGCTTTGTTGAATTCAAGCGCGGGCTGAAGGACACGGCCGACGAAGTGGACGACATCCGGCGTGAAGCCGATCGCGCCTCCCGGGCCGAGCAGAAACCCGTGAAGAGCGCTGAAACCCCGCCGGCGAACGCCCCTGAGCGTCCGGCCGCCTTCAACGAGCCTCGTCCCTCCGACGGACATTAAGAGCCTGACTCAGTTTCGATGTGACACCTACCGTGTGCCGCTACAGTGTGGCACCGGCTAATAGCCGGTGCAGCTTGGGTTAATGAGATAGGCTTTAAGATTAAGGGGCCGGGGTTGCCGCTCACGTGTCATTCGTGATGTGGCGCGGGCTCGACTTGAGAACCCACTGCCTTCGACTTGCGACGATCACTTCCGGCCGTCGTCGTCGCGCCGGTCCCCCGCCAGAAGTTGCACCAATAGCGCGATCATCTGCTCCACGCTCGCTGGTGTGGCGTGACCCGGGATATTCAGCGGCTTAATAAAGGCAAAGCCGATGGCGGCGTGGATGAGCTGCCAGGCAAGGCCGATCGGCTGCACGTCCCGCCGCACCTGGTGGGCGCGCTGGGCCCGCTTCAAGACGTTCGACAAAAAGCGCGCGTACTGCTCGTAGTGTTCGCGCAGGGCCGACTGAATCCGCGGATCGGCGATCTCGGCCTGGGCCATGAAGATCACCTTGTATAGCTGCGCCGTGCGCGGATCGGTGATGGCCGGGTTCAGCCGGAACAGCACGCGAAGCTGATCCATCGGCGACTTGAGCGGCGCGATCGCCTGCCGCCAGGTGCGAATCACTTCCTTCCCCACTTCCTCCAGCAGCGAAACGAACAGTTCCTGCTTGCTGGTGAAATGCTTGTACAAAACCGGCTCCGAGACGCGGGCTGCCTGGGCCAGCCGCGCCGTCGTCGTGCCGTTGAAGCCAAATTCTGCAAAGCAGGCGATCGACGCATCCAGCAGTTGCCGGCGCCGATCGTCCGCGGTCATGCGCGGCGCCATCGGGACTCACTCCGTCTACGGACTCGTTCGACGCATGATATCGCGGAGAAGCGTCACGCGAAATTCGAGCCGGCCGCGACGTGGCGGCGCGGGCCCGCCCGCACAGAACATGCGACTATCGACTGTTGGAAAGGGTGGAATGGTCGGGAACGTGGCCCTCGACCGGCCGTGCGGCATACCGGTCATCCGGGAAAGGGCCGATCAGCAGGCGTTCATCGCCCATGATCGCCCTGGCAACGAATACGCGGATAAACTCTCGCGCGATGGCGTCGATGTGGCCGCCGCCATAGCCGTAGGTTGAAAAATCGCTGCGGTGCGGAATGTTCACCACTTTGTTCTGATACTGCCGGACCGTCTCCGAGAGCTCGGTGAACGGCAGATAGAACCCCTGGAGCCCGGCGATGCCCGTGGTGCTGTCCCGCCGGTCGACCGTCCCCGTATACCAGACCACATCGCTGAGGATGACATCGGTGGGCGAGTAGATCACGTAGAGCTTGCCATCGACGCGCCGAAGGGCCCGCGTCAGGTCATAGCGCGCAGACATGCTGCACGCGAGGAACACGACATTGTTCACGCCGATGCGCTCGGGCAGGTACTCGAGCGCGAAAGTCGCGATGCCGGTGCCCGCCGACAGTGCGACAATGTTGATCTCGCCGTCGGGATGTCGCCGCCGATAGCTGCGGATGTCGTCGGCAAGCTCCGCTGCCTTGGCGCGATTGCGACCGATGTGCATCTGGTCGCCCGCGTGGTTCCAGCTCTGCCAGGAATAGACCCGGGTGTAGCCGGCATAACCGGCATCGCGAAGCCCGCCGGGCACCTCGAACGATCCGATGTGTCCGATGGGACCGGCGCCGCCAATGTAATACGTAATGCCCTTTGACTCGTCGCCCTGCGGCTGAATCTGGACGACGTAATCGACCATCCGCGCGCAACCGATCGCGGTAATCACCGGCATCAGCAAAAACATCACGATGAGACAGGGAATCGAACGGCGCATCCGCGGCAGGTCCTCGCGTGTCGGGCCCCAGCGCGCCGGGAGACGGATGTTCCGGCGCCGAGGTTGTGCCGGATTATACTTTCGAGCCCTCAAGTTCGATATGCGACGCCTGAGGTGAGGATTTGCCCGCCAGGGCCGCGCGTTCTGCCGTGCCGGTAAAGACTTCCACGCGATGCTTTCCGTTCTGCTTCGAGGACAGCAGGGCCGTGTCGGCCATGTTCAGCAGCTCCGACGGCTGGTTCGGCCGATTTCGGAGTACGCCGGCGATGCCGGCGCTGAAGGAGGGCGGCGGCTGGATGGGCGCCATCATCTTTGCTCGCTGGGAGAAAGTCGCCAGGATGCGCTCGACGGTGGACTGGGCCATGTCCACCGAGACGCCGGGAAATATCAGGAGGAATTCATCGCCGCCGTATCGCACGGCAAAATCGTCATTTCGAATCGAGTGCCGCAGCAGGTCGCCGACATACGACAGCATCTCATCGCCGGCGGCGTGGCCGAGCAGATCGTTGAGCGGCTTGAACGAATCAAGATCGAGCATCACGACCGAGAGATCGCGGCCGCTGCTCTTCTGTGCGAGGAAGATCTCCGGAAACTTCTCCTGAAGAAACCGCCGGTTGTAGATCCCGGTGAGCGGATCGAGCCAGGCCTGCTTCTGAACGCGGCGGAGGTCCTGGTTGATGCGGCGCGTCTCCTTGGCAATCTCCGAGTCCACCCGACGCTCGATGAGATGCGTCCGCTGCCGCCAGGTCATTCGCTCGGAGCGCAGGCGGTTCAGTGCTTCGGAGACGATTGAAAGCTCCTGCCCCGCGGCGCCGGCAGCGGTCAGGGCGGCGGCGTTCACTTCGCTGGCGGCGCTGTGCACCAGCGACTGCAACGGCGCATGAAGGCGCTTGCCGAGGTAATGCCTGCCGAAGAACAGCACCAGCGCGGCCAGGGCGGCAAGCGGCACGAAGAAGGTGCTGATATCGGCAAAGCTCGGCGCTCCTGGCGGCGCGCTGCGAATGGCCAGCCCGATGCGCAGCGGCCGTTGCAGCCCCATGCGGTTCACGATCGGCACCCAGACACTGAGCGTCGGCCGGTAGCGGCCGGCCAGCGGCGGATCGAGCCCGATCTCGCCGACCGTCCCAAGCATTGATGCACCGGGATCGGTTTCGATCAACTCGTCGCTGAGTTGCGGCATCCGTGCCGCGGCAGCGACATCGGTAGCCTGATCGTCGCGAATGGCGATCGCCAGCACGTTTGGCAGTTCGACCAGATGGCGGCAGAAGTGAAGCAGCGCGGGCGTGCTGAAATCAGGCCGCAGTGCAAGCTGGTGCGCTACGAGCCGGGCGGTCTCGGCGGCACGGGCGCGTTCGGACTGCTGCCAGGCCGCTCTGCGGAGATATTCGTGGCCTGCGAATGATGCCAATACAATGACAACAACGGAACCGATAAAGGTTCTGCGAACGGCGGCGCGGACGCTGACGGGTCGCGAACCCCACATGTCCAAGAGCCTCCTGCCTTGCCGCCAGACACCACTGCGCCGGCGGTCCGCTTCGTCCCGGGCGGCGCCATACAAAATTCGAGCGACAGGATCCACACGAGGACCCTGCCGCCCGCCCTGGAGCCAACCGCATCCACGTCAAACGTACGATATAAAGCGCGGGCATCCCAACCATCGGACAGCCGAATCTCTCTCGCCACGATGTGATCTTCCCGGACCTGGAGCTCGCCATCGAAACCGCGATGTCGCACGTGCACAGCCGCTTTATCGGTCAGCCTGTTCGACCACACCAACCCGAAGCGCCGGCAAGGCCCCGCGTCTCCGCCCGCCGGCACGGCGCTTCCAACAGCCGGCTCTGCACCGGCACGTTGCCCGACGTCACGATTCCGGCCGCTGGCGCGCCGCATCAGCCGACACCGGCGCCCGCTTGCCGCCGATCGCCTCCGTCTGCTCGCGAATCTCCTCGGCACGGCGCGCACTACGCACGGCCCGAAAGGTGCCGAAGCACAGAAAGTCATGCGGACGCGGCGGCAACAGCGACAACAGCTGCAACCGCGCGTCCGTCCGCGCAAACACGCGAAAGCTGCCGGTGATCGTATCTGAATCTTCCACGCTCACCGTCATGACGCCCCGATAGGCGCGCAGCCGCTGAGCGCCACCGCGATTCACGAGGGCCACGCGCACTTCCCGGTCGCGCATGTTGTAGTTGCGCCCACTGCCGGCCGGCGGCCCGCCAGGGACCAGCGAGATGAGCAACTCGGTTGAAAACAGGAGCGAGCCGCGCGCCGCCCGAATGCCGATGACCAGTTCTCCGGCGTCATTCACATGCCAGCATGCCCGGTCGGCCGCGTATTCGAGGACGTCGACCGCCGGCGGATCGATCTCCTGGGCATCCAGCGAGACAAATCTCACATCAGCCGATCCCGCGCAGCCGCCCGCGAGTGCTGCCGCGAACAGCGCGGACAGCCCCGCCGCGCACCGGGCGCGGTCAGCGTTCAGCGTCAAACTGGTGACATTTGTGTGCACGCAGGTTGGACGGACCCGCGAATCGATCATTCATGGCCGGGCAGGGGAAACGATCGGCAGAGTTCGAGCACCTCGCCGCGCGTGGTTTCGATGGCCGGTCGGCCGCCCTCGGCGGACAGCACGCGATCGATGCACTCGGCGATACGGCGCATCTCGTCCGGCCCCATGCCGCGGGTGGTGACGGCGGGCGTTCCGATGCGCAAGCCGCTGGTTTCCATGGGCTTGCGCTCGTCAAAGGGGATCATGTTCTTGTTCACGACGATCCCGGCCTGCCCCAGCCACGCCTCGGCCATGGCCCCGCTGACCGCGGGATAGCCCCTGCGCAGATCGAGCAGCATCAGGTGATTGTCGGTGCCGCCGGAGACGAGGCTCTGCCCCTTGGACAACAGGGCCTCGGCCAGGGCCTTTGCGTTCTCGAGCACGCGCTGCTGGTACTGTTTGAACTCGGGCAGCAGGGCCTCGCCAAATGCCACCGCTTTGGCAGCGATGATGTGCATGAGCGGCCCGCCCTGTAGTCCCGGGAACACCGCCGAGTCGATTTTCTTGGCCCAGTCGCCTTTGCACATGGTGAGACCGCCGCGCGGCCCGCGCAGCGTCTTGTGCGTCGTCGTGGTGACAAAATCGCATACCGCGACGGGGCTCGGGTGCAGCCCGACCGCCACCATGCCGGCGATGTGGGCGATATCGGCCATGAGCAGGGCCCCGCTCTCGCGGGCGATCTCCGCGAAGCCGGCCCAGTCCCAGATGCGCGGATAGGCGCTGGCGCCGGTGATGATCAGCTTCGGCCGGCACTCGCGGGCGAGGCGGCGCACCTCGTCAAGGCTTATGCGGCCGGTCTCGCGATCCACGCCGTAGTGCGTGACGCGAAACCACTTGCCGCTGATGTTTACGTTCTTGCCGTGCGACAGGTGGCCGCCGTGGTCCAGGTGAAGTGACAATATCATGTCACCGGGCGTGCGCACCGGCTCGCCGGGGTTCTTTTCGCGCTGCTCGGCCTCCATGAGGCGCGAGCCGGGCTGCATGGCCGCCAGCAACACCGCCTGGTTGGCCTGGCTGCCGGAATGCGGCTGCACGTTGGCATGCTCGCAGCCGAACAGCTTCTTCGCGCGGTCGATGGCCAGTTGCTCGACCACGTCCATGTTCTCGCAGCCGCCGTAGTAGCGCCGGCCGGGATAGCCCTCGGCATACTTGTTGGTAAAGATCGAGCCCGCCGCCTGGAGCACGGCCGGGCTGACGTGATTCTCCGAGGCTATCAGTTCGATGGTGTTCTTCTGACGGTCTTCCTCGGCGGCGAACGCCTTCCAGACCTCCGGGTCCTGACGGGCAATCGGATTGTCGTCGAAACGCGGCATAACCGTATCCTTCCACCAGGGGCGGCCGCGAGCGGTCGCCGTCCAGAGTATCGTACAGGAATGCGGTACTTTAGACCTGCGAACGCCGCTGAGCAACGAAGGCTGCCGCTGTGCGGACAATCTCCGTAAAAACGCGGTCACCGGATCATCGCCGTCTAAGATGGCGTTTCATCGCCTCCAGCGTCCGCGGGCTGATGTGGTGCTCGATGCCTTCGGTATCCACTTCGGCATCCGCGCGCGGCACCCCCAGCGACAACAGAAAGTCCAGCACCAGCTGGTGACGCTGCCGCGTGAATTCCGCGAGCCGCCGGCCCTCCGGCGTCAGGAAAATGGAGCGATAGGGCTCCGACGTGACCAGCCCGTCCTTCTTGAGCCGCTCGATGGTCTTGGTAACTGTCACCTGCGTGACACCCAGGTGCCGCGCCAGGTCCACCGCGCGGGCCTCGCCGGTGTCCTGAATCAGATCGTCGATCAGCTCGACATAATCCTCGGCGATCTCGCGGGCATGATCCGATCGCGTTCGGCGATAGCCGTGGGCCGAATGCTCGCTCGAAGGCCGCCGCTTACTCTCGTCCTGGTTCGAACGCGCGCACATAATCGATTGCAACAACCTCCACCGGCAGCCTGGCGCGCGCCGGGGCGCCGCCGGCCCGGCCGTCCGTTTCAGACGCACGCGGATGGATGCCCGCCGTCCGCGGCGATCCGGCACGCAATGCCTCCATAAAAAGCGATCGCCGCCCGATTGACAACGGGCACGAATAAATATAGCATTTACTAAGTTGTGTAGCAATGTTAAAGATCGGATCTCGTCGCCCGGCCAGCTCGGGAGCAACCCATGAACCGTGGAACCTGCGTCGCTCTTGCCCTCGTCCCCATTTGTCTCGCGGCCTGCGGCTGTCGCGACGCCGCAGATTCCCGCGCGTCCGATTCCGGCCGCGACGCGCCGCGCCAATATCCATACAACGTCGTTTGCACCGTCGGCATGGTGAGCGACATGGTCCGCCACGTCGCCGGCGACAAGGCCGCGGTTGAGGGCCTCATCGGCGAAGGGGTCGATCCGCACCTCTTCCAGGCATCCCGATCGGACATTCTGAAGCTGACGCAGGCGGACTTCATCTTCTACAACGGCCTGCTGCTCGAGGGAAAAATGACGGATGCCCTGATCGCCGTCGGGCGCCGGCGTCCGGTGCACGCCGTCACGACCGATCTCGAGCCCGGCAAGCTGCTGGAGCCGCCGGAATTCGCCGGCCATGCCGATCCCCACGTGTGGATGGACCCGCTGTTGTGGAAGGCGTGCGCGGCCGCCGCCGCCACGGCCCTGGGCGAGTTCGACCCGCCCAACGCGGATGTCTATCGCGAAAACGCCGCCGCGTACGCCCGGCAGCTCGATAAGCTCCACGAGTTTGCAGCCGCCGCGCTGGCTACGATACCCGAAGAAAGCCGCGTACTGGTCACGGCTCACGACGCATTCAACTACTTCGCCCGGCGCTACGGCCTCGAAGTCCGGGGAATTCAGGGCATCAGCACCGAATCGGAAGCCGGCATCAAGGATATCAATGATCTGGTCGATCTGCTGGTGGACCGGAAGGTGCGGGCGGTGTTCGTCGAATCATCGGTGTCCGACAAGAATGTCCGTGCCCTGGTGGAAGGCGCCGCCGCTCGGAATCACCCCGTCAGGATCGGCGGCACCCTCTATTCCGATGCCATGGGACCGCCGGGCACCTACGAGGGCACGTACATCGGCATGATCGACCACAACGTCACCACCATTGTGAAGGCGCTGGGCGGGAAGGTCGCCCCCGGCGGCATGCAGGGCAAGCTGCGATCCGGCGAATAGATTGCCCGGAGAACGTTCGGCGATGGAAAGCTCCACCAGACTCGAAACCCGTCCTGCCGATGCCACTAAGCGCGGCGATCACGACGCCGCCGCGCCACTTTCCATTCACGACATGACCGTCGCATATCATCGCAAGCCGGTCCTGTGGGACATCGATTATGCCGCGCCGGAGGGCCAGCTCATCGGCATCATCGGCCCCAACGGCGCCGGCAAGAGCACCCTGGTCAAGGCCTGCCTCGAGCTGGTGCCCAAGGCCAGCGGCAGCGTGCGCTTCTACGGCCAGACCTATCGCAAGGCGCGCAAGCTCGTCGGCTACGTGCCGCAGCGCGAGAGCATCGACTGGGATTTTCCCGCCAGCGCCCTCGACGTCGTCACCATGGGCCGCTACGGGCACATCCCCTGGTGTGTGCCGCCCGGCCGGCAGCAGAAGGAAATCGCGCTGCACGCGCTCGAGCAGGTGGGCATGGCCGACTACGCGCGGCGGCAGATCAGCAAGCTCTCGGGAGGCCAGCAGCAGCGAGTCTTCCTGGCCCGGGCCCTCGCCCAGGATGCGCGAATCTACCTGATGGACGAGCCCTTCGCCGGCGTCGATGCGGCCACCGAGACCGCCATCGTGAGCATCCTCAACGAGCTCAAATCGCGCGGTCGGACCGTGCTGGTCGTTCACCACGATCTCCAGACCGTGAAGGACTACTTCGACCACGTCATCCTGTTGAACATGCGCATCGTCGCAGCCGGCAGCACGACCAGTATCTTCACGCCCGAGAATCTCCAGAAAACGTACGGCGGCCGGTTGACGCTGCTGGTCGAGGCGGCCGAGGCCATGGCCCGGGCGGGCACACCCCACTGACTAGAACGTGCCCGGCGAAGCTTGAACATGCCACCTGTCATCGAACATGCCGCCTGGTACGAACCGCTGCTGGAACTCTACCGGAATTTTTCGGTCGACCTGTTCTGGCGCATCGCCCTGCTGCGCGACTACAACACGCGCGTCGTCGTCATCGGCACCGCCCTCCTCGGTCTGGCGGCCGGCGTGGTCGGCACCTTCGCCTATCTGCGTCGCCGCGCCATGATGGGCGATGCCCTCAGCCACGCCACGCTCCCCGGCATCGCTCTCGCTTTCCTGCTGTTGGGCGACAAATCGCTCACCTGGCTGCTGGCGGGGGCGGCCGCGACCGGCACGCTCGGCGTGCTGGCGGTGCTGGGCCTGCGCTCCTTTCCCCGCATCAAGGAGGATGCCGCCATCGGCATCGTGCTCAGCGTCTTCTTCGGCATCGGCATGGTGCTGCTCGACTACGTCAAGCGCATGCGCACCGGCAACCAGGCGGGGCTCGACCGGTTCATCTTCGGCAAGACCGCCGGCATGATCTACCAGGATGCCCTGCTCATCGCCATCACGGCAATCGCCGTGATTGCACTGGTGCTCCTGTTCTACAAGGAGCTTCGACTCGTCTGTTTCGATCCCGCCTTCGCCGCGACCATCGGCCGGCCGGTGCTGCTCGTCGACGTCATCATGATGGGTCTGGTCGTGCTGACGACCGTCGTCGGCCTGCAGGCGGTCGGCCTGATCCTGGTTGTGGCACTGTTAATCATCCCCGCGGCCGCCGCGCGTTTCTGGACCGACGATCTGCGCCGCATGACCTTAATCGCCGGCCTGATTGGCGTTTTCAGCGGCTACGTCGGCTCCACGTTCAGCGCGATGTATTCGCAGATGCCCGCCGGCGCGATGATTGTCATCTGCGCCGGGCTGTTTTTCTTCTTCAGCATGCTATTTGCCCCGCTGCGGGGCGTCCTGGCCGCCATGATCCGCCGGGCGGCGCTGGGCCGGAAGATTGCCTACCAGAATCTGCTCCGCGCCATGGGCGAGCACGACGAGGAGACGGGCGGTGAGCGCACAACGGTCCAGAACCTGCTAGGCCGCCGGACCTGGTCCCGCAGCCAGTTGTCCGCCACCATCGCCCGGGCGGAGCGCGCCGGGGCCCTCGCCCACGGCCCCGACGCGACGCTTCGTCTGACGCCGGCCGGCAGGGTCGAAGCGCGGCGCATCCTTCGCAATCACCGCATGTGGGAGCTCTACCTCATCCGCCATGCCGACATCGCCCCGTCGCACGTCGATCGCGACGCCGACCAGGTCGAACACGTGCTCTCGCCCGACATCGTCGCCGAACTTGAGCGCCTACTGGAGGATCAGCGGCGCATACCGCCGTCGCCGCACGCGAGTTGAAAACGACAAATGATGAATGGTGAATGATGAATCGTGAATGCTCCATGGAGAGTCATAAACAAGCAATAAGCGTCCGATCCTCCATCACTCATCATTCAGCATTTTGAATCTTGTTGCCGCATCAAATGATCGCTGCCCTCGAATCATCCTGGATCTGGTCGACCGACGGCTGGGTGCTGCTGGTCGGCGTGCTCAGCGCCTGCTCCTGCGCACTGCTCGGGAACTATCTCGTCCTTCGCAAGATGAGCCTGATGGGGGATGCCATCTCCCACGCCGTGCTGCCGGGGCTTGCGATCGCCTTCCTGATCACGCACAGCCGTGCCTCGCTGCCCATGCTGATCGGCGCCATCGCCGTCGGCCTGCTCACCGCCCTGCTCACGCAAATGGTGACGCGCTATGGCAAGGTCGAGGAGGGCGCCTCCATGGGCGTCATCTTCACCGTCCTGTTTGCCATCGGGCTCATCCTGATCGAAAAAGGCGCCCGGCACGTCGACCTCGATGCCGGCTGCGTTCTTTACGGAAACATGGACTTCATCGGCCTCGAAGTGCTCGACGGTTCCATCCCCACGACCGCCATCACGCTCTCCATCGTGCTCGCCGCGAACCTGCTCTTCGTGGGGCTGTTCTACAAGGAGCTCAAGATCAGCGCGTTCGATCCCGCCCTGGCGACCACGCTCGGCATCAATGCCAACGTCATGCACTATGCCCTCATGGCGATGGTCGCCGTCACCACCGTGGCGAATTTCGAAGCAGTCGGCTCGGTCCTTGTCATTGCCATGCTCATCGTGCCGCCGGTCACGGCCCACCTGCTGACCGACCGCCTCGGCGTCATGATCCCGCTGAGCCTGCTGCTGGCGGCGGTCTCGGCGGCAGCCGCACGGGTGCTGGTGGTGTATGCGCCGCAGCTCACCGGTCTGGACGTGACGCCCAACACGGCTGCCATGATGGCGACGCTCTCGGGCGCCCTGCTGCTGGTGGCCCTGATCGGCTCGCCGCGGCTGGGCCTGCTCAGCCGTTGGCGCAATCGCGCCGCCCTGAGCCTCCAGATCGCGCGGGAGGACATGCTCGGCCTGCTCTATCGCGCCCAGGAAGAGCACCCGCGGCAGCCCGAGATCAGCCGAACCCGCCTCCTGACGCTGCTGGGCGGCGGCTGGCGATCGCGGCTGGCCCTGGCGAAGCTCCGTCGCGAGGGCGCTATCGACGTCGCCCGCACGGATGGCGGCGCGACCGATGCCGTGAGGCTGACACCCATCGGACAGTCCCGCGCGGCCGGTTTGATCCGCTCCCACCGGCTCTGGGAATCGTACCTCGACCGCCATTTCGATCTGCCGCTGGATCATCTCCACATGCCGGCCGAGCGCGTCGAGCACTACATCTCGCCGCAGATGCGCTCCCAGCTCGAAACCGACCTGGAAGACTTGCAGCGCGATCCGCACGGCAAGCGCATCCCGGAGCCGAAAACCGGCGGCGAGAGCGCCAAACCGGACGCGTAAACGACTGGAAAACGAAAACGCCCCTTGCGGGAAACCGTCCCGCAAAGGGCGTGAAAATTCACCTGGTCAGCTTGCGAAAGGCCGCGAACCGGCTTACTGCACGGGCGTGTTCGACTCGGCCCACAGGTCATAGATCGGGCTCTTCGCGTAGCGCACATCGGCAAAGATGTACTCGGCATGCCCGTCGAAGAAGCCCAGCGAGAACCGGTTGTACTTCTTGTGCCAGCCTTCCGCCGGATTGGTGTTGATGCTGGTCTGGCCGCTTAGCGGATCGACCATGTCGTAGGTGTAGGCGTTGAAGGCGCCCTCGGAGTGCAGCGGGAACTTCGCGGCCGGGCCGCCCACCTTCTTCTTGAGCAGCTGCCGGCCGGCCTGCGTCATCGTATTGCCGGTATAAGTGAGAGGATTATCCGGGATCGTGAAGTATGACGAGTTGTCATTCCATGGCGGGCCCTTCACCCAGTACCAGTGAATGACATAGCTGTTACCCACCGCAACGTACGACGGATAGGCAGGAGGAGAACCATCCGCACCGGTCTGCCCGACGACCGGCGTCAGGTCCTTCTTGTCGGAGGGGCATACCCAGGTCTTGATGTTGGCGCCCTTGCCCGTGGTGCCGGGAGCGACGTACTTGTTGTAGGGCCGCCATTCGGTCCACCACTTGTGCCAGTCGCCGTTGGCGAACTGCGGATCCGGGTGCTGGTTTACGGTCTGCACGCCGCCATAGACGTACTCGGAAGCCCAACTCGCACTTTGGCCGCCTTCCTGGAAGCCCATGTGCCATGGCATCGCGAGATCGCCCTGCTGATCGTCGATGTAGATGGCGGCTGTCGTGACCTGCGTCTTCAGATTGTTCAGACAGTAGGCGACGTTGGCCGCTTCTCTCGCATTGGCCAGCGCCGGCAGCAGAATCGAAATCAACAGCGCGATGATTGCGATCACCACCAGCAGTTCAATGAGCGTGAACGCGCGACGTTTCTTGCATGTCATAATCCGGCTTCCTTGTAAGCTAACGTTGAGAACCCACATCACACCTGTTCTTACTTACGCGATATTTCGCGGCTCGCCCCGACGAATGCCGGCGCGCCGACGTCGATCACGGACACTTCGGACACTTGCCACCACCGCCCGATTCGGACTCGGCCGGATAGTACAGATCGTGATCCTGGCAGTATTTCGCGTGCACCGCCGCGGGCTGATTGCAGGCGCTGCACGGGTACTTCGTGCGCACCTTTGCCATCCGCCGGAAACCGCCTTCGCCTTCCGGTGTCCTGATGCCGCCTTCGATCTTCACTTTCGCCAGATTGTCGGCAGAATCCTGTGTGTGCGCGCCGCACTCGGTGCAGACCAGATCCACCATCTGCGGCTTGACCACGTCAGCCGGAAGCGGCTCTTCGCGGTTGGAGACGATCCATGCAATGATCGCCCCGGCAAATGCTACAACAATTATGCCGATTTTTACGCCGTTTTTACCCATCCACCCAAACCTCTGAGATTCGCCCTGAGAAGCACCCGGGCGAGACTGTCCAGAAAGCGGCGTGTGCGCTTTCTCGGTTCATATTATAGGCGGCACCTGCCTCACGCAGGTACGCCGCGACTGACTTTTGCACGAGCCGGATTCAACGCGCAAATGGGTCAGATCGTACGACGCGCGCAACAGACGCCGCGAACTGTGGGCTGCTCCCTGACGAGGTCTACTCGTTGGCCCGCAGCCGCTCTCCGCTGGCCGTCTCGCCGGTCAGCGGATCCCATTGGCACTTCGGGCAGATCGCCGGCTTACCGCTCTTGGCCTTGGCCGCGAAGATCTCGCCGCAGCCACCACATTTCACGGCCGCTTCGCCCGTCATCTGGTTGCACTTGGGACACTTGGCCACGCTGATCATGGCCCCCGCACCCCTGCCGCGAACCCGCGGCTCGCTCGAATCAGCGGCCTCGCCGTCCTTGGCGCGCAGCTCGACCGATTCCTGCATTTCGGCTGCCGTCAGTTCGAAGGCGGAGTTGCACGCGGCGCAATACCACTGCGTCTTGGTGCTGTCGGACTCGGGCGCATCCTCGTCCGTCGGCCGCAGCATTGCGTAGCTGATGGCGGCCGCCACGAGGAGAATGCCGGCGAATACCAGTTTCTTGACGTCCCTCGACTCCATCCCTTTGCCTCTGGTGTCAATCGATTGTCACGCGCCATCCGGGTCGCTTGGAGAACCGCGTGTCGAAATAGCGGTTCTCGGAGTGACCATCCAGAAACAGAAACGAGTGTTGCGAGAATTTCCGGTGCCATCCCTGGATCAGGTATCCGCCGCCGATTGGCGTCGCCGTGGGGAACACCTGGTCCACGTGGTTCTCCCACATGAGCACGAACTCGGCCGCTGCGCCGCCGATCTTCTGGTTCACGATCTGCTTGCCGTACCGGAACAGATTCGGAATGTTGAACGGGATGGGCGACAAATCGAGGAAGAACCAGTTGATGCTATAGCTGTTGCCATAGGCCTGCCAGCTCGTGCGGCCCTCATAATCCTCCGGGGAGCCGGGGTTCTGGCCAACAGTGGGCGATACCGCTGAGCGATCGCTCGGGCACTGCATGAGCTTGATTCCGGCGTTGCCGCGCTGGCTGTTGACTTCGCTGTCCTGCACCCCTGGTGCGAGGATCTTGTTGAGTGCGCGGTATTGCGGCGGAACGATCGTCCAGTCGCCGCTCTCGTCGCCCGGCCACGGCCGTGGGGCCTTCATCCCGCCCCATGTGTAGCTGCTGATGTAGGTGGTGCCCTGCCAGTATTCCGGATTGCCGGTCGAGGGGTTGACATTCTTCACGTAGGTCCAAGGCAGGTTGTCGTTGTTCTCCAGGTACAGAAAGACGCCCGTGCCGATCTGGCGCATGTTGTTCATGCAGACTACACGGTTGCCTTCCTCCTTGGCCTTGGTGAGGGCGGGAAGCAAAATCGAAATCAGGAGGGCAATGATGGCGATGACGACGAGAAGTTCGATCAGCGTGAAACCTCGTTCGCGTCTCATGATTTGTTCCTTGCGCATAACCCGTTCTCGAACGGGTATCGCTCGACAGGGGCCGAATGGAAGCTGTCGGCCATGTTTGCCGCGCGCAAGCGTCCGCGCCGCGCGCGATCTAACGCCGTTACACTGGCACTACGCCAACAGGAGCCGCATGCCGAAGTCCGGCACGCCTGCTGAAACCTTTGTTTTTCAGGCCGGTGACACGGTTACATTCGGACGAATGCACCGTTAAGCACCACCACCCACAATCAGATCGCTATCTTAACAGAACTCCGCGCGGGAATTCCACATTCAAAATGGCGGCGCAGCCCAGCTCCTGCTTTCCACCAGGAAAAGCCGTAACACCAGCACTGGCCCCGGCGCCCGGCTGCAAAGCACCTGATCTTCACCCGAACGTGGGTGTGATCTGTCGTCGGCCGAGGCCCCCGCTCAGGACCATTTTGGCTTGCAACTGTTTGAAATGATTCAGCTTACAGCAGAAGGGTCGCCGGGCTACGAACCGTGTCCGGCCTCAAAACGGGCCCGCTCTTCCGCGTCCATTTCGTAGCGGTGTTCCGGCCCGGGATAACGCCGCTCCGCAATGTCACAAACGTACGCCTCCACTGCCCGGCGGATTTCCCCGCGGAGATTGCCATATCGCTTCACGAAACGCGGCAGATTTCCCTCCGTCAGGCCGAGCATGTCGTGCAGAACCACCACGTGCCCGTCGCAGTGCGGCCCGGCCCCGCACCCGATCACCGGCAGCTCCGTCGCCTCAGCAATCACCCGCGCGGGCTCGGGCGGCACCGCCTCCAGCAGGATCGCACAGGCCCCCGCGTCTTCCAACAGCTTCGCATCGTGAACCAGACGCTGCGCCGATCGCGCGTCACGCCCCTGGGCACGATACCCGCCCAGTTGGTGAACCGCCTGCGGTCGCAGCCCCAGGTGAACCATGACCGGTATCGTCGCCGCCGCCATGGCCCGCACGGTGTCGACAATCCGCGCATCGCCCTCCACCTTGACGCAGTCGCAGCCTGACTCGGCCATGAACCGCCCTGCGTTGCGAATGGCCTCCTCGGTATTGATGTGGTATGACAGGTATGGCATGTCGCCGACGAGAAACACGTTCGGCGCACCGCGGCGGACGGCCCCTGCCAGCGTCACCAGAAAATCCATGGTGATTGGCAGCGTCGAGTCGTAACCCAGCACGACCTGGGCTGCCGAATCGCCGACCAGAATGCAATCGACGCCGGCCGCCGCCTCGATCTGTGCCGAGGGAAAGTCATAGGCGGTCAGCATGCTGATCGGCTTGCGCTGTCGCTTGTGGGCCAGTAACGTGGCGAGCGTGATTTTTTCGGCGGGCGGCATACGCCATAGCCTAGGTCCGAAGGCACATGCACGGCAAGGGATGAGCGCCGCAGGCCGCCTGCGGCCGCACCGCCCGGCGGCGTCGATGCAATGTCTTCGGGAAAGACCCTCAGGCCGGACTGGAGGCCTCGGCCGCAGGCGTATCGACCGTGTCCGCCACAGGATGCACCGTGAATTCGAGGATTCGCCCAAGCAGGCGCTCTTCTAGGGCGGCGTCCCGGCCCAGCGGGACCCGCTCGGCTCTCACCCCCGGTCCCATCTGCCCCTCCTCCGTGGGCAGCAACCCGGCAAATCCGTGCAGCACCGAAGAGGCCGACGTGATCTGCGTTTCGGGCTGGCTGACGCGATAGACGTCAACGCGGACCTCGACGTTTGGTTCGGGCTCCGCATGGAACTTCACCGTCACCACCCGCTGAATCGTGTGCAACGAGGATTCGAGCAGGAAATACTGATCGGCGACATCCTGCCGCCACGGCTCATGCCACTGCATGCTCGTCAATGGAAGCGTCGCAATCACACCGGCCGCACGATCCTGCCGGTCGGGCACGAATTCGAACTTCCGCAACACCGACAACGTGCCATTCCAGAGATATTGCAGGTCTTCCTGCTGTGAGATGACCGCCGCTGTCGGTTCCTCCGGCGGAATGGGCTTGTGGCACGCACTCGCAACCACCACGAGGATGGTCAAGCCGCTGTGGAGAGCTGAACCAAAGCGCAAGGGGCGTTTCACCATGGCGCGAATAGTATCGGCCACGGCGGCGCGGTCAATCGATGCGAACTCCGCCGTAATGCCGGCACAGCCGGAGATCGCATCCCATCCCGCGAAAGATGGCCATGGCCGCCCGCGTTTGCCTTGCCGACCGGCAGGCAAACGGCTGCCCAGGGCGACCGGACGGCGTCCCCGCGGGCCTGGGCACTAAGATTGTCGGAGCGCCACCCCGCGAAGGCGCGAGGAAAAATCAGCGTCGTCCCGCCGTTCTGCTATCATGCGTCCACGCGCTGCCAATCGCCGATATTCAGCGAGGCCAAGGAGTTCAACATGAAAAGATCGTTCATCTGCCCGGCGCTGTTTTTCGTCGCCCTGGCACTGTGGCTCTCCTCGCCGCTATCCGCGCCCGCAGCCCCCAAGGCGCCAAAATTCGAAGAGAGCTGGCATATCATCGAGATGCAGGGCGCCAAGTGCGGCTACATGCACAGCGTCATGCAGCGCGTCGGCGATGAGGTCCACACCAACACAAAGATGCACTTCGAACTCCGCCGCGGCGAAGCCGCCGTGAAGATGTCGATGCACCAGGCCTTTCGCGAGACGCTGGAAGGCCGCCCGCTTGGCTTCAAACACGTTCAGTCACTGGGCACCATCCCCGAGACCATCACCGGCCGTGTCAAAAAGGACGATGCCGGCGGCCTCGCTGTCCAGCTGGTGACCGAGCAGATGGGCAAGGAACACCGCGAGGAATATCCATTCGATCCGGAGGTGCGTTTTGCCTGGGGGCAGATGCTGGAACAGATGAAGCGCGGCCTGGAACCGGGCACTTCGTTCACGCTAAAGGCCTACGAGCCGAGCCTGCGCAAGGATGGTCCCGTCGAACTCGAGTTCGAGGTTCACGACAAGGAAAACGTGGACGTCCGCGGCACGAAGCGTTCGCTCTATCGCATTTCTTCCACGTTCAAACTCGACGCGGCGAAGCTGCCCGGCGCACCGGCGGGCGCGGGAGCCCTCGAACTTGAAAGCACTCTCTGGGTCGATTCGGAAATGCAGCCCGTGGTGATGTCCATCAACATGGGCTTCATGCAACTGAGGATGATCGAAACCACCAAGGACGAGGCGTTGAAGGAAGGCGCGCCGCCCGAAATGTTCCTCGACACCATGGTCCACGCCAACAAGCGCGTCGACCCCGACCAGCGCGAGCTGAAACTGAGATTGCGCATGAAGGATGGCGTCGCCGGCAAGTTGCCGCACCTGCCCGACACCGGCATGCAGACCGTCAAGCGCGTCAGCGACCGTGAAGTGCTCGTGATCATTCGCAACCTCGACTGGCAGGCGCTGCGCAAGGCCCCGCCGTCCGAGCCTTCCGACGAAATGGAGCTGTACCTCAAGGCCTCGGCCACCGCCGATGCCCGCAACGGGCGCATCCGCCGCCTCGCGCGTCGCGCCGTCCGCGGCAAGACCACGCCGGCCGCCAAGGCCGATGCACTGCGCAAGTTCGTGACCGATTACATCGAAGACAAGAGCATGAGCGTCGGTTTCGCCACCGCGACGGAAGTCGCCGAAACAAAGAAGGGTGACTGCACCGAACACGGCGTGTTGCTGGCGGCAATGGCACGCGCCGTCGGCCTGCCGGCCCGCGGCGTTGGCGGTCTCGTTGCCGTTCCAGAGGGCTTCCTGGGCGGCTCCAGACACACCGCCTTCGGCTACCACATGTGGACGCAGGTGTACTTCGACGGCCAGTGGGTCGATATCGACGCCGCCATGCGACAGACCGATTGCGACGTGACGCACATTGCCGTCACGCTCATGCCGCTGGGCGACGAAGGTCTGATGAACACCATCGTATCTCTGGTGTCGCTCATCGGGCAGATCGATATCGAAGTCGTCGACTAAGCGCCTGTTCCGACAACAGACTGACACCGTTCACCAAGCGCGGCACCAGGCGAACGCGGCCATTTCAAGCCGGCTGCGTCTCCGGCACCCTGTCGACATCGCTACAGAAGCGCGACGCCAGCCATCCTCCCGCCGTCAGCACCGCGGCGAGCATGGCGGCATTGAGCATCATCTTCCCCACGAGGGCCGCGATGCCAAACTGACGCACGTAGAGCCCGACGATATCCACGCGCAGGTCCCAATCCGGCTTCGGTGGATCGAGCGGCGCGACCGCGTCGAACGCCGAGGTTCCCGCCAGAAACACGATGACGGAATAAACTCCCGCCGCGACGAAGAGCCGCCGAGCGACCGGCCCCTGCGCCAGTTGTTGCCAGTGCATTGCGATCAGCAGCACGAGCGTCGGAATCGTCTCAGCCAGCATGCGCGGACCGCCGAATGTCAACGCTCCGTTCCACGCCCACCAGCGTGAAAAGAGCAGCCATTGCCCGGCAAAGCCGATCAACAGACAGACCGCCAGCGGCCGCATCCGCGCCACGCCCTGCCGTAGTGTCAGCATCGCCGCGACGGGCCCGGCGACGAGAAATGGCGAGTAAACCAATAGCCCGCACGTGGGGCTCACCAGGAGTCCAAGCGCCCCTTCCGGCATGAATGCGCTGAACCCCCATGCCGTTTCCTCGCCGTACCCGGTCGCCAGCGGCCCGCCGAACACATGCGCGTTGTACGCCAGCGTCAAAATCGGAAAAACGGCCGCCCCCAGGAGTGCCCACGGCAGCGCCCGACGCCCCGCCTTGCCGGCGAACAGAATGCCCAGCGGACAGGCCGCCGCGAACAGCGCCGGTGGCCGCGCGGCCACCGCGAGCCCCGCCAGCAGACCGGCCAGCCATGCGCGGCCCCGCGACGGTGCGTTGTCTGTCGCGATCGCGGCAAGCGTCCCGGCGATGCATACGACCGGCAGCGTTTGCGTCGAGAGACTGGCACCTATCTGGTGCCACATCGTTGTCGCCAGGATCGAAAGGACCGTCAGTCCTGCCGCCCATCGCCCGGCGACGAACCGCCGCAGCAGCGTCGCCATGACGCCCGCGTACAGCCCGCAGAAGCCCAGCCCCGCCAGCCGCCCGATACGCAAGAGCGCCGCCTCGCCCAATCCCGGCCCGGCAGGATCGCCCAGCAGCCACACCGCCGGCGCAAACACCGGCGCCGCCGCCACCCCGGCCCAGATCGGATAGCGCGAATACACGCCGGCCGGCGTCACGACCGCCCAGTAGCGGACCGTGCCCGGCCGCGCCGGCATCAGGGCGTCGTACTCGCTCAACTCGACATTGCCCTCGCGCACCAGCGACGCCGGGATGAGCACGTTGGGAATGTTGTCGTTGCTGATGGACCGGATGTTGACGACGCCGGCCAGCATGGCGCACCAGACGCCGATCACAATGCCGAATCGCCCGGCCGACGGGCAGTCATCGAGCGCCGTCAGGATGGATGTGAAAAGACGATTCATCATCACCGTCACGCGCGGCTGCGAAGCCGTTTTCGGCAGTTTCTGCCCGGTCCCGCCGGACTTTATCGAGCCGCCGCCGAGTGCGCCTCAAGCCAATAAACCCGATGGCCGCCCGCGCACAGATTTCCGGGCGAATCGGGGGCGCGGCGTGCGTAAAACCCGGTTCCAGATTGCGTTACAATGATTGGGGACGGTCGCAGGCCGGCCGCGTGGTCCGCTGCGCCCCGGCACAACGTTATCGCTACCGGCCCGGTTCGTGATACAATGCGGCGAGCAGCCGGTCGGCTCCGCAACCGGCTGCCCGTCTCGCTTGGGGCGCAAGTACATCAACCAGTGTCTGCCAGTGGCCGCCCGTCTTCGCCATCAAGCGGGCGGGGTATTCATACAAGTGCCGACCAGGAAGGAATGAATGCGATGACCGCCAACATCATTTCCAGGGGCCTGCTGCTGATTGTTGCGACCTTGGCGGCGATTGTGCTGTTCGACGCACGCGCCGCCACAGCCTGCCCGGATCGCGACCATGCCCA
>CAYOZN010000016.1:66718-69359 GCA_964408455.1 uncultured Planctomycetaceae bacterium
TTGTGCTGTTCGACGCACGCGCCGCCACAGCCTGCCCGGATCGCGACCATGCCCAATCGTTGTTGCCGCCAGCTTCGGGCGAGCGTTCGGCCATGCTCGACGACGATGAAGAAGACGACGACGACAAGAACGCCAAGAACATATCCAAGGAAAAGAAGAACAAGGCCGAGGCCAAGAAGAACAAGACCAAGCGCGTTAAGTTTCGCTGGGGCCAGCGCAAGAACGAGTCCAACGAAGAGTACGACAAGCGCTTCGCCAAGGTCCTGAAGCGCACCAAGCAGGATCCCAAGGGCGACACGAAGGGCGGCGTCTTCCTTAATGCCAAGGGGCAGCGCGTCCGCCTGTGGACCTACAAGGGCCGGCCCTTCATCGTCCGCTCCGATATCGATGCCGAGTTCACGGCCCATACCGCGATGTACATGGAAATGCTGCACCGCGAATACGGCGCCGCTTACAAGAAATTCCTCGGCGTCCCAGCCAAGATCACGTCTCCCATTGAAGTCATCGTCTTCGCCGATCGGGCGACGTACATGCGCAACGGCGGCAGCCCCGGATCGGGCGGGTTCTTCATGGCCTTTGCCCACATCACGGGCGATCGTTCGCCGGAGTGGCCCGCGCGCCACTGCCGCCTGCAACAGTTTACCAGCGGCATCCGCGAGTTCGAAAAATGGGAAAAGGGCACCCTCAAGCACGAAGCCGCCCACATGGAGCTTCAGCTGCGACTGGGCTTCAAGAGTGCCGCGGAATTCGGCGGCTTCGGCATCCCCCTGTTTGCCCCGCGCTGGTTCAATGAAGGTCACGCCGCCGTCTTCGAATACTGGGATTTCAGCAAGAATGTCGAAGAAAACCTCGCCGACGTTCCCAATCGCGGACGATACGCCCCCGTCATCCGCCGCGTGCACGACACCGACCGATGGAAAAACTTTGATTATGTCTGGACCGTCGACGCTCAGACCTGGGCCAAGGACATGACCTCGGACCAGGGCTTTTTGAATTATGCCCAGGCCTGGTCCCTGGCCGCCTACATGATGTGCGGCGGCCAGAAGGGCCGGAAGGACTTTGTCGCGATCTTCGACCTGTGCAAGCGGGTCGGCATCACCGAAGACCCCCTGCGCGGCGAAACTCGCGACAGCCAGGCGTGGCTCGAAAAATTCCCCGAAGAAACCAAGGAAACCCTGGAAAAGAGCTGGAACGAGTGGGTCGGCACCCACGTCTCCCGCGAAAAGCGCGTGCCCGATGAGGAGTTCTACCTCCGCCGGCAGGGCTACAACCCCGACATCGTCGACCGGCTGGCCGGTTTCGAGTCGGAGGAAGATCAGAAGAAAAACGCTGAGTGGGTCCGCAAGGAGACGCGAAAGCGAAAGAACAGCCGCAAGATTCAGAAATAGCGATTGCCGGACGATCCCGGCGCGCCGGGAACTCGGCTGTTGCGGGGCCGCGGGCGGGTTGAGCGCGGCCCCTTTTTCTGCGCGGATCGAGAGCCCGGCTGCAACCAATCTTACTCGGGTTGAAAATTCGGCTGCCAGATCGTGCCCACGGCACTGTTGACGAGCCGCGTATCCCAGAATGCATTAACGGCGTGGCCGTCTGCAAATGCCATCGACCAGGTGGAGTATTTGCAGTGCCATCCCAGGCGCGGCGCAGACGCGCCGTTCGGCAGCGTCAGGGACGCGCGATAGGCCGAACTGTAGAATCCCTGCTCCAGCCACAGCACGAACCTCGCCGCATCGCCGCCGACCATGTAGCGGGAAATCCGCTCGGCGTATTCATCGTGCGGATCGCCATTGGCGCCAAACGCGAAGTCGCCCGAATTGCCGCCCTTTCCCCAATAGCCCTGCATAAAGCGCGTGTTCAGCCCGTAAGAGGCGCCGTTGGCTTCCCATGATGTCCTGCCCTCATCGGTCTGACCGATCGGCGGCGTGCCGATGAGCGGCGTCCGCCACGAGCGATCGCTGGGGCAGATGTACAGATCGATCACGTCGTTTGTCGCAGCCCCAGGCGCGACCAGCCGGTTCAGCGGCCGGATGTTCGTTGGATACAGCGTGCTGTCGGTGTTTGGATCGGCATCCAGGTCGGGGTTGGGCGCCTTGAAACCGCCGAAGACGAAGGTGGTCACCTCCTGCACGTCGTAGAGATAGTACGGCGGGTTCTGAAGCGCAGGACCGACGGTATACCACTGGAGGAGGCGACTGCCCTGGTCTTCCATGTACATCAGCGAGAAATGCGCGAGGCTGCGCAGATTGGATAGGCACTTGGCCTTGCCTCCTTCGCAGCGGGCGCGGCTGAGCGCCGGCAGCAGAATCGCCAGCAGCAGGGCGATAATGCCGATGACGACCAGCAGTTCTATCAAGGTGAAGGCGGGCCGGCGTCCACCGGGCCAATCCTGTGACACCTGATCGCGTTGTCTGACGTGCCGGGCAGGACTCATGATGCTTCAGTTGCGATTGGCGGGAAGCCGTCGCGGCCTCGATGAATCGTCGCCATCGGAAGCCGCGCGGGCCTTTGCCGCCGTGTGATTAAACACCGTCTGCGCCGGCTTCGCGTCGGGAAAGCACGCCGGACAAAGACCGGTCGAGCCGGGCACCTCCGGCCCGAAGTGGATCAGCCCGCATCGCGAACATGCAACGGCCTGCCAGGCCTG
>CAYOZN010000016.1:69459-103304 GCA_964408455.1 uncultured Planctomycetaceae bacterium
AACAACCCGTCCAGCTGATCGCGACAGACGGCAAAGATGGTATCGGTGCAGGTCTGTCCCACGCAGCAGGCGCCGGTCAGTGCGTCGAGGCAGGTATATGTGGCACAATCTTCATTGACGATGAAGTCAGCATCGCAGGTGCCGCGCACGGCATTGGTGCAGGTGACGCCGTCGCAGCACGCGCCGCCGGCGCAGATGCTGATGCCGAAGAGATCCCAGTTGCAGGCCACGCCATAGCCCAGGAAGTTGCCCTGGTGCACCGCCGCGCAGTCCTCTTCGGTGCTGACGACGCAGTCGTTGACGCCCTCGATGCAGCAGGCGCCGCCGCACGAGTCGGCCTCGCAGAAGCTGCCGTCGCCCAGATAATCCCCGCCGGACGAGAGGCACTGCTGGACGCTGGTGATGACGCAGTTGAGCGCGTCGCCATCCTGCATGCAGCACGCGCCGGGACACGTCTCAAAGGTGCAATCGGTGCCGTTGCCGGCATAGAAGCCGCCGATGACGTTTTCGCATTCTTCCTGCGTCGTCAGCGTACACAGCGTGCCATCGGGCGGACAGCAGGCGCCGCCGCAGACGATGTTCAGCATGCTCTTGCCGAAGGTGGTGGCGTTGGTGGTTCCCGCGCGAATCGTGTAGCACTGCCCCGACACCACCTGCACGCGAACCGACGCATCTTCCACCGCGGCAATGCAGTGCTGAATCGGCGCGCCGGTCGAGTGGCTCTTGCTGCACGCCAAAAGCGCCGTCGTGCTGTCCGGCGGGCAAATGCCGCAGGAGTCATAAACCGCGATGGACGTGTCGGAGCTGTCCCCGAAGAAGAAGCTGCCGCAGGTGTCGATCTGCACCGTGCCCGTGCACGATGGAATGTATGTGAACCATACGTCGCGGGCGATGAAATTATCCGGATCAAATCCCTGCGGGCAGCCGGGCGTACTGTTCGGAATCTCGTCGCCGTCCGTCGTCGCCCCGGCAAGGGTGAACTCGGTCGTGCCCTCGCCGATGAGGATGGCATTGTTGCAGGCGTCGTTCGCGGGCGGGCAGGGGCTGAATTCGCATGTGGTGCCATCGCCCTTGTACTCGCCGGCGCACTGGAAGAACGGCACGACGACGCAATCCTGGCCCTCGACGCAGCAGGCGCCCGCACACGGCGCGGGCTCGCACGAAACGCCTTCACCAAAGAACTGGCCCAAAATCGCGGTGCAGGCGCTGGCCGTGATGAACTGACATTCCCCGGTTAAGAACCCGTCCTGATCCGTCAGGCAGCAGGCGCCGGCGGCCCCGAGGCAGGTGTTCGGAACGCAGGGAATGCCCAGGCCGTGGAATTGCCCGCCCGCGGCGACACAGTCGGCGAATGGATCAAGCGAACCGGGCACACCGAACTGCTGGCACGATCCATCTGGCAGGCAGCAGGCACCGCCGCCGCAGGCCGGATCGAGATCGGCACAGGCGCGGCCAAATGTGAACACGTGGTCGATGCCGGCCAGAGCCGTGCAGGCCTGCTGGCTGATTGTGTCGACGCAGGTCTGATTGAAGTTCTGGTCCAGATAACAGCAGGCGCCAAACGCGG
Source organism: uncultured Planctomycetaceae bacterium (assembly GCA_964408455.1). Lineage (GTDB taxonomy): Bacteria > Planctomycetota > Phycisphaerae > UBA1845 > UTPLA1 > CAYOZN01. Next base: position 71,027 of record CAYOZN010000016.1, read on the forward strand.
CCGGCGGCGGAGGTGGCATGCCGGTGACAAGCGTCTGCACCATGCCGGCCATGTCGTCCGTGTCGATGATGCCGTTGAGGCTGAAGTCGCCGTGGCAGAGATCCACCGGATCGATCGATGACGCAAGTATGGCATCAACAAACACCTGAAGGTCGCGGCCGTCGGCGATGCCGTCGCGATTCATGTCGCCGTCGCCGCCCGACAGCGCAATTCGGCGAATGCCGGTCAGCTTGAAGTTCATCACGCCGGGATTCAGCAAATCGCCCAGCAGGTACCAGTGCTTGAAATCGTCCGGGTTCGGACCCGCAAAGTTCTCGCCGGGCACACCGCAGACGGCCAGCTGCGCAATGTCCGATGTACCCCACGAGACATCGTCTCCGTCGGCCGCCTTGAACGTGTGGCGGAATTCGATTGCGCCCAGGTCGAAGGGAATGCCGCCGCCGAAATCCAGTTCGTCCTGATTCGGAAGGGACGGCACGATGGCCACCGTCGCGAAGACCGGCATCGTGTAGGGAAGGTTCAAACCGATCGGCAGATCCACCGGACCGATCGAGGAATTGCTGACGTGAAGCGAGGCGGACGTCACGGTCAGCGCCAGGCGGAAGCCCGGCCGCGGCTCAAAGCCGCTGGTCGATTCCACCATGAACTTCAACTTGACGTCGGTTCCCGGTGGCGTGCCATCGAATGGAAACGTCAGGAAGGTGTTGACGGCGACCTTGCCGGAGATTTCGACCTCGACGGGGACGGCCAGGGCAGCGCTGCTGGCTGCCGACAGTACCATGGCGCCGAATCCAAACGCGGCGAGTTTCATTCTTGTTCCCCTTACAAATCTTGTGCGATAGCCACGTCATGTGGAGGCTGCGGTAGATCTGCAGTGTAACTGAAAGCCGAACCGGCGAAATCCATGTTGTGGCCGCGCACGATCCGCGCGGTTTGCAGCCCGCCAGAACTGAGGATTTTTCTTGCGCCGGGTTCGGCGGCGCCTGGTCGGGGCGAGGCGGCAGTGACACGTCAAACAAGGCCCGCCGCGCAAGAAGGGCTATCGGCGACGGCGCCGCCTGACTGCAATCGCCGCCGCTCCAAGCAGCATAAACATCGTGGAGGGCTCCGGCGTGATGACGATCGAATCGACGCCGAACACCAGATTCTCGAACTGGAACTGGGCATTAAGCACTTCCAGCTGAAACTGCGACATCAGATTGAACGGCGCGGCACTGTACACGCCGGCGTTTGTCGACAGATCGGCCGTGTTGTCGAACGGATTGGCCGAATCGCCGCGAAAATCGAACCGCAACGTGGTTTGTGGTCCACCGGGAATCGGCAGCGAGCCGGCGCGCAATTCGTAGAACGCGTCGCCGCCGGAAAAGCTGAAAAAGCTGTTACCCGGCGTGCCGTTGACCGTTGTCACACCCGCTACCGCGAGTTGACCCTGTTCGCGGTGATAGGTGTATTGCGTCGTGGTGCCCGCGGAAAACTGGACCTCCGCAGTATCGATCGGAATGGTGTACTGCGCGCTGGCGCCGACCGGAACGCCGGCATAGGGGCCGGCCGTCACGGGATTCGACGTGACCGTGCCGTTGACAATGATGTTGACCAGCTCTGCACCGGCCGTGCCACAGAATAAGGCAACGGCCAGCACACCGCACATCAGCGAGCGAACGAGTCGCGGCGTCATTGATTCTCTCCTCTCCATGATGTCACACGCCCGGGTCACGACTTCGCGCAGTCGAAGCACCCATGGCGCACAGGCGGCCCACCGCAGCACATTCCGCTGGATTGTCGGAGGCGGAATCCTTGCAATCTTACCGAAACGGGCGCCGCCGAATCAAGGCATGCCATACCAGGCCGGAGAGCCGGTCCATCGGCACGCGGACCGCGTCGGCGGTGTAGTCCCCTGCGGACCCAGAAATGAACTCAATTCCGCAGGGACGATGGTGTAGAAGGCCACTCACCTTCGAAACGACAGGCGTGTGCGTTCAGCGAAACCGGCCGCGATACCGGTCTGCCGGATACTTCGCCGCATTCTTGATGAGCTTGTCGCGAACGGCCGCGGCCACGTCGATCTCCAGCGCATTCGCGAACGACAGCGCATAACACATCACGTCCGCAAGCTCTTCTCGAATGCGGGCCAGCTCGTCGCCGCCCGGTCTCGTGCCGGACGAATCGAGCCACTGGAAGTGTTCCATCAGCTCCGCCGCTTCGATGGCGATGGACATGGACAGATTTTTGGGAGTGTGAAACTGCGACCAGTCGCGCTCGTCGACGAAGCGGCGGATATCCGCCCTCAATTCGGCGAGCGTCGTGCGATCGTCGGACATGCAATTCTCCCGTCAACGCCGGAGGATGCGCCCCGGCCAAACCGGTACGCCGCGATTGTGACGGGATTGAAGACGGCCGGCAACCAGCTTACTTGCGCCGACGCCGGGCCGTCGAGTTGGCGCCCTTGGTGCGCATCGCCTCGATGCGGCGGCGGAGGACCGCGGCGTCCTCATAACGCTCTTCGGAGACTGCCCGATCGAGTTCGCCCTCGAGCTTCTCCACCGGATCGGTCGGCATGCGCGCGACGATCTCCTGCCGGAGCGAGCGCAGGATCATCAGCTCGGTCGATTCGTCGCCGTCCTCGTTGCCGTAGTCGGCGAGCACGTCTTCGATGCTGGCGATGCCAGAGTCGACCTGGGCCAGGCCGGTCTTGAAACGGCCCTGTCGCAGCGACAGGTGCACCTTGGCCCGCGTGTTCATCATGATCAGGTATGGTCGATACTGCTCGATGGCCACGCGATCAGACTCTTCGCGGGCGCACTTGCGGCAAAGTTCGAGCAGTTCGAGATTGCGCGACGTATCGCGCTCGACGCCTTCAAAGTCCTCGAGCACGAATTCGGCCAGATAACGGTGATAATATTGGACCGCCTCCTCGCGGAGGGCCTGGCACTCCTCGGGCGACAGCTCGAAGCCCAGCTCGGTGCCATTCCGCTCGCGGTACTTTTCCAGTTCGGCAACGTGATAGTCGAGCAGGGACTCGCTGCCGTGCGGACGCCGGCCGTCCGGTCGCCCGCTCACTTCCATCTGGAGCAGACCCAGGTCCAGGCGCATCTGGATCTTCACGGCCCCGTCGTCGCCGGAGATCTTGCGCACGGTGATCTGGCCGGGTTCGTAATCCCAGCCTGCAAGAATCCTTCTTAGGTCATAGGAGGCCATGGACCACTCCTTTCGCGAGCGGAACTTCAGTCAATTATACACCTCCAGATCGGCTGAAGCGGAAGTGATATCAACACTGGCATCGCGGTTTTGTCGGTCGACCGGCGCGCAGCCGATAATTGCGGTCGAAACAACGCATCAGGCGCCTATGATTGGTCGGGCCGTTCGAAGTGAAATGGCGGCTCGATTTTTTGTCCGCGTGCCCTGCGCGCGCTCTTTCATATCGGGCCTGCGCGCGGTCACATGCAGATTCTGCGCGACATTCGTACGTCCCGCCGCGCCACGATTGCCGACCGCGCGGCTCGCCTATCGCCGTGCCGAATTGATGACACCGAGCTCGAGAAGAAAGTCCGCCAGCCGCTCCGCCGCCATGCCGTGGGCGATCTCATTGGGATGCTGGTCGGTCGGATGCACCCAGAACTGTTGAGCGGGCTGCCCGCTGAACACGTCGAGCAGATCCAGGTGAGCGATGCCTGCGTCGCGGCATGCCTTGGCCACCAGCGCGTGCAGATCAGCGAACGGGTACTCCCCATCCAGATCGACGTATAGCGGAAAGACGACCATGGCGAGGCGAAAACCCCGCTCATCGGCATACGCCCGCATCCCCGCGAACGCAGTCTCCGTGTCTTGCCATCGCTGCGATGAAAAGCTCTCCCGGATCGACGCCGCGTACTCCCTGTCGATGCGGCCGGCCTCCCGGCCGCGCTCGAACTGCTCCCACAGCGCGCTCACCCGGCCCAGCGCCGAGGGCTCAAACGCCCGCGTGCGTTCATCGTTAAGGCGAATCGTCTCGCCGGGGTCCGCCGCGTCATTCAGCACGAACCCGATAATCACCACGTCGGGCCGAAGCGGATCACACACCAGGCCATACAGGTATAGCTCCTCCAGCGTGCCGTAGCCCTGCACGCCGGCGTTGATCACCTGGAAACGCTCTCCCGAAAGCCGCCCCGACAGGATGGCCTCCAGCCGGGCCGGATAAGTATGCTCCTCGCGAACGCCCTCTCCAAAAGTGAATGAATCACCCAGGCAGACGATCCGCGTCACGCCCTCCGGCTTCTCGAGCATGATATCGGCGCCGCGCAGGCCGAGATTGTTCAATCGGTACATGACTCTCCCCTGCGAATCAAAGTACCCGCGCTCGTCGCCCCGCCGATCGTACACCGACGAAAACGTCACCCCCGGCTGATACGCAAACCGGCCATTGGGATACACCACGAATGGCACCCGGCCGTCGGGCTCAAACCGCCGCGGTTCGTAATCCGGAGGCGCAAAGATTCGCACGGCCACATCCACCGCGACCAGCGCCAACAGCGCAGCAACGCACGCGATCGTCGCCTTGAAGCCTGCTTTGCCAAATCGCTGTCGCTGAACTTCCGCGCGCGGCGGCGACTCGGAAGCATCGTGGATGTCCTGCGGCGATGGTCTCATGTCAATCCGGAAGGGCTCCGCGCCTGTTGCCTGCAATGGGCCTCACGCAAGATGAAAACTGTCCAGCGCGCTGGTCTGCGCATCCTCCGGCGCATTGACCGGCAACAGCACCGTAAACACCGACCCCCTGCCCAGTTCGCTCGCCACGCTGATCGAGCCGCCCAGTCGCACCGCCAGATCGCGCGAGATCGCAAGCCCGAGTCCCGTGCCGCTGTGCTCCCGCGTCATCGATCCATCAAGTTGCGTGAACTTCTCAAACACGCGCGAAAGCGCGCTCTCGGGGATGCCCACGCCCGTATCGCGCACCTTCAGAAATATGTGTTCGTCGTCGGCGCGGCCGCAGCGGATTTCGATCAGTCCGCCATCGTCCGTAAACTTCACCGCGTTCGACAGCAGGTTGTACAGAATCTGCTGAATGCGGCCGGTGTCGGACGTGATGACCGGCAGATCGGGCTCCACCGTGGCCCCCATTTGCAGGCTCTTCTTGTCGGCCAGCGGCCGCATGAAGTCCACCAGGTTCTGAATGAGCTCGCCGAGATTCACCGGGCTTAAATGCAGCTCCAGCCGGCCGGCCTCGATCTTGGCCAGATCGAGCAGGTCATTGATCAACCCCAGCAGCATTCGCCCGCTGGACATGATGTTCTCGGCATATCGATACTGCCTGCCGCCTTCCGCGCTGGCCGCTTCGCGCAACAGCTCCGCGAATCCGATGATCGAGGCGAGCGGCGTGCGCAGCTCGTGGCTCACGTTCGAAAGAAACTGGCTCTTGAGCTTGTTCGATTCAAACAGCGCCACGTTGCGCTCCGCCAGTTCATCCAGACGCGTGTCCAGGCTCTTGTTGATGCGGCGGAGTTCATTCTCGGATGCCTGCAAGTGCGACAGCATCGCGTTGAACGCGCGCGAAAGTTCTTCGAATTCGTCACCCGTGGCGATCTGGCTGCGCACCCCGTGCTCGCCCTGGCTGACCGACTCGGCCACCCGCGTCAGATCGCGCACGGGAGACAGGATCAACTTGTGCACGATCAGGTAAAACGCCAGGATCGCCATGATGCCCGCCAGGGCCCCCGCCATCAGGCTCAAGCCGAAGTTGATCAGCAGATCGCCAAAGGCCCGCGGCGCCACATACTCCATGTCCAGCACGGCCAGCAGTGTGCCGGCCGGAAACGTCCCACCGGTCGCCCGAATCGGCAGTATCGTCCGATAAATCAGCGCTCCGCCCAGACCGCGCCACCGTGGCGGACTCTCCGATAACCCATGATCGTCCCGGAACCGCCCTATCGCGTCGATCGTATATTCGTCGACCCCCGGCGGCGGTTTATTGCGCGAAGATGGGTCGGGCAGCGGAATGAGCTTCGGCGCCGGCCCGGTCAGGGAAAGGCGCAGGGCACTGGTGGCCCACCACCGATCTACCGCCGCCTGCTTCAGGTCCCAGTTTCCGGAGCCCAGTTCGCTGCGCTCGATGGCCAGCCGGCCAAGCAGGCGCATGCGCTGAATATTGCCCTCGTGCACCAGATCGCGCATCCGAATCCAGGGCACAAACAGCGCAGCAGTGATAATCAGCAGCACGGCCAGGCCGAACAGCATGCGACATTTGGCCGCCAGGGAAATGGAAAGAAAGGACGCTCGGGGCATGAATCGCCGACTCCGCGAATTTCATATCATACGCTTTCGGACGGAAAGGGGCGGCGCATCGGCGGCCCCGGACGCGGATTGCGTTGGTTGACCATGTGGTTTTATGCCGATAGCATAACGTGCGATCCTGTTTGAAGTTGGAGACGACGCCGTGGCCCGACCGGCAATCTTTACGTGCCTGCTGGTAATGCTGTCCCATTCGCCGGTTGCTTCCGCGCAATCCAGCAGACTGGCCAATTCGAGAATCCTCTCACAGAACCAGCGCTTCGCCACGTCAAGGGTCATGAACGGCCGGCCTGCCGAAAGCTCCGACTACCGATCGCCGTTGGGTCCGCGCGCCTTTTATCAGCAACCCAGCATCCTGGGCGGTCGCGCCGCACGAAACTATCAACACCGCGTTGAACGCGTCCAGAAGATGCTCCAGGGCACGACCCGAAGCGACTTTGGCGTGGTCGAAGCCGAATCGTACGTCCAGAGCCCGATCACCTATCTCCTCAGCCAGCGCAACATGCTGCGATCGCGCTCGTGGCTGAGCCATCGCGTCGCCGCCAGGGCCGGCCGTCACAATTATGACAATCCGCCGCCACCGGACAGCGTCACGGCCATGACTTTCGACGAACTTCGCAGCCATCCGGAACTGATCGAAGGCGTCAATATCTCCATTACGTCCGACAGTGTCTCCGATTACGGCAACCGCCTCGAAGACGGCCTCGATAAGCAGGCCGCCGATCTCTACACCCTCGGTCGCGTCTATTTTCACGAGCGGGAATTCGCCAGGGCCGGCCAGCAGTTCGAAATGCTCAAGGTGCTCGAAGAGACCGCGCCTCGCCCATATATTGCCGCCGCGCTGGCGGCCGTCGAGCGGCGCGACTACCACACCGCCATCGCCAATCTCGTCGAAGCCATCGAACGCGCCAATTCCCTGGAAGAACTCCTCTTCGACCGCGAGTCCTTCTATCTGAAGGCGCAGGACTTCAGCAACGCGCTTCAAAACCTCTACCAGTCCACGCAATCCGGCGATTCATCCGGCCACGCGGGCCTCCTGGTGGCCTTCTACGCCATGCAGCGCAACGACATGAACACGGCGATCTCCGCCGTCGAGTCGGCCGAAAACTACAAGCGGCCGGCGCCCACCATCGCGTCCGATCTGGCGCCCGAAACCACCCAGGATCCGGATGCGGCCACGATCAAACGCTTCGCCGACTGGCTCCGCGCGCACCGCGAGAAGATGCGCGTGGCTGCCTCGCCGAACTGAGAGGGTTTGCGCCCTGCCGCTCGAAGCGGCACCGGCGCTCGCTCGCAATTGCAGGAGGGGTCACGACAACATCCGGGAGGGGCCAGCGGCCGGCAGGCGGGCGCCGGCTTGGCTCAAATCGTCGGCATTTTTCAATGGCGGAACGCGCAGCACAACGTATGCCCGGCTGGCGAATGGCCGTGATTCGGCATCGCGCCGTGTTGTCGTGCGCCATGCATGCCGCGCTCTTCGCGGCCGCCCTCTTCTGCGCCTTTGGCATTTATTACAACTTCCGCCGGTTTGATGCCTGGTTCCAGCCCTACTTCCTGCCGCTGATGCCGGCCATCGTCCTGATCAAGCTGGTCGTCTTCTGGCGCATGTCGCTCTTTCGCGGCACCTGGCGCTACGTCGGCATACGCGATCTCATCTCCATTTCGATCGCCGCGCTGGTCGGCACCTTCTTCTTCATTGTCTATTTTTTCATCCTCGCCAACGTCACGCCCTTCCTTGAATCGCGCCGCTACCAGTTCCCGCAGTCCGTCTTTCCGCTGGATTTCGGCACCACCATCGCCTTCATCTGCGGCTCCCGCCTGCTCGTCCGGCTCTATCACGAGGAGATTCGCGCGGCCGAAGATACCGGCCGCCGTCAATGCCTCATCCTCGGCGCCGGCGACACCGGCGAAGCCCTCCTGCGCGAAGTGCTGCGCATGCCGACCGCGCGATACAACGTCGTCGGCTTCCTCGACGACGACCTGACCAAGCGCGGCATGCAGATTCATGGCGTGCCCGTCCTGGGCAGCATCGATGAAACCCGCGCCTTCGTCGAACGCTTTAAAATCGACGAGCTGCTGTTGGCCATGCCCGGCTCCGGTAACAAACGCATCCGCCAGGTCGTCGAAAAATGCCAGGGCATGAACGTCCGTTTCCGAACCGTGCCCTCCATGCAGTCGCTGATTGAAGGCCGCGTGACCGTCTCCCAGATTCGCGACGTCAGCATCAAGGACCTGCTCGGCCGCGAGCAGGTCGAACTCGACGAGGCCGGCATCCGAGACTATCTCGCCGGCCAGCGCGTCCTGGTGACCGGCGCCGGCGGATCCATCGGCTCGGAAATCTGCCGGCAGGTCATGCGCTTCCACCCGGCCCGGCTCATCCTGCTCGAACAATTCGAAAACAGCCTCTTTGAAATCGACCGCGAACTCGAGGCGATCGCCCCGGAGGTGGACCGGAAGTGCTGCGTCGGCGACATCTGCGATGCCCGCCGCATCGACGCCATCATGACCGCCGAAAAGCCATCGGTGATTTTCCACGCCGCCGCCCACAAGCACGTGCCCATGATGGAAATCAACATCGGCGAGGCCATTAAGAACAACGTCCTGGGCACAAAAACCGTGGCCGATGCTGCCCTCCGTCACGGTGTTTCGCGCTTCGTCATGATCTCCACCGACAAGGCCGTCAACCCCACCAGCGTCATGGGCTGCACCAAGCGCATCGCCGAAATGTACATCCAGCAGCTGGGCACCACCGGTGGAACCAGGACTGCCACCACCCAGTTCATGACCGTCCGCTTCGGAAACGTCCTCGGCTCCAGCGGTTCGGTCGTGCCCATCTTCGCCCGCCAGATTGCCGCCGGTGGGCCGGTCACCGTCACCGACCCGCGCATGACGCGCTATTTCATGACGATTCCCGAAGCGTCGCAGCTCGTGCTACAGGCCGGCGTATTGGGCAAGGATGGCGACATCTTCCTGCTTGACATGGGCGAACCCGTCAAGATCGTCGACCTCGCCCGCGAAATGATCACCCTCAGCGGTCTGCGCCCCGGCGAAGATATCGAGATCAAGTTCACCGGCGTTCGACCGGGCGAAAAACTCTACGAAGAGTTGAGCGTCCTCGGCGAAGACATGGGCAAGACCACGCACGAGAAGATCTACGTCTGGCGCAACAAGAAGGAAGACTGGCCGCGCGTCTGCCGCAAGCTCGAATCGCTGACTGCCCAGGCCGATGATCTCAACCCGGAGATCGCCCGCCTGCGCATGGCCGAGATCGTCCCCGAATTCCAGCCGGAATCAGACGCCCCCGAGAAGCCGGCCGCCTCAACGGCCACGCCGCAGCGTCCCGATCCCCTCACGCCCGCGTCCGCCGGTCTCCATCCCCTGCCCGCCACCGCCGGCGACGGTACGGTCGCCTAGACGCATTCACCGCGAAAATTGCTGAGTCGAGTACAGGCGTACGCCGCACATTCGACGCATCGAAGCCGCAGGGCGGTTGCATTTTCGCGTTTTGGCCGTGTGGCCGAATGCTCCCACGCCGCCGCAACTCATCGGATCAAGCGGCCCGCTGACTGACGAGTTTGACCGCTTCCTTGCGGGCGCGCCTCTGTTGGCGAACAGGGATTGCCCCGGTGCCGCCACGTCGGCATCACCTTTGTGCCGCCGGGCTGGTCTGGTTGTACCACACCACCGCCAGAAGCCTCTGTCCGGTTCGCAGCGGCGCATCCAGATCGGGTGGACACTGAATCCTGCCGTCCGGCTCCTCCACCGCGATGACCTGTGCCCCGTACTTCCGGCGGAAATCGGCCTCCCGCAGGCTCTGGCCGATGGAATCCATCGGCACCAGCAGGCGCTGGATCATTTCGCGCCCCGCCGGCCCCACCCCCATGACCAGTTGCTGCAACTGACCTTCCTGCTCGATCGCCGACAGCACGGTGTGTTCGCGGAACATCAGCTCCTGCGTCTTGGAAATATTCTCGCGAATCGCCGCAAACACCCGCTCGCGACTGAGCATGCCCAGCCAGCGGCCGTTCTCGTGCGAAATCACCGGCAAAACAAAGTGACCGCTGCGACCGAACTGCTCCAGCGCCGCGTACACGTCCTGGTCCGGCTGGATCGCCGCGATCCGTTCGCCCATGATGTCCGCCGCGATCACGACCTCGGCCAGTCCCGGCTCATCCATGATCCGGCGTATGTCCGTCAGCGAAACGATGCCAGCCAGTTCGCCGTTCTTCGAGACCGCAAACACCGGCCGCGTCCCGGGCCGCACCCGCTCCACCAGTTCCCGCAGCGTGGTCTCCGGCGCCACCGTGTCCTCCCACACCGGTTCCATGATGTCGCGAACCTTCCATCGCTCGAGCAGGTGCATGATCAGATCGCCGGCATGCGCCGGCGACTGCGCCGACGTCGGCACCTGCTCCGGGTTCAGCCCGCGCGACCGCCCAACCACGTAGGCGCTCATGCACACCAGCATCAGCGGCACGATCAGCCCGTAACTGCCCGTCATTTCCGTCACCATGACGATCGCCGCCAGCGGCGTGCGCATGCCGGCCGCCAGCACGCCGCCCATCCCCACCGGGATAAGCGATTGCCGCAGGCGCTCCGGCACCATCCCCGGAAACAGCGCTTCGAGGAACACCCCCAGAAACGCGCCCGCCGCGCCGCCGATGAATACGCTCGGCCCCAGAACGCCGCCCGACGCCCCGCTTCCGACCGTCAGCGCCGTCGCCACGCATTTCGCGAGCGTGACCGCGGCCAGTAGCCCCACCAGCGTCCAGCCTTCGCCCCGCAGATCGTCGATGCCCTCGAAGCCCGTCATCGCGTTCTGTATGAACAGGTATTGCCCGTCCATCACCTGCGGCAGCATGCAGGCCACCGCCCCGGTGAGCAGCCCGCCCACCGCCGGCGTCGCCCATCCCGGCAGCGGCACGCGCGCAACGCCGTGGTCCTCGACAAAATGCAGGCACGTCGCATAGAAGATCGACACCAGACCGCAGAGCGGCCCCAGGATCGCGTAGGCAATCAGGTCGCGCGGCTCGATGAATGTCAGCGGTACGTCACTGCGTAGCATGAACGTGATGTTCTCAAGGCCGCCGGTACACATCTTGAACGCCGTGTACCCGATCACCGACGCGACGAATGCTGGCACCATCGCATCCGATTCGAATTCCTCCTCACTGTAGAGAACGCTCGTCGCGAACAACGCCCCGCCCAGCGGACACTGGAAAATCGCACCCACGCCCGCCGCCGCACCGGTCAGCAGCATCATGCGCTTCTCGCGCGGCGACAGCCGGAGCAGCCGGCCCAGTGTCGAACCGATTGCGGCCCCCAGCGCGGCGATCGGGCCCTCCGGCCCGGCCGATCCACCGAACGAGATCACGCCCACCGCCGCCCCGGCCCGGACCGCGGGCCCCGTCAACGGCAACTCGCCCAATTCGTGGTGAAACGCCCGCGTCAAGGCATTGGTGCCATGACCCCGAGCGTCGGGACACAGGACCCGAACGACGATGCCCGACAGCAGGCCTCCGACCGCCGGCAGCAGAAGAATGAACCAGTTGAATTGGAATACGCCGATGCCGTCAAAATCGGCGATGCGACCGATGACCAGGTGCGTCCCGTATTCCAGCGAATGGTGCAGCCCCGCCGCAACCAGGCCGCCCAGGATGCCCGTCAGCACCGCCATCGCGAATAGCCGTGTCCATCGCGCGGCAGGATTGGGCAGTCGCAGGCGAAGGTTTCGTAAATATCTTGCGGCCTCGGGCATCTTCCCAGATGGTAATATCGACGCCCGGCCCGGTGAACCGGGAAAGACGCCAACCGCGCGATTAAGATCAACCGCCAAAGCGGCCACGCGGCTTGCCGCGTCCACTCGGAGCATTCCGGCATGACCAGCCGCAGGGAAAAATCGATACTCGCCGGCAGCATCGCCACGATCGCGATTGCCTTCATCGCGCCAAATCTGCTGATCTACGTCATTCCTCGCGCCATCCATGCGGTCTATGCCGCCCTGGCGCTGGCAGCAATCGGCGGCATCCTCATCGCCAGGTACTTCTGGAACCGGGCTCAGCCCGCCCAATGGTCCAGCGAGGGGCGCTGCCGGAGTTGCGGATACGACCTCTACCGGCTGACCGCCGCCCTCTGTCCCGAGTGTGGTCGCGCCCTGACGCCGGCGGAACAGCGCTACGCCGCGTCCGACCGCCCCGTGCGGGCAATCGCCGATCCCGTCGAACGGCGGCGGGTCTTCGCCTTCGTGATGGGGTTGATCGGCGTGGCCGGAGCGACGTTCGTGCCGGCCCCGATCGTTCGAATGGTGCCAGTTACATGGCATGCGCCGGTATGGCTGGCCGTTGCCTTGTGCTTTGCCGGATTCCTTTCCGCGATCTCGATTCAGTTCTGGCCGCCGCCCGACGGAACCGGCCGCTCCGACAGTGCCTCCGACGCGGCACCCATGTAGTACGGCGTCAATCAGGGCCGCGTTAGGCAATCAGAGCCGTGATATGCAATCAGAGCCGGGCCCTCCCCGGCCCGGCCCGCGCCCGGGCCCCCGCGCCAGTCCCCTTCACCGGCATCCATGCTCCGCAGGACAAGATTCGCGCCACATTTTCGCGCACACCATTCCCCCCAACACCGCCCAAAAGGGTAGCCGGCTGCCGCCCCCGCCCGTCTTCTCAGGTGAAGGCGCATATCGGGTGTGCCATCGATCTACCCGCGATCCTGTTTGGCCGGGGCGTGGGATGACGAGGCCGGACCGCGGCGCGAAACCCGGTCCGGCCGCATTCCAGCGCCCGCTTTGTAAACCCGCGGCGAACGCGGTAAGGCGAATTCCGCGCCAAGTGCCGCCGGCCCGGCACGGGCGCAGAGCATCCGGAGTGTGCGGCCGGACTTGCCAAATCGAGGAAGCCAGAAATGAACACCAGACAAATCGTTATTCTTGCCGTCGCGATTGCACCATTCTGCTGCGGCCCTGCCGCCGCCGACATCGTCGGCACCGGCGGCGCGGCCACACTGCTCGCGGCGCCGCCCCCCAGCGTTGTTCCTGGCGCATTGCAGAGCAACGTGACCATGTTTGCCTTCAATGAGCAGCAGAACATCGTGCTTCCGGCCGCCGTGCTCGCCGACATCACCGCCCTTCCCGGCGCCGTGCCCGGCCCCGGCGCCGTGTCACCGGGCCCGATCGCCGCCGGAACCGCCGTCGACGTTCACCTGGTCCACTTCGACCAGCTGGGCCCCGGCGTTACCAGCCTGACCGGCATCGTCGTATTCGCGGAAGAAATCATCGGCATCATTGTGCGCGACGGCAGCCTCGACCTCTCCGATCCCCTCGGCACCGCCGGCGCATACCCCACCGGCGTGCCGCGACGCGGCGTCGACTGGGACATCCTCCCCCACGAATTCATCAACGTCCTCCCAGATCTGCGAACCCTCGAAGTCACGCTGACGACATCAAACGTCATCGATCAGGTCCGCGTCATCACCAAGGCCGGCGAGGGCGACGAAACGCCCCCCTATGTCTGGGAATTCTCGCTCGACATCGGCTCCGACAAGGAACTGAGCGATCCCTTTGCCGACGGCGATGAAGGCGCCGATCCCGGAGACGTGTATTTCTCCACCGAGGGACCGTTCACGCCGCCTGTCTTTCCCTGCGGCAGGGATGGGCTCAAGGACGACCTGTTCATCTTCGGATTCGACGTCTTTCCATCTCCGCCGGACTGCGGCATGCCGCCGGCCACTCGCGTACCGGTCGGCGCCAACTGTCCGCCTACCCAGTGCTTCATGGATTACTTTGACCTCGACGGACACGATCAGATCGACGTCGACCTGCGACAGTTCTTCGATTCACCGTTTCAGCCGCTGCCGCAGCCGATGCCTCGACCGATCTTCGGCCAGACCAACTGCATTTACCGGCCGCATCATCTCATGATCTCCTACGACGATGACCGCGCACCCAGCTGGCCCGCGGCGGACGTGCCGGTCACGATGCCGTCGGCTGCCGGCGTCTCGAGTCACGGATCGACTGCGGCCAGGGACGAGATCGTCGGGCTGGAGGTCACGCCCGGCGCGGCGCCGCCGTTCCCGATCACGCTGGTCTATCCGATTGCCGACGAGAGCGAGGTTCATCCCGATCTCGCTCCGAATCCCGATGGGGTCGAGCAGGAGGACGACGACGTCGACTCGCTGGACATCGTGCCGCCCGGCGATCCCGATGAGCCCGGCGGCCCCGGCCAGGTCTGCCCCTACTGGTACTTCACGGCCGATCACGAAGCGGTCAGCCCGCTCTTCCTTGATCCCGGCGGAATCTACCTGGTGGTCGGCGGCGGCGCGCCGGTTCAGGTGATCGACGAAGTCCAGCTCGGCATCCCGGAGTCGGTCGATATCGACGCCTTCGAATTCGTCTGGCTGCTGTCGACGGGGGGAACGGAAGTGTTCGGCGTGATCTACAGCGTCGACAACGACGATCCACTCACCGCGCCCGACGAAAGCGGCGGCATGAACCCGGCACAGGTGTATGGCTCATTCCTCACCGGATTCTCCTTTCCGTTATTCAATCCGAATCATCCGGCGCTCTACGACGACATCGACGCGATCACGGCGTGGGGCGAGAGCCTCGTGCCGGATTGCGACTGCCCCGGCGACATGAACAACGACGGCGTGCTGAATGGCCTGGACATTCAACTCTTCACCGATTGCCTGCTCGGCGTCGCGGCGGCGGCGGACTGCATCTGCGCAGATATTGACGGCGACGGCATCAACAACATGAACGACGTGCTGCCGTTCGTGACCAGCCTTCTGAACAATGTGGCCTGCCCGTAGCGGCGCTGGCCATGGCAGCGCGCCGGAATAACACATCGCGCAAAAACGACGCGGCCCGCCTGTGTAAACCACGGGCGGGCCGCATTTTTTCCATTTGTCAATCCGCCAATCGGTGCAGGACAAGTCCGCCCGCGATCTGGTCCTCCGCACTCTCGACCGCGGCCAGGTGATTTCGCGATTCCGCCGTCACCCGGAACAGATCCACTGAAAACGCCGGATCGCAGGCAACCGGACCGTCGGAAATGTGCCGGACATAGCGCGCCAGAAAATCTCCGATCCGCGATGGCGGCGGCGCGACGTTGGCCAGACGCACGATCTTCAGATCGGTCTGCGGCGGCAGTTCCCACGTGACGTGATCGCCCGCCGAGGCAAGCAGCACCTCGGGCCAGACCGTCGTCAATGCCACGGTGCAGTCGTCCCAGTCGCCGCCCATCAGCGTCGCGTTGTGCATCAGATCGTCGATCGCGCTTGAGGGAATGGCTTCGCGGCGCAGCAGGTCGCGCCGATTGTCGTCGATGTAAAAGAAGCCGCCGCCGTCGAGCAATTCGCGCACGTCCAGCGGGCTCAGTTCGTCCGCCAGCAGGATGTCGGCCGGTCGGCCCGAATAGAACGCCGGCCGCAGGTGCATCGTCACCAGGCCCGCCAGCACCACCGGCCGATCGGCCCCGCGGCCCGCCATCCGCGCAATGCGAATGGCCTCGGCTGCGCTGCTGACGAACGATGCTCGCGATCCCCGCCCCGCAATTCTGTCCGCGGCATCGAGGTTGAGCATTGGCACCATGATGAGACTCGCCAGCGCCAGACCGCCCCCGGTTCGCACCAGCCGCGGTGCAAACCGGATGCGCCTCGCCGCGTCGAACAGGCACACGAGCACCGCGCTGGCGGTTATCACCAGGAACGGCAGCGCGGGGATGAAATACCGCGGGTGCATGCTGGGCGGCAGATAGCGATTGAGGCTCACGCTGCCCCACGTCAGATAGGCAAAGATCCACAGGCCGGCGAGCGGAACCGCCCATCGCCGCAGGCGCAGCAGCGGATAGGTCAGCAGCGATGCCGCCAGTATGACACGCAGGCTCAATGGGAAGTGCAGAAAGTCGAGCTGCCGCAGAAAACCGCGCAGGCGGCCTAGCGGGCTGGCGCCGCCGTCGATCAAATACTTGGCCTCGGCGCCGGCGGCGCTGGCCGTCGCCGTCCACGACAGGCGATGCGAATCGCTTTCGGACAGCACGCGGATCAGCACGCTCTCGCCCACGAAGACAAGCGCGAAGCCGGCCAGGAACATGCTGCCGCGGCTCAGTGCCGCCGTCACGCGCATCGATTTCGACGCCGACGGTTCGTCCGCGTTCGAGCTCGCCGCTCGGAAGAATTGAATCTCCCGGATGAGCCAGTACGCAAAGCACCACGGCAGCAGGATCAGCCCCGATTCCTTGACCGAGTAGGCCAGGCCAACCGCGAGCCCGGCGCCCGCCAGGCGCAGGCCGGTCCACCACGGTCCGCGGGCGGCGTAGGCCTCGATCATCAGAAGCACCGCCAGCAGCATGAAGCACGCCAGCGGCGTATCGGTGTGAATCTGCGTGGCGTGGTGCAATATCAATGGCACGGTGCCGACCAGCCACGCCGCCACCAGCCCGGTGCGCAGTTCGTAATAGCGCGAGGCCAGGCGATAGCTCAGCACCATCAGGGCCAGGTGAAACAGCACGAACGATGTCGCCATGACGTGCACGTTCGTCGAGACGAACCGGGCGACCAGCCAGCACCATCCCACCATGACCAGTCGCAGCGAGCCGACGTCGCTGACGTCGGTGATGCGGCCGGTCTCGAGCAGGGACGTGGCCGTGCGAAAGTACAGGGCGTCGTCGCAGGCGTAGTAGCCAGTATAGAAGACGCAGTCGAAGATGGCGACTGCCGCCAGCATGGCAGCGAGCACCATGCGTGGCGATGTGACGAGGGGCGCGTTGGGCGCCGTTTCGGGCGCACACGAGAGATCGGATTGAAGCATGGGCCTGTCGAGTTGATGAACGCCGGCGCCGTGGCGCCGCCGGACATCGTTGGCGATGGACATGTATGTATCGGTCGCGAAGGCAAACCGGCCCGCGTTGCCGGCCATTGCGGCGGCGGCAATTCCTGCCGACACGCCGTTCCGGGCGGCGAAGGAGGGCATCGGACGGCACGTCTCCGCCCTGCGGCCCGCCGGGAAAACGAGCGACCACCTCGCACGGGCGGCGAGCGACGGCAGGGACCCTGAGGCCGCGTCCGACGGCCGTCCGCGCGGCGGCGAGGAACGACTCGACGGCGAGACTGCGAGGCAGCGTCTGACGGCCACGGGCCGGGCGGCCGAATGGCTGCAAGAAAAAAAACCTGAAATTCCATTTTGCAGACGCACCACCGATCTGAAGCACGCGCCGGGCGAGGGGCGTGAGGCGCCTCACGGCTTTTTTGCCCGAGACAATCCGAGACAATCCGGGGCGCGCTGGGGCGCGCCTCACATGTCCGCCGGCCCAACGATTCGGGCGGCGGTTCGTACTTCTAACCAATAGAATTGCTACATGTTCCGCGAGCAGCGAGGTGGACCGCATCTATAACCGCCGGTTACTCGCGGACCCGACCGTCCTCGGAATTCCGGCCGGCGCGCAGGAGAGACATTTTTCGGGGTTGGGTTCCCTGGTCCGAAAGGCAACCCATCGGATCATGATCGGCGTGCGAGTCTTTGTTACGGGCGACGGTCGATGGTGTTCGAATGTACGCGCTGCGCTCCTATCATCGCGACCCCAGCGTGAATACACGCTGGGCCACCCATCGGGAGGAAAGGGCTGGGGCACCCGTGCAGGCCACTCGCTATTTACAGCTTTTGTGGGGCATCTACCTGGAGCGTCTGCGAATCAGCGGCAGCAGAGTAAAGAGAATAGAAGCAGTCGCAGGTTCAGGCACACCGTAAATCGAGACCACCGAATGGATTTCATAAGTCGTTAGAACTCCATCAAACTCCAAGTCGACCTGAACTTCGCGCACAACCCGTTCAATGGTGGCACCGCACAAATCTGGACATCCTTCGAAAAGTTCTGGGTTCGCGATTTGAAGCCTTAACGACTCAGTATTGAAAATTGCGCCGCTCTGGTTAGGGAAAACGACCTCGTCATACAGCCACCAGTCCAAGCCGTCGGTCAGCAACGCCGCATATTCCGGAAAATCGGGATCGTCGCCGAATTCTATTTCGTCAACACGAATATCGCCATCCATATCCATAAGCGCTATCTCCTCGAACAGCGTTCCTTGGCCGTTGAATTTGAGTGGAAATGGCGACAGATAATTGTCATGGATCATTGAGGTAACCAAACCGTCCCCCGCAGGGCCAAATTCGTCGAAAGAATATGATGCAAGTAGAACACCCGCCATTGCAGGTGCGGGTGCATGAAAGATCCCGCAGATTGCAAGCACTAGAAGCGAATTTGAACGAAACATATTCACCTCCTGTTGCGAGAAAAACGAGACCAACGGACGTGCGATATGACTAACTCTGACTCGATAATAAACTAGTTCGCACGGCGCTTCAAGTCAATCTCCCACCTAACACATCTCAGACACATCAGATCAAGAATTCGCCGGGTGCCACCTATATGAAGTGAAGGCGGGTCGCCCGCTCGGCACTGACCGATTTGTGGCGAAAATCGAATCCCACCTGGGCCGACGGCTGCGGGCGCTGCCGCCCGGGCGACCGCGGAAGAAGACGAAGAAGGCGCACAGAAACCGGTAGCTGTCCCTGGTTTCTGTCCCTGGTTTCTGCTGTTGACACGGAAGCGGCTAATGGGTGACACCTTTGATTTGTCCGTCCCACCCAACGTGCATCAATGAGATTCCGGCTGCTTCAGTCTCGCCTTGATCCGCTTTGCCGGCGAGGCCTCGTAGTACTGCGTGTTGATATCCCCGGTGACCATGCAATGATTCACGAAAACATGTGTTTCAATTTGGTCGGGATCAACTCCACGTCCGCGCTTCGCATCCTGAAACGTGGTCATCAGCGAGTCGCCGCCCAGGAGCCCGACAGCAAGAAGCTCAAATGGATCAGACACGGGACGCTTGATCAGTTGTCCACTGCAATTCCAAACGCCGCTCAGCCCTGATTCCGACGCACCGGCGCCTTCAAGAAGCGCCATGCGGTATTCGAGGAAGCGCGGATCGGATGACTCCGCCTGCATTGCCAGGCCAAGCATGGCAGCCTGCTCGCCTTCCCGAATCATCGCGACAACTCTCGTCACATCGCCCGCGTCCTCCAGTTTCAGTTCGCGCTCCGCAACGCTCCTGCCGGCCTCATCGAGAACCTGCACCTGAATTCCAGACCGGATTGGAAGCAATTTCCATGTCTGACGCATTTTCTCCAGGTAGACGCAAGCCGCCGGGCCTGTCGATTTCGTTTGCTGCATTTCCGCCACCGGTCTTGCAACGTCCTGCATGTTCATGCCGGCAACTGAGTGCTGCATCGAGGCGCCAATGCCGAGAACGATGACAGCAAACCCGAGCAGCGGAATTCGCAATTCCTGAAAAAAATGCCAATTGCGCATGACTTCCTCCCGTTAGAATTCGCAAGGCGCGCCGGCGCCAGTGGTCCCGAACGAATATGAGGATGGCGAGTCGAATAAGACCTGCCCCTGCACTACACAGCCGCAAAACCCGGTAGCTGTCCCTAGTTTTCTCCTAGTTTTCTTTGTTTAGTCCAGTTTGGGTAATTCGGGGTCCGTAGAGGTATGAACCGGAATAATCTTCAATTCGTTGGTTCCGCTACACGCCTCGATCAGGACGCGCATGACATCGGTCGAGCTCTCAAGCTGGTCAAAGACAGGTCCATAAGCCGTTGTATCTTGATGCCTGTTCAAAAGGTCGATAATTTCCGCCGAGGGTTTGCAAATGAAGGCGAATTCCGTCTGTATGGCAGTGGCCTCGCCAATATAACGGGAAATGAACTTGAACTCGCTTCCGGCATCCAGCATCTTTGAGTGCAACTCCGGCAGCGAGTACAAGTGCCGGCCGTAATGGCGCAAACTCTGTGTCATCTTTGGAACCTGGGAGTCGAGTGCCAGGTTGTAGGGGTCTGTCCAAACAAAGGCATACGGGCTCGGCGTATCGTTCGCTACAAGGTACTCTACCCTGCAGACTCGCCGTATTTGTGGCTTGCCAGGCTCAATGGTGTAGTCATAATCCTCGAATTCAGACGACACGATACTCAGTGAAATTCCAGTGCAAGCATCATCAACAGTTTGCGTCTTCGAGACAGGCTTTGAACATGCGAACATAACCAGCGCGAGGCAACTGAGAATTCGCTTATGCTGTGCTACGCCCGTCGTCGCGTTGGCAGCCATAGTATTACTTAACCTCCTAATCTATGCCTGTGATCAGCTCCGCAAGCCGAAGCCCGCGCCATGGTCGTCGTTAACCTCCTTTCTAAAAGATTTCACATGGCCAATTGAATTAGCCCGGAAAACGGTAAACGTCTCTATTTACCGAGGGATGGTTGAGCTGCATCATCCTGAGCCGCTCGTCGACGTAGCTGACGCCGTGGACGTAGTAGCGGCGCATCTCGTTGCCCTCCCTCCACTACCTCGTTGACCCCGTCGTAATAGTATAACGTGTCGGTGCCGACCACATCATTTACCGCCCGGATTCGCCGGTCCCGGCGCGCCGGGACGTCGTAAGGTGAAGGCGGCCTTCTGGGTGGTGCCCGACGAATCCTTGACCGTGATCAGCCGGTTGTGGTAGCAACCGTCAAGCCATCCACCACTATTCCTCCGCGCCTGCCCGCGGCGCCGCCGTGGCCTTCAGTTCCTCCAGCATCGCCTTCGCCCCGGCATGATCGGGCCGCAGCCGCAGGGCCTCGGCGGCCGCCGCGGCGGCCTCTTCCCGCCGGCCCATGTCGCGAAGCAGCGTCGCCAGTTTGACGTGCACATCGGCGGCCGCGGGGTTCGCGTGGATGGCCAGGCCGTAGGACTCGATCGCGTCCCCCGGCCTGCCCATGGCGACGGCCTCGCGCGCCTGCACGAGTGCCGCCTCGAAGGCACGGCGGGCGTGCGCCTGCGCCGCCTGCGTCTCGCCGCGGGCGAGCAGGAGGCCCGCCAGGTTGAAGTTGGAGCGGACGTGATCGGGCCGGCGGGACAGCGCTTCGCGAAACCAGCGCTCGGCCTCGGCGTGGTCCTGCCGCCGCAGGGCCAGATTGCCCAGGTTGTAGGCGGGATCGGCAAAGTCGGCGTCGCGCTCCAGGGCACGGCGGTAGGACTCGACGGCCTCGTCCTCACGGCCCAGCCGTGCCAGCACGATGCCCAGGTTGTAGTGTGCCGGGGCGCTGGCATCCTGGAGCGCGACGGCCTCGTGCAACAGCGCCAGGGCCGCCTCGTATTCGCCGCGGTCACTGAGCAGCACGGCGAGGCTGACGTAGGGCGGCTCGTAGGACGGCGCCATCGCGATCGCCGCGCGGAACGACGCCTCGGCCCGTGCCAGATCGCCGGCATCGACGTAGGCCATGGCGAGATTGCAATGCGCGCGACCGTTGCCGGGCTGCTTCTGCACCGTGTCGCTCCAGATGGAGATCTCCGATGCGAACACATCGTTTCGCAGGTGCGTCAGCGCTGCCAGAACGAATGCGGCCGCGGCGATCATGCCGGCGTGCAGCATTCGCCATCGACGGCGGCGCAGCGTCGGCGTGCCCGCTTCATGGCACTGCGCCGGCGTGGTCAAGGCGTACATCCCCAGCACGGCGAACGCCACCAGCCCGGCCAGCGGCAGGTAGAGCCGGTACTCGAAGATCAGTTCCGACACCGGGATGAGGCTATGCGTGGGCGAGAGGATGACGAAGAACCAAATGCCGGCGAGGGCCGCCGCCCGCCGGCGAAGGACGAGCACGAGCGTCGCCAGCAGGGCGCCGCCGGGCAGGATCGCGTAGGGCACGACGCCGCGCCAGCCGGGTGCCGCTCGCATGGCATAATCAAAGCACAGGTTCACCGGGGCGGCGGCGATCTGGAAATAGGTCGTGAAGACCCGCGGCTGGGCCAGGAGAAACTCGTGCCAGGGCAGCACCTCTCGCGCGCCGAAGCCGGCCGTCGCGCCGCGCGGCGCCTGCGACATGATGATCGCCAGCGGCACCAGCGCCGCCCACAGCGCGGCGTGAAAGGCCCAGCGGCGCCGCAGGGGCTCCAGCCAGCGACCGCGACACGCCACGACGGCGTCGATCGCGTAGATGATGAACGGGGCCGTGGCCGCCATTTCCTTCGTCAGCGTCGCCAGGACGACCGCCACGACCGACACGACGCGCCAGACGAGCGGCCGGGCCATGCCGAACGAGCGCACCGCGGCATAGACCGCCGCCAGGTAGAACATCGCCGCCAGCGACTCCGCACGCTGCACGATGTACGTCACCGCCTGCGTGTGAACCGGGTGTACGGCCCAGATCAGCGCGATCGCCAGGGCCAGACCGTCGGCGGAGGCGTTGAATCGCGCCAGGGCCGGCCGGCGCAGGAGGCGCCGCAATGCCCCGTAGAGCAGGAATGCGCTGACGGTGTGAAACAGGATGTTGGCGACGTGGTAGCCGGTCGCGTCCAGCCCGTTGAGGGCGTAATTGATCGCCAGCGAGAGGTTGAGAATCGGCCGGCCGGTGCCGGTCGTGTCCTTCGGCGCCGACATCGCGGACGACAGGGGCCACAGGCTGCGCACGTACTTGCTTTCGACGATCGCGGCTTTGTCGTCGAACAGGAATGGCACATCGAGGCCGTTGGCGTAGCACAGGAAGATCGCGCCTGCCAGCAGGCCCAGGCGAAGCGCAAGCCAGCCGGCCGGTCGATCGAGTTGCGATGGTGCGCCCGTTTGGCCGTCAACGGGACCGGGGCCGACGGTGACGTCTCTCTGGCACTGTGCGCCTTCGCCGAGGGTGGTGCTCATCATCCGCCGTGCCCGTCGCTGATTTCCGGCGGCGGATTCGCATCGTCGCGCGCGACCGCCCCGCTCCGCCCTGTTCCGGCCGCGCGGGCCGCCTTCTCCCGCGCGTAGTCCTGCAACTCCGCCTCGGTCAGGCCAAGCCCCTCCATGGGGACGCGGAACCCGCGCAGGGTGCCGCACTCGGGGCAGCGGGGCAGCGTCTGGCCCCGCAGGTCGTAGCCGCAACGGGCGCACCGCGGCGCATCCTTGTCCGCGACCGCGGGCTGCCGGCGAATCCGCCGCCGCCGCATCCACCAGACGCCCAGGGCCAGGACCAGCGTGGCCGCGAACGGCGAGGCAATCAGCAGCGTGTCGCCGGCGCCAAGAACAGGCAGATTCTGCACCATCAGCGCTGATTGTACGGCGGGGGCAGGAACGCGACACCGAAAAGGGCCACGTCGCACGTAAACCGAACTGGCATCGGGCCTTGGGCGTCGATATAATGTGTGAATCCCCGGAGAGTCAGCCGGGGCCCACGCGCAAGTCTCGCGCGGGGACGCGCTGGTTTCTGCCGGGCATGGATGTCCGGCCTACCCCAAATGGCAGGAGGCCTCGCGGGCCGATGATCCTCAAAAAACTCACCGCCGTCGGGTTCAAGAGCTTCGCGGACAAGACCGAGTTCGAGTTCGACCGCGGCATTACGTGCATCGTCGGGCCGAACGGCTGCGGCAAGTCCAACGTGGTCGATGCCATCAAGTGGGTTCTCGGCGAACAATCCGCCAAGAGCCTGCGCGGCAAGAACATGATGGACGTCATCTTCAACGGCTCGGGCACGCGGAAGAGCGCCGGCCTCGCCCAGGTCGATCTCACTTTCGACAACGCCGACGGCCATCTGCCCGTCGACCAGTCCGAAGTGGTCGTTTCGCGGCGGCTCTATCGCTCCGGCGAGAGCGAATACCTGCTCAACAAGCAGGTTACGCGCCTGAAGGACATCCGCGAGTTGTTTCTCGATACGGGTGTCGGCGTCGATGCCTACAGCGTCATCGAGCAGGGCCGCGTCGATCTGATGCTTCAGGCGAATCCCATGGAGCGCCGCGCGATCTTCGAAGAAGCCGCCGGCATCAACAAGTACAAGGCGCGGAAGAAGGAGGCCCTGCGCAGGCTGGAGCGGGTCAACCAGAACCTGCTCCGCGTGCAGGACATTGTGGAGGAAGTAGAGAAGCGCCTCCGCAGCGTCAAGCTGGCCGCCGGTAAGGCGCGAAACTATGAGTCCTACGTCCAACGCCTGCGCGAACTCCGCAGCCGCCACGCCCTTTCGGAGTATCACCGCCTGCGCGGCTCGCAGGATGAGCTGACGCAGCAGGTCGATGCCCTGCGCGACGATGTCACGCGGCTTCGCACTGACCTGTCCGCGCTGGAGGCGAAGACCAGCGATGGGAATGTGCGGATCGTCGACCTTGAGCGGGAAATTCAGGAGACCGAGTCACGCCTCTTCGCGGTCCAGTCGCAGGTCACGGCGATGCAGGAGCGCATTGCCGCCAGCGAGCGGCGCATTGCCGATCAGCAGGCGCTATTGGAGCGCTCGCGCGACCGCCTCGCCGGTTTCGACGAGCAGATGTCGGCCCTGGAGAGTCGCATCACCGCCCAACGCCAGACCGGCGAACAGG
Source organism: uncultured Planctomycetaceae bacterium (assembly GCA_964408455.1). Classification (GTDB taxonomy): domain Bacteria; phylum Planctomycetota; class Phycisphaerae; order UBA1845; family UTPLA1; genus CAYOZN01. Next base: position 95,653 of record CAYOZN010000016.1, read on the forward strand.
TCGAGGCCCAACTCGGTGAGATTCAGCAGCAGCAGGCCGAGCTTCAGCAGGAAGATACGGCCTGTGCCCACGAGCTGAACGAATCGAAGTCGCGGCTGGAGGAGACGAAGGAGAACATCTTTGAACTCGCCCGCCGCTCGGCGCAGCTCAACAACGAAATTCAGGGGCTCGGCGTGCAGCGCGAGTCGATCGACGTGCAGAAGCGCAAGCTTGACGCCCGCGAGACCGAAATCGCCAAGTCGCTCGAAGACGCGGACTTCCGCCGCAATTCGCTCGTCGCGCGCCGGGATGAGATCGACGCGCTGATCGCCGCCAAGACCGCCGAGCTCGACGACGCCCGCCAGAAGCTGGCCGAGGCCGCCCAGCAGCGCGCCACTCTCGTCGAACAGGCCGCCGCCGCCAAGGAGTATCGCAGCGGTCTCGAAAGCCGCCGCCAACTGCTGGAAGACCTCGAAGCGCGGCACGAGGGCCTGCTGGCCGGCGCGAAGGAAATTCTCGAACGCCGCGACAAAAACGCCGAAAGCCGAAAATCAAAAATCGAAAATCAACACACCGAATCGACGGCGGACGCGGCGGACGAGTCAAACACTGATGGTCAGGATGTTTCGACTTTCGATTCTCGACCTTTCGATTTTCATTACATCCGCGGCGCCGTCGGCGAACTGTTCGAGGCCGACGTCGCCCACGCCAGCCTCGTCGAGGCCGTCCTCGGCCCGCTGGAGACCTACCTCGTCGCCGACACTCGCGCTCAGTTCCTTGCCGATCGCGAGGCCCTCGGCGAACTCTCCGGCCGCGTCCAGGTCTTCTGCCTCGATGCCATCCCCGTGCCCATCGGCGGGCCCGATCTCTCCGCCCAGGAGGGTCACATCGCCTGCCTGCTCGACTGGGTCCGCGTACCGGATGCCTGCCGCCGCCTCGCCCGCTATCTGCTCGGCCGCACACACGTGGTCGACAGCATCGACGCCGCCCGCCGCATGGCCGCGCTCGATACCATGGCCCGCTTCGTCACGCTCGATGGCGTCGTGCTCGAGCCCGATGGCCGCGTCGGCGTCGGCACGCTCGGCTCCGACACCGGGCTCATCAGCCGACGCAGCGAGCTGCGCGAACTTGCCCGCGAACTCGACGAAGTCACGGCCCGCATCACGAAACTCTCCGAAGACCTGCAACAGACCGAGTCGCAGGTCACGCAATGGGAAACGGCGCAACAGGAGCTGCGAACCGCCGTGTATCAGGCCAACACCGACCGCGTCGAGGCGCAGGCCGCCCTGGGCTCCGTCGAGGACGCCCTGCGGCAGCTCAACACCGAGCGCCCGCACGTCGCCGCCGAGATCGCGGCACTGGCCAAGCGCCTCGGCGAGATCGACGCCCGCGACGGCGAGTGCCGCCAGTCACTCGAGATCGTCGACCGCCGCCACATGGAGAGCGAGCAGGTCCATCGCGATTTGGTGCAGCAGATCGAAGTCCTCACCGAGCGACGCGCCGCTGTCAGCGAAAAGATCACCGCCGCCCGCGTGCGGGTCGGCGAATTGTCGCAGCAGCGCTCGGCCGTGGCCGATGCTTTGCGCGAGCTCGACGCCGCCCGCATCCAGCTGGAGAGCGATCGCGAGAAGGCCAACCGCGACGTCATCGAGGCACAGGAGCGCATCGACCAGTCCCGCCGGCAGATCGACGAATCAAAGGCCGAGCTTGAGCGGCTCAACACCGAGCACGGCGAGCTCATGCAGCGCAGCATGGGCCTTCGCCAGGAGCGCGACCAGCTTCGCGAGGCCGTCGATCAATACGCCCGCGACGCTCGCCGCCTGCGCACCGACATCGAGCAGCAGGAGGCCCAGCTTCACGAGCGCGACATCCGTTTGCAGGAGGTGCGCGTCCGCATCGAGGACCTCGTCTCCCGCGTGGCCGACGAGCTGAAGGTCGATCTGGCCCAACAATACGAGACGTACCAGCCCGACCAGGAAGAGAACTGGGAAGAAGTCGAGGCCGAGATCAACGACCTGCGACAGAAGATCGACCGCCTGGGCAATGTGAATCTCGATGCCATCCGCGAGCAGGAAGAGCTCGAGCAGCGGGCGACCTTCCTCACCGAACAGCTGACCGACCTGCGCACCAGCGAGGGTCAGCTCACGACGCTCATCGAAAAGCTCAACAAGGAATCGCAGCAGCGCTTCCTCGACACCTTCAACGCCGTGTCGCAGCATTTCAGCACGCTGTTCAAGAAGCTCTTCGGCGGCGGCAAGGCCGAGATTCGATTGCAGGACGAGGCCGACGTGCTCGAATGCGGCATCGAGATCATGGCCCGCCCGCCCGGCAAGGAACCCTGCAACATCAGCCAGCTCTCCGGCGGCGAAAAGACCATGACCGCCATCGCCCTGCTCATGGCCGTCTTCCGCAGCCGCCCGTCGCCCTTCGTGCTGCTCGACGAAGTGGATGCGGCGCTCGACGAGGCCAACAACATCCGCTTCAACAAAGTGGTGCAGGACTTCGTCGAGCTGTCGCAATTCATCATCATCACGCACTCGAAGCCGACGATGAGCATTGCGGATGTGATGTACGGCATCACGATGCAGGAGGCCGGCGTCTCGAAGCGTGTGAGCGTGCGGTTTGATGATGAGTCGAGCGGGCGGACGGCGGTGGCGTAGGCCTGACGCTATTTCAAAAGCGGCGTGAAACCGGCCTGTTCAAAATGATGGTCGCCGGTCAGTGCCTCGCGGATGCCGCGATCCTCCATGACGATGAAGGACGTGCAGTCGGTCAGCGACCAGGATTTGTCCGGGCGCTGCTCGAACAGCGCGACGCCCCTACGCAGCAGTTCGCTGGACGCCGGGATGTTTTCAACCTGCAGACTGCTGTGCTGGAACTTCAACAACTCGACGAACGCGCTTCGCGCGGCGGGATTCGCCATGGCGTCGCCAACTTCCAGAAAGACAAACTCGGTGGTGACAAGTCGGTAGTGTTTGCGGCGCGTCGCTTGTATCGCGTTGGAATGTGCGTGATCACGGGATTGCAGAACGCCAGGTAGTAGAAGCTATCGGCGAACCACGTGGTCATCGCTTGGGTTGTCCGTGAAGATAATGATCGTGATTCTCGGCCAGATCAGGGGGCAGCCCGCCGGCCGTGCCCGCGAGTTCGAGCATCCGCCGCAAATACTCGTCGTGCCCGGCCTCGTCGCCGTTTGATTCCACGGGTTCGATCGGCTCAACGCGCACGCGCGTACCCTCGGCGGGATGCTGGTCCTGCTCGAAGACGACCACGCCGTTCTTTACGGTTCCCCGGTAGGTCATGTTTACGTTCCGTATCGAGTCGCAAGCGCTCAATATAGTATTGAAGAGATTATACCATATTTTCGCACTTTTAACAATCACGATCGCCCGGTCGCATAAGCCCGGGGCGCGACCTGATTCACTTTCGGTTGTTCAAATGCACAGGCCAACAGCATCGTGACCGTTCCGGCCCCGATGACCAGTACGGCGACTGGGGCCAGAAAATCGGGCATCACGCCGAGTACCAAATATCCAATCACAACCAGAATAATTCCCACTTGTTCGCGGCTATTACGATTACCGTCCGGCGGGTGGCATGCTCTCGCGGTACTCCGCGTGAGCATGCGCGAGGGTGACATGCTTTCGCGGCAGACTTGCGGCAAACGCCTGGCTGCTGCCGTCGCTCTGATAATATGATACTTTCATGCGCCTTCCGAATGGCCGTATCCGCAAGCTGCGCCGCAGTTCCGACGATCCGACAGTCGCTCACGCGCTGACGTTTTCGTGCTTCCGCCGTCAGCCGTTTCTCAGTCGCGAGCGAACCTGCATGTGGCTGGTCGATGCGATCGACCGCGCCCGGAAGCGGTATGCACTCGACATTTGGGCATTTGTCTTCATGCCGAATCACGTGCACGTGATACTATGGCCGCGGCAAGGCTTTTGCGTACAGGCCTCCGACGACGCACAAGCCGCCAACCAGTGGACTCGAGAATCGCCCATTTATGATGCTCGACCCGCCCTCTGCGGCGTATGCGTGCGCCGATCCACGGCGTCCCATCTTCGTCGATCTCGCGTACCCTCGACGGAGAGCGCCTGCGAATCATGGTTTTCATGAACGACAGGGAATCCCGATGAAGCGTGTATCCGCGTTTCCACTCATCTGGTAGCGTAATAAAGCGAACGCAGTCGCCAAGCCTGAGTTTGCGTGGATTCGGCATAGCTTCATGCCTCCCATCCACCCTCGCGAGCTCTCCTGGTCAGCTCCTCGTATCGGGCTTTCGCCTGGCGCAGGGCCAACTCGCGGTCGCCGGACCAGCCAATCTCTCGCTCCCACCACTCGTCCAACTCGCGACGACTGCACAGCTCGCCAATCTTGCGAATCAACTCGTCAGCCTCCCGACCATAGACTTCGAGCCTGTGCACGAAAATGTCGGTCAGCGGATGATCACCTGGCTTACCGTTTGGCATTGCAATCTCGACGCCCCTTGCGTCACTCCAGCCCCGCCAGAAACTCCTCCATCTCCCCGCGGGCATGCGAATTCCCGACTTCCGTCGCCTTGGCGATGCCCTGCACGATCGTCTCGCGCGCGTCGGGTATCCACCCCATCGCCGCCAGCGTCTTGCCCTTGTGGAAATACCCGGCCACGTAGTCCGGCGCCACGGCCAGCAGCATGTCGAACCGGGCCACGCTCTCCTCGAAGCGCTCCAGCTTGGCCAGCTCCAGGGCCATGCTGTAGTTCAGGAAGGCGTCGTCCGGCTCCTTTTCGAGCATCGTCTGGATTTTCTCGATTCGCGACACGCTGGCTCCTTTGTGCGTGGGGCAGGCCGGGCGGCTCCGATGCTTCGCCGAGCCGGCCCGGAGGCTGGATCATCCGCAGCTATCGTAACGCGCCCGATACACCGGGTCAGCGGGGCGAAGGCCTGCCGACGCGGAGGTTCGCGAGGGGCCGGTCGCGTGCCGTGTGCCACTGCTTTAAGCAGTGCACCTCGCCGACTCCGATCGCAGCCGGACCGTCTCTCCGCCCGATCGCGCCCCTCTCCCGCCCCGACGTCACCAGCTTTCGCGGAACGGAGGTCTATTCTAATGGGTAGATGGCGGGCGCCATCTGCGGGAGAGCCGGCGTGAGCGTTTTTCGGTTTGATTCGGTTTGATTCACCTGCGCCCCCGAAAAACTTCCCGCCGCCGCGATCTTGTGACGGGCTGTGACGGGCTGTGCCACTTGGCGGACGTGTCACGCGCGCTTCGCACTGCTCACAGAGCAGTGGCACCCGAAAACTGGGGAGGGGTGCGAAGCACTGCTTGAAGCAGTGGCACACGGAACTTGGGGTGGCACGCGGAGCACTGCTTGAAGCAGTGGCACACGGAACTTGGGGTTGGCACACGGAGCACTGCTTGAAGCAGTGGCACACGGAACTTGGGGTTGGCACGCGGAGCACTGCTTGAAGCAGTGGCACACGGAACGCCTGTTCAACTTCCGCACTGTCCCGGCGCGCCGGGAAGCAGTGGCACCCAATCCCGCACTGCTTGAAGCAGTGGCACACGGAACGGACGGTGGCACGCGGAGCACTGCTTGAAGCAGTGGCACACCGGCAGGCGGCGTTCGACACGCGCGGCGTGTGCGGCGACAATGGGCAGCATGTTTGCCGTGGCCGCCGTGTGGATTGCGCTGGGTGCCCTGGCGACGACGGTCTATGTGGCCCTGTGGCCCAGCCCCGAGGCCGAGCCCGTCGTCACGCTCATGCCGTGGACCTATGCCCTGTCGATCACCTTCGCCGCCGGCGTGCTCTGGGGCCTGCGCAAGCGCGGCGCCGACGAGCCCGGCGTCGCCGGTCAGCGGATGCAGGCCTTCGTCGCGATCGGCTTGAATGCCGTCGCCGTCACCATCCTGCTGATCGCCGCCAACGGCATCGTGTACGGCCTGGCGGGCCTCGCGGTGGAGATCGGCTTCCTCGCGATCTGCTGGTGGCTGTACACGCGCGTGATCGCGCCGGAGCCACCGGAGGCGCGCGGGGCCGAGTCGGCGGAAAGGCGATGAGCGGCTATACTCTGCGGCAGAAAGAACACGAAGCGCCGTGTACGGAGGGGCAAGCACAGAGCCCCGTGCTGTGCACGGGGTTGGCAGGGAAACCGAGCTTCGCAGGGAGTGTGAACGCCGGCTATCGAATGGCCGCTCGCGACCCGGGCGACACGCCGGGGCTCCGTTAGTGCACCACACCCGGAGAACGATGTCCGCCGACACCAACACCCGCATGACGATTCTCGTCAATGGCGATCGCGTCGAGATGGACGCCTCCGCCACCGTCGCAACGCTGATCGCGAAGCGGCAGCCGCGACCACCCTTCGCGGTCGAGCTGAACAAGCGGCTGGTGCGGCGGCCGGAATATGAATCCACGCCGCTTGCCGCGGGCGATGCCGTCGAGATCGTGACGCTGGTCGGAGGAGGATGAAAGAATGGAGAATGGAGAATGATGAATGCTGAATGAGGAATGGTGAATGGCCTTCCTCTGCGAAAACCGCGATCAGCACGTTTCATTCAACATTCAGCATTCAGCATTTTGCATTCCTGACCGAGGTTGAACCCCAACATGGACCCCACACCACTGAAAATCGGCCCCCACACCTTCCGCTCGCGCCTGTTCGTCGGCACCGGCAAGTACGCGACGTACGAACTGATGCGCCAGTGCCTCGATGCCAGCCGCTGCGAAGTGGTGACCGTCGCCGTGCGACGCGAGCGCCTCTTCGACGCCCAGAACCGCAGCATGCTCGACTTCCTGGATACGAAGCGCTACACCATCCTCCCCAATACCGCCGGCTGCTTCACCGCCGAGGATGCCATTCGCGTGGCACGGCTGGGGCGCGACCTGCTTGAGCAGCTCGATAATCCCGGGGCGAGCTGGGTCAAGCTGGAGGTGCTGCACGACAAAAAGACGTTGCTGCCCGATCCCGTCGGCACGCTGGAGGCCACGAAGGAGCTGATCAAGGATGGCTTCGCCGTGCTCGTCTATTCCAGCGACGATCCGGCCATGGCCTGCCGTCTGAAGGAGGCCGGCGCCACCAGCGTCATGCCCGCCGGTAGTCCCATCGGCAGCGGTCAGGGCGTGCTGAACCCCAACAACATCCGCATCATTCTGGAGATGTTGAAGGACGGCGACGCGGCCTATCCGGTCATCGTCGACGCCGGCGTCGGCACCGCCAGCGACGTGACCATCGCCATGGAGCTGGGCGCCGACGGCGTCCTGCTCAACACCGGCATCGCCCATGCGAAGGACCCGGTCGCCATGGCCCGCGCCATGGCCCATGCCCTCGACGCCGGCTATCTCGCCCATCGTGCGGGGCGCATTCCACGAAAGCTTTATGCGACCGCCAGTTCGCCGGTGGAAGGCACGATCATCTACTGAGTCGGCGAGGCGCCGGTGCACGCAGTTATTGGAACAGGCTCCGGGCACCGATCCCGCAAGGCGACTTAAGCCCGCCGGCGAGACGGCCATACCACTGCCAGAATCGACCATATCGTAATTTCGCGAAAACCGCGGTCCACGTCGTCCGCAGGTTCGTGACAGGCATGTCGGAAGCTGCCGCCCGAGCGAAGTGCTGCCCGCCGGCAGCGCTGGGCCGCAGCGCCGCAAACTGGAGAGCCTGCCATGAACGCCTGGAGATTCCAACCGCGCGCC
>CAYOZN010000016.1:103404-105661 GCA_964408455.1 uncultured Planctomycetaceae bacterium
CGGCGCGACGGCGCTGCAGGACGGCAACATCTTTCTTCGCGTGAACGCGATCGATGAGCCCGAGCTGCTGGTGGACTACCGCCTCCACGTGGCGGTTATCGACCCGGCCGACGCCGTCGAGGAGACGGAGCCGAACGATACGCTTGAAGAGGCCAATTTCATGACGGCCGCGATCATGTCGGGCGAGGTGGCGCCCACGCAGCAGGACCTTTTTCAGGTGCACGTTCGCGCCAACGAGCGCGTGGATGTCATCCTCGACGCCGATCCGGATCGCAACGGCGTGCCCACGCCACTGTTCCTCAAGATCTTCGGCGCCGATGGCACCACGCTTCTTGGTCGCGGCGACCACAACGCCATCTCGACACAGGCGGAGAATTTCGCCCATGCGGCGGGGACGGTGATCGCCCCGGCCGACGGCCCGCTGTTTGTGCAAATCCGCGGTTTTTCGGATGATCTCGATTCCGACTACCGCTTCATCGTGCTGGTCAACGATCGCGTCTATGTCGATGCCGACGAGGACACGCTGGAAGCCGTCCGCGACAACTGCCCGCTGGTGCCCAACCTCAACCAGGCCGATCGCGACTTTGATCGTGCCGGCGACGCCTGCGACGAGTGCCCCGACAGCGTCATCAAGCGAGAGCCGGGAGAGTGCGGATGCGACCGGCCCGACGTGGACGTGGACGGCGACGGCATTGTCGACTGCGACGTGGAAGAGCCGGCGCGTGCCCTGATGAACACCACCGGCATCATCCTCGCCGCCAGCAGCCTGAACGGCGACGTCTCGGCCTACGATGCCCGCGACGGGCGGCTGATCGATCCCGGCTTCATTCCGGCCAGCCAGACGGGCAACGCCGTGGACAGCATTGCCTTCGACCAGAAGAACCGGCGCGTGGTCGTGCTGCCTTCGCAGCTGGGTCAGCTCCGGACCATATCGCTGGACACGTTTGAGGCCGCGGCCTTCGGCCCGAGCGGCAACGCGGCACAGCTCACGATGGGCGAGCCGAGCGACGTGCGCGTGCTGGACGATGGTCGGGTCCTGGTCGCCTCTGACGGAGGCCCCAACAGCGGCGCGATCGCGGTGCTGGATGAGGATGGCGGCTTCGTAGGAAATCTCGTGCCGTCCGGCGTGCTTAGCCGTTCCGAGCGCCTGCTGGTGGCCGGAGGCGAACTGATCGCCGGCGACGTCGGCGAGAACTCAATCAGGCGGTTTTCACTGCTGGACGGCGCCGAAGGCCCGTTACTGGCGGACGTCAGCCTGTTTCCGCGCGGCATGGCCCTTTCTGCGTCGGGCAACATTCTCGCAGCCGTTGAAAGCGGCGGTCAGCGCGGCATTCTCGAGCTGGCGTCCGACGGCGCGATTCTCGGTCACTTCTCGCCCGCGGGCATCAACTTCTTTAGAGCGGTGCATGAGCTGTGGAATGGCAATCTGCTGCTGAGCGCCGGCCCCGGCGTTGTGGAAATCGACCGGGGGGGACGTGTCGTTGAAATCAAGGACCGCCGCTTCCTGTCAAACACGCTCGAGCGCGTGCTGCTGGATGTGGATGGTGACGGGGTCGGCGACGCCCTCGACGTCTGCCCCGGCGTGGCCGATGCCGATCAGAGCGATGTCGATGGCGACGGCGTGGGCGACGCCTGCGAGACCGAGGATGTCGGCGGCGGCGGCAACGATGAGGTTGGCCAGGGAGGTGGCGCTGGCGGCGGCGGTGCAGACGGCGCGACGGGGGATGGCGATGAAGCCGGAGTCGCCAACGACGCCCTTGAATTGATCGCCGGCGAGGCGCCGTGCGGCACCTGCGGCCCGGGCGCGGCGAATGCCATGTTGGCGGCACTGTGGGCCGGGGCGTGGCGGCGGCGACAAAGGAACTCGCGAACTCGCGATTAAGCGCGGGCGATCTGCCGCCTGAATTCCTGCGAAGGCGGCTGGAGTGGCGTGCTTCCGGTTGAACATGGCCCTGATGCGACGCTTAGAATGTCGCATCAGGGCCCTTTCGCGCGCTTGCGCCGGCAACCACGCCCGCCTCAATCCGGAGTCAATCGGCATGACAACAGAGTTCGTTCGCCGCGAGCTGTTCGCCGTCTCGATCGTTGCCATCCTCGCCATTGCCGGCTTCGCCGCCGCCGCGACAACCGACGAACGCGAACCCAATAACGAATCGTTCGATGCGAATCCGCTGTCGGGGGCCGACACAGGCGTGCGCGTCTTCGGCAGCATCGCGCCGGCCGCCGACGTCGACCTTTTCTCGTTCGAGGCATTGGC
>CAYOZN010000016.1:105761-115639 GCA_964408455.1 uncultured Planctomycetaceae bacterium
TCGGCAGCATCGCGCCGGCCGCCGACGTCGACCTTTTCTCGTTCGAGGCATTGGCCGGCGATCGTGTCTATGCGACGGTCGTGACCAGCTTCGCCGCCAACGGTTCTACGGACAGCCAGCTTGAACTGCTGGGCGTAGACGGCGTCACATCCATCGAGTTCGACGACAACGACGGTTCCCTTACCGATGCGTCTTCCAGCATTGCCGCCGCGCTGGTCCCCTCCGATGGCACCTGTTTCCTCCGGGTCGGCCACGCGAGCCCTACCGAAGAATTGAGCCCCTACGCGCTCTACGTCCGTGTCGTGACCGGCGATGGAATCGGCGAGAGTGAGCCCAACGATGAAGTCGGCGAGGCGAACCTGCTGCCTGCCGACGGAGACGTCTTCGGCGCGATCGACGACGGCGGCGATGTCGATACCTGGTCTATTGAACTGGAGGCGGGCGACACGATCTTCGCCAGCCTCGACCTGGATCCGGAGCGAGATTTGTCCGAATGGAATGGCCGGCTCGGCTTTGGCCCCGTCGGCAGGTCGGACGCGTTCATCGAGGTCGACGACGCCGGCATTGCGAGCCCGGCGTCCGAAGCGCTTGTCCTGACGGTGAAGGATGCGGGCGAGTACTTCGTGCAGGTGCAGGAGCCATTCGGCGGCAGTGGAGGCACCTATCGCCTCAGCGTAGCGGTGTTGCCGGCCGATGCCTGTGAAGGCGAAACGGTCGCCGGCGACGCGCCGGTGACTATCCCCGCCGGTCCGGCGGTCGTCACGTCGACGCTTCAGGTGCCCGGCAATCCGCAAGTCGAGCGACTGCGCGTGGCGATCGACTTGTCACACGATCGGCTGTCCGATCTGGACATCACGCTGACCAGCCCCGGCGGGAGCGAGGTTGCCCTGATGGCCGATGTGGGTGCCGCATTTGCGGCACCCGGCGATCTGAGCATCGTGCTGGACGATCGAGCGGCCGCGTCGCTCGCGTTTCTTCTGGACGCCGATGGTCTGGAGGTTCAACCGCAACCGAATTTCCGCCTCGACTGGTTCCGCGGCTTCGACGCGGGCGGCACCTGGACGCTGACCATCCACGACGACCAGGCGGGCGCTGGTGGGGCGCTGAACGAGTGGCGCATCGAAATCTGCGAGCCTGATTCGCCTGCCGAGTGCGGCGAGTTGACTTTGCCGGCGACGGTGTTCTCGACGGACTTCGAAGTCGGCGATGCCGGGTTCACTCATAGCGGCATTGCGGATGAGTGGGAGCTGGGCACACCCTCTGCCGCCCCGCTGGATTCGTGCAACAGCGGGGCGAACTGCTGGAAGACCGATCTGGATGAAGGCTACGACGCCGGTTCGAGCAGTGAGCTGGTCATGCCGCCGATCGATCTGCGCGGCATGCGCGGGCCGATCATCCTGAGCTGGGCACAACAGTTTCAGCTTGAGGCGTCGGCGTTTGACCGCGCGTTTGTCGAAGTGCGCGAATTCGGCGGCGGCACGGCACGCATCGTCTGGACGTGGACCGGGCCGACGATGCGCGTCGATGTGGGGGACGAGCCAACGACTGTGCAGCAGAGCGCCGGATGGGGCGTGTACCAGGCCGACATCAGCGAGTTCGCCGGCAAGACAATCGTAGCTCGTTTTCGTCTGGAAACCGATTCGGCGATGCAACTCTCTGGGTGGGCAATCGACGACGTGATGCTGACGGCGTGCGAGGAAGTGGATAATGATGGCGATGGCACGGGCGACTTGAGCGACAACTGCCCGGCAATCCCAAACGCGTCGCAGGCGGACGCGGACGGGGATGGCTTGGGCGACGACTGCGATAATTGTCCGAGCGCCGCGAATCCCGATCAAGAAGACAGCGATGGCGACGGCACCGCCGACGGCTGCGACACCTGCCCGGAGAGCGCGACCAGCGATCATGCCGACGACGATGGCGACGGCGCCGGCAACGGCTGCGATGAATGCCCTTCGGATGCCGCCAAGACCGCGCCGGGTGAGTGCGGCTGCGGCGTGGCAGACGTGGACGCCGATGCGAATGGCGTGCTCGATTGCTTCGAACAACCCTTTGGACTAGCCGGCGGCGAATGCTGCGGCGGCGGTGCGAGCGGAGTTGTCGCCGTGGTGCCGCTCATCGCGGTTGCGTGGCGGCGGCGGCGCGGCAGGTCACGTGCAGGTTGACTTGCGGCATAAGCGTGGCAGTCATCCGAAGCGACGCCGCCGCGCTTGCGAATAAGAAGAGACGATCAGCATTGCCCAGTCGGGTCCATGTTCCGTGCTTCGTCGCTGTAATGGCGGAAGTATTCCGGATTGACGCACACCGTTCTGTCTGCCCGGCGCTCCAGCGCCAGTTGGGAACTGGTCCCTTGCCTCGCATCGAAGGTCCTGTAACCCGCGGCCGGCGGCGCGTTCATCTTCTATATCGGGTGTGTTGTTCGCAGTACAATCAGCTCCGGAATCAGCAACTTCACTCCCGTTCAGAGATGCAAAAAACCGACGGCTGAGGATTCGGTTCGAAAGGAACAGCAATCATGGCGTTCGATTCAACGTCCCGTGCGATGCGCGCTGGCAGCGCGATCGCGGCAATCTGTGCCCTTGCCCTCGCCTGTGCCACGTCGCCGGCGCGGGCGGAATTCATCCAGGAAGCCGAACCCAACGAAGACGCAACGACGGCCAACAGCCTCGGTGACGCGACGGCCGGCGTGCGCATCATCGGCAACATCCTATCCGGCGATCTGGATTATTTCTCATTCAACGCCAACGCCGGCGACCGCGTGTACGCAGCCGTCATGACGTCGTTCAGCGCGAGCGCTTTGACCGAAAGCCGGCTGGAGCTATTCGACGTGGACGGGACGACGTCGCTCGAAATAGATGAGGACAACGGAACGTTTGCAGGCCTTTCCTCAAGCATCGCCGGTGCCGAACTCCCGGCGCAAGGCGTCTATTTCATCCAGGTCCGGCAATTCAGCCCAGTGAATCAGCTTCGCCCCTATGAGCTGTACGTCCGAGTCGTTTCGGGAGATGGCGCCGCCGAAGTAGAGCCGAATGACACGATCGGCCAGGCGACACCGCTTCCGCCGGACGGTCACATTTCCGCGGCGACCAGTGCGCTGGTCGACGTCGACCTGTTTTCAATCGATCTGAACGCGGGGGATACGATCTTTGCCAGTCTCGATCTGGACCCCGAGCGCGATGCCATCGAGTGGAACGGTCAACTGCGTTTCGGGCCGCTGGGCGCAAGTGCTTCATTTGTTGTCGCCAACGACGCCGGTCAGGCCAATCCGAATTCAGAGGCGTTCTTCCTGACTGTCAAGGATGCAGGAACATACTTCGTCGAAGTCAGCGTACCTGGCGGAGGCGTGACCTTCGGCACCTACCGCCTGAGTGTCTCGGTTCTTGCGGCAGACGTGTGCAGCACCACATCAGAGACGTATGCGAGCACCGATGTTCCGGTGGCCATCCCGACGGGGCCCGGCGTGAGTTCGTCGACGCTCAATGTACCGGGCAATCCGCGCATCGGTCGCATCCGCGTGGCCATCGAGCTCGAGCACGAGTTCATGCAGGATCTCGACGTCACGCTGCGCACGCCGAGCGGCACGGAAATCGGGCTGTTCACCGACGTCGGGCCGGCCGTATCAGCCCTTGCAACACTTAACTGCATTCTCGACGACAACGCCGCTCTGCCGATCGGATTATTCACCGCGGTCGACGGAATGATTCTTAAGCCGGAGCCGGCTCATCGACTGTCCTGGCTGAACGGCATGGATGCCGGCGGCGTGTGGACGCTGTTCGTGCGCGACGACGCCACTGGCGACGGCGGCACACTTTTGAACTGGAGCCTGGAAATCTGCGAAGCCGAGGAGCCGCCGGCTTGCGGCCCGGGAACCGGCGAACTGACCGTTTACGCCAGCGACTTCGAGGGCGGCGATGACGGATTCACGCACAGCGGTGTGCAGGATGAGTGGGAGCGCGGACTGCCGACATTCGCGCCGCTCACCACGTGCAACAGCGGCGTGAATTGCTGGACAACCGATCTGGACGCCACTTACAACGCCAGTGCAAATTTTGATCTACTTTCGCCGCAGATCGACCTGAGCGGCCTGCTGGGCCCCATCACACTGAGCTGGGCGCAGCAGTTCAGCCTGGAGAGTGCGACTTTCGATCACGCATTCGTCGAGGTCCGGGAGGTCGGTGGAGCCAATCCGCGCGCGGTTTGGGAGTGGCTCGACGCCACAATGAGCGTGACCGTGGGTAACCCCTCGTCGACGATCGATCAAGCCGCCGGCTGGGGAATTTATCACGTGGACATTAGCGAGTATGCCGGCAAGATGATCGAGGTGCGGTTCCACTTTGACAGCGACACGACGGTGCAACTGGCTGGCTGGTCCGTCGACGACGTCTCGGTCACGGCATGCCAGGAGCTTGACACTGATACGGACGGCGTGGGCGATTTGACGGATAATTGCGTCGATGACGCGAACCCGGGGCAGGAGGACACGGACGGCGATGGCGTTGGTGACGCATGCGACAATTGCCTCGATGCCGTGAACGCAGGCCAGGAGGACGCGGATGCCGACGGTGTCGGCGATGTCTGCGACAACTGCCCTGCGGACGTGAACGGCGCCCAGGAGGATGCGGATGGCGATGGATCGGGCGATGCCTGCGATGCATGCCCCGACGACGCCGCGAAGATCGAGCCGGGCATCTGCGGCTGCGGTGCCGCCGACGACGATAGCGACGGCGACGGCACGGCCGACTGCGACGACGGGTGCCCGGACGATGCGACCAAGACGGCGCCGGGCGACTGCGGTTGCGGTGTGCCCGATGTAGACACCGATGCAAACGGCGTCAGCGATTGTCTTGATTCGCCGGCCCCGCAGCCCGGCGGATGCTGCGGCGGCGGCCTGCCAGCCGTCATGCCGCTGTTGCTTCTCGGCGTCCGGTTCGCCCGGCGCAGGAGCCGCCGCTGATTTTTTTGGCGAGTCAGGGGCTGTCTTGAGGCGGCCTGGGCGCCGGTCCCTGTGAATGGCGCATCCCGTCCGCGCGCGTGCCTCCGGGGGCGGCTTGCGGTACGCTGTGCGGCATGAGCCGCCGCACACGCATCCGAATCTGCGTCTGGCTGATCGTGCTGGGCCTGGGGAACTTCCTCGCCTACGCCGTCGTCTATGCCATCATCGGCGGCGACGCCCACAACGGCTACATCCGGGCCGACGAGCGCGGAAACGAGACGTATTACGTCCGCGGTCACTTCATCCATCGGGAAAAGGGCCAGGAGCAGGGCGTCTCGAAGGGCGTCTGGATCTACAGCTATATTCACTCCATCAGCATCTGGCCCTCGATCGCCGTCGTGCTGGTCGCCATGATGTCGCTGGCCCGGCCGCACATCATGGCCACATATCAGCACGGCATGATGAAGGGGGCGACGCTGGTCACGGTCCTCAACACGCTGATCGTGTTCGTGACGCTGATCATCATGATCAACTTCATCTACGAATTTGTCTTGACGCTGAACAGGAACGGATGACCGCCGTCTCGACCGACAAATGGGCAGCGCAGATTGCCCGGGCCATTCCCGAGTATGAGGCGCGACCGCAGCAGCTCGCCATGGCGGACGCCGTTTCCGAGGCACTCGCCGCGCGACGACACCTGGTCGTGGAGGCGGGCACCGGCGTGGGCAAGAGCTTCGCCTACCTGCTGCCGGCGATCGATCGAATTCTGAACCACGGCGCGCGGATCGTGGTTTCGACGCATACCATCGCGCTACAGGAACAGCTGGTCGGCAAGGACATCCCCGCGCTCAAGCAGGCGGTGGATGGTGAGTTCAGCGCCGTGCTGGTGAAGGGGCGAAACAATTACGTCGGCCTGCGGCGGCTGGCCAACACCAGCAAGCGGCAGCGGGCGATCTTCGGCAATCCCGGCACGCTGGGCCAGCTTCATCGCGTCGAGGACTGGGCATACCACACGGAAGACGGCTCGCTTTCCGATCTTGACTTTCAGCCGATCGCCGATGTGTGGCAGCGGGTGCGCAGCGAGAGCAACAACTGCATGGGCTCGCGCTGCCAGTTCTATGATCGTTGCTTCTATCAGAAGGCGCGGCGGCAGGCGGAGCAGGCAAACCTGCTGATTGTGAATCATGCGCTGTTCTTTTCCGATCTGGCGCTGCGGCAGCGGAATGTGAAATTCCTGCCCGACTATGACGCCGTCATTCTTGACGAGGCGCATAATGTCGAGAGCGTCGCGGGCGATCACTTCGGCATGAGCCTGTCCAACGTGCAGGTGCACTATCTCTTGCGCCACATCTTCAACGAGAAGACGGGTCGCGGGTTCCTCGGCATGCTCGACTGCCGCGAGGCGATTCAGCACGTGGTGGAGGCGCAGGGGCACGTCGACCAGGTGTTTGATCAGCTGCGCGAGTGCGTGCCAGTGAGGGCGCGGGATGGCGGATCGTCGAAGATTGCGCGGCCGGAGCAGGTGTTCAATCACGTGACACCGGCGCTTAAGACGGTCGCGGCCGATCTGCGCGCGATTCGCAAGGAGATGCCGGGCGAGGATGAGGCCTTTGAGGCAAGCGGGCTGGCGGATCGCTGCGATGAACTGGCGGCGGTGTTCGATGCGCTGATGAAGCAGGAGCGGGAGGACTTCGTCTATTGGCTGGAGACTTCCGGCGGCCCGGAGCCGCGAATCAGCCTGCATGCCGCCCCGCTGCGACTGGACGATCTGATGCGGCAGGCGCTCTTCGAGAATGTGAAAAGCGTGGTGCTGACCAGCGCGACGCTGTCGACCGGCCCCGCCGATGGGTTTTCGTATATTTCGCGGCGGCTGGGGCTGGAAAATGCGAATGAGATGCAGGTCGATTCTCCGTTTGACTATCGGGAGCAGGCGACGATCCACGTGGAGACGAAGCTGCCGGAGCCGAACGAGGCGGCCTTCATCCCCGCGGCGGTCGAGCGGATCGAGCATTACCTGCTGATGACCGAGGGGCGGGCGTTCGTGCTGTTCACCAGCTACTCGGCGCTGAATGATGCGGCGCGGCGGCTGCGGTCATTCGCACGGCAGCACGGCATGACGCTGCTGGTGCAGGGCGAGGACCTGCCGCGCACACAGATGATCGAGCAGTTCAAGCTGCGCAAGCGGGCGGTGATTCTCGGGACCGACACGTTCTGGCAGGGGGTGGATGTGCCGGGCGAGGCGTTGTCGAACGTGATCATCACCAAATTGCCCTTTGCCGCGCCGGACCGGCCGCTGGTGGAGGCGCGGATCTCGGCGATTCGCAATGAAGGCGGCAACCCGTTCATGGAATTTCAACTACCGGAGGCGGTGTTGAAGATGAAGCAGGGGTTCGGGCGATTGATCCGCACGCGGAAGGACCGGGGGATCGTGGTCATTCTCGATCGGCGGGTGAAGAGTAAGCATTATGGGAAGAGTTTTATTGAGGCGCTGCCGAGATGCCGCGTGGAATATCATTAACAGGGATTGAGGGATTGAGGGATTGGGGGATTGAGGGATTGGGGGATTGAGGGATTGAGGGACTCATGGATTAAGGGCCAATTACGTGGCACTGACATTCGATTCGGTCGCGGAGGGACCAATGAGAATAGCCCAGCGTTTCAACGCTGGGATGTCGAGCGAGCGAGGACCTGAGTCCCGTAGGGACGGCTGAACGCTCAACCGTCCCTACGGGACTCACCCATGCCGGCACGTGTACCCAGCCATAAATGGCTGGGCTATTCTCATGCGGTGCCTACGGCACGGAAGGCAGCGGCACAGTGGACTTGTCGTCCATGGCTGAATAACCGGCGTGGTGCGACCACGGAATCAACGCAGATGAGAAACTTCAAATTAAAATACACACACGCAGTTGTCTTCCTGCTGCTTTTCTTCCTGATTGTCCACATCACTTCCATTGGTTGCCTTTCAGACGCAATGGACAATGCGTTTAAGGAGATGGGTGCAGTAGCTATGGTCCGCCTGGGAATATTTGACCTTTACTGGCAATACCGACTGGTTCGATCACCCGAGCGCGCAACATACCTTGGCGACCATCGATTTAACGATCGCTTATTCGATTACGGCACGGTCGCGCGTACGGAAGATTTGAAGTTCAATCGCGATATATTGAAGTTTCTGCGGGACTCGCGAGGGTTCGACTTTGATGAACAAACCCGGCTGAACGCTGCCCTGCTGGAATTGGCAATCTCCGACCACCTCGACCTCGCCGAATTTCCCGAACACCTCATGCCCATCAAGCAGCAGAACAGCCCGCACATCGAGCTGGGCACGCTGCAGAGCTATCACCCCTTCGACACGCCGAAGGGGTGTGCCGATTACGCGGCACGGCTACGGGCGTTCGATCGGCAGGTGACCGACCTGATCGCGCTGATGGACGAGGGAATCAAGCGCGGCGTGGTGCGGCCGAAGATCACCATCGAGCAGACGCTGCCGCAGATCGAGGCGATGATCACGGCGGATGCGAAGGACTGCACGCTCTACGCGCCGGCGAAGACACTAAGCGACGCGGCGGGCGGCGAAGAATCGCGCAAGCTCATCGAAAAGGCCACGGCCGACGCCATCGTTTCGCTCTCGCGCCTGCGGGATTACCTGCGTGACACCTACCTGCCCGCCTGTCGCGAGACCGTGGGATACTGCCATTTGCCCAATGGCAAGGCGTGGTATCGCCGTCTGGCGAAGCACCACACGACGACCGACCTCGCGCCCGAGAAGATTCACCAGATTGGCCTGGACGAACTGAAGCGCATCCACGCCGACATGGAGAAGATCGCCCGCGAAGTGGGGTTTGACGGCGACGCGAAGGCCTTCATCGAGCACGTGCGGAATGATCCTGCGCAGTACAACAGGAGCGCCGCGGAGATCATGCAGCGGCACCGCGAAATTCTCGCGATCACCGACGCCAATCTGCCGACGCTGTTCGGCACGCTGCCGAAGATTCCCTACGAATTGAAAGAGCTCGAGCCCTTCCGCTCCGAAAGCGCGCCCGCGGGCTACTATTACAACGCGCCGGATGACTTGTCGCGGCCGGCGTATTTTTACGTCAACACCTACAAGCCCGAGACGCGGCCGATCTACACCATGGAGGCGCTGGCCTATCACGAAGCGCAGCCGGGGCATCATCTGCAAATCGCGCTGGCGCAACAGCGGAAGGACCTGCCGGACTTCCGGCGCTTCGAGCACATCAACGCGTTCATCGAGGGATGGGCGCTGTATTCGGAGCTGCTGGGCTACGACCTGGGCGGCTATCGCGATCCGTACTCGCGTTTCGGGCAGCTTACGTTTGACGCGTGGCGTTCGGCGCGGCTGGTGGTCGACACCGGCATGCACTGGTTCGGCTGGACGCGCGAGCGGGCGATCGAATTCATGAAGGACAACACGGGCCTGTCGGAGCTGGACATCGTTTCGGAGGTTGATCGGTACATTGCGTGGCCGGGGCAGGCGCTGTCGTACAAGATCGGGCAGATCGAGGTGTTGCGATTGCGGAAGGAAGCGGAGGAGGCCCTGGGGGAGAAGTTCGACGTTCGGGCCTGGCACGATCATCTGCTGGCGGAGGGTTCGCTGCCGCTGACGATGCTGACGGAGAGGATGAACAAATGGGTCGAAGGGCAACGAGAGGTACGGTGAGGGGGAGTTGATTCATGTCCGGCACTGCTCACAGAGCAGTGGCACCCTCATTGTTTCACATTGGGGTGGCTCTACTTCGCACTGTCCGGGCGCGCCGGGAGGCAGTGGCACGCAAATTCACACTGCTTGAAGCAGTGGCACACGGGACGCTTGCTCGGCTTCACACTGCTTGAAGCAGTGGCACACGGGACGATTGCTCGACTTCGCACTGCTTGAAGCAGTGGCACACGGGACGATTGCTCGACTTCGCACTGCTTGAAG
>CAYOZN010000017.1:0-110707 GCA_964408455.1 uncultured Planctomycetaceae bacterium
TTTGAATTTTTCACGCGGCACTATCCGTCACAGCCCGTCACAGGGTCGCCCGGACTCGCGTGATTCGAGGTCGCAAGTGAATCAAACCGACAAAGCGCCCGTTAGGTTCGCGCGTCCACCCTGCCTGTTCTTCTACTCAATAGAATTGCTCCCCGTTCCTCGAGCAAAGCCCACTGATCACAAAAATCGTACCGGCGAGTCGCGTCGGAGTTCGCAAAAAATAGGGGTGCGCGCGGGGCTTGTGGTTACTCTCGGGGACGGGCGCCGGACCGACACGGTCCGGCTCGCGACTCAGTGCGTTTCGCGGACTCCGTGCGGCTCGCGGACTCAGTGCGGCTCGCAGGTCGGCGCGGCGTTTGAATGACAGCTGGCGGCGGGCGTCAACCGGGGGCGATGGGGAGCGGGATGGTCAAGCGACTGAGCGGCTCGACAGCCGACGTGGGAGAGGAATCTTCCGGCGGCCGTGGCGCGGCGACGTCGGTCGCGACTTTGGCGAAGAGGTGCATTCGGAAGGCGTCGTAGATGCGGCTTAGCCGCGGCGAGGGGCGCGGGGCAAAACCGAAGCGGGCGGCATCGTGCGGGGCCTGAACGGTGGCCATTTGCTTCCAGCCCTGGTTCATGCCGTGGACGAAGAGGGCCGTCGTCAACGAGCGCGTGCGCCAGAGGGTGCGCAGGGTGCGCTTCCAGACCCAGCGTGCCTTCGAGGCGGCATAGCGAAGTTCGTAGATGGCTTCATCGAGTTCACGCGCCGTCATGTGGCGGGGGTTGTAGACCGTCTCGGTGAAGGTGTATCGCTCCCAGTCGGCGGGATAGTCGGTGGCGAACAGCTTGCGGGCGGCGGCGTAGCGATCGAACATGGTCGTGCCGGGCAGCGGCGTGAGGTTGGTGATCTGGATGATGTCGACGCCCATGCGGACGCTCATCTGGGCGGTATCGGCGACGGTCTCGGCGGTGTCCTCGTCGGAGCCGATGATGAAGCCGCCGAAGACGGAGATGCCGGCGCGGTGAAAGCCGTCGACGAGCTCCTGATAGCGGGCCAGGTTCTTGCGATTGACGCCCTTGTGGTATTGCTTGAGGGTACGTTCGTTGAAGGTCTCAAAGCCGATGAGCATGCCGCGGCAGCCGGCCTGATAGGCGAGGCGGAGGCCTTCGGCATCGTCGCCCATGTTGATGGTGGTCTGGCTGAACCAGAGGCGCTTCTTGCCGTGCCTGATGATGGCGCGAAGCAGCTCTTTCGCCCACTCGGCGTGCGACGGGCCGACGCCGAAGAAGTTGTCATCGACGACGAAGATGAACTTGCGCGGCGTCTCGTTCCATTCCTTGAGGATGTCCTCGATGCGCCGCCGGCGGATGGGCGCGCCGTTGAACTTGGTGACCGAGCAGTATTCGCATCCGACGGGGCAGCCGCGCGATGTTTGAATGGCGGAGACGCTGTACTTGCCGTTGATGGGCAGGAGTGCCTGTCGGGCGCGGCCCAACCCGGTTTTTTCCAGGTCCGACAGGCTGCCGTGGTAGCGCGGGGCCAGCCGCCCGGTCGCGGCGTCCGCCACGATGCCGGGCCAGATTTCGTCGCACTCGCCGACGACGACGCTGTCGAAGAAGCGGGCGGCCTCATCCGGGCGGGCGGAGGCGTGCGGGCCGCCCATGATGGTCTTGATGCCACGGGCGCGGCACGCGGCGGCGATCTCGTAGGCCCGGGTGGCACCGCTGGTATAAGCGGTGAGGCCGACGAGATCGTATCGGCCGTTGGCGACGAGGTCGTCGGTGGCCTTCGTACCGAAGATTTCGTCGATGATGTCCACCTCGTGCGGCGGCGGGACGAGCTCGGCCAGGACCTGGAGGCCGAGCTGGGGGATGTAGCTGCCGACGGTGTGATAGCCCTGGGTGCGGCGCGTAATGGGATTAATAAGGGCGATGCGCATGGGCGACTCCGTTCTGACATCGCAGCCTTACGAGTGCCGGGCACGGCTCGAAGGGCGATTGGGCGATGCGGTTTGTCCGTGTGCGGTTTCCCGCCGGAAGTCCAAACGGAGGTCCTGCCCTGCGAGGGATTGGGTCCGAATGAATAACCGGAAGTTTATGGGCGGCGGGAAGGGCTTGTCAAAGCAGAATTTAGCGAAGACGAGAATGCTTGCCTCCAGCCACGGGCGCGTGGATCATAGGCCACCATGAATACGAGCAATCAGAGATCTGCAAAAGCGGCCGTGATGGCTGGATTCAAGGAGCCGCTCGTCGTCAAAGAGTTTCCGGTGCCTGCCGAGCTTGGCGCGGGCGAGGTGCTGGTGAACGTGACGCTCGCCGGCGTGTGCGGCACCGACGTGCACCTGCACAAGGGCGAACTGAAGGTGCCGCTGCCGCTGATCATGGGGCACGAGACCGTGGGCACTGTCGCGGCGACGGGCGGGCCGGTGGAGGACTGGCTGGGCAATCCGCTGGCAGTGGGCGACGTGGTGTCGTGGACGGTCGGCATGCCGTGCGGCACGTGCCAGTATTGCCGGCGGTACAAGCTTCCCAGCCGCTGTGCCAATCGCAAGGCATACGGCGTGAACACGCCCTGCGACAAGCCGCCGCACTTTCTGGGCGGATATGGGCAGGTGCATCATCTGAAGGCGGGCACGGCGATCTTCAAGCTGCCGCCCGACCTCAAGCCGGAGGCGCTGGTGGGCGCTGGCTGCGCGCTGGTCACGTGCATCCACGGCTATGAGAAGATGCCGCTCCGCTGGGCGGAGTCGGTCGTGGTGCAGGGCACCGGGCCGGTGGGCCTCGCCGCCATCGCGATTGCATCGGATGCGGGGGCGCGACCGCTGATCGCCATCGGCGGGCCGAAGGACCGGCTGGAGCGGTGCCGTCGGTTTGGCGCTGACATCGTGATCGACATCGACGAGGTGCGCGATCCGGCCAAGCGGCGGGGCATCGTGCTGGAACACACCAACGGGCTCGGTGCGGATTTCGTCGTGGAGTGCGTCGGGCATCCGTCGGCCGTGGCAGAGGGCTGGCCGCTGGCGCGGGATGGCGGGCGGTACCTGGTGCTGGGGCAGTACTGCGACGCGGGGCCGACGATGGTGAACCCGCACCTGATCACGAAAAAGGAGCTGGAAGTGGCCGGCTCATACGGATCGGAGCCGACGCACTGGGCGAAGGGGATCGAGTTTCTGCGGGCGCGCGGCGAGCGGTATCCATTTCACGAGCTGATCACGCACACGTTCAAGCTGGACCAGGTGAACGAGGCGCTGGCGGCGGTGGCGGCGTGGCAGACGGGCAAGGCGGTCATCCTGCCGAACGGGTAGTACGCGCATGCGGAATACTCGTACATCTTGCTACTTCTGTATTGATTATGAAGTCTCATGACGATTTGATCGCCGGCCTGTCGGATTCTCGCTCGCCGAAACGACGTTCCGCCGCGAGAGCGTTGCGGAAGCTTGGAGACCCGCGCGCTTGCTCGCACCTGTTGGAGGCGGTGAAGCGTGAACTGTGCGATCCCAGAACATGGGAAACGCAGTATCAGATGATCATGGCACTCGGCTTTTGCGGATGCCGGGAGTCGCTGCCGTACTTGAAGCAGTTGTTGACTGAGAAGCCAAAATGCGAGCCGGCAGCATGGTCAGCGATCAGCCATGCAATCGTCAGGCTCGGCTCAAAGGACAATTCCGATCCGAGCGTCGCGATCGAATTGATCGATCAAAATGCCCAAACCGGATTAGACAAGGACGGCTTGACCTGCGGCGTCTTCGAAGCTATCGCGATGATGAAGATGCAGTTCGACGACTCGACTGCCGACCGATTGATCGAGTTCGTCGAGACCTATCGAGCGGAACTTCCCACCCATTCAAACTTCATACCCGTCTATGCGGCGATTGCGTCTGCGGGCTGGAACGGGAACAGGGTGCGACCGTTTCTGCAAAAGAGCCTCAGCTCACCAAACCAGCAGTTGGTACGCGCGGCGGAGCATGCACTTCAAGGGAAATACTTCAAACTAAATCCACTCTAGAGATTTTCCAGTTCATTCAAATTCGTTGGCGCTCGCCCTTAGGCGGCGGGCCGTCGCCATCGGGTTTGTTCCCGCGGGGACGATCTTCGCGCGGGACGCGCGGGCGGCGGCGTGGCGGGCCATCCATTGCATCATCCCCGTCCTCGCCAGGTTCGCGATCGCGGATGCGACCGCCGGCACGCTCGCCGGGCCGGCCGCCCATGTCGCGCATGCGCTCGCGCATGGTGCCCTCGTACTGGCCCGACTTGATGCGATCGATGAAGTGCCGGATGTGCTCCTCGAGGCCGGCGCGGTCCTGCGCCAAGCGATCGCGCTCTTCGTTGAGCCGCCGTTCCAGGAATTTTAGTCGGGCCTCGCGGCGCTGCATGCGCAACTCAGCTGCGCGGCGCACCAGCGGCTCGACTTTGCCCTCCAGTTCCGCGCGCCTGGTTTCGTCACTATCCGCCTTGCGAAACTGCTTGCTTAATTCGCGCAGCTCTTCCTCGATCTTGAATTCATCGATGACGGTCCGCGCCAGCTCGGGATTGTGCTCGCGAAGCATCATGAACTCCCGCATCATGGGGCGCAGCATGCGCAGCCCGTTTTCGAAGCGGCGCGGATTTCGTTCGCGCAGTCGTGCAAGCCGGTCGTGCCATCGCGGCAGTTCCGTCTTCAGCACCTGCATGATGTGATCGATCGCCTCCGGCGGCAGCGGACCATCATCCCACCAGGGAGGCTTGGAATCGCGGGCACCATCGCCTCCACCGGGCCGCCCTGCAGGGGGTCGGCCATCACGCCCCGGGCGGCGGCCGAAGCCGCGCCGGTCTCCCCGCTGGCGATCGGCTTCAGGCCGCCGGTCGTCGGCGCGTTCGACGTCGTCGGGCGGGGACGGTTCGTCGTCTTCACCCTGCATTTCGCGGTCTTCGGATTCACGGGCCGGCGGCTGGCGATGCCCTTTGCGGCGCGGGCCGGCCAGCGGCGGGCGCTGGTCGTCGGTCGGGCCGGCATCGGCCTTGCGCGCCCTGGGCGGCTCGTCCGCGGGCGCGGCGATCGGCTCGGCAGCGCTGGCGGAGACGAACAGCCATGCGCACAACAGAAGCAGAACGAACAAGATCAGTCGATAGGCGGTGCGAATCATGATAATTCCTCTCCCGGCAAAATGGCGGGCGCAAACGGCAAGCGGGCGTCCGCATCGGCGGGGTCTTCGGTCGGCTCGGACAGAATCTGGTCGAGGGCGTCGAACAGCGACGCGCCGGTCAGGGCGAAGGAATCCTCGTCGACCCACTGGGCCAGTTCGTCGAGTGAGTCGTCGGTGATGCCGTCGCCCACGATGATTTGAAGTTCGCTGATTGCGTGTACGGACTCGGCATCGGCAAACATCAACGGCGATTGCGAGGATTCGTAAAGTCTGGTCGAGTACCAGCCGGTGAGCACGGCAAGGCCGATCATCGCGGCAGCCGCGAAGGTCCCCTGCACGGCAGACCAGCGACGGCGGATTGGTGCGGAGGTGCGGTCAAGTTCATTGCGCACTGCGGCCTTCACGCGCTGTTCCAAGGCGGGAGAAAAAGACGGGGCGTCCAAGCCCGCGAGCCAGCGCTCACCTTCGGCGATCTCATCAAACATGTCTTGTTCAAAGCGGTCCACGAACATCAGCCTTTCATTCGTACTTCGGTCGAACGGGTCTTCGGCGATTCGGTGCCCGGTTCGACCTGCATCAATCCTCTCAGCCGTTTCAGGCCGCGATGCCCCCTGGCGAGGGCGGTGCCCAGCGGCACCTGCGTCATGTCGGCGATTTCCTTAAACGAGAGGCCGGTAAAGTGCCGCAGCAGGATGACCTCGCGTTCGGAATCGGGCAGTCGTGCCAGGGCGGCGTTCAAGGCATCGATCTCCTCGTCGAGTTGCAGGGCCGCGTCGGCGGTGGGTTCATGAGACGGAAGGCCGCCGAGGCCGCCCACGTCGCCTTGGCCATCTGCGCCGCCGTCGCTCAGGTCGCCTGTCGTGACGCGCGGCGCCCGCATCGAACGGCGGACCCGGTCGCGGACCAGGTTGGCGGCGATTCGAAAGAGCCAGGCCTCGAACCGCCCCTCGTGCTGGTAGGCGTTGATCATGCGAACCACGCGGACGAACACCTCCTGCACCAGGTCCTCCGCATCCTGGCGGGAACCCGTCAGCCGGTAGATAAATCCGGCGAGGCGGCGGCAGAACGCATCAACCAACCGGTCGTACGCCGCCGGGTCGCCCCGCTGGGCCCCCCGGATCGTTTCCGCCAGGTCCGCCTCGTTCATGCAACTCCCTGCCTGCCAAACGCATAAGATGACGGTCGATTGCCAGGTGCCGACCGGTGGATTTTAACTCGATTCGGCTGGCTCCATATCGGAAGGACCGCGAGGGGGGCGGCGAATTGGCGCTGAAATACGGCTGCGGTCGCTGGCGGCCCCGCTGGGCCGGAGCGGCCGAAACTGCCCAAGGGGCCGAGACTTGCGGGCCCTGCCGCAGCCGCTATACTTGCCGGACTCGAAATTGTTTATGGCTACTTGAGGTGCATCATGCCACGCGTCTGCTACTTTACAGGAAAGAAAACGACTTCCGGGCGGCAGTATACCCACCGCGGCAAGGCGAAGTATCTCGGCGGCGTCGGCACCAAGGTGACCGGCAAGACCAAGCGGAAGTTCAAGCCGAATATCCAGAAGGTTCGCGCCCTGATCGAGGGCAAGATCGTGCGGCTGAAGGTGTCCACCAAGGCGATTCGGATGGGGCTGATCGTGAAGCCGCCGAAGCGGACATGGCGGCCTGCCGAGGCGGCCGCATCGGAGGGTTGACGCACCTTTCGCGCGGCGGTTGAACGGGCCGCGCTTTACCGGCTGCACAATGCATGTTAAGAAATCGACGCCGCATCGAGCGGCGTCGATTTTTTTTGGTGAACCCGCCATGGGCGTGCCCATATCCGAAAAGCTGGTCCGGCACATCGCGCACCTGTCGCGGCTGGACTTGAGCGACGACGAAGCGGGCGTGCTGGGCGCGCAGCTGAGAAGCGTCGTCGAGTATGTCGAGCAGCTCGGCGAGGTTGATACCGAAAACGTCGAACCGACGGCCCATCCGATGCCGGCGACCAACGTGCTGCGCGAGGATGTACCGCAAGCGTCGCTGCCGGCGGAAGTGGTCCTTACCAACGCCGCCGAGCAGGCGGCCGGCTACTTCAAGGTGCCCAAGGTGCTGGACCAGGAGACGGCCTGATGCCCCGCGCCGTGGAGTCTGTCCAGTCGAGCCTGGACCGGATCTCGTCCGGCAATCCCCGCATTAATGCCATCATCGAGACACTAGGCGATGCCGCCCTGGCGCGGGCCGCCGCGCTGGAGGCCGGGGGCGAGCGAGGACCGCTGCATGGGCAGGCGGTCGTCGTCAAGGACAACATCTGCACCGACGTGGGACACACGACGTGTGCGTCGCGCATATTGAAGGACTATCGCTCGCCATACAGCGCGACCGCGATCGAGCGGCTTCAGGCGGCCGGGGCGGTGGTCGTGGGCAAGGCCAACCTCGATGAATTCGCAATGGGAAGCTCGACGGAGAACAGTTTCGCCGGGCCGACGCGGAATCCGTGGAACACGGGCTATGTCGCCGGTGGATCGTCGGGCGGTTCGGTCGCGGCAGTGGCGGCGCGGATGGCGCCGTATGCGCTGGGCAGCGAGACCGGGGGCAGCATTCGGCAGCCGGCGGCCTTCTGCGGCGTGACGGGGCTGAAACCGACCTACGGCCGCGTGTCGCGTTACGGCCTGGTGGCGTTTGCCAGCAGTCTGGACCAGATCGGGCCGATAGCGGTCGATGCCATCGGCGTTGCACGGCTGTTGCGTGCGATCGCCGGGCACGACGCGCGCGATTCGACCAGTGCCGATGTGCCGGTGCCGGACTATGTGGCCGGGCTGGATGAGCCAATCGGGCGGCCGCGGATCGGGATCGCGGCGGAATACTTCGGCGAGGGGCTGGACCCGGAGGTGCGGCGGGCGGTTGAGGCGGGGATCGAGACATTTCGCGGACTGGGCGCGGACGTGTGCGAGATTTCGCTGCCACATTCGAAGTACACGGTCGCGTGTTACTACCTGGTCTGCACGGCGGAGGCATCGAGCAACCTGGCGCGGTTTGATGGCGTGCACTACGGGCATCGCACGGCCGAGCCGCGCGATTATGTGGATGTATATTCAAAGAGCCGGGCGGAAGGATTCGGGGCGGAAGTGAAGCGGCGGATCATGCTGGGCACATTCGCCCTGTCGAGCGGGTATTACGACGCGTATTACCTGAAGGCGCTGAAGGTTCGGACGCTGATCAAGCGCGACTTTGACGAGGCATTCCGGCAGTGTGACGTGATTCTGTCACCGACGACGCCGACGCCGGCGTTTCGCGTCGGCGAGAAATCGGCAAACCCGCTGGAGATGTACCTGCAGGATATTTACACAGTCGCCGCGAATCTGGCGGGCATTCCGGCGATCAGCCTGCCGTGCGGATTCAGCGGCGATGGATTGCCGATCGGGCTGCAACTGATGGCGCCGGCGTTTGAGGAGGCGCGGCTGCTGCGGATGGGGCATGCGATTCAGGGGGTGACGGAGTATCATCGGCGGGAGCCGGCGGATTGGAGGGGCGGATCGGAGATTTGAAATTTGAAATCTGAAATTTGAGATTTGAAATCTGAATTCTGAAATCTGAAATTTGAGATTTGAAATCTGAATTCTGAAATTTGAAATTTGAGATTTGAAACCTTAGATTTGAGATTTGAGATTTGAAATCTGAGATTGGAGATTTGAGATCTGTGAGGTGCTCTGGTGATATGGGGTTGAGGCTTGCATTTGAGAGATCTGCGATTCGCGGGTTTCAGGTCCGTGCACTCCGGTGGCAGTGAACCGGCGTTCTTAAATGTCCTTGAAAGCCGGAGACTTCCTATTGCGAACGAAGGGAGGCGGCTCATGAAGTACGAACGATTTGAGGACCTGCCCGTATGGCGAGCTGCGATGGACCTGGCTGAGCGCGTGTACGGCTTGTCGCAAGATCGCTCCTTCGCGCAGCCCGGAGATTTATGCAGCCAACTTCGGCGTGCCGCGCTTTCGGTTTCGAATAATATCGCAGAGGGATTCGAGCGAGGGTCGACCGCGGAGTTGATAAACTACCTTTACATTGCGCGCGGATCGGCCGGTGAGGTGCGGTCGATGCTTCATTTCTGCGAACGTCTTCCGGAAATGGCACACCTCGGATCGCAAACGAAGTCTCTTGCGTCCGTCGCAGAGTCCTGCTCACGGCAACTGAGAGGCTGGGCGGACAGTCTCCAGAACAGCGACATAAAGGGACAGCGTCATCTGAATGAGCAAACCCGGCAGGCTTACGATCAGGCGCTGCGGGCAGCTGAATTCTGGAAAAGGCTTGAAGGGATGAGCTGGAAACCGCCTGTGGAAGAGGCGTAGTGAAACGAGCAGAGATGCAAAAGAACAGCTGAAGCACACTCCGTTCTGGTGAGGGCCGATTATTGATGCAATTCCTCCTTCGCATGCTGCCCTTTCTTCTTCTGGGCGCGGGTATCGCCTCGGAGGGACTGGGCATTCCCCCCTGGCTCAAGGTTCCGCTGATCGTGGCGGGGTCTACTCTGTTGCTTTATTACCTGTGGCGGATGAGGCGCGACCTGGCGGAACATGAGCAGAAGGAGAAAGAGCCGCCGATTCAGGCGATTGTCATGCTGCTGGCGCGGATGCCGCACATCGGCGATGAACAGATGATTCAGGCCGTGGAAGAGGCGATGGGGTTCAAGGTCAATCGCGACCGCGGGAAGGATGCACGGGGGAATCTGTGCATCGTCGGCGTGCCGGTCACGATGATCACGGCGCCGCAGGGTTTTTTCCTGGTGCATCGATTCGACCGGCCGTACTTCGACGGCGGATCGGCCGCGGCCATGGGCATTCAGGAGCGGCGTCAACAGATCGCCATCGACAAGCATCGAGCATGGATGAGCGTGGATTGCATCACGGCCGAGCAGGGGCAAACGGAAGAGCAGATCATCGCGCTTCTGGCGCGACTGGCCGGGCGACTGGCGCCGGACGATTACCTGGCGATCTATCGGCCCGATACGCGGCAGCTCATTCCGTTCGAGGCGGCCATGAAGCAGGCGCTACGCGAAGGATCATGGTCGCGTGCCGCCGGCGATGCCCACGTGCCCATCATCAACATTCCCGACGACGATCCGCGAATGCAGGCGGCCGAAGCGGAGGCGCGGGAGCGATACCCGGAATTCGTGGCCGCCTTTGATAGCCGCCGCAGCGACCAGATGTTCAGCGTCAAGGCTCGCTTCGAGGAGGGCGAGGCGGTCGAGTACATGTGGATCAACGTGGAGGCCATCGAGAACGACGTGCTGTACGGCCGGCTGGACAATGCGCCGGCGGACCTGAAGAAGCTGAAGGAGAATGACCGCGTGCGCGTGGAGGCGGGGCAGGTCAACGACTGGCTGTATACGGACAAGAAGGAACTGAAAGGCGGATTCACCGTGAAGGTCATTCAAGAGGCCATGAACACTTCCGACGGTGACGCTGGGTAGGCACTCGTCTGGGTCGTTATTGGCCGGTGCAGCCGGGGTTGCAGGCGGGCATCGGCAGCTTTCTGGTGGAGCGGGGCGTGACGGTGGCGCGCGCGAGCGAGAACCGAGGCATCGCGGCAGCATTCGGGCGATGAGTCGGCGAGAAACGTTACGCGTCCGTGCGACGCACCAGGAGTCAAAACGATATGAATGCCAGTCTGTTTCGGGTCATCGTGCCGGTCGAAGATATTGAACGGGCTACACGCTTCTATGGCGACGTGCTGGGCGTGCCGGGTCTTCGAGTGTCCCAGGGAAGGCACTATTTTGACTGCGGCGGCGTCATCCTGGCATGCTTTGATCCGAAGGCCGACGGCGACGGCGGTGTCGCGACGCCATTGCCGGAGTGGCTGTACTTCGCGGTCGATGACATTGAGGCGGCGTACGAGGCATGCAGGCGGGCCGGGGCGTCGTTTGAGACCGGGGATGTGCACGGCGATCCGGCGGGGACGATTGCGAGGCGGCCGTGGGGAGAGCGGTCGTTCTACGTGCACGATCCATTCGGCAACAAGCTGTGCTTCGTTGATCGGGCGACGGCGTTCAGGGGGCCGTGATGCGGGCGTTTAAGCGGCGCGGGGCGACGGGCGCCATTGCGTCAGCAGCTTGAAGGCGCTTGCGCCCTGCCGGCTTGCGGGCGCTGCGGCACCGGCTGTTCGCCGGCGCCACACTTTAACGGGCACGGCGGCGGCGAAGTTCACGACAGCGCGGTAATGCGGTCGATGAAGCGGGCGATGCGGCGCGGCGGCTGAGCGTCGGTCAGCGTATAGATAGCGCTGCCGTTGGTATAGATCACGTCGCCCGAGGGGGAAAGGTCGAAGGCAATTACGCTGCCGGCCAGCGTTGTCTCTGCGCCATCCGGCGCGCGGCGCACCAGATGCCAGTCTGACGGCACCATGGGAGGATCGGCATCCGGCCGGGCGTAGCGCAGCTTTCTGTCGACCTCGACGTAGCGACCCCACAGCATCATGGCCCGCCGATTCGGGCCCTCGCGCTTCGGACCGCCGGCGGTGAGCAAGGGCCTGCGCGAGAACATCATTGAAAAGGCGTTGCAGAAGTGCACGACGGCCCGCGCCAGGCGGAACGGGAACAGCACCGCATCCAGACCGAACTTCAGCGGCGACGTTCGCGGGCGCAGTTGATAGGGCCGGCGTATGGCGTACAGCGAGCCATCGGGCCCGATGCGAGGGGCGAGGCAGTCGAACGACGCGTCATCCAGCAGCGTCGTGAGTGCGCCGCTCTCGAGATCGAGCTGGCATACGGCATATGGGCCGAGGCCGAAGATGGCTCCGTTCTCCTCGCGGCCGATGCCGGCGCTTTGATAGACCAGGGTTCGTTTGCGATTCGGCAGCCAGGCCGGGCACTCGTCCACCGAGTCGCCGCCGGTGATTTCGCGCAAACCGCTGCCGTCGGATTTCATCAGGCCCAGATGGGATGAGCCGTCCGGGGCGGGCAGGCTGCACGCCAACTCGCCGGTATCGCCATTTCGCGCCAGTTCGCGCAGGAACAGCCCCTGGCGGTGAATCAGGCGGCGCTCGTCGTTCTGCGTTACATCCAGCAGGAACAGGCCGCCGACTGGTCCGGTCACCAGGGCGTAGTAAAGTTCATTCGGGCCGGGGCCGGGAGCGACGGCTGTGAATTGAACCGGCCGGCCCTCCGCATGGATGCCGGCAATTGCCGCGGGGCCCAGCTCCGGCGACTGGTTGAAGTTCCACATCATGCCTTTGGCGCGGAAGGCATTTCGCTCGCGCTGCTGGGCGCGACGGTCCTCGATGCCGCGCACAAACGCGCTCTCAACGGCTTCAGGCGGAGCGTCCGGGCGAACGAGGAAGAGCTTTCCATCCGCCAGGTATGAACATGCCGGTGTCGAAGACATACGGTTCGCCTGAACTCGGTGGCAAAGCCCCGGCGCTTGAAGCGCGGGGCGGTTTTTCCAACTGGACTATCGACCATTGACGCAGTCGCCAACTGATCGGCGCGGACCGGCGTCCCGTAACTGCGGCGGACTGGCGGGCGAGCCCACCGCGGATCGCGCGATGGCGCAGTCAGGTCCCGCGATGGCGGGCTGCGGGGAGCCGAGTTAAACCGTTGAATCACACCGCCGTCCGAAAAGCGGCGGGCCGCCGTGAACGCCGTCGCTGGGCCATCCAAATCAGCCGATGGGCAAGGCCGCATCGGCATGGCCGTTTGATACGCCCGCGCGGAGGAAATGCCTGAATGTGTGCGTTTCCCGGCGCCGTCCGTTAACGGCGGACAGGTGCAGCGAAGCAGACTTCCGACCGAAATTCAATCGTAAATTCCCGATAGTGGTTCGGGCCACTGCGGGATTTCGGGCCAACAAAACTGATCGGGGAGGCTCCCATGGGTGCCGGAGGAATTGCCGCCAACAAGAAGGTGTTCGGTTCGCCCATAAAAAACGTCTCGGACGGCTGGTTTGAACTGCTGCTGATTACCGTGGTTTTGGGAGCCACGGTCGCGGCACACCAGCTCCTGAACGCGACGTCCATCACCGTGCACTTTTTCTACCTGCCGGTGATCATCGCCGCCCACTACTTCGGGCGCAATCTCGCCTGCATGATCGCCCTGCTCAGCACGCTGAGCGTGTCGGGGCTGATGATCATCGCGCCATCGCACTACATGACGCACATTGACCGGCCGATCGTGCTGCTGATGAACACGATTGCGTGGGCGGGATTTCTCGGCTTGAACGCGCTATTGATGGGGACCCTTTCCAACCAGCGTGCGAAGGCCATCCAGGAAGTGAAGGAAGCGCACATCGGGATCATCGAGATCCTGTCGAAGTACCTTAACGCCGCCGATCAGTACACGAAGTCGCACTCGATGCGCGTGGCGGAGATCGCGGAATCGATCGGAGAAGAGATGGGTCTGCGGCAGGCGGAGATCGAGGACATCCGCGTGGGCGCGCTGCTGCACGATATCGGCAAGATCGAGATTTCCACGAAGCTCATTCAGAAGGCGGCGGCGCTTCAGGACGAGGAGCGACAGGAGGTTGACTCGCACACGGTGCGCGGGGCGGATTTGGTTCGATCGCTCGGCACGATTCTGGACGGGGCCATTCCGATCATTCGTCACCATCACGACCACTGGTCGCCGGACTCGAAAAAGGAAGGGCTGCACGGCGAGGATATTCCGGTCGGTGCCCGCGTGGTGGCGGTGGCGGATGCCTATGACGCGATCGTCACGGACCGGCCCTATCGGCGTGGCCGCACGCCCGAAGAGGCGCTTTCGATCATTCGACAGGCGGCCGGGATGCAGTTCGACTCGGCCGTGGTGCGGGCATTTGAGCGCGTGATGTCGCGGCGGAACGACGAGCCCGAGGCGGTCGTGAAGCTGGACCAGGCGATGTCGCTGTCGCGGGTCAGCGTTCAGGGCGGAGCTTGAGGGCCGGTCGCCGCGGCGCGATTTTTCAGATTTTGTTGAGCGATCGCGGCATTGCGGCGCCACATTTCCGGCTTTGCGCGGCTTGTGGCGCGCCCGCGGTTCATCTCGCGAATCTCGTCGTCGGTCAATTGTGAAAACTTCTCAAGCGACGGAAACGCAGCGTCCGGTCGGGCAGGCGCGAGCAAAGGGTCAGGCGGTCCGGGCGGATTGCGGTTGTAGGGACAGACGTCCTGACAGATGTCGCAGCCGAAGACCCAGTCTGCCATGCGCGGCGCAAGTGCCGGATCGATGTCGCCGCGATGTTCGATCGTAAGATAGGAAATGCACCGGCTGGCATCCATGGTGTACGGCTGAGGAAATGCCGCGGTCGGGCACGCATCGAGGCATCGGGTGCACGAGCCGCAATGATCGGGCTCGGGCCGGTCGGCAGGCAGGTCGAGATCGGTGATGAGCTCGCCCAGGAAGAATGTGGACCCGATGGCCGGGTGAATCATCATCGTGTTCTTGCCGATCCAGCCAATCCCGGCGGCGGCGGCGAGCTCCCGCTCGACGATGGCCGAGGTATCCACGCAGATTCGAGTCTGCACGGGCGCGGCAGCAAGCCGCTGTACGCGCTCGTCCAACTGGACGAGTCGGTGGCGGATGATTTCGTGATAGTCCCTTCCCCAGGCGTACATGGCGACGCGGCCGTGGGGCGCGCCCGGGGGTTCGGCGGGCGCCTCTTGGGCATACGGACATGCGCACACGATGACGCTCCTGGCCCAGGGCAGCCAGCTGCGCATGTCTTCGCGGGAATTGACGTGTCGATGCAGGTAGGCCATGGACCCCGCCCGGCCGAGCGCGAGCCAATTGTGCAGATATGCGACACGGGGAATCGGGCCGGCATTGGCCACGCCGCAGAGCACGAAGCCGAGCTCGCGGGCGGCCGTCTTGATATCTGAGGCAAGCTGGTTTCGATCTGGCACCATCATCAACATCTTTATCTGCGGGCCGCGGGGATGCGAGCTTTCGAAAACGGCCGATGCATCGAATCTGCGTACTCTCGCGAATGCCGAGTATGAATCGGACGACTGGAACACCCGCAGTGATCAGTACTTAAGAGCATATTCGCCGGTTTGACACGCTGCCGGACCGGTCATAGAGTGCGGCGCGGCATTGCCGGGAAGCGCACCGTGAGCGAAGGACGAGACATGTTCAATTACGACTGGTGGTTCGCAGGCAACTTCAACGAGCGCCTCACGATGGCGAAGCGCCGCTGCGCACTTTCGCGCTTTCCCGACCTGGACGCTGCGAAGGCCTCGGATAACAAGAAGTTCAAGCGATTTCTGGAGGAACTAGAGGCCAGGACCATCATCTATCTTCGCGACGGATTCTCCTATGAGATCAAGGAGATTCTGCCGGCATCCAACACCTCGATACTGACTTTTGAGTGCGTGGCGGCGGACGACGCGTACAAGGTGGGTTGTTTCGTCGTCAGCCTGCCCTACGACGACGTCGTGCGGGTGGAGGTCTTTGCCGTTCATCCCAACGAGAAACCGGAGGACATGCCGGCGATCAAGGGGTTCGGGGGGGGACAGGCGATTGCGAAGCGGGGTGAACCCCCTATGGCGAGGGGTGAAGCCGCTGACTGAGCCTGCACGGCCGGGGCGGGCCGGGCTTCCACTCTCCACATCTCGGATACCGGAATTCAGGGGGCGCCAATCGCGTGAGCCCCTGTGGGCAGCCTCGTTTTGCTTACCTAGGATTTGCCCGGCGGTGATTCGCCCGTTGGGGGATTTGCCCCGCTGCTTTCGCAAAATGGCGGATCGCGTTCAAATATCTGATGGCCCGAAGACAAGACCAACGCGGTGAGGGCCGTCTCCGATCCCGTTCCGACTGGCGACGGCAGCGCCCGCATGTCCGGTCGCGATCAACACTTTGGAAGGAGTGAACAGCCCATGAGACGTGTAGGCACCTGTTTGATTCCCGTACTGGCCATCGGTTTGGCCCTTCCGGCTTCTTCGCTGGCCAACTCGAATGACGTCGTCGCGGTGTTCACGCTTCGCGGCGCTTTGACCGAGCAGCCCGATTCGTCGGGCATCAGCGCCCTGCTGGGCGGCGGCGGGCCTCCGAGCATGTTCAAGCTGCTGGAAAACCTTCGATCGGCGCGCACGGATCAGAAGGTGCGGGCGGTCATCTTCGACATCGACGAGGCGGGACTGGGCTTCGCGCAGATTCAGGAGCTGCGCAAGCAGTTCGAGGCGCTGCGTGCCGCCGACAAGGAGGTGTGGGTATTCACCGAATCGTTGAGCCCCGGCACCATGATCCTGGGCAGCGCGGCGAGCAAGCTGATGATGGTGCCGGCGGGCGATGTAGCCCTGGTCGGTCTCTACTCGGAGGCGCTCTATTTCAAGAACCTGCTCGACAAGATCGGCATGAGTGCGGACATCCTGCACTGCGGCGACTACAAGTCGGCCGGAGAGCCGTTCTATCGCACCGGTCCCAGCAAGGAGGCAGAGGAGCAGACCAACGCCCTGCTCGATTCCCTCTTCGACAACATGTTGAAGGACATCGCCAAGAGCCGGAAGCTGGACAAGGATCGCGTGAAGGAACTGGTCGACCGCGGCCTGCTGAGCGCAGAAGAAGCGCTGGAGGCCAAACTGGTGGACAAGCTCGTGTATCGCGAAGACTTCGTCGAGACGATCAAGGATCGCTATGGCGACGACGTGAAGGTCGACACGGATTACGGCGCGAAGAAAGGCCCGGAACTTGATCTCAACAGCCCGTTCGGAATGTTCAGCTTCTTCAGCGAAATCATGAAGATGCCGTCTGCGTCGAGCAACCCGGCGGTCGCGGTTGTTTACGTTGAAGGGCCGATCACGTCGGGCAAGAGCGAACCCAGCCTGTTCGGCGGCGTTTCCAACGCCGGCTCTGACACGGTGCGCAAGGCGATTGCCGAGGCGAGCAACGATCCCAGCGTCAAGGCGCTGGTGCTTCGCGTCGACTCGCCGGGCGGCTCGGCCCTGGCCAGCGACATTATCTGCGAGGCGACCGAGCGTTTCATCGCCACCGGGCGACCGTTCATCGTTTCCATGGGCAACGTCGCCGGGAGCGGGGGCTACTACGTGTCGACGGCCGGACAGCGCATCTTCGCCGAGCCGACGACGATCACCGGTTCGATCGGCGTGGTCGGCGGCAAGTTCGTCACCAAGGGCTTCTGGGACTGGCTCGGTGTGACATCGCACGAGTATCAGCGTGGTGAAATCGCGGACATCATGAACTCCAACCGGCCCTTCGACGAGAAGGAGCGCAAAGTCATCAGCAAGTACATGTACTCGGTTTACGACGAGTTCAAGCAGCGCGTGCTGGATGGCCGCAAGAACAAGCTGCCGGAGAACGCCCGGACGCTGGAGGGGATGGAGTCGATCGCCGGCGGACGCGTGTACACCGGCGAGCAGGCGCTGAAGATCGGCCTGGTGGATGAACTGGGCGGCCTCTCGGACGCCATCAAGTATGCGGCTGACGAGGCGAACGTCTCGCAGCCCGAGATCCGCGTCTATCCCCGGCCGAAGACGCTGATGGACCTTATTACCGAAGCCCTGACGGGCGAGGAAAAGGGGGACAAATTCATCGTCCAGCCGTCCGCGGTACGCGATTTTTCGCAACTACCCGCCATCGGCGCGGCGATGGACGGACTGAAGTCGGTGGATCCTGCCAAGGCAAAGGCCCTGGAGGGCCTGCTGATTCAGCTTCAGATGTTCTCGAAGGAGCGCGTGCTCATGATCGGACCCGCCCTGCCGCTGTTTCATCATTGACCGGCGGAGAGGTTCTGCTAAGAAAAGACAAATGCAAGCCCCGTCTCGATCTCCGAGCGGGGCTTGTTTTTTTCTTCCGCGCCACGAGCATGGCTGCCGTTAGCCAGGCACCGCGCCAAAGAGCCGAGCAGGAAATGCGCGTGAAAGCCCTGCCGTACTGCGACGTTTGTCTAAACGAACGCCCGAGAACTCCACTCGATGAACAAACCGAAAGAACGTGGCAGACGATCCGTTGTTACATCACGAGTGTTAACGTAAACTGATGCGGCAAAGGGGCCATCGCGTACACACCCGCTGGAAGCCCTGGCTTCGATTCCTGCAAACCAACGAACCGCACATTCCGGGGGAATGTGCGGACACATAGACCCCACTCCACCCTCTGGCCCGGTTGTTCGAGCCCACTACTCGACAATCGGGCCACCTTTTTTCCCTTGCGGCAACGAGGGGGCCGACTTGGGCGAGGTTGAATCCCGCAACTAAAATCGCCGTTGTGGAGTTTGATCCCGACGAACTACCGGTCCCCGATCTGGCGCTACACTGCCGCCACTGTGGCTATCCGCTGCGCGGCCTCGGCGCGCATCGCTGTCCCGAGTGCGGACGTGCCTTTACGCTGGACGAGTTCATACCGCCCGGCGATTTTCCAACGCTCATCGTCGAGGGACGGGAGCTTCGCATCACGCCCGAGATCGAGGCGCTGCTTCGGCGCGAAGCGATCCTTTACATGGATGCCCGTTCGCCGCTCGAGTCCATCAGGCCGATGTTCGGACCGGAGCAGCCCCGCGGCCGTCTGGCGGTAGCGCGCAGCGAATACCTGCGGGCGGTATGGCTGATCGTTCGATGGCTGCGGGACGGCATCGCGCCTGCGCCGCGCACGGCAGCCGCGGACTGGCGATGCGCCGGCTGCGGCGAAGAGAACCCGGGCACCTTTGAGCTGTGCTGGCAGTGCGGGGAGGAGCGCGGCGGGGGCTGAATCGACCGTCATCCGGCGGTTAAATAGACGCTTGTAGATATTTGAGCGTGTTGCGCGTGCTTTGGCCGGCGCGGGGCGCGGCCCTATACTCCCCCGCTGGATGATCGCCGTTGAACAAGCGAGACTTCGGGGCCGCGCGGCGGCTGTCCTGTGCACAATGATTGCGGCGATCTGCACGGCCACACATTGCACTCGTGCCCGTCCCCTGCCGCCTGCCGAAAGCGAGCACGTCATGCATGCCACGACCAGCCGGGCCGAGCCGGCACACACCAACCGCCTGATTCGCGCGACCAGCCCGTACCTTATTCAACATGCGCACAATCCCGTCGACTGGTTCGAATGGGGCAGCGAGGCGCTGGACAAGGCAAAAGCAGAGGATAAGCCGATCTTTCTGTCGATCGGCTACTCCGCGTGCCACTGGTGCCACGTGATGGAGCGTGAGAGCTTCGAGAACGAAGACATTGCCGCGGTTCTGAACGAGCATTTCGTCTGCATCAAGGTCGATCGCGAAGAACGGCCCGACCTGGACGATATTTACATGATGGCGACGCAGGCGCTCACGCGATCGGGCGGCTGGCCGATGTCGGTCTGGCTGACACCCGACCAGCGGCCGTTCTATGCCGGCACCTACTTTCCGCCCGAGAGCCGCTGGGGCCGGCCGGGGTTCAAGGAGCTGCTGCTGGCGATTGCGCGCGTCTGGCGCGAGGAACGGCAGAAGGTCCTGCACGATGCCGACGCGCTGACCAGCGCGGTGAAGCAACTCACCACCGTTGAGCCGGGGGCGGACATTGTTTCATTCGACGCGGTGTCGAGAGCGGCCGGGTTTTTCGCACAGCATTTCGACGGGGCCAAGGGCGGCATCAGTGGCGGCGGCACGAACAAATTTCCGCCGTCGATGACGATGGATCTGATGCTGCGGGTGTACCACGGATCCATGCGCAGCACCCCTCCTGAAGCAAGGCTGCTGGAACTGGTCGAACTGACGCTCGATCGCATGGCCCACGGCGGCATCTACGATCAACTTGGCGGCGGCATCTGCCGCTACTCGACGGACGTGGACTGGCTGGTGCCGCACTTTGAGAAGATGCTCTACGACCAGGCGCTCGTCTCCGACATCTATCTCAAGGCGTATCAACTGACGAAGAAGCCGCTCTACCGGCGCATTGCGTCGGAAATTTTCGATTACGTCATTGCCGATCTCCAGTCGCCCGAAGGCGGTTTCTACTGTACGCGCGACGCGGACAGCGAAGGCGAAGAGGGCAAGTTCTACGTCTGGACGCGCGACGACGTGGAGCGGCTGCTCGGCGAAGACGCCGGACTCTTCTGCGACTACTACGACGTCAGCGAGGCGGGCAACTGGGAGGGGCACAACATTCTGAACATTTCCCGACCGCTGGAGACGGTCGCGAAGCTGCGCGGCGTGTCGATCGAAGATGCCGAGCGCCGGCTGGCCGGTGCCCGGCGCATTCTGTTCGACGCCCGCGAGCAGCGCATCAAGCCTCACCGGGATGAGAAGGTGCTGGCCGCATGGAATGGGCTGATGATCGCCGCGATGGCAAAGGGCTATCGCATTCTCGACGAGCCGAAGTACCGCGATGCGGCGGTCAAGGCGGCAGAATTCGTGCTGACGCACATGCGAGACGAGAATGGGCGGCTGCTTCGCACCTGGCGCGACGGGAGGCGACACACGCTCGGCTATCTCGACGATCATGCCTTCATGATCGAGGCCCTGCTGAACCTGTATGAGACCACGTTTGAAATGCGGTGGCTGCGCGAGGCCGAGGCGCTGAACGCGCAGGTGATGGCGCACTTTCGCGACGACGCCGAGGGTGGTTTCTTCTTTACCTCGGACGAAGCCGAACAGGTGCTGGTGCGGGCGAAGAGCGCGAACGACAACGCCATCCCGTCGGGCAGCTCGGTGCAACTCATGAACCTGCTGCGTTTGAGCGTGCTGCTGGATCGCAAAGACCTGGCCGACGAGGCCGAACGGATGATTCGCGTGTACAGCCCCGGGCTACAGTCTTCGCCGTTCAGTTCAGAGCGGTTGCTATGCGCAATCGACTTTTACCATCGACGCCCGCGGGAGTTTGCCTTCGTATGTTCCAGCAGGGATACTGACGGCGCCGATCGGCTCGCGGATGCCGCCTGGCAGGCGTACGTCCCCAACGCGGTCTTCGCGATGCGCGTCGAGGACGGGCCCGGCGCGGCGGATATCGAGAAGCGAATACCGCTGCTCGCGGGTAAGACCGCGCTGGATGGCATGGCAACGGTGTACGTCTGCCGGGATTATGCCTGTCAGGCGCCGACCACCGATGCGGCCGTGATGTTGTCGCAGATTGAGAAGTAGCGCCCCCGCAGGGAGGACCTGGAATGCGCCGGAACTTGCAAGGTTCGATTTGTGTTGCAGCGATCGCGGTGTTTTTTGCTTTTGCCAGCTTGACGGCTCACCGGCTGGCGGCCCAGCAACAGCCGTCGGAGGGACGGGATGCGCCGCCGGCCGAATCAACGGCGGGAGATGATAAGAAAGACGCGGCCGACCAGGATTCTGCGCAACCGGCAACCACACGGCCGGCGGCGGACGAGCCCGCGCCGAGGCGGAAGGTGACATCGACCGATATCCTGAAGGAACTTCAGCGGGAATCGGTCAATGCACCGCGGGTGGTCGCCCCGAGTAATCCCAGGGCAGGCGTCCACCGCGAGGTCGTTGCGGCGGATGCCCTGCCGGCCAATGCCATTGCACCGGTCGATCCGAAGCTGCTGCCGGACGGCAGCAGGCTGGTGGACCGGCCGGGCCGGCTGGTTCGCGAAGGGGATGGATTCGTGTATTCCTTTGAGAGCCGGGGGCAAGGGGATATCGAGCTGCCGATGCGGCTGTTGCCCAACCGGCTGCTGGAAGACATGGAGATTATTTCCGAGAACGGCACACGGCCGGTGGTGTTTGTCGTCAGCGGTGAAGTGACGGAGTACCACGGAGCGAACTACCTCCTGGTTCAGAAGCTGTTGACCAAGACAAGCCTGGGCAACCTGCGCTGAGGAAGAGCGAACCGCGCCCCATCGCCGCACCCGCGCCCGTTCCTGCGGCCGCCGGTCCGGGACGATCATGCACCGCCAACCTTCTGCCACGTCGAAGATTCGGCAGACGCCCGGGGTTTGACGAACCGCGGAAAATGCTGCAAAGTTCTGCGGATGTTTCACCCTGTAAGAGGGTCGGCCCCCCGTGTATTACATGCGACCGGCTTCGCCAGGACGAGGCGCGCCCGGTTGCTCGATCCGTCGCCTCGTCGGTGTAGCGCCGCGTCCGCGGACGCCAAGGAGTTGCAGCAATTATGTCCGAGATGAACCCCTTCAAGATTGCCCAGCAGCAGCTCGACGAAGCAACCAGGAAGCTGGGACTGGACGCGGCGACCCACGAACTGCTGCGCTGGCCGCAGCGGGAATTTCGATTCACCGTGCCGGTCAGGATGGACAATGGCCGGACACGCGTTTTCCACGCATACCGCGTGCAGTACAACTCGGCCCGCGGGCCGACCAAGGGCGGACTTCGCTGGCACCCGGATGAGACGATCGACACGGTTCGCGCGCTGGCGGCGTGGATGACGTGGAAGTGCGCGGTGGTCAACATTCCGCTGGGCGGCGGCAAGGGCGGCGTGACGTGCAATCCCAAGGAAATGAGCGACAACGAGAAGGAGCGGCTGGCCCGTGCCTACATTCGTGCGGTCGCCCGAGAGCTGGGCGTGCATCGCGACGTGCCGGCGCCGGATGTGTACACGACGCCGCAGATCATGGCGTGGATGCTGGACGAGTTTGAGACGATCTATGGCGAGAGCCATCCCGGCGTCATCACCGGCAAGCCGCTGGCCATCGGCGGATCGGAGGGCCGGGGCGACGCGACGGCGCGGGGCGGCGTCTATTGCGTTCGCGAGGCGTGCAAAAAGACCGGGCTCGATCCTTCGAAGGCGGCCTACGCCATCCAGGGATTCGGCAACGCGGGGCAGTTCGCGGCGACGCTGCATCCCGAAATTCTGGGCGGCGGCAAGCTGATCGCGGTGAGCGACTCGCGCGGCGGCGTGTACAACCCGGCCGGCATCGATCCGAACGGCATCGTGAAGTACAAGCTCGAGTCGGGCAAGGTGGAGGGCTTCCCGGGGGCCAAGCCGATCAGCAACGAAGATCTGCTGGAACTGAGCTGCGATATTCTCTATCCGGCGGCGCTCGAGGGCGTGATCACGGAGAAGAACGCCGGCAACATCAAGGCGAAGCTCATCTGCGAGCTGGCCAACGGCCCGACAACGCCGGCGGCCGACCAGATTCTGCATGACAAGGGGATCCTGGTGCTGCCGGACTTCATGGCGAACGCGGGCGGCGTGACGGTCAGCTACTTCGAGCAGGTGCAGAACACCTACAACTATTACTGGTCGCTGGAAGACGTGCACCAGCAGCTCGACCGGCGGATGACGGATGCCTTTAACTCGGTGTACCAGACACGCGAGAAGGCGCGGGTGCACATGCGGCTGGCGGCCTACATGGTGGCGGTGACGCGGGTGGCCGAGGCGTGCAAGCTGCGCGGCTGGGTGTCGTAATCCGGGCATCAGGCACGCTTCCACGTTGATGAACATGACAGAGGCGTGATCGCGAATCATCGCGGTCACGCCTTTCTTCTTGTTGATAAAGAGCAGTTGGCGGCGCCCCCGGCCGATGCCGCCTTGTCCCGCCCGGAATATGCGAATCTGGTGAGCCGAAAATTTTTGTGGTTTTTTTTCAGAAGGCGCCGGGCAAGCCATTGGAAGACTCCCATTGCAGGTCGCGGTGAGGCGCCTCACCAAAAAAATGGTGAGACAATCCGAGACAAGCCGGGGCGCGCTGAGGCGCGCCGGTGTGTA
Organism: uncultured Planctomycetaceae bacterium; assembly: GCA_964408455.1. Taxonomy (GTDB): domain Bacteria; phylum Planctomycetota; class Phycisphaerae; order UBA1845; family UTPLA1; genus CAYOZN01. The sequence continues at coordinate 23,615 of CAYOZN010000017.1, forward strand.
AGCGCCAGAAAATGCCGGGCACCACCGCGACATCGCCAATGGCTCCTCTACTCAATAGATGTGCTCGCCGTTCCGCGAGATTGTGAAGAGCCGCCACGCGCGGCCGGGATGCCGGACGACGCCGGAAGGGACTCGGGCGGGAACGGGTACGAGACAGGAATCTCCCACTATCCGTAAGTTCTCGAGCCCCAACCGGCGACGCGGAAACCCTAACTTTAATAGAACACTTGCTTGACCGCCGGGCGGCGGATGGCTAGGCTGGGGCATGTCGGCCCTTCCAACGCGAGCTTCCATGGATACGTCGCGCAGCATGTCGGGGGACTTCGATCGACGCACGGTGCTGGCGCTGGTGCGACGGTACTGGGGGTTCGACCAGCTTCGTCCGCTCCAGGAACAGGCGATTCGCGCCGGGCTGGCCCACCGCGATTCGCTGGTTGTGCTGCCGACCGGTGGCGGCAAGTCGCTGTGCTACCAGGTGCCGCCGCTGGCCGCCGGGCGAACGGATGTGGTCGTTTCGCCGCTGATCTCGCTGATGAAGGACCAGGTCGATGCGCTGACGGCGTGCGGCTATCGCGCCGTCGCCATCTACGGCGGCATGTCGGATGCGGAGCGCGAGGCCGCGCGTGCCAGGTGTGCGGCATCTCCCCCCCACCTGATCTTCGCGGCGCCGGAGCGGCTATTGGGCAGCCGGTTCTGCGCCTGGCTGCGGACGCTCGACGTGCGGGCCTTCGCCATCGACGAGGCCCACTGCATCAGCCACTGGGGGCACGACTTCCGTCCGGAGTACCGCCGGATGGCCGAGCTGCGGCAGCTCTTTCCGGAGGCCAGCGTCCACGCCTTCACCGCCACGGCGACCGAGCGCGTGCGGAAGGACATCATCGCGCAGCTTCATCTCCGCGATCCCGAGGTGCTGGTCGGCTACTTCGACCGGCCGAACCTGGTCTATCGCGTGGTGCCGCGCACCGACGCCTATGGCCAGGTGCTGGACGTGCTCAAGCGTCATCGCGACGAGGCCGTCATCATCTACTGCATTTCGCGCAAGGAGACCGAGCAGCTGGCGTCCTGGCTCAACAGCAGCGGTCATCGGGCGAACCACTACCACGCCGGCATGTCGGCCGATGCCCGCCGCCGCACGCAGGATGCATTCCGCGCCGAGAAGGTGAACATCATCGTGGCGACGGTCGCCTTCGGCATGGGCATCGACCGCGGCAACGTGCGCTGCGTGATTCACACGGCGATGCCCAAGAGCGTCGAGCACTATCAGCAGGAGACCGGGCGGGCCGGGCGCGACGGGCTGGAGGCCGAGTGCGTGCTGCTGTACTCGGAGGCCGACGCGTTCAAGTGGCAGCGGCTGATGCGGCCGCGGGAGGATGCCGAGCCGCCGCCGCCGGAGGTGATGCGGGCGCAGCGCGAGCTGCTGGAGCAGTTGCAGCGTTACTGTCAACCGGTCGCCTGCCGTCACCGGCAGCTGGTCGAGTACTTCGGGCAGGCCTACGAGCGGGAAAACTGCGGGGCCTGCGACGTGTGCCTCGGCGAGAACGGCGATCTGGAAGATGCCACGGTGGTGGCACAGAAGATCCTCTCGTGCGTGGCCCGGGTGCAGGAGCGGTTCGGCTTCAAGCACGTGATCGACGTGCTGCGCGGCGGCGACACGGAGATGATTCGCAAATGGAACCACCACACGCTGAGCACCTACGGCATCTGCAAGGACGTGCCGCGCAAGGTGCTCAACAACCAACTGAGCCAGATGCTCGACATGGGGCTACTGGCCCGCGCGGACGACGGGTTCGCGACGCTGCAACTGAACGATGCCTCGTGGGAGGTGATGCGCGGGCAGCGGCGGGTGATGCTCCGCAAGCCGCTCGAGCAGCGCGAGCGCGCGGAGGTCGACCCGCAATGGGCGTGGGAGGGTGTCGACCGCGGCTTGTTCGAGGAGCTGCGCCGGCTGCGGCGCAGGCTGGCGGAGGAACGGGGCGTGCCGCCGTACATCGTCTTCGGCGATGCGTCGCTGCGCGACATGGCACGCCGGCGCCCTCAGAACGTGGTTTCATTTCGCAGAATTCATGGTGTTGGCGCCGCCAAGTGCGCCGAGTTTGGCGAAGCATTTCTCGATGCCATTCGCACGTACTGCCAACAGAACGGCCTGGGCGAGGTGGTGAACCAGGCGCCCGCCTCTGAAGCACCGTCAGATCATTCGCAGGGCCAGCGGCGACCCGCTGCACAGTCGCAGGCCAATGCCCTGTTTGAGCGCGGCGCCTCGATTGAAGAAGTCATGCAGGAGATGGCGCGTGCGCGCAGCACGGTTTTGGGATACCTGGCCGCGTACATCGGGAGCGCGGCGCCGCATTCGATCGCGGCATGGGTGCCGGCGGATACGTATCGCCGGGTGCTCGAGGCGGCCGAGCAGTCGCAAGAGGCACGGCTGAAGCCGATCTTCGAGAAACTGGGCGGTGACGTTTCGTACGACGACATCCGGCTGGTGCTGACGCATCGCCGGGCGATGGAAAACGGGCCGCGCGGCGCAGGCGATGTCTGAAACGGTTGACTTGTCTTACAGGTTGAATGCTGCCGCGCCGTAGCTGATGCAGAAGCCCGAGTACATCACGAGAAAGACGGCGTGGATGATCGTGCGGCCGCGCTGACCGCGCCAGTGCGCAGGGCTGTAATAGGCAACCTGGATCACGGCCCGGACACCCCAGAAGACTGCAATGCCCAACAGGACGGCGCGGGCCAACGCATCGGGCGCGGCGGGTCGCGCCTGGTCAAAGACGATCAGGCCAGTCCAGACTGCGAACAACACCAGCGTGATGGAAATGAAGGCGGAATGCACGAGAAAGACCTGTCGAATGAGCAGCGGCATGGCGTCAAGAGAGGCGCGCCAGTCGAGGATGCGCACCAGCTGCGTGCCCAGCACGGCAACTGCGATTTGCAATACTGCGGCGGCGACGAGGCACCATTCGATCACCGACATGATTGAAGTCCTCCATGCGAGCTATTCGCCGGTCTTCAGAACGGCTGCGATGAAGACGGCGGACAAGTACACGAATATCAGCGTGAGCCCGTGGTAGCCAGTTCGCAGGTACCGCGTTGTCAGGATGGGCTTTGCGTCGAATACGAATAGCTGCACCGCCAGCCGTGCCGACCAGAAGACCGCGATGAATGCGCACAGCGCGCGGGGCAAGTCCCAACTTCGAGCCGGGCTGCTGGCACCATTCTGAATGGCGCCGCCCGCCAGTTCGCCGGAATACAGGCTGCACAGAAGGGCCATGCCCACGATGCTCAGCACGATAAAGACACCGTACACCCAGAACAAACGACGCAGGAAGGGAGAGAGTTTTGCCAACTCGCACCGCCAGTCAAGGGCAATTGGCACGTGGGCGCTGGCGACGAGGATGACGAACTGGAGCAGACCGGCGATGCGAATGTGAGTTTCCAGCGTGGGCATCAGCACACCCTCACAGTGCCCCGATCGCATGCATGAAGGGCACGTACACGTTGAGCACGAACGGGCGATGAAAAAGCAAGCCGACCGGTGCAATGATGACGACGAACGTGAGTGCACGGAGGATAATCGCGCCACGTTGCGCCGCATGGCGACAAAGAAAGGCGCGTTCTGCCATCAGCGCTATACCCTGAATGGCGAAGTAGATCGTCGGCCCGAAATGACCTCCGCCGGCGGGAACTGAAATGACAATGTCGTGCACCAGTCCGGAGAAAAGGAAGGCGATGACGACGGCCACTGGCGAGCCAAGCCTTCGGGCGAGGGGACGAACAAGTACCGGATTGACTAGATCGGGAAACGCCCTGTTCCAACGCCTGCTCCAAAACTCGCTCAGCGAGCCGGCCACGAGCGGATTTTGCATCAGTGGCTCGATCGGGATGCCGCGCGAGCGCCACCATGCGGCCAGCGAATGGAAGACCCCGAAGTGAAGCACGAGAACGGTGCCCACCATTCCCAGCCAGCCGGCGAGCAAAGAACTTGTGGGAAACACGACTCTTGCAGCCGCGTAGAGCAGAAGCAGCCCGGCCAACAGCTTCAGGAGTATGTAGATGCGTTCGTGAACCGTCGTCCTTCGTGGGTCGCTGCGTGCTTCGGCAAGGAATGGACGCGGATCCATTCCCGGCCAGAGGAGCAGGTATGACAGTGAGGGCGCGGACAAAAGGCGGTCGGAATGCGACAGGCAGCGGCGCAGCGTCAGCCACTTGAAACCGGCGTAGAACGCAGCAGCGAGAAGCCACATGATTGCCCATGCCGGGAGAAGCGGCCGTACGCACGCTGCACCGATGCATAGCACTACCAGCGGGACCATGTCCAGAAGCGGAAGCGACCTGTGCCTTCGAATCACCCGTCCGCCGGTCAGAAGTGCCATATGTGTGGCGTCACGGCTGGAGCCAGCTTCGATGCCCGATATGGCGTGGGGAGGCGTCATTCTGGATTCTCCAGCGATTTCAGCCGGTGCGGCCAGCCGATCGAGACTTCGCTCACGCCAGGTGACGAGACCGAGTGGCAATATTCCGCACCGTCAAACGCGCCAGCCAGCGTCGTCAGCAACGAATTGTCTGCAATCGTGGTGTGCAGGGCCGCGAATGGCCACGGATCGTGCAGGATGCGAAACAGGCGGTGCAGGCCGCGCCAGTACGTGAAGGCGGTGTAGCGCTCCATCAGGAACTCGTCGATCGAACCTGCTTCGGCTATCCGGAACCGAATCGCGGGATCGACAACGCCGCGGTAGTCGAATCGTCCGCCGGGCGTTTCGACTTTGCCGCTTACCGTGCCGCCGGCGCCGCGGTTTGCGAAAGTCAGGCGGCCACGGTGGTATGGCAGGCCGAAGAGCGCGGGGCCGACAAGGACGTTGAGCCGCCGGGGGAGCCATTCGGACAGAAAGTAGATGCCGGGCTCGCGGCCGACGCGGACGTAGGTTCGCAGGTTGAAGAAGGGATGGTCGCACATGCGGCGGAGCAGGCGCGCGAGCAGATTCGGCGGCGGCCGGTGCGTCGACGGTGGGCCTTCGCCCGGCGGGCAAGGGAAGTCTGAAGGAGGGCGGGGCTCGCGGCGACAAAATGTCCGGCGCGTGTTCTGCATGTTGAATGCCACGCAAGTGACATAGGCGGCGCCTGCGAAGGTATCGAGCGGGAATGGCACGACGGGCTGGAGCCGGGCCGGCGGCACGGAGTAGTGGATCATGACCACGTCGAGCCAGTCGGTCACCATGAGGGGACCCGCCGGTTCGAGGCGCTCGAATCGCCGGGCGGCGGCGGACCAGGAATATTCTGTCGAAGTTAAGTGAGACGAACCGAGGCGGGTTGAGGCTGGCGCGCAAGCAGGCTCAATGGCGGGCAGGCGAGCAGACTCGCTGACGGGCGGGAACGCAGGCTCGATAGCGGGCAGGGACGCAGACTCAGTGGCGGGCAGGGACGCCCGCCCCACTGCCGGGATTGGGCTGGCGGCTTGATGCGTCATGGGGTGTCCTTCATGCGGCACGCACCCGAAAGGCATTGGCGGTTTCGCGCGATCCAGCGGTAGCCGGCCCGCATGGCGTACACGATGGGCGGCAGGCGACCGAGCTGGCCCAGCGGCCAGGCCCACCAGAGCTGGCGCATCAGGTACAAAGCGGCATCGGCGCCGCCGTAGATGCGGCCCGACGGCGTGACGACGAGCATCTCATCGGCGCTGCTGTCAGCTTTTTCGACTTTCTCGCTAGTCTCCGCGTGCCATTCGCGGAGCGGTACGAATGTATAGCCGCGCGGTTCGAAGCGCGGTCGAATGCGCCGCATGATCGCGTTGCAGAAGCCGCACTGGTCATCCCAGACGATGCAGGGTGCGCCAGGGTTGTTCGTGGATCCGCTCATATTGCACATGCGGCCGAAATGGCGTACCCGGTTGGGGCGGGGAGCAGGCTCACGGATTCCCATTCATGCAGGACGTCGCGCATTATTAATGCACAGTCGAAGCAGACCTGAGAGCTGTCGGATTGTGACAGCACGTCGAAAAAGGTTGATCTCGCCGCCTCCACTTCGAACGGCGTCACGCGCCAGCCATGACACCGCAGCCGCAGGCCCTCCAGGCCGCCGGGGCAGGATGAGTAGGCAATTCTTCCTTCTTCGAAAAAGCGCGACGCCGCGCTGAGCGACTTGAAGACGGAATCGCAAGGAAAGGCCGTTGCGTCACGACCGATGATGGCGAGGTCCACTGCGTCATCGTGTGCTGAAGCGTGAATCGCAACGTGCCCGCCGTGGTCGTGGACGCGAAAGCGCGCGTGATGCTGCACACCCGGAAACAGCCTTCCCCCGAAAAGGGTGTTCAATCGCGAATCGGAATCACGCCGCGCGACGTATACGCCGCGTTGCACTTTGCCACCATCATCCCATTCGACCGCGATGCGATGAGCGGCATTTTCTGAGGCGAAACCCAGTGCGGCCGGCAGCCCCTTCAAACGAATGTTCTCCAGCCTGACCTGACAGATGCCGGCTATTGCCCAGCCATCCACCAGCTGCGGCCGGAACGGCGCGGGCAGGAGCGAATCGACAAGGGCGGGCCGCACGCGGTAGTTCACGAGCAGGCGCCTTCGGATGATGCCGGTGATGGCGGGAATCTTCATGGGTTCGCTCCTTTTTCCGACAGTGCCAGCACTACGACGCCAGGCCCAGCATCTTGCGCACCTTGCCGCCCAGCTTGACGAACTTAATGACGGCGCCGGTCGGCAGGCGGCGGATGTCGTCGTACCAGCGGATCATGGTCGAGAAAAAGTCGCGCATGGCCTCGAGGCGGGCGCGCACGTCGGCATCGCCGCGCGTGGCCTGGGCCTCGGCGAGGCACTCGTCGAGGATGGCCAGCGTGGGCTCGATTTCGCGGCGTTTGCGCTCGTCGAGGATGATCTGGAACATCTCCCACACGTCCTTGAGGGATTCGAAATGGTCGCGACGATCGCCGGGGACGTGAACCACGCGGACGATTCGCCAGTTCTGAAGTTCGCGCAGGCTGTTGCTGGCGTTGGAGCGGGCGACGCCCAGCATCTCGCAGATTTCCTCGGCATGGAGCGGCCGGGACGAGACATACAGCAGCGCGTGGATCTGTGCGACGGTGCGGTTGATGCCCCAGCGGGTGCCCATCTCGCCCCAGTGGCGGACGAACTTACGGGCGACGGGTGTGAGCGAGTCCATGCGTGTTTCTCCGATTTCTGTCTATACAGAATATACCGTACAAAGCGGCGGGCGCGTGGGTCATTTTTCTTTCAAAAAAGGTGAAAGGTGATCAGGAACGGTAAGGGTGAGGCCGAGCGGCTTTGGACCGCCGGCCGCCGGCCGATGAGAGCGCTGTGCCGTTCGCGGTCCAGAGAGCCGGTGGGCACGGTGGACGCGGGGCGAGCCGCCGCGCAGGTTACGACCGCAATTCGGCGATGACTTTCAATTCGACGGCGATCGGGGTGGGCAGGGCGCCGACTTCGATGGTCGTGCGCGTGGGATTGGGCCTGCCCGCGCCGGCGAAGTGCTCGGCGTAGAGGCGGTTGAATGTGGCGAAGTCCTTTTTCATGTTCGTCAGGAAGACCTGCACGTCGACGATGTCGCGCCAGGCCGCGCCGGCATCCTCGAGCACGAAGCGCACGTTTTCAAAGACGGCGAGCGTCTGTTTCTCAATGTCGTAATCGACGACGTTGCCCGCGGCGTCCAGGGTGACGCCGGGGATCTCCTTTGAGCCCAACTTGCGGGGGCCGATGCCGGAGAGGAAGAGCAGGTTGCCGACGCGCTTGGCGTGGGGGAAGGCGCCGACGGGTTCCGGGGCGCGGTGACTTGTGCGAGACTCTGCCATAAAGCGGCCCTATCTGGTGGCGATGCAAATGTTCTTCGGTTCCGTGTAAAAGCGCAATGCCTCGTCGCCGCCCTCCCGGCCGACGCCGCTCTGCTTCATGCCGCCGAATGGCACGCGCAGGTCGCGCAGCAGCCAGCAGTTGACCCACACGGTGCCGGCGTTGATTCTCTCGCCCAGGCGGTGCGCACGCGACAGGTCCTTCGTCCAGACGCTGGCGGCCAGACCGTATGCGGTGCCGTTGGCGTACTCGATCACTTCGGCTTCGTCGTCGAAGGGCATGATGCTCACCACGGGGCCGAAGATCTCTTCCTGATTGACGCGGCATTGCGGACCGAGGCCGGTGATGACCGTGGGCCGGAAGAAGTAGCCATCGCGGCAGCGCTGATTGACCGGCGGCGGCGGGCTGCCACCACAGAGAATCGTGCCACCCTCCTCCTTTGCGAGTGTCACATAGGATGACACCTTGTCGAATTGTGCCTTCGACACGAGGGCGCCCTGGTCGACGCCTGCCTCCAGCGGGTCCCCCACCTTCAGTGCCTCGGCGGCGGCAACGAACCGGGCCACGAAGGCGTCGCAGGCCGGGCGCTCCACGAACAGGCGCGAGCCGCACAGGCAGATCTGCCCCTGGTTGGCGAAGGCGGCCCGCAGGCTCTGCGAGAGGGCCTGATCGAGGTCGGCGTCGGCGAAGACGATGTTCGGGTTCTTGCCGCCCATTTCGAGGGCGACCTTCTTGAAGAGCGGGGCCGCCGACTTGGCCACTTCGCGGCCGGTGACGGTGCCGCCGGTGAAGGAAATGGTGGTGATTTCGGGATGGGCGGTGATGGCGGCGCCGACTTTCGCGCCCAGGCCATGGACGATGTTGAGGACGCCGGGCGGCAGGCCGGCCTCGATGCACAGGGCGGCCAGCATGTGGGCGGTCATGGGCGTCACTTCGCTGGGCTTGGCGACGACCACGTTGCCGGTGGCGAGTGCGGGGGCGATCTTCCAGGTGAAGAGGTAAAGCGGGAGATTCCACGGGGAAATAATGCCGCAGATGCCGCGCGGCTGACGCAGGGTGTAGTTGAGTGCCTGGCCCTCGGTGACGTGGATTTCGCTTTTTGCATGCAGGACGGCACCGGCGAAGAAGCGGAGGTTGGTGACGGCGCGCGGGATGTCGAGCGAACGGGCGAGCGTCAGCGGTTTGCCGTTATCGATGCACTCGGCGCGGGCGAATTCGTCGAGCCGCGATTCGAGCAGATCGGCCACACGGTTCATGATGCGCGAGCGTTCCGACGCGGGCGTGCGCGACCACGCGGGGAATGCGCGCCGGGCGGCGGCGACGGCGGCGTCGATGTCGGCGGCGTCGCCATCGGGCACGAGGGAGTACGCCTTGCCGGTGGCGGGGTCGATGTTGTCGAGGTAGCGGCCGGCGCCGGGCTCGACGAATTTGCCGCCGATGTAGTGAAGGATGCGGTCGTTCATGTCTGCATTCATTATTGAGCGGCCCTCGTGTCAGAGACTTGCCACGCGACCGCCATCCACGGGGAGATTGATGCCGGTGATGTACGACGCCGCCGGCGAGGCCAGGAAGCCGACCGCGGCGGCGATCTCGCGCGGCTCGGCCAGGCGGGCCATGGGGATTCGCGAGATGATCTCGTCGCGTGTCTGCGCTTCGCTACGGCCCGATGCCTGCGCCTTTTTCGAGATCAACGAGGCGAGGCGGGCGGTGTCGGTGTAACCGGGCAGCACGTTGTTGACGGTGATGCCGAAGGGGGCGACTTCGCCCGCCCATGTCTTCGCCCAGGCGGCGACGGCCCAGCGCGTGGTGTTGGAGACGCCGAGACCGGGAATGGGCTCTTTGACCGAGGTGGAGGCGATGTTGATGACGCGACCGTACTTCGCCTGCTTCATGCCGGGCAGGATCGCCTGAAACAGGATCTGATTGCAGACGATGTGCATTTCCATCGCGCGCAGGAATGCCTCCGGCTGGGCCTCGGTGATGGGCCCGGATGGCGGACCGCCGGTGTTGTTGACCAGCACGTGCACCGGGCCGGTGGCTGCGAGGTGGCGGGAGATGGCGTCCTTCACCTCCGCCGGGCGTGAAAAGTCGGCATCCAGCGCGTCATGTTTCCGGTTATCGGCTGCGGGAAGCTCGCTGAGGACACGATCAAGGGCGGCCTTGTCGCGTGCCATCAGCGTGACGCTTGCGCCAAGCTCCGCGAGCCGCAGGGCACAGGCGCGGCCGATGCCCTGGGTGCTGCCGCAGACGACAGCACGGCGGCCGGTCAGTGCGTAGTCTAATGCCTGGTTCATTTCTGATGACTCCGTTCGGGGCCGACGCAGGAAACCGTGGATTTTAACATGGCGCACCGGGAATCCTACCGGGGCGGGCGGCGGTCTGCTGGAGGAGGGCCGTCCGAGTCGATGGGCCGCGTTTGTGGCGAGGGCGGCGGCTTTCACCGGGCCGCGACGGTTGCGGGTTTATGAGCGGTGTGAAATGTCATCGGAAGAGTCGTTCGAATTGGAGCGATGGTGCGCTGTGGTGAGGCGCCCTCGCTGGCGCTTCGAGTGGGTGTGAACGGTGGCGTTGGCGGGTGCAGCGTGGCGGCCGGAGGCTTTTCAAGCTAAGCTGGTATGTTTCGCCACGCGGCGCAGGCGAAAGTGAATTTGCGTAACCGGCACCTGGAATTCTGAGTGAGCATGATTCTTCTGCACGGGCTCTGGCGGCCGAACCAGTTCCACATCTGGGGCGAGAGTGTGGGCGATCTCGTCGGCTATGCCGGCGGAGAGGCCGCCCGGGAGCGACGTTGCGCTGCGGAAGTCGGTCTGCTAGCGCTGGACGCACGTGCGCTGCACGCGGCACTCGGCGATTGCGTTCGCGATGCGTTGCTCGCGTCGGTCGCGGCGGAATCCAGCCTCGACCTTGCGCTTCCCGCGCGTGGCGGCGCATTACTCAGTTCAATGCACGCATCGGAGGCCGACGGTCTGGCGAACTGCACGGTCACGACGCTGGCGGTTTCACCGGCGGATGCGGTGGACCTGCTGACCGGCCTGTCAGAATCGCCGGACGTGCAGACTGGCACTTCCATTCTGATCTGGCGGGAGCTGGCGCGGCTCGCAGTTGACGTGCTCACGCGCCGGCAATTCGTGCCGTATATGACGCAGGCGGACGCCCAGCACTTCGGCGGCGGCTGGCGGCCTTACATCGCGAACGCGGGGGAACTGTCGTGGCTCGAGCACTTGGCGTCGATCATGCCGCCCTGCTGCCGGGCGTTTTCGGGCGAGGCCGCCGGCGCTGCGGCGCTGATCGACAGTTTTCTGCTGGCGACGACGGACGGCATGATCCGGCGCAGCCTCGAGAACGACGAGTTCTTTCGCGATGTGCACAATCGCGCGGAAGAAGAGGAAAAGTGGGAGCTTCGCTGGCTGTCGAGCCTGATCGGCCCGCCGCGGCAGGTGGAATGGCCGACGTACGAAGAGGGACCGATGATCGCCGCCCAGCTTCGCGGCTGGCTGGGGCAGCTCGATCGGACGAGCGACGACGTCAAGCCGGAGCTGTCGTTCGCGCTGCTGGAACCGGCAGGTGATCGCGACGCCACGCACAAACCCGTCTGGCATCTGGAGCTGCGCGGGAAGCACCCGGACAGCGATGCCCCGATCGACCTCGGCACGATCTGGCAGGCGGCGGACGAGAATGCGGCGGTGCTGGGGCAGCACCTGGTGTCGCGATCGGCGCACCTGCGGGACGAGTTGGCGAGGGCCTCGGCCGTTTGCCCGATGCTGCGGCGCGTCCTCAATGATCCCGTACCGAGACGCGTGCTGCTGGACACGAGCGAGGCGCACGCGTTCATCCGATCTTCGACGCCGCTGCTGACGGCCGAGGGCTTCGAGGTCGAGCTGCCGGCATGGGCGGCCGATCGCACGCAGGGTATCGGCCTGCAATTAAGCGTGCGGCCGGTGAACGAAACGCTGCCGGACTCCGTGGGCGACGTTTCGCTGGGTTCGCTCGGTCTGCACAGCATGCTGGCGTTCGACTGGCATGTGGCGGTCGGAGGCGAACAGATATCGGTCGAGGAGTTTGGTGCGCTGGTGTCGCAGGGCGCTCCACTGGTGCGGCTGAACAATCGATGGATCGATCTGGACGAGGCGGCTGCGCGGAAGGCGCTTCGCTTTGTCCGCGAGCAGCCGGGCGGGCGCATCAGCCTGGCGGCGGCGATACGAATGGCGGCCGGCGCCGACGACGTCGACTCGGGCCTTCCCATCGTCGGCCTGCGCGGGGCTTCGTGGGTCAAGCAGCTGCTGGACGAAACGCCGGAGGCGACGCTGGAACCGATCGAGCAGCCGGCGGGCTTTCGCGGCGCGCTGCGGCCCTACCAGCAGCGGGGGCTGGCCTGGTTGTGGTTTCTGACGCGGCTGGGCGTGGGCGGGTGCCTTGCGGATGACATGGGACTGGGAAAGACGATCCAGTTCATCGCGCTATTGCTTCAGGAGCGGCGCTCCGGCAGGTCGCCGGGGCCGACGCTGCTGTTCGTCCCGATGTCGGTGGTGGGCAACTGGCGCCGCGAGATCGAACGCTTCGGACCGGGGCTCGAAACGCTGGTTCATCATGGGCCCGACCGGCTCGGAGGCGAATCGTTCTTAAAAAAGGCGCGCAAGAGCGACGTGGTGATAACGACCTATGGCCTTGCCCATCGCGACCAGGCCCTGCTGCGGCAGATCCACTGGCATCGCATCACGCTCGACGAGGCCCAGAAGGTGAAGAACCCGAACGCGCACCAGTCGGCGGCAGTGCGCTCGCTGGAAGCCTCGCATCGGCTCGCGCTCACGGGCACGCCGCTCGAGAACCATTTGTCCGAGCTGTGGTCGATCATGGAGACCATCAATCCGGGCCTGCTTGGATCGGCGGCGTCCTTCCGAAGCAGGTTCGCGGTGCCGGTTGAAAAGCTGGGAGATCAACAGCGGGCCGGCCAGCTCCGCCGCATCATCCGCCCCTTCATGCTGCGCCGCGTCAAGAACGATCCCAGCGTCGAATGCGATCTTCCCGAGAAGATGGAGATGCGCGTTTTCTGCAACCTGACGCCGGAGCAGGCGGCGCTCTATCAGTCGACGGTCCAGCAGATGCTGAGCGAGATCGATCGCGCCATCGGGATCCGGCGGCGCGGGCTTATTCTGGCGACGCTGACGCGCCTCAAACAGATCTGCAACCATCCGAGCCAGTTGCTGCGCGACAAGGGCCCACTCAATGGCCGCAGCGGCAAATGCGAGCGGATCGTGGAAATGCTCGAGGAGGTGGTCGAAGAAGGCGATGCGGCGCTCGTATTCACCCAGTATCGACAGATGGGCGACTTGCTGACAAAGCTGCTCGGCGAGCGGCTCAATACCACGATACCGTTTCTCCACGGCGGCACGCCTTCGGCCGAGCGAGAGCGTCTGATTGACAATTTTCAAAGTGCGTCGGCCGGGCCGATATTCCTGTTGTCCCTTAAGGCCGGCGGCTTTGGCCTGAATCTCACGCGGGCAAACCACGTATTCCATTTCGATCGCTGGTGGAACCCGGCGGTCGAGGACCAGGCGACCGATCGCGTCCATCGCATCGGTCAGGTCCGGCGGGTGCAGGTGCACAAATTCGTATGCATCGGCACCATTGAGGACCGCATCGACCGGCTGTTGACCGAAAAGGCGGCGCTGGCGGATCGCATCGTGGGCAGCGGCGACGAATGGCTGACGGGTCTATCGACGCGCGAGCTGCGCGAGTACCTGACACTGACGGATGAAGCGGTCGCGGAGAACTGATGTGAATTCTGGATCGGAACCCGGTAAACAGGAAGAACGGCCGGCGACGCGAGCCGATGCCGCGGAGTTGGCCCGCTTCTGGCGCGGCGGGTTGGGCGACGGCATTCCGCTGCGGCCGATTGCGCCGCCCGGACAGCCGCCGGCGCTGCAACTGCTCGGGCCGCTGCCTTTCGCGCGCGGCTTTCCCCTCATGGGTTTTTTTGCCAGCGTCTACGAACACGTCAGCAAGACGGCGGGCGGGGAGTGATCCTCGGCGGCGTTCGAGCTGATGGGAGAACGTCGATCGGGGGAGTTAATCCTTTTCACCGCCGATATCGGTCGTGAGCACGGAAAGTACGAGCAGGTTCTCGGAATTCTTGTGGTGCTCGACGTACTGGATGACATCGTAGATGCGATGGCAGCAGTCGCGAATCAACAGTCGATCCTCCGGCTGCACTTCGGCCAGGACGACGTGGATCGAATTCATGATGCGCGTGATTTCCTCGTGTTCGTGCTGGAGGCGCTCCACCTGCTGGGCGAGGCCCGGCCGCCGCTCGAGGACGGGCACCAGATAGCCGCCATCCTCCTCGAAGGCCATGTGCTTGATGAGGTGCGCCCGCAGATGCTCGAAGGCTTCGCGGACGAGGGCAATCCACGCCGCCTGGTTCGTCCGTGGAACACACGCCGTGCGCTCCAGCAGCACCGCCGACAGCTCCGCCACTTTTTTATGCTCGATTTCGACCCACCGAGCCAGCTCTTGTGCGTGCATGATTCGTCCTCCCGCGGAGATGGTCACAGGTCGCCTTGGCTCTTTCCGGTCGTCTTTTATTGTAGTGAACATGGTTCCATCCCGTAAGTTCTCCGGGCGCATTGCCCTGGGAAAGCAACGCGCCGGGAGCGCGTCAGTTTGAGTTCAGACGGCTCTGCTGCTCCATCTGCGCAAGAATTCTCATCATGTCAGTGTCCGTCAGTATTCCGACGACGCGATCGTCGCGGACGATTGGAATGCACCCGATCCGCCGGACCACCATCCGGTCGAGGCACTCCTGAAGCGTGTTTTCTTCCTTGGCGGTCTCCACGTGGCGACTCATCACCTCCATGACCATGGTGGGACCGATGTAGAATTCACCGCTGGCTTCGGCCCGGGCATCCTCCACCATTTCCTCGCCGGTCGCCCGGCGCAGATCCCGATCGGACACGAGGCCCACGAGCGAATCGCCTGCGCTGACCGGCAGGTGATGAATGCCCTTTTCGCGCATGATGCGGCCGGCGGTGATCAGCGATTCCCGCGGGCCCACCATAAACACGCTGGTTCTCATGTGCAGGCGCGCCGGTTCGAGCAGTCGCGGGTTTGTTGCCGGCCCACCGCAGGTCGAATGCTGCTGAAGCACGTCGAAGCTGGTCACGATTCCGACCGGCTGGTGATTTCGCGCCACGACAATCGCGTGAATCCGTCGTTCGGCCATCAGCCGGGCGGCATCGTCGAGACTGTCGTCCGGGCTCAGGCAGACCGGCGGCCTGGACATGACGTCCTCGATCTGGCGCGGGCCGACCATGTCAATCCGTTCGCCCTCTGCCAGACGTTCGATTTCAAGCCGCCAGCCGACGGCCAGCAGGATATCACGATCGGAGACCATCCCGACAATCCGGCCGTCCTGCACCACCGGAAGGTGATGAACCGTATGCTCCTCCATCAGGCAGATGGCGCGATCGAAGGAGTCGGATGGTTCGACACACAGCAGAGGACGATTGGTGAAGGTGCGAAGTTTCATGACAGACCACTCCGACTGGGGACCGGCGAATTCGCCGCCCGGTGCCAAGCCAGCAGATAGCATTGGGCAGTTTGCGTGCCGTTGCAGAGGGGCATTCTTAACGCGAACACCATCGAGTGGGTGTTTCGGGCGATGCGACAGCGCGGAAATGGACGCTGGCCCCTGAGGAAATCTCCGCGAAAGCACTGCGGTGCCGGCGCGGGGGCGGTGTTGCGTGAATGAAGACCGAGATGCGCACGCCGGGTCGTCGCCGGTCAAGCCGATGGACAGGTGGGCCGGCCGGAAGCCGGTTACCGCGGAGAAATGTGCAAACCGGAGATTGGCGTTGGTTCGATCGCAACGTTCCCGGAAGCGGACGCGGCGCATGACCCAAGGTGCCCTGGATCATGCGCCGGTCATGCAAGGGATTCTCATTTGTATGCGTAGCAAATCGTATGCCACCGGCCAGGTGGCCTTATTTTGCGACAGAAAGAGCGCAGGATGCGACGGGCCGGTGCTGTTGCGGAGTAGTTCGCAATGACCAGCCCGCTTCGCGGCTTATTTCGCAGCTCAACCACGCCCATCCGCGCTATCGCGCTCCGCCAGATGTGTCGCAAACGTCAGCGTCATCCGGACGCGATGGAGATCGACGGGCGCTTCGTGCACGACGCCCCAACGCTCGAAAGCGGACCTGATCCAGCAGTTTTCGACCGGGACGTCCATGATGAATCCTTTGACACCCCTGCTGGCGGCGACTTCGATGAGGCGGCCGATCAGCGCGCGGCCGATTCCTCGACTTTGATCGGAGTCGGCCACGACAAAACCGGCCCGCGCCATGCCCGGTTCGGCGGTCGGCACGAACAACGCGAGACCGAGAACGCGCGTCAGGTCGTGATCGCGCACCGTCGCCACGAGTGTCATCTCGTTGTCGTAATCGATCGTGCAGAACTGCTGCAGCGTGCGGCCTGGCACGGTGCCGTTGTCTTCGAAGAAACGGCGATAGACCTCTTCGCGCGTAAACTTGAAGAACATCTCGTGCAGCATCGCCTCGTCCGTCGGCTTGATGGGTCGAACGCGAAATTCGCCACCGTCCGTTGCGACTTCGTTCCACTCAAATGCCCGGGGGTAGACGGCCGTCCGGACGACGGGCTCCGCCTGGTTGCGATAGACGAAGCGGCGGTTCTTTGCTTCGGCCAGCAGCCACGAACGGAACTTGGGGTGGGCAATCTGGATCAAGGCCATGGCCCGCTCGCGAACGCTTTTTCCGTGGAGGTAGGCGATGCCGTACTCGGTGACGACGAAATGCACATCGCCGCGCGTGGTGACGACGCCGGCGCCGTCGGCGAGGCACGGCTTGATACGCGAGACGTTGCCGTCGCGTGCGGTCGACGGCAGGCAGATGATGGGCTTGCCGTGATCGGATCGTGCGGCGCCGCGAATGAAATCGACCTGGCCGCCGATGCCGCTGTAAAAGCGATCGCCAATCGAATCGGAACAGACCTGGCCGGTGAGATCGACCTCAATCGCGGTGTTGATGGCGGTCATGCGATCGTGGCGTGCGATCACGAAAGGATCGTTCGTATAGTCGACCGGGTGCAGTTCGACGGCGGGATTCTCATGGATGAAGTCGTACACAAGGCGGGTGCCCATGACGATGCTGCCGACGATCTTGCCCGTGTGAAGGGTTTTCTTGCTGCCGTTGATCACGCCGCGTCTGGCGAGGTCGACGATGCCGTCGCTGAACATTTCGGTGTGTACGCCCAGATCGTTGTGGTTTGCCAGGGCTCGCAGGATCGCATCCGGGAGGGCGCCAATGCCGACTTGAATCGTGGCCCCGTCCATGACGAGCCGGGCGACGTTGGCGGCAATCTGCTCGGTTTCCTGCCGCGGCGGCGGCTGATGAAGCTCGGGCAGCGAGTGCGGCGCATCCACCAGCCGGCTGAAGCGATCAACGTGTATGCGGGATGCGCCGAAGGTGCGCGGCATCAGCGGATTGACTTCGGCGATGACCAGGCGTGCCGCATCGATGGCAGCCGGCGCGATGTCCACGTGCGTCCCCAGATTGCAGAAGCCCTCATCGTCGGGCGGCGAGACGGACACAATGGCGACGTCGATGGGAATGCGGCGCGAGCGGATCAGCCTCGGGATTTCCGAGAGAAACACGGGGGTATAATCGGCCCGGCCCTGAGTCACGGCGTCGCGTACGTTGGGACCGATGAAGAGTGCGTTGTGTCGAAAGCGGCCTTCGAATCGCGGATGAACGTAGGGGGCGTCGCCCAGCGTCAACAAGTGAAGGATCTCGTTTTGCGCTGGAACCGAATTGGAGACGAGCGAGGGCAACACGGCCAGCGGCACGGCGGAACCGCTGCCAAGCAGGATGCGATCGCCGCGGCGAATCATCGAGACAGCTTCTTCAGCCGAGCAGACCAGCGGCGCGTAGCGCGACTTCCAGGCGAGGTCCACGGGCCGCAGCCCTGCGGACTCGTCCGATTCACGTAACGCGATCAGCGCGGATGTACCTGGCACGAATATCACCCCGGGCGAGTAGAGGGCCGGCGGCTAGCGGCGTGCGAGCTCCTGTTCGATGGCATCCACGATCATCGGGAAATAGCAATCGAGCGCGCAATCGATTCCATCGCGACAGGGGCAGCGACCGGTATCGTCCTGATGACCGCATGATGCGCATACGGCCTGTCGCAGCGCGTCGACGTAGGGGTCAATTCGGCGGGACCGCGTGGTGCGAACCACATCGACGATCTTGTCGAGATTCGCGAACAGCGCGCACTCCCGTCCGGGCGGCAGGCTGCACGTGAATTCGCGCGTGTACCTGACGCATTTGGGGCAGAGTTCGGCACGCAGTCGAGAATCGATTCGCTCATGCACGCTGGACATGTCGAAGCTCCTTCATCGCGCCGGGCCCGCGCAGACTGGCGCCGGAAGCGGCGGCAGTCCGTGAGGCAAGGGTATCCTGCAATAACCTGAGCATGTCATGGGTGCTCAGCATGCCCACCACGTGCCGGCCGACGATTACCGGCAGTGCACCGAACCGCTCGCGGCTCAGGATGTTGATGGCGTCACCGAGGGGTGTCTGCGGGTGAACGACGACGACGTCACGGGTCATGATATCGGCCGCGAGCAGCGGCCGGTCATTCGCACGCTTGCCGGTGACGGTGTCGCGATATGTGATGATCCCGACAAGCTCGTTCGAGCGGTCTACGACCGGTAAATGGTGAATCCCGTGACCTTCGAGGGTGCGGCGGATCAGTTCCACGGGCTCCCTTTCGAACACGGTCAGCGGATCGGGCGTCATGTAATCGGCGACGTACATGTGAGGCGCTCGCTTCCCGCAAACTTTCCCCATTTCCGACAACATGGCCGCCGGCAAAATTTTGCCGGGCGCGCAAACGGCCGCTCGCACATCTTCGGGGCAATCCGGGTGCCAACGCGGCACACTCGTTGGAAGGTGCTGTGGACGTTGATCGCGCCGCGGAGTGCGGAAAATCCCGCAATACAGGATAGACTTTGAGGAAGTTTGGGACGGTATCCAAGTGAGGATGCGGCAGAACCGCGAAAAACCAGACATTGATCAGCGGCATGCGTCTTGCGTACGTGACGCTGACGGTCCAACTCGGAGCAGCATGCGTACGCCATGGCCATCCTCCCAAGATCCCGACTGCCGGCCCACCGAATCAGCAAAGGTCCTTGCCTGGTGATCAAGCAAAAAAGAAGACGCCCTCGGCGTAGCGGCATTCCGACGCCGATTCGCGCAACCCTTGGAAAACGCTATGATTATGGCATGTCGACGAGCGAATTCCAACAGATGATGCGGTATGTCGGCTTCACGGAAGCAGATGCAGGACGCCTGCGCAAGCTGCTGCCCGTCCTGCGGCCTCACTTCCTCGGGCTCGTGTCGGACTTTTACGCAGTCCTATTGTCCGATCCAGAAGCCAAGGCAGTTCTGGAGACAACGGAAAGCCGAGTGGAGCGGCTTCACGAATCGCTTTATCGCTGGCTGGAGGGGCTGTTTTCGGGTCGATATGACCAGGACTATTTCCTCGAACGCTGCCAGATCGGGCGCACCCACGTGCGCGTTCATCTGCCTCAGCGCTACATGTTCACGGCGATGAACGTGATAAGGCTGGGCCTGATCCACCGGCTGGGCCTGGTCGATCCGCCGGTGGACGCGGAGGCCGTTGCTTCGCTGCACAAACTGCTCGATCTGGAACTCGCGATCATGAACGAGACTTATCGCGAGGACCTTATTCAGAAGATGCGGGAGATCGAGCAGCGGCACTTTGAGCAGCGGCTCAGCGAATCGGAGCACCTGGCGAACATCGGGCAGCTTGCGGCGTCGCTGGCACATGAGATCAAGAACCCGCTGGCGGGCATCAGCGGGGCGATCCAGGTTCTGGCGGCAAGCCTCGCACCCAAACATCCTCACCAGGAAGTCATCGAAGAGGTGCTGAAGCAGATCGACCGGCTGGATGCAGCGGTGCGCGACCTGTTGGTTTACGCGCGGCCGAAGCCGCCGGAGCGGTCGCGCGTCAACCTGAGCCGGACGCTGGACCGGACGATGGTGCTGTTCCGGGAGGAGCCGAGCTTCAAGCGGATTCAACTTGTGTGTCTTGGTCTTGACACGGATCACGTGGCGGACGTGGACGAGACACAGATTCAGCAGGTGGTGACGAATCTCCTGTTGAACGCTGCCCATGCGTGCGAAGAAGGAGGCCAGATCGTATGCGAAATCAACGGCACGCCGGATCAGGTGCAGATATCGGTGAAGGACAACGGGGCGGGGATTCCGGCCGAGGTCCTTCCGCGCGTATTCGAACCGTTCTTCACGACCAAGGCCCGCGGAACGGGTCTGGGACTGTCGATCTGCCGCCGCATCATCGAGGTGCACGGCGGCCGGCTGGAGTTGATCAGTCGCCCGGAACAGGGCACGAAAGTGGTTATCACATTGCGGCGCACGATATGAGCAAGCCAAAGATTCTCATTATCGAAGACGAAAAGCTGATCCGCTGGTCGCTGACGCAGGCCTTTCAGGAGGCAGGCTTCGGCGTCGAAGAGGCCGAAAACGGCGCGGCCGGGCTGCACAAGCTGAGCCAGGCGGTCTATGACCTGGTCATGCTGGACTACAAGCTGCCGGACATGACGGGGCTCGACGTCCTCCGAAAGGTGCGCGAGCAGGACGAGGACATCGTCGTACTCATCATGACCGCATACAGCAACGTCGAGGATGCGGTGGAAGCGATGCGCCTTGGCGCGTTCGACTACGTCTCCAAGCCATTCAAGATGGATGCGCTGATGGTCACGGTCAACAAGGCGCTGGAGACGACGCGGTTGAAGCGGGAGGTACGCGACTTGCGGGCGCAGATGCGGGAGAAATTCGGGTTTGACCGCATCCTCGGGCAGTGTACTGCAATGAACGAACTGTTCGGCCTGATCAAGGACGTCTCGCGGAGCGGGGCATCGACGATCTTTCTGCGCGGCGAGAGCGGCACCGGCAAGGACCTGGTGGCGAAGGCGATCCACTACAACAGCGATCGGGCGGGCCGGCCGTTTATGAACATCACCTGCACGGCCATCAGCGAAACCCTGCTCGAGAGCGAGTTGTTCGGCCACGAGCGCGGCGCGTTTACCGACGCGAAGTCACAGAAGAAGGGCCTGTTGGAACTGGCCAACGGCGGCACGGTGTTTCTGGACGAGGTCGGCGACATGCCGGCCCAGTTGCAGGCAAAGCTGCTTCGCTTTCTCGAGGAAAAGGCGTTCCGCCGAGTGGGCGGCGTGCAGGACATCGAAGTGGATGTGCGCGTCATCGCCGCCACCAATCGCGATCTGGAGAAGCTGATCGAGGATGGTCAGTTCCGGGAGGACCTGTTCTATCGCCTGAACATCATCCCGATTTACCTGCCACCGCTGCGCGAGCGCGGCGAGGACGTCAAACTCCTGGCGAAATACTACGTCGATGTTTTTGCCCGGGAATTCCGCCGGGGCACGCGGAACCTGTCGGAAGAGGCGGTGCGCAAGCTGATGCGATACTCGTGGCCGGGCAACGTTCGCGAACTGCGCAACGTGATCGAGCGCGCCGTGCTGCTATCGAAGAACTGCTCGCTGTCGCCGGAAGATCTCGTCGTCGGGCCCATGCAGGTCGAGGATGAGACGGTGTCGGTGCACATCCCGCCGGGCGGCATCAGCATCAACACGATCGAAGAACAGCTCGTACGCAAGGCGCTGGCGCAGACCGGCAATAACCAGACGAAGGCGGCCAAGCTGCTTCATCTGTCGCGCGATCAACTCCGTTATCGCATGGAGCGATACGGACTGGCATAGGCGCCGCCGAGAGCGATGACGCGAATGCGCGGCCCCCACCGCCAATCCGCACCGGCTATTGGCCGGTGCCACACTGGAATTGAGAAAGGCTCTTACGCCGTGCCGCCATAGACCGGCAGCACGACGCCGTTTATGAAGCTCGAATCGGCCTCGGAGGCGAGAAACACGAATGCCGGCGCCACTTCTTCCGGCTGCGCCGGCCTGCCCATGGGCGAATGGCCGGTCTCATCGCCGAACTTGCTCACTTCCTCGGGCGAGGTGCCGGTGTCGGCGATGTTGAGCGGCGTCCAGACCGGCCCTGGTGCCACACAGTTGGCACGTATGCCCTTGTCGTTCAATTCCGTCGCGAGCGACATGGTGATGGCGTGAACGGCGCCCTTGGTGGCTGCGTAGTCGACGAGGCGATTGCTGCCCGACAGCCCGACGATGGAGCCGGTCGCGAGGATGCAGGAGCCAGGCTTCATGTGCGGGACGGCGGCGCGGCACAGGCGGATGTAGGAATAGACGTTGGATTTCAACGTCCGGTCCAGCTCTGCTTCGCTGATCCCGGTCACATCCTTGCGGTTCTGCCAGGCGGCGTTGTGCACGAGTATGTCGAGCCGGCCGAACTCCTCTACCGTTCGTTCCACCGCTTGGTCGCAGAATTCCAGCTCCGTCAGGTCACCCTCCAGCACCAGGCACTTTCGGCCAAGCTCCTCGACCGCCTCGCGGATTGTGCTGGCATCAGTCGATTCCGAGGGCAGGCACGTGATTGCCACGTCGGCGCCCTCGCGGGCATAGAAGTAGGCCACCGCGCGACCGATGCCCGAATCACCGCCGGTAATGAGGGCGGCCAGGCCTTCAAGCTTGCCGGCAGGCTTGTAGCGCTCTCCGCGCCATCTGGGCTGCGGATCGATTTCGGAATCGAGCCCGGGTTGTTCCTGTTTCTGCTCGGGGAACGGCGGCTCGGGCTGCTGCATGGGTTCGTTGATGGATGATGCAGCCTGTTTCTGTTGCGGCCGGTCTTCCTTCAGTACGGTTCGACGTGATTTGGCCATGATGCTGCGCTCCTGCGGTTGTGCACTTGTCGGGCGCGGTGAGGACGTTGAACTTCCAAACACGAGTCGAGCGGATTCTAGCGCGGGAGAAGTGCCCGCCGCGCTTGCACCGTCGCCATGTGGCGACGGACAGACGAGCAAGATCGGCGACATGCGGTTGATAAACGCACGTGCCAATCGGGAAGGCACGGGTGTGAACCGCGCGAGGGCCGCAATCGCCCGAGGATCCAGCGCCTCGCAATGCGTGAGCGAGGCCCCGGACTCCCATCCGGAGTTCTGAATTGCCGCGCAAGATCGTGCGAAGTGATTTAATTGCGGCCGTTGGCAAACTCGTCGGCGACCAGCCGCTTGAGGGCGGAGACGTTTTGTTCTTCCTGATGTTTGATCGTCTCCCAGAAGGCCCTGACCGACGGCTTGTTCTGGGCGTTGGCGATGTACTGATCGTATCTCCAGAGACCGTTCAATCGCTTGCCCAGCTCGTTGATCAGGTCGAGGTCGTGGTCCATGCAGCCCTGACTCGCCCGAACACGTTCGAAACGTCCTTCCGGAAGCGTCGCCATGACATGCCCTCCCGCTGAGCAGACGCGCATCTGCGCGCCTTCAGCGAAAACGGTCAAGATATCTCACTGGATGCTGATCTGCCGCGGCGGACCTGACGGCACCTTGTGGAGTGTCAATCCGAGGACATCATTTCGGAATTTTGCTTCGATCCGCGCAGGATCAATGTTGGCGGGAAGCGTGACGTTCCACTCGAATCGCATGGGACGATTCGGCTGTCCATGCCGGGGCAGCGTGCTGCGGTAAGGAATGCGGTCGGCAATCACGATGAGTTCGCCGTCATCGACTTCGACGAACACATCGCCGCGACGGAAGCCGTGAAGCGGCATGCTCATGGTCACGCTCGAAGCGTTTTCACAGACTTCCACCGGACAATCTGCGGGGGCGGGCCGGTCCTCGGGCCAGTTTCCAAGTGCCCGATCCAGCTCTCGCCGGGCCTGCACCATCGCATCGTGCCAAAATCGACGAGGCCTCTGAACTGCGA
This sequence comes from uncultured Planctomycetaceae bacterium, assembly GCA_964408455.1. Taxonomy (GTDB): domain Bacteria; phylum Planctomycetota; class Phycisphaerae; order UBA1845; family UTPLA1; genus CAYOZN01. The sequence goes on from CAYOZN010000017.1 coordinate 47,336, forward strand.
CGTTCAACATGGCGAAACCCTCCGTGCAATGCCCCGCACATCGAAAAGTCAACCATCGTTAGAATTCAGAGGACCCAGTAGTCGCTGATATACGTCACCAGGCTGAAGACGGCTCCGATCGCCACGCCCATCGCCAGGATGGCTGCGATCTCCAGCTTCTGTACCGATGAAAACACGGTTCTTGACATGTCATGGGTTCGTTTCATCCTTAGAGTCCCTTTCTTTCGAGTTGCCGCCGTGCCGCCTCATATCTCCAGGTGCATTCAATCAGCTGTTAATTCCACGGACGTTGACAAGGGTACGAATTGCGGGGGGCTGCGTGAATCGGGCCCCTCCGGAATCGTTCGCCCCGACTCTCTTAGCCGCTGTGGGGGAAACCCCGATCGCGCCGCTCAGTCAGCGGCGGAGGTTTTTCGTAAAATCCTGTGGGAAATAACGAACCTGCCACACCGACGTCAGCCGTTTGCGAAAACTCGGCCTCGGGAATTTATTCCGATTCCTGAAGTCGAGGGCAGACCCGCTGCTTTTCTGCCGCGGTATATCAGGCACCCTGCCAATAACCAAATTGCGAGTTCTTCCGCCGGCAGGGTTGCAAAACAGCTTCCGTGCGTGAAATGAAGGCCCACGCCCCGCCATTCTTGCCGTTCGTGCGATGCCAACGGTGGAACATTCGCAGGGCGTCTCGGTATCCGCTTTTCGGGCGTGCAGGCGTCGATCGTCGTCGGTAAGCTGAAACACGGTAACGACGCGGGTAACCGGCCCGGGCCCATCCGATTCATCCGGTCTCTCGGGCTGCCGCATCTCTCTTCGCAGCGAGCAGAGCTCCTATGGCCAGCAGGAAGAAACCCAGAACGGCTGCCTCCAGGCCGCGTACTTCCAATTCCGGGCGGCCGGCGGGCGAGAAAACTGGCAAAAAGCCCGCGCCGGCAAAACAGGGCCGCGACGCAAAGGCCGCCGAGAATCGCGGCGTACCAAAAGACAAGGGCAAGGCCCCTGCACGGGGAACAAAACCGGGCAGGACGGATATTGCTTCCCGCGATGGTGAGACCGAAGTACGGGCAAACGAGCTGCCGCGAAACTCAAGCGATCCAGGCAAGTTTCCCATCGTCGGCGTCGGCGCCTCGGCCGGAGGCCTCGAAGCCCTGCAGGAACTCTTCGGCGCCATGCCGACCGACACGGGCGTCGCCTTCGTCGTCATCACCCACATGCATCGCGATCACGTCAGCTTGCTGCCCGAATTGCTGGCGCGAACGACGAGCATGCCGGTCATCGAAGCGCACGACGGTCAGACCGTCGAAGCCGACCGCGTCTATGTTGCGCCGCCCGGCGATGAGTTGACGATCGAAGGCGGCATTCTTCGCCGCGGCCAGCCCAGCGCCGATTTCAAGACGCCAATTGACTCCTTCCTCCGCTCGCTGGCCCGCGATCAGCGCGGGTTCGCCATCTGCATTGTGCTCTCGGGAACAGGCAGCGATGGAACGCTGGGGCTGCGGGCCATCAAGAGCGAAGCGGGAATGGCGATGGTGCAGTCGCCACAGTCGGCGAAGTTTGCCGGCATGCCGTCCAGCGCCCAGGCCACCGGGCTTGCCGACTTCAGCCTGTCGCCGCGCGACATGCCGGAGAAGCTCGTCGGTTACGTCCATGGCATCCGCAGCCGGACGGTCGCGCAGATCGAGCAGGACAGGGTTTCGATTCCCGACGAGCCGTTCAGGCAGGTTCTCGCCGTGCTTCGCGTGCGCACCGGCAACGACTTCAGCACCTACAAGATCAGCACCATCCAGCGACGAATTCTGCGCCGCATGTTCGTGCAGCACATCGACTCGCCTCACGAATACGCCCGGTTCCTCAAGGAGAACAAACACGAGGCGCAACTGCTCTTTCGCGACCTGTTGATTACGGTCACCAACTTCTTCCGCGATCCCGGCGCATTTGATGCCCTCGGCGAGTGCCTCCACGAAGCCATCATGGCGCGCAAGGGCGACGATGCCTACCGCGTCTGGATCCCCGGTTGTGCCACCGGAGAAGAGGCCTACTCCGTGGCGATCGTCGTTCGCGAGGTGATGCAGCACCTGGAACGCGACGTGGACGTGCAGATCTTTGCCACCGATCTGGATCCGCGGGCGATCGATGCAGCGCGGAGCGGCGTCTTTTCGAGCGGTATCACGTCGGACGTATCGCCAACCCGGCTCAGAAAGTACTTCACGACGGAGAGCGAGCACTTCCGCATCTGCAAAGAAATCCGCGACATGATCATCTTTGCGCCGCAGAACGTGCTGAGCGATCCGCCGTTCACGCGGCTCGATCTGATCGTCTGTCGCAATCTGCTGATCTATTTCGGAACAGAACAGCAACAGCGGCTGCTGCCCACTTTTCACTACGCCCTGCGGCCCAACGGACTGCTCTTCCTGGGCCCGTCGGAGACCATCGGCCGTCTGGATGAGCTGTTTGTCATCGTCGATCGCAAGTGCAAGATCTACCGGCGCAAGGAAGTCCAGAACCGGCAGCTTAAGGGGCTTCTGGATCTGGATTTGTTGCGGGGCCGCACCATGACGCCCGAGCTGGCGCCGGTGCGAGGCGTCCGGCCACCTCCCTATCGCGCCCTGCGCACCGAGGGCCAGGTTCACCGCTTTCTGCTGTCGCGGTTTGCTCCTCCCTGCATCATTGTCGACGACAACGGCGACGTCGTGCACATCCACGGGCGCGTCGGGCTGTATTTCGAACCGGCGCAGGGAGAGCCCAGCAACAACGTCCTTAAGATGGCGCGCCAGGGGCTGGCCACTCCGCTGGCCAGCGCCCTGCGCAAGGCCGCGACCCAGAAGTCAGCCGTCGAACGACGGAACGTCACCGTGAAGTCGAACGGCGACAGCCAGACAGTCGATATCCAGATCTCTCCCATCGAAGAACCGGAATCCTTTCGCGGGCTTTATCTGATCAGCCTGCGCCCCTCGGTCGAGCGCCCGAAAAAAATCAGTAAACCCGCGGGCGAGTCGGCGTACGACGATCAGTCCGCCCATCTGGCCGAAGTCGAAGCAGAATTGCAGCACGCGAAGGAGTCACTGCAATCGACCGTTGAAGAGCTGGAATCCTCCAACGAGGAGCTCAAGTCTGCCAACGAGGAACTTCAGTCGATGAACGAGGAACTCCAGAGCAGCAACGAGGAATTGGAGACCTCGAAGGAAGAAATGCAGTCGCTGACGGAAGAGTTAACGACGGTTAACACCGAGTTGAGCTCCAAGGTTGAAGAATTGTCGCATGCGAACGACGATATGCAGAACCTGCTCAATGGTCTTGAAGTCGCCAGCATCTACCTGGATGAAAACCTGTGCGTGAAGCGATATACGGAACAGGCGCGCGAACTGATTAACCTGATGCCGTCCGACATCGGCCGCCCCCTCAGCGATCTGGCCATGCAAATCGAATATCCCAATCTGATCGACGATTGCAGGCAGGTATTGAAAAATCTGGATCGACGCGAGCGGGAGATTCGTTCTTCCGACGGCAAGTGGCTCATGATGCGCATCCTCCCGTATCGAACGTCGCAGAACGTGATCGCGGGCGTCGTCGTCACCTTCGTGGCGATCGACCGTCTCAAGCACGCCGAGATCAGCGCCCGCGCCGCATACGAATTCTTCCACGACATCGTGGAGACGGTGCGAGCGCCGCTGCTGGTGCTGGATTCCGATCTTCGGGTGCGGACGGCCAACGACTTTTTCTATCAGAACTTCGATCTGACGCCGGAAATGGTCGAGAATCGCCTTATTTACGAGATCGCGGATGGCCAGTGGGACATACCGCGCCTGCGGGAACTGCTCGAGGATATTCTGCCGCAGAATTCCACGTTCAACGATTTTGTCATCGAGCACGATTTTGCACGCATCGGCCGCCGGAAGATCGTGCTCAACGCCAGGAGGCTGAAGGGCGAATCCGATCGCGGAGAATTGATCCTGCTGGCCATGGAAAGCGTTCGGAACCAGGCTAAATGAAGAACACCAGGCCACGACCGAAACGGTCAGCATCGGACCTCCGCCGTCAGGCCGAGGCCCGCGCGACGCCCGGTTCGCAGGAAGTGCTCAGCCTGGCGCCCGGCGAAGTGAAGGATCTCGTCCACGAGCTTCATGTCCACCAGGTCGAGCTTGAAATTCGAAACAAGGACCTGCTGGATACGCAACACCAGCTCGCAGTGGCCCGCGATCGGTACCAGCATCTCTACGAATTCGCGCCGGTGGGCTACATCACCCTCGATCGTCGCGCGCTCATCACCCACGTCAATGCCGCGGCAGCGTTTTTGCTGGCAAAGCGCCACGACCAACTCGTCGGCACCCGGCTCGAAACGCACGTGGCGGAGCAGGATCGCGACGCGTGCTACCTGCTGATGCAGCGCGCGGCGAGTCGCGCGGGCGCCCATTGCGGCCAATTTCGAATCGATGCCAGAACGGAGGACGGTGAATGGCGGTGGGCGGCCGTCGAGCTGAAATGGGTCGAGATTGAGAGTGACGATGGCGAATGGCGTGCCACGCTGCACGACATCACCGAGCAGAAGCGGGGAGAGGCCGCGCTCCGCGACGGCGAAGAGCGCCTGCGGCTCGCCTTGCAGTCCAGCCGGATGTACACCTGGACGTGGAATATTCCGTCGGGCCGGATTTCTCCGTCTGTCGACGCCGCCGAGATCATCGGCGTGGCCGCGCCGTTCGCCGAGGCAGAGGGGCGCGCCATTATTCACCCGGACGACCTCGAACGGCTGGTGGCCGAATTCATGCAGGCGATTGCCAACCGAACGGACGTGGCGACCGATTGCCGAGTGTTGCGGCCCGATACCGGCCGGGAGGTCTGGATCCATATCCGCGGCACGGTGGAATACGACGAAAACCGCAAACCGGTACGGATGCTTGGCACGTCGATGGACATCGACGATCGCAAGAAGGCCGAAGAAGCGCGTCGAATTCTCAGCGAGCAGCTTCAACAGGAACTCTCAGATGCGCGGCAACTTCAGGGGATCAGTACGGCGCTGATTCGGCAGGAGAATCCCAATGCCCTGTATGCCCGGATCATCAATGCCGCGGCGGCGATGATGCGATCTGAGATGGCCACCATGCAGGTTTATGACGCCGGCCGTGAAGCTCTGCGCCTGATCGCATGGAAAGACCTGCACCCCGAATCCGCCGAATTCTGGGCGTGGGTGAGCGCCGAGGCGGGTACGACCTGCGGCCTGGCCCTGGGCACCGGCGAACGCGTCGTCGTGCCCGACATCGAACAGTGCGGCTTCACGGGCCCTCACCTGGAGGCCTATCGCAAGTCGGGCATTCGAGCCGTGCAGTCGACGCCGCTCAAATCCCGAGACGGGAAGTTTGTCGGCATGATCTCGACGCACTGGCGATCGCCGCACCAGCCGACTGACCGCGATTTTCGCACTTTTGACGTGCTGGCGCGCCAGGCCGCCGACCTGCTGGAGCGGGCTTTGGCCGAGGAGGCGCTGCGGGCAAGCGAAGACAAGTTTCGCACCATTTTCGAGCATGCATCGACGGGGATGGCCCTGATCGCGCCGGATGGGCGACTGACGATGGTCAACCAGCAGTGCTGCAACCGGCATGGCTATTCGCGGGAAGAACTCATCAACAAGCCGGTTCTTGAACTAACCCACCCGGATGATGTGCCGGCGCTGGAGCGGCAGTTGAACCGCATCCGCAACGGCATCTGCGATTCCTTCGCGCTGGAGTCGCGCGTCGTCGCCAAGGACGGCACCATCACCTGGCATTCGCTGACCGTGGCCGGCGTTCGCAACGCCGTTGGCGATCTGCTTTATTTCATCAAGGTGTTTGAAGACATCACCCGCGACAAGATGTACGAGGCGGAACTGGAGCGGCGGGTCCGATCGCGCACGGCCCTGCTGCGGCTGATGAACAACGTCACGGTGGCGGCCAATGCCGCGAACACCGTCGACGAGTCGCTTCGATACGCGCTACAGGCAATCTGCGAGTACCAGAACGGCGGCGTTGGCCATGCAAGCCTTCTACACCTCGAGTCCGCCGTGCTTTCGTCGGACGTCTGGTATGCCTCCGATCCCGGCGATCTTGCCGCCGTGCAGAAGATGGTGAAGAACCGGCGCAATGCCGGACGGCGCAAGACCATCGACGAAGTGATCGCGTCGCGCGAGCCCGTTTGGATTGACGACATCGTGGTCGCCGCCTCGCCAGCCGGCGGGAAGCACTGGGCGCACGCCGGATCGATGCGTGCCGTGCTGATGGTGCCGGTGCTGATCTCGAACCAGGTGGTGGCGATCCTCGAGGTCTATGGGAAGCACCCGTTGCGCCGGGACGGCGGATTGCTCGATGTGCTGAAGGGCATCGGAATTCAACTCGGGCACGTGCTCGAGCGCAAGGACTTTGAGCGCCGCGTGGCTGATTTGACGGCGGAGGAGCAGCGTCGCATGGGGCTGTTTCTTCACGACAGCGTGAGTCAGCAGCTGACCGGGCTTCGCCTGCTGGCGACGACGCTGCATCGCGAGCTGTCGCCGACCGGCTCGCAGTTCAAGGAGCGGGTCGCGCATATCATGGAAGGCGCGGAAGTGGCTCAGCAGCAGGTGCGGGCGCTCATGAAGGGCCTGATGCCGGTAGAGGTGGCCGCGGGAGGGCTGATGAGTTCCATCGAGGAACTCGCGGACCGGGCGTGCCGGACTCACGAAATCGAATGCCGGTTTACGTGTCCGCGCCCCATCGATGTCGACAACAACACCGTGGCGACGCAGTTGTACTATGTCGCCCGGGAGGCCGTTCACAACGCAACGAAACACGCTCATCCCAAGCATATCGACATCAAGCTTGCATCGCGCCGGCGTGCACTGACGCTCTCGGTCAAGGATGATGGCGACGGCATTCCCGAAGGAAACGGGGCGACCGGCGGAATGGGTTTGCGCATCATGCGCTATCGATGCGAATTGATCGGCGGTCGCTTCGAGGTGGACTCCAGGCCGGGCAAAGGCACAATGGTAAGCTGTACGCTGGCCGAGGGCTGGCGACTGGGCGAAGAGTAAGCCGGTCCGCATGCCGGCTGGCGGCGTGGTCCATATCGACTCGCGCGTCAATCATGCGGGCCCCGGCACGGGGCTGACGGAATCCCATTCAGACACAGGGCAGCGCAGCCGCCGCCCGGAAAAAAAACGACGACCGATCGAGCAAGATCATTGCCCGGCGGTCGTCGTTTGAGCGATGTCTATGCGTGCGCAGGTTCGACTGCGTCAGTCGTTGTACTGGCTGCGGTCGTTGTACGGGCTGCGGTCGTTAGACTGGCTGCGGTCGTTAAACTGGCTGCGGTCGTTGTTGCTATTCCACTGCTCGTCGTTCTGCTGGGTGGTGAAGCGCGTCTGCCGGAACGGCGACACCGTTCCGGGAGCGCGCGAGAGTGTGAGAACCTCGCCATTGCTGAGGCGAAGCTGTTCTGCAAAGAGGGCGACGCGATCGTCGATCCGCCCGCGATTGCCCAGCACCGCAATCTGGTCGCCCTGGTTGAGGTCCAGGCTCTGGGCCGCCTTCGCGGAACCGAGATCGACCTGCACGATGTTGCCGCTGTTGGTGCGGATCCGGGCGATGGCATGTTCGCGACCGGTCTGGTTGATCATCATGCGCTGAATGCCGACGATGGTCCCTTCGAGCTTCTGCTGCGACTGGGAGCGGTCGCGGCGGATGGTGATGTGCTGGTTGTTGCTCTGGATGCGCGAGGCCCGCAGCATGCGCCGATCGTTGATCTGTCCCTGGCGGCCGAAGACGGTAATGGTGTCGCCGCGGCGTAGATTCAGTTCGTCGATCTTGCTTCGGGGGCCGAGGTCCGCCTTGACGATGCCGCGGCTCGTTTCGATCCTGCCGACGACATGGGGCTCATCCATGTTGTCGAGGTTGATCAGGCGGAGATCGACCAGTTCGCCCTGTACGCGGAAGTCGCGCCCGCTCCGCTGCCCGGTGCGGCGCATCTGAGCCTGCCCGGATCGCAAGTCGCGTCGGCGGACCTGATCCAGGTCCGCGACCCAGATGTATTCATACACGTCGAAGTGGCCGTCGTTATTGATGTCGTAGCCGATGAATGCCCAGTCCGCGTCGGATCCATCGGTGGGAGAGTCGGTCCAGCCGCGGCGGGTAATTCGCGTGAAGGAGTCGTCGCGATTCATGGAATCCGACATCCAATCACCGGAACCGCTTTGGAACCGGCCCGAGCGGCGATTCTGATCGAAGCCGCGATTATCCTCGTCCCAGTAGGTGTCTTCGTATTGCGAGACCGATCGGCCGGACTGTCGGCCAAATTGATCGTTGCGTTCCGTGTATTCGTCGCCGTATTGAGAATCAAACTGGCGATCGCTCTGCCAGTCATCCTGCCCGCGGATGGATGAGCGATCCTGGTATGTGTCATCCTGATCGAAAGTTGAACGGTATCGGCTCGAATGCATGTCGTCCGAATATTCGTCGATATACTCGTCGTCCCCGGTGTTGTAGCGCTCTTCGTATCGCGAGCCGGTTTGATCGGATCTCCGGTCGAGATCGTCCTGGCTCTGGGCGGCCGCGTTGATGGGCAGAAGCCCCAGGGCGCATGCGCAAACCCCGATGCTGGCCAGTCGTCGCGCGAGAGGTCGGTTGTAGAGTCTTTCTGTCATGTTCGCTCCTCGGTTGAAATGGGTGCCTGTTTACCAAATCCTGACGTTAATTGCTTACTTTCGAAACCGGCACGTGCGCGGTTAGTCGTCGTACCAGTCGTCAAAGTCGTTTTCGCGATGCCAATCCTCCAGTGTAATAGCTGTAAGAATCGTGTTCGTCATGGGCGTCATCGCCCCAATGGCTCCCGCCCCAGTCGTCGCGCTCATATCCGTAATTGCCGAACCAGTCCGCCGGGTTGTGCCACTGATATTCGTCGTATTCGTATTCTTGTCCGATCGCACGGGGCAATGCCGTGGCGAGTAGACACGCGGCCAATCCGCAGACTGCCGGCCATAAATGTCGGCGCCAGTCGGTATTCATCTGACATTCTCCTGTCGCCGCAAAATGGGCAGTGCGGTCGCCGGAGCATGTAGCGCAATTACGCGTCGGATGCGGGCGCGGGCACGTCAAAATCGGACTGTGTCGTCGCCGAGTGAATCGCAGGGGCGGCGAGCAATCCGCTCAGCCACGAAAGGAACATTCCGCGAATCGGAGCAATCAGAACGCGGCGGAACCTGTGAGCGCGAGCCGGCGGCGCCTGTACGGCGGTTCGACCGCGGCGCATCAGCAGCCCGCAGATTCCCGCACCGCAGACCGCGCCGAGGCAGGCGGCGGTCAGCACCGAATGACGGCGCACCAGGGCGACGGGCCTGGAGGCGGCGACGCGGCCGCACAGCCGGGACAGCGACAGCTTCGCCGCGGCGCGGGCGCTTTGCATCTCCGCTTCGATCTGATCGTCTTCACGCGGCGGCCCGCGACGCAACGTCAACATCTTCACCGACCTTCAAACGCTGTTCCGCCTTACGGGCTTCGTATTCAAACGCCCTGCGGCGCAGCTTTGCTTCGTCGATCACGCTTACCAGGACGCGGACGCCAATCCACATTAATGCCAAACCAAGGGCACCCGTCAGCAACTGCCCCAACCATGCACTCTCGACGGCGGCCGACAGACCTCCGGCCACGCCGCGGATGAAATAGAGCGTGAACGCGACTGCCGAGACGGCAGCCAGCAGAATCACCATTGCAAACACGGCCAGCATTCGCAGCAGGCGGCGCAGGCGCAGTCCCTGCCGATCGAGCACCGCGGCGACAAAGTGGCCCGCGTACAGGCGCAGGGCCGTCAGCTCGCGCAGCATTGCCCGCCACTCGTCCTCGCCGCCCGGCACGTCCGCCGACGAAGCCGACGCGCCTGGTTCGACGGGGCGACCCTCCTGCTCCTGATTCATTCACGCACCTCCGCGTCTGGACGATTTCTCGCGCCAACGGCGCGCACTCTCCAGTTGTCAATCGCGCCGAAACATCAGCAGCCCAATGAGGGCTCCAGCGCCGAGGGCGATCATGACGGATTTCAGCGGCTTTTCACGCACGTAATCTTGCACCGGATCCAGAAGCTCGCCGGAGGCACCGGCCAGAGAGCCTGCAATGGCACGCAGGCTTTCGCCCATGTTCGCTGCTTCGTCTCGAATCTCTTCCAGATGTGCCTCGCTCGCTATTCTGGAGCTGCGGCGATGCTTGCCGTCTCCTGGCATGGACTCATTCTCCCTTCAGCCTGTTGGCTTAAGCGGCGCCGGTGGCATTCCCCACCGGCGCCGTTCTGCCGTATTTTGCCGCTCGGGCGTATCGGCTGCCTGACGAGCGGCATAAAAATCTGCAATGGCCGCTGACTTTTGCAGATTGTCTATCGGCGGCCTACATTCGTGATTGAACCGGAGTGCAGGTGTCGCAGAACTCCGTCACTTCTTGCTCGAAGCGCTCCCGGCCCTGACCGTAACGCTCCTGGAGCTTGCCGATGAGACGATCCTTGTTTCCACCGATTTCGGTGAGGTCGTCGTCGGTCAGCTTGCCCCACTTTTGTTTGACCTTGCCCTTCAGCTGTTTCCAGTTGCCTTCGATCTGATCCCAGTTCATAGTCAGGTCTCCTTATTAAACACACGTAAAACCAATCAAACGCTACATTGGCAGCCCATGCTTGCGGGGCGGTCGGTGATTTACACGAGGGCGACGGCGCCGTGACATTGCGAGTGCGAGCAGTGCAACGGGCATGACTCCTGTTCCGCCATTGCCGCACGCGCCGCATGCTCCATCGGCAATCAGCTCGGCGCCCTGGGAGTCGTCCTCATCGTTTGAGCCGTCCGTCTCGCTCTCGGATGCGCGGTCTTCAGGCGTGACAAAGCTCGATTGTCCAAACGTCACGGTGACGGTCCGATCGCTGTATTGCACCGTTGGTTCAAGACCGGCGGGCAGCTGTGGCGCTGTGATCGAGCTGAACTGGCCGGATATCGCCTCCGCCCAGACCACGCCGATCAACTCGCCGGCAGAAGGAACGAAGCCGTCCCTGACGATGATTTCAAGAGTGCCGTCGAGCGCGACGGTCCCTTCGACGACAAGGCGGTCGTACAGATTGGCGCGGTCGGCTCCGCCGACTTCGACGACAAGCTTGCCGGCCGGTCCCTGGCTGTAATTTCCACCGCTGCCGGCCTGGTCTTTTGCAATGGTGATCATCCGCAGCGGCGCGCCGGGGGCGATCGTCGCCCCATTATTCACCACATCCGCGACAATTCGGCCCGATCCGCTCACCAGCCCGTCGGTCAACTCGATTGTGCCGGTGCATGCCAGAACCGCGTCATTGCCAATGTGAATGTCTCCCCCACTGACCACGTCGAAGTCGATCTGCACCTCGCCGACCAGTACATCGAATATTGCGCCGGGGTTATGACGAAGGGTTCCGCCCGTTTCGCTCGAGAGCGCGCTGGGCGCATCGTTTGTCAGCTTGCGCATGATCCCATTGTTGACCAGCGGCGCAGCGCCGCCGCCCGTCATGAGGAGGGCGCCGTCATTGAACAGCTCGAGCGTGCCATCATTGACCAGGGAACCGATCGCCGATGGCCCCGGCCCGAAGACGGCAGCCGTCGCAGAATCGCGCAGGTGCAAAGGCACTGCAATGTCGGCCGCGCTGAGAATGAGCTCGTCATTGACAGTCACTTCTGTCTGCGCGGCGGCTGATGCCCCTACAATGGCTCCCAGGTTTTCGACAGACAGCCGGTTCAATTCCAGTGCGGTTTCCAGGTGAATCGCATCACCTCCGTCGCCCAGAACGGCGACTTCCCCACTGCCGGTGATCTGGCTGCCGGGCAGGAACACCATGGGCGCACCGGGCGCGAAGACCAGCCGGGCGCCGCTGCTGATCTGGAACCTGCCGGCGTGGCTGCCGTCGCCGAGCAGGTGCAGTTCGCCGCTGCGAACGTGCACCAGGCCATGGTTGACCAGATGCACGTGCCATTCACTTGCGCCCTCCCCTGCCGTCTTGCGAATGACGCCGATGTTGGTGAGTACACCGCCACCTTGTGGCGTATCCCAGATCGAGGCGTCGCTTTCGAGCTTGATCGTGCCGTTGACTTCGTTGATAAGCCGCGACGGCGATGTGCCGGCCTCATCCCTTCCCAGCGTCAGACCGCCGCCACCGCGCCAGTCAATTGTCGAACGATTGACGAGCGTCATGCCGCCCGGGTGCGCACCGTCTGCTCCCAGGTGCTTGGGAAATGCGTCTGCCAGCAGCATGTCGGCGTTGATGTTGATCGTCGCGCCGGCAGCGCTGGTACGGGAAATGCCGCCGCCGATCCACCATAGAAGCCCACCGAAGGTCGCATGGGTGCGAATCGCAAGATTGCCATCGAGATGAAACGCGCCGCCCTGCTGCGTGATCGACTGGGCGATTGCGTCGGTATCGGAAAACTGATCCACCTGGCAGAAGCCGTCTATGACCACGTCGTCGAGCGCGGTGGGCAGCGGCGGGCAGTTCGATCCGCCGGCCTGCGGCACGTCCCAGTTCACGCACTGGGTATTGGGCTCGCAGAAGCAGCACGTCTGCCAGGTAAAGTCGCAGGCGGGAGAAAACGTGATGGTGTCGGCCGGCGATGTTGCATTCCGGACCGCGACGGCGGCGCCCAGGGCGATCAGCACGCGGAGTTGTCGAGCGCTTGTGCTCATAACGTATGATCCCTGCAACGCGCCGTGTTTCGCCGAAAGAGCGGTTCTGCACCGCCACAGATCGCAAGGCCGCATCAGAACTGGTTGGAGTCCTCCGCGGCCGCCGTGCCGGCAGAGGTAACGGCGCGCAGCAGTCCGGACTTCAGGTCCTCGTGTACTTCCCAACCGTGCATGGCGCCATTCGCTTCGGGCGAGTGGGCGCTGGGCAGCACGCGGTTGATCAGGCTCAGGATGCGGGCCATCGTCGCCGGCATGATTCCATTGAGTCGTTCGGTGATTGCCGCGGGCAATCCGATCGCGCGAAACGTCTCCTGCCTTCTGATCGCGCGCACGATCTGCCGCGCGGCGCGCCTGCCGCCGATGGAAGCGCCGGGCAGCGTGGCCGCCAGTGCGAACCAGCGGTACTCGCGGCGGGCGTCGCCTCGAAACTCGGCATTCAGATGCGATCCGACGCGCATCGTGCCGGGGGCAATCGTCGTCACGCGGATTCCGCAGGGCGCCAGCTCGCTGCACAGGCCCTGCGACAGGCCGACGGCCGCGAACTTGGCGCAGTTGTATGGCAACAGGTGCGGCACACTGACGAACCCGCCGATGGAGGTGACGTTGACGATGTGACCTTCCCCGCGCTGCCGCATCTGCGGCACGACGGCCATCGTGGCCCGCAAGGGCGCCCAGAACATCACGTCGAGCGCGCGGCGAAAATCGCGCTCGGTCATGGTGTCGACCGGACCGACCTGAATGATGCCGGCATTGTTGACGAGGATGTCGATGCGGCCATAGTGGGCGGTGACGGCCTCGATCATGTCGCGCATTTCGTCGGCGTTGCCGACGTCGCATTGAAACGTGATGACTTCGGCGCCGTTTCGTTCGAGCTCCCGCCGCGCGCGGCGCAGCGTGTTGCGGTCGCGTCCGCAGATGGCGATGCGGCAGCCGTGCGAGGCCAGCTCCTCGGCCAGGAGAAAGCCAAGGCCGCGCGAGCCGCCGGTGATGAGCACGATGCGGCCGTTCAGATCGACTTCGCGCAGCCGGCGCGAGAGGCGATAGGCGGCGATGCAGGCCAGCCCAGCCGCGCCCCACAGGACCGAGCTGGGAATCTGTTCTGCGCGGCGGGTCAGCTTTTGCAGACTTTTCTGTTTACGGCCAAGACGCATGGTGTCGGTTCCTTCACGGCTGGAGCACGACCTTTACGCATTCGTCCTGCTTCTTATGGAACATCTCGTAAGCCCGCGGGGCTTCGTCCAGCGTGAACCGGTGGGTCACGACGAAGGAGGGATCGATGTCCCCATTTTCAATGTGCTTGTGGAGCCTGGGCATGTAACGATGGACGTGGGTCTGCCCCATGCGGATGGTCAGCGACTTGCCGAACGCGGCACCCATGGGGAACTTGTCCACCAATCCCCCATAGACGCCGGGGATGGAGACGGTGCCGCCCTTCCGGCATGCATGAATGGCCTGCCGAAGCACATTCGCCCGATCTGTGGCCATGTAGGTGGCCACTTTCACGCGATCGTAGATGGCGTCGATGGTCAGTCCGTGGGCCTCGAGCCCCACGGCGTCGATGCAGGCGTCGGGACCGACGCCGCCGGTCAGTTCCATGAGTGCGTCAAAGACGCCCTGCTCGTCGAAATCGAGGGGCTCCGCTCCGGCCGCCTTTGCCATGTCGAGGCGCTCGGGCACGTCGTCGATGGCGATGACCCGCTCGGCGCCGAGCAGAAATGCACTGCGAATGGCAAACTGTCCAACCGGGCCGCAGCCCCATACCGCGACAGTGTCGCCCTGCTGAATGTTGCAGTTTTCGGCGGCCTGGTAGCCAGTCGGGAAAATGTCGCTGAGAAACAGCATGCTCTCGGGAGCAAGATCGCGATTGACCTTGAAGGGGCCGATGTCGGCATACGGCACGCGGACGAACTCCGCCTGTCCGCCGGCATAGCCGCCGAGCATGTGCGAATAACCGAAGAGCCCGGAGGGAGACTGGCCGTAAATCGCTTCGACCATCCAGGCGTTGGGATTGGAATTGTCGCAAATCGACGTCTCGCCGCGCTTGCAGAACCAGCAATGTCCGCAGGCGATGGCAAACGGCACGACCACGTTGTCGCCGGGGCTGAGGTTTTCGACGCCCGATCCGACTTCCACGACTTCGCCCATGAACTCGTGGCCCAGCACGTCGCCGCGCTTCATGGTCGGAATGTAGCCGTCGTACAGGTGCAGATCGCTTCCGCAAATGGCCGTGGCGGACACGCGGATGATCGCGTCGCGCGGGTTTATGATCGTCGGCTCGGGAACATCTTCGACCCGAACATCCTGCTTGCCGAACCAGCATAATGCGCGCATGAACTCCTCCGGTCTCGCACGGCGATGTCGGTGCCGGCGCAGCCTGGTCAGACTCGAACGTTTTTGATCCGGCGGCGGGAGCGAGCGCGGGCGCGTCGCAATGGCATTGAGCGCCGCGGCGACGGGCGCGTCATTCGACGAGGCGCGGCGCTATGGGGCCGTGCCGGATTGCCCGTGCTCGGACGTCTGGGCCTGGTGCGGCTCGCCGCCCGGGCCCTCGTCGCTCCTGCCCGAATGAACCACAGCAGGCTCCGACGTATGACCGGCGTCGCCGTGCTGGTCCTCTTCGTCGTCGACGTCGTAATCCCAGTCGGCGGCAACTTCGCGCGCCGAAGGGCTGGTGTTGTCGGTGATCTCGCCGGTCTCCATCAACTGCTTGAAGCGGCGCAGATCTGCCCTGAGCATCTGTGCCGGTTCGCGGCGGAATATTCTGGCCAGCAGGGCGCCGGCCGCGCCGCCGATGGGCGTGTAAACAATCTTTACGCGCACAACCGTTCCACGGCTGGATGGGTTGAACTCAACGCTGCCCTGATGCCGGCAGTTGCCCGCGTTGACGGTCGTCCACTCCAACAGCTCGCCGGGGCGATCCTGTACGATCATAGCTTCCCATTCGAGGACGCTTCCCTTGTGATATTCGAAGCGCCAGCGCGAGTGCCGCTCGTCCAGCACCTCGACGTAGTCGATATGCGGCATGATCTGGGGGAGATTGCGGAAATCGCGCCAGAATTCGTACAGGGCATCCGGCGGACGATCGATGGTCAGCGTTGCCGTGGCCTCGATCTCGCGGGCCAGCGGGTGGCGGAGCAGCTCGCCGGTGGTACTGCCCGTCTTCCATCGATGCCGCGGGCGGCGCCCCGAGAGGCCGCGGTATGCCAGATAGCCTCCCAGCGCACCGATCGCCATGCCCAGGCGCGAGCGCCGGCGGGCCAGGCCGGTCAGAAGCAATTGCGAACCGGCGGCAGTCCAGATGATCCGGTCCATGGTGGCCAGATCGCGAGGCTGTCCTTCACCGGATTCCCGGATTGGGTTCATCCATCGTCTCCCTGAGCTACCGGCGGCGCGCAACGCACCTGCACCGGGGCTGGCCGAGCATTCGGTTAACGGCACGAAGGCGCGGGCTACTCGTTACCGCGATTGCCGCCGTAGTTGCGCTCGATGCGCTCGCTCCAGTTCGGATCGGCCATGTCCGGCCAGTTGTTCTTGTCAAAGCCGTCGGCCTTGTCCAGCGTCTGGGCGTCGATATTGACGACGATGGATTCATAGTCCTGCGCGAGCCGCAGCGAATCCCAGGGAATCGCGAACAGGTCATCGCCGACACCGAGGATGCCGCCGGATGAGAGCACGCCGTACAGAATGCGCCCGGTGTCCGGATCGACGACGATCTCGTGCAGTTCGCCGAGGTCTTCGTTCTGCGGATTGCGCACGTCCTTGCCGAGCATGTCGGAGGCCTTCTGCCAGCGCCTGGGCTCCTGCGATGCGCCGGCCTGTCCGCCGCCGGTGCGGATCACGCGGTCGCGCCGCACGTCCGATGCCGGGCGCCTGGCACCTTCGGCGGATTCGTCTCGCGAACTGTCCCGCGCCGTGAAGGCATCGCGGCCGCCGCGGCCGGTCTGCCAGTCCGGGCGAATGCCGAAGGACTGATACAGCCTGGTCAAGTAGGTTTCCTCTGCCATATTGGGCCATTCGTTCTGGGCAAAGCCGCCGGCGCGCTCGATTTCGTCCTTCTGGTACTCGAGCGTCATGGCTTCGTAGTCGGGGGCGAGCTCAATCAGGCGAAATGGCACGGCATACAGGTCTTTTTCATGGCCGAGGTTGTCCTCGAAGTTAATCACGGCCAGCGTAACGCGTCCGGCGTCGGGATCGATCACGAGGTCCTCGATATCGCCCAGCTCGCGATCATCCGACTTGGCGCGTACCGGCTTCTGCCGCAGATCGGAGATCTTCTGCCAGCGCTGCGCATCGCCAAATTCGGATCGCGCACCCTGGTCCGCACCCATGCGATCCCGCGCCGCACTGCTGCGGCTGCCACGATAGGAGCGCTCGCTGCCGCGGTAGGAGTCGCCGCCGGAATCATCCTGGAAGCGATCCTGGCCGCCGCGTCGACGCTGATCCTGCTCGTCGCCCCAGCGTTGATCGTCGCTGCCGCGACCATCGTCCTGAAACGTTCCGCCCTGAATCCACCGATCTTCACCGTATTCACGCGTATCGCCGTGCTGGCGATCCTCATAGCTGGTGTCGGTGCCGGAGCGATCCCGGCGGACCATGCGATCTCGATTGCCGCTGCGCGACCAGCCGCCCTGATCGTTTTCAGAGAATCGACCGCCATCCCGATCCCGGCGCATGCCGCTTTGATCAAATCCGCGATCGCCGAATCCTCGCTCGTTCATGCGGCCTCCGTCGCGGGCAAACATGGAGCCGAGAAAGGCGCTGCGGCCGAATGCGAATTCGGGCATTCGCTTGAGCGCCAGCACTTCGCCGGACTCGGCGCTGATGACCACCTCTGCGAAATCATTGGGGACAGTGCAGACGATCAGGCCGACCGGCTGCGAATCTTCAATCTTCTGGAGCTGGTCCATCGACATCTTCGGCTGCTGCATCTGAGCGCCGAGTTGACCCGGCTGATTCATCTGGCCGGTGCCCTGCTGGCCGGACTGGGTGCCTGTCTGATTAGTCTGGGTGCCGGGCTGTTGCTGGCCGGTTTGAGTGCCGGTCTGGCCCGTCTGAGTACCGGTGCCGGTCTGGGAGCCGCTGGAGGTTCCGGTTTGCGTGCCTGACGTGCCGGACTGCGTTCCGGTTGTGCTGCCGGTCTGCGTTCCCGTGGCGCTACCGGACTGGAGGCTGCCGGGCGTCTGGCTGGTGCCCGCGCCCTGGCCGCTCGGCGTCTGACCGGGCTGATTCTGATTCTGCCCGGTGTCCAATCCCTGGTTTTGATTCTGGTTCTGGCCGCGTCCCTGCGTATCCATCATCTGTGCCTGTCGCAGGACCTGGTCGCGCACGCGCTCGAATTCGAGCACCGTGGCCGAGACGCATTTGCCACCGGTAATCTGCTCGGCCTTCTGGATCATCTGGGGCAGCGTCATGGTGGCACGGGTGAGCATCTGCCGCATGTCTTCGCTGGTCTGGCGCTGCTGCGAATTGCGCGAGAACTGTGCGAAGGCAGTCAGCGAACCCAGCCCGATTGCGCCCATTGAAATCAGTGTGAACAATGATCGGCTTCGGAATCTCATCTCGATGCACTCCTCGTCATATATCGCGTCTGCGAAGACAGTAGCAACCTACAAGTGCAGCGCCACTGCGGCGCCGCCCTGTAATTAACTGGTCGAAAATGGTCTGGCGTTTAATGTTATCCCGCAGCAGTTGCGGTCCACTGAATGATGGGTGAATTCGACGTCAGCCGCGCGTCTGCCGCTTCATGAATTGGAGGCTTTGTCTGGTTCACGCCACTGCGTGTCGAGCGCTCTCACTCATCGTGCATTGCAACCTGCATGGGGATGAAACCTGTCCGGATCTGGAGCCGATGCAAGTGCGCCTTTTCAGTCAGCGAAGAAAAAACTACCGGACGCCCGTCATCGTGTGGCGGGGAGAGGGAGAGGACGCGGGCGCCCGGTACTCAATGCTCGTTCGTCAGCGGAAACGCGCCCCGTGGTGTTGCGGGCTCCGCGAGCGTACCCATCAGAATGCCAGCGCTGGTGTCCACCCGCCGGCACTGAGTTCGTCACGCATTCAGGACGAAGGGTAAACCCAGCGCCTGTTGCACAGATACCGCCCAGCTAAATTCCCGGAAAGCTGCTGTTCCGTCTGTACGGACGGCCCGGCGCACATGTGCCGCAGCGATCATCTTTTCTTTGACTTCGTCCGACCCTCTTCCCGGCGCTGTTTGTTGACAGTCGCGGCAGCGATCCGCTTGGCAGTTTTGGTCGAACGACCTCTCTTTTTGCTGCTTGCCTTGATCTTTTCGTACTGCCGATCGTCCTTCTTGCTCCAGGCTTTTGGCATCGAAATTCCCTTGGTGTCACGGGGTTTTGCGAGCCGCCCGCACGCCGGGCGAATTTTCGGCGTCGCACAACCGTCAGGAGCTTACGCGCAACGGATAAAGTGGCCCTGAATGCGCGATAATCCGTCGCACATGCGCCGGCAGTTCACGCCTTCGCGCCAGCATCGATGCCGACTTTCGCAAGCACCTGGCGGGAGAGGACGCGTCGCGCCTTGTCAAAGTCACGCCACGGGCACCCTGTCCGGCGCAGCCGCCCCGGCACGGTCGCAAGGGTGTGTTCCCCGGGCGATTCCAGCCGCCGCAGCGCACGCCATGAGACCGGCGTTGAAATCGGCGCCCCCGGCCGGGCTCGGGTGGAATACGGCAATACACACGTGGAACCGCGCCCGTTCCGCAGGTAATCGATGTAGATCTTCCCCTTGCGCAGCGAGCGTGTCATCTTGCTGACATATTGATCCGGCGCCGACGTGGTAATCAATTTGCTCAAAGCCTCGGCAAAGTCACGCGACTGGGTCCACGTCGCGGCGGGACGCAGGGGCACGACGACGTGCAGCCCCTTGCCGCCCGACGTTTTGACGAAGCTGGCCAGGCCGCAGCGTTCCAGCGCGTCGCGCACCAGAAAGGCGGTGTCAACCGTACGGTTCCACGGCACGCCCTCGCCGGGGTCCAGATCGAAAATGACCATGTCGGGACGCTCCAGATCGTTCGCCCGGCTCAGCCAGCCGTGAATTTCCAGGGTGCTCATCTGCGCCAGGCCGACCAGACCATCCGCGCGATTGACGACCGGGTACTTGCCGCGCTTGGACTTCTCCGCGACTTCGACCGTTTCCACCGAAGCGGGAAAGCCATGCGAAATGTGCTTCTGGTGAAAGCACTCGCCTGCCGTACCCTCCGGGCAGCGCACCAGCATCAGCGGCCGGTTTCCGGCATGGGGCAGCATGTATTCGGCGACGGCTTCGTAATAACGCGCGAGGTCCTCCTTGGTGATGGACGATTGGGGGTAGAGGACGCGGCCGGGATGTGTGACTGTCACACCGGCGACGATCACGCGGCCACTCTTCTCCTGCGAGTTGCCCGTAGTCCGCCCGCCGCTTTTCTTCTTACGCGTTGATTGCGTCGTTCTCTTCGATTGCCGGATGGTCTTACGTTCCTGCGCTTTCGCACGCGCCGTAGCCTTGCCGCCCTGGTCTGGATCGATCGCCACTTCTGAGCGTACCTCCCTTGGCGGCTTGTCCAGCCGCAGTCCCTGAAACGTGGGATGGCGAAGGCGACCGTCTTCCGTCATCGAGTGATAACCCACCTCCGCGACGAGGTTCGGCCGCACCCAGTGTACATCCCTGGCCTCCGCGCCTTTTGGCGGATTGTGAAACGGCGGCGCGCTTTGCTCGAGGGCGGCCAGCCGGCGGTGCATCGAGTCGAGCGTCGCATCGTCGAAACCGGTTCCGACGCGGCCGCAATAACGAAGGTGGCCGTTGTCGTGAAAGCCGACGAGCAGTGCGCCGAAGCCGGCCCGCGAACCCTGCGGCTCTGTGAACCCACCGATGACGAACTCGCGGCGCGCAGAACACTTTACCTTGAACCAGTCCCTTGTGCGCCGCGAGACGTACGGCGCGTCGCTTCGTTTGAAGATCAGACCTTCCTGACCCGCGTCGCATGCGGCCTGCATTGCCTCCGCACCGTCTCCGGAGGCGTGTTCACTGAATTGCAGCGTCTGCCCGCTGTCCGCCGCATCGCAGATCTGCTTCAGCACGGCCTTGCGCTCGGTGAGCGGCGCCGCGCGGATGTCATACCCTTCGCAGTACAGCAGATCGAATACCACGTACACGAGTCTGGGACGCGCCGGCGTCTGCATCATTTGTTGCAGCGCCTGGAAATCCGACAGGCCCGACCGGTTCAATACGACCACTTCGCCATCCAGAATGGCGCGTCGGACCGGCAGCCGCTGCACCGCCTCCGCGACGGGCGCAAACTTGTCCGCGAGGTTCCTGCGATTTCTCGTCCACAAGCCTACGCCGGACGAATCGCGTACGGCGATGATCCGGTAGCCGTCGTACTTGATTTCGAATACCCAGGAGCCGGTCGCCGGCGGCTCCTTTGCCAGCGTGGCGAGCTGGGGGGCGATCCACTGCGGCTGTTCGCTCTTGTGCGAATTTGGGAGCCTTTCGATCGCGCGACGAATATCGCGGGCCTTCGTCGCGCCATTTGCGTTTGCGCGCCCGCGCGTGGTGCGCCGGGCGGACGGTCGGC
This sequence comes from uncultured Planctomycetaceae bacterium, assembly GCA_964408455.1. Lineage (GTDB taxonomy): Bacteria > Planctomycetota > Phycisphaerae > UBA1845 > UTPLA1 > CAYOZN01. The sequence goes on from CAYOZN010000017.1 coordinate 68,570, forward strand.
GTGGCCGAGAGTTTCCCCGCAGTTCCACAATGTCCCGCCCCGTCTTGACGCTCTTCGGCTCTTCATCCAGAAGCGCGCGATCGCTGCCCGGCCGGGCGAACTCATCGTCGGACTTCAATAGCAGCCATTCATTCTTCTCCGCATCGTCGCGCGGCTTCATCCGCACCAGCTGCCACTGGCCCTTCAGCTTCCGGCCATCCAGTTCAAACTTCAGATGTCCTTTTCGGAAGCCACGCTCGACATCTTCCAGCGGCTGCCAGCGGCCGCGGTCCCAGAGCAGAATCTCGCCAGCGCCGTATTCGCCTTCTGGAATCGTGCCTTCGAATTCCCCGTACTCGAGGGGATGGTCTTCGACTTCGATAGCGAGGGTGCGAACCGCGGGATCGAGGCTGGGTCCCTTGGGAACGGCCCAGCTCTTGAGCACGCCGGCGTATTCCAGCCGCAGATCGTAATGCAGCCGGCGCGCCGCATGCTTGTGCACCACGAAGTGCAGTTCCCGGCTTGCGCGATGAACCCTGCCGCGCGGTTCTTGCGTCTTGCGGAAATCACGCCTTCGACGGTAGGCCGACAGCCCTCCCACGCATGCCTCCTCGGCATTTGGCTAATGACCGCCTGCCTGATTGCAGGCTGCGACGCGCGTCAGCCGGCGGCCTTGCGGCGCGTCGTCTTTACGCGACGGGCCGACGTCGCCTTGCCCTTGCCCCGCGCGCCGCCTTTCTTCAGACTTTTCTGAAGCAGATCGGTGATGTTGATGATCCGGCCGACATCTTCCTCGAGCGGCTCATCGGGTTCGGGAGGCGTGACGCCGCCGGATTTGGCCTTCTTCTCGATCCACTTCAGGAGGGCAGCCTTATACTGGTCCTTGTACTCGCGCGGGTTCCATTTGCCGCCCATCGAGTCTATGAGCTGGATGGCCATGTCCACGTCCCTGGTGCTGATGTCCAACTGCTTCAACCGCGACGATGGCAGGTCTTCGGGCGCCTCGCGAATCTCCTGGTGAAAGCGCAACAGGTCCAGGCACAGCGCGTCGCCTTCAACCCGCAAGGCGGACAGATATTCGCGCGTTCGGATCACAACGCGGGCAATGCCGATCTTGCGCGTCCGCTTCAAGGCCTCCCGCAGCAGCGCGTAGCCCTTATCGCCCTTCTTGTCGGGGGCGAGGTAGTACGGCGTCTCGTAATAAATCGGGCTGATTTCATGCTCGTCGACGAACTGCTCGATTTCCACCGCCCGCGTCGCTTCCACCGCGGCACGCTTGAAGTCCGCCTCGGTCACAACGATGTAGTTTTCATCCTCGTATTCGTAGGCCTTCACGATTTCGTTCCAGGGGACTTCCTCACCGGACACTTCGTTGATGCGCTGATATTTAATGCGGGCGTGATCACGGCCATCGAGCAGCCGGAAGTGCAAATCGTCGCGCTTTTCGGCGGACAGGAGAACGACCGGGACCTGCACCAGGCCGAATGTAATATGGCCGCGCCATATCGGGCGGCCGTTGTAGTTACGCTGGGCTTTTTCTTTTCTGGGCATGTTGCAGTCCGCCGCAATATGGCTGGCTTTCCCAGCTAATTCAAATAGCACCCCCGGCTTAGGAACTGAACTTCCAGCAGATCGACGCCGATTTTGCTCGCGAGCCGTTCGCGGTACGTCAGGTGATCGTGAAACGTGGTGTCATTCAGCACGACCGCCAGGCCCGCCGCGAGGTCGTAGTCATCAATGCCGAAGGGCATCTGAACCACCGTCGGACCGTCGAGCAGAATGATTGCATCACCGCAATGGGCGTACTGGTCCGTGGGCAACAATGCAATGGGATCGTCCCCGGAGACGATGCGACGAATCGGCAGTGCAGAGAGCTTTTCGACGCCGATGGCATCTGTCACCTTGGGCTGTCCGAATGTCAGCACGTCCCGAACTACATAGCCATCCTGCGTCAGATAGGCCGCGAGGATGACGGCGGTCGCGCCGCCGAGCGAATAGCCGACAAGGCTCAGTTCCTGCCCCGGGGTCAATCTCGTGCTCACGTCCTGTCGGACGCTCAGCGCCGAGGTGCGAAAGCCCTCGTGCAGGGCAACGCCCAGTTCACCGTCCCAGACCATTCCCGTCATCAACGCCAGCTCTATGTTGGTGCGGTTGGTCGAGCCGGGCAGCGCGATGGTCGTCCCTGCATTGGGTGCATCTTCGATAATCGCGAATGTGAAGTCGGGCCCCTCCAGATGCCGGAATTCCATGGTCTGGGCGGCCTCCTGATGACGCAGGCGAAACTGCAACTCGTTCAGCGTGCCTTCGTTCACCGACGTGAGGTCCAGGACCAGTTCGCCGCGGCGGAGGACATTCTGGAAATCAACCGACTGGCTTGCCAGCGACAGCGCCGTGGGCTCCGGCGCACCGAGGCATATGCATGCTCCGGCGCACCAGGTCCCGACTAGGCAGATAAGAGCTGCGGCGCACGAGAGCTTGCCGACGCGCCCATTCCCAATCGGATGCAGCAATTTCGGGGAGGTAAAGCGCATAATTATCGCCACTTCCCCGGAAACGCATGTGCTTGTCACGCGAGCGAATGGCGCCGCGTTATCCGCCCGCCAACTCAGTCAACCACGGCTGGTGCATCTCCGAACAGTGCCATGAGTAGCAGCACGACGAAAATGACGAGAAAAACGCCGAAGAGCACGCGAGCGATGGTCGCTGCGCCGGCGGCCACGCCACCGAATCCGAGGAGCGCCGCAATCAACGAGACCACCAGGAAAACCAATGCCCAGCCAAGAAGTGACATAATCTTCTCCTGAACTGGACGCGATGCGTGCAAGCGCCGCGCCATAGACAATGTCCCGCACGAAACGAGACGGTTCCTGCAATACGACTGCAAATAGACGAAACAAGCGGCTTACCGGTTCAGTGTCTGGCTCGCTCAGCCAGGCGCCGCCCGTCGCAAACCGCAATGCAGCCCTGTTCAAAAGACCAGCCAACCGACGTTGCACGTTTCCGTGCACGTCTGAAGCTTTATAGGTTTGGCAGGTGTCGACCACCTAATGGCCGTTTGAGTTTGGGCTAAACAAGAAAACGGCGGATGCCTCGCCTAGCCAATCCCAACCACCGCGGCCTCGGGCCTTTCGGCTCGCCGGCGCATGGCCAGAAGCCGGAAATGCTCCGCGATTTCCGACAGTGTGGATGACGCGGTCAGCCCGCAGTCGCGCACCAGCCCGGTCACTGTCCATTGGGCACGCTGTGAAACGGCATAGCCGAGCACCGCGTATCGCAGACCGGGACTGTGTACGTGCAGCCGCTTGACGACATAGCGGAGGCGGCCGGCAGCGCGCGGCTCGATGGCTGCGACGATCGTCAATTCCGGCGGAGCCGCCGCGATCTGGCCGATGACCTCAGACGCGAGGGTAAGCGGCGGAAGGCTTTCGACTTTGACGCCACGGGAAGCACCGAGTCGCACCAGCATCTTGGCGAGCACCGGGCCGAAATCGCCGGTGTCGGTCACGATGCCGACTTCGGCGGGGCCTTCATATTCCGGATCGGGCTGCTCTTGACTGGTGTTTGGCACTTCAAAGCTGGTTTGTTCGACCAGGCGGCCGACGATCTCGCGCGCAAACAGCAGACGGGCTTCATCGAGCAGGCCGCTTCTCCGCTCGTTTTCAAGCTGGGCCAGCGTCTGGAAGGCCACCTGATCAAACATTGCCAAAGAGCCGAACTCCGCGGTGTACTCGTCAGCAATTCGAATCGCCTCATCGGCGTCCTGCGCCAGCATGCGCTGATAAAACCGTGTGGCCGGCTCAAGCACCGGGCCGTCGCTGAGCAGGATGTACAGCCACTCAAAAGCCGGCACGTTCTTGCCCACGACGAGTAACACGACCGTGATAGGCGTCGCGAGGAAGAGCCCGAAACCGCCCCACAGCCAGGTCCAGAAGAAAAAGGAAACGAGGATGGCGGTCGGTGAAATACCGGTGCGGGCGCCATACAAGAGCGGCTCCAGCACGTTGGCGGCCAATAGATCGAGCGTGACGCACCAGGCAACCACCAGCAGCGGGATGGTCCAACCGTCGTACAGCGCGACGGCGACGGAGAACGGTATCAGCGTGGATATGAGGCTGCCAATATAAGGAAAAAACCTGGAGACCGCCGTCAATGCCCCCCACAATGCCGCGTTGGGAATTCCGATCGCATACAGGCCGATCGCAAGTACCAGCCCCACGAGCGAATTTGCGCAGATCTGCGCAACCAGGAATCGCAATACGCGGCTGTACATGTCGTCCAGCGCTACCGTGGTGACCGGAATTCTTGCGAACCCGCACAGGCGCACGATGCGATCACGCAGGGAGCTGATGTTGACGAGAAAAAAAACGACGAGAATGGTCGCCATCCCGATGGTCAACACAGGATGGACAACCCAGCCGATGTATGGCCGAAGATAATGGAAGAGGCCTTGCCGCGGCTGGACGACCTCCACCTTCACGGGTTCAGGTTTTTCGCTTTCGCGCTCGCCCTTCGCGTCGCCACTCGAATCGTCGCCGGTGATGACGTCCCCGGTCGGCTCCTCGACGACTTGCTCCACCGATTCCGGTTCGAGTTCATCATCCAGCACGTCGCCGTCGGGTTCTCCGTCGGAAGCTCGCGCATCGTCTTCGGCGGGCTCGTCTCCATTCACACCTTCGGAGAGAACCTCGATCGCGCCAGAGGCCTTTTCCATGCGTTTCTGGAAGAACTCCCGGGCGCTGGTGATCTTTCCCGTGAACTTGTCCCGGTACTGCGGCATCTGCTCCATGACCAGCGCCGCCTGCGATGTCAGCATCCAGCCGAATGCCGCAACTCCGGAGAAACAGGCGAATACCACTACCAGGACGCTCAGCACGCGGCCGATTCTTGCGCGCCGCGTCAGAAAGTTCACCGGGCCTGCCAGAAGGAAGCAAAACAACAGCGCCAGGGCGAGCGGAATAAACAACTCCCGCCCGAGGTACAGGATTGCAATCACCAGCGCGGCACCGATGAATGCGATTGCGGATTTCTGCAATGGATTATCGCGCAGCTGAGACATACGCTACTGCACAGATCATTGCAGCCCGTGATAAACGTGCGGTGAATTTCAACTGTCTTACAGGCGCGATAGACGAATTGCCGAATCTGGTGCGAGGAGTTGCGATATGTCCTCCATTTACGTTCCCCGCATAATGGGCGTACTATCGTCAGTAACCATCGTTGCCGTGCTGATTCTGCTAAACGCCTCGCGCGGTGCCGGTCCGGGACTCGTCAGCGGTGCTGCCCAGGAAGATCGTGGTGCAGCACGACAGGCAACACAGCCACGGCAGGGATCGCCGTCGGATGCAAGCCAGCCGGAACCGCATCACCCGCTGAAAAGAGGCGAATACATCGTCAAATACGTTGCCATGTGCGTGGAGTGTCATTCCCCGCGCGATGCACACGGCACAATCAATACCGACCGGCTCTTTGAGGGCGCACCGATCCCGGTTCGATCGCCGTGGCCAAAACAGACGTGGGCCTTCTACGCGCCCCACCTCGCCGGGCTGCCGAGTGGCTGGTCCGAGCCGGAACTTGTCGAATTTCTGGTGACGGGCCTTGACCGCCGCGGCCGCCCGAGGAATGCGCCGATGCCGGCCTTCCGGATGACGCGAGAAGATGCAACTGCGGTGGCCGCATACTTGCGTTCATTGTCGGGCGCGCCGCGCTCCGCAGTTGACACGCAGTCGCCGCGATGAATTCGCCGGCGCGCGTTTTCAACGGCTCCGGTACAAGCATTCATATCCGGCGCACTGCAATCGTGCGCACGACGCCTTTATAAACTACCTGTCAACCCGCGCCGTTGGGCCTTTGGGCGACACAGCCGCGCGATGGCGACTGTCATATACTCTCTCGACAAAATCTGACCGAACTTGCTGATCGCTGTCATAATGGCGCAGCTTTGTGGATGCATGGTTCGGACAGTCATCGGAAAGGGTCATGTGTGAGAATCGCCCAGGTCGCCCCTCTACACGAGAGCGTCCCGCCGCAGCAATACGGCGGCACTGAACGCGTCGTGTCATATCTCACGGAAGAACTCGTTCGACAGGGTCACGACGTCACGCTGTTTGCAAGCGGGGACTCGGTGACCACGGCCAGGCTCATCGCTCCCTGCGACCGATCCATTCGGCTCAATCCCGATGCCAAAGATCCCGTATGTCCGCATATGGCGATGCTCGATCAGGTGTTCGAGCTTGCCCAGGAATTCGACATCATTCACTTTCACACCGATTACTTACACTTTCCCACACTGCGATGGCGAATTGTCCCGCATGTCACGACGCTACACGGCCGAATGGATATGGCGGAGCTGGGTTCGCTCTTCCGGCGTTTCACTCACGAGCCGCTGGTGTCAATCTCCGACTCGCAGCGCGAACCGCTGCCGTGGGCCAACTGGGTGTCAACGGTCTACCACGGCCTGCCCGATCATCACGTACCCAGCCTGGAACACGGCCGCTACCTGGTCTTCCTGGGTCGGATATCACGGGAGAAGCGCCTCGACCGCGCCATTGAGATCGCCCGGCGCGCGCAATGCACGTTAAAAATAGCCGCCAAGATCGACCCGGCCGATCGCAAATATTTCAACGAAATCCGGCCTCTCCTGCGCACGCCCGGCGTCGAGTTCATGGGCGAGATCGGCGAGCGCGACAAGGGCCCCCTCCTGCGCGGTGCGCTGGCCCTGCTCTTTCCGATCGACTGGCCAGAGCCCTTCGGACTGGTCATGATCGAAGCGCTGGCCTGCGGAACGCCGGTCATCGCGTGGCCGTGCGGATCGGTACCCGAGATCATCCGCCACAATCACACCGGCTTTCTCTGCCGCGACATCGACGACGCGGTCGCAGCCGTTGAGCGGTTGACCACGCTGAGCCGGGCAGACTGTCGACGGGAATTTGAGAGCCGGTTCAGTTCAGCGGCGATGGCCCGCGGGTATATTGCGGTATATAAGAAGATCCTGGGAGAACTCGAAATCGACGAGGCAGTCCCGCATGGACGTCATACAGGTTCAGGATCAGTTCTATATTCTGGCGACGTCGTCGCGGATCGCTGAATCGAACCGCGTCCTCAAGCACGATGACACGTTCGCCGTCTTCGACCAGTTCGGCGCCATGCACCGCTATGGCCTGGGCGAGCAGGGGCTGTTTTACGACGGCACGCGGTTCTTGAGCCGCTTCGACGTGCGCCTGCTCGGCCGGCGGCCGCTATTGCTCAATTCAACGGTCAAGGACGATAACGCGGTGTTCACCGCCGATCTGACCAACGCCGATGTTTCCTCCAACGGGGACATCGAGCTGCCCCGCGACAGTCTCCACATCTTCGAATCGTGCCTGGTTCTCGATGGCGTCTGTTACTTCATGGTGCGCGTACGGAGCTTTCTCCTGCGTCCCGTTCGCATCTCGATGACCATTCAATTCGACGCGGACTTCGCCGATATCTTCGAAGTGCGCGGCATGAAGCGCGCGAAGCGCGGACAAATGCTGCCTGCGACGTGTGCCGGGGGCCGCGTCCAGCTTGGCTATCGCGGCCTGGACGACAGGGTGCGCCGCACGAACGTATCCTTCACTCCCGAACCTGAATCCCTCGACGCCACCCGTGCCGAGTATCAGCGCACGATCGAGCCTCGCGGGGACATGAAGTTTGTGACCACCGTGCAGTGCATTACCGATGCTGCCGCGGCGCCGCCCGTTCTGCCATTTGACGAGGCGCTGACTCGTGCCTCCGAGCTCCGAACGCAGCTCAAGGCCGATGAAGCGCAGGTGACTACCTCCAACGAACAGTTCAATGACTGGCTGAACCGGTCGACCGCCGATCTGCACCTGATGCTGACCGCCACGCCCCATGGATTCTATCCGTATGCCGGAATTCCATGGTACAGCACCATCTTCGGGCGCGACGGGATCATTACCGCGCTCGAGTATCTTTGGGTGAATCCGATGCTCGCCGCCGGCGTGCTGAAACTCCTTGCCGCGATGCAGGCCCAGGAATTCGACGCCGACTGCGATGCGGAGCCGGGCAAGATCCTGCACGAGGCCCGCGGCGGGGAGATGGCCGCCACGGGAGAAATCCCATTCGGCAGATACTACGGCAGCGTCGATTCCACGCCGCTTTTCGTGGTTCTGGCCGGCGCCTATTACGAGCGAACAGGCGATCTGATGCTCATCCGCGAGTTGTGGCCGTCCATCCAGGCCGCATTGAAGTGGATCGATGAATACGGCGATGTGGATGGCGACGGCTTCGTCGAGTTTTCGCGGCGCTCCGACGACGGCCTCGTCATGCAGGGCTGGAAGGACTCTGTCGATTCCGTGTTTCATGCCGATGGCTCGGCAGTCGAGGGCCCCGTCGCGCTGTGTGAGGTCCAGGGTTACGCATACGCGGCCCGGCGGGCGGCGGCGCGTCTTGCCGCCGTGCTCGGTCAGGAGGAGCTGGCAAGCGATCTGTTGAAACAGGCCGAGTCTTTCCGGCTCTCCTTCGAAAAGACCTTCTGGTGCGACGACATTCAGATGTACGTTCTGGCCCTCGACGGAAAAAAGAGGCCATGCGCCGTCCGCACCTCCAATGCCGGCCACTGCCTGCTCGCCGGCATTGCTTCTCCAGAGCGAGCACGAATGGTCGCCTCGCGGCTGCTTGAAGAGCCGTTTTATTCCGGATGGGGCATCCGCACGGTCGCCCGTTCCGAGTCGCGTTTCAACCCGATGTCCTATCACAACGGCTCGGTCTGGCCGCACGACAACGCCATGTGCGCCGCTGGATTCGCACGATACGGCCTTCGAGAGCAGGCGCTGCGCGTCTTCAACGGCCTGTTTGATGCCAGCCTTTTCGTGGACCTTCGACGCATGCCCGAGCTCTTCTGCGGCTTCCCGCGGCGGGCGGGTGTCGGACCGACGCCGTACCCGGTAGCCTGCGCCCCGCAGAGCTGGGCGGCGGTGTCGGTGTTCTCACTGCTGTCATCGATTCTGGGTATGAACATCTCTGCTCCCGAGCGACTGATCAAGTTTCGGCGCGCGATCCTGCCGGAGTCGGTCCAGAGACTGCGAATCTCGAACCTGCGCGTCGGCGACGCAGTGCTCGATCTGTCGCTTGAGCGCTTTCGCAACAACGTCGCGTTTGAAATTGTTCGCCGTCAGGGCGACATCGAAGTCGTCGTTGTGAAGTGAGGCCGGGAGGCTGCATCGCGCCGGGGCAAGCCACTCGCCTTAAAATAAATGTAAAGGAACGGGCGCAGGCATGGAGCCTGCGCCCGTCCATGTGTTAACACGTCATCGCGTCCCGGCGAATTCAGTCGCGCAGGGAAGCGCCTGCCCGGTTGTTTAACGCACCGCGGTAGAATCGGTGGATTCTCTCGCTGAACTGGGTATCCGACATGTCGGGCCAGTTGTCCTTGTCGAACCCTTCGGCATCCTTGAGTTTCTCCTTGTCCACGTTCAGGGCGAGCGTCTTGTAGTCGGACGAAAGTCGCAACTCGCTCCACGGCACTGCGAAGAGCTTGTCGCCCAGGCCGAGGAAGCCACCGAACGACAGTATGCCGTACAACACCCGACCCGAATCGGGATCAACAACGATTTCATTGAGGTTGCCGAGATTCTCATTGGTCTGCGGGTTCTGAACGTCCTTGCCGATCAGATCGCTTACCTTCTGCCATCGATTGGGAGGTTGCAAGCGGCTGCCCTGCTGGCCAACGCCGCCGGGTCGATCCGCCACCGGTCGGACCGTGCCCTGTCCCGTCGCGCCGGAAGCAACGCCGCCCATCGTCCGATCGCGCCAGTAGGGCTCCGCGTTGAACGACTCATAGATCCTCGCCACGAGCTGTTCATCGCTCAAATCCGGCCAACTGTCCTGATTGAATCCGTTTGCGCTTCGGATTTCAGACTCCTGTGCCTGAAGCACGATCGACCGGTAGTCCTGGCTAAGCTGGGTCTTTTTGAAGGGGATGGCGTACAGGCGATTGTCTTCGCCCAACTCGCCGGAGAATTCGGCGACGGTCAGGTAAATGTGACCGGCATCCGGATCGATGACCATATCTTTGATCGTACCGATCTCTTCCTGGTTCCGCTGACCGATGATGGGCTTATCGAGCAGATCGCTGACCTTCTGCCAGCGCCCGCTGCCCTGCTGTCCGCCACGGGCATGCTGACCGCTGGTGCCCTGCTGGCCGCCTGCCATGTGCACGCTGCCGACGCCTTCGCCACCGAAGGCGGCCCGCGTGAAGCCACTCTTCCCATGCATGAACTTCTGGTGCTGCTTCATGGCAAGCACGTTGCCGGACTTGCAATTGATGATCACTTCGCGAATCCAGTTGTCGCTTACGCACATGATGAGGGCGACGGGATCGGTTGGACTAAGCGTGCGCATTTCTTCGGGCGATGCCTTTTGATTGGCTCCCTGCATGCCGCCCATGCCCGGCCGCACGCCCGGCTGTCCGGTTCGCGCGCCCGATTCACCAGGCTGGCCCGGCCGCTCGCCGGGCTGGCCCGGACGATCACCGGGCTGACCGGTCGTCCCGCTTTGCCCCGGGGGTTCGCGTCCGCTCGACGGCTGGTCGGTGGAGTCCCTGAGGCCGGTCGGCTGAATGCGCATGCCCTGATCCGTCGTGGATTTCGCGGCGGTTTCATCGATGCAGTGCCATTCCATCATGGCGGCGGCAAAGGCGCGGCCGCCGGTATGCTGTTCGGCCGTGCGGATCAACTCCGTCAACTGCTTCGTCGAGGTGTCGACCAACTGCTTCACTTCGGCAGCTGACTGCGGCTCGAGCCGGCCCGAGGATTCGCGCTGCCCATCCTGCGGCCGCAGCGTACGGCGGTCCTGAGTTTGCTGTCCGGGGTCCTGCTGCGCTACGGCAAGAAGGCCGGTCGCAGCAACTGCAACCGACACTGCCAGGACAGGTGCAAGGCTCTTCATTCGCATCGGATACTCCTTTTCAAACACCGCATTCCACGTTTGTTTCACTGCCGTCGAGACTTGGGCCGACGCAGCGCCGCCCGACGGCAAAGACAAGTCAACTTTCAAAGTCAAGTTCGTAACAGATTCGCAGGGCGACGATTCGGCCCGCCACGGTGTCGTTGATTGCCTAACGTGCCGGGGCGGTCTCCCCTTTGATCATTCCGAATATACATCCGCAGAATGAATGCAGGATGAATTCGACCAGAACGCCGCGATGAGAACGGCGGTACTCTGTGTCAGAAGCACCGCCCGCGGACGATTTAGCACGTTCAAAGAAAGTGCGTAGCTTTCCAAAGCGCGTGAGAGGATTGGTGTGCCAGGTGCCTTACACTGAATTCAGGCCAAATTTGGCAGACCGCGTCGCGCGGCGGCCTATACTGGATCAGAGCCTGTAGGACAACTTTGAGTACGATTCAGTTCATACCCAAAGCTGTTCCAACAGGCTCTCTTTTTTTTGCCTCGCTCCGGGCCGGGGCCGCCCGCAGGTTGCCGAACCGCCAAATCCAGCCCGCACCTCCGCCGGATGCCATGCGAGGAAGATCGCCTCAGGGGCTACCCTTTGGCGGGAGTTTTCGAACCATTCCTCGTTTCGCGGTACGCGCCGGCTTCCGGCCGGGCCCCGGTCGGAAGCTGGGCTCGACCGACTCCAGCCCATGGTCCTTCGCGCAAGTGTTCGCGGAATCAAAGGTTCGCGAAATTTGCCGCGAAGACAACCCCCGCGGCGCGCGCGGGAATTCCCGCTTGACATCTCTTGGACCCCACGAAAAGAATGCCGCCGCGCGGCCGTATTCGGCCCGCCCGGCGGGGCCAAATCTGCCGGTTTGATCAGGAAAAAACTTGCAGCGAAATGTGTTTCAGCGAGTATTGAATACGCAGGTCCGACTTCGTAATCTGTCGGCGTCCCGGTGCCTTCGGCAGCCCGAGAACGGCCGGCACGCGGAACACCAGATAGGCGTCGGCAAAGACCGAAGCACGGCCAACCTTTAGGAGTATTCACAGCATGGTGCAGCTAGACGTGGAAGCCCGACCCGATGCCACTCCGGGCTTTGAACACTATGTCGAAGTCGCTTTCGCCAGAAACAAAGCAGACGCCGAAGTGATTCGTTTGTTGCTGGCGTCGTCCAGCGTTCCAGCGCAGATCGAGTCCGATACGGCGGGCTCGATGCAGCGAGGAATCGCAGTCCTGGTTCCGGCCGATAAGCTCGTCGAAGCGTCCGAAATCCTGACGGTACGGGCCGAGGACGACGAAGATTTCGTGGAGGAAGAGGAAGACGGTGACGAGGACGAAGACTACGACGACGACTTCGACGATGACGAAGAATTTGATGACGACGACGAGGAGGAAGAAGAATTCGAAGATGACGACGAAATCTAGCCGATGATCCCTTCCGCGGGGGACTCCCGGCGACCCGGCCGGGGACCTGCCCTCGGGAGGATCTCGACCATGCATCGACACGAGACCGCTGCCACAGCCGCCACCGAGCACGATCGGCGCGACGAGGGTGACGATCGGCGTAAAGCCCCGATTGATCGCCGGAGCGGGCTGGAACGCCGCCGCGGCCCCGGTCGCCGCCGTTCGGACAGCCGGCGGAACGCCGAAGAGGGTGAGCTTTCACCGGAACAGTTCGAATTCGTCATGGCCATCGACGAGTACAAGCGGGTCAACAAACGCCCATTCCCCAGTTGGACCGAAGTGCTGGAAGTCATAAAATACCTGGGTTACCGCAAAGTGGCGGAACGCGGCGAACACGTAGACCGGATCGCGCCCGACAAGAGATAAGGCGAGGCGTTTCATAGAGCACGTGCGGGCCGCCGGATCGATGCAGCCATGCTGATCGGCAGTTACCAGGTAGCGGACGTGCTGATGCTGGTGGGGTGCGTTGCCCCCATCGCCATGTATTTCCTCACCCTCGGTCTGGTCAACAGCCACGGACGCCCCTGCCTCGTCTCCGCCCGGTCCGACTTTCTCTCCTTGACCATCGCACTGATCCCGCTCTTCATCTGGACGCTGCCCGTACTGGCCCAGGTGCGGGCATGGTGGCTTCTGGCCGCCGGCGCCGGGGCCGCGGCCCTGGGTTTCTTCTGGATGCTGCCTCGTGCGGGCGATGGCTTCGTCATCTACAACATCGCCGAGAGCCGTTGCCGCCGGTTGCTTGAGGAGACGCTGACAGCGCTCAGCTGGCGCGGACGCTGGCACGATCGCGTCTGGTTCAGCGATGATGGCAGCTTCACCATTCGCATCAGTGGCATTGCAGCCCTGCGAAATGCCTCCATCCACGTCGAAGCCGCCGATAGCCTCGGTCCGGCACGCATGCAGCAGCTCGAGACCGAACTCTCCGCCCGTCTGCGCGACGTCGCGCAGTTGCCTTCGTCGATGGGTGTCTGCCTCGTCCTGATTGGCGCCGCCATGCTCATCGCCCCGGTCAGCATGCTCAGCCGCCATATTGATGATCTGGTTGAGGTGATGTCCCACATCATCGGCTGATCGGCTGAACGCCTCCGCCCCGGGCCGTGTTTCCGACAGCTTTGACATGGGCCGACGCGGACGCTGCGTTTTTGTCGCGTCCGCGGCGTCAAAGGCCGTCCCGCCGCAGGTCCACGACGACTGCCCGATGGTCTGAAACGGCCGCGTCAACCACTCGAAACCGTGTCGCCTCGAACGCGCCGCGCCCGAAGATGTGGTCGATGCGGATCAGCGGTTGAACCGCCGGAAACGTGGGCAGCGCGCCCCCCGCCTCCGCGAAGTCGCGCCAGTGCCGCCGCATCAACACGCCCTCTGCCATCCATTCGGCACTGTTGAAGTCGCCGCCGATGATGACATCGCCCTCCAGCCGGTCTACGAGTTCCACCAGTTCCACCGCCTGTTTGCTGCGCTCGTCGACACTGTTCACCAGGTGCTCCCACTCCCATTTGAACGTGCCCTGGCAATGGACGCTGATCAGGTGCAGCGGACGTCCGGAGCAGTCGAGCCTGGCCTGCATGCCGTAAGGCCGGCCGCCATCGCGTTGAATGAATTGCACATTCGTCAGGGGCCAGCGCGACAGAATCGCCGGATCACCATACTTGTGCTCGTCGCGCCGGCCGAGCACGCCGGCAGAATATGCGCGGTACGAACCGGCGGCCTCGGCCAGCACCACGGCCTGGTCCTGAAGCCCCGGTGCATACTCGGGGCGGAGGACCTCCTGAAGCAGGACGATGTCCGGCGCCTCTGCGCGCAGCAAGGCCGCGATCGGTTCGAGCCCCAGCCGCCCGCGATAGATATTGAGCGACAGAACGCGCAGCTCATCCGGCGCGCGATCAATGGCAGAGCGCCGTCGATTTACGTCGCGCTCGCAGGCGGGCAACGCGAAGATCGTGGCGCATGCGCCGGCGCACAGCAGCACCGTGAAAACAGGGCGACAGTAAATAGACATTTGTCTTTGAACGTACCCCTATCGGGCAACAAAATACGTCCGAAATATGCTCGACATAAACGGCGGCGTGTGCTACAATTTAAAGCCTCAATTCGTGTCCATGTGATGCGCGGGAACGCCGCCCACGCAACCCCCGGGCGGCGATTACTAAAAGTGAACTACAAGCGATGGCGAGGATCTTGACGTGTCGAACGCCAACACCTTTTCCATTCCGGTCCAGCCTTCCGACGCCCGCAAGGTGAAGTACATCCGCGATATCGATCACATCCCCAACATCCCCCCGGCAGATCGCGAAATCCTCAAAAAAGTCGCCGAAAAATACGTCTTCCGGGCCAACGATTACTACCTGGGCCTCATCGACTGGAACGATCCCCATGATCCGATCAAACAGCTGATCATTCCGCGCGCCGAGGAGCTCAGCGACTGGGGCAAGCTCGACGCCAGCAACGAGGCCGCCGTCACCGTCGCCAGGGGCGTTCAGCACAAATACCCGCATACCGTTCTGCTGCTGTGCAACGAGGTCTGCGGAGCCTACTGCCGCTACTGTTTCCGCAAGCGGCTGTTCATGGATGAAAACGACGAAGTCACCAACGATGTGTCCGCCGGCATCGACTATATTCGGGGCAATCCGAATGTCACCAACGTGCTGCTCACCGGCGGCGATCCCCTGCTCATGAGCACGCGCCGCCTGCGCGAAATTCTCGATGCGCTTCGTGCGATTGACCACGTCCGCATCATCCGCATCGGCTCCAAGATGCCGGCCTTTGATCCCTGGCGCATCCTCCGCGATCAGGAATTGCAGAACCTGCTGCGAACGCACAGCACGCCGCGCAAGCGCATCTACCTCATGGCCCATTTCGATCATCCGCGCGAACTCACCGACGCCGCCGTCGAGGGCATCGACTGTTTCCTGAAGTGCGGCGTCATCTGCGTCAATCAGTGCCCTCTCATCAAGGGCATCAACGATGATCCTCGCGTCCTTTCCGACATGTACCGCGAGCTGTCGTTCATCGGCTGTCCGCCCTACTATCTCTTCCAGGGTCGCCCGACCGCCGGCAACGAGCCCTATGAAATTCCCATCGTTCGCGGCTGGAACATCTTTCGCGAGGCCCTGCGCCTGGGCTCGGGCCTGGCCCGCCGCGCCAAATACGTCATGTCGCACGAAACCGGCAAGATCGAAATCCTGGCCGTGGATGACCAGCATATCTATCTGCGTTATCACCGTGCCAAGGACGCCGCCAACCGCGGAAGGTTCATGATCTATCGCCGGGACGATGACGCCTATTGGCTCGACCACCTGGAGCCCGCCACGCCGTCCGCCGAGCCCGTTCCGCCGGAAGTCAGTCTGTCGCTCACCGACGGGCCCGAGTAGGCTCCTCTGCGCTGTGCGAGCACCCATTTCTGCTAAAATAGCGGCATTGACGACGGAGCTCGCCTTGTCCACCCCTGCCAACTCGTCAACCGAGGCGATCCTCCAGAAGCTTCAGCAACTGCTGCGGCCGAATAAGCTCGCCGATGCCGTTCGAATGCTCAACGAAGCCCTCGAAAACGGCCTCGTCTCGCGCGAACTTTCCGATCCCGCTGTCATATTGGCCAATCTCGATCGCGAATCGGCTGCGAAGCTGATCCAGGCCTACGCACGCTACAAGTGCTTCTATTGCCGCAAGGGCCTGGAACCCTGCCGCGAATGCAGCTCCGCGTCCCGTCGCTCTGCCGCCCGCTACTGCGAAACGTGCCTGGGCCTGCGCGTCGTTCGCTGCGACTTCTGCGACGGCTCCGGCTGGGCGACCTACAACATCGTGCCCGTGGGCCTGCGGCTGCCGGTGGCGGCGGCCCGCACCGCCATCGCCCAGCGAGAGTTATCCGAACTACTCAAGCGCTCGCAGCAGCGCCCCGCCGATCTGAAGTTGCTGGGCACGCGTCTGGTCGCCTTGAATCGATACGCCGGCATCTTTGAAAATGCACTCGATGCCGCGCGGCGGGTCAGCGCCGAAAACCCGGCGGCACAAACGGCCGCCGACCGGATTCGTGACAAGTGCCTCGCCGCCTGGAAGCGAATTGAGCCCGCGATGCGGGAGCACCTGGTGGCGATGAGCGCGGTACTTTCCCGGCAGGCCGAGCGCACGCAGGATAACGGCCGGCGAAAACTGATTCTCGTACAGAAAAGCGCGCTGGCTGCATTGGCAGCGGCGCCAACGTTCGTCAATACATCGCTCGAACACGCCTTTCTCAGGTCGGGCCGTTAGACAGTCGTGGGCAGTTGCAGCAGGAGTTCGGTATGCAGAAACGAGTCAGCCTGAATCTGAATGTCCGCGGCCTGGGCCAGTCAGCGACGCTCTCCATCAAGGACGTCTGCCGCGAATTGCGGCGTCAGGGCAAGCACGTGTTTGACCTGGGCCTCGGTCAATCGCCCTTTCCAGTGCCCCGCCCGATGGTGGAGGCCCTGCGGCTTGCCGCACCTGAAAAGGACTACCTCCCGGTCAAGGGACTGCCTGCCCTGCGTGAAGCCGTGGCGGAGTTTCATCGGCGCAAGGACCAGATCGAGACGCACCCGGATCACGTCATCATCGGCCCGGGCTCGAAGGAGCTGATGTTTCTCCTTCAGATCGTCTATTACGGGGAGATCATCCTCGTTACGCCCTGCTGGGTCTCCTATCTGCCGCAGGCGCGGATCATCGGCCGCCGCATCAGCATGATTCACACCGATTTCGAATCGGGCTGGAAGCTGACGGCAGAAAAGCTGCTCGAATCCATGGAGCTCACCGGGGACGAATCCAGGCCGCGCCTCCTCGTGCTCAACTATCCGAGCAATCCGACCGGACTCACCTACTCGCAGGAAGAACTTCGGCAAATTGCGGAAGTCGCCCGCAAGTACGAGATGATCGTCCTCTCCGATGAGATCTACGGACAGTTGCATTTCAATGGCGGTCACGCCTCCATCGCACGATACTATCCCGAGGGCACAATCGTCAGCTCCGGTCTGTCCAAGTGGTGCGGCGCCGGTGGCTGGCGGCTGGGAACGTTTTCATTCCCACCCGATCTCGACTGGCTGGTTGAAGCCATGTCGTGGGTCGCCAGCGAGACGTACACATCCGTTTGCGCCCCCGTGCAGTATGCCGCGATCCAGGGCTTCCGCGGTGGCGAGGAAATCGAGAAGTATCTCTGGCACGCCCGCCGGATTCTCCAGGCCCTCGGCCGGCGCTGCGTGAACATTCTTCGCCGGGCCGAAATCAACGTCCACGAGCCGGACGGCGCCTTCTACCTGTTTCCCGATTTTTCGCCGCTCGCAGAAAAGCTCCGCGCGCGCGGCATCCGCAACTGTGCCATGTTGTGCCAGAAGCTGCTTGAAGAATCTGGCGTGGCCGTGTTGTCCGGCGCCGGCTTTGGACGTCCCCGAGGCGACTGGACCGTCCGCATGGCCTACGTGGACTTTGACGGCGCGGCGGCATTGGCGGCAAGCCAGACCGTGGACCTCGACCGGGAATTGCCCCGTGAGATCATCGACCGCACCTGCGTGAACGTGCTCGAGGGCGTGCAGCGCATGGCCGATTGGGCCGCAAAAAGCGTCGGCTAGGCCTGTCGCGATCGTTGCCGTCGGCCCTGACGCCTGCCTGGCGACCCATCAACGTCCGAATAAATGCAGCACGACGCGCCTTCGGGGAAGACGCATCTCCCCGGGGCGCTGCATTGGTGACATGACGACGCTCCGCTAGAATCCACTGCATGGCATCACAGATATCCGCCAGATTAACCGCCACCGGCCTGCGCGTGGCCATCGTCGTGTCGCGCTTCAACGACGCCATCACGAGCCGGCTGCTGTCAGGCGCGCGAGACGTGCTGGTTCGCCACGGGGCGGCAGAGTCCGACCTGACCGAAATCTGGGTGCCGGGCGCGTGGGAACTGCCCGTGACCGCGAAGACGCTTGCGGAAACCCGGCGATTCGATGCCATCGTCGCCCTCGGATGCGTCATTCGCGGTCAGACGACGCACCATCTCCACATCGGCGGCGAGGCCTCCCGCGGTCTGGCGCGACTTTCATACGAGACTGGCGTTGCCGTCGGTTTCGGCGTGCTGACGTGTGAAACGATGGAGCAGGCCCTCGATCGGGCCGGCGGCAAGGCCGGCAATAAGGGTGCCGACGCGGCCCTGGGCGCCATTGAGATGGCCAATCTGTTGCGCGAGATTCGCAAACCCTCCTGACGCATGCTGCACAGCACCACGAACCGGGCTGCCCTTGCAGTTTTTCTGCCGCTTTGCTAACTATCCTTCATGGTGATGGATCGACGCCAGGCCCGTGTTCTCGCCCTTCAGGTGCTTTGCCAGCTCGATGCGCAGGGCGACGGCTTCCTTTCCGAGCTGGATGCCTTCCTGAAAGATGAGGCGCCGCCGCAGAACGTCGTCGATTTCGCGCGGGCGCTTTCAACCCGGACCTGGAAACGCCGCGAGGAGATCGACGAGCGCATCCGGCAGACCGCGGAAAACTGGGAGCTGCGGCGGATGGCGGCGGTCGATCGAAACGTGCTGCGCGCCGCCGTGGGGGAACTGGTGCTGCACCCGGAGACGCCTGCGAACGTCATCGTGAACGAAGCGGTCGAAATAGCCAAGGAATACGGCTCGCGCGAGTCGGGTGGATTCATCAATGGCGTGCTGGATGCCATCGTTCGCAACCTGCGACCGCCCGCGGCGCAAGGCGCCGATTCGCAGGAGGCCGGCCAGCGCGAACCATCCACGCCAGCCGCATCCTGATTCATGGATCGTGTGGCGAAGCTCCTTTTAAGATCGGCTACCAGGGAATATGGGCCTTTTTGACAGATTTAAACAGGCGCTCTCCAAGACGCGGGACAAGGTCGTCTCCGGCTTCAAATCGGTGCTGCCCTTCGGCCGCAAGATCGACGAAGCCCTGCTCGATGACGTGTATGCCACGATGATCACCGACGACTTCGGCCCAGCAACGGCGGAAACGCTGATGGCGCTCGTCCGCGAGGCCTGGAAAAAGAAGGAAATCTCCGAGTCTCAGGACATCGTCCCCTTTTTGAAAAAACACATCGTGGCCCGCTGGCCGGATGCGGTGCGATCGCTCGCCCAGGCGCCCAGCGGCCCGACCGTCATCCTGGTGGCCGGCATCAACGGTTCGGGCAAGACGACCAGCGTGGCGAAGCTGGCCAACTGGCTCACCAGGCAGGGCAAGAAGGTGGTGCTGGCCGCGTGCGACACCTATCGTGCGGCCGCGGTGCTTCAGCTCAGCGAATGGGCGCGGCGCTGCGGCGTCGACATCGTCAAGCACGACCAGGGGGCCGATCCCGGCGCGGTCGCCTACGATGCCGCATCGGCGGCACTGGCGCGCAATGCCGACATCCTGCTGGTCGATACCGCCGGCCGGCTGCACACGCAGGACAATCTGATGCGCGAGCTGGGCAAGATCCAGCGCGTCATCGAGAAGCGCATCCCCGGGGCCCCGCACGAGGTGCTGCTCGTGCTCGATGCCACGATCGGCCAGAATGCCGTCGCCCAGGCACGCAGCTTCAGCGAGCACGTCAAGGTCTCGGGCATCATCCTGGCCAAGCTCGATGGCTCGGCCAAGGGTGGCATCGTCGTCGGCATCCGCGACCAGCTCGATGTGCCCGTTAAGTTTGTCGGCGTGGGGGAAAAAATCGACGACATCGAGCCGTTCGAACCGGCGACGTTCGTCGAAGCGCTCTTCGCGGCGTAACCTCGCACTCGCTTGTGTAAGGTGGCACCGCGCCCTGCCACTTTCATCTATTCAGCCGCCAAAGCATCTCCGTCGTCATCCTCCCCAGTGAACCGGACCGCAATGCATCTGGCGGTCTGAGGGTCAACCATCGCCATGTGATTCTTCAGAATGATGACATGTTCCGCGCACCTGCGGCGGATTTCCCCGCTGGTCACCTGCAATGCCTGGGCCAGCTTATATAGGCGAATTGGCGTGATCGGTACTTGTACTGCCATGGAACGGAACGTCGTTTAGGAGAATCGATCGGAGCAACGCGCCAGGGTTCTCGTAGCGCT
Source organism: uncultured Planctomycetaceae bacterium (assembly GCA_964408455.1). Taxonomy (GTDB): domain Bacteria; phylum Planctomycetota; class Phycisphaerae; order UBA1845; family UTPLA1; genus CAYOZN01. Next base: position 88,960 of record CAYOZN010000017.1, read on the forward strand.
GTTCGTGTGGATGCATGAACCGTTGGTGGATCCAGCCGCGACCAGGCCAACTTCCGTGGGCTTGATGCCGTGCGACTAATTCGCCAACTCGCCGCGTGCTAATTCAGAGACACACTACTTGCGCGCGGCGCACAACGCCAACGGCGTTCCGTCCTCCAGCCCAGGGTTGCCGGCCCCGCCGGCTACCCTGGGTTGACGCCGCCCCACGACGGACAACCCTGAAGGGGTTGCGGCCGGCCGGCTCTTCTCCTCGCCTCGCCTCGCCGCGTCGCGCTATTCGGTGTAAGACTCAATCATCCCGGTCGTCCCCCGGTCGATCGTCGGGGCGACGATCGCGATCCTCTCGATCCCCGCGATCGTCGTCGTCATCGCGATGTTCGCGGTCCCGCCGCTCGCCCGGCTCGCGCCCGATGCGGTGCTCGCGGGGGATGTCGCCCTCGACGCGCACGCGCGTGTGGTGTCTCCGGCCCGACACCGAAATATACACGCCGACGCGGCGGCCATCGACGTCGCCATCCACCTCGTACACGACGTACGTCTTGCGCTCAAAACGCAGCCGCGCATCCGGGCCGAACTGCCGTGCCGCGGCATCGAGGACCGCCGGCGGCGTACGCTCCGGCGGCAGCTCCTCCTTGAGCTCGAGCAGGGTGCCATCCCCCATCACCGTGGCTTCGAACTCGTAGCGGCCGTCGCGCCACTCGGCCTCGTACAACCGCACGCCATCTTCGTCGTCGCGCTCCAGCTCTTCGAGCCGCGCCCCGCGCGACAGCTCCTCCAGCGCACGCCGCGCGCCCTCCGGTAGCTGGTCCGGCGAGATATCGTCGACCATCGCCCGCGCGAAGCCGCCCGCCGCAACCAGCCCAGCCAGCGCGGCCAGCCACGAAGCGCCTCTTCTCAATTTCCGCGAATTGTCCTGCAGAGTCCATGCCATGACTGGTTCTCCTTCGCATGCCTGTTCACGGCCTCACCTGAAGAAATTACCCATGAGATTTGAATGCGATGGTATCAACGCGGCATTGCAGGCGGATTTCCGAGCCGATGCGCTCGGGCCCGACGCAATGCCGATAGATTATAGACAGCTTGGACGAAGGGAGAGACGCCGCGCATGTTGACGCTCGTAAACCGTATTGCCGGCCGTGCCCGCTGGGAGCTGCGGGAGTGGCGGCAGCCCTCGCGGCCCAGCTTTCTCCAGGAGGAACTGGATGCGGCGCTGCTCGATGGCATCGCCTGGCGGGCGGGCGAGCGCGTGCTGGATGTCGGCTGCGCGCGGGGGCACTATCTAGAACAGCTGCGCCGGCGCGGGGCGATCGTCGCCGGCATCGACATCTCCACTGCCTCGCTGCGCGTTGCCCGCGAGCTGGGTTTCGATGTGGCGGCGGCCAGCGGCGACGCCCTGCCGTTCGCGGATGGCAGCTTCGACGCCGTCGTGTGCCACAAGACGATGCACCTGTTTGCGGATGTGGACCGTCTGATCGGCGAGTTTCTGCGCATCGTGCGGCCGGGCGGGAGGATCGTCTTCAGTTCGTCCGACACGCGCTCTCCCTATGCCAGGTGCCAGTCAGCCGTCATCCGGGTCACCAGCAACGGCAACTGGGCTTTCAACAATCGGCTCTCCGCCAACGATTGGATCGCCCGCTTCGAGCGACATGGCTGCCGGCTGACCGGCATCCACTCGTGCAATCTCGTCTGGCCGCTGGTCTTTCGCGTGTGCGACCGGTGGATCATTCCCAACGAATGGATGCGGCGCTACGCCCGCTGGGTTCGCCGCTGCACGGGCATTCCCATGCAGGGTTCGCGGCCGCATCGGCTGGCGCAGGATTTCGTTGTCGAAATGATTCGCCCCTGACAGGCGCGACTCCGCGACCAGCCGCATATGCAGAGCCTCCCGCGCCGCGCCACGCGCCGTGGCTCCAGCCTCTCCCCGCATGACAACCGATCGGCTACACTCGCTCCCGCATGACGCAGCGCGAGCCCGGAACCCAGGTATGACTGCCGCGTCCCCGCTTCTTTCCGCCGTCGACCTCGCCAAGACATACGGCGAAGGCCATGCCGCAGTTGAGGCACTGCGCGGGGTGTCGCTTACCATCGGTTCGGGCGAGTTCGTTGCCATCATGGGCCCCAGCGGCTCCGGCAAGAGCACGCTGCTCCACCTGCTTGGCGGGCTGGACATACCCAGCCGCGGGCGCATCGTTCTGGACGGCAGCGATCTGGCGGCCATGAGCGAGGATGAGCGCACGCTGGTGCGCCGCCGGCGGGTGGGCTTCGTCTTTCAGGCGTTCAACCTTCTGCCGGTGCTGACGGCCGAAGAGAACGTCGCCGTGCCGCTCACCATGGACGGCGTGCCCGACAGAGTCGCCGCCCAGCGGGCTGCCGCAGCGCTGGCACTGACCGGTCTGGCCGGCCGCGGCGAACACTTTCCGTCCGAACTCTCCGGCGGCGAGCAGCAGCGCGTCGCCATCGCCCGGGCCCTGGTCAATGATCCGATGCTCATCCTGGCCGACGAGCCCACGGGCAATCTCGACAGCACCAGCGGCGATTACGTCATGCACCTGCTTCGGCGGCTGGTGGATGAACGGCGCCAGACCGTGGTGATGGTGACGCACGATCCGCGGCACGCCGCCCTGGCCGATCGCATCGTCCGGCTGGCGGATGGATCGATCGTGGACGATCGGCAATTCCCTCCCTCGTCGCCGCCGGATCTCAAGGTGCAACCGGGCTGACACATGGCACTGTGGCGATATTCGTGGCGGCACCTCCGGCAGAAGCGCGGCAGATCGCTGCTGACGCTGACCGGCGTGGTGCTGGGCGTCGCGGCCGTCGTGGGTGTGGGCATCGCGCTGGACACCGCGCGGACGGCTCATCGTTCCATGTTCGAGGGCCTTGCGGGTCGCGCCGGCCTTGAAATCTCCGCCGCCGGGCGATCGCAATTCAAAGCCACGGACGTGGCACGGGCCTGCGAACTGGATGCGGTGCAATCGTGCGTGCCCATGCTCCGGATGGCTGCCGGCGTGGTGGCGCATTCGGGTGTCATGCCGGTGCTGCTGGTGGGCATCGATCCGGCCGCCGACCACGCGGCCCGCAGGCTGCCGGTGTCGGCCGGCCGACCGCTGAGCGAAGTCGATGGCGTGCTGCTCGATGCGGCGTTCGCATCCGCCGCCGGGCTTTCGATCGGAGACGAGGCGCGACTGTTGACGAGGACCGGCGTGCAGGAGCTGAGCGTCGCCGGGCTGCTGGCGCCGGGCGGGGCGACGGCGTTCAATGCCGGTGCGGTGGCATACGTGCGATTGTCCACGGCGCAGCGCCTGTTCGCCGCCGGTGAACAAGTCAACGCGATGCAACTGGTACTGGCCGACGGCGCCGAGGTCGCGGCGATTGAGCCCCTCGTGCAGGAGCGGCTGCCCGCCGGCTTTCGCGTCGAGCGCCCCGCGGAGCAGGCGGCCCTCGTCGCGCCCATGCTCACGTCCACCGAGCACGGCATGTCGGCCATCAGCGTCGTGTCGATGGTGGCCGGTGCATGCGTGATCCTGAACACGCTGCTCATGAGCACGGGCGAGCGCCGGCGGGACTTTGCCATCCTGCAGGCAGTCGGTGCGACGATCGGGCAGATCAGAACGATGGTCCTGCGGGAATCCGCGGCGATGGGAATCGTCGGGACGGCCCTGGGCATTCCCCTGGGCATGCTGGTGGCACTCGGCCTGGCGCGCAGCGTCGAGAAAGCCATCGGGGCGAATTTCGCCGAGCTGCGCTTCACGCCGCTGCCGTTTGTGACCGCCCTGCTGCTGGGCCCGGGCGTCTGTCTGCTGGCCGCCTGGCTGGCGATGTGCACGGCAGCGCGGCAGTCTCCCCTGGCCGGGCTGACCGGCAGCGCAGAACTGCGAAACCTGAGGCCCGCGCGCTGGCCGGGCATTCTGGGAGGCGCGCTTTTCGCGCTTATGGTCGCATTCGTTGCCGCATTGCGCTTTAATGCCATTCCCCCGGCATGGATCGCCGTCAGCGTGCCGATGGGCATGGCCATCATCTGCTCATCCATCGCCCTGCTGGCCGCGGCCGCCACGCCGGCGCTGTTGCGGGCCTGCGAGGGCTCTTTCGCGCGGGCGATGGGACCGGAGGCCACGCTTGGTGTCCGTCAGCTCCGCCGTCATCCCACGCGCACAAGTCTCACCGTCGCCGTCGTCGCCATCAGCGTCATGGTCGCCATCGGGTTTGGATCGTCGATCCGCGCCAGCACGCGCGACATCGAGCGCTGGGCCGACCGGATCAGCCAGGTGGATTTCTTCGTACGCGGCACCTTCCCCGATCCGGCCACCATGTCGCTGGCCCTGCCGCTGTCGCCGCAGATCGGTGACGCACTTAAGAAACTGCCCGGCGCGGGCCGGGTACGCCGCATCAACTTTGCAACGATCATGGCCGCCGGGATGCCCGCGGCCCTGATCGCCGCCGACTTTCCACCGGATGCGCCGGTGCCGATCGATCTTCGCGCTGGAGACGCCGCAAGCATTGCCCGGCGGCTGCACGCGGGGGACGTTGTGATCGGCAGCGGCCTGGCGCGCGAAAGCGGGCTGACGATCGGAGATCGGGTCCGCTTGCAGACGAAGGCCGGACCGAAGGACGTCGAGATTGCGGGCGTCGCAACCGAATATACTTCGGGCGGGCGCAATTTGACGATGGACTGGCAGGCCGCGCAGCGACTGGTGGAATTCGAGGGGGTACACGTTTTCAGCGTCGATGCAGCAGGCGAAAGCGGCGATGCGCGCCGCGAATCGCTTGCCGCGCTGACGCCGGCGCTTGAGCAGTTCTGCATCGAGCATTCGCTGACGTTGCAATCGCGGGCCGGCTTCTCCGCCATGGTGCACGATTATCTGCGCGATATCACGGCGTCGATGATCATGATCGTCGGCATGGTGTTCCTCGTGTCGCTGCTGGGCATTGTGAACACCCTTTCGATGGGCGTGCTCGAACAGACGCGCGAGATCGGTATGCTGCGGGCCGTGGCCATGCAGCGCGGCCAGATCGCCCGCAGCACCCTGGCGCAAGCGGCGGCCGTCGGCATGATGGGCATGGCGCCTGGCCTGGCGGGCGGGTTGGCCATGGCCTATGCCATGAACGTGTCCACCTATCCCATCACCGGTTTTCTCGTCGAGTTTACCCTCTCTCCCCTGCTCATCGGACTGATTCTGACCGCCTCGCTTGTCGTGGCGGCACTGGGCGCGTGGCCGGCCGCGCGGCGGGCCAGCCGAATCACCGTGATCGAAGCGCTGCGCTACGAATAGGGCGCGCGGCAATTTTCGGGCGTGACTTAGATCATTTCGCGCAATCCCGCCCAGGTTGGGTTACCCACTCTCCCCCGGCCATTCCCCACTTTCAAATGCCATCGCAGACTGACATGTAGATATTCCCTGCTTGTCGCTCAATCGAAGGAAACGTGGTGTCGGTCGCATTGGACTTTCGCATGATGGCCCCGGCACCGCTAGTCCTCGCGCTGTGCAAGGGAGCCATGGACATGAGCACGAACAATCGAGAATCGAAGCGAAGCAAAACTTCTTTCCGCGTCCGCGCCGGGCATCTGGCGCTGATGGCGATGTGGATCGGCACCATCGGCGCCGTCGCCTTCGCCGCGCCCAATAACGGCCCGCCCACCGGACCGACCGACCCCACCAATCCGCCCGACGTGCCGTGCGATCCCCCGCTGCCGCAGCCCGGCTTTCTGCTGCCGTCCCACGTTCAAGGGCAGCTCCGCGAAACCTGCGGCGGTGTGCTGCGCCCGGTCGCCAACAAGCCAATCGAGTTGATCCTCAATGTGCGCGTGACGCCGTCGCCGTGCCATCCCAGCAACATTCCGCCGCCACCGCCGCTCGACATCCCGGTGGCGACGGGCACGACCGATGCGAACGGAGAATTCTATTTCGAGTTCTACCCCGAGGACTTTGGTGTCAATCCTGATGCACCCTACCAGGTAGTCAAGGTGCAGATCAGGCTGTACGACGACACGAACACCGTGCCGATCTGGGAGACCGCCTATTACGGGGAAAACCCCGATCTCGAGTACTTTGTGTACGAGAACATCATCTTCTGCCTTACCGAAGGCACCCGGATTTACGTGGAGAGCCCGAGCGGACAGCCCGCGTTCAACGCCGAGGTGTTCGTCAACGGGGCGTTGCATCCGCAGCGCACCAATCCCAACGGCATGATCACGATCAATCCACCGCTGCCGGCCGGCTCGACGGTCGTCGCGCGGGCCATGGTGCACGAAAGCAGGAGCGAGCGCGGCAAGCACAACCAGGGTAGCACGCAGAACTGGAAATACCGGGCCTATATCACCAGCATGCCCCTGATGCACGACGCCGCGGGCAATAACCCCACGTTCACACCCGTCGAAGTGACCGATCCCAACGGTGCATACGAGCTGAAGCTGACGCGCGAGGCTTCGTACATCGGGCTGCACCTGGTGGCGTCGATCGAGTGGGACGCCTCGCCGTCCGAGCTGGGCAGTTTCGCCACCAGGATGCGCATGGCGTCGGACTATCTCTTCAACGCGACCGACGGGCAGATGCTGATCGAGCGCGTCGATGTGTTTGACGACGGCGTCAACTGGGAGCAGGCGGACTTCCGCGTGTACGCCGACCTGTCGCTGCGGGCGCACGTCGACTGGCCGTCGGGCGGCTTCTGGACGGCGCATGACGCCTCGTTCTGGCGCAGCAACTGGATGCACATGTCGCGCAGCAACGATCATCCCGTCTATGTTCACGAGTTCGGCCATTACGGATTGCAGCTCAAGGACGAGTATGAGGACAACGGCGGCGATCATTGTGCCCACGGCGTCGGCGGATCCAACCCCCTATTCGACGCCAATGGCGGCAAGGCCTCGTGCATGATGTTCAACCAGTGGAATTACACCAAGATTTGCTCGGGCCATCAGGACAACCCCCACCTGACCGGCACCAAGCAGGAAGACGAGGACTGCTGGAGCGAGATCAAGCGGCACTTCACGGCCGAGGCCCCCGGTCCGAACGGGGCGCCGCGCTGGAAGATCAAGACGCCCGTGGATCGCGGTGTCATCGTGAATGCATTGTGCTGCGTACCGCTGTCGGGCTGGGACCCGCTGGTCGAGCAGCATGATGCCAATAACCAGAACCTGTGCCAGCCGGTGCAGTTTCAATGGGCCAGCCACAACGGCTTCGCGCTGGGCGCCAAGGTGTTCTCGAAGAATTCCAGCGGCCGCACCATCATTCAGGGAGTGACCGACGCCAATGGCATCATCGCCCCCTTCCAGGGCAGCGTCCGCACGGTCGCCGGGCTTCATGTTGGCGACACCATTGGCGCGACGTGGTATGTCTATACCAGCAACGGTTACGTCCCGATGGTGAAGAAGCGGACCTTCACGGATGCCGACTGCCTGAGCGCCATGGTGGTGCTCAACGTGCTGCCGGGCCAGGCGCCGCCGTCGCCGCAAGAGCAGCTCGTCGAGGGCGAGGCGATGCCGTTCAACCTGGCCGCGCAGCTCGAGCCCGGCACAGCCCTCGGCGAGGCCGTCATCCGCGTGCGGGCAGGGGCCGTCCTGGGCGCAGCCCCGGCGGTGCAACTATCGGTGGATGGCGAGTCGGACGTTCGCGACGTCGTGATGGCACTCGACGCGACCAGCGGCGACTGGATCGGCCACGTCGCGGGCCTGCCGGAGCAGTTTGCCGTCGTCGCAGACGTGAATGCGACTGACGAGACCGGCGCGCAGGCCAGCACGCTGGCCGCCGCGACCTTCATGGGCGCCATGCACGACGAGGAGAGCGATCTGGCTGCGGCCGATGGTCGCGTGAAACTGACGATCCCCGCTGATGCGCTTTCCGAGCCGACGGCGATCGCCATTGGAAACGCGGTCGCCCGCCTGCCGGACGAATTCCCCGGGCGCATCATCACGGGGCCGATCGCGATGGTCACGCCGGATGGCACGGCCACGGCACTCGCGAAGCCGTCGACTGTCCATTTCCAGCTGGCGTTCGACACCGAGGAGGCCCTGCTGGCGGCACACGATCCGGCACTGATGATGGTGCTGGCGTTCGAGGAAGCGACCGGCCTGTGGACCGAGCTGGCGTCGAGCTACCACGCCGGCGAGATGGCGATCGAGGCCGAGATCAGCAAGCTGGGCACCTTCCTGCTGCTCGAACGCGGGCTGGGCACGGGCGACGCGGGCGATGGCGCCGACGCTGATGCCCAGGGCACGGGCGACGCGGGAAGCGAAATTCCCGGCGGCGAATTGCCCGGCTCGGCCGACTGCGGGACCGGGGCGTGCGGCTCGGGCGCGGCACTGGCATCGCCGCTGATGATCGGGGTGCTGGGGCTGCGGCGGATGCGGCGAGGACGGCGGGTCGGCCGCGAAGGCGGGGACAGGAGGGCGTCCTGATTTCGTGATTTGGTAATTTGGCGAGTTAGTGAATTAGTGATTTGCTGAATTGATCGAGTGTTGGTCTTGCGGGGTGGGCATGATGCCCGCCCCGCTCTCTTTCAGCGGCGTGCCGCATTCGGGACACTTATCGCCGGTGCAGGCGTGGATGTCGTAACCGCAGGCGCGGCAGTCGTGCGGGCGGCGGGAAATATCATAGGGCCGTGCGGCGACGAAGGCAGCCACCACTACAAGTTGGAGCATGCAGAGGACCAAAATGAGCGCCAACATCGTCGTCGGGCTCAAGAGCATGGGGATCAGGAAGACAAAGATCAGAACCAGGAACAGGTGGGCGAGGATTGCCCGCTTTAATGGCACGCTGAGCTGAAAAACTGTGCGGCAGGCGCGGCATTCAAAGATGAGGAGTCCTCGCCGCCGCGTGGCGCCCCATCGGAAAATGATGCCGTCGCACCACGGGCAGCGACGCCACGCCCGCAGGCGCGAGGTTATTAACTAATGTCATGCCCTACCGCCCCACACCTTCGCCGGTCTCCGGCGGCCCTTTCGCCAAGTGCGCCGGCAACGGCGTGCCGCACTCGGGGCACCGCTCGCCTTCGCAGGCGTGCACATCATAACCGCACGTGCGGCATTCGTGGGCCTGCCGAAACACTTCCAGCGGTTCCAGGGCCACGGCATAGTCCTGAACGAGAAGTATGACGCATCCGATGAGCAAAACGGCTGTGACTGCAATCCAGGGCCGTCGCCACAGCAATGAGACAATCATCACCGCCAGAAATCCGAGGATCAGGCAGAACAGGTTGAGATGCGACCGCAGCCGGCGATGCCGCACGACGGCGCGGCAGGCGTGGCACTCCCGCACGCCGAAGGCCTTCAGCGACTGTGCGCCCGTCAAGATGAATTCGTCGCCGCAGTTGGGGCACTGGTGGCGCATTTCCGGCAGGCCCTCATCCATTTTCATGCCTCGTGGTCCATCAATGCGACGTCATGCGGTCTTTCGCGGCTGCTTTGCCAGGTGCGCCGGCAATGGCGTGCCACACTCAGGGCACTTGTCGCCGAACGTCGTGCGTACATCATAGCCACAGGCGCGGCATTCGTGGGGCCTTCGCACCACGACGACGCGCCGGATCAGCATGCAGGCCACACCGATTGTCCCGGCGGGCAGCAGCAGGCATGTCGATTCGCATGGACCGACGAAGATGCCGCGGCGGAGGGCCAGCACGATGATGGCCAGGGACAGCAGGCCCCATCCCGCCAGCAGGCCGATGCACCACCGCGGCGTGCGGGCCCGCAGGAGGGCGTGGCACTGCCGGCACTCTCCGCCCGGCCAGCTGTCCGCGGGGCCATTCCCGGCGGGAATGACCGCGTTGCAGTGCGGGCAGTGCAGGGCGTTGCTGCGGGTCATGGTCGTTTGGCGCCGCGCGGCCGCGGGAAAGTGCCGCGACCGCGGACCAGGTCACTCCGGGCGTTTGAGCAGGTGCGGCGGCAACGCGGTGCCGCATTCGGGGCACTTTTCGCCAGTGCAAGCGTGTACATCATACCCGCATGTGCGGCAGTCGTGTGCCCGGCGGTGGATCTCAAAGGGGCGCGATACGATAAAGATTACCACGGCGGCGACCTCAAGCAACACGAATATTAATGCGGGCATCGTATTGGTTGGCCCGCTTACGGGTGTGAAGATTGCCATCGCGTAGCCCCAGTACAGAACCGCTGCGGCCAGAGCGAAGATGACGGCCCGGCGCCGCCACCGGCTGGTGTGGAACTGTGTCTTGCAGGACAGGCACTCAAGGATGGAGAAGCCGCCCTTCTGCGCGGCGTTCTTGAGCGCACACCCGCAGACGGGGCACACATGGTAAAATGGCCCGCGAAGACGTTTCATGTCTAATGCCTTGCCATCTCCGCAGCCATCTCATTCGCTTTGCCGCCGCTGTGTTCGCAGGTGCGCCGGCAATGGCGTGCCGCATTAAGGGCACCGCTCGCCGGTGCACGCATGCACATCATACCCGCACACGCGGCAGCCGTGCGGGCGGCGGTGGATCTCGAAGGGGCGCAATGCGAGGAAGATCGGCACGGCGGCAATTTCGGCCCCGACGAAGGCGAAAACGGGCAGCGGCCTGGACCGCACGTTCAGAGGTGTGGCGATCGCGAAGATGCCGTACGAGAAAGCCGCGGCCAGAGCGAGGACGATGGCCCGCCGCCGCCACCGGCTGGTGCGGAGAATGGCACGGCAGGAGCGGCATTCGAATCTGCCGAGCTTGACGAACTTCGCATCGCCCAATCGCCTGAACTCGAACCCACAGCAGGGGCACTTGTAGAGAATTAACTCGCGTAGAGAACGTATTGCCATCCCATCGCTTTTCCAGCGGATACGTCAATCGCCCTTCGGCATCGGCTTCAGAACATGCTCCGGCAGCGGTGTGCCGCACTCGGGGCATATGTTGCCGGAAGTCGAGCGTACGTCGTAACCGCACGTGCCGCAATGTTCGCCGCGCCGGCCGCCGCGGAGGTGCCAGGGCCGCATGGCGCCACACTCGGGGCACTTGTTGCCGGGGGCGGCGTGCAGGTCATAGCCGCAGGCGCGGCAGACGTGAGGCTCGCGGAACATGTGGGCGCGCGGCAGGATGAGGAACAGCGCCAGCGGGGCCGCCAGCAGGAGGCACAGGATGGCGGCGCTGAAGAACGTGATGCTGTGGCCCGCGCGGATGCCGGCATAGACCGGAAGCGCGACCGTGAGCAGGAAGATGGCCTCGACGAAGAGCCAGTCGCGCAGGCGGTTGATGCGCAAGAGGGAATGGCAGCGGCCACACTCCAGCTGCGGCCACGGGGGCGGGCTGGATGTGTCGCGGAGCAGGCGGGCCTGGCATCGCGGGCACTGGATGGCGAAGGGGCTTGTCATGAGTCCTGTGCATCGCTCGGACTTCGCCCAACGGCGCGAGGCCGCGGCCCACTAGGGCGGATTCCTGATGTGCCGCGGCGGCAACCACCTGCCGCATTCGGGGCACTTGTCATGGAAAGTCGAGCGTACGTCGTACCCGCACGAGGCGCAACGTTTCCCGCCCAGTAGCACGCGGGCGGGCCTCATCTGCACCCAGGCGGCTGAAAAGACGATGGAAGCAAGTGCCAGCACTACGGCGGAGGTGTATCGCAAGCTGCCGCCGTATCTCGAGGGTATGGCCTGCAACGCCGCCATCATTGCACATATGGCTGCGGCCATTCCCACCGTGTTGCGGCGGGCATTGAGAATCAAGAGAGCGTGACAGCTCGGGCACTTGACGGGCGCATTCTCCTGGTTGGCGACAGAAATGTCGCGCGACAGCTTTCCGCCACAGGCGGGACAGTGGATCGCAAAGATGCGAAAGCTGGCCATTGTTCGAGCGACATTGTCGTCCGGCAACGGCGTATTGGCTAGCCAATCGCGGCGGCGCGAGCTTAGCCTTTGGCCCATTTGCCAGGTGTGTTGGCAGCGCGTGCCGCACTCAGGGGTTTTTTCCTAACCGCTGAGCCTATCGGTGCGGCACGCCCCGTATGGCAGCCCGGACACTCAATGCGAGTCCTCTGCCAAAAGGGACGGCCGCGCGGCGTATGGACATTGGTACCGCAGGCCGGGCAGCGAAAGCGGATGATGCTCATCAGTCGCATTGTTCACGTTCTCAGCCTCGCCACACCAGTTTGCCTGAAGCGCTGAAACGGTACCTCTTGTGCTCCGCGCATACTCGCCGTGCAAGCACGTCGGCTAAATGTCCCCAGCCGGCTCCTCCCTCAATCCCTTAATCCCTCAGTCCCTCAATCCCTACGCCGCCGCCGCCCAGCCCGACAGTGTCGCAATAATGTCATACATCGCATGGCACCCCACCGCCACGCCGAAGCCGCGAACGACGAACACGCAGGCGAGATAGGCCCCCGCCGCGGTGCGGAAGGCGAAGCGGGCCGTATCCCACGTGTCGTTGCCGATGGGGGCGTAGTGGTGCAGGCCGAAGAGCAGCGACGAGAAGATGACCGCGAGTGCCACGCCGGCGGCCTGCTTCATGCCGAGGGTGTCGATGAGCAGGAAGGTGAGCAGCGAAATGCCGATGAGGCGAAAGAGCAGCTCCTCGTAAATGCCGGCCCCGATGGAAAGCAGCAGATCATCCCAGGGGGCGGCGGGCCCGCGCGCGGCGGCCAGCGGCGTCACGGACGATGGGCCGCTCAGGGCGGTCAGCCCCGGCAGCCACTGGTGGAAGAAAAAGAGCGGAATGGCCCAGAGCACGCTTTCACCGGCCATGCCGGCCAGCGGCTGAAGACCGATCTTCCACGGATAGCGGCTGGCGATCTGCCAGAACAGAAGCACGATGATCAGCACGATGCCGGGCAGATAGGCCCCGCTGGCCCCGAAGAGGCTGAAGAGCCAGTGGAGGATTACCTGCGCGGCGAGCTGCTGATCGGTCGCACGACCGTGCAGCACGGCCATGCCGATCTCGTAGGCGAGCACGAGGGGAAGCACGAAGACGAGACACTGGAGTGGACGGTGGGTGATGTCCCAATACGACTTGGCGTCCGCATCGCGTTTCTTGCGCCGTGGGCGGCGCGTCTGGGCCTTCGGCGGCCGGGGTCGTTTGGTGCGAGGCGGCATGGGTGTATATTTGACGCGAGGATAGCAGGATGCAACGCGAAATGGCGGCGCAAAAACACACAGCGAAGCGACGAGTTGATCTGCGCGCCGCCGATCGCATGCGCGCGCGACGAAGAACATCCGGCGGCGCGGCGGCGATGGCGCCGCAGCATGTGAATTCCGCACAACGGCGTCGCCAATCGCCGCCGGTCGGCGTCAAGGGCGCTGCATCCGACACTCCGACGCAGCTGTTGGTAATCTACGAGCGGCTTTTCGGCGCCTTCGGGCCGCAGCACTGGTGGCCGGGGGACGGGCCGACCGAGATCATCATCGGGGCGATCCTGACGCAGAACACGAACTGGAAGAACGTCGAGAAGGCCATCGCGAACCTGCGGTCGGCAGGGCTGATCGACTGGCGGGCGTTGCTGGACGTGCCGGTCAAAGAGCTTGCGGAGCAGATACGACCGGCGGGCTACTACAACGTGAAGGCGCGGCGGCTGAAGCACTTTGTCGAGTGGCTCTGGCAACGCCATGGCGGGCGGCTGGATGCGCTGAAGCGGCAGACGTGGCCGAGCCTGCGCGAGGAACTGCTTGACATTCACGGCATCGGGCCGGAGACGGCCGATTCGATCCTGCTCTACGCGCTGGATCAACCGACGTTTGTCGTGGATGCGTATACCCGGCGGCTGGCCGGACGGCATGGTCTGACACCGGCGGATGCGAGCTACGACACGCTCAAGGCGCTGTTCGAGGAGAACCTGCCTCGCGATCGCCGGCTGTTCAACGAGTATCACGCGCTGATTGTGGCGGTGGCGAAGCGGCACTGCCGGTCGCGGGCGAGCTGCGCCGGCTGCCCGCTGGAATCGTTGCCGCACGACGAGGCGATTTGAAATCCTACCGGAGCTGGATGCTCGCTCCTGCACTGCTTGAAGCAGTGGCACACGTCGCCGGTCACTCTGTTACCGGCACTGCTTGAAGCAGTGGCACACGTCGCCGGTCACTCTGTTACCGGCACTGCTTGAAGCAGTGGCACACGTCGCCGCTCTGTTACCGGCACTGCTTGAAGCAGTGGCACACGGGCTTCAACGTGCCGGGGCCGTGCGCGAACGCCTCGCGACAGGCCGGTGCATCGATGCACGACGAGCCCGTCCGCGAGGCGTTCGGGTGAGAAACTCAGGACTTTGCCGAGCGGTCTCAGACCATCGTCTTATCGCGATACTTCTTGTATCCGATGATGACGGCGATCAGCAGGACGACGGCCACGCCCTGCCACCAGTGAAAGACAAAGAGGCCAGGATCGTCTTCGATGGGCGCGGGAGTGGTGGGCATATCCTCGGCAGCTTCCTGCGCCAGCATCAGTAAGCGCGTCCACATGTGCATTCAACTCCTGTTCAAGAAAAGACTTCGCATCGACGGCTCAGAGCTCTGTGGCGCGCCTCGGCGGCGGCGCGGCCGGTCGGGCTTCTCAAGGTGCCTATCGCGTACTTAATCGGCCGTCCGGCCGAATGTCAAGCCGGGGAGGCCGGCTGGCCGCGCGACGGCGCGGTTTCTATACTGCGGCGGATATGGAAGATACGGATCACGGCAGCAGTACGCAGACGATCGATCTGGGCGACCTACCTCTCACGCTGGAACGGCTGGACGAAGCGTACGATCGGCCCGTGCGTCCGCACATATCGACCGCCGCATGGGACCGGGTGCGGCGCAGCCGTGCGGAGATCGAGCGCCACCTGGCATCGGGGAGGGTGGTGTACGGCGTTAATACCGGCTTCGGCAAGCTCTGCCAGGTGCGCATCCCGCCGGACCAGCTCGCCCGGTTGCAGGAGAACCTGCTGGTCTCGCACGCGGTGGGCGTCGGTGTGCCGGTGCCGGCACCAATTGTCCGTTGGATGCTTCTGTTCAAGATCAATGCGCTGTTGGCGGGCGCGAGCGGCATACAGCCGGCATGCGTGGAGCTGCTGGCCGAGATGCTCGCGCGCGACATGCTGCCAGTGGTGCCGTCGCGGGGTTCGCTGGGCGCGAGCGGCGATCTGGCCCCACTGGCCCACCTGGTGCTGCCGTTGATCGGGCGCGGGACGGTGACGCTGGACGGCGAATCGATGCCGGCGGCGGCGGCGCTGGCGCGATGTGGGCTGGAGCCGGTCCGGTTGGGGGCGAAGGACGGGCTGGCCCTGATCAACGGGACGCAACTGATTCTGTCGTATGCGGCGGCGATCTGCGTTCGGGCGCGGCGGCTCGCCAAGCTGGCCGACATCATCGCGACGATGTCGCTGGAGGCATACCGCGGCAGCCTGGCGCCATTTCACGAGCAGCTGATCGCGTTGCGACCGCACGCCGGCGCGGTCGAGACGAGCGCGAACGTCCGCCTGCTGATGCGCGACAGCGAGATCCTGACATCGCACGCGAACTGCGACAAGGTGCAGGACCCGTACAGCCTGCGCTGCATCGCGCAGGTGCACGGCGCCTGCCGCGACGCGTTGCGCCACGCGTGTGACACCGTCGGCGTCGAGCTGAACGCGGTGACCGACAACCCGATCGTGGTGGACGGCGAGATTATCAGCGGCGGCAACTTTCACGGCGAACCGCTGGCACTGGTGCTGGATTATCTGTGCATCGCGCTGACGGAGTGGGCGTCGATTTCGGAGCGGCGGGTGTACCTGCTGCTCTCGGGGCCGGACGGGCTGCCGACGCTGCTGATGAAGGACACGGGGCTAAACAGCGGATTCATGATTCCCCAATACACGGCGGCCGCGATGGTGAACGAATGCAAGGTCCTCTCGACGCCGGCGAGCGTGGACTCGATTCCCACCAGCCTGGGTCAAGAGGATCACGTCAGCATGGGCGCGACGTCGGCATTGAAGTGCTGGGAGGTCCTCGACCGGGCGGAAACGGCGCTGGCGGTGGAACTGGTGTGTGCGGCACAGGCGCTGGACTATCGGCTGCCGGTCAAGCCGGGGGCCGGACCGCGGCGTGCCCTTGAGGCGGTGCGGAAGCGCATCGCCCACAGCGAGGAGGACCACCTTTTGGGTGACGACCTTCTGGCGGGACTGGAGCTGCTGCGAAGCGGGGCAATCCTCTCGGCGGTCGAATCGGAGATTGGTGTGCTGCATTAGGGGCCATCATCAAGAACCCAGGCGACAACGGCGGGACGCCGGTGCCGCGCTTTTCGCGGAAAAACGTTTGATCGATCGCAGCAACGGCGAAGCATTCGGGGCGGCATTTCTTGACCCGGGCTGGGGAAAACGTTCATAATCGCTCATGCAGAGACGAACCCCTCGCGGAGTTGCGGCATGTTTGCCGTGCCGCGATCAGGACAGCCATTGGAGCAGAACGACATGCTGAGCGGATTTCTGTGCTGGGCGATCGAGCTGATGTACAACCTGCCTCAACGAATACTGGACGACATGTTCGGCTTCTTCGGGCTTGAAGCGCCGGAGATTCCGGACTTTGTCGGTTCAGTATTTGGCTGCAACGTGTAGCGTCGCGACACGGCGCACTCAGCGGAGCGATCTGGAATCAAGCAAAAACCCCCACACGGCCGGGCCGCGCGGGGGTTGTGACGTTGCATACTGGGAGTGACTTGTCGCTGGTAGCGCCGTCAGGTCTTCTTTGCGGCGGCCTTCTTGTATCGCTGGAGATCTTTCTCCAGGCCGAGCTCCTTGTCTTCGTCATCGCACACTTCGATGGCCTCTTCCTGGTACCTCGCGGCAAGTCTGGCGTCGCCGCTTTCGAAGAGGGCGCGGGCATAGACCGCCGTAATGTCGGACTCTTCACCCTCGGAGAGTTCATAGGCCAGCTTGGCCGCTTTCAGTGCCAGCTTGGTGTCGCGGCTTTTCACGCGCTTGGAGACGAGGATCTTCTTGGCGAAATCGGCCAGGAAGGCGGCGTCGTTCTTGCCTTCCTTGATGATGCTGTCGCCGAGCTTGGCCAGGTCCTTCGATTGCGCCGGGGATTCTGAGGCGGACACGGCCTTGTAGTACTTGGACCGGAGCTTCCTGGCCTTGGCCAGTTCCTTGTTGTCTTTCTTGAAGGGCTGCTTGCGCACGAGTTTTTCGATCTGGTCATCCATGCCATCGAAGGGGGAGCCATGCCAGGCGAGCTTGCCCTTGCGGTCGACGATGAAGGCGTGCGGAATGGTGTTGACGCCGAATGCGCCGGCGTAGGCATTCCAGGTGCCGCGGTTCTTGTCGAGGGCGACGACATAATCCATCGCGCTGCCCTGCTCCTTGACGAAGTCGTTGACCTTCGAGAGGTCGGTCTCAGAGCTGACGCCGATGATGATGACGCCCTTGTCCTTGTAGGCCTGCTGCAACTCGGACAGGTGGGGAATTGAGGCACGGCAGGGACCGCACCAGGTCGCCCAGAATTCGACCACGTAGATGTATTTGCCGCGGCCCTCCTTCAGGTTGACCTTGTCGCCTTTCACCCAGTTGCTGATTTTGAGGGCCGGGGCAAAGTCCCCGATATCCGTCGCCCGGGCGGGAGATACCGCCAATGCCAACGCTGCAAGGAATGATGCCAGGACGCCAGCCTTCATCATGAGGAGACCCTTTCCAGTTAAGGGAACGGCGATCGACAGCCGCCGCACAATTAGATCCATCGGCCCGCAAGCCACCAAGTGAACAGCATTCTACCAAGCCCGGGCCGGTTTCAACAACTTTTTGCCAGCCTTTTACCCATCCGGGTGAATTCAGCCGCAGTCCGGACACCCGAACATCAGGGCCGTGACGAACGGGGAAATGTCCTCACCATCGACACGGTCGTCATCACTCACATCCGCGGCGCTGAGGCGGTACGGGTCCAGATCCTCTCCCAGAAGCACGTCTACGAAGAGGGGCGAATCCTCTACGTTGATGAGTCCATCCCGGTTCAGATCGCCGGGGACGCAGACATCCGCCCGGTTGTAGCGAATGCACGGGAAGGGGCAGAGATCGACGCAGGCGGCGGTCACGGCCCCGCGAACGCGGACACTGTCGCCGAGGGCGAAGTGTTCGAGATTTTCGATCCAGAAGATGTCGTTGCCGAACAGCAGAAGGGGCGTGCATTCGAAGCCCATGTGCAATTCTCCGCAGACATCGACGTAGGGGTCGGCAGTATTGTGCCGTAGCGTTGGCAATCCGACATCGCCGCATAATGGGGATTGCGCGGCAAGGCTGCCGGTGACCAGGGCCGGGATGCCCGTCCCGAGGCCGCCGTCGTGCTCCACGCGCACCGGCGCGCCGCCGGTATCGGGCTGAAAGATGGCGCATTCGCCATCAAAGCCGCTGAACTCCCCGGCGGCAACATAAAGCGGATCGATGGTATTATCGTGAATGCATGGCACGACGCAGGGACCCTCGGGCGGGCAGGTCGCCGGGAAGCGACCGGTGATGACAACCCGATCGCCGGGCTGTGCCATGCCGGTAAAGTCGAGCCGGTAGCGCGGGTTGAAGCCGCCCTGGTCGGCTTCGAATACGAGGCCGCAGGACTCGTCGCGGACCATGGTGCCGGGTCCGCCGAAGGCCGGGCGCGTGGTATTCTGCTGAATAAGAGCCCGGCCGCAGGGGCCGAGGTCTTCGCCATTGAGAATGCCCGCCACTTCGACGTAGTCACCAGCGAGAAAGCGGGAGGTGGACTGCAGCTCGAATCGCTGGCCATCCGCGGCCAGGAAGTTGACACAACCGAAACTGTCAACCAGGCGGCCGTTCGATTGGTAGCATGGGCCTACGATGTTTCCCATGATGGTGGGCAGCATGTCCGGGCCGCATGGGGCCGGCGTGAGATCGACGGCGCCGCTGACGAATACGCTGCTTCCCGGCGGGAGACCGCCAGGCTGTTCGAGGAGAAACCGCTCTCCATCCTGCGATACGAAGTGCGTGCAGCCGGGCGTTCCTTCGTCGCTCAAGACGCCGCAGCCGGCGAAGCATGGGGCGATCGTGTTCTGCTGGAGCGGTGGGATCAGGGCGGGGCCGCAGACAAATGCAACGTTAACGTTGATTTCGCCCGAGACGAGAACGCGGTCGCCGGCCTGGAAGCCGGCGAGGTTCTGGGGGACGACTTGAATACCGTCGTCAGCCGTGAATACGAGGCATGGCGGAAAGCCGGTGGTGGTCTCGAGTATGCCGCATGCCTGATAGGGCCCGCCCGGGCCGGCCAGCGCAGGTGAAGCGAGCATCATGGCCGCGAGTACGATCGGTGTCAGCCTCGCGAAATACAGCGGCGCGAATCTGGTGAAAAGCACGCAGTGCCCTCCGGAAGGCTGTAAACGAACACGAAACAGGTGTCCGACGCGTGGGGAAGAACGGCTCGCACTTTCTAGAACGTACCGGTCGGTACGGAGTTTTCACGGAATTCGATACGTGACGGGGTAAAATCGGGCGATGACGACGCGGACCTTCCGGGAACGCCTGCTCGATGGGCTGCTTTGGCTGATCGTGCCGGCAGCCGCATATGCCAGCTATGCCGCTGCGTTCGTGTTGGACCCCTTCTCGATGCGGCATCGGGCACGGCTGCGGCTGACGCCGGAGCTGCGGCGGTTTCCATCGGCATTGTCGCGTGCGAGGGCCATCGTGGCGGCCTGCTTTCGGCCGTGGGCGGCCGGACTCGCATTGGCGGCCGCTTCGCTCGGAGCCGGGTATTTCACGTTTCGGTGGCTTAGTGCGGCGGGATCGACAAACGTCGAGAGGCGTTTGCCGGCGTTACTGGTGTCATTGCTCGTGGCATGGTGGGTCTTCTGGTGGCTTGATGTCGGGCGGACCGCGTTATTCCGCAGCCGGGCGCGGCAGTCGATCCGGGAGGAACTGGTCCGGTTCGGACTGCCGACGTGTTCGTTGTGCGGCGAGGCGGCGAAGAGCCTGTCGCAGCCGTGGTGCGAGCCGTGCGGCAAGGAGCAATCCATTTCGTGATGAATGCGTGCGTTGCCCGGTGTATGCACCGCTGATAGAGCAGTGGCACACGTGGGCGCTCGCACCGCCCCGGACTTCGCACCGCTGACTCAACAGTGGCACACGAGGCACTGCTTGAAGCAGTGGCACACTTTATCGTCAGGCCTTGGGCGGCAGGGCCTTCTTGTAACGCTCGAGCGACTCTTTGACTTCCTGCTTGGCCTGAGGCATATCGCACAATTCCAGCGCGCGCTCCTGCTCCTTGACGGCCTCGGCGATCTTGCCGTTGTCAAACAGCGCCCGGGCGTACGTGTCAATGATCATCCATTCTTTGCCATCGCAGGCGTCGTAGGCGGCCTGGGCGGCCCGCATGGCCAGCTTGAGATCGCGATTCTTGATGGGCTCGGCCGTGAGAATGATCCAGGCGAATTCGTTCATGGCCTGGGCGTTGCTGCCGGCCTCCTTCATGATGATCTCGGCGAGTTCCGACATTTTCTTGTTGTTCTTGTCGCCCTCCTCTTCAGCCAGCTTGAAGTACTGCCCCATCTTTTCGCGAATCTGGTTGCGCTTGCGCTGGAATTCGCGATCTTCGTCAAAGGCCTTCTTTGCAGCCGCCAGATCATGCTTGCCGCTGACGACGTTGGCGAGCGTTTCTTCCAGGCCGATCATGGGATGACCGACCCAGACGATAGCACCGCTCTTATCGACGACAAACGAAGCGGGAATGCCATCCTGATCGTAGGCCTCCAGATAGGCCTTGTGCGTGGCCCGCGAGGGATCGCAGGCGACGACGTAGCCCATCGAATCGCCCTTGCTCTCGACGAAGGGCGCGACCTTGCCGGTTGGTTCGTCGGATACGGCCACGAATACGACGCCCTTGTCGCGATACTTCTTCTGAAGTTCGGTGATGTGCGGAATGCTGGCGACGCAGGGGCCGCACCAGGTGGCCCAGAATTCGACCACGAACACGGTCTTGTCCTTGCCCGCGGCGAGGTCCACCGGGCCGCCCTTGACCCAGTCCTTGATCTTCAGCGGCGCGGCCGCATCGCCCAAATCGGCGGCGGCAACCGGGGAGACCAGAACGGCGCACACCAACGCGGCGACCAACAGACTCTTGCTGCGTGACATGAGAATCCCTTTCAGGCAGTAATGGGTTGCTTACGGCTCGCCCAGAAGTACATTCACGGTTGGCGAGGCATCATAACCCCACAGATATCCTGAGCAAACGGCCCGGCCGCGTCCGGCTTTCTCCAGGGACCGGCACGCGGGCGACAGGCGGGCCGCGTTGCGTATAATCCACTCTTCCGGCACGCCATGGCGTTGACCGAGTCGAAATGAGGTCTATCACCGATGAGTTCAAGCGCGAACGCGACAGCATTTGAAGCCCGCACAAGCCTGGTTACTCCGAGCGGCCCGGTCCAGATTTACAGCCTTGCGGCGTTGAAAAAGCGCGGGCTGAACGGCATCGATCGGCTGCCTTTTTCCATCAAGATTCTCCTGGAAAACGCCCTGCGTCACATGGGAGAAGGCATCGTCACCGAGAAGGACGTTCGCAATCTGGCGGAGTGGAATGCGCAGCGCCCGGCTCAGGTGGAGGTGCCCTTCACGCCGGCGCGGGTGCTGCTTCAGGACTTCACCGGCGTGCCGGCGGTCGTCGACCTGGCGGCGATGCGCTCGGCGATGGTGCAGCTCGGGGGAGATCCCGCGAAGATCAACCCGCTGGTGCCGGTCGACCTGGTGATCGACCATTCGGTGCAGGTGGACGCGTTCGGGACCGCGGGGGCATTGTCGCTCAATGAAGACATCGAATTTGCCCGGAACCGCGAACGGTATGAGTTCCTGCGCTGGGGCCAACAGGCCTTCGACGGCCTGCGCGTGGTGCCGCCGTCCACGGGCATCGTGCACCAG
>CAYOZN010000018.1:0-2753 GCA_964408455.1 uncultured Planctomycetaceae bacterium
CCGCGATCGATCCCGAACCGCTTGACAGGAGTTTGCTCATAGAGGCCACCCAGCCAATAGGAGGTGCGTCCGGGTCGCACCCGACGACTAGCGCGTCAAAATGTTGGCGATCCACACGGCGACGTAGCGAATTACTACCAGCAGAATGTACCAGGCGGCGGCAGCGACTGCGGCCGGTAGAAGCAGTGACGGACCATCATTGCTCAAATCAAAGCCCCTCTTGTATGTGAAGTTCCCTACGCCTCCGATCGTGTCCCGGATCATCAAATACTCGCGCACGGCCGCCACAGCTGCGGACACGAGCAACAGGAAGAGCCACAACTGGCGTCCCGCATAGGTCTGAGGCCACCAAAGGCAAAACCCTCGGGGAGACGGTCCGTCATTTGTTCGAGTCGGCTCCACGTTTGCTTTGTCCTCGATTCGCGATCTGCTCAGTTGCGGCTTGCGTCGCCCAATACTGAGTCATAGCATCAGGTGCAGGCTCATAGTACCACTTCGGTGTTCCTGGGTCTCTTACGTATCCGAATGGCAAAAGGGGATGCTCTCGTTGATATGGATCTATGACCTGCACGAACAGGTGCACGCTTATTCGTCGGCTCGAGTCACTTGCATCAACTGGGATACGAAAGTGACCCTCAAAGCCGCTACCGGGGTTTAGGTTCACGCATCGAGTGCCATCGTAATGAGGGCTATCAAGCACTGTTCCTTTTTCCTGGCCGTCGACCAATGTCTTAATAGCTATACGAACTTGGACAGGAGGATAAGTCCCGCGGTGAAACACCTTGAATGAGACATCTGGGAGACCATTCGGGTACTCGTCGACCATGAATTGGAGCGGCGGGACAAGACTGCGCGTTTGCTGTTCATAGACCTGCTCGCGCCGCTCCTTGAGTTCCTTCGCTTTGAATTTTCGGCCTCTGGGATGTTTGTCGTTGTAGTGCCCGATCATCATGTGGCAATCGAAACACGCAGGCAGGCAATTGTCCTGCGTGCCGCCTTCCACCGGGTCAATATGAGCAAGCTCAATTCCAACGCCGCACTGCTTTCCACAAACGCAACAGTGACGGTTGCACCAAAGCAACGCACGGAGCGCGATATCGTCACCAAAATCGTGATTGACTTTCTTCTCTGATTCGCCAGCCATTCAATACAATTCTGCTACAGTCCACCACATTGCCTGTCGCGGACTCTCGTAACTGGATGCGCGGGCCGCAGTCGACCTCCCATGCGGAATGTTACCACACCATGC
Source organism: uncultured Planctomycetaceae bacterium (assembly GCA_964408455.1). Taxonomy (GTDB): domain Bacteria; phylum Planctomycetota; class Phycisphaerae; order UBA1845; family UTPLA1; genus CAYOZN01. The sequence continues at coordinate 1,250 of CAYOZN010000018.1, forward strand.
GCTGCCATGCGAGTTCCTTCCGACCGCGCGGCGGCTCGGCTTCATATCTGCTCCCCATGGACCAACTGCTTCAACGCATGGCTCAAGCGCTCCGACACATGGACCGTTTGCTCCGGACAAAGCCACCATTTGCTCCGGCGCGTGGTTCAAACGCTGCAACGCATGGACCGTTTGTTCCGGGGCATGGCTGAACCGTTCCGCCGCATGGCTCAACCGCTCCGCCGCATGGCTCATTTGTTCCAACCCATGGACCATTTGCTCCAATTTTTCATTATCCAGACCCGCGCCACCCCGCCGATCAGCCCGCGCAGCCGGGTTTTAATCGGCCCGTGGCCGCGGCAGGGCTGATATCGCGGTTCTGGTGATCGGACGCCGGTTGCGTGTCCGTGCCTTGGGGATGCGACTCCGGGCCGGGGACGCTCGAATGGAAAAACGGAAATTGGAGACCGGATAACGAAAGTTCGCGCGCGCCTCGGCCGATGCACGTCCCGATCGCGGGAACGGACTCCCGCGCCGACGGGCCGCGGCATGTCGCCGCGGTGACACCCGGCCGGGCGGCAGGGCCGCCTGCCTGATCGCCTTACTGCGAAAGGACTCGCATGTCCACCTATCCCGCCGCCCCGCGCGCCGATTTTCTCCAGTGGTGCCAGTCCCACGCCCCGGTCTTCACCGCCGGCGCTGCCGCGATCGGGCTGACCCCGGCGCAGGCGACCGAGTTCCAGACCCTCACGGCTGACGCCGCCGCGGCACTGCTCGCCCAGGAAGAGGCCAAGCAGGCCGCCAAAGTCGCGACCCAGGTGGCGCAGAATGCCTTCAGCGCCCTCATGACCAATGCCGGCCTCACCGTGAAGACCATCCGCGCCTTCGCCGAGCAGAGTGCCACGCCGGCGACCGTGTACGCCGCGGCACAGATTCCAGCACCCGCCTCCCCGTCGCCGGCCCCGCCGCCCGCCCAGCCGACCGGACTGACCGTCACGCTGCGGCCGCAGACCGGCGCGCTGGAGCTGCGCTGGAAGGCCTCCAACCCCGCCGGCACCAGCGGCACCAGCTATCTGATTCGCCGCCGGCTGCCCGGCGAGACCGGCTGGACCGTCATTGGCGTGTCGGGTAAAAAATTCTTCGTCGATGACACGCTGGTGGCAGGGGCGGACTGGGTGCACTACATCGTGCAGGGCCAGCGGGCCGGTTCGAGCGGGCCGCTCAGCCAGGTCTTCGTCGTGACCTTCGGCATTGCGCCGGGCGGGGCGACGATGGCCCACGTCGGCGCCTCGGCCGCGGCATCCGGCATCCCGGCGCCGGCCGCTTTTGGCGGGAATGGCGGCGGGTACGGGATCAATGGCAATGGGCATGGGATGATGGGGCAGCGCGTGGTGCGGCAGCGCGTGGGGATTTGAAGGGAATGACGAATGCGAAATGCTGAATGCTGAATGGTGAATGCGGCGTTCGGGATATCTGGACGGCGGAAGGCAATAAGGCGCGCCGGGGGCCAACCCTGGCGCGCCTT
>CAYOZN010000018.1:2853-88031 GCA_964408455.1 uncultured Planctomycetaceae bacterium
GTAGAATGAGACGATGCTAAGGCGCATCCGATGGCGAAAGGTGTGCAAGTGGGCGGGGACGCTGGTGAGTGTCGCACTGCTGGCGGTGTTTGTCACGAGCGGTTACCGCCTGGTTGGCATCGAGGGCGAGGTCGGGAAATTCTTCTACGACGTGGTAGCCGTCGAGGGCCGGCTTGGCATCGAATTCGGTTGGATCGTGATTTATTTCGACGTCGCTCCACACTGGTTGCACGTCACGCTTCCGAAATTGAGCTTCGGGGCTGAGAAGATGGGCTGGCCTGAGTATAACTTCCCCATGTCCATGCAAATTGAAGACGGTAGCAACTTATCCGCCGACATTGACCTTCCCCTGCAACTTCTCCTGGCGGCGACGATCGTGCCCACCGCGCTGCTCTGGTATCTTGACCGCCGCAGGCACCGGCCCGGGCATTGCCGCCGGTGCGGCTACAGCCTTACCGCCAACACCAGCGGCATCTGCCCCGAGTGCGGCCAACGCGTGCCCGCCGCGCCGGCCGCGGCCCCGGAGTAGCCGATCGTGCCGCAGCCACGACACCCAGCCGAGCCGGCCGCCCGCCTCTTCACGCCGCGGCAGATCGCCGCCGTCGCCCTGGCGACTCCGGTTCTGCTTCTGGCCCTGGCGTTGGCCGCCCGCGCCCTGGACGGGTGGGCCGATTTCGACTGCCCGCGCTTCTGGCCCATCAGCGAAGTCGATCCCCACGTGCCAACCGCGGCATCGCTGGCCCTCGGGGCGGCGGCGTTGCTGCTGCTCAATGCCGCGTGGCGGGCCCTCCGCAAACGCGGCTTTCCGCTGCCGCATGTCATCGCGCTGGCACTCGCCCTGGCACTGGTCACCAGCCTCATGCAGCTCAGCGCCGGCCAGCACGGCTGGCTGACCGGCCTGGTCCGCCCGATCGCCGGCGGCCCGCCCGAGATTCAGTATTATCACGACGCGTTGACCGTGACCGATCCCGTCGCCTTCCTGAGGGACTACCAGCGGCGCCAGCCCGGCCTGCTCGTCCATTCGCGCACCCATCCGCCCGGCGCGGTGCTGTTCACCAGGGGGCTGATGCAACTCCTGCGGCACCCGGCCGCCATCGCCGTCGCCATCGCTGTCATATCGATGACGCTGGCCGCCGTCTCGCTCGCCAGTCTATTGAAGCGGCAATGGCCGCCGGAGCAGGCGAACTTCGCGACGCTTGTCTTCCTCCTGCTGCCCGGCACGCAGATCTACTACCTGGCCAGCATCGACGCCCTCATCGCCGCGCTCCTCGTCGCCTCGGCCGCCCTGGCCCTCGGCCCGCCGACGCCGGCTCGTCGTATCGGCGCGGCCCTGCTCCTGTTTGCCGCCTCGACGCTGACATTCGCCGCCCTGTTTCTCCCCGCCGTGCTGGCGGCGGCGGAGTTGTTGCGCATGCGCAGCCTGCGCCGCACGCTGTCCATCGTCGCCGGCGTTGTCCTCGCGTGGGTGCTGGTCTGGCTGGTCACGGGGTTCAACTACTGGTCCTCCTTCCAGATTGCCGCGGCGATTGAGAACCCGCAGGGCTTTCGCCTGCTTTCCGAGCCGCTCTCCTACGTCATGACGCGCATCGAGTGCCTCGCCGATGTCGCCATCCACATCGGGCCCTTCGTGCTGGTCCTCATCCTGCGCGGGCTGCGCCGCCCGCCGGCCGGCATGCTCCGCTTTCTGCCGCAGGCGGCGATCGTCGTCTTTGTCGCCATGCTCCTGACCGGCGCCTTCAATACCGGCGAGACCGGCCGGGCGGCGCTCTTCCTCGTGCCGTTTCTCTTCGCGCTCGTTCCGGCTGGATGGGGCGACGCGATCTCGCCGCGCGACGAGCGCCTGCTTGCGAATCTCGTCTTCGGGCAGACGCTCTGCATGCAGGCCGCCGGCGACTGGTTCTGGTAGTGGCCCGCCGGCCGCGCGCATTCTTGAACCGGCCACAGCCCCCACGTATGATGACCGTTCGAGGTGCCGCATCCGCAGAGGTCCCTGTCGGCATCGAGGTCCATTATGCCCGGTCACGATGATGCCCTCAGCGCCCTGCGCGAAGCCGTGCGGCTCTCGCCGGAGAATGTCCAGCTCCGCCTGCACCTCGCCCGCACCCTCGCCGGCTTCGGTCATTCCGACCAGGCCGAAATCGAATTCCGCGAGATCATCCGCCGCGTCCCCGCGCACGAAGAGGCCAAGCTCGGCCTCGCCGCCGCCTACTACGAACAGCAGAAGAACAGCCACGCCCTCGTCGTGCTGGAGGAGTTTTTGAAGCGCTCCGACACGCCGGCAGCGGCCTACCTGCTCCACGCCCGCCTGCTGATTCGCGCCGGCGACGAGGACCGCGCCTCGCGCCAGTATCGCGCCGCGCTGGAGCTGGACCCATCCCTTGCCGATGCCGCCTTGAATGAACAACTCGGCGTCCGCGTTGCGCCGCAGCCCGATTCCGACGACATGGACGACGTCACGGCCGACGGTCGCATGCGTGCTTCCTTCGATGCGCCGCCCGGTGCCCCGCACATCGACATGGAGCGCCCGAGCATCACCTTCGCCGAAGTGGGTGGCATGGACAAGGTGAAGGAAGAAGTGCGGATGAAGATCATCCATCCGCTGACTCACGCCGAGATGTTCAAGGCCTACGGCAAGCCGATCGGCGGCGGCATCCTCATGTATGGCCCGCCCGGCTGCGGCAAGACCTATCTCGCCCGGGCCACGGCCGGCGAGGTGAAGGCCGGTTTCATCGCCGTCGGCATCCACGATGTGCTGGAGATGTGGATCGGCAACAGCGAGCACAACCTGCACGAGCTGTTCGAGCAGGCCCGCCGCAATCAGCCGTGCGTCCTGTTCTTCGACGAGGTCGATGCCCTCGGCGCCAGCCGTGCCGACATGCGTCATAGCGGCGGCCGAATGCTGATCAACCAGTTCCTCAGCGAGCTGGATGGCGTGAAGAGCTCCAACGAAGGCGTGCTGATCCTCGCCGCCACCAATGCCCCGTGGCATCTGGACTCGGCCTTTCGCCGCCCCGGCCGCTTCGATCGTGTCATCTTCGTGCCGCCGCCGGATGGCCCGGCCCGCGCCGACATCCTCCGCACCATGCTCAAGGGCAAGCCGGCGCAGAACATCGACTACGACTTTATCGCGAAGAAGACCGACGGCTGTTCCGGTGCCGATCTGAAGGCACTGGTCGATGTCGCCATCGAGGCCAAGCTGCGCGAGGCCATGAAACAGGGCGTGCCGACGCCGCTCACCACGAAGGACCTCCAAGCCGCCCTCAAGGGCATCCGGGCGACGACGGGCGAGTGGTTCTCGACCGCCCGCAACTACGCGCTGTATTCCAATCAGGGCGGCGCCTACGACGACATCCTCGATTATCTGAAACTCAAATGAGCGCACACCTGCAACGTGCCGGCCTTCTGCTCGAGCAGGCCCGGTTTGACATGGCCGAGTCGGAGGCACGCCGCGCCCTGGGGGCGGAGCCCAACAGTTCACAGGCTTATGCACTACTTGCCCTCTCCCAGGCGGGCCAGGAAAAGCTCTCCGAGGCGACGCAATCGGCCCAGCAGGCCATCGCCCTGGCACCGGACGAACCCTTCTGCCACTACGTGCTGGCCGAGGTCTACAACGACCGGCACCGGCTGGATGAGGCGCAGCGTGCCATTATCGAGGCCATCCGGCTCGATCCCTACGATGCCGATTACTTTGCGACGCTGGCGCGCATTCACGTCCAGCGGCAGAAGTGGCGCGACGCCCTCGATGCGGCCGAGCAGGGCCTGAAGATCGACGCGCAGCACGTCGTCTGTGCCAACATGAGGGCACTGTCGCTCACCAAGCTGGGCCGCCGGGCCGAGGCCGCGCAGACGATGGCCGCCGCCCTGGCCCGCCAGCCGGATAATGCCCTGACGCACGCCAACCAGGGCTGGGCGCTCCTCGAACAGGGCGATCCGAAGAAGGCGCTGGAGCACTTCCGCGAGGCCCTGCGGCTGGAGCCGGAAATGGAATGGGCCCGGGCCGGCATCGTCGAGGCCATGAAGGCGCGGAACATCGTCTATGCGGCGATGCTCAAGTACTTCCTGTTCATGTCGCGGTTTCCGCCGCGCACGCAGTGGATGATCATCCTCGGCGCCGTCTTCGGCATCCGCATCCTGAACGGCCTCGCGAAGCAGCACCCGCCGCTGGCGCCCTTCGTGTTGCCCATCTCCCTGGCCTATCTCGCCTTCGTCCTGATGACCTGGATCGCGCAGCCGCTCTTCAACCTGCTGCTGCGGCTGAACAAGTTCGGCCGCTACGCCCTCTCGCGGGACCAGACGATGGGAGCCAACCTGTTCGGCCTGTGCATCCTGGCCGCCGTGGGTGTCATGTGTCTGACGCCGTGGATCGGCCCGCTTCATGCCCTGGTCGGGGCGGGCATGTGCTGCATGCTCGTCCTGCCGACGGCCGGCATCTTCAACTGCAAGCCCGGCTGGCCGCGGCGGCTGATGGTGCTCTATACCGTCGCCCTGGCCGCGCTGGGATTGTGGACCTATGCCGTCCATCTCGCCCAACTGTCGGTCTATCCCGATCCGCGGCAGGCGCCCATCGACTGGGATGCCGGCCTCGGCATCTTCCTGCTGGGCACGATACTCTCCTCCTGGGTCGGCGCGGCGCTGGGGACGGTAAGAGCCAGGAAGTAGGAACGACGAAGCGGCGGTGGCAGGATGCTGCCAAGTGCTATGCACAATAGTCCCTCCGGATTACGCTCCCTACCCACGGCTGTAACTGCTCGCCCCGTGCGACGCTGCCGATTGCCTCGCGACCGGTTCCGCCCATGCCCACACCTCTTCGCGTCAAGTTCACCCGCCAGCGCGTCGTCATCGACCTGTCTTTTTCGACCGCGTTCAAGGTGCTGCTGTGCTTCGCGGTGGCGGCCATCGCGTGGTACTTTCCAATCGCCGGGCTCGACGGGCCTGCGCCGCGGCTGTGCCTGGTGATCTTCGTGGCGGCGGCGGCGCTGTGGATCACCGAGCTGATTCCGCCATACGCCACGGCCATCATGGTCATCGTGTCGTGCGTGTACGGCCTGGGGCGGCCGGATGGGCCGCTGAGTCTCGATGCGACGGGCGAGCGCAGCTGGCAGATGTTCGTGAACCCGGTGGCCAGCCCGGTGCTGGTGCTGCTGTTCAGCGGCTTCGTGCTGGCGCTGGGGGCGACGAAGCACGGCTTCGACGTGCGCATGGCCCGTGCCATCATCACGCCCTTCGGCCGCGTGCCGCGCATGCTGCTCCTGGGCGTGATCGCCACGACCGGGCTGTTCTCGATGTTCATGTCCAACACGGCGACGACGGCGATGATGATGGCGATCGTCGCGCCGCTTCTCTCAAACATGGTCGGCCGCGACGGCGAGAAGCGGATGCTGGTATTGGCCATTCCGTTTGCCGCCAACATCGGCGGCATGGGCACGATCATCGGCACGCCGCCCAACGCCGTGGCGGCCAGCGTCCTGCGCCAGCTCGGGCCGGCGCACGAGGTGTCGTTCCTCCAGTGGATGCTCTTTGGGGTGCCGGTGGTCTGCGTGCTGCTGGGGATGCTGTGGCTGATCCTGCTTGCGGTATACCGGCCGAAGCAGGAGCCGCTGGATATCGCCTTTCCCGATGTCGTCGAGGTGACGCCGGGTCTGGCCATCGTCGTGGTGACGTTCACGCTGACGGTGCTGCTGTGGCTGACGGAACCGCTGCACCACATTCCGCCGGCGGTGGTGGCGATGCTGCCGGTCGCGGCCTTCACGGCCTTCGGCATCATCAGCCGGGATGATCTGAAGTCGATCGACTGGGATGTGCTGATCCTGGTGGCGGGGGGCATGACGCTGGGGGTGGCGATGCGCGAATCGGGCCTGTCGGACGGCCTGGTGGAGAAGGTGCCGTTCGCGGGCATGCCGCGGATGGCGCTGGTGCTGGGGATCATGCTGGCGTCGCTGGTGCTGGCGAATTTCATGAGCCACACGTCGACCAGCAACCTGCTGGTGCCGATCGTGACGTCGCTGGCGGTGCTGCCGCCGCGGATGGGGGCCATCGCCGCGGCACTGGCCTGCTCGCTGGCCATGAGCCTGCCGATCAGCACGCCGCCGAACGCCATCGCCTTTGCCACGCGGGCGGTGACGACACGCGACCTGGCGATCGCCGGCAGCATCATGTCCGCCGCCGGGCTGGCGGCGCTCGTCGCCTTTTTCGCGATTTTTTCGCTCATTTGAATGCGGCGCCGGGCGAGGCTAGGTATGGCGTCGGAATGTCGGCCGTTGGATCAGCGGGGGCATTGTTCCGCGCGCGAAATTGACAATTCCGCGGTGACAGTGTCATGCGGCGGCGGTGCGCAGGTTTTTTCGTAGGGGTACTTCCGTACAGCACGGCGGCCACTGGTGGCCAATTTTTCCGGGCAGCATGCTTGGTGCCTTGCCAGGGGCACTGTGCGCACTTGGGAATGTGAACAACTGGTGAATAACGCGAAATCGGCACGCGGATTGCAGGCGAATCAGTACGACGAATGCGGCCGGGGATTCTCGTTTGGGGGGATGAAAAGAGCGGAGGGCTGAACCGCCGTCAGGGATGACGGCGGCGGCGAAAGGCGAGGAGCATCGCCGGCGCCAGGAGTGCGCCCGTGGCGGGATCTGGCACGACGACGAGCGAGAAATTCGCATGGCCACTTCCAAGAGACAACACCTCGGGGCTGCCACTGTAGGACCAGAGCATCATGACGTAGCTGAAGTAGTAGGATTCGTTGGAAGGCAGGAGCATGGCATGCTGCACGTCAAACGTGCCAGTCGGCGGATGCCCCACGATCGGCAGTGCGATGTGCTCGCTACGAACCAGAGGCACATGGGGCGGGCCGGGATTGAGTTTGTAAACGCTAACAATAAGCCTTGCTTCAAGGTCGCCCGGGGCGAGGTCATAGGAAAAGGATACATCGGTTTCCAGAAGCAGATCGGTAGACGCGTAGACGAAGATACCGGCCGTGGAATTAGCCGAGACCATTGCGGTTCCGCCACCGGAGCCCGCGGCGGCCAGATTAGCCGTTGCAAGGAACTGGGCTTCGCTGTCGGACCAGGCATAGTTTCGGATCGTGGATGCGCTGGAAATGCCGAAGGCTGCGAGCTCCGTTTCAAGGTAGGGGTTCTGTGGAGTATTCGAGCCATCACCCGCCGAGCCTCCCGGCGACTGGCCCACGCTCGAAGTGAGGTTCCAATCGATTACTTCGATGGCCGGCGATGCAGCCGTCGGCATGAGCGAAAGTGACACTGCAAACCCCAGGATTCGAATCAGGCTTTTCATGGGGCAATAGACCTAACCAGTTCGCAATTTTACGACGGCGCGAGCCGTCGAGTCAACCTATTACACAGTAACTGTTTACCGTCTTGCGCCCCGCTTCAAGTGGGCAGGGGTGAGGATGAAGGGCATTTTTCCTGACCAGGTGCCGCGGATCAGTATCTTGATGGTGTTGAGCACGTCGCGGCCTTGTTGTTGCGCAGTACGCATGACACTGGCCAGTGTGGCCCAGGCCTTGATTATTAGGGACAGCTACCGTTAAAGTGTGCAATGGCGATGGCACGTGGCAGAGTCCAATTGCGTTGTGACGAGCGCGGGCCGAATCGCCGGCGGCAGGTATCGCGTGGCATGTCGACGCCAATCGGCAATACTGCTTACAATGAAACGCGCCATAACCATGGACGACTGGATGTCTCAGTCGCCATTCTCAACAGTCTGACTGCAACGACAATGGCATCATCGACGCCTGCGACATTGAATCGGGCTTCAGCGCCGACGCGAACGGCAACGGCTATCCCGATGAATGCGACGCGGCGGCGGGACTTTCGCCGGGCGACGATCCCGTCGCGCAGTATGCGGCGCTGGACATTGCGACCGTCGTCGAGCTTGAAGGCCAGTTCGCCGACTGGGCGGCGACGCGAACGTGGGGACCCGGCGCCGGCGAACCCGCCGCCACGGGCTCGGCACAATTCCTGCTGATCGTCGACAAGCGCCGCGAGCTGGGGCTGCCGCTGCTCAACCGATGGATCATCGAGCTGCCGTAGTACACAGGTACGGTGGAGCTTTGTGCAGCGAATCTTCGGGCAAATGCCCGACACCGGCGGGTAGCCGGTGCCACGCTGAGATCGTTCGACGCTGCCAGTGCATGCTGACATCGGTGGATTCTGACGGTGCCTCGCGGACATCGTCGGAGTCTGCCGGTGCCAAGAGGTCATCGGGGGCTTACCTGGTTTAGCGTGGTCGAAGAAAATTGTCCGGGCCACGCTGCTGTTCGGCGCATGCGGTCGTGTATAATGCGCAATATGTCCCGCCGGGCACGGAATCTGCGACCGGAATATGACTTTGGCGCCAATATCGGCGAGCGCATCCGCACGCTTCGCCGGCAGCGCGGGCTCACGCAGCAGGCCCTGGCGGGTGAGGCGAACGTCAACCAGGGGTACCTGAGCGCCATCGAACGCGGGCGGCGCACGCCGCGGCTGGGCACTGTCAGGGCATTGGCAGTGACGCTGGGCGTGCCGGAGGGCGTGCTGCTGGGGGCGGGCGACGGGCACGACGCCCCGCAGGCGCTGGCATCGCGATCGCTGCCGCTGTTCGGGAGCATTCCCAACGGGCCACCCTCGCAGTCGCAGGAGCAGCTGGAGATGTTCCCGGTGCTGCGGCACCTGTGGCACCCGGATCGCTACTGCCTGCGGTGCGAATTCGATTCGATGGAGCCGACGCTGAAGCGGGGCGACATCATCCTGGTGGAATACCGGCCGGACATCGTGCCGGAGTTCGTGCAGGGCCGGATCTGCGCATGCCTGGTGGAGGGGCTGCCGACGCTGAAGCGGATCAGCGTGGAAACGAGCGGGCCGGAGCGGCTGATCATCCTGCGGGGGGACAACCCCACGACGCCGCCGACCGTGGTGAGTCGCGGGCAGGATTTTTCCATCCAGGGCATTGCCATATCTCTCGTGAGCAGAAGTCTTTAGGCGGGGCGATTGGCCTACAACTTCAGCCATAATCGCGCATATTTTTATTGCGCGTCTTGACTGACAGCAATAATGGCGTTATTCTCCGGATGTTCGGTTTAGGTTCGGTTCGAGGGCATCTCGGAGAAGGAGGCGGTTCGCGATGGACAGCAGGCAGAGCGACGACGGGTCGGCGCATGCGAGCGGCGGTGGCGAGCGGGAGATCTGGCGGGTGCAGACGCCGGCACTGATCTGCGAGCCGGCGGTCTCGACATTGTCGCCGCGGGCGCGGGAAATCTGCGGCAGCTTCGGCCTCGCCGCCCGCGAGGCGCCGCAGGTCCTTTCGGGGCCACTGAGCATCGATCTGGCCCCGGGCGAAATCGTCCTGGTGACCGGGCCATCGGGGAGCGGCAAGTCGACGCTGCTGCGCGCCATCGCCGGGCAGACGCGCGTGGCCTGGGCATCGCCGCGGCACCTGCCGAATCGCGCCCGGGTGATCGACGCCGTGGCGGCGGGCAGGGGGCTCGACGAGGCGCAGTCGATCCTGTCGGCCTGCGGATTGGCGGAGCCGCGGCTGTGGCTGCGGCATGGGTGCGAGCTGTCGGACGGCGAGCGATTCCGGGCGGCGCTGGCGCGGGCGGTGGCGCGCTCGCTGGCTTCGGGATCGTCGGCAGCCATTGTCTGTGATGAATTCACCTCGCTGTTGCACCGGCGGCTGGCAGTGTGCCTGGCCGCCAATGTGAGCCGGCTGGTGAGGCGATACGGCCTGCGCATGATCGTGGCGACGTGTCACGAGGATGTCATCGGGCCGCTGATGCCGGCGCGGATCATCGCGATGGATGGCGAGCGCACGGGCGTGCAGGCGTACGGCGTCGCCGAACGCCGGCGACGGCCGCTGGCGGGGCGGCTGTCGGTGGAGCGCGGCTCGGTCCGCGATTACCGGCGGTTCGGCAGGCTGCACTACCGGCAGCGCGATCATCTGGGCTTCGTGGATTCGGTGTTCGTGCTGCGCGACCGACAGGCGGCAGAGCCGGTGGGCATCGTGATCTTCGCGCATCCGCCGCTGGAGCTTTCGCTGCGGAACGCGGCGACGGGCGGACGTTTTGTGCGCCGGCCGCGGCTGCTCAACCGGGAGGTGCGCATCCTGCGCCGGCTGGTTCTTCATCCGGACGTTCGCGGCTGCGGTCTGGGGCACTGGCTGGTGCGGCGGACGCTACCGGCGGTGGGGGTGCGCTTCGTCGAGTGCCTGGCGGCGATGGCGACGGTCAATCCGGTGTTTGAGCGCGCGGGGATGACGCGGGTCGGCCTGTGCGCGGCGCCGCGCGGCCGCATGAAGCTGCTAAAGCGACTGAGGGAGATGGGAATCGATCCCTTCGACGATTCGTTTGCCGAGAAGATCGCGGGGACGCCGCGGGTACGCCGGTTTGTCGTCGAGTCGATCGCGGCATGGGTGCGGGCGGCGCAGGGGGCGGCCCAGCTGCGCATCGAAGGTCGAAGTGCCCCGGCGATGGCACGGCTGTTCCGCCAGGTCTGTGGGCGGCCGCCGGTGTATTACCTGTGGGATCGGGAAGGGGTGTTTCCCGCGGGCGCCGGGGGGGAGGGCGGCGACGGGCAGGCGGGCGAACGGCCGAGGCAATCAGGCGCACGTCGCAGATTGAAGGATCCGCCGACGACGCGGACCACGCGGGGAACGGATCGCCATCGGCCCGACGCGCGGCCGAACGGGTCTTCGGCGAGGGGTCCGATGCGGGAAGGCCGGCGCGATTTACGCGCGTGAGTGACGCGGTGATCGGCGAAATCGCTTTCGTGATGGGTGCGGCTCTGCGCCAGCGTGCTGGGCTCTCTTCCAGGAGGGCGCGGGCAGGGGCGATCGCGCGGCAATTTGCCAGTCGAGCGGCGTTGGCTTATATTTCCCGAGTTTCGCATCCCCGCGCGGGGGTGCGGCCCGTCGTGCCCCACTCAGCGGGCGGCGCGGGCGAACAACCTGGACAAGGGCGTCGCGAACCCCGCGCGGCGCCGCCCGGCCATCGCGATGGCGCTGGCGGGAAACCCCGAAGTGAAGGTCGCGCATCCGCGCGGCCGACGCGTATCCCAGAAAGAAGAAAACTCGATGCACAACCTCGACGACCAGATGCTGGCGCAGATTGACGTATCCGACGAGGAACTCAATCGCGAACTCGCCGCGGCCTTTGGCACTTTGCCCGACGACGAAACGCTCTCGAAGAACTACGAGCAGACGATCTCCGAATACAAGGCCGACAGCATCCTGAAGGGGCGCATCATCGGCCGCAGCGGCAACGAGGTGATTGTCGATGTCGGACTGAAGAGCGAAGGCTTCGTCCCGGTCGATGAGTGGGACGACGAGAGCTCGATCGATCCCGGCGACGAGATCGAGGTGCTGCTCGAGCAGATCGAAGGCGAGACCGGGGCGCTGATGCTGTCGAAGCGCAAGGCCGATCGCATCCGCGGCTGGGAGCGGCTGCTCTCGACGTGCAAGGAGAACGACAAGGTCAGCGGCAAGGTCATGCGGAAGATCAAGGGCGGCCTGCTGGTGGATATCGGCGTGCCGGTTTTCCTGCCGGCCAGCCAGGTGGATACGCGGCGTCCCGGCGACGTGAGCCATTTCATCGGCAAGTCGATTGACGCGGTCATTCTCAAGATCGACGAGGAGCGCCGCAACATCGTCATCAGCCGCCGCAAGCTGATCGAGACCGAGCGGGCGGATGCCAAGTCGAAGCTGATGTCGACGCTGGAAGTGGGCCAGATTCGCGAAGGCGTCGTCAAGAACATCGCCGACTTCGGCGCATTCATCGACCTGGGCGGCATCGACGGCCTGTTGCACATCACCGACATGAGCTGGGACCGCATCGGCCATCCGAGCGAGGTGCTCCGCATCGACGATCGCGTGAAGGTCAAGGTGCTCAGCTTCGACAAGGACAAGGAAAAGATCGCGCTGGGTCTCAAGCAGACGCAGCCCAACCCGTGGGATGATGTCGAGTCGAAGTACCCGGTCGGCAGCAAGGTGCGCGGCAGCGTGGTGAATATCACGCCGTACGGCGCCTTCGTGAAACTGGAGAGCGGCATCGAGGGCCTGGTGCACATCTCTGAGATGTCGTGGACGCGGCGCATCAGCCATCCGTCCGAAATCCTCCAGATGAACGACAACATCGACGTCGTCGTGCTGGATATCAACAAGGACAAGCAGGAGATTTCCCTCGGCATCAAGCAGACCGAGACCAATCCTTGGACCAAGGTCGCCGAAAAGTATCCGCCCAACACCGTGGTCACCGGCAAGGTGCGAAACCTGACGAACTATGGCGCTTTCATTGAGATCGAGGACGGGATCGACGGCCTCCTGCACGTGTCGGACATGAGCTGGACCAAGAAGGTCAGCCATCCGTCCGAGATGATCAAGAAGGGCGACGAGATCAAGTGCGTCGTGCTCAGCGTGGATCAGGAGAAGAGCCGCATCGCCCTTGGCCTGAAGCAGCTGACCGAGGATCCGTGGCTCCACGCGGTGCCAGATCGCTACATCCCCGGCATGATCGTGCAGGGCAAGGTGACGAAGATCACCAACTTTGGCGTCTTCGTGGAGCTGGAGGCCGATCTCGAGGGCCTGCTGCACGTGTCGGAACTTTCGGACGAGCACATCGACGACCCGCACAAGGCCGTGCAGATCGGACAGGATATCGAAGTGAAGATCCTTCGCGTCGATACGCAGGATCGGAAGATCGGCCTGTCGAAGAAGCGCGCCGAATGGGCCGCCGGTTCCGAAGAGGAAGGCGGCAAGGGCGGTGCACCCAAGCAGCGCCGCGGCGGTCTCCACGGCAGCACCGGCGAAGAGACGACCGGCATGATCAGCACGACGGCCCTGTTCAACGACAGCGGCAAGGAGTCGGGCAAGAAGTCCCGCTCGAAGCCCGAGGCCGAGGGAGAGTCGGAGGCGAGCGAAGGCGAGCCCGACGAGCCTGCGGCCGCCGAATAAGCAGGGTCACATGATGCGGCGTAGCGCCGCCGCGATTGCAACAAGTTTCGAACTCCAGAAAATTGCGGGCCTGCATCAGTCGATGATGCAGGCCCCGCTTTTCGTACAGGACCGGCGGAAAGCGCCGACCACGCGCATTTTTGAGAGACTGTTCAGCAGCCGCCGGCGCGTCATGCTCGTCCATAGAGGGGGCACGCCGAACGAGGGCGAGGACGCGCGACCGCGCAGCGACAACCGGCGAGGGGGGCGGAACTTCCCTATAATGAGCCGCGCCTCTGCCTGCCGACCGATAAAGTTATTGTGTGGATCACCGGCTGGTGTCCGCAGTTTACAGAAACCGGCCGCCTGAATCATCCGATGTGGATAGGCGTCGCTGGCACGAACTCACGGGGAGGATACCGCCATTCCAGCCGAGCCCGGGTTACAGCAATACCTGAAGCAGATCAACGAGTGTGCTCTGCTGACGGCGGACGAGGAAAAGGAGCTGGCCCGTGCGATTGCGCGTGGGAATGCGGCCTCGGCCCGCTTTGCGCGCGGCGAACTGTCATTCGAGGAAAAGGAACATCTCGAAGAGACGGGGCAGCTTGCCCGCGAGCGGATGATCCGCGCGAACCTCCGCCTGGTGGTCAGCATCGCCAAGCAATACTCCAAGCGCGGCATGCCGCTGTCGGACCTGATCGAAGAGGGCAACCTGGGCCTGCTGCGCGCGGTTGAGGGATTCGATCCGGACATGGGCTCGCGCTTCAGCACCTATTCGAGCTGGTGGATCAAGCAGGCCATCAAGCGCGCGCTGATCAACAGCGTGCAGCCGGTCCACATTCCCGCCTACATGGTCGAGATGATCGCCCGCTGGAAGCAGGTCCATACCAAGCTTCAGGAAGAACTCGGCCGCGTGCCAACACTGCCCGAGATTGCCGAGCGCATGGACGTGCCGGAGCGGAAGGTTCGGATCATCCGCCGGGCGGTCAGAGCATTCAGCGCGCCTACGCAGTCCAGCCCCACTGACGGCGGCCTGTCGCTCTCCGACATGCTTCCCGACGACAAGTCGCAGACGCCGGAGGAGACCGTATTTCACCAGATCGAGTCCGAAATGCTCCAGCGCCTGCTGGCGGCCCTGGACGATCGCGAAGCCACGATTCTCCGGCTTCGGTACGGCCTCGCGGATGAAGAGCCGATGACGCTCAAGGAGATCGGCACGCGCATCGGGCTGACGCGGGAGCGCGTCCGCCAGCTCGAAGCCGAGGCTCTTCGCAAGCTCGAGCGCGTCCTCGCAGAAAAGGCCTGATCGCCTGGTACAACTTCCCATGCCCGTCCTGACCGCCGCGCACCTGGCGGCGCGGTCGACTCTATAATCCCGATCAAAACGCCTTGTCGGACGGGCGCGGTTGCGCCTGTCTGAATTGACACCGACTCGCGGCACAGTTAAGAATGATCGAGCGCTCGAGCCCGGGCGCCGTGACACGGAGGTAACGCCGTTGGCTAGTGCGGCCGGGGCCATGCCGAATACGCCTCATCGCGTTCGACGATTGGTCGAAGGCTTCGGCGACTTCGTCATATTCTCCGGGCGGGCGGTCTATTGGATGTTTCACGGCCTCGGCCACGCCCGGGCGATGCGCCTGCTCATTCCCCAGCTTTACGAAGTCGGCTATCGATCGCTTCCCGTGATTCTCACGACCGGGGCCTTCGTCGGCATGGTGATCGCCGTGCAGTCGATTGAGCAGTTCCGTGCGGTTGGGATGGAAGACCGCATGGGGGCGATCGTCAATCTGTCGGTGGTTCGCGAATTGGGTCCGGTGCTGGCCGGCATCATGCTCGCCGGGCGGATCGGCGGCGCGCTGACGGCGGAACTGGGCACGATGAACGTGACGGAGCAGATCGACGCATTGCGGGCGATGGGGGTCGACCCGATGCGCTATCTGGTGGCACCGCGGGTGACGGCCTGCTTCATCCTGACGCCCATTCTGACGATCTATGCCGACTTCACCGGCCTGGTGGGTGGCTGGTTCGTCTCGGTGGTGCAGGGCGGCGTCGATACCGGGCCCTACTGGGAATACACGATGGAGGCCGTGGAGAACTTCGATCTCTCCAGCGGCATCATCAAGGCATTCTTCTTCGGATTTGCGCTGGGCCTCATCAGCTGCTACAAAGGCTTCTATTGCTCGCCCGGGGCCGAGGGCGTGGGCCGGGCCTGCACGGCGGCGTTTGTCGCCTCGTTCATCGCCATCCTCGCACTTGACTATTTCCTCGCCGTATTCCTCCAGGAGCTGTCCCTTCGCATCTGGGGCTTCCGTTCCATGCTCTGATGAGAGTTGCCGTGAAGAAAGCCGCGGATTTCGACGCCATCATCGAACTGCGAAGGGTCAGCAAGCGTTTTGGCGCGCTCCAGGTGCTCGACGCGATCGATCTGAAACTGGAAAGCGGCAAGACGCTCGTGGTCATCGGCGCCTCGGGGACCGGCAAGAGCGTCATGCTCAAGCACATGGCGGGCCTGCTGCGGCCGGATTCCGGCGAGGTCTGGTTTGCCGGCCAGCGCATCGATCATCTCCCCGAGGCGGAGCTGATGGAAATCCGAAGCCGCATGGGCTTTTTGTTTCAGCTCAATGCCCTGTTCGATTCGATGACGGTCGGCGAAAACGTCGCCTTTCCGCTGATCGAGCATTCGGGACGTCCGCGGCGCGAAGTGGAGCAGATCGTCGCCGAGAAGCTACGCATGGTCGGCCTCGACGGCATCCAGGCGCGGCGGCCCGGGCAGATATCGGGCGGCCAGAAAAAGCGCGTCGCCCTGGCGCGGGCGATCGCGATGGAACCGGAAGTCGTACTGTACGACGAGCCGACGACGGGGCTCGATCCGATTCGATCGGACGCGATCAACGAACTGATTTTGAAGCTCAAGCGGGAGCTGCACGTGACCAGCGTCGTCGTGACGCACGATATGATCAGCGCCTACAAGGTTGCCGATCGCATGGTGATGCTGGACGGCGGGAAAATCGTCGCCGACGGCACACCCGATTGGTTCAAGACCTGTGATGACGAGCTTGTTCGTCGGTTCGTAGACGGCCGGGCCGATCCGGAAGATCTGAAGGCGCTGGGGCTGGTGGGCGGCAACAACCACGGCAGGAAAAAGCGAGGTACAACATGAGCGGCGGCGTTCAACGGCTCATCGTGGGCGTATTCGCACTGACATCCCTGTCGCTATTGGGGATCATGATCCTGCTGTTCGGCGGCGGCCAGGCGCTGTTTGCCGACACGTACAACGTGAACGTCCACTTCGCTTTGGTAGAAGGCGTGCAGCCGGGGCAGAGCGTGACGCTCAACGGCAAGCGCATCGGCGCGACGACCGGCGTCGAGTTCTGGAACCCGGCCGACGTGTCAGAGGGAATCCGCGTCGTCGTGGCCGTCGATTCGGAATTCGAATTGCCGGCCAAGTGCCGCGTCGATGTCGGCAGCAGCGTCATGGGATTCGGCCGGCCGCACATCGGCGTGGAAGTGCTGGAGCCCGACCAGACGGCCAAGCTGCCCAAAGATGGCACCGCGGTCATTCCGGGGCGAATGATATCGACGCTCGATCGACTGCTGCCGCCGGAGATGCAGAAGTCTCTGATCGATACGGCGGACGGCATCACCGATCTGGCGGAGGCGATGAAGCCCGTCGCCTCAAACCTGGACAAGCTGCTCGAACCGCGCACGGCGGCGGAGGTCGATCTTCAGCAGGCCACGGCAAATATCACGACGCTCGTGGAGCGCTTCGACGCGGCCGTCAAGAACCTGAACATGTCGCTGGGCGATCCGCAGAATATCGAAAATTTCCAGCAGGCACTCGCCAATATCCGGGCCATCAGCGAGCGGGGCGTCACCGTCATGGGCAATTTGGAGGCGATGTCAGTCGATGGCAGGACGGTCATCCTGGACGTGGGCAAGACGCTGCGCTCGATCGTGGGGGTGGCCGATCGGCTGTCGGCCATCCTGGTCGAACTCGAAAAGACGTCTCAGTCGCTGAACAATCCGAAGGGGACGGTGGGATCGCTGCTGAACGACAATCGCCTCTACGAAGAACTGCTGCTCTCGGCCCGGCGGCTGACGCAGGCGCTGGACGATCTGCGCGAAGTCGCGGACATCATTAAGCGGCACGGGTTCATGTATCGCGGGCAATGACGCGGCAATGGCACGGCGGCAGGGGGCCGCGCGGCGTGCTTCATTCGTGTGCGGCCGCATCGGGCGGCGGCGGCGTCCATGGGATGTCGTCGCGCCCGCTGAGATGATTCACCAGCCTGGCCCAGGCAAAGAGCAGATCACTCAGCCGGTTGAGATAGACGATGAGCTCGGCGTTGAGCGATTCTGACTGGGCTAGCGTGACGACGGCGCGCTCGGCGCGGCGGCAGACGGTGCGGCAGACGTGCAGATGCGCGGCCAGCATTTCTCCGCCCGGCAGCACAAACGTCCGAAGCGGGGGCGGGGCTGCCGTGGCTTCGTCGATCCAGTTCTCGAGGCGGCGGGACGCTTCTGCCGCAAGGGGCACGATTTTCTCCCGGTTGCGGGAGTCGATCGGCGTCGCCAGTTCGGCACCGATGTCGAACAACTCCCCTTGGATGCGCAACAGCCGCTCGTGCAGCACGTCGAAGCCGGGCTCGTCACGGCGGGCGGCGGTGCCGGCGGCGGCAACGCCCAGGAATGCGTTGAGTTCGTCCACCGTGCCATAAGTCTCGACGCGGGGGTGGTCCTTGCGCACGCGGGTGCCGTCGAACAGCACCGTTCCCCCATCATCCCCCTGTTTCGTGTAGAGTTTCACGCTGACCTCCACCCCTTTGCGGGCGCTTGCGGCTGTCGCCAATTAGAACGAGCCAGGAATAGACTCCGCTGATGGCGTCGCCCCGACAAGCGAACGGGCGCCGTGAGAATTATCGCGAGGTCCTGCCAACAAACGCCGACCGGGCCTGTCGCTGACATTGTAAACAACACGGGCCGCCCCTCGGCGATGCCGAAGAGCGGCCCGGTAAACGTCAGTTGCCGGCCGTTCGCCAGCCAATGCTGGACGAAATCACCGCGGCATTATTCCTCGTCCATGCCTTCGTCGGAGCCCTCGTCTTCGGACTCGGTGTCCGCGTCCTCGTCTTCCTCGTCGAAGGCGTTCATTTCGGCCTGCATCGATTCGTTAATCATCTTCTTGACGGCTTCGATGACCTTCATGGGGACATAAAAGTCCATTCGCTGCACGCTGCCGATCTGGGCGGTGCCGAATGCCACCGGCGCGTTGATATCCGGTACGGCGGGAATGTCATCATCCTCGCCCGTTGCCTTCAGCACGCCCTTGACCGTTCGCAGCAGGTTGTCCACGGCCACGTAGCCTTCGCCCGACCGGGGGCTGGGAAGCAACTTCGAGACGTCGGTGATGCCGGCGTCGGTGCTGAGCGAGGCGCCGCTCCGGGATTTGACGGACTTCATGATGGTCTGGTGCCGCTCCTTGCCGCCGCCAAAGGAGAAGACGACGTGCTTGTCGCTGGCGACGCCGAATCGGAAGACGATTTCCTTGCCGAAAACGGTCTGTGCCTTCTTCAGATCATCGGGATCCATGGCGGCGAGTTCGGCCAGGCCATCGAGCTTGACGGTGATCGTGTCCACCTTCTGATCGTCGATGGTTTCGGCATCCTTCGCGTGCACCACGCTCTGCTTGAGCTGCTCCACGTCCTCGTCGTCGGAGACCTGCCACACGGTTTCGTAGATGGAGCGAAGACTGGAGACGAATTCTCCGGGGTTTGAGCTTTCGACGACGATGGCGGCGCCGAAGAGGCCATTTGCGCCCTCGGGCAGACCGGACACGCTCATGGCCCAGGCGCCGAGATTCTTGATCATCTTCTGAAGTTCTTCGTCGATCTTCTTGACGGCGGACTCATCGAGGCCGGGCACCTGTGCGCTCTTGACGAGGGTGCTGACGATGTTCTGGTCGCCGAACTTCGAGGCGTGCTCGCTGTAGCCGCCGGTGCCGCCCATGGCGAAGAGGTACTGCTCCTTGGGCAGGACCGCGAGCAGCGAACTTTCCGAGTTCTTCGTGTCCAGCATCAGCTTTTCGAGATCGCTGCCCTTCTTGGGAATGCTGAGTGCCCGCAGGAACAGGCCCATCTCGTCCAGCCGCAGGGCCAGATCGAACGATTCCATCTCGAGGAACATCTGAACCAGTTGTTCCATGCTCTTGGCGTCGCCGCCGGCGCCGGCCGAGGCCATTTGCATGAAGCTGAGGATCATATCCTTGTGGGCGGCGACCAGCGTGCGGACCGAGATGCTGACGTAAAAGTCCGACGTGGCAAGAAGCTTGCCGCGGGCGTCCACCACGTCATCGCTCATGGCCTGGGCCGGCTTGGATGCCGCCTTGACGGCATCCTGTCCCTGGCTCAGGACGACGTAGCTGTCGTGAATGACCGCGTAGACGTCCTGACCCATGGGCGTCTTGCAGGTGATGATGCCGTCCTCGGGTTCACCGCCGCCCAGCTTGGTCACCAGGGCCTTGCCATCTTTGGCGGGGATCAGGGCGACGATCGACTTCTGATAGTCGCCGCCGCCGTATTTGTTCATGTCGAGCATGACGACGCCGACGGGCGACTTCATGTCGATGGGATTGTCCTGCGGCGTGATGGCCAGTGTCTGAAGAATCATCGGCGTGACCTGGGGAAACGGAATCGGCGCCCCCAGTTTCTGGAGCTGCGTCGCCTTTTCATCGATGGTGTCCATCGACTGGAGCATGACAAAGCCCCAGGCATCCTGCGGAACGAACTTCAGCATCTCCTTCGCATCGGCGGCACGCGCCGGGGCGGGAACCGCAAGGGCCGTCACGAGTGCCGCTGCGATTGCCAAACTCGTCATCGATCGTCGAAAAACCATGTTGAGTTACTCCTTAACGTCTGAAGAATCCCGGCTCAGAATCAATGCGGTATCCGGCGCGCGCACCAGGCGGCCGTGTGAATCCACAGGGACGGTGGATATTCAGACCAATTGCAGATGTCGTCAAGACGGGGTGAAAAGGCCCTGAAAATGCGGGAATCAGTCGGTCCAGACCAGGGGCGGAGCAGGCGCCGAGCCACCCTGATCGGTCGCAGTGCCTCGATGCATGAAAAGCTTGACGTGTGATAGGAGGGCCTCGAAATCGTCGGCATCGAGTGCCAGACGGCATTCCAGCGCGTTTTTGCGCACGCGGCACGACCAGCCCACCAGCGGACCGATGGTTGATTTCATCGGCGTCGCCGACAGGGTCTCACGCGCATTTTCATCGGAATCGGCCGACTGCTGTTCCCGGCCGGCCAGGACGCCCGGCATGGCTTCCAGAATGCGGCCGGCGTCTAAGAGGAGTGTAATGTTGGAGTCCTTGAGCAGGCGGCTGGTCGCACGGTGCACCCGCCGATTGCCGCTGAGCGATCGGCCCTGCCGGATGGCTTCAACCATGTCGCATACGCCGTATACCGGCTGGGCGATGGTGAAGGCGATGTGCGAATCGCCGACGGCGGTCTCCTGGAAGCGAACGCCTTCGCCATACACCGCCACGAGCTCGTCGCGGGCTTTCCGCGACATGTCGGCATTGTCGAATTGCATTTCGAGATAGTCGCAGCTCCCGCGGCGCCTGCTGCTGAACTTGCCGCCGAAGGCGCCGCCGCCGTACATGAACATGGACATCATCTCGCAGGTGTTCTCCTGGAGATAGCGGTACTTTTCGAGGATACGGGCCGGGGCATCGACGATGTCCGCGCCGACGAACTGCATCGGTCCCGACTGGCCGGGCGGCGACGTGATCATGAACTGGGTGCCGTGGGTCGCGGCGGCGCAATCGCGGGCGTATGCGGCCATTTTTTCCCGAGTCGGCTCGGAATATTGTTGCCGCACGGAGTCGATGCTCATGCACAATTGGTTTACGCCAAGCGTGATGGCCTGATCGGGTGGCACCCTCCAGTCCCAGGCGCCGGCGACGTAGAAGGGGCGATCGGGCAGATGGGCCCACGAATCGAAGCCGCGACGTTGAACAGAGTCCAGATAGCCCGCTACCTGGCCGTGGGGGACGAAGGTGACGTGGTGATCAATGCGAAACGTGTTGCCGTCGAAGGCAAGACAGAAATTGACGCCCTTTGCCTCGTCCACCAGCTTTTGAAAGCCGCGGACGGCCCAGTCGGCAATGATCTTGATTTCGCCGGCCCGCGTCGCGTCCTCGTCGGCGGTCATGCCGATCTTCACCATTCCGGCCGCCAGCGTGAGCCAGGGGCTGAGCCGGTCGCGCCACGAATCGAAGGGGATGTGTACAAAGACGTCGCACTCGCGCATCGACTTGTGCATGCGGGGCGACAGGGAGGAAGCGAGTGATTCCCGGCTGCGCATCCGGCGGATGTGCTTGAGCGGCGCGCTCGAATCGGCAATGAAGATCGTCTCGCCGCGGACGAGGATGAAATAAGTGCCGAAGGGGCCGCGCTGGCGGCGCTCCCGCCGGACGCCGATGCGCGGTGAACTGCGGAAGGTGTCCGGGTGTTTGGGCTCAAACGAGACGATGGGGAATTCGCCCAATCCGTCGCCCAGCGCACGCGACGCGCCGAGGGCCTTGAGCTGGGCGACCGGATCGCACGTGACGGGGGAGGGGACGATGAAATAGATCGGTTTGGACAGATCGATCGTGCCCGGATTAAAACCGAGCGTGCGCTCGAACTCGCCCAGATCAATGCCGTCAAAGCCGGGATCGATGCGGCGGCCGAAATCCACCAGCCGCTTCTGCATCTGTTCGAGATTGTTGATGCCGATGACCGCCGCCACGTCGCCGGGGATTCGGTCGAAGACCGACTCGCCGGCGCGGGTGGACGAGGCCGGCAGGATGGCGAGTGCGAGAAGCACCGCCAACTGAGAACCGCCGAGGCGCTTTGGCAGGGGCAATGGTCGTGCGTTCATGAATGACTGGTCGAGGCAGATGTTTCGAAGGGACACTGCCGGAATTCGATCGTGGTGTATCGCAGGTCATGCCTGCGGCGGCAGGTTCGACCTGCGCCGTGCAATCAGGTAAAACGTTTACGCCGGCACGGGTTCACGCTGCGATGGAACCGGCCTCGCAGCCCGCCGCACATTCCAGCGCCTGCCATTTTATGGGATTTTCCACGGTTCGCCGGCCAGCCGCGACTTGACCTCCGCCAGCACCGCTTCCGCCGCCTTGATCGAGGCATCGGTCGGCTTGGGCTTGAGGGCGTCTTCGAGCTTCTGCGATGGCGGCGTGACCTTCGACGCCTGCATCATCCGGGCGAGGACCTGATCCGACACCTTGGCCAGCCTGCGCAGCGTCCGAAGGTATTCGGAGGCGGTGTCCGGCGACCGGTAGCGCTCGAGAAGATTGTTCTGGTATCGATAGATGAGTCCGATCAGCCTCTGTTGCTGACTGGGGGACGCGGATGGATAGGCAGCGCCGGCGGCCACGATGCCGGCTTCGTCGCGCCACTCATCGCGGGCACCGTTTTCGAGCTGCGTGAGGCGGGAGGAGAGGATTTCGTCCAAAGCCTCGGCGACTTCGTTGGCGCGGGAAAAGCTTGCGTTGTCCGAGCAGAAATCGACCGCCTCGTATATCGCACGAAGAACGAGTTCATCCCGCTCCTTGGCGCCGACGAGCCGTAAAGAGCGGAGGATCGAGCCAACGGCGCCGCCCTCCTTGGCGAGCTGCTCGTGGAGGGCCTTAAGCCCGGTGGCGGCGCGATAGCGCACGGCGGCGTGCGGGGAATGCAGCGCCTGTGCCAGGGCGCTGGCAACGTTGGGGTGATTCATCTCCGACAGGATAATGACGCCTTCAAAGGCGACTTCAAAGCGGTCGGAGTTCAAAGCGGCATTTGACAGTTCGCTGGCCACGGCCTCGGCGTAGGCGCTGAGCCCGGCCGGCGTCGCCTTGCGATTCTGGGCCGTTTCCAGGATCGTGTCGTGGGCCCGGCGGCGGTCCGCCGCGTCCTTGCCTGCTTCAACCAACGCTCGCACGCGTTGTTTTACGTGCGTTTCGATGGTCGCCATGTCCGCGCGATCAATGGTTTCTTTCTGCACGTAGGTCGCGAGCGGATCGGCACTGGCAACGACGCCCGGCCACATCACGGCAAGCATCACGGCGGATATGAAAAACGAGCCCCGCATGCGACTGGTCACAAACACCCCCAAGCGCCGGACGATTGCCCTTCGAGCGACCGTCGAACGATGCGGCGAATTCCACGGGTTGAATCCGGGCGCCAGGATTGCCAGAAACACGCCCAGAATACCTCAAACCGTATCAGCATCGGGCGAAAGGTGTCAAGGGCCGACGCTCCAAAACCGCAGCGGCGTCGTATGTTACAGCTGCTGGGCGGGCGGCGGTCTTGAGGCGCCGGACCCCCACAGATATTATCAGGCACGCGATCCGGGGAGTGGATTCGCTCGGCCGCGGCGGGGATACGCCTGAATGAAGTCCGGCAACAATATACCGGTGCCCGCCGTTCGGCGGCTCAGTTTGTATCTACGTCAACTCGAATCCCTCTGGCGCGCCGATCAGCGGACGGTCTCCTCGCGGCAGCTCGGCGAGGCACTGAAGCTTACTGACACCCAGATTCGTAAGGATCTCGCCTATTTCGGGCAGTTCGGCCATCCCGGCATCGGGTATGACGTGGCGGAGCTGACCGCCAAGATTCGACACATCCTCGGCACCGACCAGACGTGGAACGTCCTTCTGGTGGGGGCGGGGAATCTGGGTTCGGCGCTGTCCGCTTATCGGGGGTTTGCAAAAAAGGGCTTTCGCCTGGTCGCTGTTTTTGATGCCGATCCGCGAAAGGTCGGCAAGCCGCTGACGGCGAATGCCGAGCTGGTCGTGCAACCGCTGAGCGAGCTGGCCAGGACGGTCCGGCAGAAGGACGTGCGGCTGGCGATCAACGCGGTGCCTGCGGAAGTGGCCCAGGAGGTTGCCGATCAACTGGTGGCCGCGGGGATTCGCGGGCTGTTCAACTTCGCCCCGGTGAACCTGAATGTCGCGGGCAACGTCGCGGTCTCGTCGGTCGATCTGGCGGTGCAACTGGAGCAGTTGTCGTTTCAGGTGGGGATGAGCCAGGCCATCGAAGAGACCACGCAGGGGACCGGGAACCGGGAGCCCGGAACGGGCCGGAAACGGGCGGCGGCCCGCAAGTGAGACATTGAGGCAGCGTGTCGGTCGCTGCCGGCACGGTGGGGCCGCACGCCGCGTTGGCACTGCTGATACAGCAGTGGCACTCTTATTCCAATTCGCACTGCTGATACAGCCACGTGGCATCCGGGCGGCGGCATCCTGCCTGGCACGCTTTCTGGCGTTCTGCACTGCTTGAAGCAGTGGCACACGGGCGGCATCGTGCCTGGCACGCTTTCTGGTGTTCTGCACTGCTTAAAGCAGTGGCACACGGGCGGCATCCTGCCTGGCGCGCTTTCTGGTGTTCTGCACTGCTTGAAGCAGTGGCACACGGGCGGCATCGTGCCTGGCACGCTTTCGGGTGTTCTGCATTGCTTGAAGCAGTGGCACACATGACGGCGCCGGGACAGTGGCACCCAGGCTCACGGCTCGGTGTCGTGGGGGGGCGGCGGCCGGGGCGGGGCCGGCTCGTCGGGCTGCTCCGACCAGCGCGCGGGTGGATCAAACCGGACCGTGGGCGGCGCGGTCGCGCCACCGGACAGGATGATCGAGATGGCCTCGTCGACGGTCCAGTCGGTGTTGGTCAGGTTCTCGACGGGCACGACTTCCATGTAGCCGCTGGTGGGATTGGGTGTGGTCGGCAGATAGACGGTGGCCAGCTGCCTGCCGGTATCGGTGTCGGTGATGATGTTGGTGAGAAAGGCAAGGGCCTTCATGTTCCGATTGGGAAAATCGACGAGCACGACGCGCTGCTTGTCTTCCTTGCCGCCGGAGCTGGACATGGCCTGCACCATCTTGCGCATGGCGCCGTACACCTTGTCCACCATCGGGATTCGCTCGAAGAGATGCTCGACGGCCTCGATCATGCGCCGGCCGACGACGTTGGAGCCCAGCCAGCCGAGCAGGTAGAGCAGCAGGATCGTCATGCCGACGGCCAGCGTGACTTCGTACCAGTCGGGATTGTTGGGATCGATGTTGATGATGGATTTCGCGTCGGCCCCGGTCGCCCAGACCACGCCGCGCGAGGCCCAGTACACGATCAGCGCGCCGAAAGACAGCAGCACGTAATACACGTAATTGATCAGCACCGCCGTCACGGCCAGCGGGATGATCAACAGCACGCCGGCAAAGAGTCGACCGCGGAATGAGCGGGGGCCGACGGAGCCACGCGCTCGGGCGCGATCTCTGGGGATGGGCTCGATAGGGTTCGTCATGGGCGGCGATGCCTTCCAGTCAGCGGCAGGGTGTACATTCCAGCAAAGTCATTGTTGCCGCGTACGGTCCACGGGCCAATCGGGGAACCCGTGCGGGCGGCCAGGCGTCCTATGTTTGTGCGCGACGCAGGATTCTGCCGCGCGGCTGCACGGTGGCCGCCGGCGCCTGACTAACCGCTGATGCGGACGATCGTCTCTATTGGAGAATCGGCCGTCAGGAGCGGGATCGTCAGTGGGAGTCGTTTCGGACGTGGCGGTTCTGGATTGCTGGCCGCAACGGCAGGTCCTAAAATGCGGTATAATCTACAGTTGGACGGAGAATCCGATTGCGGCTGAGGTTCCGCGGGCCTGAGGAGCCAATCAGATGGACATTCTCGAACGGCAGGTACGACGCGCCCAGTACCGGCTCTGGCTGAATCGCTGGCTGGGCCAGTTTGGCTGGATGCTGTCCTTTGCGGCCATGGCGTGGATCGTGCTGTGGATCGCGGTTCGCGTGCTGGCCCTGCAATGGCCGATGGGCATCATCGCCCTGGCCGGGCTGGCTGCCGCCTTCGTGGGTTCGCTGGTCTGGCTGCTGCTGACGCGCGACGACGCCCTTGCCGCCGCGGCCGAGCTCGACAAGGCCGCCGGCCTGCGCGAGCGCGTCTCGACGTGCATCGCGGTCGGCCGGCCGGACGATCCGTTTGCGGCCGCGGTCGTGGCCGATGCGGCCCGGGCGGTGACCGGTCTGACGCCGCGCCGTTTTCTGCCGCTGCGATGGCCCGGCTCGATGTCGCTGAGCGGTCTGGTGCTTGTCGTCGCGCTGCTTTCCCTGCTGCTGCCGGAGTTTGACCTGTTCAAGGACAAGGACGAGAAGTCTTCCGAGGCGCGGGCGGCGCTGGCCAGCCGTGCGAGTGCCATCACCAAGCCACTCGCGACGATCGATCAGATCGCGCGGGAGACGGGCGTCGAGGCCGGCAATGAGGAAGAGAAGACCAACGCGCCCAAGGACCTTCGCGCGGACGATCCCGACTTCAAGCGCCGCGAGGGGCTGAAGAAGCTGATGCGAGCGCAGGATGCGCTGGAAAAGAAGGTCAACGAAGAGCGCTTCCAGGCCTTGCGCGAAGCGAAGAAGCGCCTGCGCCACGTCGGCGAGGAGACCGATCCGAAGAGCGAACTGGCCGAGCTGATCGATAACCTGTCGGCGGGCGATTTCGACAAGGCGCAGGAGTCGGTCAAGAAGGTGCAGGAAGAGCTGGCCAAGCGGGCCCGCGAGGGCAAGGTCGATGCCGAGCAGATGAAGAAAATGCAGGAGCAGATGCAGAAGCTGGCCGAGCAGATCAAGCAGGCCAGCCAGACGCAGGACCAGCAGCAACAGCAGCAGATGCAGCGCCAGCTCGAGAATGCCGGCATGACCGCCGAAGATGCGAAGCGGGTGCTGGAGACGCTGGCCAAGAAGGACCCCAAGCAGCTCGAAAAGCTGGCGAAGGAAATGGCCGAGCGCCTCAAGCAGAGCGGCATGACCGAAGAGAAGATGAAGGAGATGCTGGAGAAGCTCCAGCAGCAGCAGAAGGCCCAGCAGAAGGCATCGCAGCAGTGCAACAAGATGGGCGAAAAGATGGGCCAGTGCGCCAAGGCCATGAAAGACGGCGACATGCAGCAGGCCATGCAGGAACTGGGCGAGGCCGGCGAGCAGCTCAGCGAGATGGAACAGCTCGAGCAGGCGCTCAACGACTTGGAGAACAAGCTGTCCGAGCTTGACCAGGCCGGTCAGGACCTGGAGGACTTCGATCCCAGCCAGGACGATCTGAAGTGCGATCAGTGCGATGGGAGCGGCTTCCGTGCCGATGGCGCGCCGTGTCCGAAGTGCAATCCGAACAATCAGAACGGCCAGGGCGGGCGCGGCCGTGGGGCGGGCCCACGCGATCGGGATGACAACGTCGAAACCGCCACGAAGAATGAGAAGGCAAGAACCAAACAGGGTCGCGGCGGCAGCATCGTCGGCCAGCAGTTCGTCAAGGGCCAGCAGCTCAAGGGCGAGAGCAACGCCGATTTCGAGGAGGCCATCAGCGCCGCCGAGATCGAGGCGACCGACGCGGTCAATCGCGATCGCATCCCGCGGAAGTACCGCGGCAGCGTGAAGCGGTTCTTCGATCGCATCAGCGATGAATATCCCGATGCCGGCGAGCGAAAGTCGGCGGACGGCGACGCCAAAACGCCTGCGGGCGGATCGGGTGACGCCGACAAGGACTCCGGCAGCGGCGAAAAGCCCGCCTCCGAAGGTGACAAGAAGCCGGCACCGGGTGGAGACGACGAGTGATCGCCGGCCGCGCGAGACAGGGCGCTGTGGCACCGGTTTGCAACCGGTGCGCGCGCACGCCGGTCCGCTGTGCCTCGTTTGCTTTGAGCCTGTCGCTCAGCCTTGTCCCGCTCCTGGCCTTTGCTGATGACAATTCGGCGCCTGCACCGAAGGGCACGGTCGTCGTCTATTGTGCCGTCGACCGCGACTTTGCCGAGCCGCTGCTGCGCGACTTTGCGAAGAAGAGCGGCCTCGACATTCGCCCCGTCTTCGACACCGAGGCCGGCAAGACCACCGGCCTCGCCAACAAGCTGCTCGCCGAGCGCGACAATCCGCGGGCCGATGTGTGGTGGTCGGGCGAACTGTTCGTGACGATCGATCTCGCGCGGAAGGGCGTCTTCGCACCGTACAAGCCGCCGACGGCCGCCGACATTCCGGCGGAATATCGCGATCCGGAGGGCCTTTGGACCGCCTATGGCCTGCGCGGCCGCGTCATTGCTTACGATCCGAAGCGGACGAAGCGGGAGGACCTGCCGCGCTCCTGGGCTGCCCTGACGGACGCGAAATACAAAGGGAAATTCGCGCTGGCCGATCCGCGCTTCGGCACCACGCGCGGTCACATGGCCGTGCTTTATTCGCTGTGGGGCAAGGATGGGCTGACGTGGTTTTTCGAAAAACTTCGCGAGAATGACTATCGCCGAGCCAACGGCAATGCGCATGCGCTGCTGCTGCTCAAGCAGGGCATCGTGGACTTCGCGGCGACGGATACCGACGACGTCATCGTGGCCAAGCGTCGCGGCGACTCGATCGATATGATTTTCCCGGAAATTCAAGGTCCGGCCATCTATCGGGATCCTTCAGGAGAGTTTCGCTCTGGCGAGCAATGCCTATGGATGCCAGGCACGCTCTGGATTCCCTCCAGCGTCGCGCTCGTCAAAGGCGCTCGAAATCTCCCCGCCGCCCAAGCCGTCATTGACCATCTCGCCTCCAGGGACATCGAGAAGGCACTTGCCTTGAGCGATTCACAGAACGTCCCGGTTCGCGCCGACCTTCGCCGCGAAGTGCTGGAGAAAAATCCCGACTGGCTGCTCGGCCGCATGGCCGAAGTTGCCAAGGCAAATCCGTCCGCGCCGCCCGTTCCCGCCGAGGCACGGATCGACTATCGCGCTGCCGGCGAACTGCTTGAAAAAAGCGACAAGCTCGTCACCGGCGTCCTCCTCCGCTGATGCCCGCCGCCGTCCTATGGCTGATGCGCTGGCTCGGCCGCTTTCTGCTGGCCGCAAGCAGCGGCATCGTCCTCGCCGTCATCGCATGGCAGCTTGTCCGGGGCGGCTTCGACGCCGGTGCCCTGCGCACGACACCGCGCGACCTGCTGGTCTTCCGCAACTCGTGCATCCTCGCCGCCGCCGCCGTCCTCGGCGCGCACCTGCTGGCCATGCCCGTCATTCTGGTTCTTGCCCGCCTGCCCTCCGCAGGACGAGACAGTGCGACATCCGGCAGCCCTGCGCGCGGCGTCATCACCGGCCTGTCGATCATCCCGCTCATCTGCATGCCGAGCATCTACGCCTACGCGTGGCTGCTCATCGCTCCCTCAGGTGTGCCACTGCTCCAGGCAGTGCCTCGCGCACCATTGCTTGAAGCAGTGGCACACGGGCAGATGTTCCATGCCGCCTGGGTCCTCGCCCTGTGGCTGTGGCCCATTCCCGCCCTGGTGCTGTCGGCCGCCTTCCGCCACGTGGGCCAGGGTGCCTATCGAATGGCACTACTCGACACCACGCCGACGCTTGCCTTTTTCCGCGGGGCGTGGCCGTCGATGCGGCCGGCGCTCTATGCCACCGCGGCCGCCGTGGCCATTCTCGCCCTGACCGACAGCACCGTGCCGCCGCTGGTGCTCACGCCCGATGTCTGGTCGGTCGAGATGAACGCGAAGGCCGCCGTCGCCGCGTCGATGCCGCATGCCTCGGCGCGGCTGTTGCTCGAGTCGTGGCCCATGCTGGTCTTGCTGATTGCGCTGGCGGCCCTCGCCTTTCCCGGCATTCGCCAGATGCTGTGCTGGGGGGACATGCCCGACGTCAACGCCGGTCGCGCGGCGGGCAGCCCGACAGGGCTCCGCGCCGTGATGTGCGGCGGCTATGTCGCGATCCTGGCGCTGTCTCCGCTTGCTGTCTTCGCCGTGACACTGGGCGGGGGGCGATACGACGTGGCCGAGTCGTTTCACCGGGCCGGGGATGAGCTTCGCCAGGCGGCGCCTGCCACGCTCACCACTGCGCTTGCCGCCGGGCTGGCTGCCGTCTGCATGGCGGCCGCCGTTCTCACGCCGCCGGGCATGAGCCGGCCTGCACGCTGGCTGGCGAGCGCGATGGTCGCGATCGCGTTCGTCGGGGCCGTCCTGCCGCCGGCCCTTTCGGCGACGGCGCTGATTGCGTTCTTCTCCAGCGAAACCGTCAGCCCGCGCGAGTTGTGGAACATCTACGACAACTCGCCGGCCGTCTGGATCGCCGGGCTGCTCGTTCGATTCTCGTTCATTCCGATCGGTCTCGCGCTGCTGCTCGGGCGACGCACGCCGGCGGCCCTGGTCGATCATGCCGCGATGGAGACAAACAGCCCCGCGCAGATCGTCGCTGCCGCGAGCTGGCCGCTGTTTCGCAGGGCGGTGTATGCCGCCGGGCTGCTGGTCGCCTGCCTTTCGCTGTCGGAGGTGCAGATCTCGACGCTGCTCCAGCCGCCGCAGTGGGGGGGCGGCAGCCTCGCCGTCGTGGTCGATTCGCAGATGCACTATGGCCGGCACAACCGGACGGTGGCGATGGCGATCTTGATGATGGGGCCGGCGTTGTTGGCCGCGATGATTCTGCCATGGGCGCTGCACGGCGCGGGGCGGGTGCTGCGGAAGCGCGCGTCAACCGTTCAGGGCTGATGCTCGTATAATCGTCGGGTTAGCGGGGCTGTTTGGGCTGGCGCGTAGGACCTTGCCAAAGGAGCGCGAGCCGGATCGTGACGTGAGTGTGTGTGCGGCACCGTGCCCAATTACGCGAGCCGGACCGTGTCGGTCCGGCGCCCATACGGACGGAGCGTGAATTGATCCCGCGAAGGCCATGAAATCGGAAACGCACAACGACTCAGTTACAGGAGACGCCGCCCGAGCGGGAGCGGGAGCCGTACCGTTTCGCCGCCGCGCCGGTCGTAACACGTTTCGCGCGGTGTTCATTGGTGTGCTGGCCATCGCGGCCCTTACCGGGTGCCAGAAGAAAGGCACCGGCGCCGATGCCGTCGAGCTGATCGTCGGCAGGCCGGGACTGGCCCCCGGCGAATTCAACTATCCGCGCGCCATCGCCGCCTCGCCGGTCGATGGCCGCGTGTTCGTCTGCGACAAGACCGCCCGCGTTCAGCGCTTCGGACCCGACGGCAGGTTCGAAACCGGCTGGCGCATGCCCGACTATCAGAGCGGCATGCCGACCGGCCTCTACGTCGACCGCGAAAATCGCGTGTGGGTGCCCGATACGCACTATGCCCGCGTCATCTGTTACGATCGCGACGGTAACGAGCAGTTCCGCTTCGGTTCGCACGGCGAGGGGCCGGGGCAGTTCATCTTTCCCACGTGCGTGCTGGTCGATGCCGACGGCTTCATCTATGTCGGTGAATATGGCGGAAACGATCGCATCAGCAAGTTCGGCCCGGATCGGCAGTATCTGTTCAGCTTTGCCGACAAGTCATCCGGCGAAGGCTGGACCGATCGCCCGACCGAAATCCTGGTCGATGGCGACAACGTGCTCTGGGTCGCAGATTCGTGCAATCATCGCATCTGCCGCTACACGCGCGACGGCAAGTTTCTTTCGGCCATCGCGCTGGAGGCCGGAAGCGAGACGGAATTGAGCTATCCCTACGGCATGGCCTTCGAGAAAAATGGCAATTTGCTGGTGGTGGAGCGCGGCCGCAATCGCCTGCTTCGGCTGGACGCGCGGGGCAATCCCCTCGGCACCTGGGGCAGCGCCGGCCGCCAGCCGGGGCAATTGCTGCAACCGTGGGGCGTTGCGGTCGCGCCGGACGGCCGGATCTGGTGCCTGGACTCATGGAATAATCGGGTGCAGGTGATAGACTGGTAGGGCAGTGAACCGCAGATTGCGCAGATTTCACAGATTGGGTTACCCATTCAATCATGACTAAGCCCAATCTGCGTCAATCTGGGAAATCTGCGGATAGATTTGTGGCCGGAGCGATGTAATGAGCTGGCTTTTTTCCCACGAACGCTTCGACCAGCCCACTTGGATGTGGCTCGCGCTCATCGTCGTCGCCCTGTGGTTCTTCTCGCGGCGGTCGCTGGCCGGGCTGGGGCCGATTCGCCGGCGCCTGACGATGGGAACGCGGGCCGTGCTCATCATCGTGCTCGTGCTCGCGCTGGCCGGCATGCACCGCGTGCTCAGGAACGATCACCTGAGCGTGCTGTATGTGCTGGACGTGTCCAAGAGCGTTCCGCTCGAAATCCGCCGCCAGGCCGAGGAGTTCATCATCGATTCCTCGAAGGACCTGCGGAAGGACGACCGGGCCGCGGTGCTGACGTTTGACGGTCGCACGAACATTGAGCAGCTTCCCACGCTGCCCGATCTGAACCAGCAGGGCATTCACGTCGATCCGCCGTTCGCCGAGGGGCAGCGGCCGGACCAGAGTAATCTTGCCCAGGCCCTGCGCATGGCGGCTGCATGCGCCCGCAGCGATACGAACAATCGCGTCGTGCTCATCTCGGACGGCAACCAGAACGTCGGCGACGCGCTGGAAGAGGCGAAGAACGCCGACGCCAACAACATCACGGTCGATGTGCTGCCGTTGCGCTTCGAGCATGGTTCCGAAGTCGTCTTCGAGCAGCTTCGAGCCCCGCCCTACGCCAATTTGCACGAGAACGTGGCCCTGCGCATGGTGCTGCGCAGCGACCGGGAAACGACCGGCGAGGTGTTCATCTACAAGCGCGTGGGCCAGAACGATGACATGATCGACCTCCAGCCGGGCAAGGATGGATCGGGCCAGCGCGTCACATTGAGAGAGGGCCGCAACGCCTTCACGATCCGGCTGCCGATTCAGAACGAACGCGCGCACGAATTCCGGGCCGAATTCGTTCCCGATGATCGCACCGCCGACGTCATCGGCGAGAATAACGTGGCCCGCGCCTTCACCAACGTCGAGGGGCCGCAGACGGTGCTCTTCATCGGTAACGACGCTGATCGCGAAGGCGACGAGTTGCTGATGGAGGCGCTGGCAAAGGAGAACATCCGCGTGGAGTGGGAATCCGCCGCGGCGGTCGATGTCTCCACGGCGACGCTTCAGGAATATTCCGCGGTCATCCTGTCCAACGTCGGCGCGGATAATTTTTCCGGCGAGCAGCAGCGTTCACTGGCCAACTATGTCCGCGATCTGGGCGGCGGGCTGATCATGCTCGGCGGCGACGACAGCTTCGGGGCCGGCGGCTGGCAGGGTTCGATCGTCGAGGACGTGATGCCGGTCAAGTTCGATGTCGACTCGGTTCGGCAGATTCCGCGCGGGGCACTGGCGATCGTCATGCATTCGTGCGAGATGCCGCAGGGCAACAAGTGGGGCATCGAAACGGCCATCGCCGCGCTCGATACCCTCAGCCGGCTGGACTACTACGGCGTGGTGGGCTGGGGCGCCGTGGGCTTCCACTGGGAAGTGCCGATGCAGATCTGCCAGAACAAGGAGGCCATCAAGCAGAAGATCCGCAACATGCAGAATGCGGATATGTTCGACTTCGATGCCCCGATGCGGATGGCGTACAACGCGCTGATGAACTGCAAGGATGCCGCCCAGCGCCACATGATCATCATCTCCGACGGCGATCCCCAGGCGCCGTCGGCGGGCCTCATCGCCCTGATGCGGGGCAATAAGGTCACCTGCTCCACCGTGTCGGTCTTTCCGCACAGCGGGTTCGAAATCGGCACGATGAAGAAGATCGCCGACGACACGGGCGGAAAGTATTACTCGCTCAGCAAGCCCGGCGACGAAAAGCAGCTCCCCAAGATTTTCATCAAGGAAGCGAAGATCGTCCGCCGCCCGCTCATTCGCGACGAAATCTTCGTGCCAAAGGTGCGGCCACACCTGTCGGACATCCTCATCGGTATCGACGGACCATTTCCGCAGCTCAAGGGATACGTCGTCACCACGCCGCGCTCGACAGCGGATGTCGAGATGCCGCTGGTCACCAAGCGCGGCGATCCGCTGCTGGCGCACTGGCTGTGCGGCTTTGGTCGCACCGTGGCGTTTACGAGCGGCTGGTGGAAGCGATGGGGCTCCGAGTGGACGGACTGGGAGAACTTCAGCAAGCTCTGGTCGCAGACGGTCCGCTGGTCGATGCAGCAGGGCAGCGCCGCCAATTACGACGTGACGACGGTGATGGAGGGCGATCAGGGGCGCGTCATCATCGAAAGCATGGAAGATGCCGGCAGCGCGACACGCTTCCGGCAGTTCCAGGGGCGCGTGATATCGCCGGATGGTGAGTCGCACGGGCTGGAGCTGGTGCAGACCGGTCCCGGCAAGTACGAGGCGACATTCCGGGCAAACCAGAAGGGCACGTACCTGGTGAATGTGCAGGCCCCGGCCACGCAGAGCGAAAAGGCCGCGGTCATACGCACCGGCGTCACGCTGGCCTACTCGCCGGAATTCAAGGACCTGACGGTCAACGAGGCATTGCTGAAGGAAGTCGCGCTGGAGACGGACGGTCGCATTCTGGGCTTCGGCGACAATTCGGAGAAGGTCTTCGCACACAACCTGCCGGAGGTGGTCACGCGCACGCCCATCTGGGACAAGCTCATCATGGCGGCAATCGCGATCCTGCTGTTGGACGTGGCCTTCCGGCGGCTGGCGATTGACCCGCTGAAGTCGCTGCGGCTCGCGCGGGCGTACGTCGGCACGCTGGCGGGCCGGTTCGGGGCCGGCCGCCGTGCAGAGGCGACGCTGGCGGACCTGCGGCAGGTGCGAGAACGTGTGCGCGAGGATGCACGCCGCGAAGCACAGGTCAAGTCGGATGTCACCGCCGCGCCGGCGGAGGCCGGCGTGCCGTCGATCGACGCGGCGAAGAAGTTTGATGCCGGCCCCGCCGCGAAGAAGCCGGGCGACATGAGTCATCTCACCGGCACCGGGCCGGGCGCGGCGCCGGCGGCGCCGGCCGCCCAGGCGACAAAGAAGGACGACAAGCCGCAGGAATCGACAACGGCGCGGCTGCTCAAGGCCAGGCGCCGGGCGCAGGATTCAACGGGTGATGACGCAGGCGGAGGAAAGCCCTAGACTGTGCTCGCTTTCGCGGCAGAGTGGAGAATCGCATGACGTTACAGATCGACCCGGCCATCCAGAAAGCCACCGACGAATTCCGCGCCAAGTTCAAAGCCGTCAAGGATGAAATCGGCAAGGCGATCGTCGGCCACAACGATATCGTCGAGGGCGTTCTCACCTGCCTGTTCACCGGCGGGCACGCGCTGTTGGAAGGCGTGCCGGGGCTGGGCAAGACGTATCTGATCCGCAGCATGTCCGAGGCGCTGAGCCTGCATTTCTCGCGCGTGCAATTCACGCCCGATCTGATGCCCGCCGACATCATCGGCACCAACATCATCGTGGAAGACCCGGAGACCGGCCGGCGGCGCTTCGAATTCCAGAAGGGCCCGCTCTTCGCCCAGCTTATCCTCGCCG
Source organism: uncultured Planctomycetaceae bacterium (assembly GCA_964408455.1). Taxonomy (GTDB): domain Bacteria; phylum Planctomycetota; class Phycisphaerae; order UBA1845; family UTPLA1; genus CAYOZN01. The sequence continues at coordinate 38,075 of CAYOZN010000018.1, forward strand.
ACGAAATCAACCGTGCCACGCCCAAGACACAATCGGCTTTGCTCGAAGCCATGCAGGAGAAGACCGTCACCGCCGGCGGCAACCACTACAAGATGCAGCTGCCCTTCTTCGTGATGGCCACGCAGAACCCCATCGAGCAGGAGGGCACCTATCCGTTGCCCGAGGCCCAGCTCGACCGCTTCTTCTACAAGCTGGTGGTCAAGTACTCCTCGCGCGAGGAACTGGGCACCATCCTCGAACGCACCACGACCGGCCACAAGCCCGATCTCAAGCCGATCATGACGGGCGATCAGATCCTCGGCGCTCAGAAGCTGGTTCAGCGCGTCGTCGTGGCCAGGCACGTGCAGGACTATGCCATCCGCCTGGTACTGGCCACGCATCCGCAGGGCCAATTCGCCACCGATCAGACCAACCGCTATGTGCGCTGGGGCAGTTCGCCGCGCGGGGCGCAGTCCGTCGCGCTGGCGGCCAAGGTGCAGGCCCTGCTCGACGGGCGGTACAACGTCGCCTTTGAGGACATTCACAAGGTCTTCACGCCGGCGATGCGGCACCGGGTGCTGCTGAACTTCGAGGCCCAGGCCGAGGGCATCGAGTCGGACGCCGTGCTGCGCGACATCCTCGATAAGACGCCGACCAAGGCGGATCTTGCGGCGTAAGGACACGGGCTTACGGATCGCCGACGCTGAACCTGGCGGATTTGCTATAATTCGTTGTATGAGCCAGACGACAGGCACTTCCGTCATCGCTGAACACATATCGATCGCCGCAGGCGTCTGCGGCGGCAAACCGTGCATTGCCGGCAGTCGTATTCGCGTGCAGGACATCTATGTCTGGCACGATCTGCAGGGAAAAAGCGCGGACGAAATTGTGTCGGCATTCCCGCAACTTTCGCTGGCTGATGTCTATGCCGCGCTCGCCTATTTCTGGAGTCATCGCGACGAAATCCTTGCTCAAATGAAGCAGGGAGAAGAACTCGTTGAGGCCATGAAGCAGCAGTTCCCGTCCAAGCTCAAAGACAGGCTTACGCCAATGGACGCGGGCGATGCGGCTACACCTTGATGAGCAGTCGAGCCGGCAATCGCGGATGGTTTGCGCCGTCGCGGGCTGGATGTGACGACGACCGTTGAAGCAGGCCTTCGTTCGGCTCCCGACGCCGATCATCTGTCGTACGCCCGCGAAAATCGTCGCGTCATCCTCACATTTGATTCGGATTTCCTCAGCCTGGCACAGTCCGGAGTGCCACACGCCGGCATCGTCTATTGTGCCGCCAACACTTGGACAATCCGACAGATCATCGAATTCCTGCTGCTGTTGGACGCTTGTCTGACGGAAGATGACATGAGGAATCACGTCGAATTCTGTTGACGCGACCCGCAACCCCTGCCAGATCGACGCTTGAAACTTCGGCATTCGCCTGAACCGGGCGCTCACCGGCCAACGCGAAACTGACGCCGGCCAGGTCTGCGAAGAACTACTCATCTGTGACGGATCGTTCATGCCGGTTAGAGTGTGCTCCTCTTTTCAGACGGAGCGACGCCTTGGATGCCTGGCAGTCCATTCTCGACGTGTTCCTCCTGCTCGCTGCCGCTCTCGTCTTCGGGGCGCTGTTGGAGCGCATTCGCCTCAACGCCATCCTCGGCTTTCTGCTGGCAGGAACGCTCCTGGGCCCTAATGCCTTCCAGGTGATGAGCCCGGGGCCGCTGGTCGACGTTATGGCCCAGCTCGGCGTGGCGCTGCTGCTCGTCACCATCGGCCTCGAGTTCTCCTGGCGCGACATGAAGCGCATGGGGGCCATCGCCCTGGGCGGCGGTACGGCACAAGTCGTGGTCACCACCGCGGTCTTCGCGATGGTCGGCATCGCCCTGGGGATCGACTGGCGAGCCGCCGTCTGTCTCGGCACCATGCTGGCCCAGTCCGGCACGGCCTTCATGCTGCGCCTCCTGGTCAGCCGCGCCGAGATCGACAGCATCCACGGCCGCAGCGCCGTGGGCATGTCGCTCATTCAGGATATGGGTGTCGTGCCGCTGGTGCTGTTCTTTTCGGTACTGGCCGGCGTCGACGCCGGTTCCACCGTCCTGATCGCGCTGGTGCGCTCGATCGTCATCGGCGCGCTTCTGGTGGCCGCGTTCTTCGTCATTTTTCGATACGCGGTGCCGTGGCTGCTGAGCCAGCAGCTTCTCGCCCGCAACCGCGACATGCCGGTGCTTCTGGCGGCTGTTGCTGTCATGGGGGCGAGCTGGGCCGCGACGGCGCTGAATTTCTCCTCGGCACTCGGCGCCTTCGTGGCCGGCATCGTGCTGGGAAGTTCGCCCTTTGCCACGCAGATCCGTGCCGATCTGGCCGGCTTCCGGATTCTGTTCGTCACGCTGTTCTTCACGTCGGTGGGAATGCTGGCGGAGCCCGAATGGGCCATGCAGAACTTCGGCTACGTGCTGCTGATGCTCGTCCTGATCCTGACGGCCAAGGCGGTGATTGCGGCCGTCATCGCCATCCTCTTTCGCACCCCGGTTCGGCACGCGATCGCGGCCGCCATCTGCATCGCGCAGGTCGGCGAGTTCGCCATCGTTCTCGCGCGGGTGGGGGGCGATCTGTCCATTATCGACGATGATACGTTTCGCCTGGTCGTCTCGGTGACCATTGGCTCGTTCTTAATCACGCCGCTCCTGGTGTGGATGGCGCTGCCGGTGGGGGGGTTCTTCGAGCGGCGACTGCGACGGGGATCGGCCTCGCGGGCCGGCGAAGTCGCCGCCGATGAATCGACATCGCTACGAGACCACGTCGTGATCCTGGGCTTCGGCCCGGCCGGCCAGCGCGTGGCGGAATCGCTGATGCGCGAGTACGCCTCGCGCGTGGTCGTGGTCGAGTTGAATTACAAGAATGCGCAGACGGCCGCCTCCTACGGCCTGCGTTATGTCATCGGCGACGCCAGCCAGGAGGATGTCCTCCATTCGGCGTCGGTGCAAACGGCACGCGTCGTCGCCATCACGCTGCCCGATCCACGCATCGGCAGGCAGGTGATCAGCACGGCCAGGTCGATGGCGCCCAATGCGACGATCATCGTGCGCTCACGCTATCACGTCCTGCGCTGGGAATTCACCTTTGCCGGGGCCGACGTCGTGGTGGATGAGGAAGACCAGGTCGGCCGCAGAATCGCCGCCGAGGTTCGCCGCGTACTGCATGAGCTGGGCGACGAGCAGCCAGAGCCATCGGCTGCCCCCCAGGGTTCATGAATCGAAGGCCCCAGAATTCCGCAACCGGCCGGGTATGCGCGCAGAACAAGTTTATAGTAGCGTCCATTCGGTCCGAAGCTAAACTTAGTACGGAGGCGGGATTGGGATTGAAGGACGATGCGTAGAAAGGGCGTTTGCGGCGAATGCGGGCACACAAACGCGGAATTGGCCCATTTTTGCGGACAGTGCGGCGAGCCGCTGGATGCAAGTGCGCCATCCGTGGGGAGGGCGCGTCATCCCAGTGCGGTCAGTGTTCCGCCGGGCATGGAGCGCGTACAGCGTGCGGCGGACTTATACTATCGGCACCGCAGCGCCTGGGGCGGATCGCGCCTCATCGGGACCGAAACGCTGGGAATTGAGATTTTCAATGCCGGCTACGGGCTCAGGAGCGTCGTGCTTTCGCTGGAGGGAGTCGATGAAACCGGTCGACGATTGTTCCAGCTCGAGCAGAAGGCCGATTCGATCCCGCGGGGCGAGATCACGACGATCGAGATACCTTCGTATGAAATTCCGGAGCCGTCGAGCGGCGTGATCGTCGCCCTGGTTTCGGCGGAATATGCATAACGGAAAAGTCCCGCCGGGCGGGCGGGAGAAAGGATCGCGATATGTCCTGGTTGATTGCGGGCGGAATTCTCGGGGTGTTTCTGCTGGTTGTGCTTTTCAGCTGCGCGTTCACTGTTGAGCAGCAGACGCGCGCCATCGTCGAGCGATTCGGCGCGTTCCACAAGACGGGCGCGCCGGGCCTCAACTTCAAAGTGCCTTTCCTCGATCGCATCGCCGGCCGCATCACGCACCGCGTGCGCGAGCTTGAGATTGCCGTCGAGAGCAAGACCAAGGACGACGTCTTCGTCGATCTGAAGATCGCGGTCCAGTTCTTCGTGCGGGAGAACGAAGACTCGGTCGTCGCCGCCCACTACAAGCTGATGAACCCCGGCCAGCAGATCAGCTCCTACGTGTTCGACACCGTGCGCGCCCTCGTGCCCGACATGCAGATCGACCACGTCTTCTCCGAAAAGGAGAAGATCGCCGTCGCCGTCAAGGAGCGCCTCCAGGACACGATGGAGCAGTTCGGCTACACCATCCTCCAGGCCCTGGTCAACGATATTCAGCCCGACCACACGGTGAAGGAAGCGATGAACAAGGTCAACGCCTCGGCCCGCCTCAAAGAGGCCGCCAAGAACGAGGCCGAGGCCAAGAAGATTCGCGTCATCGCCGAGGCAGAGGCCGAGGCCCGCGCCAAGGAACTTCAGGGTGTGGGTATTGCCCGCCAGCGTCTGGCCATCGCCAACGGCTTGAAGGAGTCGGTCGAGGCCTGTGCCGAGGCCGGCATCTCGCCGGAAGAGGCCACCAAGATGGTGCTGTTGACGCAGCACTACGATACGGTGACCGCCGTCGGCGCCAATTCCAAGGCGACGATCATGATGGTCCCCTACACGCCGGACGGAATGCACTCGGTCGGCTCTCAGATCACCAACGCCCTGATGACGACGCACGAGGCGCAGAAGCCCTCGGACGGGCCGCCGAAAATCGATGGGCCGCACACGCGGACATCCGCCAGCCGGCATGCCTGAACCGTGCTTGACGCACTGCTGTAGCGCGATCGTGTGATCGCCGGCAGCGGCACCTGACAACGTTTGATCGAACTTCGCGGCCTTCGCCGGCATCCCCGGCGGAGGCCGTTATGTTGCGCTACAGGGGGGGGCCGGTTTCGGTGCCGCAGAAGTTGCGCTGGGAGACTGGCGCGATGCTGACATTCCGCCAGGGGTCGCGCCCGTGCCATGCCGGGGTTTTTGCGATGTTGTCGGGAATGCCGATATCCACTTCTGGAGGATGGTTCGGTTCCGGCGCCGGCGCAGCTTTGCGCCCGGCAGGCGGTTTTATCAATGTGCGGCGGAGCCTGCGCGATTGCTCGTTTTGCCATGTGACCGACGGAGATTCGGCGGCCTGGCACGCGCGAGTGGCTGACGTGGCCATTTGTGCTAGAGGAGAGAACGTGTCATGAGCCGGAATCGCTTCGCCTGCCACGCGCTGGCGGTGTCCTTGATTGCCTTTGCGGCCGGATGTCCATCGCCCTCGGCGACTCCTGTCACCAACGCGCCGCCCGGCCGGGAGGTGGATCAGCAGCCCGCCGTTGCGCGGTACTTCTCGCAGCACAACGATCGCGGCATGCTGGCATCCATGTCCATCGTGGATTCGCATTTTGAGCCCAACTCCGATCGTCTCTCGGGCGCCGGCGAAGAGCGCCTGGAGCGCTACGCCGAGTTGCTGTTCGAATCCGGCGGCACGGTCAATTACGACACCGCACTCTCCGATGCGCACCTGGTGGCCGCCCGGCTGGCCGCCGCCCGGGAATTTCTGCTGGCCGTCAGCCTGAACACCACGGCGCCCATCCTCGTCGAGCAGGGGCCCTCCGGCGGCCGCGGCATGAGCGCGCGAGAGTCCATCGCCGGGCAGGCGGTCGCTAAGCAGGCCGAGCCGCGCGGCTCCGCCTACAACCTGCAGGGCGCGGGCGGAAGCGCGCAGGGCGGAGGCAACTGAGTGAACCAGCCAGAGCCAGTGCCGCAATCGTGGCCCCGCAGAAGCGCCCTTCGCGGTATTATCCGCGGGCCAATGCAGCAGGCCGCGCGCCGAATGCCGCCGAGCGGACATTTGCCGGCGGTATTCTCGTTGATCGGCGGCATGATCCTGCTCGGCGGGTGTACGCCGGATGCGACGAGCGCCTGGGCCGACGCATGGAACAAGCCCGCCACGCCGCAGCCGCCCAGCCCACCGGCAAACGTGAAGAACGCCCCCGCGCCGCGCATCTCGCCGGAAACTCACTACGCCTCGGGCACGATGCTCGAGACGCGCGGCGATCTGATCGGCGCGATCGACCAGTATGAACGTGCCATCGCTGCGGCACCCATGATGGGCAAGGGCTACAACCGGCTCGGCATCGTCTACGTCAAGCTCTCCCGGTTCGAGGAGGCCGAGAACATCCTGTCGCAGGGCATTCGCGTAGAGCCGATGTCCGCCCAGCTTCGCAACAATCTCGGCTACTGTTACCTGATGCAGGAGAAGTATGAACGGGCGGAGCCCGAATTCCGCGCGGCCCTCGATCTGAATCCCTCGTTCAAACGCGCCCGGATGAATCTGGGCATCGTCCTGGCCCGGACGCTGCGGCTGCGCGAGAGCGCCGTCGAGTTTGCCAGGGCCGTCCCGGCGTCGGTCGCACTTTACAACGTGGCCCTGGTGTGCATCGAGATGAAGGAATATGAGCACGCGCAGCGCTCGCTTCAGGAGTCGCTGCGGATCAACCCGGAATACGCACCTGCGCGGGCGCAGCTCGAGCGCATCGGCGTCCTGGCCCGGCACATGCGGAGCCGCCGCCTGTTGCCCGATGCGCAGGACGGCGGCATCGCGGCCGAACAGATTGCCGGCGATCTCGATGAACCGGCGGCCGATGCGCCTTGATCATCCCGGCTGCGGCTTGATGTAAGTTCGGGCTCGTTCTGCCGTCGAGATCCGGCGGTGAATGCGCCGGCGCTTTGGGTCTTCCCGCATCTGCGTCGCACCGGCATCCGGTGGGCGCGGCGTTGGGGGGAAGCGACGGGCGAAACCGCGGCGACTTGTACTGCTGCCGCGTGCTGTCGTCGGCCGATAGATTCAATCTCGCCACTTTCTATAGCCATGTCTTTCTCGAAAGAGCTGATCCTTCGCAGCGTCGCAGGCCTGTCGCGATGGTGCAGCCGGCAGGTCGCAGTGCCCTTTGTTCGCAGGGCACGTTGCCGGTTGCTGGGCTGTGCCGAGCGCATGCCCGCCTGCTCGTGGCACCGCCTCGGCATGCTGGGGGCGACGGCCGTATTCGGCATCTGCGCCAATCGGGCGCTGTCGCCGATGGCAGCGCACTGGTTTCCGGACCCGGCAGCCAAAGCCTCCGCAGGAATGCCGAAGCGGAATCGCGCGCTCGACTATCCATGGCTGCCCCTGCGCCGCGCCGATCAGTTTGAGTCGCTGCACGATCGCATCCCCTGCCCGCCGGGCTTCGAAAGAGTGATTGTCGCCCCTGACAGTTTCTCCGAGTGGCTGCGATATTTGCCGGTTGCGCCGCGCAGCGCGACGCTCGCGCCGACGGATGGCAGTGTCGGCCAAGATGCCGCTTTCATGGCACCCACTGCCGCCATCGAGCTGATTTCGCTCGGGCGCAACGGTAGCGGCGCCAATCTCTTCGTCCGCCTCCGCGCCGAATACGGCTGGTGGGCGCAGGATGAGACGGCGCTTTCCTTTCATTACGCCAGCGGCCTTCGCTCCGACTGGCACGCCTGGGCGCAGGGCCAGCGGCCATTGCGCTGCGGCGAGGGTTTGCGGTTCGAGCAAGTCGACAGGCGCGATGGCTCACGGGAGTCGTTCAGGGAATTCCTCGGCGCGTTGATGCGACACAGCGCCGGCATTGGCATACTGGATGACACCCGAGCTGTCAGCGATGGCACCATCGCCGCCGGCGATGTCTGGCTCGATTCGAAGGGTCGCGGCGCGGCACTGATGATCCTCGACGTGGCGACCAACGCACGCGGGGAAGTGCGCATTCTGCTGGGTGAAAGCACGCGGCAAAACGCCGGCCTTCATGTGCTCCAGTCGGTGGATTCCGCCGCTGCGGCCGGCGGGCAGGTCGGCAGTCCCTGGATCTCCATCACGATCGATTCGCGGATCGAGCTGGGGCAGGGGGAAACATACCACGTGGCGGATCTGCGCCGGTGGGCATCATGACCGCTTGCTCCGCTCGATCGTTCGCTGGCATCTACTTCACCGGCTGAGCATCCAGCCAGTTCGGTCCGGCGGAGACATCCACCTTGACCGGCACGCGCAGAGGCATGGCCTGCGACATCTCCTCCTCGATCATCGCCGCCTCGGACTTCAGGCTCTTCTTCGGCGCTTCAAACACCAGTTCGTCGTGAACCTGGATCAGCATCCGGCTCGGTCGCGATTCGCGCAGGATGCGGCGGTGGATGTTCACCATCGCCCGCTTGATCATGTCGGCGGCGGTGCCCTGGATGACCGTGTTGCAGGCAAACCGCTCCGCTGCGTTGCGCGCCGTCTGGTTGCGCGAGTGTATCTCGGCGATATTTCGCCGCCGGCCCAGCATCGTCTTGACATAGCCGTGTGTTCGCGCGTGTTCGATGCAACCGTCCAGAAATGCGCGGATGCGCGGATAGCGCTTGAAGTAGCGGTCGATGAAATCCCGCGCCTCGGCCTGGCTCATCCCCGTCTGCCGCGCCAGCCCGAAGGCCGACTGGCCGTAGATGATGCCGAAGTTCACGGTCTTCGCGCGGCTGCGCTGCTCCTTGGAGACCGACTCGACGGGGATGCCGGCAAGCTGGGCGGCCACGAAGGCGTGGATGTCCTGGTCGTCCGCGAAGGCCCGGCACAGCGTCTCGTCGCCGCTGAAGTGGGCGAGGATGCGCAGCTCGATCTGCGAATAGTCGGCCTTGATCAGCACGTAATCTTCAATGCCGGGGATGAATGCACGCCGAATCTGCGCGCCGACGTCCGTCCGAATCGGGATGTTCTGAAGGTTGGGATCGCTGCACGACAGCCGCCCGGTGATTGCCCCGGTTTGATGAAAACTGGGATGCACACGGCCCGTTCGCGGATTGACCATGGCCGGCAACGCGTCGACGTAGGTGCCCTTGAGCTTCGACAACTCGCGATGATCGAGCACCAGTTTGGGCAGCGGATGGTCCGATTCGTTGGCCAGCGTCTCCAGCACTTCGGCATCGGTCGAGCGCAGCGTCCGCGTGCGTTTCACGACGCGTAGCTTCAGCTCGTCGAACAGCACCTCGGCGAGCTGCTGGGTGCTGCTGATGTTGAACGGGTGTCCGGCCGCCGCGTGGATCTCGTGTTCGAGCCCGGCCAGTCGGTCGGCCATGTGCCGCGAGATATCCGCCAGCAGGGCGGTATCCAGGGCCACGCCGTTGTGCTCCATCTGCGCCAGCACATCCACCAGTGGCATTTCCAGTTCGCGAAATAGTGCGCAAAGTTCCGGCTCCGTCATCCGGCTGGTGAAGAGCTCGCACAATCGCCACGCGATGTCCGCGTCTTCGCAGGCATACTGGCAGGTGCGCGCGGTGGGGACGCGGTCGAACGTCGTCTGGGACTTGCCCTTGCCGAGCAGATCCGTCGTGGCGATCTTCTGATAGCGAAGCAGCTCCCGCGCGAGATGGTCGATGCCGTGGGAACGGCGCTCCGGTTCGAGCACGAAGCTGGCGATCATCGAATCGCACTCGATGCCCGCCACCTCGATGCCGATCGTCTTGAGGGCCACCGCGTCATACTTGAGGTTCTGGCCGCATTTCTTGATGTCCGGGTTCGCGAAGATCGGGCCCAGATGCCGCCGCGCGGCCTCCTCGCTGACCGTCGGACCATCGCCGCGAATCGCGATATAAACGCCGTGTTCGGGCCGAAAGGCGATGCTGATGCCGCACAAATCGGACGCTGCCGGAACCAGGCCGGTCGTTTCGGTGTCAAACGCGAAGCACCGCTGTTTCGATAGTTCCGCCGCAAACTCCGCCAGCGCCGATTCGGCGTCGATCAATACGTAGTTGGGATTGCGTTGCTCGATCGTCTCGAACAGGCCGCCAAACAGGTCGCCCTCCGGCGATGGCCCCGCGGCTTGCGCCTCGGCCGGCGCGGCAGACTTAAGGCCTTCTTCTTCATCGAACAGGCCCGACGCCGCGCGGCGGGGCGGTGCGATGGGGGCGGGCGGCGCCTCAGTTGCCCGTGCGCCGCCTGCGGGCGGCTTGCCGCCGCCGATCCGCTCCAGAAGCCGCGACAGCCCCAACTCCCGCAGGACGGGCACGGCGCCGGCGGGATCAAAACGCGAAACGTCCGCCGCGCTCAGATCGAACTCGAATTCGACGTCGTCGCGCAGCGTGACCAGTTGCCGCACCGTGTCCATCCGGCTCTGAAATTCGAGCAGGTTCTCCCGGAGCTTGGGCGTCTGCTCGTCGACGTGGGCGAGAATGCCCGCGACGCTGCCGTACTTCTGAAGCAGTTGGGCCGCCTTCTTCGGTCCGACGCCGGTCACGCCCTTAATGTTGTCGGTGCTGTCGCCGATCAGCATCTGGGCTTCGACCGCCAGGTTGGGGCCATAGCCCTTGGCCTCGCACATCGATGCGGCGTCGATCACCACGTCCTTGCCGGGGTCGTACATTCGCACGTGGTCATTGAGTAACTGGTCGAGGTCCTTGTCGCGACTGACCAGAAAGACATCGAGGCCGGGCCCAGCCAGCCGTCGGCAGATCGTCGCCATCAGGTCATCCGCTTCGTATCCAATCAACTGGAGGATCGGGATGTTCATGGCCTCGACGATGGAGACGATCCGGCTGATCTGCGGTCCGAGATCCTCGGGCGATTCGTCGCGCGTGGCCTTATAGCTTGGCTCGAGCTTCGCTCGGAAGGTCGTGCGATCGTCCACGTCCAGCGTCATGACGAGGTAATCGGGCTTGCGGTCGCGCAGCAGGTTCAGAACCATCTGAGTGAAGACGTGGACCGCCCGCGTGGGCTCGCCGGTCGGGGACGACAGGTTGCCGAAAGGGGCATAGTAGGCCCGGTAGATCTGGGCATGGCCGTCGATGATGTAAAGCGATTTGCCGGGCATATTTTTGAAAAAGCATTTGTCGGGCTCGATCGCCGGACTGTCAACAGCGCAAGCGCATAAGAACGCCTTGGCCCGGCAACGCGGTGAATAGCCGCCGTCCTGCACGCCAGCGACGGGTAAACGCGGTGCCGCGCCCTATAACGTCGCGCACTTCTCCGATGGAACGCCCGCCTTCGCGGACGCGCCCGGCAGCGTCGGAAAGAAAGTCGCCCCCGCACCAGACGTTGACATTTCACCTTGATTTGCAGATACTTAGAGGCAGTTTCATGCCCCGCTATGCCGAGAGCGCGCCTGCTCTTGGCCCCACCTGGCATGACGCAAAGCGGTCAGTACGAATTCGGCACGCGAACCCGTTCCTGGGGGGCTGACAGTCTAACCGTCGCCGCGACACCGGCGAACCGGTTTTCCTAAGGAGTTGTTCCATGGCTGGCGTGGCACCGTCCCGCAGTGGCACCAATGCCACCACCATCGGCATGGTGGTCTCAATCGTCGTCTCCGTCATCCTGGCGGGCGTTCTCATCTGGCTCTTCACGATGCAGGAAGAGCTCCGCAACAACACCGTCCAGGCCCAGTCCGAGGTCAGCCGACTGGCACGCCCCGGCGACAAGTCGGCCGCCATCCAGATGTTCCCCGACGCCAACCAGACGGGAAAGACGCTGGTCGGCGAGATGACCAACGGCGTTCGCCAGCTCATGGCGGCCCTGGCCGGCCCTCAGATGGAGACGCCGCAGACCGCCCTGGATGAACTTGCCAACGCCGTCGAAGAGCTGAACAAGGGCGCCAACGGCAACAGCCTTACCGCGGCCAACGGCGCCGTGGCCATGCTTCGCGATCTGCACACGCGTTACGACCAGGCCCTCAAGGACCGCCTCTCGACGCAGGATGCCCTCGACAAGGCCAATGCCCTGTTGGAGAAGGAGCGCAACACCACCACCGAGCTCAAGGACAAGTTCGACAGCGAACTGACCAAGCTCGCCTCCAAGGTGGACGAACTCCAGAAGGCCAAGCAGGACATCGAGAAGCTCAAATCCACCGATATTGAGGCCCTCGCCGCCAAGATTGACGACGCCCGCCTGGTCATGAACGAGATGCAGCGGACCCATCGCGACATCCGCCAGCGCTGGCTCCAGGAACGCACCGAGAAGGAGCGCCTGCTCGAAGAGCAGCGCGTCGCCCTGGGTTCCTATCGCGAGCTGCCCACCAGCGCCGAACCGATGGCCATTGCCCGCAAGCCCATCGGCCAGATCCTCCGTGCTCTCCCCGGCGATGCCCTCGTCCATATCGGCCTCGGCCGTGAGGATGGCGTCACGCTGGGCATGACGTTCAGCGTTTATTCCAGCGACGAGCGCGTCCCGGCCAGCGGCCGCGGCAAGGCCAGCGTCGAAGTCGTCAACGTCAACCGATCGACGTCGGAATGCCGCGTGGTGTCGCCGCCTTCGCCGGATGATCCCATCCTCCAGGGCGACTACGTCGGCAACCTGGTGCTCAGCCGCAATCGCAACAAGAAGACGACCTTCTGCGTCGTCGGCGATTTTGATATTGATTTCGACGGCCATGTGGACGTGCGCGGCCGCGACAAGATCGTCGCCCTCGTGCGCTCATGGGGCGGTGAGGTCGTCGAGTCTGTCACACCGCTGACGGACTATGTGGTGGCCGGCGCCGAACCGCCGGGCGAAGTCGTGGTCCCCGGTCCGGTGCCCGCCGATGACGAGGCCGCCGGTGAGGTCGAAGCCGCCGCCGCGCCGGAAGACGACGAAGCCGCCGACGAAGAAGCATCGGCGGACGAAGAGGATGCGGAAGACGAAGAGGCCGAAGACGAAGAATCGACGGACGAAGAGTCCGAAGATGAGGAATCAGAGGACGAGGAATCCGAAGACGAAGAGGAGCCCTCCGAGGAAGAGGAAGAGGAAGAGGACGAGGACGAGGGCGACGGCCGGCGCAGCCGCAGCATCCGCACCCGCGGTGGCGATGGCGGCGTGGCGATGACGCCGGATCGGCCTGTTCTGGAGCGGCAGCCGGAGATCGATCCCACGGCCGGGCCGCAGAAGCGGCGCTATGTCAGCGAGGCGGAGCGCTATCGCGAAGTTCTCCTCCGGGCGCGCAGCTTCTCCGTGCCGGTGCTCACGCAGGACGTGTTTTACAACTACCTGGGCATCGAGGGGACCCGCAGCGACGTTCGCCGCCTGCAGGACTAGCCGTCTGCCTCACTGGCTTTGACTGGCGCCTCTCGAGAAGCGCCGCGAACATAGCGCCCTGCGAACCGCGCCATACTCACGGCCGGCTGGCATCCAGCCGGCGGAGCCCGCTCAACAGCAACGCCGTCGACGCGAAGCACACCAGCAATCCCCAGCAGAAGAAGCCACCGTCCAGCATCTTGTCGGCGAGGCGGTCCGGGAAAACACCTTCCGACGCCGCCACCAGCAGGAAAAACTGCGCCCCCAGGCCGGCCACGAACCACGCCCGGAAGCGATCGGTCAAGTCGAAACACGTGAGCACGTACCACACGCCCAGAAAGACGATCGGCAGCGTCGTCGCGTGGTGCTTCCACGTCCGCTCGGAGAGCAGCAGCATCGCCAGCAGCACCAGGCCGAACTCCAGCAGCAGGCGGGCGTCGTTCCGCGCGACGCCACGCGTACGGCACTGCCACGCAAGCGTCAAAACGATGGGCAGCACCAGGAGCGGCTTGAGCATGCGCCCCGGCAGCGTCGCCGGGCGCACCATGTCCTCCATGCCGCTTGCCATCGCCATGGCATCGGGCATGTGTTCGATTGACAGCACCTTTGCGTTGGACAGCAGGCGCAGGGCCGTGCCGTAGAGCGACTGGTTGGTGATTTCCCTCGTCGCATAGCCGTGCACGGCGAACGGCTTCACCAGCATGTCGAACCAGGTGCTCAGCCAGGTCCAGTTCGTATCGAAGCCGAGGATGAGGCCGGGCACGACGAACACGAACAGAACCAGCCCCGCCCCCACTCCGATCACGACGCGCCATTCGCGCTTGTAGGCGAAATACACCAGCGCCAAAGCCGGTGTCACCTTGGTGACAATGGCCAGCGCCACGAACACGCCCGCCCACAGATCGCAGGAACGCTGATACAGGCCCCAGGCGATCGCCAGCCAGATCATCATGAAAACGTTCAGATTGCCGTGTTGGATGTCCGAGATGACGGGCCGCATTGAAAACACCGCGGCCATCAGCAGCACGCCCAGCGGCACGGCCATCGCTTGCCCCGTGGCACCGGTCTCCAACCGGTGAACCCCTCCAACACCGGCCTGCCTCCCGCGGCCGCTCAGCCCGCTCACCACCAGCCACATGCCCAGCACAAACCCGATGACCTTTGCCCCGGCCCACACCAGCCCGGCGCCGGTGAGGCTCAGCTTGGTGAGCGGCACGAGCGACAGGAGCATCAGCGGCGGCGTGGGAAACCAGTGGCCGGCGCCGTAGGGATTGATATCACTTGCAGGATCCGCCACGGCCTCCGCCGTCGGCAGCCACCGGCCCAGGGCGGAGCGCGCCCGCTCGTCACTCTGCCGATAGCTCACTTTCTTGGTGTCGTTGAGCTTCAAAACGAACTGCACGGTCGGGACGATCAGGGCGGCTGCCAGCAGTGCGGCGGCCGCGATGCGGGCGTGGCGATTGTTGAGAAACCGGGCGTCGATAGTCCCCAGCAGCGTCCGGCCGTAGGCGGCAGGCAGCGGCTGGGCGGATTTATTCGATGCCACCGGTTCCAGACCAGCGGGCGCCGGTCTCGCTGGCGAGTTGATCGGAGAAGTCGCTGGTTCACTCATATGCCGCGCAGTCTGCCACAACCGGACGACTTTCGCTACGATGGTCCGCCGAAGTCAGAAGCCGTGCGTTCCCTTTTTGCGGGAGGACACGTATGCCCAGTGATCGACCGATTGGCAGGGTGCTTGCGATCGCCATCCGTTCCGCCGAGGGCGGCCCCATGCGGGAATTTGAGTGCGCCAATGCCCGTCGCGACGCGGCACTCGAGGGCCATGGCCCGGTCGATCCCAGTCGCGGCATCACGCTGCTCTCCGCCCGTCAATGGAAGGACGTCGTCATGGAGCTTGGCCGGGACATTCCCTGGCACACGCGCCGCGCGAATGTCCTGCTCGACGCCGATGGGCTGTTGCCGCTGGTCGGCGCGACGATTCGCATCGGCGAGGTGAACATCGAGATTTGCGACGAGACGCGCCCGTGCCGCATCATGGAACGGCAGGCAGCGGGGCTGCGCGAGATATTAAAAAAAGACGGCCGTGGAGGCGTCCACGGCCGCATTCTCAACGATGGCAAAATTCGCGTAGGTGATGCGGCGTGTCTCCTCGCCGCCACGTCAGAATCCCACGAGCCGGTTCCCGGCGCCTGAGCGAGGCCACCGGTCCGGTGGTTCTTGTCCTCGCGCCGCCTGCGGAAAGTGCCGGCACTTCAGCGCCACATATCCGGCGGCCCGGATCGCTCGCTATTCGTCGTCCGATGCCGGCTGGGTCGTCGGCGTCGGCGTCGTCGAGTCGGTGGCAGGTTCCTCGTCATCCTCGTCCTCTTCCTCGGCTTCGGCGGTGGCCTTGGCCCGAATTGTCGCCTTGGCGACATCCCTGGCCGACAGCAGAAGTGCCGCCGTGCTGGCGCTTCGGGCGGTGTCCTCCGTATCGGGGGACTGCACGACGACCACGCCGACCGGCGAGCCGTCGGCCGCGAAGACCGGCATGCCCGGCTCCATTTCCATGCCCGAAGGGACCATCAGATCGCGCGGCTTGGTGGTCTGTCCGGCGAGCCGCCCCTGGCGGATGACCACGGCCCGATCGAAGAATTTGTCCAGCCGTGACAGCGTCAACAAGTCGTCGCCCAGCGTCGGCGTGGTTGATTTTTCGAGGTTGACGTGGGCATAGCCCGCCTCGGCCGGCTCCTTGATCTGAATCCAGGAGAGATCGAGCTCGGCATCGGTGGCCAGAAGCTTTGCATCCACGCCGTTGGTGTCGTCGCCGATCAGCACCTTGATGTCCGTCGGCGTAATCGATCCCATGCCCATGCGTTGGAACATCTTGGACGTGCCGAGCTGCACGCCGGCGCAGAGGATCAGGCCCGTCTTCTCGATCATCACCGCGGTGAATTCCCGCTCTCGCTCCTGAACGCCGCCCTGGCCCTGGAATTTCAACACGTACTTGATCGTCACCAGTGCCGGCGCAACTTCGTCCATCAGCTTCTTGTAGTCGGCCTGGGTTTCCGCAGCGGCCGGACGCACCGCGCCCAGCAGCACGGCCGCCGTCATGCACAGGCCGAGTCGTCCACGTTGTCGTGCGAGGAATTGCATTTAGTCCTGCTCCTTGGGGGGTTGGTCCGTCTTGTCTGCGGACGCGCTGGTGTCTTCCGAAGCCCGTTCCTGCGTGTCGACCTCCGGCTTCCACTCGGGCTCCACAAACTGGAAGCGCGTCTCAATGCCGCGAAGCACGACGAAGACCACCCGTTCCGGCTGCTCCTTTGCGATCTTCGCCATGACCTTCTTGAATCCCTTCGGGCCGCTCACTCTCTTTCCGTTGATTTTCTGAATCAGATCGCCCGAGCGCAGTCCGCCGCGCCCGGCCCATCCGCCCGGCTCCACCTGCTCCACCATGACGCCCTTCACGTCCGGCGACCACTGCATGTCGTCGCGGTCGAAGAACGTGATTTCGCGGACGGTGATCTCGAAGTCGCGGTTTTCGGCGCGGCGGGCCTCGCCGGCCGTGATCTGCGTCGCCTCGAGCGACACGGCAATATCGTGCGACTCGCCGTCGCGCAGCACCGTGATCGTCGCCTCGTCCCCGAGGTCCAGCTTCTTTACTTCGCGCATCAGCATGCCGGCATCCTGCATGCCCTTCGGCCGCAGCGGATTGCCGTTCAGTGCAATAATGATGTCACCGACCTTCAGTTCCGAGGCAACTGCCCTGGTGTGCGGATAGACGCGCGTGATGCGGAAGCCCGTGTCCCCGGACAGGCCCATCTTCCGTGCGAGCTTGTCCAGCACCGGCTGCGTGGCGATTCCGATCCAGGCCTTGCGGATTTCCCGCGGCGAATCCTCCATCTCGTCGGGCTTGGGCTTGACCAGCGTCACGTGATTCTTGCCCTGGCGGTCAAACTCGACGAGAACCCACTCCGGCAGCGGATCCGACTCCATCACCTTCTCATAGGCTTCCGCCCCCGCCTTCAGATCCGCGATCGGCTCGCCTTCGATCTTGCGAATAATGTCGCCGTATTCGAGCGCCGGTTCGGCGATGGCGGCCGGACCGCCGCTCCGCACGCCGCTGATCATCATGCCCGACGCATCGGCCAGTTGCATCTGCCGCGCCATCTTCCGCGTAATCTCGGCGCAGGTGATGCCCCACGAACGAAGAGATGCCTCGTCGCCCGTGTCCTTCTCCAGCTTTTCGGTCGTGACCGATGCTTCATGCATCTGCCCGTCGCGCTGATACGTGATCTTCAGTTCCGATCCCACCGGCAGATCGGCGACCTTCTTCATCAGCGGTGGAATCTGCTCCGCGAAGCGAATCGTCACCGCCTCGCCGGCGATGCGAAGGATATTGTCTCCCGGCTTGATGCCCGCCTTGGCGGCCGGCCCGTCGGAAACGACCGAATTGACCAGCAGGCCCGATTCAAAGCCGGTCTTGGCAATGGGCTTGATGCTGATGCCGATCCAGCTTCGTACCACTTCGCCATGCTCGATCAGCGCCCGGGCCACCTGCTTGGCCAGGTTTCCGGGAATGGCAAAGCCCATCCCGTTTCCGCCCAGTTCGTTCACGCCGATGATCTCGCCCTTCAGATTCACCAGCGGGCCGCCACTGTTGCCGGGATGAATGAGGGCGTCGTGCTGAATCCAGCGCGTGAACAGGCCGGTGCTCTGGCCGGAGTCGAGCTCCATCTCCTCCACTTCGTTCGAGCCGCGCCCGGTGAACACGCGCTCCACGTTCGACGCGATGCCCAGCGTGACCGATCGCGACAGGGAGAACGGCGAGCCCATCGCCATGACGTAGTCGCCGACCCGCAGTTCATTGGAGTCACCGAATACCGCCGTGGGCAGCGGCGTGGAGGGGCTCTTCAGTTCCGACAGGTCCAGCTTGATCACCGCCAGATCGGTCAACGGATCCTCGCCGACCATCTCCGCCGAAATCTCCTGCCGGTCCGACAAGGTGCATTTGAACTTCTTGCCCTTGTTGGTCACATGCTGGTTCGTGATGACATAGCCTTCGGGCGAAATGATGGTTCCGCTGCCGGTCGCGGCGCCCTTGCGCTCCTTGCCGCCCCAATAGTCAACGGTTGAGACGTGAATATTCACCAGCGCCGGAAACACCCGGTCGCGGGCGATGTCGATGATCCCGCGCAGCTCCTCGCGAAGCTCATCGGCTTTTTCGATCTTCTCAGGGGACAGCGCCGGCGGCTCGTCGGCCCGGACCGGGATCATCGTGCCCGGCATCGGGGCAATGGCGGCGGCAGTGGCAAATAGTGTGCAGAACAAGGCAGATCGTCGCATGGATGCTCCTCGATTTTCCTCAACGGCGGTTCGGTCGAGGTTCCTTTCGAATCCGGCCCGGCGAAGAAATAGGGCCCCCGTGGGTTGGAATGCGGGGGTCAAGTGTCCGTCAGCTTGACTCGCAACGCAAGTTGCAGAGGGAATGCGGCATAAGGCCCGGTTTCCACCGGGAAGCCGACAGTTCAATTCTAGTAACGGCGTTGCCGTTGGACGCTTGCAACGGGGACGGCGGAGGATGGGTTTATTCCGCGTAGCCCGCCTTGCCAATCAGCCGAACGAAACGCACGGAATACAGATCGGTCGATACCGGCCGGCCATCAACCCGGTCGATTCGAACGAGCCGCTGATCGCCTTCCGGGCCCATGGGCAGGATCAGCCGACCACCCTCCAGAAGCTGCTCAAAAAGGGGCTTCACCATCGCGGGGGCCGCGGCGGTGACCAGGATTCGGTCGAACCTGATGCCATCGCAGGGCCAGCCGACGGAACCGTCCGCAACCAGCAGGAACGCGTTGGAAAGGCCGAGTTCCGCCAGGCGGATGCGCGCCTCGGCAGCAAGCTCCTCGTGACGCTCAATGGTGTAAACCTGCCTCGCCAGGAGGCAAAGTACCGCGGTCTGATAACCGGTGCCCGTGCCGATTTCCAGCACGCGATGGCTCGGCTCGACCGCCAGGGCCTCGGTCATGGAAGCGACGATGTAGGGCTGTGAGATGGTCTGCTGGCATCCCACGGGAAGTGCAGAATCGTGAAAGGCGCGGTGAGCGACCGTTTTCGGAACGAATCGGTCCCGGGGAATGCGACGCATGGCATCGAGAACCCGCTCGTCGCGTACGCCGCGGGCCTCGATCTGCTCGCGGACCATTTCCGACATTTTTTCGGAAACTCGTAGCATCGCGTGGATTCTAACAGCTGGGGACGCTGAACGTTATATAAACTTGTACCCTGGCGGGACGCGGCCCAGGCTGACGCTTCGCCCCCGGCAGGGCGGGCTTTATCGGGAAAGCGCGTGAGTTCTGATTGTTCGCCGCCGATAGGGTGTGTAGACTGTGCGTCGGGAGTTTCCATGCTTCGATGGGTCAGAATCATGACGGGCTGGAAAGCGGGACGCCCTGCGTTTGCCCTTTTCGGGCTTTTTGCACTTGCCGCCGGCTGCGACGGGCAGCAGGTGCAGGACCTCACGCCATTCGGCCCCAACGACCAGGTTCCCGATTCTGCACTGGCCAAAGTCCAGCCCTGCGAAGATGTCTCAAGTGAGGATCAACTGATTCGGCAGATGATTCGCGCCGTCAACGACGAACGCGCGAGGCACGATCTGCGACCCGTCCGGCCCCATGCCACGCTCAACCAGATTGCCGAGTTCTACGCATGCCGCCTGGTGGACGGGCGGTTTTTCACGCACATCGACCCGTTTGACGGCTCGACCATCGATTCCCGCGCGGCCGACTTCGGCTACGCGTTCCTGAAGGTGGGCGAGAACCTGGCCGCCAGCCAGCGGACCGTTCAGCAGGCCATGGAGGACTGGATGAGTTCGCCCAGCCACAAGGCCAACATTCTCGATCCTGCTTTCACGGAGATCGGCGTCGCGGTGAAACGCGGCGGCGACTACGGCATCTACTGGGTGCAGGAATTCGGCCGGCCGCTTTCCGACGAAGCCGAAGGCGACAATCCCATCGCACCTGTTCCTCAGCCCTCGTCCCGCCCTGCAAAATAGTGCAATCGTCATCGCGGTTTTTTTGCAGCCACTGATTTCATCAACCTGCGAATCCGCGCGAGGCGAATAGCCGATGACGCCGGCTTTTTTTGCCAGAACACTCTGAAATTACTCGTCGTGGATCATCTCGGTCCATCGGGCCCGAACGGGCCCGACACATGCACAAATTCCGTTAAGCGTCAGGAGCTGTACGGCTCCACCAGAATCGCCCGCGTCGGCCGCGTGGGACAACGTTCCTGGCAGACGCCACAGCCCGTGCATCCCCGCCCGGTCCCGGCCGGATCGACGACGAACACGCGCCCATCATCGGCGATGCCGATTGCCACGTCGCCGAGGGGACACATCTCCACGCAGATACGGCAGTCTTCTCCGTTGCTCCGGACGCATAGATCGTCCGACACGCGGGCCAGACCGATGCGAATGCCGAAGCGATCGACGGGCAGCAGCGCTCCGCTCGGGCACACCTGCATGCACGTGAGATCGTCGCAGATGACGCAGGCGCGCACATTCGGGTCAATGAACGGCGTGCCCACCAGGTGCTCGTCGCGGCCCCCCAGCAGGTCGATCGCGTTGGCCGGGCAGTGATCCGAGCAGCTTCCGCACCGGTAACAGGCCTCGAGGAATTCGGTCTCGGGCAGGGCGCCCGGCGGGCGAAGCAGGGTGCGCGTCGCCGGCAGCGGGACGGGAATCTTCTTCTCGATCAGTTCCGCCGCCGGCCGCAGAATCTTGAAGAGACTCTGCCGAAAGAACTGCCGTCTGTCCTGTGCAGGCTGCTCTGGTTGCTGCCCATCCGTCATATTGATTCCTGCCGCCACGCCGGCCTGCTGCGCCGGCGCCCCCGCGTTGCCAAATTGCCGCCGCGTGCCGAAGATTCTATCTATGAAATCGGCCGCCCGCGCGGCGTAATTTACCCGTGCCGGCATTTCGCCCGGCAACTGCCCGGCAAGGCAAAGCCCCCATGGCACAACCGCTCGATCCGGAGACCATCCGCACCGCCGAGCACGTGTTCCGCGAGTTCCTGCGCGATCGCGGCCTGAAATTCACGGACGAGCGCCAGAATGTCATCCGCGCCGTCATGTCCACCGACGAGCACTTCGAGGCCGAGCAGCTTCTGCTCCAGATGCGGCAATCCGATCGTCGCGTCGGCAAGGCCACGGTCTATCGCACCCTCAAGCTCCTCGTCGAGTGCGGCATCGTGAAGGAGGTGCACTTCTCCAATAAACAGGTGCACTACGAGCATACCTACGGTCAGGACCCGCACGACCACCTGGTGTGCCGCCGCTGCGGCCGCATCATCGAGTTCGGCGCCAGCGACGTGCTTCGCCTGCGCACGCTGATCGCGGCGCAGCACAACTTCCACGCGCTGTCGCACCGGTTTCAGATTCTGGGCCTGTGCGAAACGTGCGTGCGCTCGTGCCCGGTCAGCCTTGGCGCACGCCTCATTTCGTCGAGACGTAAAGCCAGATGACGAGCGCGGTGCGTCGGTGGCAAATGCAGACGCATCGCCGGACTGTCCATTCGCTCAACGCCGCGCGGATGGCATTGCGTACTTCTGCGCATTGGCGCGGCAATGTGAAAATGCCGTTATTTTCTCCCGGTTTTGACTTGCTTTTGGGACGTAATGGGGGTATATAGATGTTGGAAGTGTCGGCGCGACTGCCGATTGCAGCGGCGCAGCCGAAGTAGTTCAGGGTGTTAGTTCATCATATATCGTTCGCCTTCTTAAATCATTCATTTTTCCCGCCCTGATCTGCCCTCCGGTTTTTGACGCCTTGTCCTTCGCGGACTCCTGCCTTCGTCAGCCTCGTTTCGCACCTTCGACAATTTGACTCTCTCAGGGCTTGCTCGCCTCTGCGTTGGCGACTGCGCCCGCCGTGCGCACGCGGATGTTCGCTCGCATCCGTCCTGGCAGTGCGGCGGGGGGTGACGGTGCCATCGCGCTGACGGCTGCAGCCTGCCGGAGACCGTCCGCGCTGCATTTGTGCAGCCCATCCGCCCGTGTCGGCGCCCACCCGAACGGCGGCTGGACGGCAGCTGCGCGCGGACGTCATTGATCGCACTCGGCGCGCACACGCTGCACGCCGCGAACAAGAATTGCTGGCGAGCCCGCAGGTGCAACAGACCCATTCCCCCTCCGAACGGCGCATCGCGCACGCCGTTGGCTCCGCGATGCGCCGTCCTCCTCTTTCGGGCTGAACAAGTCTCGAGGTGGATAGCGCTTTGAAGTGACGATTGTCGACCAAACCAGGGGCCGGGCCAGTCGGTCCCGGCGTCCCGGTCCATCTCTGGCCTGCGCCAATGAGCAGAATCCTTGTTTTTGATTCACTGAGCCGAGGAAGGCAGGACCTGAATGGGCAATACTTGACGTATTACGCGTCGCCTTGAGCCACGCAACCCACGATGACCAGCTCCGGCGTCACCGGGTCGATCCGCGCCACGTGAAAGGAATGCGCATAGGCATCCCACCGATCGGTGTCGAAGCGGCGGATGTGAATGGTGTCGCCGAGGGAAGGGGCATGATCCGTCCGCGTGATGAATCCATAGCCGGACGGCGAGCGGTCGATCGTCCACGCCTTGTGGTCTTCAAATCGTCCCGGCCGCTTGAAGCGGATCACGTCGTCGCTGATGATCCGCGGCTCTATCCGCTTTTCGAATCGGCCATGGATGGGGTTCATCGCGGTCTCCCAGAAGTTATGGACCCACCGCCATGTCGGCCAGCCTGCCGCCCGGGTTTAACTCGTCGCCGAAAGGCTGAATTGGCCGGAGTTCAGGGTGTCGCCGTTCGCCAGTTCACATCTACAAACCGACCGATAACAAATGGCAGACAAACGCGAACCGAAACCCGCCAGACTATGTTACTGCACTTTTTTGTGCTGAATGCCCAGCTCGAATCGTCGAGTGATGCCCGCACTCCGGACAACGGCGTCCCTTTAGTCCAGTAAGATCGTAGCCGCAACTGGCACACAAGTTCTCTCCGGCGCGAATGCGCCTCTCGCGCAAAGCTCGATCGAGGTGCCCTCGATAAAGAAGAATGTGGAGGAGG
Organism: uncultured Planctomycetaceae bacterium; assembly: GCA_964408455.1. Classification (GTDB taxonomy): domain Bacteria; phylum Planctomycetota; class Phycisphaerae; order UBA1845; family UTPLA1; genus CAYOZN01. The sequence goes on from CAYOZN010000018.1 coordinate 61,191, forward strand.
TCATCGATGTAAAACAGTGCGAATATCGAAAAGACCAGCACGACTGCAAGGGTCGGCAGCCAGGGGGCAGTTGCGAGCAAGGTCTGGCGGGGAAGGCACCGCATGGCGGGGATGAGCACGAGCATCAGGGCGACGCCTCCCAGCTTCAACCAGGAGTGTATGCGATGCTCCGACTTTACGTCATCAAATGTTTCCATTCGTTCGGTCGCCGTGCGAAAGTGCAGCAATTCCGGCAATAGGATGCAAATCGGCCCAAACTTGTAGAAAAGTAGGGGTCGAACAGAGACCGGTTTGTGCCAGATGCTTTTGGACTTGTCGGGCATGGCAATTCTTCGTGAGTGCAGGCCATTCAATCAAAGTCTACTCCCTGCTCGCCGCCGGTGCCACGGCCGGGCTGATATGTCCCTCCCGATCGACCGCCCGCACGCCGAAGGCCACGTTGTCCTTGGAGACCGGCAGTGTCACCTCGGTGACATTGCCGGCCCAGTGACGCTCGTGCCACATCGGCGCCGCCGTATCCCGCCAGACAATCTCGTACCCCGCCAGGTCGGGCTCCGCATTTGCCGACCAGCGCAGCGTGGTGTCGTTGGTCAGCCCGGCGGTGATGATGCGCACGTCCGACGGTGGGGCGGGGGCGCTCGCCAGGGCCGCCAGTGCCGCGACGTTGACCCTGGTCACGTCGGCAATGTAGGCAAAGTCGCAGAATTCGACCAGATCGCCGTACTGCCTGCCGTCCTCCACGCGCACGTTCTGATGCTGGTGGTCGAAGTTCTCCTCGAACTCCGTGAAGCGGATCGCCGCATAGCCCTGCTCCGAGAAGGCCGTGTGATCGCCGCCGCGCAGGAAGCGATCGCGCCGGAAGATCGGCCACACCTCGAAGTCCGGCACGTATGCAACCTGCGTTTCGAAAACCAGCCGCGCCAGCTGCCGTGCCGGCGCGTCGCTCTCGTACAGGCTGGCTGGAAACAGGGCGCCGCGGCTGCCGCCGCCGGCTGGCGCGCTCGTGACCGACGCGGACGCTGCCCCACGCGAACCTGCGGCCGCCGGCGACTCGCCCGGCGGCGGCATCGGCGTCCCCTCCGAGAACAGGCGCACCCGCCCGCGGTTGTCGGCGCCGCTCGATCCCCGCGACGAGCCCACGATGTCATTCGTGAACATGCCCGCGATGTTCTGCCCGCGCTCCCGCGCCGCTTTCGCCCAGTGCCGCGAGCCGATCAGCCCCTGCTCCTCGCCCGCCACGAACATGAATATCAGGCTCGCGTCAAACTCGCGCGTGCTCAACACGCGGCATGCCTCCAGCACCACCGCGCAGCCCGACGCATCGTCGTTGGCCCCCGGCGCATCGCACTCCGCATCCGTCGGGTCGCTGCAAATCGAGTCGTAGTGTCCGCTCACCACGAAATATCGCTCGCGACTTTCCGGCTGCACGCCCGGCAGCGTCGCCACGATGTTGACGATCTCGGTCTCCCGCGTGATCCGCCGCCCGTCGGGGCCATACATGAAGCTGTTTTCCTCAATGAGCAGGCGACCGCCGCAATCGGCATTGATCCGCTCGAGCTGCCCGACGATCCACCGCCGTGCCGCGCCGATGCCGCGCGTCGGGTGCTCCTGCGATGACATCGTGTTGCGCGTGCCGCATGCCGCCAGGGCACGCACCGTCGCCTCAATTCGCTCGCGGTCAACCTGCGACACCATGCGGTCGATCGCCGAGTCGCGCCGCTCTGCACAGCCACCCGCCGCCCCAATTGCGACCAGTGCCAGTGCCGTGCCGATTTGCACATTGATGAGCTGCAAGAGTCTCGTCGGTCGACTGGTCACACCCGCACCGTCACAGTCTTCACCTCCGTATAATGCTCCAGCGCATACTCCCCCAGCTCCCGGCCGATTCCGCTCTGCTTGAACCCGCCGAACGGCGCCGCCGCGTCGAACACGTCGTAGCAGTTCACCCACACCGTCCCGGCACGTACCCGGTTCGAGATCGCCATCGCCTTCGAGATGTCCTTCGTCCACACCGCCGCCGCCAGGCCGTACATGTTCCGATTCGCCCGATCGACCACCTCGTCCACATCGCGGAACTTCATCACGCTCATCACCGGCCCGAAGATCTCCTCCTGTGCAATCGTCATGTCATCGCCCACCGCGTCGAACACGGTCGGCTGGATGAAATACCCCCGTTCGCCGACGCGACCGCCGCCGCAAAGCATCTTCGCGCCCTGCTGCCGGCCGCTGTCGATATACCCCATCACGCGGTCATACTGCTCCTGACTCACCTGCGGTCCCTGTTCCGTCGCCGCCTCGAACGGGTCGCCCACCTTGCGCGACCGCGCCTTGCTCACCAGCCGGCCGACAAATTCCTCGTGAATCTTCTCCTCCACGAATAAGCGCGACCCCGCGCAGCAGCACTGCCCCTGGTTGAAGAACAGCGCGAAGAACGCCCCTTCCACGGCCGCGTCGAGATCAGCATCGGCGAAGACCACATTCGGGCTCTTTCCGCCCAGCTCCAGGCTGACGCGCTTCAGGTTGCTCTTTGCCGCCGCCTCCATGATCAGCTTGCCCACCTCGGTCGAGCCGGTGAATGCCACCTTATCGACATCGCCGTGCTTCGCGATGGCCCCGCCCGCCGTCGGTCCCATACCGGGGATTACGTTGACGACGCCGGGTGGATAGCCCGCCTCCATCGCCAGATTCGCGACATAGAGCGCCGTCAGCGGCGTCTGCTCCGCCGGCTTGAGCACGACCGTGTTCCCCGCCGCCAGCGCCGGCCCCCATTTCCACGCCTGCATCAGCATCGGGAAGTTCCACGGGATGATCTGCCCGCACACGCCGACCGGCTCGTGCCGCGTGTAGCAGAAGAAGGGACCGTTGATGGGAATCGTCTTCCCGTGAATCTTGTCCGCCCAGCCGGCATAGTATCGATAGCACGCCACCGTCAGCGGCAGGTCGATCTTCCGCGAGTCGGCATAGGGCTTGCCATTGTCCAGCGTCTCGATCGTCGCCAGTTCGTCGGCATGCTGCTCGATCAGGTCGGCCAGCTTGTACATCAGTCGCCCGCGCTGCGACGCCGTCATCTTCGGCCACGGCCCCGTCTCAAACGCCCGCCGCGCCGCCTTCACCGCTTTGTTCACATCGGCCTCGTCCCCCTCGGCCACATGCGCAATCACATCGCCGGTCGCCGGGTTGATCGTCTCAAACGTCCGGCCGCCCACGGCGGGGGACCAGTTGCCGTCGATGAGGCACTGCGTGTGTCGAATCTGAACATCCTTCGACTTCGCGGTCATCGTAGCGGTCATGACGGTTCCTCCTGTTTCGTCGGGGCCAAAGTGAGATCGCGCCGAAATGTAATACAGAACCTCGGGCTGTGCCCGAGGTTTGGCGAGTGGTGCTCACAAAGTGTTCGGCCTGATCGTCTCGGGTACACGGGAGAAGATATCAGTTCGTCGTATTGACCGTCAAATCGGCGTGATTTACGACGGCGCGAGGCCGCTGTGGCACCGGTTTCCAACCGGTGACCCGTGCAACGCGTTTTCAACGCGTTGCACGTCGCGCCGGACAGGCTCCATTCGTGAACTCTCAATCAAGTCGGTATGATCGGTCGCCTGGGTCCTCAATCCGGCCTTCCCATGGACAATTCAAGATGCGCGGCAAGTCGACAAACATGAACAACGATACTCAAGCCGAACCACACCTAAGGGAGGCGGCCGGATCCCCATTGACCGCGGTCACCTTTGTTCGGTGGCCCAGGCTGAGGCTTTTTGCGGGTTCGCACGGCGTGGTCGCCGGTGCTGGACTATTCGCGTACATGGTCATGGTCTTCATGGGGACTTCCTGGAGATACGGTCACTCCACGGTCGCAACTGGAACGATATCGATCCTCTATAATCTGGCGTTCTGGCTGGTGTTCTGGTCCCTGTTTAATCGTTATGCGAATCGATGGTACTTCAGGGAACTCATGCAGCAGCTCCCTGCCGGCGACGGGCAGCGTGCATCGGCGCCTACACGCTGGCCGCGCTCGGCCGGATCGGCGCTCGCGGGATCGGCGATTGCACTCGCCGAGCGCGGATGGAATGGTTGGGTCGTTGTCGCGACGGAGTCGGAGGCAACGCTATTCCTGGAACCGATCTCGCAGCCCTTTGAGCCGCGGCAAATCGACGAGGCCGACCCTTCATTCAACGCCTTGCAGGATGCTGCGGAGGTCGGAAATGCCGGTGGTGCGGCACTACCGATCACCGGCGGCTTTGCGGCGGCGATGAGGCGGAACATCAGGCTCAGGGGAGGCTGGCCGATCGTCGCCGTTATTCTGTCCTGCGTCGCATTGTTGATACTGATCGCAATGATGGCGAGGGTGTCGATCTGGGTTCTGGCCATATGTGTGATTTGGACTGCAATCGTGCTCCTCATTCCGCATCGTAAGCGGTTTCTGGGGCTGCATCAGTGGTTCGTTGTCCCCGGCGGGTTGCTGTTGCGACGCGCATCCTGGCTGAACAGCCGCGTTGAACTGCAACTGTTTCGCCGGCATGACTGCGCGTTGGCAGCACTGCTGACCAGAAACGTCTCGCAGGTCGCCGTCTCCGACGGCAATAAGACTCAGACCATGCTCGTCACGCGCAGCGAACTGAACATCGTACTTCGCGCCTGGCTCAGCCCGCTCGAACCCCCGCCGCTCACGCGCCTGAGCGATTACTTCTGACTGACGCGAGCTGGTTGCCGATCTCGCCGATATGCAAACCAGTATTGGTCGGTGACGGGCGACGCCGACGGAACGGGGAGCAATTCTATTGGGTATGTGTATGTGCGCCCGGTCGTCCCACGGTCGGTCTGTCAGGGCAAAGGTTGTGACGGGCTGTGACGGGCTGTGACACTTCCGGCATGCGTCACACGCTGTTTTCTGCGGAAAACTCGGGGTTCGCCAGGCTCCCTCATGCGACATTCTGCAATTAAAATTCCGGACTCTGCATTATCCGCCCGGCGCCTGGAACAGCGTCGCATAGGGCACGCGCCGGCCGTCAAGCTCGATCGAGAATTCCTCCACCGGCCGCAGACCCGCCGATGCCATTCCCGCAAACAGCCCTTCCGAAATCGACTCCCAGAAACCATACGTCCGGCGCAGCCGCCCCATTTCCCCCCAGTCGACGTACACATAGTCGTAGCCGCGCTCGCGAAGCCACGCGTTCAGCTCCGCCGGGCCCAGGCGCTTTGCCGCCTCCGCAAACGGATTGGCATTGAACACCACGCAGTAGTCGGCCCCCGGATTCAGATAAAAATGCCGCGCCTCGCCGACCATCAGAATGCGCCGCCCGCCGGACAGCAATGCATTGAGCCGCGGAATGTGCGCCGACCGAAGCCACTCGCCGCGCGTCATCCACGCCGTCCGGCCGAAAAGGCTCGCCTCCCGATAGGGGATGGGATTGGCCAGCACGATGCGTGCCGAAATAATGACACCAAGCAGCGCTACGAGCGCGGCCAGCACCGTGCCGGCAGGGCGGATGGTCTCCGGCAGCCGGCGCCAGGCATCGCCGATCATCAGCGCGAAGGCGGGCAGCAGCAGCACTGCGAACCGGTCCACCAGGTGCGACGCCGCCAGCCATGCGGCCAGCCCGCAGGCGACGATCAGCCAGCACACGTCCAGTGCCGGCGGGGGGGCACCATGCGCGGCGGAAGGAGATGTGCGCATCCGACGGCGCCGTCGCGCGCCTGCCGCCGCCATGATCGCCGACGCCGCGCCTGCAATCGTCCCGACCGCTGCCACCAGGCCGAAGCGCGGCAGCCACGGCCGCGACGCGGGTGGCGGTTCAGCGGCGCGCGAGCCGGTGCTCTCGCGTCGCGTCCCCATGCGCTCTGCCTCCGCCTCCGGCAGGGCATAGACCTGCTCGCCGAGTCGCCTCAGCCGTGCGCCCAGCGCCCGATGCTCCGCCGCCGGCCGATGCCCGGCCTCCCAGCGTGCCGCCGAGTCGGCATCCCACGCACCCTCGTTCCAGCCGAAAACGCCGGCCGCCAGGGGAAATACCGGATTGCCGGTCCACGCCCAGTTCTTCGCCAACCACGGTCCGAACGTCAGCGTCGCGCCGGCGGCAAAGGCGACCAGCGCGATCGGTCGCGCCCGCCGCCGTGCCAAATCGAACAGCAGTGCCAGCCCGATGGGCAGTGCCGTCATGACGACGCCGGTGTACTTGCACCCGCAGGCCAGCCCGGCGAACAGCCCCGCCAGCAGCATCCAATGGTACGCTCCCGCGCTCGTCGTTCTGCCCGGCGCCGTCGATCCCGTACTGCCGCCGGGGGATTCCGGCAATTGCATTTCCGCAGCACATTCGCCCACACGCCGGCCGCGCAGAAATGCCGCCAGCGCCAGCGCCGCAAACAGAAGCTGGCCGTTCTCCACATACGCCACGCCGCTCAGATACACGATGAACGGGCACGTCCCGAACACCACGCCCGCAATGTGCGCTGCCTTCCAACCACCGGCCCTGTTCCGTGGCGATACCCCCTCGACCAACGGAGCCCCGGGCTGTGCCCGGGGTTCGCAGAATGGACCCGCCGCCTCCGTCGCTGCCAGCCACACGGCACCCGCCGCCAGCAGCCCAAGCATGGCATTCAGGAACTGCGCCGGCATCACGGCCTTCACCGCGTCGCCCGTCACATGCATCGTCAGCAGGTACAGCATCTCCACGCCCAGTGGCATGTTGCTGTAGACGTTGTGCGGCAGAAATGTGATCCGGCCGGCCTCGAAGTACTCCCGCGGCGCCCCCAGGTGATACTCGAGGACATCGTAGCCATTGCCTTCTTCGACCCAGGACATGCCGGGTGGGATCGTCGCCGCCGCCAGTGCCAGCGCCGCGGCAGGGACGAACATTGCCCACAGCCACTGCCCGCGCCGTGCGGACTCGCGCAACTGCTCCGCGGCCGGCACGATCGAAAATCGCTCGCCGATCGTGGCGTCGGCAGTCCCCGCTTGTCCCATCGGGCCGTCAGCACGCCGCCGATGTCGCCACGCGGAATAAAACGCCAGCAGCACGCCGGCGCACACGATCGCCTGCGCGACGACCGGCCTCAGCGCGCCCGCTAGCCCCAGCAGCAGCGTCATCAGCGATAGGACGCCCAGTCCCAGCCCTGCGCCTCCGATGAGTTGCCATCGGCGGCCAACACCGCCGAATACGGGAAGTCGCAGAAGCCCGGCGCCAATGCCAAGGGCTGCGGCCGCAATGGCCGTGCCCCAGGGCTGGCAGTCCACTATCAACAACAGGGGATCGCGCGTGATCAGCGAGAAGAGCGCAACGACGAGCAGGATCGCGTACGCGAACAGCAGGGGAGTCGAAACGGGGCGCGTCGCTTTTTCACCGGGCCGGCTGTTCCGCATTCGCTGATCGCCAGTAAGTGCCTATCTCAATAACCGTGAGGCACCAGCCAATAGCCGGTGCGACTTGAGTTATTGAGATAGGCTAAGCAGTTCGCATGACGCACTCTGCATGAGCCATTTCGCATCCTGCATTTCGCATTCTGCATTTTGCATTCAGTCGTACTTCGTCCGCCGCTTTTCCTCGCATTCCTCGTACATCTTGCAGAAGCTCTCGTACCGTTCGGGCGACACGCTGCCCGCTTCGACCGCCGCGATGACCGCACAGCCGGCCTCGTGGCGATGCGAGCAGTCGGGAAAGGCGCAGTGCGGCACCAATTCGACGAATTCCTTGAAATACGCCTCGATCTCCGACGGCTGCATCTCCGCCAGGTCAAATTGCCGCATGCCCGGCGTATCCACGACATATCCACCAAACGCCCACTTCAGGAGCGTCGCCGTCGTCGTCGTGTGCCGTCCCCGTTGCAGATCGGACAGGCTGCCCACGGCCAGCCGCAGATTTGAATCGAGCGCATTGAGCAATGAACTCTTTCCCGCGCCGCTGGGCCCCACCAGCACGCTCGTCCGGTCGCGAATCGCGGCGCGCAGCTCCTCCAGCCCGCGCCCGTCCGCCGCGCACGTCAGGACGCTGGTGTATCCGATGCCGCGATATCGCGCCGCCACCCGCGCTGCCTCGCCGGTTGCATCCAGATCGGCCTTGTTGATCACGATCACCGGACGCATGCCGCCCACGTGCACTGCCACCAGGTATCGATCGACCAGGTGCGGTCTCAGCGTCGGCTGGTCGGCCGCCACGACGATCACGGCCGTGTCGACGTTTGCAGCCACCACCTGAAGCTTGCGATCGTAGTGTCGCGTGAGTGTCGTCGAGCGCGGCTCGACATCCTCGATGACGCCCTCGGGCAGCTCCCGCTCGTCGCTGACCAGCCGGCCGATCTCATCGCCGGCCATGACCGCGGCATATTTGACGCGATCGCCGACCGTGATGAGCTGGCGCTCCTGGCTCAGCCGCGTGCGCAGCATCCGCCGCACCGTGCAGCCCCACACCTGTTCGCCATCGTCCACTTCGACGATGAGCCCTCTCACGCGTACCGCCAGCCCCGGCCGCCACAGCCGGGCGTCCGTCGGATCGTCGATTACCACCGTGCGCTTGCGCGACAGGTCGCCCTTCGCCCGGACGCTCTCCACCTTCTTCGCGTCCTCAACCTCCGGGCGGTCCTGACGAAATCCGCGCGTCCACACCCCCTGGTCGCGCTTCGCCTTCTCGCGATTTTTTCGCAGATCGACGCGAATCTTGCGGCCGCGCTTCTTACCGCGGTCAGGGGGCATGGGGAGCCCCTCCGGCGGATGGTTGCGTCGTCTGCGCCGGCCGCGCGGGGCGAAGCTCGACCGCGCGCTGGCTGCTGGGCGCCGCAGGGGCAGACGTCGGCCCGGCGCCGAATGCACGGCTGGCGGCCTGCTGCTGAAGCGCGGGATTCGCCCGAATCTGGATCGCGACCGTCACGCAACCCTCGTACACCGGTGGTGCCGCCTGTCCGGCAGCAGAATCCCCTGCCGGTGCGCGTTCGACGGTCGCACGCCCGGCCGCTGTTTCCCCAACTTTGGCATTGGCTTCGCGCGAATTGGTGACTTCGTCGCGCAGATGGCGACCGGCCGGAGCCGGCTGAGACGCCGGCTGAGATTGCACACGCCGCGACCTCTCCGCCCGGCCGGACGCGTCTGCGCCCTGAACGCCGGCAGCATCTTCGTTGGCGGCGGCAGGGCGGCTCTCCTGCTTTCTCGCGGTGGTCGCATCGGTTTGCTCACGTTGCTTCTTGTTGTGCTCGGATGCCGTGGCGACGCCCTCCTTAACGGTCCAGGATGGCTGCTCAGCCTCGTCGCTCTCGACTGCCGCGTCGCTTCCGACGGCCTCGTCGTCGCGACTCGCCATCGCCAATCCGGCATAAGCGTCGGTCGGGCGGGGGACGACCAGATTCTCTTCGACAAATTGCGCGACGTCGCGATTCTGGAGCACTTCTCCGTTGAATATCCAGTTCGTCTGCACCTGGCCGCGCTCGGTGCACGTCTCCAGCGATTCGATCAACGGCGTCACCATGCTCGGATTGACGTTCATCACCATCAGCACTTCGCCCGAGGCCGCTGACGCGTCGTCCTTGATCTCCTGCCCGGACCAGCCATCCCCGGCCTCGCCGGTCGGCGGCGTGACGCGCACGTTGTAGAATTTCGACTGCGGATCGATCATCTGCTCGGCGGGCGCCGCATGGAGACTCGGCACGCGTTTGGAGCGAAGTTCGCCCTCGAGATGCGCCACCAGCTCCGGCACCGCCTGCGGATCGTCGACCTCGACCGTGATACGATTGCCGTACAGATTCTGCGGGGCCGACTGGAGCGCGGCGTTGCTGATCTGCCGAAACTGGAGCTTTTCGTCGATGCTTGCCACATCTGGCGCGGCAGCGGGCACCGGACGAACCTCGGCAAATCCGCGTTCGGCGGGTCCGGTCAGCGCCAGGCGTTCGCGAGCATCCTCCCGCCCGGCGGTTTCAAGCCGCCGGCGTAGCGGCTGGTCGGCCTCGACTGCCGGTGCCCGCGTCACGGCCTCGTTGCTGTCGAACGTCGGCTCCGCCGGTGCCCTGCGGCCGCGCCTGGCCGCTGCCGCCGGTGGCGGCGCGCCGTCACGGCCGCGCAAATCCTGACCGAGCTTTTCGCGGGCCGATTCCGCATCCGCCAGCGTCATTGTCGCGCGGCCTTCCTGAAATCGAGAAGCAACGTGCGGCCATGCAAACCAGCCCAGCGTGACCGCCAGGATCAGAGAAGCGGCCAATGCCAGCGGTTTGTACCAGGCGTAGGGCGTGGCGGCCGGTTGCTCGGCGCCCGAGAGCTTGCCGACGAGCGCCTCGCGCTCCAGTCGCGTCATCAACGCTTCGGCAAAGTCGCGCGGCGCGCCGGCCCGCGGCAGACCGCGAACGGCCTCGCTCGTCCGCCTCAGCTCGCCCAGAAGCCGCCGCGCGTCTTCGTCGCGCGCAATCCACGCCTCCACCTCCGCGCGCTCCGCGGGCGACAGCTCGCCGTCCAGGTAAGCCGTCAGCTGCTCGAATTGTTCCGCAGGTCGCGCCATGGCAATCAACGTCACTCAAAGTGCGGGGCCAGTTTCTCCCGCAGCGCCATCCTCGCCCTGTGCAGCCGGCTCTTCACGGTACCCGCCGGCACATTCAGGATGTCGGCAATCTCTTCATAGCTTAGCGACTCCAGGTCGCGCAGGCTGATGATGCAGCGCTGCTCTTCGTCCAATCCGGCCAGGGCCGCGTGTACCATCCGATCCCGCTCGCCTGCACAGGCCAGATCGACCGGGTCGCGCTCGCGCGGATCGTTTCGTTGAGAGAACCCGGCGCCGTCGCCATCGACTTCGCCGTCCAGCGGCCGGCTGCGCGTGCGGCCCGGTCTTCGCCGATCGGAAAGTATCAGGTTGACCGCGATCCGAAACAGCCACGTGTAAAACTTCGATCGCCCGTCGAACCGCTCGATCGACTGGAATGCCCTCACGAAGGCCTCCTGTGCAAAGTCCTCGGCCTCGGTCTGATGGCCGCACATTCGCAGGCACAGGTGGTACACGCGATCCTGATAGGCGCGCACCAGGGAACCGAACGCGGTCACATCGCCGCCGCGGCACTGGTCCACAAGGGCCGCCTCGTCGGCGGTCGAATCCTCGACCAGCCAGACGCGGCTGTCCTGCTGCTTAATTGGACGCCCGACGCGTTCGCCGGTTCCCATGAGGGCCTCCGGAAGGGCCAGGGGCATGCCGTGCACTCAGATCGCCCGTTTTCGCCCATCCATCCGCGATGGACCGGCCCGACGGTAGCGGGCCGATCTACCCGAAATGGCCGGGCCGCGGTGAACCGGCGCGCCTACCGGCTTGTACCGCCGCCGACTGCACTCGGTTCTATTCTGCGACCGCCGCGTGCGAGGGTCAATTCTGGGACTCTCCACGGCAGCCGAAGCCGTCGCCCGACGCTCGCACACGGACTCGAAGCGGTAGCCAGTGCCGTGCAATCGTCGGCGGACGCAAGCTGACCCGAAGCGCCAGCGAGGGCGGTCAGGAATATACGCCGCGCTGTCGTGACACGTGATCACTCGCCCTCGCCGATACACCCTCGCTTGCGCTTCGGGTTAGTGTCGCCCCCTCACTGGCGCTTCGGGTTAGTGTCGCCCTCTCGCTAGCGCTACGGGTTCGTGTGGCTCCCGTTTGCGGCCGACGCGCCGCGAAATTACTATGGTATGTCATGCATCATAGCCTCTCGGTTCTGGCGGACTCGACCGACGCACGGCCGGCGTCGGCACAGGCGATCACCGGCCCGCGCGACATCCGCTCGGTCCGCACGCTGCGCATCAGCGTCACCGATCGCTGCAACTTCCGCTGCGTCTATTGCATGCCCGAGGACAAGCTCGACTGGGTGCCGCGCGAAACCCTGCTCAGCTTCGAGGAGATCGTCCACGTCGCCCGGGCGGCCGTGGCCCACGGCATACGCGGGTTCAAGCTGACCGGCGGAGAGCCGCTGGTGCGGCACGATCTGCCTCGCCTCGCTGCCATGCTCAAGACACTTTCGGCCCCGGTCGAGCTCTCTATGACGACCAACGGCGCCCTGCTCGACGAATTCGCCGGCCCGCTCCGCGCCGCGGGGCTCGACCGCCTGACCGTCTCCCTCGACTCGATGAACGCCGCGCGCTTCCGCGAGATCACGCGCGGGGCCGATATCGCGCGCGTCTGGCGCGGCATCGATGCCGCACTCGCCGCCGGCTTCGGCCATCCCAAGATCAACTGCGTCGCCATGCGCGGCATCAACGACGACGAATTCGCCGACTTTGCCGCGCTGACGCTCGATCGCGACGTGACGGTCCGCTTCATCGAATACATGCCGCTGGGCCGAACGGCCCTCGGCGGCGAGTACGAGCGCCGCTTCCTGCCGGAAGAAGACATCCGCTCGGCCATCGAGCAACGATTCGGCCCGCTGCAAAGCGCCCATCGCGACAGCGGACACGGACCCGCCGTCGTCTGGCGTGTTCCCGGCGCGCGCGGCCGCATCGGCTTCATCAGTGCCATGTCCAGGCCATTCTGTGAGACGTGCAATCGCCTGCGCCTCACGGCCGAGGGTCAGCTCCGCAGCTGCCTCTTCGACGGCGGCGAGATCGAGCTGCGCCCCATCATCCGTTCCTCCATCAACGCGTCGCAACTCCGGGACGAATTGCACCGGGCCTTCGTTCGCTGCGTCGCATTTAAGCCTGAGGTGCACTCGTATTTTGGCAATCGGCAAATGTCGCAGATGGGCGGCTAGCCCCGGCCAGAATCGCCCGCCGCAGCACTGGCATCGCACTTCTTAACGCCGCCTGACCCCTCATCCCTCTCTGGATTTACTGTGCCATCGCGACGCGCAGTGTCGATGCGCACCCTATCATCTCGCCGGAACAAGGGTGACGTCATGCGGCAGTCTCGTTGCACCGTCGGAAGCGCGCTGGTCGGCCTGGCCCTCTTATGCGGCGCCTGGACCGCACGGGCGGACGGGCTCGTGTTGCCTGAATCGGCTGTCTTCACCGGGAATGAGATCGACATCGACCAAACCGGCGTCCCGGCCGCGCGGGCGACGGCCGCCTGTCTGGTCCTCGTGAACGAAACGACGTGCCCGATCGAGATCTGGATCGACGACGAACTGCTGTGCGTGTGCGAGCCGTTCCTGCGCTATCGCGTGTGGTCCCGCCGCAGCGGCGACGTGACGCTGTTTGGCCGCAGCCGATGCGACACCTGGGGCCCGGTCACGAAGACGCTCAAGTCCGGCAATGTGACGACGTGGCGCCTGAGCGAATCGGAACGCCGCTGAGCGGCGCAGGCGCCGCATTTTCACACCGCTCCGCAGCAGGAGCAGTTCCAGGCCTTACGAGAACATCCGCAGAAAATCCTGGTACGTCACCAGGATGAACACGGTCGCGATGAGGGCAATGCCGACCAGTTGCGTGGCTACCTGGAGCTTGATGCTCACCGGCTCGCCGCGGATCTTTTCCAGTACCAGGAAGAGGAACAGTCCGCCATCGACGATGGGAAGCGGCAGGAAGTTGATGACCGCCAGGTTGGCCGAGATCAGCCCCAGGAACCACATCAAATCCACAAAGCTGCTCCGCGCGATCATCGAGCCGGTGTGAGCAATACCCAGTGGCCCGCTGACCTTGTTCACGCCGACCTGCCGGGTGAACAGCATGTGGCGGATGCTCTGAATCGTCCGCATCGTGGCCTTGTGGGCCTCGCTGACGCCGGTCACACAGGCGGCAATCGGGCTGGATTCGGCCAGCTTTTGCCGCAGCGGCCAGCATTCAAACACCATGTCGTTGTAATACACACGGCTCATCCATGGATCGAAATTGTCTTCGCTTACCGCGAACGAGGCCTGCTGCTTCTGGCCCGCATGCATGTACTCGACGCTGACGGTGCGGCCGATCGACTCCGCCAGGATGCCGCGAACGGCCTTCCAGTCGGGCAGGTTGATCGACGTGAGCTTTTCGTCTTCGCCGCGCATCGTGTACGACGTCTTGCCGTCGATGCTGACGATGCGATGTTCGCTCGGCAAGTCCAGCGCGGTCGAGATACTGCCGGGCACGTGGAATGGGACGGTTCGGTAATCGTCCACCACGCGATACGTCAGATCCACAGTCGTGCCGGCACCGGCCCTCAGCGCCTGCGTCAATTCCAGCCAATTCGACACCGGCTGCTCGCCGACTGACACAATGACGGCACCGCGCGGGATATTCGCCGCCTGGGCGGGCGTCGGTTCCTTTCCGTAGGTTTCGCGAACATCGGCCACCACCAGGTGCTCGTCTTCCATGCAGCGCAGCCCTGCGTCGATCGTGACCGGCGGCGTGGAGAGCAGGGCGAACGGCCGCGAGGGCTTGATGGGGCCCAGCACCAGTGTGTCCACCTTCTCCATCCGCGCTCGCCAGCGGCGTGCGTCGGGCAGCGGCCGGAGCCTTTCTTCCAGCGTGCCCATGTCCGCCGCGTTCAGCCCCGCCTCCCGCGCCATGGCGAGCGTCTTGTCCACGGCCGCCGCGAAATCGTCGTAGGCCAGGGCAATCAACTGCTCGCGGCGATCGACGACGAAGTCCACCGCCTGCGCCGAGAGCTCCAGCGCCGTGTTGGCGAAGCCCGACCGGCGGACCTCGATCTCGATCGAGCCGCCGTCATTCTCCTGGAAGACCTTGTTCAGTTCGGCGAACGTCGGATACTCCACCTTGCCGACCCGGACGATCACATCCAGCGGCTTGACCAGGGCCAGGTCCCACGACTTGCCGGCCTCGATGGCGACGACCGTCAGCCGCGGAACGAGGCCGAGCATCGAGGCCGTAACCCCGTCCTTTTCATCAAATGGCAGCGGCATCCACCAGGCGCTGATCTGCACCGTCTGCTCGGTCGAAGGCACCTCCACGTTGGGCGAGAGTAGTTGCTCCGTCGTCAAGGCCTTGGGGTCCTTCGGACGATCCACCACCAGCTCGACGGAGTGTCCCTGTGCCGCCGCCATGGCCCGCCGCACTTCGCCCAGGTGGCGAACCGGACTGCGCTCACCGTCGATCACGATCGCCTTGATCAGATCCTTTTCCTGAAGCTCGTCGGCGCTTGGCACCTCGGCGTGCATGGATGGCGCATAAACCACGCGCAGGTTCTGGCCGGGGCCGACGCCGATCTGCCGCATCTGCGCATTTTCGACGTACTCGGGGATGATCCGCGGGCTGGGCGTCACTTCCCTGCCGTCGCGCTGAATGTCGAGCACCAGCGGCTCGTCCTGGTCCGACAGGGCGATGCGATAGTGGAGGTCTTCAAAGGTGCGCAGCGGATCGCCGTTAATGGCGAGAATCTTGTCGCCCGGCTGTACGCCGGCGCGGGCCGCCGGCGAATCGGGCCGGATGTATCCCACGATCGGCGGCGAAACGAAACGACCCACCATGAAGACGATGGTGAAGACGACGGCGGCAAAGACCAGGTTCATGATGACGCCGGACGTGACGATCACCATGCGCTTGCCCACGCTCTTGTTGGTGAAGGAGCGCTCGTCCTCCTTCACCTTCAATTCGCCTTCCTTGTCGATGACGAAGTCTTCCTGGCCCAGCATCTTTACGTAGCCGCCCAGGGGCAGCACGTTGAAGGAGTAGCGCGTTTCGCCCCGCGTAAAGCCGAACAATTCGCGGCCGAAGCCGATGGCGAACCGTTCCACCCGTACGCCGGCCCACTTGGCGGCCAGAAAGTGTCCCAGCTCGTGAACGAAGACCACCACCGAAAATCCGAGCAGGACCAGCGCGTAGGACCAGGTCGTCATCACCCAGTCCGGCACGTCGGCGAGCATCAGTCCCGCTCCTTCTAAACCTGGCAACATTGCAGAACCTCGTTTCGGGCCCAGCCGTCCACCTTCATCAGCGTCGCCAGGTCCGGATCAGTGTCAAAGGAATGTCGCTTCAGGGCATCTTCCACGCGGGCGAAGATGTCCAGAAACCCGATCTGCCGGCGGCGGAAAAGATCGACCGCCGCTTCGTTGGCGGCGTTGAACGCCGAGCCGGCCGTGCCGCCGAGCCGGGCCACTTCCCGCCCCAGCCGCAGCGAGGGGAAGCGCTGTTCGTCCGGTGGCTCAAAGTGCATCCGCTCGAGCTTGGAAAAATCGAGCCGGTTGCCGAGCCCCGATAAACGCCGCGGATACGTCATGGCGTATTGAATCGGCGTGCGCATGTCCGGGCTGCCCATCTGGGCGACGATCGATCCATCGTGGAAGGCCACCATCGAGTGGATAATCGACTCGGGGTGAATGACCACTTCAATTCGATCCGCGCTCACGTTGAACAACCATCGCGCTTCCACGATTTCCAGCGCCTTGTTCATCATCGTCGCGCTGTCAATCGTGATTTTCGGACCCATGTTCCACGTCGGGTGCTTTAACGCATCCTCCGGCGTCGCCTCACGCATCTGCGCCTGCGTCCAGCGCCGAAACGGTCCGCCCGAGGCCGTGAGAAAAATCCGCTCGATCTCCTCGTGGCGGCCGGAGTGCAGCGACTGGTAAATCGCCGAATGTTCGCTGTCCACCGGAATCAGGCGCGCCCCGGAACGCGCCGCCGCCTCCACCATCAGACGGCCGGCCACCACCAGCGACTCCTTGTTCGCCAGCCCGACCGACAGCCCGCGCTCGACCGCCGTCAGCGTCGCCGGCAGCCCGGCCACGCCGACGATCGCGCTCAGGACGAAATCGCACTCGACTTCCTCCACCAGCCGCACCAGGGCCTCGCTGCCCGACCAGACCGCCGTCTCCGGTGACGAACGCGCCAGCCGCTCGCGAAGAGTGCCCGCCGGCGCTTCCTGGCACAGCGCCACCGCCCGAGGCCGGAACCGCTCAGCCTGCCCGGCCAGCACTTCCCAGCGCGACCCGGCGGCAAGGCCGACCACCTCGAGTTCGCCCCGCAGATTCTCCGCCACCTCCAGTGCGCTGTGACCAATTGAGCCGGTTGAACCGAGGATGATGACCCGCTTGGGCATTGCGGAAATTCTCGATAAGTGGCGGTAGCGCCGAGAATTGAATGATAGGGCGGGAGCCGTTCACGAGCAACACGGCAACGAGCCGGCGCCGATCGCGCCCGGGCTTCCGCGGCCGCCGCCCGCTGGCGTTGTCGCCGCGACGTTCACTGGCGACAATGCCGCGCGACGTCGCGCAGAGCCAGGAGGCAATTAAATGGCGTTTGACACCATCATCGCGAATGGAACCATCGTGCATGCCGATCGCAGCGAAAAGGCCGATGTCGGCATCGTCGGAGAAAAGATCACCGCCGTCGGCAAGGGGCTGATCAAAAAGAAAAAGGCGAATGGCGCCCGCGTGATCGACGCAAAGGGCTGCTACGTCATTCCCGGCGCCGTCGACGTGCACGTGCACCTGGCGCTGCCATTCTGCGGCACCACGTCGTCCGACGACTACAACACCGGCACCCGCGCCGCGGCCCGCGGCGGCGTGACCTGCGTCATCGACTTTGCGATTCCCTATGGCGACGAGTCGCTTCAGCAGGCCGTCGACAACTGGAAGGGCAGAGCCGAAAAGGCCGCCTGCGTCGATTACAGCTTCCACGTCGCCGTCACCAAATGGGACCGCCACAAGGACGAGATGGCCGCCATGGTCAAGCAGGGCCTGACCACGTTCAAGCAGTTTATGATCTATGAGCGCGAGGGCTGGCAGGCCGACGATCGGGCGATCTTCGGCGCGCTGGAGAAGTGCCGCGAGCTTGACGCCATGCTGCTCATCCACGCCGAGAGCAGTCGCGTCCTGGACGAATTGATCGAGCGCCACCACAGCGCCGAGCAGATGAAGAAACTCGGCGCCCGGCTCCACGCTATTACCCGCCCCAACTTCATCGAGGCCGAGGCCATCCAGCGGGCCATCTTCTGGGCCGAGGCGACCGGCGGAAAGCTCTACATCGTTCACATGTCCACGGCCGAGGGCACCGATCTGGTCGCCGCCGCCCATAAGCGCGGCGCAAAAAACGTCTTCGCCGAGACCTGCGCGCAATACCTGGTCCTCGACGACTCGATGTTCGCCCGCGACGACGGTCACCTGTACGCCTGTTGTCCGCAAATAAAGAAGAAACCCGATCAGTTGCGCTTGTGGAAGGGTCTTGCGAAGGACACCGTCTGTGCCGTATCCACCGACACCTGCACCTTCACGCGCGAGCAGAAGGCCATGTGGGATGGCGACTGGACGAAGATTCCCATGGGGCTGCCGGGGCTGGAGACGCTCGTGCCCATCGTGTTCACTTACGGCGTGGGCAAGGGACGCATGTCCATCACGGACATGGTGGACAAGCTCTGCACCTCGCCGGCGCGCATCATGGGCCTGGGCGGCCGAAAGGGCGCCATCCGCAAGGGATTCGACGCCGACGTTGCGATCATCGATCCGAAGAAAAAGATCAAGGTCGACCCGGCAAAGATGGAGACGAACGCCGACTGGTCGCCCTATGAAGGCTGGAATCTGGCGGGCTTCTCGCGGACGACGCTGTGTCGCGGCAAAATCATCGTGGATGACTACAAGTTCTGCGGGGAGAACGGGTGGGGGCGGTTTCTGCCGCGAGGCGTACCGGGTCGCGCATAAGCCGATTCACGCGTCTGCAAATCCGCAAAGTTCGGCAGGCTTTGACCGATGTGGTGTCAATTTGGCGGGGCTTGTAGCCATAATAATCTTGTGGTGCCGCGCTGTTTATTCTTAGAATAACGCGCGAGTTGGCGCCACCGGCCTTTGACACATCATCACGCGGCAGTCAGGGAGCCACTCATGAGTTCCAATCGGCGCCTTCAGAGCGTCTTCTCGTTGACGCTGGTGTTCTGCTCAGTGTCGCTCGACAACCTCGCCAGCGCTCAGTGCGGATTTGAATGGAAGCCCGGGCAGGGCATGCCCGGCCTCGATCGAGAGCCCCAAGCGATCGCGTCGTGGGATCCGGATGGTCCCGGCCCGTCGGCTTCCCTGTTGATCGCCGGCGGTTCTCTCGCAGTGGCCGGCGACAAAATCGTCCATGGCATCGCCGCGTGGGATGGACTGAACTGGCAGCCTCTGGGAGACGGCGTCAACGGGCGGGTCTCCTCGCTATTGGTTTACAACGGCCATCTGATTGCCGGAGGGAGTTTCACGCGAGCCGGGAACCTCGATGTCGCAGGCATAGCGCGATGGGACGGCGCCGAGTGGCACGCCATCGGCGGAATCGGGGGGCCGGCGACGGTCGAGGTCGCTGCCATGGCAGTGTATGAGGGGGACCTTGTTGTCGGCGGCTTCCTGGACAGTGCAGGCGGTTGGCCCGCTGCCTCGCTCGCGCGGTGGAATGGCACAAGCTGGTCGGCCGTCGATACGTCAAACCCGCTACTGCCCTCGGGAAACGTATTGTCACTGACGGTTTACGACGGCGATCTCATCGTCGGCGGAGATTTTGAGAGTCCCGCAAGCTACCTCGCGCGCTGGGATGGGACGACATGGCACGGCATGAGCCTCCCGTCCGCCGAACCGGCCCACGCATTGACCGTGTTTGAAGGCAACCTGTACGTCGGCGCGGGCAACTTGAATCGCTGGGACGGCACCTCGTGGCAGGGCATGGGCGTGTATGGAACCCTGTCGATGACTGAATACAACGGTCATCTGCTGGCCGGCGGATATTTTATGTCGGCAGGGGGGCTGCCGGCTGCCCATGTCGCAGCGTGGGATGGCTCGCAATGGCTTGCCCTCGGCGACGGGCTAACAGAACAGGTAAACTGCCTCGCCGTTCATGATGGAGATCTCGTCTGCGGTGGATACTTTACGCAAGCGGGAAATGCAGCCGTGTCGAGGATTGCCCGTTGGGATGGCCTCAACTGGTCATCGCTGGGGACCGGCAACGGCCTGAGCAGTTGGGTGGAGTCGCTGACATGTCATGACGGCCGGCTTGTCGCCGGTGGTTCCTTCGCGACGGCGGGTAATACGATCGCGCACGGTGTCGCAACCTGGAATGGCCAGCAGTGGCAGTCGCTCGCCGGCGGCGTCACGGAACCTTATTGGGGGCCCGTCACCGTCGTTGGAAGCTACGGAGCCGACCTGATCGCCGGCGGCTACTTTGACGTCATCGGCGGCGTGCCTGCGGAGCGCATCGCCCGCTGGGATGGCGGGCAATGGCACTCCATGAATGGCGAACATGGAGAGAATCCCTGGTTCTATTCGTTGCTGGAGTTCGCTGGTGATCTGATCGTCGGCGGCGCATTTACGTCGCCGTCGAAGGGTGTCGCTCGCTGGGATGGCGGCGAATGGCATGCGATGGCAGGGGGAACGCCGGGGTGGATCGAGGACCTCGCGGAGTTCAACGGCGAGATTATTGCGGGCGGCAGCGGCCAGCTTTTCCGATGGACGGGTGTGGCGTGGCTACCACTCACAGAGGAATTTGACGGCATCGTCGAGGCGCTGGCGGTCTATGACGGTCGCCTGATCGTCGCCGGTGATTTCGAGGCGATCGGCGGAATCCCGTGCACGAACATTGCGCAATGGGACGGAGAAGCCTGGGAACCGCTGGGCGCCGGCACGGACCTGTACGTTCAATCGCTGGCCGTGTACGACGGCGAACTCTACGTCGCCGGCACGTTTTACCTCGGCGATCCCGTCCCCGATAACTTCTTCCTGAAGTGGGATGGAACCGAATGGCACGCGCTGGACGGTCCACCTGGCATTCGGGCGATGAAGGTCTATGGCGGCGAGCTGGTCGTCGCCGGGTACATCATCGCCGCCGGCGAACACGCGGCCGGACATTGGGCGCGGTGGGCCCCGGCGGCACAGCGCGGCGATATGAACTGCGACGGCTTCGTGGACGTCGCCGACATTCCTGAATTTGTCGGCGCACTGATCAATCGGGAGGGACTGCCGGATTCCGTCGCCTATCTTGCCAACTTAAACGAAGATGTTGACGCGAACGGCCGGCCGCGTATCGACGGAAGTGATATCGCGCCCTTCGTGGCGCGCGCCATCGATTGACACATAAGTCGCGCCCCGCGACAGGTGCGGTGAATTTCCTGGGGACACCTGCAACCGGCAAGTTCGCGCTATTCCTCGGCGGCGACGTACGAGGCCGGGCTTTCCTGCAATTTCCGGGCGCATTCATTGCAGCACACGGTCACTTCGCGATCGCCCGCATCCACCGTCACGCCCTCGCCTTCGATCTCTTCGTTGCAGACTGGGCAGGTTCTTTCATTCATGACAATTCTCCCTGGTAGAGGTCCTTATCGTTGCGATCAAGTTCATTAACAGAGGTTAGGACCCAGGGACATGTCAGGCTTTGAAATTCGGTCTGACCGCGGTACGGGGGCTTGAAGGCCTTCCGGCCAGGGACCGCGCCCGGCAACGGTACCTGTCGCCTGGCGCGGTCCCTGAAGTCGAAAACGCGTTAACGCTATCGGGCTGCGCTGGCATACTTCGCCGGGCTTTCCTTCGCCTTCTTCGCGCAGTCGTCGCAGCAGACAGTGATCTCCTTATTGCCCACCTTCACCTTGATGCCGCCGTCCTTGATCTCCCAGTCACACACCGGACATTTCTTTTCCTTCATGACGCACGCTCCCTGTCTGTTCAGCGCGATTGGATTCGCGATCCGTTTCGCGCAGGTCCGTTTCGCCGCGAACAATCGCGGGCGATGTTCATGAGGAAAAGGTATCCTGGCCCGCCTGGTGAAACTTCCGGATTCTTGCTCGTTTGTCGTTGCCGTCGTGCGGATGGTTGCGATCCTGGTGCCCCAGGTGGCGCTGCCCCCTTCGGGATGCCCCGCTCCGCTCAGCCGCGATCGCGGGAGCGTTTGCGTACGTCTGACGGCGTCCGGCCGAATTCTTTGCGAAAGGCATCGGTGAAGTGACTATGGCTCGAAAAGCCGAGATCAAGCGCAATTACCGTGATATCCTCGGTGCCGCCGGCAAGGCGCTCCAGCGACGCCCGCAGGCGCAGCCGCGTGAGATACCGATGCACCGGCAGGCCGGTCCGCTGCTGAAACACCCGTGCCAGATGGAACGGTGACGCATGAACGGCACGCGCCACATCGTGCAGCGTGATCCGCTCGCTCAGCCGGCGGGCGAGATAGGTTCGGGCGGCCTCCGCCCGGTCGACGTGGGCGGCATCCGTTCCTTCACGGCGGCGCCGCAGCGATCTGCCTGGCGCCCTCCCGCAGCCGCCGGTCGCAGCGAACGCCGCCTCCAGCACCTCGGCCACGAGTTGCAGGGCCGTGACATCGGCCCATATCGGCTCCAGCGGGCGCGATGCGGCATTCTCAAGCCGCAGGACCAGCTCGCGATGGCGCCAGAACAGCGTCGTATCGCACGGCCCGGTCACGAACGAGAATGGTCGTTCCGGACGATCGTCCACCGATGGGTCCAGCTCCCGCACGATGTCGTTGAGCACGCGCGGCGAGAGCGCAAACACGGTGCCACGATCGCCGCACTCGCCGGGATGGCTCACACGATACGACGCCCCGCGCGAGAAGAACACCGCCTGGTTCACATCGGCCGTGACGTTTCGCGCGCCGAAGTGCTTGCAGAAGGCCCCGTGCCGCATCAGCACGACGTGATTGGCCTGGCTCGATTCCTCGGCAGCCGGTCCGCCGCGCCCGGCATGGCAACAGTAATCCCGCACCGAGAGAATCGAGCTCGTATAAAGCGAGTGAAAGTCGATGAGTTGGTCCGGGCGACGAGCCATTTTCACGCCATCATACCGCCGCCGGCGCCGCCTGTGGCAGTGGGCCCCGACGGGCTGGCGCTATTGCATACTGTTTGGGATTTTTGATTGGGCGAACCGCGCGGGGTGCGCGACACCGTATGGCTTGGAGAATACCCGGTGCCGCCTGTACACGACATGGATCCCGCCTGATGCCTTTCGGCACCGGCCCCCTGCGCGCGGCGCCACAGACGTAGTCGCGAATCCAGAGATTGGATCGCCTGGCGGTGGCAACGGCCCGCGGCGGGACAGCTCATTTCGAGCCGTTTTACCTTGACCTGTCCAGGAGCGATAACGTAGGATCGTGGGGGTTCGGGCGCCGGGGCCCACATCCTGACCACGTTACGAAGGGGAGTTTATGCACCCTCACCTGTGTAACCGTCGCTTTCGAAGCGTGCTGCCAAGGGGCGCGTGCCGCAGCCGAACGTTGGCGGCTGCCGCCTGTCTGCTGGCCTGCGCGGCGCAGCCGGCCTTTTGCGGAGAGCCCTGCGTCCCGCCGGCGGAGGTTCCCTGTTCGCCGCCCGCTTGCAAGGAATTCACAGACCCCGCCGGTGACAGTGTTGTTCGCCGAGCCATGGATGGAAACCCGAATCATCCCGTGGCAGCCGTGATTGACATTCTGAAGTATAGAATCGGAAGCTTTCAACCGACAGACCCGCAAATTAGCCTCTTTGACGGCCAGTTTATTGAAGCCGACATGATCAACATGACGAACATCGACTACATGCGATTTGATGTTGTGGTCGATGGCCTTGTAAACCCTCCCGGCCCACTTGATTACACAAGTGGTACGGCCAACGGACCATTTAAGTACGGCAACCGACCGATTTACGGAAATATTGAATTTGATATTGATGCGAACCCAAACTCAGGTGGGCAGCTTGAGGTACAACATAAGTACTTTTTAGCGAATTACGGCCGTTTTGGTCAGGTCGCAACTTGCACACCTGCCTCACCTAATCATCCCTTTGTTGAGAGAACTGCCCAAAATGTTAGCGAGGTTGGAAACGGTTATTCTATTGACCCTCAAGTTGAAAGAACTGGTAGTGAGTGGATGCTAAGATTGAACGGCGCTTACCCGGAAGGTCAAATCAATGTAGTTATCGAAAAAGGTCATGCTGGGAAATTTGAATCGGGAGAGATATGGGAAGTCCCATTTGTTTTTGGACGTTCGAGCGCTTATGAGTTTGGTGAGTTTTGGACTGGTGCTCAGGCAGGTGGTCGCTACTACTGGCCCACCTCTACAGTCCGCTTCACACACGACTGCCTAAGAGATGAAACAATGATCTCGGTTGTGTTTCCCCTGATCAACCCGAATGACCCTTGGGGCAGCACGCATGATTATGACTACAGCAATGATGCCTCGATCAATGAAGGTTTATATGCTCTCGTAGATGCTGTTTCAAACGGCTTTCCTACTGGTTTTCTTGAAGATCAAGTTATTACTGAATGGCAGTTTCAATGGCCAGGAGCCTTCCTCAATCCGACCCTTTGGGACATCCGCCTTCTTGTCGGAACGACGTATGCCACAAACCCCTACCTTCAAGATGGCATCTACGAAGTTTGGACAGATATCGCCCCGGCTGTTGGACCAGGAGATTTTAATGGTGACGGTGCTATCGATGAAGATGATGAAGCGCTTTACCTCGCCTTTCTTCAAACTGTAGACGGAACGATTGCTGATGAAGATGGCGTCGTAAATGACGTTTTCGATATCATCGACCACCCGTACGACTTTTCACTTCACGACACTAACGGTGATGGCTTTGTCGATAGTCGAGACTTCTTTATTGGAGTGTTCGGTGACATGGATGGCAACGGATT
This sequence comes from uncultured Planctomycetaceae bacterium, assembly GCA_964408455.1. GTDB lineage: Bacteria > Planctomycetota > Phycisphaerae > UBA1845 > UTPLA1 > CAYOZN01. Next base: position 85,614 of record CAYOZN010000018.1, read on the forward strand.
GGTCGACCTGGGCGATTTCGCCTTCTTCCAGAATTGCCAGACCGGACCGCACGATCCGGCCGGGCCATCCTTGGTGTCGACCATCCTCGGCGACTGCCGGGCCGCGGACATGGATGTGGATGGCGACGTCGATTGCGACGACCTCGGCGGCTTTCGCGCCCTGTGCATCGAGGGCGGCGGCGGAATCGGCTGCCTCTTTCCGATCGTGAATACCGATGATTTTGTGAATGAACTGCTCGCCGGCAGTCCCGACCCGTGCATCGCCGACCTGAACGGCGATGGCGCCGCGGATGGGCAGGACTTGGCCCCGTTCGTGACGGCGGTTCTGGCTGGCTGACGAGCCGTGGCCCGCGGGCGTGACCTTGAGACCGCCGGAAGCGCCGCCGCGCCCCGACGGGCGTGACAGCGTCGTCTCCCGGCCACGAAAACTTCCCCGGTGTCATACCGCCGCCGGCGCCGCCTGTGGCACAGGCCCGGTCGGTCGCTCCCCTCTGGTCAGCACCTTCACCGCCTCCCACATGACCATGACCGCCAGCGCCACCAGCACGACCGCCACCCACGGCACCGGGTCCGCCGTGGCCAGGCCCTGCAACCGGAAGTAGCTCACGATGATTTGGATCAGCGCCCACGTGCTCATCGCATACATGAACAGCGTCGGCAGCCCGGTCACAAACCACACCCAACGGGCACGCCGCGTCTGCCACAGCCAGACGGTGATGCCGATCAGCGTCATGGCCGCCAGGAGCTGGTTGCTGGCACCAAACAGGGCCCAAAAGGTTCGCCATACAGGCACGATCTTGCCGCTTGCATCGACCTGCTGCCGCAGCAGAAAGTACATCGGCACGCCGACGGTCAGGGCCGTCGAGACATAGCGCCCGGCGCGGCTTTGCAGGCCGAGCAGCTCCTGCAAGACGTAGCGCCCGAGCCGCGTGCACACATCGAGCGTGTCGTAGACGAATGTCGTGAATGCCATCAGCCCGAACGACACCGCGAAGGTCGCGGGAATGCCGAGCGCTTCGAGAAAGCTGCCGATGCCCGTGGCGTAGAGAAAGTTCGGCGTCCTGCCGATCAGCGGCGAGTCCGTTGCCAGCCGCATGACACAGCACAGCGACACCACCGCGACCATCGCCTCCATCAGCATGGCCCCGTAGCCGACCACTTTGGCATCCGACTCCGTGCGGAGCTGTTTGGATGTCGTGCCCGAGGCGACGATCGAGTGAAACCCGGAGCAGGCCCCGCAGGCGACGATGATGAACAGCATCGGGAACAGCGTGTCCCCCTGCTTCGCCGTCCAGCCCACGTACGCCGGATACTCGATGCGATCGCCGCTGAGGATCAGCCCCAGTGCTCCGCCGCCCAGGGCCAGGTACAGAAAATAGCCGCCCAGGTGTCCCCGCGGTTGCAGGAGCAGCCACATCGGAACGATCGACGCGACAAAGCAATAGGCCAGCAGGCCGACGCCCCAGTAGCGCTGCGCCGTCGCCTCGTCCACGTGTGCGAGGCGTGCAACGTCCAGCGGGATGAGCTGCCCGCCCCAGATGGCAAGCGCCACGAGCGGTAGAAAGATGAGCGTGGCCCAATTCACGCTCAGCCGCGTGTATCGCAGCAAGAGGCCCATGCAGACCGGCAGCGCGAGGTACAGCAGCGATGACGTTGCGATGCCGGCGCCGGAGATCACCTGCCCGCTCTCCAGCGTAATCGAACCCACGAAGGACGACGCGGTCACGTCGGCAAAGGCCACGACGATGTACATCAGGGCAAACCACACGAATGCCAGGAACAGTACGTACGATCGCCGCGACATGTGCTCGCGCACGACTTCGGCGATGGATCGCGCGCGGTGCCGGATCGATGCCACCAGCGACGTGATGTCATGCACCCCGCCGATGAGGATCGAGCCGACGAGAATCCAGATGAGCGCCGGCAGCCATCCGAACATGACGCCGGCCAGAATCGGCCCGACGATCGGCCCCGCAGCGGCAATGGCGGAGAAATGCTGGCTGAGCAGAAATTTCCGCTCGATGGGCACGTAGTCCACGTCGTCCCGCAGGGCCACCGCCGGCGTCTCGCGCGTCGGATCCAGCGCCAACAGCCGCGCCAGCACGCCGCCGTACACGCGATACGCAATCGCCAGCAGCACGGCACTCGGAATGACAATCGCCAGCAGACTCATCTCATGCCTTCGATGCGAAACTCACATTTAGAGCCCCGGGCTATACCGCGATTACGGAGCCCCGGGCTGTGCCCAGGGTCGACGGAGTGAACCGTCCTCTCACCGACCATCCCCCCGGCGCACAATCCAACGAAACACTGAGCTCGGGCTGTGCCGCGATTACGGAGCCCCGGGCTGTGCCCGGGGTCGACGGAGTGAACCGTCCTCTCACCGACCATCCCCCCGGCGCACAATCCAACGAAACA
>CAYOZN010000018.1:88131-110614 GCA_964408455.1 uncultured Planctomycetaceae bacterium
TGAGCCCGGGGTCGGCGGAGTGAACCGTCCTCTCACCGACCATCCCCCCGGCGCATAATACTTCTCGCCGAACTCCCCGCGAGCACATTCGACGAATACCGCCGATCACGGAGCCCCCGCGGAGTCGCGAAATGAGCCGCCGAACTTGTAAATGCTCGTCGAGTTTCACTTTCGGCTCAACCCCCAACTGTAAACCGCTGTCGCGCAATATACTCGTACGCCTCTTGAAAATACGCACGATCCCAAACGTGCTTAATACTGCCGCCAACGGCCCACCATCTGGCCCCTTCGACAAGCGGCCATTTTGGCGAAAGCGACTGACCTACCCAAGTCTTGAGCCAATTGCGCACCTTGTACGGCTCCCGCGCGGTCGATAGCAACACATGGATGTGATCGCGTCCCGCCGCATGGGTGTGAAGCTCCCATCCGCCGCGCTTGCAGATAGCTGCCATGTTCGCTTCCACATGCCGTCGTTGCTCGTCCGACAGGCAAACTGCGTCATGCTTCATTCGCTGTTGCGCAAGCTGCCGCCGCGCGGGGTTCGCAGGCAGAAACGCCTTCCCATATTCATTATGCATACAATCGACGCGAGGCGCGTCTTCACCATGAAGCCGTGTACCATATGTCGCAAACGTGAAGTGATATGCGAGCGGTATTCCGCATGTTGTCGAATGGGCTCCACCGGATTGAACATTCATCGCCGTCGCTCGCTCGTAGTGAAGTTCTCCATTGTCCGAACGATTACCCCGCCACCCCGGGGCACAGCCCGGGGCTCCGTTGTGCATGGCCGGTCACCGTTCGAAGTTCGGCTCTTCGACCTTTCGGTTCGTGCCCTCGTATGCCCTTCGCTTGTTCATATTCTAAATTTTCAATTTTCTGTCCTATTGCGCAAACTGCTCTTCGAGGAACATCACCGCCGTCAGCGTCGCAAGATCGCGGTTCTCCTTCTTCGCAAACCCGTGCCCCTCGTCCTTCGCCAGCATGTACCACACCGTCCGCCCCTTGTCGCGCAGCATCTTCACGATCTGCTCCGCCTCGTAGGCCGGCACCCGCGGGTCGTTCGCGCCGTGCTGCACGTACAGGGCCGACGTGATCTTGTCGGCGTTGTTCAGCGGCGAAATCTTCTCGAAGTGGGCACGCATCGCCGGATCGCGCTCGTCGCCATACTCCGGCCGCCGCAGGTCCTGTCGGTAGGGGGCCGTCTTCTCAAGAAAGGTGATGAAGTTGGCAATCCCCACGATGTTGACGCCCGCCCTGATCCGCTCGGGATAGTGCACCAGGCTCGCCAGCACCATGTATCCGCCGTACGAACCCCCATACACTGCCACCCGGCTGGCATCGAGTTCCGGTTGCTTGTCCACCCAGTCGAGCAGCGAACCGATGTCCTTCACGCTGTCTTCGCGCCGGAAGGCGTCATCCAGCATGTGATAATCGCGACCGTAGCCCGTCGACCCGCGCACGTTGGGGATGAGCACCGCCGCCTTCATCTCCGTCGCCCAATACTGGTAGAGCGAGCTGAATCGCGAGCGCTCCTGCGATTCCGGCCCGCCGTGGATCGCAACCACCACCGGGAATGGGCCCTTGCCCTCGGGCTTGTAATAAAACGCCGGAATCGTCCGCGCCTTCCCATCAATCTTGTCGAACGTCGGATATCGAATCAACTCCGGCGCGACGAACCGCCCGGCGTTGAGCCCGCCCGTCTCGCTGTGCGTCCATCGCGTCACCCGGCCGTCCGAGGGTGTCATCACAAAGACATCTCCCGGAACCGTCGGCGACGTGATCGTCATCGCCAGCATGCGGCCGTCATTCGAGAACTGCATGCCCCCGATCGTCCCCGCCGGCATCGACGTGACCGGCTGGTACGCCGTGCCGTCCGGCGCCAGGGTGTACAGCCGCGACTGCCCGTTCTCGTTGGCCGCGAACGCCACCAGGTTTCCCGCCGGGGATACGGCCACGCCTTCCACGTCCCACGGCAGGTCGCCCGTGATCAGCGTGTCCGTTCCGCTCGATAGATCGCGCCGATACAGTGACTGAAACTGCCCCTGCCGGTCGGTCATCAGGTAAAGCTGCTTGCCGTCGGCGCTGAATTCCCCGCCGCTCCAGGCAAACTTCTCCGCTCGCGGTGTCAGCGGCGTGGCCTTGCCGGTCTTCACGTCGTACAGGTGCAGGTACGACTCCTTCTCCGACACATACTCGATGACCGTCAGTTGCTGCCCGTCCGGGCTGAAGTCCACGGGAAAGAACGCGCCCGTTACCTCCATGGCGATCCGCGGCGCGAAGTCGGGGGCGTCCGCGATGTACACGTCGTTGTCGCGGCCATTGCGGGCAGTCCCCGTGAAGGCGATGCGCGAACCGTCGCGGGCGACGCGCAGGGCCTCGTGTCGGCTCTTGCCGTCGGTCAGCAGCCTCGTCCGGCCGCTGTCGCGATCCAGCAGGTACACCTGGTTGTATTCGCTGCCGCCCTTGTCCGAGAGGTACAGCACCTTTCGGCCCCGGCTGCCGGGCACGAAGGCCGCGCTGCGGATCGGCTCGTCGACAAAGGTGATCTGCTCGCGCATGCCGCCCGGCCGCTCGACGACGTGAAGCTGGTTGGTGTTGCCGAACCGAGTGCCGATGAGCAGCCGCTCACCGTCCTCGTCGATATCCGACAGCGAGGCCGTGCGCACGTTCAGGTACTGGTTCATGCGCTCGCGCAGCGCCGCCGGCACTTCGGGAACGTCTTCCAGCACCACCTGCCCGATTTCCCGCCGGACGGGCTCCGTCGCCAGCGCAGGTCCGGCAATCGCGCCGAATGAAAAACACAAGGCCCACAGCGAAATGCATCGCGCCATATACGGTTCTCCTTCGCAGATTCATGAATGAGATCAATCGTGCACCCAGAATAACGCTGGGCGGGGCGGAGTTCACCAAGTTCCGGTCATTCGCCGGGCACCTTTTGCCCGCACGCGTCGTTCGCGAAACACGCCGCCGCCGGGAGACGCGGCACGAATGGAGAGCCGGACAAGGCAGGGCCACGAGCGGTCGCGCCAAGCCGCGGCCCAATCGGCTGCCGCCGTTTGACCGCCGCGGACAATTGATCCAAAGCGAAGGCGAAGCATGAGGCCGCCTGCATCAGCGCGCTTTTTGCCAAGGCTGGTGCCATCGCCACGAAAGTGCGCCGAATCTGGACGCTCACCATGGACTTTCCGCTGTCATAAACTTTGCTGATTGGCGGAGTTGCGGCGGATGCTTGAACCGGCCGGCATAATGATTATACTTTCAGAGTATATTGAAAATAGTAGGAGTCCCACAATGTCCACGCAGCGAACTCTCAGGCCTCCCGCTCACAACGGCGACGAACATCCCGACAGTGGCGCAGACCCGGCCGTGGAAAATCGGTCTGCCGACCGCGCCGCCCGCGAGCAACGCGAAGTCGTAAAGCCCACCGCCCTCGAGGCCTCCAAGGCCCTCTTCATCCGCCGCTGGGGCGAGATGGGCGGCTACTGGGGCATCAACCGCACCATGGCCGAGATCCACGCGCTGCTCTTCGTGTCCACCGAGCCGGTCTGCACCGACGACGTGATGGAAAAGCTGCTCATCTCCCGCGGCAATGCCTCGATGAACCTGCGCTCGCTGGTCGACTGGGGCCTCATCCAGCGCGTCCACATCCGCGGCGACCGCAAGGAATATTTCGTCTGCACGACCGACGTGTGGCAGATGTTTGAAACGATCATCCGCCAGCGCCGCCGCCGCGAAGTGGAGCCGATCCTGGAGACGATCGAGCGGTGCCAGGAGATGGTCAGCGGCGCGGGCACTCCCCCCCTTGACAAGGGGGGGCAGGGGGGGGTTGCTCGCGGCTCATCGGTCGCGCTTGCTGGCGACACCGTCAGTGCCGCCGGCAAGGCATCAAAAAATGGGATTATGGCGGGCCAGGAAGCGTGCGATGACGCGACGCAGAATAGAAACGATGCAACGATTTACCGCGATCGCCTCGCCGACATGCAGAAGTTTCTCGAAACCGTCGGCGCGATGGTGGACATGCTGCTGCAACTGGGCCCCAAGAGCATGAGCCAGCTCTCGGTCATGATGGCCGGCATGACGCACATGACGCTCATCCCGGCCCAACCGCCGGCCGCCCGATGACCATCAGAGCCGGACTGTCCTCAGTCCGGACGGCACGACCAACAGAGAGCCACGCAAAATCCTCTCCGCCCGCGCGACTGTCGCCGAGCTCTTCACTCGACTGGTTCACGTGCAGCAGGGGTTTGCGCCACACGTGCCATCATTCATCGCTCGAGTCGAATTCCTTGCAGAAGCTCGAAGTGCGCAGGACAAACTGATCGCCGTCCGCAACCAGTCCCATGCGGCGCTCATCTATTCCCAGCAGATACGTCTGCCCCCAGGTTTCGATCAGCAGCTCGTCACCCTTGGGCAGAAACATGGCACTCTGAAATGGCGGCATTGACAGGTTCAAGAGGCCGTACTCGTTCTGAAGGAACAGCACTCTTTCACTTCCCTTGTCAATCCGCACAAAGCTTCCCAGCCAGGGATAGACTTCAACGCTGAACGGTCCGGCGGAAAACTGCTCCGGAAACTGGATCATGGGGCGACCACCGACAAATGCCGTACGTCTCTGGAATCGGCCATAGTTGACGACAAACTCGCTCGGCGCTGGAGCTACGGCGCATTCTTCTCGCGCACCAGACGGCTCTCGGGCGCGGATCTTCCAGAACTGTCGCTTCTGCTGGACATGAAGCAGCGCGTAAATGAACTGCCCGTCGCGCGACCAGGCGATCGGCGTGTCCCATGCGCTGGCCGGCAGACTGGCGATTTCCACTTCGCTTTCCTTGGCGATCGGGCGAATCTTGAGTTTAGACTGAGCGTCCTCCGGATAGGGCCAATCGCCCTTCGGCGATTCGACGAAGGCGATGCTTTGGTTATCAGGAGAAAGGCTGACGCTGGTCAGGAAATTGACGCGCTTTGGTTCGCTGACGCGAATGGCTCCGGGCTGGCCGGCGCGGTACACGTCGAGCGCACCGTCCGTAGCCACATAGGCAATCGTCGATTCATCGTCGCTGACCAGAAATGACCATACCGGGAAGGGGACAAGAGTTTCGACCTTTCCTCCACGCAGTAAAGATCGCTTGACCGTGTGGTCTTTGCGATCGATGAAGTAGATCACCTCGTCCGCATTGGCTGTCCACCGTGCATCGAAAGTCGTTTCGATACCGCCGAAGTGCGGCCGTGTCGTCACATAGAAGAGCGGCCCGACCACCAGGTAGCTCAGGACGTTCCCGAGCAACACGCCTCGCAAAACCTCCGGTCTTGGTCGTGCAAGCGCAGCCAGAGCGGCCCGCCGCGTCAGCCACAGACCTTCAACCAGCAGCGACTTTGCAAGATACCCGACGATCAGCAGCGGCCCGATCCACCGGTAGCCATGGACAAACGAGGGGATCGATTCCGTAATGCCGGACCCGAAGATGATCACATCCTGAAACATCAGGAGGATGCCGCCCGCCAGCGTGGATAGTAGGTTGGCAATCAGAATGGGCCTGAAACTCGATCGGACGCGCACGCCGAGGATGTACCGGAAGGTCGCCCCTTCGATCAGTGTGACCAGAAGCGTGAGCGGACCGAAGGTAATCAGGCCCAGGCCGGCGACGAGCGGAAGGTTGATGCTGTCCGCAAGGATCATCACGCCACTCTTCGCCGAGACGCCTCGTTCCAGGCGTGGCAGTCAAGTTCGGGCGCCGGGCAGCGCGGCCAACCGATTGCCGCTCGGTCTTCGTCCGGGCTGGGCGCTGACGTGTCTGCCGCTTGAGCTATTCTTCGCTTGTTTCTTCGTCTGTTCCACCCTCACCCACGATCTTTGCCTTCACTTCGCCGCCGCCCACCAGCCGCAGCTCCAGGTGCCTGCCTGTGTTCGAGCAGGTCATGTAAATCGTCGTCTCGGGCATATCCAGGACGTGGGACTGGTTGCAGGCGGGGCAGGTGAAGCGTACTTGCATGTTGCGTCTCTCGTTGAGATATCCAGGCGCAGATCCTATGAAGCAGCAAACTGGAGAGAATAGTAGTTTCCGGCGGATTGGCAATATGAATGACCTGGGTGGATGCTCGGCCTTCCTGGTTCTGCAGGCTTAGATCAAGAGCAGGGCGATACTACTCGAATTGTCGCAGGACCTCAGGATCGCGCGCGCCGTGAAGGACCGCAATGATCAGAATCAAGTCCGGCTCGGGAACTCGGTAGATAATGCCATAAGGAAATCGGCCCATCAGGCAACGTCGAGCGTCACGCACGACGACGGGGTAGATAAACGGAAATTGCTGAATGACCTTCAGGGATGCCTCGAAACACTCGCAGAATTCCAGGCCGAGACCTTCTCGTTTTGCCTCATACCAGGCACGCGCATCCGCAATATCCTGCAGTGCGCGCGGAAGAACCCGGAGCCGCGCGCTCACTTTCCTTGCCTCAATCTCGCACGCGCAACTTCCCACGGAATCGCGATGGAGGGATCCCGTTCGTACTCCGCTAGACGCGATTCGATCTCAAGTTTTTGCGCCTCTGTTAGCGGTAGCGACTCCGGCTCTGCGGCGATGCTGTCCCAGATTCGTTCGACGACACGCAGTCGCTCTTCCGTCGGCAGTGCCAGGATTTCATCGAGGGGTATGCTCTTGTTCATTATGGCATTATATATCGCCTAGTCAGAGATCGGCGAGCCTCCAGCCGACAAAGTCAACTTCGTAACTGATTTCACCGGGCAGCGCGTTCGTCGATTACCTACGCCCCCAGCCTCTCCTCAACCTGCGGATCATTCACCCCGCCGCGCACGTTGAAATACCGTGCCTCCGGATGGTGCGCGATGATCGCGCTCGTGCTCTGCTCCGGATCGAGCTGGTATTCCTCGCTCAGCGTCACGTCAATCCGCCCCGGCTCCAGGAGCGGCCACAGCTTCGCCTGGTCCTCCAGGTTCGGGCATGCTGGATAGCCGAAGCTGTAGCGGCTGCCCTGGTAGCCCTGCTGGAACAGCCGCCGCACCTCCATCGCGTCGGCCCCCGCGATGCCCAGCTCCATGCGCACCTGCTTGTGCAGATACTCCGCCATCGCCTCGGCCGCCTCGACGCCCAGCCCGTGTAGGTGCAGATAGTCGCGATACAGGTTCTGCGCGAACCACTGCCGTGCCACCTCGCTGGCAGCACGCCCGACCGTCACCAACTGAAACGCCGCCACGTCGATCTCGCCGCTTTCCACCGGCCGCCAGAAATCCGACAGGCACCAGAAGGGCGGCTTGTCCTGCCGCGGAAAGCGAAAGCGCGCCAGCTCGCGCCGCTCGAACGACGCGACGTCGATGCGTGCCGCGCCATTGCCCGAGGCCGGCGGCGGGGCGTACACGATCAGGTCTTCCCCCTCGCTGTTGCACGGGAAATACCCGTACACCGCCTGCGGCACCAGGATGTTCTCCTTTGCGCACCGCCGCGCCAGCTCGTGCAGAATCGGCCGTACCTCGTTCTTGATATGCGCCTCGTATTCGTCGCGCTTGCGGCCAGCCGGCTTGTACTCCCACTGCACGCCGAACAGCATCTTCTCGTTGATGTACGGCAGCACCGTCTGCAAATTGATCTTCTCGATGACCCGGCTACCCCAGAAGGGCGGACGCGGTATCGGATTGTCCGTCGCCACGTCGCTCCGGGCCGGCACGTCGACCGCGCCGCGCGAAACAACGGCCGCGGCAGCGGGACGTCTGCGCGGCGCCGCCGTCGGTGCGCTCGCATCCACCAGCGGCTTGCGGTCCGCCAGCCGGTTCATCAGCGCCAGCCCCTCGAAGGCATCCTTCGCATAGGCGACCGGTCCCTTGTAGATGCCGCGCAGGTCGTTCTCCACGTAGCCTCGCGTGAGCGCCGCGCCGCCCAGAATGACCGGCATCGTCAGCTCGCGCTCATTGAGCACGATCAGATCGTCCCGCATCACCAGCGTCGACTTCACCAGCAGCCCGGACAGCCCGATGGCATCGGCCCGGTGCTTTTCGAATGCGGCAATAATCTCCGAAATCGGCTGCTTGATCCCCAGGTTGTACACCGTGAAGCCGTTATTGCTCAGGATGATGTCGACCAGGTTCTTGCCGATGTCGTGCACATCCCCCTTCACCGTCGCCAGCACGATCTTGCCCTTGCTCTCGCCCTCCACCCGCGCCATGTGCGGCTCCAGATGGGCGACCGCCGCCTTCATCGTCTCCGCGCTCGACAGCACGAACGGAAGCTGCATCTTTCCCGCCCCGAACAGATCGCCCACCACCTTCATGCCATCCAGCAGAAACGTGTTGATGATCTCCAGCGGTGCATAGCGGCCCATCGCCTCGTCCAAATCCTTGTCCAGCCCGATGCGATTGCCGTCGATGATCCGCTGCTTCAGTCGCTCCTCGACCGGCAGATCGGCGATCGGCGCCTTCTCGCCCACCTTCTCGCCCGCCTCGAACAGCGAAATGTAATGCTGAAGCGGATCAAACCTTTCGCGCCGCCGGTCATAGATCAGATCCAGCGCCGCATTCCACCGCGCCTCGGAGATCTTGTTCTGCGGCAATATTTTGCTCGCATGCACGATCGCCGCAGTCAGCCCGCGCTGCCGCGCCTCGTGCAGAAAGACACTGTTCAACACCGCCCGCGCCGCCGGCGCCAGGCCGAAGCTCACGTTCGATACGCCCAGGATCGACCCGCAGCGCGGAAACGCCTTCATGATGCGCTCGATGCCATCCAGCGTCTCCAGCGCCAGCCGCCGATCGGCCTCGCTGCCCGTCGTCACCGGAAACGTCAGGCAGTCGAAGAGAATATCCTCTTCGGCAATGCCGAACTTGCCCGTCAACAGCCCGTGAATCCGCGTGGCGATCTCGAGCTTGCGATCGGCCGTCTTGGCCATCGCCTCCTGCGGGTCTTCGTCGATGGTCAGTGCCACCACGGCGGCCCCATACTTCCGCAGCATGGGGCACACCTCCTCCATCTTCTTTTCGCCATCCTCCAGGTTGACCGAGTTGACGATGCACTTGCCGCCCGCCAGCTTCAGCCCCGCCTCGACGACCGGGGCCTCGGTGCTGTCCAGCATCAGCGGCACCGTCACGTCCTTCACGTAGCGCGCCACCACCCTCTGCATGTCCGGCACGCCGTCTCGGCCGACATAATCGACGCACACGTCCAGCACGTGCGAGCCTTCCTTCACCTGCTCCCGGCCCATGTCGACCAGCCCGTCGATGTCGCCGGCCAGCAGCAGCTCGCGGAATTTCTTGCTGCCGTTCGTGTTGCTCCGCTCGCCGACGATCAGAAAGCTGTTGTCCTGCCGCAGTGTCACCGCCTGGTACAGGCTCGACACGCTCGGCTGGCTCTGCGGCGCGCGCTTCACCGGCGTCAGATCGCGTATCGCCTCATGGATGGCCGCGATGTGCTCCGGCGTCGTCCCGCAGCAGCCGCCGACGATGTTCACCCCGTCCGTCAACACGAATTCGCGCGCCCACCGTGCCAGCTCCGCCGGCGTCTGGGCATAGTGCGTCCGGCCCTCCACAAGTTGCGGCAGCCCCGCGTTCGGCACCACGCTGATATACCGCGTGCTCGTCCGCGTCAGATAGCGCACGTGCTCGGCCATCTCCTGCGGACCCGTCGCGCAGTTGATCCCGATCACCTGCACCTGCGGAAACGCCTCCAGCGCCACCAGTGCCGCCGCGATGTCCGTCCCCACCAGCATCGTCCCGGTCACTTCGATCGTGACCTGGCAGATGATCGGCACCGGCCGGCCGCGCTCGCGCATGGCGATCGTCGCCCCGCTGATCGCCGCCTTGGCCTGGAGCAGGTCCTGACATGTCTCGATCACCAGCGCGTCGACCCCGCCGTCGAGCAGGCCGCGCGCCTGCTCGGCATAGCTGTCTTCGGCGATATCGAACGTGGTGTGACCCAGCGATGGCAGCTTCGTCCCCGGCCCCATCGAACCCAGCACGAAGCGCGGCTTGTCCGCCGTGCTGAACTTGTCCGCCGCCCGCCGCGCAACCCGCGCCGCCTCCGCATTGAACCAGTGCGTCCGATCGGCCCGGTTGAACTCGGCCAGCACGATCTTGTTGGCCCCGAAGGTGTTGGTCTCGATGCAATCGGCCCCGACGCGCAGGAACGCCGCGTGAATATCCTCCAGCTCCTCCGGCCGCGTCTGCGTGATGATCTCGGGGCAGTTCTCGCAGCCGAGATAGTCCTTCTCGACCGTGAAATCCCGCGCGTAGATGCTGGTCCCCATCGCGCCGTCGATGAGGAGGATGCGATTCCTGAGGGCGTCCAGAAATGGGCTTGCGATCTGTTTCATAGGATTCTTGTCGTCCGCCTGCCTTTCAAAACAAACCCACGATCTTAGCAGACAATCGCTTCCCTTGCACGGAACTTGCAAGGTCCGGTACTGATCGCGTTCGATGCGGCCCGCCGGCCCGCCTGTGACTTTTGTGCGCAGATGTGCCGGCGCATGGGCTCAACCCGGGGCGGTACGGCGACGGCCCGTTCTATTCGGCGTTTATCGGTCAGGCTAAACTATACGAGCCGTCGTGGACCGCAAGAACGGGCTGGCTGGCTCGGCTGCTGGACCGGGCGGTATGCCCTGCAAAGGCGTGTTTGGGGAGTACGACTTGACGCACGAGGTACATGATCGCATCAGTCGCGAGTTGGCCGTTCGGATCGCGGCGGAATTGCCAGGTCATCCCGAGTGGATTGAAGCCGCGAAGGCGAACCTGCGGCGCTGGAGCTGGCGGAATCGCGGCGCTCCCGGCCTGCTTCGATGTTACGCCGAGTGGGAGGCCATTCTGGAAAAGCCGGTGGCGGACATCTGCACTATCCTGACGGGCGAAACTGACGAGCATGATCGTCTGAGACACAATTCTCCCTTTGTCGGCATCCTTTCGCCGAAAGAAGTCTGGGCAATCAAGCAGCTGCACTTCGCCGTCGCCTCGATGCCACGCCCCTCGACCACGCAATGCGAGACCTTTGCGCCGCGCGGCTGAGACGAATAGAGGCTGGTCTCCACGGTCGATGAGCAGGCGCGGGAGCCCCGAGCCCGTAGACACGTCCAGCGCTCCTCCATATCCCGGTACGGCGATTGCTCGGCCGAACGGTTTGGTAAGCCCGATGGCGCCACGCACCCCGGTCTACTTCTATCGCGCGCTAGACTATACCGTGCCACAGCCATTCAATCCGGCGATAGACATCGTCGCAAATGCCGCGAGTTGACCGTGGTCGTTGGGAGGCCCGCCACATGACTTTACGACGCAGGATGCGCGCAGCCCGGCAATCGCCCCTCGCCCACCGGAATCGCAGCCGACGCCTGATGCCTTCGTCGTTCGCAAGCGCGGCGCTGCTCATCACCATCTGCTCCGCCTTCGCCACCGACTACCACGTCGGCGACGCTCAACCCTACGCCACCATCGGCGCCGTCCCCTGGCACACGCTGGCCCCCGGCGACACGGTCTGGATCCACTGGCGATCCGCCGCCTATCACGAGAAGTTTGTCATCGGCCGTGAGGGAACCGCCGCCGCGCCGATACGCGTGCGCGGCATCCCCGGTCCCGCCGGGCAGCTGCCCGTCCTCGACGGCCAGAATGCCACAACGCCGGCACCACTGAACTACTGGAACGAAAACCGCTCGGTCATCAAGATCGGCGGCTCAAACGTGCCCAGCAACGCCGTCGCCCGCTGGATCGAGATCGAGGGCCTCGACATTCGCGGAGCGCGGCCGCCGGCAACGTTCACGGCCGACGACGGCTCGACGCAGACCTACGCGACGAACGCCGCCGCCGTCCACATCGAACTGGGCGAGCATATCACCGTGCGCGGCTGCATCCTGCGCGACAGCGGCAACGGCCTCTTCGTCAGCTCCAGCGGCACGAATGTCTCGCGCGACATCCTCATCGAAGGCAATTACATTCATTCAAACGGCAACGACGGCAGCATCTTCCACCACAACACCTACACCGCCGCCATCGGGATTGTCTATCAGTACAACCGCTTCGGCCCGCTGCTCGCCGGCGCCGGCGGCAACAACCTGAAGGACCGCTCGGCGGGCCTGGTCGTGCGCTACAACTGGATCGAAGGCGGCAACCGCCAGCTCGACCTGGTCGACGCCGAGGACAGCACGATCATTCTCAACGATCCGGCGTATCGCCGCACCGATGTCTACGGCAACATCCTGATCGAGCCCGCCGGCGCCGGCAACAAGCAGATCATGCATTACGGCGGCGACAGCGGAACCATCGCCGACTATCGCAAGGGAACTTGCCATTTCTATCACAACACCGTCGTCTCCACGCGCACCGACAGCACCACGCTGATGCGCCTCTCGACCAACGACGAACGCTGCGATGCGCGGAACAACATCCTGTACGTCATCACCTCCGGCAGCGGTCTGGCCATGCTCGATGCCGACGGCGTGCTCGACCTGTCCCACAACTGGATGAAGCCCGGCTGGGTCGCCGCCTTCGGTGGCCTGACGGGCACGATCAACAACGACGGCACCAATGTACAGACCGCCTCGCCAGGCTTTGTGAATGCCGGCACGCAGGAATTCCAGCTGACCGCCGGCTCGCCGTGCGTGGATATGGCCGGTCCCCTTCACCCCGACGTGCTGCCTGACGGCGCAGTCGTTCGACAGTATGTGAAGCATCAGTCCAGCGAACCGCGCACCGTCGCCGGCCCAGCCAGCGACATTGGCGCGTTTGAATTGCAGCCCGCATCCCCGTGCGCCGGCGACTTGAACTGCGACGGCACGCGCGACCTGTCGGACATTCCCGCCTTCGCAATCGCCCTCACCGATCCCGCCGCCTACGCGGCCGCATACCCGGGTTGCGAGCTCGACCGCGCGGACATGAATGGCGATGGGTCGGCGGATGGAGAGGATGTCGGTGAATTCGTGGCAGCTATGCTGGCCGGCCCATGCCCGTAGCGCGGATTTGCCTGTTCTCCCCCGCGCCCCGCATGGGTTCACCACCGAGCGGGTCGGCGCCTTCGTCGCCAAGGAGGCGGGAGAGAAGGTCTACGAGGAAATCAAGGAAGAGCGGGAAGGGTGAAAGGCCAGAGAGCCCGGCACACCGAAAGTAGACAGGGTTAGCGTTCCGTCCCGCGAACAGTCTGTCTGCCGCATGGGAGCCCGTTGAGCGCTCATCGTTCCTTCAGAACCGCCGTGCAACCCGCGTCCCCGCTGGGAAACCCGCCGGTCATCCAAGGCGTCTGTCTCGCATCGGCTCGCCGAGGGTTCACGCGATTCGCAGACCTTGTAGTATATTCCGGTGTCCCGCGGACCCAGTGACTATCGCAATTGACCAGAAACTCGGGAGATTGACACATGCTCGCGCTCATTCAAACTTTCAAACGACGTCCGGCGTTGGCTGTGATCTTGGGGATGCTGGCCTGCGTCCTGACCGCCGCAGGCGCGCCGATCGTGTCGATGGCGAATCAGCAGAACGACAACGGCAATCCGGAAAAACCCGGCGCGACGCGGCCTCCCGCGGCAGCGCAAAGCAGGGAACCCGCGGGGACCACCATGCAGGTCTATTACCTCGAAATCGTGACCAAAGACGTAGAAGGCATCTGCGCCGCCTACACGGCTGCCGCCGGCGCAAAATTCGGCGGCCCCGATGCGGGTCTCGGCAATGCTCGCACGGCGAGCCTGCCGGGCGGCGGCATGGTCGGCGTGCGTGCCCCGATGCGCGAATCCGAAGAGCCGATCGTTCGGCCCTACTGGTTGGTGAAGGACATCAAGAAGGCCGTCGCCGCCGCCAAAAAAGCCGGCGGCAAAGTCGCCATGGAGCCGACCGAAATCCCCGGCCACGGCACCTTCGCGATCTACGTCCAGGGCGGCGTGGATCATGGCTTGTGGCAGAAGTAAGCGTGTGCCACTGTCCCGGCGCGCCGGGACAATGCAAAGCCCAAGTCACCGTCATGTGTGCCACTGCTTCAGGCAGTGTGCCGCCCCGGGTGCCACTGCTTTGCAAGCAGTGCGAAGCCCAAGTAACCGTCCCGTGTGCCACTGCTTCAAGCAGTGCAAAAGCCAGGTTACCCCCATCTGTGTCACTGCTTGAAGCAGTGGCACACGTCACCCCGGCAGAGCCCGCACCGAAAAACTATTCCCCTCGCCGTCAACCCCGGCGACCCGCCCCACGTTGCCCTTACGACCTCCCGCGTCCCCAGATTCCCCTGCCGGCGGCCATGCACAACAAAAATGCTCACCCGGCAGGCACAGCACGTTAGAATGGCCCCAAGGCGCATGCGGCGACGATCAAATCACGCCGTCCCACGTGAGTGGTCCGTAGCATTGGCAGTTCAAAGCGGCTGGCCAAACCACGCGGGGTGGGTTGTGCTTAATCCATGATCCTCGCTTACCTGCAAACTGCAGTAATTGGCGCGGATAAATAATGAGGATAACCTGCACGTTGGCTACTCATTAAGGGCGAATCGAATTAGACCACCACGTAAGACCTGGATTGGAGGCAACAGATGACTTGCGCAAGACGAATAATCCAGTGCGCGTTGGTTGTAGGGGCGTTGTTCGGATCGATTGCCGTCGGGTGGGCTGATGTGCAGGTGCGTCAGGAATGGCGGCGTGGAACGTTCGGAACGGGTATTGGGGCAACCGGGCTGTTTCTCACCGATTTGGAAGGCGACGGGATGATGGAGATCGTTGCTTCTGCGTCAGTGAGCGGCTTTGCGCCAAACACATACTGGTACATCGTTCAACATCAGAACGACATTTACGACATGATCTACGTCGGTCCGGTCTATCCGGCCAGCATTTCTGCTCTTCGCGTCGAGAATGTCGACGGCGATGGCGATCTCGACATCATCATAGGAACCGGTGATCAAATCCTGGTGTACGACGGGACGACGCGCGAGCAGATACGAGCCCTGACAACCGGGGCGTCGAGTATTCGAGGGCTTCGGACCGCTGATATCGACTCTGACGGTACGTTGGAATTCATTTTCTGCGACGACGACGAGCTGTTCGTTCACGATGTCGACAGCGGGCTGGAAGAGGCGAGGATCGCTGGTTTCGGTGGCATTGATCTCGATGTCGGCAACGTGGATGCCGATGACGATATGGAAATCGTGATTGGAAATGGTTCATCGGCAGGTTACGTGCTCAATGGAATCACGCGAGCCATCGAATGGACCTATGACGCCGGATTCGGCGACTATGTCCGGCTGGGCGACATTGATAATGACGGCAGGGACGAGCTGGTGGCCGGTCGAGACTGGTTTCAAATCACGGCGTATCGGCTGGATGTGGTGCCCGGTCCCATGTACCACATTGAAGGAAATCTTAATCTTGACGCGCTTCAGCTTGTGGATATTGAGGATGACGGCTGGATTGACATCGTTTATGGCGATCGTCAGTCGGGAGGTGTACACGCCCATTGGGGCATTACAGGTGTTCCGAAATGGTATGTGGACAATCCTGGCAATGATGGTATCACGGATATTGCAATTGGGGACAGCGACGGCGACGGCGCAAAGGAGTTGATCTGGGGAGCCGGGTATGCCTCCACCGGGCCGGACTACCTGTACGTGTTCAGCACTGATGCCGGGCATGCGATTGAGTGGCAGAGCTTCGATATCAGCGGCGCGTTTTTTGCGCTCGATCATGGTGATACCGACAACGACGGTGCGCCCGAGCTCTTGTACGGATGTTGGAAGTCAAAACAGGGCTACGAAGATGGGCTGTACTTTATCCACGACGCGACGACGTATGCCCAGGAGTATATCAGTCCGGAACCGACAGGGATTAATTTCATGGGTCTGTGGCGCGTACGCCAGGCAAACGTCGATGCGGACCAGCAGGCAGAAATCATCATCACCACGAGCGACGGCTATAACGGGAATCTGAAGTGCTACGATGGCGTGACGCACGCGGAGCAATGGAGCAGGATCATTGAAGCCGGACTGGGGTTCAGATCGCTGGAGATCGCCGACGTCGATGGCGACGAACAACTTGAAGTGATTGCCTCGGTTTACCGCCTCGGTACGGGCCCCTCAGGCACATATCTTTATGTGTACGATGCCGCAACCGGCTCGCTGGAATGGCAGAGCGAAAGCATCGGCACTTTATGGGCGGCGCTGGACCTGTTGCGTATTGCAAACATCGACGGCGACGACGATCTGGAGATGATTGTTGCTGAAACTGGCGGCGCACTGTGGGCCTTCGACGGCGTCACACACGAAATGCAGACGCAGACGGCCGACCTGGACATTACCTCGCTTGATACCGCCGATCTCAATGGCGATGGCCTGGACGAGATCCTCATCGGAACGAGCGGCGGAGCCGTGCAGGTCATCGACCCGGTAACGGGCGCCGTCAGTTCCACGCTGGGTACCTTTGGTGCACAGGTCGAAGGCCTGCGGGTCGCCGACCTCGTGCCCGGCGATCCGCTGGAGTTGGTCTATGTTGCGAACAGCGTCTTGACCATCCGGTCGATCGGCGAACTGCCTGTCTGGACGAGCCAACCCCTTTCCTCGACCGCTGGCTCACGTGACAGCATCATGGTGGCGGACATCGATGAGGACGGTCGCACAGAGATTGTTGTGAATATGGCCGTTAACGGGCTCATTGTCTATGAAGTCGTTGTCCGGCGTCCGGGCGACATGAACTGCGATGCGGCTATCAACTTCGACGACGTCGGACCGTTCGTCCTGGCGCTCATCGACCCGGATGGCTATGTTCAGATTTACCCGAACTGCGACCTGACCAGCGGCGATCTGAATCAGGATGCAACGCTCGACGGGACCGACGTTCAGTACTTTGCCGACTTGCTGTTGAATTGATGCGGAACAGGGTCACCGCGGCAATGTCTTTGGTCGTCGCCGCCGAACCAATTCCGTCACGCTGCCGCTCTGGCGTGCCACTGCTTTGCAAGCAGTGCGAAGCCCAAGTAACCGTAAAGTGTGCCACTGTCCCGGCGCGCCGGGACCGTGCGAAGCCAGAATGGCCGTTCACTGAGCCGGGTGCCACTGCTTTGTAATCAGTGCGAAGCCCGGCTAATCTTCATCTGTGGCACTGCTTCACGCAGCGGCAAACCGCGCGCCGATCCACTGCTTCAAGCAGTGGCACACCATCGGCACCCCTCGAACATTCCTCTACCCGAGCGAACTCCTCACAGCCGCCAGCGCCTTCTCCACCCCATCCCCCGGTATATCCAAATGCGTCACTCCGCGCAGCACCGTCGCCGTCGGCAGCGGGCTGAAGCGCACCCCGTGCTTCGCCAGCCGCTGTAAAAACTCCGCCCGCGGCACACCGGTCCCGGCGATGTCGAACACCACGATGTTGCTCTCCGCCGCCTCCACATCCACGGATATGCCGCGAATCTCCGCCAGCCCCCGCGCCAGTGCCTTCGCCTTGGCATGGTCCTCCGCCAGCCGCTCGACGTGGTGCGTCAGCGCATACACGCCCGCCGCCGCGATGATCCCCGCCTGCCGCATGGCTCCGCCGAAGGTGTGCTTGTACCGCCACGCCTGCTCGATGAACTCGCGCGTGCCCGCCAGCACGGCGCCCACCGGGCAGCCCAGCCCCTTGGAGAGATCGATCCAGCACGAGTCAAAAGGCTCGCAGTACGCCTTCGCCGGCGTCCCGCTCGCCACCACCGCGTTCATCAGCCGCGCCCCGTCCAGGTGCAGCAGCAGCCCGTTTTTCCGCGCGCAAGCGCACACCGCACGTACCGCCTCGATCGACCACACCCGCCCGCCGCGCAGGTTCACCGTGTTCTCGACGCACACCAGCCGCGAGCGCGGAAAGTGCGGATCGTTCGGCCGCAAACACGCCTCGACCTGCTCCGGCGTATAGACGCCCGTCTTCGATTCGATCAGCCGCAGCGATGCCCGCGCATGCACCGCCGGCCCGCCGCCCTCGAAATTCACGGGGTGGTACGACGACTCGATGATAATTTCGTCCCCCGGCCGGCAGTGGATCATGTGCGCGATGAGATTGCACATCGTTCCCGTCGGCAGAAACAGGGCCGCTTCTTTTCCCGTCAATTCGCACACCATCTCCTGAAGCCGGTTGACGCTGGGGTCTTCCCGCTTCTGCTCATCGCCCACTTCGGCGTTGGCGATGGCCTGCCGCATCCCGGACGTGGGCCGCGTCTGCGTATCGCTGGAAAAATCGTAGGGAAACGCGAGCATGGTTCGTCCTCGTTTCGTCGGTCTTGCCGTCAAACTTCTCATGCTAACGCGCCGGTAGCCGGCGCACATCCCGCGGCAGGCCCGAGGCACTCATCATCCGGCGCCGGTCTCCGCGCCGGCAGGCGGCAGGCGGAGTGGCGGTTCCTGTCGCGCTGTGCCGCGCCCGAAGCCGGGATTACCGGTGGCGGTCACGGCGCATCCGGCTGTAGAATCGCCCCCGGTTCGGACGAAGTATGGGAGATGCACTGCGGAGATCCGCGATGATGAAGACGTACTACCGTCGCCGCAAAGCCATCCTGCTGGCGACGATGACAATGGGAACCCTGGCCCAGGTATCCACCTGCCAGCAGGAAGCCGCCCTGTTCGGCGTTCGCACCGCTTTCACCGCGTTCTTCCTGCCCCTCAACCAGTTGCTGCGCGACCTCCTGCTGGTCTTTGTCTAGCACCGGCGCTGTGCGCCGGCATAGAATACGTTGTGCCGCGGCGCAGACGACGCGACGGACCGCCGCCTTCGCCGCCGCCGGGCAGGGAGGTCGTTCTTTCCATGAAGACCAAAAGGCATGCCGTCCCGTTCCTGTTGTCGCTCGCCATTGTGGCACTCGCCGGTCTATCCGCCTGCTCGGATAACGACGATCCGCCCGTCCGCGAGAACGGGCGCCACGTCCGCGTTCGCGCTCCGTTCACGCGCGTCGACGTCTGGGTGCCGGAGGACGACGCCGAAGACACGGAGGTGCATGTGGACGTGGACGACGACTAGCCGCTGCGATCGTTCCGCATCACAACGGACGATCGCCGCCGCCGGCCTGACGCCGCTCCCAGAGTTCCTCTGCCTCCGGTCGCCGGATGTAGAGCGGTGTCAACTGCGTGGCGTCGATGAACGCCTCGTTCTGCGCCATCTGCCATCCAAGGGCATGAACGCTGGATGCCCGCGGCCACCAGAATTCCTCTTCCGCCACCTTTGCTCCGCTCGCATCGATCGCCTCTCGATGGAATGCCACGCCTTCGCCCAGCACCGTCACCCCGCGATCGCGGTAGCGGCCCAGAAACTCGGCCGGCTCCACCATTTCCGGCTTGCACACCGCCTCGTATCGATCGCGCCATTCATACGCCGCCGCGAACACCTGCCGGCGCTTGGCATCCAGAACCGGCGCGACCAGCGGCGGCGGCCCCGGCATGTGCAGTGCGTTCTGCGCGATCACGTGAAGCGTCGGGACGGCACAGATGCGGCACTCCGACGCCATCGCCAGGTGCCGGGCGAACGTGACCGCGACGCGCAGGCCGGTAAAGCTGCCCGGACCGATGGACAGGTAGCAATGTTCGACGCTCCGCGGCGGCCAGCCGTGGGCACGGCACAGGTGGTCCACCGTCAACAGCAGATCGCGCGCATGTTCGGCGTCGGTGGCAAAGCCCTGTTCCTCGACCAGGTCCGGACCGAGGGCGAGGGCTGCCGAGCCGCGGCGGCCGGAGGTCTCGATGCACAGGATGCGGGTGGTGACGGAACTCACGTGAATCCGGCTTCTTCATTCTGGCGATTGGGCCTGTGCCTGTCGCAGTAGGGCGTTCCGGCGAATAGGATAGGTCCGGGCGACAGCCGCGACAATGCGGCGGCCATGTTTGGAGTGGAAATACATGTCCGGTGCTCGACTGTTGATCCAGGATTACGCGGGAGTGACCGTCGTGACGTTTCAGGACAACTCCATCCTCGAGGTCCGCGCCATCGACCAGATCGGCACCGACCTGTACGAACTGGTGGATGTGCAGAACAAGCAGAAGATGGTGCTCGACCTGTCCAATGTACGCCTGCTGGCCTCGCATGCGTTGGGGGTGCTCATCACGCTGAACAAGAAGATCAAGGCCATCCACGGCGAGATGGTGCTGTGCAGCGTGCGCAAGGAACTGATGAAGGTCTTCTCGATCACCAATCTCGACAGGATCTTCAAGTTCTTTCCCGACGACGCCTCGGCCCTTAAGCACTTCAACGTGCACCTTCGCTGAATGCCGGCGATTGGCTGCGCGGCGAGGCTCAGGGCGACGCCGGCGCGGTCTCGATGTGCGGCCTGCCGCGTCGGTACAGGTCTCGGCGGAGTTGCATGGCGGCCGTTTGCGCAGCAACATTGTCTGCGCCGGCCGCGTGCAGAAGTCGGAGGGCCTCTTCGATCGTGGCCGTTGCCTCCGCAAATTCGCCATTTGCAGCAAGGGCGGCCGCCAGCGTATCCAGATAGCGGGCGTTCTGCCGCATGGACAGGCCGACCGAGCGCTGCGCCAGGGCCACGGCCTCGCGTGCGTCGCGAAGGGAAGCATCCCACGACGTGGCCCGGATCCATGCCAGCCGATCGAGTGCCGCCGGCCAGTCACCGCGCAGCGCGACGGCCTGCTCCAGGCGCCGCGCAGCGTCGGAAGGGCGACCGAGTTCCAGTTCGGTTAGGCCCAGCATGTAAAACCCCTCGGCAATGTCGCTGCGCTCGCGCGTCGCCGTTTCGAACGCCGCCGCGGCGTCGCCCAGCCGGCCTGCCTTGCGAAGCGCCATGCCCAGGTTGAACCATGCGATGTGATCGTGCGGCGCCAGCCGCGTGGCTTCCCGGTATGAACCAATTGCTCCGTCGAGATCGCCCTCGTCGAGAAGCGCGTTGCCGAGGTTTACGTGTGCCGCCGGAAGCGTGGGATCGACCTGGACGGCCAGCCGCAGGTGCTTCATGGCCTCGCCGCGGCGGCCGCTGCGGCGCAGGGCATCGGCAAAGTTGGCATGCACGTGGGCGCTAAAAGCGCCGCTCTCGAGGGCCGCGCGATAATGCGAGATCGCCTCATCGAGCGCCTGCCGCTGCTCCAGCGCGATCGCCAGGTTGACGTGCGCCCGCGGATTGTCCGGCCGCACATCGAGCACGCTGCGCCAGATCGTCTCGGCGCTGGCGTAGTCCTCGTTTCGCAGGTATGTCCGCACCGCCAGGGCCGCGATGACCGCCAGCGCCACGGCCGTCGCCAGCGGCGAGCGCGACGCGCCGCCGATTGCTGCCGCAGGCGTGGCACTTCCGTCTTTTCGCGATGCAGTTGCCATTTGCATCGCTCGTTGCGCCCATGCGATCGTCAGCGCCACAACGCAGGCCAGCGGCAGGTACATCCTGTGTTCGAAGGCCGCGTCGACGAGCGGCACAATGCTCGACGTGGGTGCCAGGATCAGGAAGAAGCTCGCGCCAATAAACCCCCAGGGGCGATTCCGCGCCAGACCCCACAGGCTTGCGATCGCGAGCCCGCCGACGAGCAACATCTCCGGCCAGACGTCGGCGATGCCTCCGGCAATCGGCCACTGGTAATCGAGGCACAGCCGCGCCGGCCAAAACGACAGCAACAGATAGTGCGCGACCACGTCAAATTGCGTCAGCAGATAGCCCGCGGCCGAAACGGTCTCCAGCCCGAAACCGGCCGATTTCGAACGCGGCCCGCCGGCGTTCAGCGCAATGAGAATCGCCCACGTCGCCGCCAGGGCGCCATGCAGCCACCATCGCCGCCGGAGCGCCACCCGCAGCGAGCCCGCAAAGAAGCACCGATCGTACAGCAGGGCGACAAGCGGGGCGGTTGCCATCACTTCCTTCGTGGCCATTCCTGCCGCGCACGACAGCACGGCCGCCAGCGTCCAGCGACGGCCACCGCCGCATACGCGCGCCGCGGCGTACAGCGTCAGCAGGTAGAACAGGCCCATCATTGATTCGGCCCGCTGGATGATGTACGTCACCGCGGCAGTCTGGAGCGGATGCAGCGCCCAGACGGCGGCCGTGACAAATGCCAACGTCGTGGCATCCTCGCCGAACCGCTGTTCCATCGCTGGCGAGCGCAGCGTCCGCCGCACCAGTCCGAACAGAACGGCAGCAGCCAGCGCGTGGATCGCGAAGTTGAACGCGTGCCAGCTCCAGACCCGGTACTCGCTGATGGCGTAATTCAGCGCCAGCGACAGGGCGGCGACGGGTCGTCCCGCCACCGACGACTGCGGCGGGGCGGTTAACGCACCGGAGAGCGGCCAGAGGGCGCGAATGTGCGGGTTTTCGAGGATCGACTCGGTGTCGTCAAAAATGAACGGGCCGTCCAGCGAGTTCGAATAGACCAGGCCGACTGCGAGAAACAGCAGGACAAGCGCTTGCCACGGGCGAAATTGCCGAATGGAGAAGCCGGATTGAGCAAGGGCTTTATTCAAGGGATTGCCTGAAGTGGCCGGCACGACACATCTGCAATATGCCCTGGTGTTGACGTGATCGACGCGAGGCGGTCGCTCACGCGCCGTGACGGGTAGCCTCTATGAGCAAACTCCTGTCAAGCGGTTCGGGATCGATCGCGGTTTTTTCCA
>CAYOZN010000019.1:0-104555 GCA_964408455.1 uncultured Planctomycetaceae bacterium
AAACCGCGATCGATCCCGAACCGCTTGACAGGAGTTTGCTCATAGAGGCCACCCGACCTCGTATAACTGCCTTACGGCTGCGCTGCGAGGGCTTTGGGTGGGATTATAGGTAGGAAGCAGATGCGACACGGCAAGAGATACCGCGTAACTAAAGAGCTTCTGGAAGGCTGGCCCGAGTTCCTTTTAAGTGCTAGTCCGGCGCAATTGAAGGTTCGGGCCTTGGATCAGGGGCTGAAAGGTTGTGACGTGCAGCTTGGAGATTCCCGGATATTAGTATTACCATGCGCGCTGGGAAAACGCAATTACTTGGATGTGTTGTATCGCAGTCGTGAACGTGACGAACCACTCGCTCGCACTATCGAGGCGATTCTGCTGGAACACGGCGCGAGCGTAGAGCGGCCATTCAATGTGTTCGAAAGTGCACGGCCGGGCCCACCCTTTCCGCAAGGGCAAAATAAAGGGGCAAAGTAAAATGTCACGATGGAATGGCATTAAGTTAGGACGTTTTCTCGGGTGCCCCACCCCTTTCCTCAGGGGTGGGGGCGCGATGATAGGAGCGCGTCGTTCCTGTCCGACAACCGCACGCATTCACCCGTATAGCCTGCGCCCGCCAGCGTGCCGACTATTCCCCGCGCGCCATCTGGCCCGCGCAATCGCAACAATTCTCGCGGAACACAGAACTATTCTATTGCATAGCCGCGAAGAGCGCGCACGCGTTGCCGCCCCGGCGGCTCCGTGAGGCGCGCGACACGCGCGCTCCGGGTTGCGCCGGATTGCATCGGGTAAAAAACGGCTGAAGCGCGCCACGATCAGCCGAACGCGGGGGCGGTCGCACAGCCGATGGACACGCGGGTGCCGATAATGCTTTCAAATCTGAAAAAAACTCGCAGGCTCTCCGCAGCCGGTTTGACCTGCACTTCGAATGGAAACGGTTCTACCGTTGACGCTGCCCAGTCGCGTAGCGTGCGTCCGTTCCGTAGGGTGCCGTCAGCAGACGCACCTTCTATTCGCACCTGCGGAATGGCCCCAATGGACGCAAATGGCCTGATCGAACCATGACCGAGATCGATTCAGACCGCCCCTCAGTTATACTGATCCGCCGTCTGCCCCTCCATGTCAATCCACTGAATCGCGATCATGATCACGCTGAAAACCACCACAAACGCCGCGATCGTGTAGTCGAAGCTCGCGTGCAGCGAGTGCAGCGCATCGGTGATGAAATTGCTCGGATGCGACGCGACGATCGCCAGCCCCAACGCGCAAAGCCACGCCCCGTGCACCCCCGTCATCACCACCGTCGTCTGCCGGAACATCGTCAGCCCCAGTGCCATCGCCCCGCCCGCCACGAGGAAGCCGAACGCGATCTTCAGAATGTCCGACACGTAAATGTCGTACAGCAGCAGTGCCGCCGTCGCGAAGCCGATCAGCCCGTAGAACAGCACGGCCGCGTTCTTCGGAAAGCGCCACGCCAGAAACGGCATCGCCACCGCCATGGCCAGCCCCAGCATGAACGTGTACGACTGCGCCGAATCTCCGCCGCCCGATTTGGACAGGTAGTATCCCAGCAGACACGCCACCAGCAAACTCTCGACCGTGACCAGCGCGCGAATCAGCCGCCAGCCGAACAGGCCAAAGACCGCGCCGGCTACGAACAGCAACAGCGCAAAACTGGAATCCAGCCGGCCGACATTGGACCAGAGCGTAGTCATGGCATGGACGCTCCTGACAGCGCATCCCGGGCGGCGCGCGGAACGAGTCTACGTGAGTTTCGCCGGACCGGAGATCGGCTGCCGTTGGTTAAGCTACGATTTGGTCGGTTCTTTCGCCTCGGCAGGTGCGGATTTTTTGGGGAAGCGGGCCTCCTTGGCCTGAAGCACCAGCCCGATAAGCCAGATGCCCAAGGCGATGTAGGCCACGTAGTGCGGCTTGGCGAAGGCCGCATCGCGAGTCACCGGCCAGTTCGCAAAGAGGACCGTGCACGCCCCCAGAACGGCGACGTGCGCGCCGATAAACCCGATCCACACGACCGAGAATGCCCGCAACGCCCAGAACGCCAGCAGCCCGCCCGCGATCGCCGCGGCCACCGGAATGATCCAGCCGGTCACGCCGAACTGGCGCAGCTCGCCGACGACGTTCTCCTTGATTCGCTCGACCTGGCGGCGGGCCGCGTCGTGAAGATTGCGATGCTGCTCCTCCTGGTTGGCGGCCAGCGAGATCCGCTCCCCGTTCATCGTGTTCGAATCGTTGAGCAGCCGCAGCAGGTTCTCCTGCAAGTCGCTCCGCCCGAGCTGAAACATCGTGGCCACCGAGAACAGCACCACGACCGAGCCGATCGCCAGCCACACGCGATAGGACTTGTAGGCGACCGCGGCGAGCGCGACGGAAGCGATGGCGATCGTCACCGGCACCGGCCCGTTGATGAACACGGCCAGCCGCTGCCCGATGAGGCCGCCGACGACCAGGGCAAAGGCACAGACGATGATCCGCTCAAACTTGCCCGCACGCAGCGCGAGAAAAAGGCCGACGCAAATGGCCACCAGCCCGCCGACGTTCACGGCGGCGCTGTTGGGCAGCGCCGGGAGCAGATGGTGCATCAGCTCCTGAAATTTCTGAAGCCAGCTTTCCTGTGCCGTGTTTGCCAGAATCATTGCGAAAACCCGGTGCCGACGCCTGCGCAAGCCCTGTCGCGAAGGTGCATTAGGATAGTCGCAGCGGGGCGGGCCGGCCAGTGGATGGGATTCGGCGCCAGCCGTCGCACCGCGGGATCATCACTGCGTCCGGCCCTTGTCCAGCGCACGGGCCATCGACACCGAATCGGCGTGCGTCCGCAGGTCCACGTAGGCGCGATTCAGATCGATCCGGCCGTATTCGTTATACAGCCAGTCCAGTAGCGCCAGCTTCTGGTGCGCCGTCGTCTCCAGCCCGTGTTCCTCGTACGGCGTGCGGCCCCACCATACGCGCGACCCGCGATGGTTCGTCGCCAGCTCGATGTGCGGTCGCGTCTTGTCTTCGCGGCCCTCGTGGTTGGAGACGACGATGTATTCAATCTGCTCCCGGAATGGCCGCTGGTCGATCAGGGCGGCGAGCCGTAGCCCGGAACGAAGATCGTCCCCCGGCCAGGCATGGCCCACCGGCGGCGGGCCGGAACGAAGCCCCGTGATGCAAAGCAGACTCGTCGCCTCGCAATCCTCCGGCCGGAACTTCCCCGGCAGCAGGGCCGACTCGCGATCCACCAGGTAGCACCAATCCTGGTGCCGCACAAATGCCACCGGCTCGCGGAACTGACACCGCACCGACACCATGCCGTCCGGCCGCACCGTCACGCGATCGACGGATTTGATCCAGCCGATGCCCGTGTCAGACAGGTTGGTCGCGATCCGCCGCGCAAGTTCCTCGTCCAGCAGGCGATCGGCCGAGCGCAGATCGGCCTTGCGCGTCAGTCCCTCGATGATGTGGCGGTTGTACGGGCGCTGGAAGAGTTCCGGCAGGCCTTCCCACTGAAGGGCCAGCACCTTGCGATATTGCGGCAGCCGGTGAACGTGCGCCTCCAGCCGCGCCAGGCCCCAGTGCAGCCCGGCGACGATCCCGCACAGCACCGCGAGTTTGGCCCCGCCGCGCCACACCGCCGGCCGCGCCCAGAATTCCCGCGTCGCCAGCGTGTGCAGCACGGAAACGCCCGGCGAATTGCTGTTTGAATTTGCCTTCGATTTACGCTTCGCCAATGCGAACTGCCCCAACGTGCGACGATGCCTATGACTTTCGATGACGCTTCAGTGCCATATCCACCAGCGACTCGCAAAGCTGCGTCATGTTCATGCCGATGCGATCGGCCATCTTCGGCAGCAGCGAGTGCGACGTGAGGCCGGGTATGACGTTCACTTCCAGCAGATAGGGCTGATGGTCCCCGTTCACCCGCCAGTCGACGCGCGAAAAATCGCGGCAGCCCAGCCCCCGGTGAGCCTCAATACTCATGGTTGCCATCGACCGGAGCGTGTCCTCCGGCAGATCGATATCAAAGACGTACTCCGTGTCTTCATCGACATATTTGGCCTGGTAATCGTAGAAAGCCCGCCGCGTCCGAATCTCGATCGGCGGCAGCGCCTCTTTTCCGAGAACGCCGATCGTAATCTCGCGACCGGCGATGTATTCCTCGATCAGGCACGACTCGTATTTCTCGATGACCGCGTCCACCGCCGGCCGCAGCTGCGAAAAATCCTTGATCAGATAGCACGCCAGGCTGCTGCCCTCGCGGACCGGCTTGACCACCAGCGGCAGCGACCAGGCGGCCAGTGCAGAGCGTAGATTCTGCGCGTCCGCGACGGTGTAGCGCGGCGTCGGCAGGTTCAACTCGACAAAGCGCTGCTTGGCCCGGTTCTTGTCCATCGCCAGGGCACATCCCTCCGGCCCCGTGCCGGTATAGGCGAGCCCGCGCCGCTCGAGGATCTCCTGAACCTGGCCATCCTCGCCGAAGGCCCCATGCAGGGCGACGAAGACACAGTCCACGTCCCTCGCAAGCGCCGCGAGATTGTCCGGCCCGATGTCGGCCTGCTGGACCTCGTGTCCGGCCGCACGCAGGGCCTGCGTCACGGCATCGCCGCTTTGCAGGCTGATCTCGCGCTCGCCGCCCGGACCGCCCGCCAGCACCGTGATCGCCAGCTTGCTGGCCGTTTTTCTGCGAAAGAGTGTTGTGAGGCCCTGAAGTGTCTGCGTGGCAGCCATATCCGTGGCTCCTGTGCGCATCCGTGCCGATCGCGGATCAACGATCCAGATGACTCGCCCGCGTTCGCGGTCGAAGCATCGCGCATCTTACCAGAGCTTGACCTCCGGCTCCAGACGAATACTGCTCGCCTGCTCGACGCGAAGGATGATTTCGTCGATCAATCTCCGCACGTCCGCTGCACGGCCGCCATCGTCAACCACCGCGAAGTTGGCATGTCGCTCGGACACGTGCGCGCTTCCCACCCGAAAGCCCTTCAGCCCCGCCTCGTCGATCAGCCTTCCAGCCGAGTGGCCATCCGGGTTCCGGAAGATGCAACCCGCGCTATGGGCCGCCAGCGTGGGCTGCGACGACTGCTTGTATTCCCAGACTTCATGGAAACGGCGCTGCACCCGCTGCGGATCCTCGCGCACCAGCGCGAACTCGGCCTCGACGACCACGTCCTCGTTCAGCATGCACGTGCGGTATGCAAACCGAAGCGACTCTGCCGTCCGTTCCGCGAGCCGCCCGTTTCCATCGATCACCCGCACCGATCGCGTCACAGCCCCAATATCGCCGAAGCGGCCGCCGCAGTTCATGGCAATGCCGCCGCCGACCGTCGCCGGGATGCCGGCGAGCTGCTCGACGCCCGACAGCCCCTCGCGAACCGTCCGCTTGATGATCTTCATCAGATCGGCACCGCCCCCGGCGACCAAGCGCTCCCCCTCGATGCGAAAGCCGCTCAGCCCCGGCGACATCAGCCGCATCACGACCCCGCGGACGCCGTCGTCCGGCACCAGCACGTTGGCGCCCATGCCCAGAACGTGGAGAAGCGTGCCGGTTTCACGGCATCGGTGCACGACCAGCGCCGCCTGTTCGGCCGTTTCCGGTTCGATGAAGTAGTCGGCCCTGCCCCCCAGATGAAACCACGTCAGCGGGGCGAGCGGCACATCGCGCCGGCACACACCCTCAGGCAAGTCGTTGAATAAGTTCATTCGCGATCTTCCAGACGTCCCCGGCGCCCATCGTCAGGACGATGTCGCCCGGCTGCGCGCGGGCCAGGATGTGCTCGATGATATCCGCATGTCTGGGCAGATACAGCGCGTCGCCCCCGTTGGCCCGCACCCGGTCGACCAGATTGCTGCTGCAGATCTGATCGCGCATGGCCTGCGAATCGCGCACGAAGTAGATGTCCGGCACCAGCAGATGGTCCGCCAGGCCGAAGCTGCGGGCAAAATCGTTCAGCAGAAACCGCGTGCGCGAATGCTGGTGCGGCTGGAAGATCACCCACAGCCGCCGGTCGGGATAGTGCTCGCGCACGGCCCGCAGCGTCACCTGCACCTCGGTCGGATGATGGCCGTAGTCGTCCAGCAGCAGGATCCCGCGCACTTCCCCGCGATGCGTCAGCCTCCGCTCCGCGCCGCAGAATAGCGGCAGGGCCTGTTCGATCACGTGGGCCTCGACGCCCGCATGGTGTGCCAGCGCCACGGCAACCGTCGCGTTGCAGACCTGGTGCCGCCCCGGCAGATTGCTCATCTCGGCGCGCAGGAATAACCGGCCGGCCCGCAGAATATCGAACGTGTAGCACCCGCGATTGTGGTGGATGTTGGTCGCCTGCCAAGTCGCCCCGTCGTTTTGACCGAATGTCTCCACCGGCCCGCGGACGCTTTGCACCACGTCCATCACCACGCGGTCATCCCCGTTGGCGACGATGGCCCCGTCCGGCGGCACCAGCGATGCGAACGAGCGGAATGCCTCGGCGATGGCGTCAAGATTGCTGAAGCAGTCTAGATGATCTTCCTCGATATTGAGGATGGCGGCATACTTGGGCGACAGGCTCAGGAACGAGCGGTCGTACTCACATGCCTCGACCACGAAGTGCGGGCCGTCGCCCACGCCCGAGCTACCATCGAGCTGCTTGACGTGCGCGCCGACCACGAACGTGGGGTCCTTGCGCGCGTGCCGCAGGATGAACGACAGCAGGGCGGTCGTCGTGCTCTTGCCGTGCGTGCCGCTGATGGCAAAGCCGTCGCGCAGCTTCATGACCTGGCCGAGCATCTCGGCATACTTGAGGCAGCGAATGCCCCGCCGCCGCGCCTCCATCAGTTCCGGATTGTCTTCGCGGACCGCCGCCGAATAGACCACCATGTCGCAGTCCGTCTGGATGTTGATCGGGGCCTGGCCGATGGTGATCGCCGCACCCATCTCCTCCAGCCGGTCGCGCGCATGGAATTCCACCAGGTCCGAGCCGCTGACCATGGCGCCGCAGCGGACCAGCACGCCGCCCAGGCTGCACATCCCGCAACCGCCGATGCCGATCAGGTGAATACGCTTCGCCGCGAACGGGCTCGACCAGTGCTGCGACGCCCGGCCGCGATGCCGCAGATCGCTGGCGGGTCGATAGCCTCGAGGCGTCGTAGGTGCCGGCGTAAAGAAGGTCGACATGCTGGCACACCTCCGTGTGTTGCCGAGTCGCAGTACTTACCGAGTGCCACCGCCCGGATGCCCCTGCTCCGGGTGCCCCTGCTCTGGGTGCCACTGCTCTGTGAGCAGTGCGAACACCAGTTGCCCGAGCCACCGTTCGGGTGCCACTGCTCTGTGAGCAGTGCGAACACCGGGTGCCCGTGCCACTACTCTACGAACAGTGCAAACCCCCGGGCATCGTAAACCTTTACGCCCCGAAATCGCAAGGGGTTCTCACCGTCGTGTGCAACAACATCTAGCGCATGATCCGCGCGAAGCACACGATCGTCCGAGTGCATATCGGGAGTCGCTGTGAATTCCCTTGAAGGGGCAAATCTGCCGCCCGGTTCCGCTGCAATCCTGCGAAAATACCGGACGTTTGCGCCGCTACCCGCACCACAATCGACGGAACAGTGATCTATTCTATTGGGTAGAAAAGCGACCCGAGGACGCGCGAATGCCTAACGGGCGCTTTGTCGGTTTGATTCACTTGCGACCCCGAATCACGCCGCCGTGTGACGGGCTGTGACGGGCTGTGACACTTGGGGGGTAGCGTCACGCTTGTTTTTTTTGGCGGCCACCGGCCCCGCCATGCCGGCGGCGTTCCCTCGCCCGAGAGCCTTCCCTAAAAGGCCAGCGTGGAACCTGCTGGTAGTCGGTGAAAGGGGGCTATGAGACAGGGCTTCAGGCCTCGCGCTCTTTGACAAGTTCCATTATCGCGTTCGCAATGACGACAGCCGAGTCGTGCCGGCCCATCGCCCCGGCAATCTCCGCCATTCGGATGCGGCGGTGATCCGACAGCATCAGCGTGTCCAGCTCCTTTTGCAGCCGCCGGGCGTTCTTGCGGCCGTCGTTTTCATCCGCCACCAGCACCGCCGCGTGGTTATCCGCCAGCACCCGCGCATTCGCCGCCTGGTGCTGCTTGCGATCGAACGGATACGGCATGAGCACAGACGCCCGGCCCACCGCCGTGATCTCGGCCAGCGTGCTTGCCCCCGCACGCGAAATGATCAGGTCCGACGCCGCCATGCACTCCGGCATCTGCTCCGTGAAGGCCACGGTCAGCGCCTGAACGCCCGCCTCTTTGTATCGCGTCCGGCACAGATCCAGATCGTTGGGCCCCGTCAGGTGGATGATCTGCCAGTCCGGCAGCTTCTTCCAGTAGTCCATCAATTCCATGGCCGTCATGTTGATGGACCAGGCGCCCTGGCTGGCACCGGTGATGAGCAGTGTTTTCCGGGCAGGATCGAGCTTAAGCGCGCGAAGCGCCGCCCCGCGGTCCGGCTTGGAAAAGGTGGAACGGATCGGACAGCCCGTGCATTGCACCTTGGGCATCCGGTTGAAGTGATCGATCGTCTCGTACCACTGCACGAAAATCCGATCGACCTTCGGCGCCAGCCGCCGGTTGGCCAGGCCGGGTACCGCATCGGGGTTGAACAGTGCCGTGGGGATGCCCATTCTGGCGGCGACTTCCACCGCCGGCCCGGCGGCATAGCCCCCCAGCCCCAGCACCGCCATCGGCCGCCGCTCGGTGAATCGCCGGCGCACGTCCCGCGTCGTGCGATACCACGCCCGCAGAAACCCATACAGCTCGAGCGGCTTGCGCGTGAAGGGGCGAACCTCCTGCACGACAAGCTCGATCTTCCTTGGCTCGGTCAGCTTCCGGTCGATGGGTCGCGACGTGCCGAAGACCGTGATCTCAATCTGAGGGTCTTTCTGATGCAGGACCTCCGCAATCGCCAGGCCGGGAAAGAGGTGCCCGCCGGTCCCGCCGCCCGCAATAACAAACCAGGGTTTCGTTTCGCCCATGAAATCCCCGGGAAGTCAGGCGACAGGTTTACGAAGCGGTTTGAGGATTTGGCTGCTGCCCACGGGATGGCAGTGTAGCGGGGCTGGCGGGTGCATGCCAGTTGCGTTCGCACATGGGAACGATCTCGTCCGGCAATAGTCCGGCAGGGCGATAGCGTGCCACATTGACGAGCAGCCCGACCAGCACGCTGAGAATGATGACGCCGGTGCCGCCGGCCGAGATGAGGGGCAGGCTGATACCCTTGGTGGGCACCGACACCGTCACGACGGCGACATTCATGGCCGCCTGCATTCCGATCATCAGCGTCGCGCCCAGCGCCAGCAGCCGGCCGAACTCGGTCCGCGACTGGTCCATCACCCGCTTGCCCTGCCAGAGCAGAATGGCAAAGAGCGAGATGACGGCGATGCCGCCGATGATGCCCAACTCCTCGCAGATGACGGCAAAGATGAAGTCGGTGCGGCCCTCGGGCAGATAGCCGTACTTCTGAATGCCCGCACCCAGTCCGCGACCGCTCCAGCCGCCCGATGCGATGGTGAGCAGTGACTGGATCTGCTGATAGCCGGCCCCCTGCGCATCGCGCTCGGGATCCAGAAACGTCAGCAGCCGCCGCATGCGATGCTCCTTCAACAGGACGAGGTGCACCACGCCGACGAGGCCCGGCAGGCTGGTGATGAACAGGTGCCACCACTTCGCCCCGGCCGCCAGCAGCATGCACGCCCCCACGAGTGCCATCAGTGCGGCAGTGCCGAAGTCTTCGATGCCGACGAGGCCGGCCATCGTGGCGAGAAAGAGCATCGCCGGCAGGTAGCCCGTCCAGAAGCTGGAGACGCGATGTGAAAATCGCTCGCAGAAGGCCGCCATGAACAGCACCACGGCAATCTTCCCGATCTCCGATGGTTGAAAGCCAAGGCCGATCGATTCCGGCCCGAGCGGCAGCCAGCGACGTGCGCCATTCCGGACTTCGCCGATGCCCTCGACCAGAACCAGCGCCGACAGCGCAACGGCGATCGCCGCAACCGCAAGCGTCGGCTGAAGCCAGGTGCCGCGCCGGAAGCGCCACCGATGATATGGACAGAGGCCCACCAGCAGCAGCGTGACCAGCGCGATGAAACTGAACATCGCCTGGCGAACCGCTGGATTCTTCAGCGTATCGACGGTGATCGGCGGTGCCGTCAGGCTGGCGCCGGCCGAAAACACCATGACCGTGCCGATCGCCAGAAGCGCAGCCGCGGTGATGGTGATCGTCGTGCTGTGTGCGGAGGGTCGGCTGTCAATTTCCAGCAACGGATGCCTCCCAGGCGAACAGGTCCGGATGATTACTGGCGTTCATCTGCAAATTCGCCGCCTGCCCCCAGAATATCGGCAGAAACTGCAATCTCGCTGGCGGAAGCGCGAAACGACGCCCGCTTGCGCCGGACTCGGACGAGTAAGCTGTTTGCCGCCGGCCTGCCATGTACCGGTTACCTGATCTTCGTCGTCGCCAGCGCAATCGTCGCAAACAGGGCCGACAGCAGCCAGAAGCGGATGACCACCTGCGTCTCCTTCCAGCCTTTCAGATGAAAGTGGTGGTGTATCGGTGCGATCAGGAACAGGCGCTTTCCGCCGGTGGCCTTGAAGTATCCCACCTGGAGCATGACCGACAGCGCCTCCATGACAAAGACGCCACCGACGATGACGAGCATGAGCTCCTGGCGAATGACGATCGCGACGTAGCCAATCAGGCCGCCCAGCGGCAGCGATCCCGTATCGCCCATGAAGACCTGGGCCGGATTGGCGTTGTACCAGAGGAAGCCCAGCGATGCCCCCAGCATCGCCCCGCACAAAACGGACAGCTCGGCAGCGTCGGGAATGTGTGAGTATTGCAGATAGGCGGCCAGATCGCGGCTGCCGACCGCATAGGAGAGCAGCATGAACACCAGGCAGCACATTGCCACGCAGCCGCTGGCCAGACCGTCCATGCCATCGGTCAGGTTCACCGCGTTCGACGTAAATGCGACGACGACGACGGTAAAGATGATAAATACCGGCACCGGCAGCAGGATGGGATTGTCCAGATCGCCCTTGAAGAAGGGCATCGTGAAGATGCGGAAATACTCGACATCCTCCCCCATGTAGCTGGCCCGGCCCCGCTCGTAAATGAAGTAGCCGAGCAGCATGCCGAGCGCAAACTGAAAGAGCAGCTTCTGGTAGGCCTTCAGACCGTCGCGGCTCTTATCGCGGCCCTTGCTGGTGAGCTTGATCCAGTCATCGATGCCACCGACGGCGCCGAGCCAGACCATGCAGAAAAAGGCCATGTGGATGTAAAACACGCTGAGATCGGCGAGGAGCAGCACCGTCGTGGCCACGCTGAAGAGAATCAGCACGCCGCCCATCGTGGGCACGTTGGCCTTGTGCTGCGTCAGCTCGTTGAGCCCGGCGTGATCAAAGTCGGGAACGTCGCCCAGCTTGAAGCGGATCAGCGTGCGAATGGTCCACGGGCCAAGCATCCAGACGAGGAAAAAGCCGCAAAGGATCGCTATGGTCCCGCGAAACAACGGGTTCTCGTAACCGTAGTGGCCTTCGATCAGGTATTGCAGCAGGTGGTAGATCAAACCTTGCTTACCCCTCGGCGAAAGCGACGCGCAGTCAAGCGCCGCATATCGCAGGATGCGTCAGGCGACAGCCGCGCGATCGTCGGCCACGGCCGCTTCGATGGTCGGGAGAAGTCGCTCGAGGCCCATGCCCCGCGAGCCCTTGAGCAGCACGACGTCACCCGGTTCGAGCAGGTCTGCGATCTTATGCGCCATCGCCTCCACGCTGGGATAGGCATACAGCCGTTTGCTGGGGCCGCCGCTGAGTGTCGCCCCGTCTCGGACGACCTTTGCCCAGGTTCCTGCGCAGATGATCACCTGCGCCGTGGATTGCCCGGCCTCGTGGCCCAATTCGCGATGGCAGCGCGTGGCGGCGTCGCCCAGCTCGCGCATGTCGCCCAGCACCAGGACCCGGCGACCGGCAAGGTGAAACTCGTCCAGGGCGCGCAGGGCGGCGCGCATGCTGGCGGGATTGGCGTTGTAGGCGTCGTTGATCAGCGTGACCGGCCCGATCTTCTGGACCTGAAGCCGCATGGGCGATGGCCGCGCCCGCGAGATGGCATCGGCAATCTGGCCGTGTTCCAGCCGGAAGCGACCGCCGATGGCGATGGCGCCGAGGGCGTTGGACACGTTGTGTCGCCCCAGCAGGGGGAGCTGGTATTCGAATCGACCGTTGATGCGGAAATGCTGGCCGGCGGCATCGACGCGCAGATCGGTTGCGCGCAGCTGGGCCGATTCGGAGAAGCCGAACGAGACGAAGTTCGCCCGCGCCCCGTGGACGGTCGGCGCGTAGGGCGCCGCCTGGTCCGACACGGCGACGAAGTTGCGGGCGGGCATCGCCGGCAGAAACGAGAACTCCTCGCGCGCGACGCCGTCGATATCGCCGAAGCCCTCCAGGTGCTCTTCGCCGATGCTGGTGACGACCGCCATGTCGGGCCGGGCGATGCGGGCGAGGGCCTGCAATTCGCCGGGGTGATTGGTGCCCAGCTCGACCACGACGAATTCATCGGACGGCTCGACCGACAAAAGCGTTAAGGGAACGCCGATCGCGTTGTTGAAACTCGCGGGCGCAGTCTTGCCGGGCTTGCAGGACGACAGGACGAGGCCGATCAGGTCCTTGGTGGTCGTTTTGCCGTTGCTGCCGATGACGGCGACCACTTCGGCCGGAATCTGCCGCCGGTACCAGGCCGCCAGTTTGCCAAGTGCCACAACGACGTCATCGACTTCGACCAGCCTGCCGGCACTGCGCAGTTGCGGACCATAGCGGGTTGCATCCTGCACGACGGCCGCGGTCGCGCCCTTCTTGAGGGCCTGCTCGACAAAATCGTGACCGTCGAAGTTCTCGCCGCGAATGGCGAAGAAGAGCGAGTCTTCGGACACCGTCCGGCTGTCGGTCGAAACGCCGCGGACGCGCGGCGTGGTGATATCGCCCATGACGCGGCCGCCCATGGCGCCGGCCATTTCCTGAAGCGTGAGCGGCCTCATCCGTGAAGCCTCCTGTCGACGGCCGAACGAGCCACTTCGGCATCGTCGAAATGAACCTTTGTTGTGCCGAGGATCTGGTAGTCCTCGTGTCCCTTGCCTGCAATGAGCAGTGTATCGCCCGCCGCGAGTTGGTCCACAGCCGTGTGGATCGCCCTGGCCCGGTCGGGTTCCTGCCGGGCCTTGCGGGAATCGTCGGCCGTCAGGCCTGCTTCGATATCGCGGATGATCGCCAGCGGATCCTCCGTCCGCGGATTGTCGCTGGTAATCACAAAGGCATCCGCCCCGTCGGCGACTGCCCGCGCCATGCGCGGACGCTTGGTGCGATCCCGGTCCCCGCCGCAGCCGAAGACGCACCAGAGCCGGCCGCTGGTCGTCGGCCGAAGCGCCGACAGCACAT
Organism: uncultured Planctomycetaceae bacterium; assembly: GCA_964408455.1. Taxonomy (GTDB): domain Bacteria; phylum Planctomycetota; class Phycisphaerae; order UBA1845; family UTPLA1; genus CAYOZN01. The sequence continues at coordinate 13,422 of CAYOZN010000019.1, forward strand.
TTCGCAATGCGTCGTCGGTGTGGGCGTAGTCGATGTAAATATCGAAGCCCAGTCCCGCCGTATCGATGCGCTGAAGGCGGCCCGGAACGTGGGAGACGGCCGCCAGGGCAGGCGCCACCGTATCGAAAGAGCATCCCAGGGACGTGCAGGTCGCCAGGGCGGCGAGCGCGTTGGAGACGTTGTGCCGTCCGACCATTGGCGTGAACACGTCCGCTTCGCCGTCGGCATGATGCAGCCGAAAGCGAGTCCCGCTTCTGCTTTCCTCGAGAATTTCCGCGAGAAAACCGACGCCCGGAGCCTTCTTCAGCCCGTAGCGTGCGACCGATGCCCGGCATTGCGACACCATCGCCACGGCCGCCGCGTCGTCCGCGTTCACGATTGCGAACGCGTCGGATTCGAGCGAGTCAAACAGGCGCTGCTTCGCCCGGCGATAGTCATCCATCGTGCCGTGGTAATCGAGATGATCCTGCGTGAGATTGGTGAAGACGCCGGCCGAGAAGCGTATGCCGGACGTCCGCGCCTGGTCCAGGCTGTGAGAGGAAACTTCCATGACCGCGTGCGTCGCGCCGGCGGCATGGGCCTCGACCAGGTAACGAACCAGGTCGATGGGATCGGGCGTTGTGAGCGGTGCGGGCACGCGGCGGCCGATCAGATCGTATTCGATCGTGCCCAGCAGGGCGGTCGGGCGGCTGCACGCCCGCAGGATGGCGCGGATCATGCATGCGGTGGTGGTCTTGCCGTTGGTGCCGGTAATGCCGATGCAAGCCAGTTCGCGACGCGCCTGGATCCCCGCCAGGCCGAGGAATCCGGCCATCGCGCGGGAAATGGCCGCACGGGCATCGGGAACCGCGATGACCGGCACGTCGGCTTCCACCGCGGCGTTGCCGTCGGTCAGGATGGCGACGGCGCCGCGGGCGACGGCGTCGGCGACAAAGCGGGCGCCGTGCACGACCGCGCCCGGCGCGGCGATAAAGAGGGCGCCGGGTCGCACCGCGCGCGAATCGTGACAGAGGTCTGACACTCGAATGCCGCGTGCACGAAGAACCCAGTCCCCCTCGCCCAGCGCGCTTGATAGAAGTTCATCGAGAGGCCGGCCGTTTGCCGCCGTCGAACACGGCGAGGCATGCAGAGTGGTTTCGCTCATGGTCCGCACATTCTACCGTATGCGGGAGGCATTGCTTCAACGCATTGTGAACGTTCGATGCGGATGCGCCTTGCGAACGCGCCGCGGTTGAACTGTCTCCCCCTTGTGATTCACGATCAACTCACAACGCCTTCTTACTGACGCGACGCGCCGGAACGGCATGGTTCGATCGCGACGATGAGTCGCAGGACGGCATGGACAATGACCGGCATCCGCGATCAGTCGATGATCTCGTCCGGGCTCAGAGACGTGACGCTCGTCGGCGGCGGAGTGGGATCCGGCGGCACCTGCAAGTAGGGCAGGGCATGCTTCAGGATTTCCCCCGCGACCGGCGCGGCCACGTCCGCGCCGTAATAGGCGATGCGCTTATCCGGCTTGCGAATCGCCACGAGCACCACGAGCTGGGGATCGTGTGCCGGCGCGCCGCCCACGAATGAGCTGACATAGGCGCCTGCCTCGAAACCCTTGCCCTTGCCGCCGGATCGGGCGATCTGGGCCGTACCGGTCTTGCCGAAGACCTGGTAGTTGCTCAGCTTGGCGCCCTTCTTGCTTGAAAGATTGACCACGTTGACGAGGATTTTGTCCTTCATCGTGTTGACGATCTTTTCGGGCAGCACCTGGATGTCGGCCTGGGGCGGCGTCAGATCGGTCACCACGCGTCCATCCGCGTCCATGATTGCACGCAGCACGTAAGGCGTCACCAGCCGGCCGCCGTTGGCAAAGGCGCAATAGGCGCGGCACAGTTGTATGCCCGTGACGCCGATTTCCTGCCCCATGGGAATGCTGGTGGTCGTAAAGGGGCCCCAGACCGAGAGTGGGCGCACAATGCCCGAGCTTTCGCCATCGAGGCCGATGCCGGTCTTTTCGCCGAAGCCGAAGGCCTTGACGTATTGATACAGCCGGTGGTTGCCCAGGCGCTGACCGATCTTGCCCATGCCGATGTTGCTGGACTTGATCAGCACTTCTTCAAAGGTGAGGAAGCCGTATGCATGATGATCGCGCAGGGTGCGGTCGCCGTGCGTCCACGAGCCGTTTTCACAGTCGAACACTTCGCCCAGCCGGACGACGCCTTCGTGCATCGCCGCAGACGCGATGAACGGCTTGAACGTGCTGCCCGGCTCGAATGGATCGGTGATGACGCGATTGCGGTATCGCTCGCTGCCGAAGTCGCGATATTGGTTGGGATCGAAGACGGGAACGTTGGCCAGCGCGAGAACGGCCCCGGTATGTGGCTGCATGACGACGGCCATGCCGCTCTCGGCGCGGAAGCGCTCGACGGCCTCTCCCAGGGCGCGCTCCACGTTGGCCTGGATCTCGGTATCGATCGTCAGGACGACGTGCAGTCCGTCGCGGGCGGGACGATAGCCGCCCTCGGCCAGCCAGAATGCCTTCCTTCGGGCGTCGCGGACGATGGTCTTCATGCCGCTCTCGCCGCGGAGCCAGGCATCGCACTGATGTTCGAGCCCGCTGACGCCGACGCCATCCGGCGCCACAAAACCGATCAGTTGCGCCGCCAGCGCACCCATGGGGTAGGAGCGGGCAGGTTCGGTAAAAGTACCAAGTCCGTACACGCCCGCGGCCTCGACCGCCTCGGCCTGGGCATCGGAGACGCCGCGCCGGATAACGAAAAAGCGGCGGTCGCCGGCATGCATGAGATCGGGCACGATTTCGCCGGCGTCCACGCCGAGGATCTGCGACAACACGTCCGCGGCATTCTGCTTGTCGGGGATGACGTGGGGATCGGCGAATACGCTCTTTCGCAGCGTGGTGCCGCTGATGATGCGACCGACGCAATCGACGATCCAGCCGCGGCGGGCCTGAATCGGGATGACGGAGCGCTGCTGCCGCTCGGCGCGTGCCATCAGGCGCGGACCGTGGTAGGCGTTGATGTAGACCAGCCGCCCGACCAGCGCAACCAGCGCAAACAGCAGCGTCGCGACGAGGGTGTGTCCGGCAAGATTGGACATTCGCGGGCGCAAGGCATCCATTCCTTAATCCCGACGCGCCGGGATGGCACTCAACGGCGCTATGGCCGTGCTGTTTCAGCGCCGGGCGGCACCACGTCCAGCCCCATTTCCACTGCCCGCTGACGAATGGCCTCGGGGCCGCGCAGCCGGGCCAGTTCGATTTCGCGCGGCCAGAGCTCCTGCTCCATCTGCACGTTCTGCTGGTGAAGCCGCTGGATGCGGCCGGCCGTGCGCGCCGATTCGCCGCGGATCACCACCACTGCGATGGCGATGATGATCATCAGCGACAGAACAAAAAGTGCCCTGGGCACGGTCATGGCTATATCCAGCGTCTCGGGCAGTTCAATCAGGGCGACAGGAGCACGTCTCCTCCCGTGGCGGCCATTGAGTTGGGAATCCCGGTGCCGCCGCCGAGCGCCTGTCGCATCGGAACGCGAATCTTCGCGCCGATCTTCAGCTTGTGTTTGTCCGTCAGAATGTCGCGGTTGAGATCGTAAAGCTGGCCGACGAGCCGTTCGCTGCCGAGCTCACGCCGTGCGATGCGGCTGAGTGTGTCGCGCGGGCGCACTTCGTACCAGATGAAGGATCCGTCGCGCGGCGGCTTTGTTTCGCTGCGCGGCGGTGGCTGACGCGATGGTGACACCGACGTCTCCGGGATGGCATTGACGGCGGACAGGCGCTCCCCGGTCGAGGCCGGGCGGCGGCCGTCGCGGCCCGGCGGAACCTGCTCGGTGGCCCGGGTCGTCAGAGCGCCCTCGCCGGCCGGAAGGGGAATTCGATCGCCGAAGTCTGTTCCCGTCGCACGGGGATCGCGGCGCGGCGGGACGCCGTTGATCTGAGCGACGGAAAAGCCATCTGCCGGTTCGAACTCGATGTCTCCGTTGGCATCAAGCATCGGGATGTTCAGCTTCGTGTTGGCCTTGACCGAGTGCACCGTCTTCAAGGTGTCGCGGTTGGCGTTGAAGATGGCTTCGACCCGGCGGGGGTTCGAGCGGCCGTAGTGCCGGGCCGCGATCTTGCCGAGGCTCTCGCCCGGCTCGACGACGTGGACAGCCTTCACGCGGATGGCCTTGGTTGGAGGGGCCGTTTCAGGAACGGCTCCGGTGCGGCCCGGAGAACCGGGATCCCGGCGCGCTTGAACGCTTGCGGGGGCAATTCCGGCGAGCCGGGATTCGTCAGGCTCCTCTTCGAATGCGAGCGGCACTTCTTCTTCAGCGGCGGCCGTGGGTCGCTGCCCGATGGCGCTGGCCACGGCGTCGTGGACGCTCATGGTGGGGCCGTTCTCCGGTCGCGCCGGGCCGGATTCGATCGGCACCTCGGTCTCAATGCGCGCCATGTTCAGGCGATTGCGGACTTCTTCCGGAATCGGGCCGATCTGCGATGCATCGGTGGGGATGGGCTGCCCGTTGACCGGCTCCTCGAGCATGACGACCGCATTGCCGGGAGAATTCACCGGCTGGGATTCGGGAGAGGGCGGCGTCAGGCCCCGCTCGACGGGGAACCGGCCTGTATCGGCGCCGGAAAGCGGCGCGGCGGTGGGGGATGCGGGTCTCGCGTTTGCCAAGGTTCCATCGGCCTTCGAAAGCGCGATCGGGGCACGAATGGACGTACTGGTGCCTTTTTCGGAAAGGATGATGGCGAACAGAATAATGAACGTGAGACCGACCAGAAGACCGATCTTCGTTTCCTTGGTCACTAGCGCACCTCCCTGTGCGGCGAGCCATCGTAACAAATAACAGGCCGATCTCAAGGCCCGGGCGAGCGATTTGCCTGCCGGCAAGGCCATAGACCAGCAAATTCTTGCGGATGATGTTCAACAACTGCCGCAACCGGACCGGTCTCAGCTGCTGCCACCATCCAACCGCTCGGCGATCCTCAGCTTGGCGGAGCGGCTTCGCACGTTCGCGACAATCTCGTCCGCTGCCGGTGTGATCGGCTTTTTGGTGATCAGCCGATACTGACCGGACTCGGCCCGTGAACGAAGGTCCTGTTTGACCAGTCGGTCCTCCATGCTGTGGAAGCTGATGATGGCCAGGCGGCCACCAGCGCGCAAAACATGCGGCGCTGTTTCCAGCAGCCGCTCGAGATTCGACGTCTCTTGATTTACCGCCATGCGGAGTGCCTGGAAGGTCCGCGTGGCGGGATGGATCTTCGATCGATGGCTGTCCGGATTTTCGCCGACGGCGGAGGCCACCAGCCGTGCCAGCAGGATGGTGCTATTGATGCGCCCCTGTCGGCGAACTTCGCAGATCCGCCTAGCAATTCTTCGGCTGTGTCGTTCCTGGCTCTGAAAGTAAAGTAGATCCGACAGTTCTCCCTCGCCGAGCGTGTTGACGAGATCGGCGGCCGAGGTCTTCAGGCGATCGTCCAGCCGCATGTCCAGCGGGCCATCCACGTCGAAGCTGAGGCCCTTGGCCGGATCGGCAATCTGGTTGCTGCTGATGCCCAAATCCGCCAGCACGGCGGCCGCGCCGTGCAGGCCGAGTCCGGCGGCGAGCCCGCCCAGTTCGCCGAAATTGGCCCGCACCAGCCGGAGGCGGTCACTGAATGTGGCCAGGCGCTCGCGCGCCTGAGCGAGGTTTTTTTCGTCCACATCCAGACCGACAATTCTCAGTTCGGGATGGCTTTCCAGCAGGGCCGTGGCGTGGCCAGCCAGACCGATTGTGCAGTCGACGACCGTGCCGGGGCGGCCGCCGATGTGCTGGACGATTTCCCGCAGCAGCACCGGGGCATGATCGGGCGAAGGCGACACGGATTGGCTCGCAGGTGAATGGGCGGTCAATCGAACTGCTGCCGCAACGAAGCGGCGAGTTGTCTGAGCTTATCATCGGGAAACAGGCCGAAGAACCACTCGCGCGAATCTGCAATTTGATTGTGCTCGAGATCGGCCTTCAGGACTTCCAGCTCCTCGTCCACCGGCATCTTACGAGCGACGAACGGGCTTATCTGGTCGTTGAGATGGCGAATGCGCCGGAAGACGTCGCGCCGTGCAGGACGATCACCGGCTCGCTCCTCGCGCAGGCGCTGCGATTCGTTGATGGCTGCCTGGCGGGCATGCACCCATTCACGCAGGCGCCCATCTGTCTCGTGAAGATCGACGATGCGGTGCGGATTGTAGCGGACATCGCGCCGCAGGCGGCGAAGCCGGGCGAGGTCAACCGGACTGGCATCTCGCCTTGGCAGGGGCAGCCGCAATGTCGCGGTGACACAGGCGTAGGACGGCGGCTCGACGCCAAAAAAGCCGCGAATCACGTTATCGGTGATCTGGTCGTATTTTGCGCCGCCGATGCCGTGGACGAACAAATCGCAAAGAAACAGCCGCGCGAACATGGTCTGGGCGAGAGCCCGGGGACGCAGTTGCCATGGACCGAGTGCGCGTCGTAGGGCGGCGGCCGGATCGCGCACAGCATCGGCCTGTTTGAGTTCGCCGATGATCTGACCCGCCGCCTCGATGGCCACTGCGCCATGCTGCCGCCGTGCAATCAGCCGCGCCCGCGGCCGCTCGTGCTGTAACAGCCAGAAAGGCAATTCGATCTGGTCCGCATTGACCGCGAGATCGGGGATCGGGTGCTGTGATCCACGAATGCCGCGGTCCTGCCGGTAGCGGGCCAGTGCGTCGTTATAGGCGGGGGCAAACTCGCCCGCGTGCAGGATAATGTGGGCTGCCCATGCGGCGGCCGGACCGTCGCTTCCGAAAGAGAACACCTCGCTGATGCGGAAGTACGACAGTGGCTGCGAGCCGATCCACTCGTCGCAGCGGCGCATCGCATCGATCCACGCAGCGACGTAGTCGGGCCGCTGCGATGCGGCTGCGTGCCGAAATGCGTCGCAAAAGGCCACGAGGGCAGCGGCGGGTTCTCGCTGCCCGGATCGGGCGACGTCTTCGAGTGCGCGGAGGACGGATGCGAACTCGGCGCGGTTGAAGTGTTCCCAGGAACTGTCGGGATTAACGCGGGCCGAGACGTGGCGGATGGCCAGAATGCCGCCCGATTCATCCGGCAGGCTGATCTCGACGCGGCCGGGCACGTCGCTGTCTACCACCAGGAATCCGGCAGCGCCACCGAACTTCCGCGCGAGCGAGTCGGTGACGATGCCCTTGGCCCAGACGCCGGGATGAAAGAAGTCGGGCTGGTGGCCGGCCAGCATGCACAGCGGAGCATCGGCCTTTGGGCGCCAGTCGGATGCCCGCCGGCCCGCCAACTCAAAGTCGTACTCGCTGCGCAACTGCCGGTTGTGATGCACTTGCTCGTCGATCTGGTCGATTGGCGGGTGCATCAGCACATCGCCGTCGCGGGCGGGCGCTGAAAGTGCATCGATGTCTGGGTGCAGAATGGCCACCATGTGACGGAAGGATCGAGCGCGGGATGGCTGCTGCTACGCGTGCGGCAGCACAGAATTCATCCAATTTACCAGCACTTGCCGCAGATGCCGTGGACTTCGTTGCCGCACGTCTCGTCGGCCAGCGACAGCATTTCGTCCTCAAACACGCTGAGATAGTGCTGCATCCGCGCGTCGGGATCATCGAGCAGGCCGCCGAAGTGCCGATTGGGATCGACATAGACGAGCGGCACGGCAAGTTCGCGTACGCGCAGGCCATGGTGCCACGCCTGTGCCCAGAACTGCATGGGAAAGGCGTAGCCGGGAATGGTCAAACGCAGTCTCGAAATTGCCGACACGCGATAGGCCTTGAATCCGCAGAAGGAATCGGTCAGCGGGAGACCGAGCCGCTCGCGCATCAGGGCCGTGATCTGTTCGTTGATGCGCCGGCGATCGCCGGGGGCGGGCGTGTTGCCGGGCAGCGGCCGCAGATAGCGCGAGCCGGAGATGACGTCCGCGTCGTCCTGTTCGGCCTGCTCGACGAAGTCGGGGATGAGCCGCGGCTCGTGCTGTTCGTCGCAGTCGATGGTGATGATCCAGTCGTAGCCGTGGACCTGCGCATAGCGAAACGCGTCGATCAGGCTCTGGCCGTAGCCGCGATTCTCGGGGTGCCGGACGACGCGAACCTGCGGAAACTCCCGCAGGATGGTCGGCGTCTCGTCGGTAGATCCGTCGTCGACGACCAGCACGTCGTGATCCAGTTGCAGAATCTGCCCGAGGACACCCCGGACATAGCGATCTTCGTTGAATACCGGCAGTGCGACGAGGAATTTCACTGTCGAACTCCCCTCTGCATTAAAACCGGCAACACACCGGCTCGGGCGGCCAACCGCACCTTGGGGATGATAAGAGGGCAATATTCTGAGTCAAACCGGGGTGCGAAAAAGGGTTAAGTGCGTGCGGCCGCCACTTTTGCGAACGAATGGCCGATAAGACGAAAGTCGGTCCGCCGTCGCGCAGGCCGGCTTTGCGTCGCCGCAGGACAGGAGCGTGTCAGCCACGTGAATCCAGCCCGAAGATCGATTCAGCGACGTACGCCGCGGCGACGGCCCCCCGGGATAGTCCTCTCTGCCGGCCTTTTCCTGCTGTGCCTCGGCGCACCCTCGGGGTGCGAGGGCGGCCGCATCACGGTGTTCGATCCGGTGCGCTCGTCGCTGGCAGACAGCCTGGTGGTGCATGCGGACGAACTGTTGCAGGATCATCGCGTTGACAGTGCCCGTTCCGCACTGCGCCGCGCACTTGCGCTCGAACCGAATCACGCCATGGGCAACGCCCTGATGGGTGACATCGCTGTGGCAGATGGCGACATTGAGGCGGCGGTGGGGTATTACCGGAAGGCCCTGAAGGCCAATCCGAACCACGTCGACTATGCCGTGCGGCTGGGCGACTGCCTGGGCAAACTGGCCGAGTCGGCCATGAGCCCGCATCGGGAATGGAGCGGGGCCGCCCGCGCCTATGGCTATGCCAAGTCGCTGGACCCCCAGCGGTACGAGACGCACGTGAAGGAGGCGGCGTGTCTCGGGCGAATCGGAGAATATCGACAGGCCCTGGCGGTGCTCGACGAGGCGCAGCAGCTTGAGCCGGGGCGGGAGGAGGCGTACCTCGATGCCGCCCGGCTCTGGATGCGGCTGGGTCGCCGCAATCAGGCGCTGGGTACCTGCCGCCGGGCCTTGTCGCACGTGCCGCAAAGCGTCGCCATCCACAACCTGACGGCGGCAATCCTGGTTAAGACTCCCGGTCAGGAACAGGTCGTACCCCGGCCGGCCGATCGTTTGGCGGCGGCGGACCACCTGCGCCGATCGCTGGCCATCGACGCCACCCAGCCGCAGATTCAGGCCCTTCTGAGGCGCATCCAGGCCGGCGGTACGCCCCTGGCGTCCGACCATCCCGCCATGGATTGAGAGTCTGCGCGAGGCACTGGCCGGCGAGCCTGCCTTCCCTTCCCTTCGGAAACCGGCGGCCGGGCGTGGCGGCAGCACCGCCCACTCGCCATCCCGCGCATTCCCGGATCGCATGCCGTTCTGGCCGTGGCCGCGGCCCGGCGAACTTCATATATTTACAGCGACGCTCTACTCAACAGGATCGTCCCGGACGACATGGCAAGGAACGGGCAAAAGAAAACCCCGCGCCGCGGGTTGCACTGGTCTCGCGCCTCTGACGAGCGCCTGCTCGAGATGCGCTTCTGCGATCTGGGTTTGCAGATCGAGGGCACCTGGCTGGAGGAGCGGATCGACGATGCGTACGAAGAGCTGGAGGAGCGGGGGCTTCGCCGGTTCCGGCCGCATTTCTGGCTTTCCACCGAGTGGTTTACGCCGGATGGCGTGCCGGGCGTGGCCATTCCGTTTTACCTGGCGCATCCGCGACTGATGGAGCTCGAGCGCCGGAAGATGCTGGATGTCGAGGGCGGGACGCAGCGGACGTGCATGCGGATCCTCCGCCACGAGCTTGGCCACGCCATCGACAACGCTTACCGGCTTTACCGCAAGGCCCGCTGGCGGGAACTGTTCGGCAAGGCGTCGCAGCCATATCCCGAAAGCTATCAGCCGCGGCCGAACAGCCGGCGTTTCGTGCTGCACATCGATTACTGGTACGCCCAGAGCCATCCATCCGAAGACTTCGCCGAGACGTTCGCGGTCTGGCTGACGCCCAATGCCCAGTGGCGGCGGCGTTACGACGGCTGGCCGGCCCTGCGCAAGCTGGAGTACGTGGACGAACTGATGCGCGAGATCGCCGACCAGCCGCCGCCGGTGCGGAGCCGGGCCCGCCTGGAGCCGATCCAGTCGCTGAAGGCGACGCTGGGCGAACACTATCTCGAAAAGCGGATGCGCTACGGTAACGAGTATCCGGACTTCTATGACCGCGACCTGCGGCGCCTGTTTACGGCCTCCCCGACCGACCGGCGCAAGCCGTCGGCGGCGCAATTTTTGCGCAAGGTTCGTCCTGAAATCCGCCGGCTGGTTTCTAAGTGGACCGGGGTGTATCCCTACACGATTGACCAGGTGATCGGGGACATGATCGACCGATCCCGTGAGCTTCGCCTGCGGGCGGAGTTTCCGCTTGGCCGATTGGAACAGGAGGCGATCGTGCTGCTCGCGGTGCAGACGATGAACTACGTGCACGCGGGGTACCATCGACTGGCGTTATGAAGCAGCTTCGCATCCTCGCGCTCATGCAGCAGAACTGCGTCCCGCCGCCGGACGCGGAGAGCGCGAGCGAGAAGGAGATGCAGCCGTGGAAGATGGAATATGACGTGATGATGACACTCGGCGCGATGGGGCACAAGGTGCAGCCCCTGGGCGTCGAGGACGATCTCAAGCCGCTTCGCGACGCCATCACGCTCTTCAAGCCGGACATTGTCTTCAACATGCTCGAGGAATTCCGCGGGGATGACGGCTACGTGCCGTTCGTGCTCGGCTGGCTCGAGCTGGTGCGCCAGCCGTACACCGGGTGCAATCCACGCGGCATGATCCTGGCATCGAGCAAGATGCTCCAGAAGAAGATCCTGCGGCATCATCGCGTGCTGGCGCCGGACTATGCCGTCTTCCCGCGCGGGCGTTCCATTCGCCGGCCGCCGCGGCTGAAGTTTCCGCTGATCGTCAAGAGCGCGACCAAGCACGGATCGGTCGGCATCTCGCAGGCATCTGTCGTGCACGACGACGAAAAGCTCCACGAACGCGTGAAGTTCATCTTCGACCAGGTCGGCAGCGATGCCATGGCCGAGGAGTATATCGACGGCCGCGAATTGTACGTGGGCCTGTTGGGCAACGAGCGGGTGCAGACGTTTCCCATCTGGGAAATGCACATTGAGAATCTGCCGGACGGCGCGCCGCGGATCGCCACGTCAAAAATCAAGTGGGATTTTCGATATCAGGAGAAAATCGGCGTGCGCACCGACGAGGCGACGGACCTCGAGCCGGCGATGGCGCAGAACATCATCCGCACCTGCAAGCGCGCCTATCGCGCCCTGGGCCAGAGCGGGTATGCCCGAATCGATCTGCGGCTGACGCCGGATGGAAAGCTGTTTCTGATCGAGAGCAATCCGAATCCGCAACTGGCGTATGGGGAGGACTTCGCGGAATCGGCGGAAGTGGCGGGGCTGAGCTACGAGGCGCTGTTGCAGAAGATCATCAGCATCGGGCTGCGGTATCACGCGGGGTTGGAGTGAGGGGCGGGGATTGGTGATTTGTGTTTTGGCGATTTGTCGCCTTTGCTCCGGGTGCCACTGCTCTGTGAGCAGTGCCATGCCGCTGCGACCCGCGAGCCGGACCGTGTCGGTCCGGCGCCTGTTCAAGGTTGAGCGAAGGCCACTTCGCGCGAGGACTTGGAACGAGTGAAAGGCGACTCACAAATCGACGCCCGCTCTCGTACGAGGGGCGCCGGACCGATACGGTCCGGCTCGCAGTGAGTAAGCTCCCTAAGTGTCTTGCCGATCGCGACCAAGGTACGCCCACAGCATGATCAATGCGAAGTAATGCAGCCCACCGGAGTCGATGAGGATGAGCACGATGGCCAGCCAGCGGGCCCAGGTGATTTCGTTCAGGCCGAACAACGCCACCGCCGTGAAGAGCGAACCGAACACGGGGATGCCGGAGACCCATTGATAATTCTCGCGGCTGCGGCCGCGAAGGCGGTGCAGGGGAGACCGCAGGAACGAAAGATAGAAATTCAGGCAGCACAGCGCCCCGCCGAATGCCAGCAAGGTGAAATACACCGCCTGCATGGTCAGCCCGCATCCCGTTGGCTGGGACCCACGTCCCGTTTGATGCCGACCGCCTCCGCCATCTCCGCCAGTTCTTCCAGCGTCGCCACGATCAGGTCCGGGCGGACATTCTCCTCCGGCTCGCGAGCGGCGGACTTCGGCAGGCCGGTGTCGCGGTTAACCCAGCAGGTTCTCAGGCCCAGCTTCTTGGCCGGCACGTGATCGTGGTAGAGGCTCTGGGCGACGTGCAGCACGCGATCCTTCGCAACGCCCAGCGTGGCGAGGACGGCGAGGGCGGTCGTGAAGTGGGCGGGCGCGGGCTTGTAGCTGCCGACATCCTCGGCCGTGATGACGGCGTCGAAGCCGATGCCGAGCCGGGCGGCGGTCCTGGCGAACGAGGCGCGGTCCACGTTCGAGAGGACGAGCAGCTTGTAGCGCCTTTGCAGCCGCCGAAGTGCCGCGGGCGTGTCATCGAACGGCGGCCAGTCGCCGATGGATTCGCCGAGCCGGCGAACTTCGTTGTCGTCGATGCCGACGTTGTAGCGTATTGCGATGGCGCGGTGCACGTCTGCGAGAATCTGCGGGTAAGGCGCGCCGGGCGTCTTCTGCTGCTGGCGGGGCTCTTCCTCGGCGAAGGCGGCGAGCAGATCGGCGTCGTCGGCATTGACCCCTGCTCGGCGGGCCCACGGCCCCAGGACCGCGAGGATGCCGATCTCCCAGTTCACCAGCGTGCCGTAGCAGTCAAACGTGAGCGCGTCGAAATCCGCGAGATTGAGTTCATTCATGGCGACTGGCTCCGCAGGCGATCGGCGATGCGCTCGCCGACTTGCATCAGCAGCTCGCGCTGGGCGGGGGTGAACTCGTGTTCCTCGGGCCGGGCGATGCCGATGGTGCCGCGCAGCTCGCCATCGACCAGCATGGGGGCGGCGATGGAGCCGGCCATCTGCGTCTGCCGTGCCGCCGGTTTGGCAGTGCCCGATTCGTCGGTCTGGAGGTTGCAGACCTGCACGCATTCGCGCCGCTCGGCCGCCAGACCGGCCATGCCCTTGCCGATGGGGATGCGGCGGACGCGGTCGAGAATTGCCTCTGGGATGTTTCGCGAAGCGCAGAGCTCGAGCAGACTCGTAGCGGCGTCGAGGCGATGGATGGTGCCGGTCACGCAGTCGAAATGGCGGAGGACTGCATCGAGCACCAGCGGCAGCCGATCGGCGGCGGGGCCGGGGCTGTCGAGAATCTGCTGTAACTCGTCAATCAGCGGTGCACTTGGCTTGTCACTCATGACGTCACCGTGCGGACCAGGCGGACGACTTCGTCGGCGCAGCCCCAGGAGAGCGTGACGCCGGCGCCGCCGTGCCCGTAGTTGTGTATCACGCGGATGCCGCCGGGCTTGGGCTCATCCGCAAGGCGAACGCGTGCATCGTCCCCGCCGACGCCGCGCGCAGGCCGCAGGCCGGCCTTGCGGGCGAGCACGGTGCGGGCGAGATCCTGCCAGCCCGGCACGCCGCAGTTGCGAAGCAGCGCCCGGCAGCGGTCGATAATGCCCGCCAGCGCTGCGTCGGTGGTTTCCTCCGTCCATTCGCCAGCTTCGTAGGTGCCGCCGAGGACGATGTATCGCTCGAAGGGGAAGACATAGGCCATCACATCGCCGCGCCGCTGGTCGAGAAGGCACTCGTTGAGACCGATCTCGTTGGCGACGTGGAGGATCTGCCCGCGGACGGGATGAACCAGTTCGTCATCCACCAGCTTTCGAGCGCCCAGGCCCGTGCAGTTTATCACCAGGTGATGCTGTTCGCCTTCAAGATCGGCCAGGCTGCTGATGGATCGCGTGTCGATTGCGCCGCCGAGTTCGCGCGTGAAGCGATTTTCGAGCCAGGGCATGAAGCGCTTCATGTCCATGCGCGGGACGCGGGCCTCGTAGCCGTCGGCATAGTCGGCGGGGCAGTCGTCGATCCGGCGAAAATCCTTCACGATTGCGCCCCACCACGGGGCCACCGATTGCGGCTCGTAGAAAAACTCGCGCAGCGGCGCCATCGACACGCCGCTATCCGGATGGTCGCGCGCGATCTGCTCGAAGCGTGCGAAGGCGGCGCGACCCCACTCGATGACGCGGGCATCGCCGCTGAGTCGATGGGGCGAGAAGACGGCGGCGGCGCGATCGGAGGTGACGTGCGGCGTGCGGGCGGCGGCGATGATGTTGGCGTCGATGCCCACCTCGCGCAGGCGGATGGCGGTCGTCAGGCCGATGACGCCGGCGCCGATGACGAGGGCCGGGGTGCGTGGCGGATCGGAGCGTTGCTGTTGCATGAGACGCCCAGTCTGCACCTGCGCGGCATGCAATGTCAATGACAGTCCGCCGCGGCGGGCAGGGCGCGAGCCGCCAATTGCCGCCGCGGGCCGGCGTGCGGCGTCGCAGGGCTAATTGCGTTGACCGCCGAAGACGCGAAGCGCGAAATATAGGAAAGTAACAATGGCGGTTACGGTGGCCGCCACGTATGTCATGGCGGCGGCGTTCAAGACCTTGCCGACGATGGGGTCTTCCTGGGCCGTGACCATGCCGTGGTCGAGCAACACGCGGCGCGCGCGGGTGGAGGCGTTGAACTCGACCGGCAGGTTGACGAACTGGAACAGGACCGTGCCGCCGAACACGATGACGCCGATGACCGCCAGTTGAAAGAACTGGAGGAACATTCCGGCGATGATCAGGATGATCGCGATATTGGGTCCGTACATGGCCATGGGCACGAGGCCGTTGCGAATGACCAGCGGACCATAGCGGTGGGCATCCTGAAGGGCGTGGCCGGCTTCGTGGGCGGCGATGCCGAGGGCGGCGAGGGTGCGGCCGTGGTAGACCTCGGGACTGAGGCGCAGCACCTTGGAGCGCGGGTCGTAGTGATCGCCCAGGTAGGTGCGCACGGGCTCGACGGCGACGTGGTGAAGGCCGTTGGCGCTGAGAATGCGCTCGGCGGCCTGAGCGCCGGTCAGGCCGCTGCGCGGGGCGTACTCCTTGCCGCGGGCATAGGCCGAGGACACTTTCCATTGGGCCCACATCGCAAGAAGAATGGTGGGACCAATCAGGATGAAATACAGCGGATCGAAGATCATGGACTGACACAGCCTCTCATGTTGGCGGCCCCGCCGGAACCACGTCCGGCATTACGCGATGGCCGCTCAACAAACTATGACGAACCGGAACCGCCGCCGCCGGTTCCAAATTTCCGCCATTTCTGGAATGAACCGCAAACCGACGAACGCGGCAGCGCGGGCGCGCACGGCACACGCCGGGGACATTGTTCGCCGGCGGGGCGCGGGATCGTAGGCGCGCTACTGGGCCTCGGCCAGTCCCTCGCGAATGGCGAAGCGGGCCAGGTCAACGCGGTCGTGAATATCGAGCTTTTTCATCAGGCGCGTGGTGTGGTGGTCGATGGTCTTCACGCTGAGATTGGTGAGGAGGGCGATCTCTTTTTTGCCCTTGCCCTTGGCGATGTAATAGAGGACTTCGAGTTCCCGCCGGCTGAGGGTAGACATGCGGGATGTCTGCTGCTGGGGCTTCAGGCAGATGCGGTTTTCGTCGACGACGATCCGAGCCTGCACCGCCTCGGAATAGCTCACGCCACCGTTCATCACTTCTCGAATGCCGCGAATCAGACGCTCGGGCGGTTCGAACTTGGTGAGATATCCGTGGGCATTCGCCGCCAGGGCCTGTTCGATGTAGATGTCGTTGGTGAATGCGCTGAGAAAGATCAGCCGCGTCTCGCGGACCGAGCTGAGAATCTGGTTTGCGGCTTCGAATGCGAACGTGCCCGGCATGTCGATGTCGAGCAGAACCACGTCGGGGCGGAGCTGCCGGGCGGCGTCCACGGCGTCGTCGGTGGTGCCTGCCTGGCCGACGACTTGAAAGTCCACTTCGCGGTTGAGCCGTTCGGCGAACGCGTCGCGCACGAGCGTCTGATCCTCGGCCACCAGGATGCGGACCTGACCGGTGCTCATGCGGGCGTCTCCGCGTTGCCGGGCGTACGCAGGAGGCGCTCGACGGTGTTGGCCAGCTCTGACATCTGGAAGGGCTTTCGAAGCAGATAGCACCGTTCGAGACCGTAACGTCGCATGTTGAGCGCGAGCGTGCTTGCCAGCACGATCAACGGTGTGTTCAGCGGGATCTTCCCGATGACCTCTTCAAGCTCGGTGGTGCTGGCGGCGCCCTGATCGAGGTCGATGACCATGAGCTGCCGCTTGTCGCGAGCAATGCCCAGCGACGTGATGGCCTCGGAGAAGGAGCCGAAGGGGGAAA
The DNA here is from genome assembly GCA_964408455.1 of uncultured Planctomycetaceae bacterium. Classification (GTDB taxonomy): domain Bacteria; phylum Planctomycetota; class Phycisphaerae; order UBA1845; family UTPLA1; genus CAYOZN01. The sequence goes on from CAYOZN010000019.1 coordinate 29,894, forward strand.
CATCGTATCCGCGGGTGCGGAGAGTCGATGTAATGATCGATCGCACGTGGCGGTTCGCCTCGATGACGGTGATGTGCACGGTCGGCTGATCGTGAACGGGTTCCTGCGCGGCAATCCTCATGGGTTCGCATGTTGGAAGGGTGATCTGGATGGTCGTGCCCACGCCGCACCGGGACTCGATCTCGACGCAGCCTCGCATATCTTCGACGATGCTCATGACGATGGAGAGGCCGAGGCCCGAGCCCTCGCCCCTGGGCTTGGTGGTGAAAAACGGCTCGAAGGCGCGGGCCCGGACGGTGTCGCTCATGCCGCAGCCTTCGTCCTGCACGCTGAGCATGATGCGCTGTTGCGGGGAGGAGTCAGTGCCGGGAGTGTCCAGGCGGCGGATGCTGATGGTGGCGCGGCCGCCATCGGGCATGGCATCTCGGGCATTGGAGATCACGTTCATCAGGAGCTGCTGCAACTGCCCTGCATCGGCGAGGACCCAGACGTCTTCTTCCGGGAGGTTCTGCCGGAGCCGGACGCGGGCCGGCAGCAGGCGCGACAGCAGGGAGAGGTTTTCGCGGACGATGCGGCAAAGGTTCTGCGGCGACTTCTGAGTTACGCCGCGGTGGGTGAACGTCAACAGCGAGTTTGTCACGTCTCGAGCTTCGCGCGCCGTCTGCTCGAGCTTTTCGAGCGTGCGGATGGCGGCGTGATTCCGGGGAAGCGAGCCCTTTGCGAGGTCGGCATAGGTGAAGATGGCGGCGAGCAGATTGCCGAAATCGTGGGCGATGCCGCTGGCGAGGGTGCCGATGGCCTCCATCTTTTGCGACTGTCGGAGGCGGTCTTCCAGTTTTTCGCGGTGCTTTTCGTTTTCGATTCGTTCGCTGACATCGCGATTGACCGATACGGCGCCGATGATGCGACCGGACTCATCGGTCATGGGCACGCAGACGACTTCGCATGTGCCGGCGGCGCCGCCCTTTCGAATGAAGGGGACCAGCCCCGACCAGCGGCCGTCGCGGGCGAGCTGGCGGCGAAAGGCCCGGGTCAGTTCCGGTCCCAGTTCCGGCGGGTTTAGCATCTCCGGGCATTTGCCCAGCACCTCTGCTTCCGAGTAGCCGAAGATGCGTTCGGCGCCGCGGTTCCAGCCGATGATGCGATTTTCGGCGTCGGTGAGCACGACGCCGTCGTACATGTTGTCGAAGACCTGGGCCTGCCGGCGGAGCCGTTCCTCCGCTTCCTTTCGTCCGGAGATATCGTTTAAGGAGCCCGCCATGCGCAGAGGCCTGCCGTGTTCGTCCCAGATGGCCTGGCCGCGGGCGACAAACCAGCGGTATTCGCCGCTGCGTGTTTTCAACCGGTACTCAATCTCGTACGGAATGCGGCGCTCCAGATGATCTTCGAGCGCTTTCATCACGTGGGGTGCGTCTTCCGGGTGGAGCAGGGCGGTCCACGATCCGAGTTTGTCGGGAAATTCCTCCTCTGAGAAGCCGAGGATTTCCTTGAACCTGGGCGAGTAATACACCGGCGTATCGGGCGAATGCCACGGCAGATCGGGAACGATGGTGCCATCCCAGAGACCGTCGCTGGCGCCGCGGGCCATCAGTTCAAGGCGCGTCAGGCTCTCGCGGAGCTCGCGCTCGGCGCGCACGAGCGCGGTGATGTTGGTGGCCATTCCCAGGATGTGCAATTCGCCATTGGCGCGGCGGATGGGCTTCTTGACGACGGTGTACCACAAGTCATCGCCGGCCGGCGAGTGGCGCTCGATCGTCTCGATCTGGCCGCCGGTTTCGAGAACGCGGCGGTCTCCGCATTCGTATGATTCAACGTCGCCGACATTGACGTTGAATTCGCCGACGCGGCGGCCCAGTACGTCGCTCTCGGAGAGGCCGTAGGAATCGAGGAAGGCGCGGTTGGCGAAGACCATGCGGCAGTCTGCGTCCTTCTCGAAAATGAGCGCGGGCGATGTGTCCAGCACCTGCTGCAGGTAGGCGCGCGTTTCTTCCAGGGCGGAGGTCCGCTCGGCGATGCGCCGCTCGAGTTCGGCATTCGAAAGCTGAAGGGCATGCTCCGCCCGCTTTCGGTCGCTGATGTCGTGTGCAATGCCCAGTACGCCGATGACGTCGCCGCGATGATTGAAGCGGGGAAACTTGTTGATCAGCAGCGTGTGCTCGGTGCCGTCGGGCGATCGGATGACTTCTTCGTAGCTGTGCGACTGGCGCGATTCGATGACGCGTCGATCGATTTCCCGCAGGCGTTCGGCCTGTTCGCGCGGGAAAAGTTCGCCATCGGTGGCGCCGACGATGTCGGCGCCAAGGAGGGCGGAGTCTGCCGGGTTCGTCAGTACGTAGCGGCCTTCGAGGTCCTTGGCGAAGATATGATCGCTCGCGCCGTCAATGATCGCGCGGAGCAGCTGCTGCTTTTCCTCGAGCTCGCGTTCCATCCGCTTGCGCTCGGTGATGTCGGTCGAGACGCCGAGCACATGCGTGATGAGCCCGCGCGAGTCGCGCAGGGGGCGCTTGATGGATTGGAGTATGCGAATCTCGCCCGTCCGCGTGGTGAAGGCCTCTTCCTGAATCGTGAGCTCGCGACCCTCCTGGAACAGCTGTGCATCCTGTTCCTGAAACCGGCGCACCTCGTCCGGGTTGGATATGATCTCGGCGTCGGTCCTGCCGAGAATGGCATCGCGCGAGAGTCCGCAGGAATCGGCCGCGGCCTTGTTGGCGAGCGTGTAGCGGCCCTCGCGATCCTTGACGAAGACGATGCAGGGATTGGAATCAATAACCTGCTGAAGCAGATCGCGCTGACGCTCGGCCTCGCGCTCGGCGATCTTACGCTCCGACAGGTCCGTGAAGCTGCCGACCGAACCGGTAATCCGGCCAGCGTCATCGCGCACGGGGGCCAGCTCATCGCGAATCCAGACGTAATGTCCGTCGGCATGGCGGCAGCGGTATTCGGCTCGCGCAGGCTTGCCGGCTTCGACTTTGCGATAAAGCGCGGCGGCCGCGTCGGTATCGGCAGGATGAATTCGCTTTGCCCAGAAGGCGGCGTCTGCGTAGAACTGATCCGGCTCGTAGCCCATCAGATTGCGCACGTTCTCGCCGATGAAGGTCGTCGGATGGGCAGGCGCGGGGCCGCAGCTGTACGTGACGGCCGGGCTGGAGGCGATAAGCATGGCGAGCTGCTGCTTGGTGCGCACCAGCTCCTCTTCGGCGCGCTTGCGATCGGTGATGTCGTCGGCGATGGAAATGATGCAATGTTCGCCGTTCAGATCGATGCGGCTGACGGTCAGCCGGCCGTGCCGCGATTCGCCGTCGCTGCGTCGGAATAGCGATTCCATGCTGGCCACGCGGCCGGTCGCGCGGAGCGACTCGATCATTCGCTGACGGTCGGCGGGCACGATCCACATTTCGGTGGTAACCGACGGCTTGTTCACGACCTGTTCGCGGGCGTAGCCGGTCATGGCAAAGAACGCGTCGTTCGCATCGAGGCATACGCTGTCGCGAAGGCGCGTCAGGACCATGGCGACGGGGCTGGAATGGAAGGCGCTTGCAAAACGCTCCTCCGATTCGCGGAGAGCGGTCTCGATGCGAGACCGCTCGGCAATGTTCGATCGCAGCGTTTCGTTGGCCTGCTCGAGTTCGGATGTGCGCAGCGCGACGGCCGATTCAAGTTCTTCGCGAATGGCACGCTCGGTGGCTTCCATGCGCTTTTCGGCGGTGATATCCACCATCAGGCCCTGAAGCATGCGTCGGCCGTTACTACCGTCCGATGGGCTGACGATGTTCTTGAACCAGCGGACTTCTCCGCTTGCGGCGCGCAGGCGATGCTCGACGACTGCCGGGCCTGCGTCGCCGTTGGTGCTGGTGATGGCCTTGCGGAGGGCGGGCAGGTCTTCCTTGGGCACCTGGCGGGGCAGGAAATCGGCGCGGTGCCAGTCGTCCGGCGCGTGGCCCACGAGGCTTCGTGTCTGCGGCCCGACATAGACGAAGCGGCCCTGTTCGGGATCGGCCTCCCATGGAATCACGCGAATGGACTCGACGAGGGATCGATGCCGGCGCTCGCTGTGTTCAATCTGACGCCGGTACTCCCGCCGCTTACGCAGCAGCCAGAACACACCGCCCAGGCCCAGAAGCGAAGCGCCGGAGGCCGACACAATGAACCCGCGCGTGGCCCAGTAGGGCGGCACAATCACCAGGCGCGCAGTGGCAACATCGCTGACAGCGCCGTCGGCGTTGCGTCCGCGCGCCGCCACGGTGTAGCTGCCGGCCGGCAGCCGCGGAAGTCGAACGCGGTTTTCGCGCGTCCAGTCGGACCATTCGGGCTCCCGCTCGACGATGCGGTGCTGGTATTCGATGCCCACGGCGCTGCGGCGGCCGATCGCGCGAATATCGGCGATGAGCGCCTGGTTACTCAGGTCCGCTTCCACCGCGTCGCGGCCGGCCTGACGCTGGGGGCCATTGATGCTCCAGAGGTCGATCTCAATGCCCGGCTTGATCTCTGTGTACCGAACGCGATCCACCTGAACGCGCGCGACACCGTTGGTCGTGCCGACGAGCAGGCACGATTCGGAAATGAAGGCGAGGCCGCGCACATCGCGGCTGGGAAGACCGTCTTCCATGGTGATGCGCGGAAGCCGGTTCTCCTCGACGCGGACGATGCCGTTGTCGGTACCGGCCCAGACGTGCTTCTTTTCGGGGGATACCACGATGGTGTGCACGCGGCCGGTCTGCTCGAACCGGCGCAATTCCTTGCGTTCGCGGGGCGAGATCATCAGGATGGAATCGGTCGTACCGGCGCACATGGTGCCGCCGGTCGTCTCGGCGAGGGCCACGATCGGGCGATCCAGCTGCATGGACTGCCATTCATCGCCCTCTTTCCACGCCAGCCCGCGATCGGTTCCGGCGAACAGCGTGCCCGTGCGATCAAAGACAAGAGACTGCACGCGCGTGCCCGCATCGGAAGGCAGTTCGAGCTTCTCAAAATAGCGATCACGCAGGACGAACAACCCCTCGGAACCGCCCACAAAAAGTTCGCCGGCAGGCGAAGTGATCATGCATTCGACCACGGTGCCGATGGGGATCGACTCGGGCGAATTGGAGGCTCGAATACCATCGCCCGTATCGACCCACCAGTTGCCGGCCGAGTCGGCCGCGATATGCCGGGCCCGCAGACCGGCATCGACCGTTTCGGTACGTTCGGTATCGGGCACGTACCGATACAGCCCGCGCAAGGTGCCGATCAGCACGGTGCCATCGGAACGGCGCTGGAGGAATTCGACGAAGGGATACAACAGTCCGTCGGCCTCGCCGTAGTGCACGATCTCGCCCGAGCGAAGCAGATATGCGCCGCCGCCGAAAGTGCCGATCCAGGCCAGGCCCTCGCGATCGAATGCGATCGCGTGCACGTCGGTGTTGCCGAGGCCTTCGCGATAACCGATCTCAACGAACCGACCGTCGATCAGCTGAAACAGACCCTTCTCGGTGCCGACCCACAGGCGGGGCGTTCGCGTGGCATCGCCGTCGGCGCGGCGCTCTTCTGCGATGCAGTTGATCTCTTCGTTGTGCAGGCCCTGCTCCGGGCCGTAGCGCACCCAGCCGTTGCCTTCGCGCCGCAGCAGACCAGGCTTTTTGCGCATGCCGACCCACAGCTGGTCATAGCTGTCTACGAAAAGCCGAGTCGCGCGGCCCTGCACTGGCACCTCGGGATGGTGGACAATTCCCGAATCTGCGATTTCGATGAGCCGGTCGGCATAGGCGATCCACAGCGAGCCATTCCAGTGAACCGCGTCTTCGACGCGCCAGCCTTCGGAGCCGGGAACCAGCCTGGCATCCGGTTCGCCGCTGATGATCTCGTAAAGGCCGTCTTCGGCGCAGGCGTAAAGGCGGCCGGGTTGCAGGTATCGAAGGCGTGGCACCGATCGCTGGTCGAGCGGCCTGGGGGCGAGAACGGGTTCGAGCGTGTCGACGTCCAGACCCATGACGCCGCCACCCGTTCCGATCCACAGCACGCCGCGTCCGTCTGCCACCACCGAGATGGAACCATGCCCCCAGCCCGGCGGAACGATGGCGGGCTGGCCCTTGCCGGTGGGGGCGGGGACCAGCTCGAAGCTGTTGGATTTGCACCGCCACACGCCATTCTCGGTTCCGAGCCAGATGATGCCGTCTTCGTCTTCGGTCAGATCGTAGACGATGACACCCTGAAGACCCTCGAATGCACTGAAGGGGCGCGTACCGGCGGCGGCAGGGCGCGCGACGTGCGCAACAAACGTGCACGCCAATAGCGCGACCGTCGAGATTCGAAGTCGGATGCGGTTCGTCATGTTCTTTGCCAGGCTCGGTCGCCGCCGCCGTTGCGGAACCGATCACCGTGGAAGGGGGGCCGCCTCACGCTTATTGCGGGAAGGCGGCTGAGACATCGTCTGCCGCTGAACGACGATACGGCTATTGTACCGTCTCCGCGAAAAATCGATCAATCCGCCCGCACGGATGGTACCAATTGCCCTTTGAGGCGTTTGGGCAGCCTGCGACCAGCGCATACGCGCGCCCGTTCCCGGCCTGCGTCTTGCGTAGAAGGCAGCGGGCGTGCGGGGACGAATGACTCGATCTGACAGCGGGAAAACGCTTTCGCGGCAACTCGGGACGAAGAACGGCCGGCGAAAATCGGCGCGCGGAATCTCCCCACACCGGAGAAACGGCCCGATCCTGCGGAAAACTGGCTAGTCCTCGGACTTTGAATCGCCCCGGGCAAAGATGCTGGCGACATAGTTCAGGACGTCGGTCGCGCTCTGCTCGTTGTACCCGAAGTACTTGATGAGCCGCTGCTTGACCACGTCGATCTTGGCCTGGGTTTCGTCATCCACGACGCCGCTGACGACGTTCTTGAGCTTGATGGTGTCGCGCTGGTCCTCGAACAGCTTCAGTTCGAGGGCCTTCTGGAGGCGGGCGTTGGTGTTGTACTCGAAGCGCTTGCCGTCCAGGGACAGGGCGCCGATGTAGTTCATGATTTCCTGGCGGAAATCGTCCTTGCGGCTGTCCGGGATGTCGATTTTTTCTTCGATGGACCGCATCAGGCGCTCATCCGGCTCCTCGTCGCGGCCGGTGTACTTGTTGCGTACCTTTTCCCGCTGGGTGTAGGCACGGACGTTTTCGATGTAGTTGCCGCTGAGACGCTTGATGGCGTCCTCGTCGGCGCTGATGGCCCGCTGCACTTCGCTCTTCAGGATATCCTCGTATTCCTCGCGCACGACGTTGAGCAGCTCCTTGTATTCCTTCTTCAGTTCGTCGTCCGAAATCAGCGAGTGATGCGACAGGCCGGACTCCAGCTCGTTGAGCACCATGAAGGGATTGATGCCCTTCTCGCGGATGGCCTGATCGCTGACCAGGGCGTTGGAGATCTTATCCTGAATATAGCGCGGGCTGATGCCCTGCATGCCCTCGCGAGGCGCTTCTTCCATCAATTCCTTGACGCTGTCCTCGGTGAAGCCGGGAATGCTCTTGCCGTTGTAGAGCTTGAGCTTCTGCAATCGCGTCAGGCCGGCCTTTTTGGGCTCGCCCAGACGCGTGAGCACGGCCCACATGGCGGCGGTCTCAATGGTGTGCGGGGCGATGTGCAGACCCCGGACGCGCTCCTTGTTGAAGTCCTTTTCGTAGATGCGGATTTCGTCGTCGAGGACGACGTTGTAGGGCACGTCGATCTTGATGGTGCGATCGCGGAAGGCCTCCATCAGCTCGTTGTTCTGGAGCTTCTTATATTCGGGTTCGTTTGTATGGCCGAGGATGACTTCGTCGATGTTGGTCTGAGCGAACTTCTTCGGCTTGATGACGTGCTCCTGACTTGCGCCGAGCAGGTCGTATAGGAAGGCCACGTCGAGCTTGAGCACTTCGATGAATTCGATGATGCCGCGGTTGGCGATGTTCAGTTCGCCGTCGAAGTTGAATGCGCGGGGATCTGAATCGGAGCCGTACTCGGCGATCTTGCGGAAGTTGATGTCGCCCGTCAGCTCGGTCGAATCCTGGTTCTTTTCGTCCTTGGGCTGGAAGGTGCCGATGCCGCGGCGGTCCTTTTCGCTGATGATGAAGCGGCGCACGGAGACGTGCTCGATCACCTTTCGCCAGTTACCGTCGTACTTCATCAGCAAGTCGGCGTACATCTTGCGGCAGAACGGATCGAGATCGCCCTCGACGCTGATGCGCTGTTCGGGCGGCAGAGTTTCGTTGAGCTTGTCCAGCAGTTCGTCGCGAACCGCCTCGGGTATGAGCTTGAGCGGCTCTTCGTGCATCGGGCAGTTGATCAGCTCGATGGTGCCGTCATCGCGTTCCACCTTCCAGGCGAAGGTGTACATCGCGCCTTCGTCGAGCTTGGAGTAATACTCGATGCCCTTCTTGAGCAGCCGGCTGATGGTCGATTTGGCGGAGCCGACGGGGCCATGCAGCAGCAGAATACGGCGATCGGTGCCGTAGCCGTGGGCGGCCGACTTGAAGAAGTCGACCAGGTGCATGAGCGGACGCTCGAGCCCGAAGACGGCATCTTCCCCGCGGCCGATCGGATCGCGGAAAAAGGGATAACGGACGTACTCCTTGCGGTGCTTGGTATAGCGCTCCACGCCGAAGTGGAGGATCATGTCGTAGAGGCGCTGGAAGGCGTTGCGCGAGACGCGTGGGTTTTTGGCGACGATCTCGAGGTAGTCGTCGAAGCTACCCTCCCAGTGCTCCGCCCGGAAACTCTGGGGGTCCAGCCGCTTTTCGACGAGCTCGTATATGGCGTTCTTATTCAGCATCCTGAGAGCCTCCCGCGGCGGCGATCAACGTAACCATCGGCCCGCGGCGAACGTCGCCCATGCGGAATTCATGATAAAAGAAGATCAACCGTTTGTTCATGATATAGGACCAACGAGTCAAGTCAAGATTTTCCCTGCGTAACTCGTTGTATGGCAAAGGGATGGCAAGTCGGTGCGATTTGCTGAGCGTTTCGTGAACGACAAATCCAAAAAGCGAGTCGCCTTTGACTCCGCTATGAATGCCGGGTGGACGACGATTGGCCGGACCGTTCCGTCCGGCGCGACAGGATATCGCTGGGGTCGATCCGAATGCGCCGACAGCCTTTCGACCGCGTGCAGCTTCCCTGGTCCTTCCCCGCGCTGCAGGTTCCAAAGCGCATTGATCCGTGCCGCCTTCGCGACACCGGCGGCTCATCGGCTGCGGCACAACGACTGCGCGCCGCGGCCGAGGCTTATTTTCTGGTGGATTGCTGAAAGTGACTGGCCGGGTTCAGTTTTCGTGGCAGCGGGGCGGCCAGCTGCGCGAGCGCTGCGTGCGCGACTTTACCATGGCTGCCTCGCATGCAACACCCTCGAGAACCTCGACGATGCAGCGCGCCCGCGCCGTAGCACACGGCTCGGCCAGGAAGCGCTGTTTGTCTTCCGGGCACGGCAGAATGGCGGACGCAAGCACATCGCAGACGTCCGACAGGGTGAAACTGGAACAGCTCAGCAGCTCGAGCCAATTGGCCTCCCGGGCGAGGCGGGCAAGCGATTCTGACGTGAGCAGCGAGCGAATCTGTGATCGGAGCTGTTCTTCCACGTCCGGCGGCGGCATGATGGGGGCCACCGGGGTCAGTAGCGATCGACGATATTCCCGCGAATGATCTTCCCGCAGTACCCGCGCCCGCGTGATGCCCTGGAGCAGAAAGTTGAAGCGGCCGTCGGTGAGCCGTTCTTCGCGCAGAACACGTCCGACGCAGACTTCGGGATGGATATCCACGTCGAGGGTGTGATAATTCGATTCGAAGCCGGGTTTAAGCAGGGCCATGGCGATCAGGCGGTTGCCGTCGAGCGCGTCGCGCGTCATCACGCGGTACCGATGCTCGAACACATGGAGCGGAAGGATCGTGCGGGGCAGGAGCACGACGTTCGGCAGCGGAAATACCGGTATCAGCGCTGTGAAATCGACCTGTTCGGACAAGCCACGATTCCGTCTTAGATAGGAAATGTGCCGCGTCACTCGTATCGCCGCCCGGATGATAGCGCCGGGCAGGCCGCGAGTCAGGCACGAACTATTTACCTTTTTTGCGCAGGTGTTTATCGTGGCGTTTTTCGCGGTCCCGTGTCAATCCTGCCGGTGCGGTTGGCGGCGGCCCATCGGAAGTGGCCGGCCATTGATCGCGCGCAGGATGCTTCGATTCCGGCCCGTTTTCAGCGGTCAGCCGCAGAATTTGCACACTTTTCCGGCTCCCGCGCGTCCGAGATTGCCTGGCATGGAAGCCACACAGCGCCCCATCCTGATGGTCGGCATCGATGAAGCCGGGTACGGTCCGATTCTGGGGCCCCTGGTTGTTTCGGCGATTGCGCTTGAGGCGACGCCGCAATCGGCGGATGAGTGTCTCTGGAAGCTATTACGACGATGCGTCTCGAAAAAGCCCCTGGTGCGCGGCGGCCGCCTCCCCATCGTCGACAGCAAGAAGCTCTATCATCGCAAGGAAGGGCTGGCGAGGCTTGAGCGAACCGCGCTGGCCCTGTTCGTCAGCGTCCACGGCATGCCGGCCGATGTGTCGGGGCTGCTGTCGAATCTGTGCCCGGAGTGCATTCCGCTGCTGGCGGAACATCCGTGGTATGGTGGCGTGGCGCCGCCGCTGCCGCGCGATGCGGATGCCGGCGCGGTGCGCATCGACGCGGCGCGGCTGACGCGCGAGGCCGTCGCCAACCGTCTGCGCCTTGCGGGGTGCGCCTCCGAAGTGCTGCCGGAAGGGCCATTCAATCGCTTGCTCGACCGCACGCAGAACAAGGCATCCGTTTCGATGGGGCTGGTCCTGCGGCTGATCCAGCGGATGGCCGATGCCTGGCCAGCGTACGACATGCACATCGTCGTTGACCGGCAGGGCGGTCGGGAGCACTACGGCGCGGCGCTGATGAGAAGCTTCGAGGGCCGGCGGCTGCGCATCGTCGAAGAATGCGAATCGCGCAGCATCTATGAAATGACGTCGGACAGCACGCGCTGGCGCATCAGCTTCGTGGTGTCAGGCGAGTCGCATCATCTGACCGTCGCGGCCGCCAGCGTCATCTCGAAGTACGTCCGCGAGCTGTTGATGGATTCGTTCAATGCATGGTGGCTGCGCGAGATGCCGGAGGTGCGGCCCACCGCCGGTTACTTCAATGACGGACTTCGCTTCCTGAATGACATCGCCCCCGCGATCCAGCGGCTCAACATTCGCCGCGAGGTGCTGGTGCGCTCCAAATGAAGATCGCCTGCATCGCGCTCGACGCGCCACCGGCCGATCAGGCCAGCGATGCGTCGTGCACGATGCAGGCGCGGGTTGAACGTGATGCGCCGCGGCCGGCGCTCGTACGCGCAAAGCCACCGCGCTGGTGATGCCGCGGATTAGAGGCCGAGCAAGTTGTACAGGAAGAGATACGGGATATTGATGAACCCGTTGATCATGAAGCTCGTGACATTGATGAACAGTAAGAAAATGATATCGCCGATGAGCATGGTTCAATTCTCCTGAATGGGGTTTTGTATTTTGCGATAGCCGTCTGTCAGAACCGGATGCCGAAGCCAATGCTGGCCTGAAAGTCCGGGGCTTCTTCGTTGAGACCGAGACCCGCCCGCATGTCGAGCGAAATGTTGTCGGCCAGGTGAATGATCGGGCCGGCGCTCAGGACGTGCGAACAGTCGGAGTTCTTGGTCGCCGGATACACGCCGAAGTACTCCAGATAGAGCGTCAGATCATCCATGACGCGATAGCCGGCAGCCAAAGTCGCCGCCTGCTGGCAAAAGTGGCCGTCGCCTTCCACGTCGTTCAGGATGCGCGTCAACACCGAGCCATAAATCGTCAACTCGTTGGTGATGGCGTAGTTCATCGGGAACTTCAGCTCGTAGCTGACATCCCGCGTGGACTTCGACGGATTGCCGGTCGGAAGGCCGATGGTGAATATCGCGGACACGTTGGGGAGGCCTTCACAGTCGCGAATGATCGGCGCCTTCAGGCCCAGGCTCATGTCGCGCCAGCCGTCGTTGTGATCGGTCTTGGAGATGCGGCGCCCGGCCGGCGTGGTGATCTGATCGAGCGTCTCGGTCAGCGAGGCCCCGGTCCAGCCGACGCGCAATTCGAGGCATTCGTGCAGACCCGTGCGGAACAACAGCTCGGGGAACTGGTGGTCGTAAACGCGCCGGCTGCTTTCCCGATCGTAGGTGAAGGTGTAGCCGGATTCGATCTGGAACCGGCCCCGCGGAACCAGCGCTGCCGAATCCGAAAAGCCGGGACGATCGGTCACAATCCGGCCGGTCAGCGGCGCTGGCTCAGGGCAGATCCAGAAGGCGTTGTAGTCCCGGTCCGTGCCCGTCGTGGTCTCGGTGGTTTCTTCGGTGACCACGGTTTCGTCGGCGACTCGCGGGGGCTGGGCATCGTCAACCTCGGCATCGCTCTCCTGGAGCGACATCGGCGAAGCAGCCGGATCGCGCGGGCCGGATGCCCCCGCCTGTTTGTCGTTGAGCACGACAAACTCCCACTGTCCGTAGGCGGCAGTAGACGCGCAAGCAAGTGCAGCGACAAGGCAAACGCACGGGAAGGCTCGGTTCGTCGTCATGAATGTCTCCGCATTGAGATGTCCCGCGAAAGCGGCAGAACGGGCGGGATATTACAAATAGGACAGGCCCAGTTCAAGCTCGATTTTGGCACATTCCTTCAGGGAAAAGCTACGTCCGATATGGAAAGTGCCGCCAACCTGTCGGCGGCGATCGACGACGACCTGTCGGGGGCCTGCCATGGTAGGCGGCTTTCGTTAGACTGCCGTGCCATGCGTCCTCGGTGGCTTGCAAACTGGCTGGAGCGGCATCAACACCCGGTCAGCTTCTGGCTGCACGTGCTGGGCATTCCGATGACAATCGTGGCCATTCCTCTGGCCCTGGTGCAACTCTCGCGTGATCAGTGGGACCTGTGGTGGCGGCCTGCGGCGTTGTTCCTGGGCGGCTACTTCCTTCAATGGGTTGGCCATCTCGTCGAAGGGAACGACATGGGCGAGTGGATCCTGGTCAAGAAACTGATGGGCAGGCCGTACACGGCGGTCTCACCGCGCTATCGCGACCGCTCCCCGGCGAAATGAGCTTTCCCCGCGTCCGGAGCCCCACACCGTCGCCTGCGCCTACCTTAGTGTACAACCGTCCGAATTGCCGTTGATGCAGACGGCCCGTGCGTTCAGTGCAAAAAGAAAAGGCCCCGCCGGTTTGGGCGGGGCCTTGAGAGGACGATTGGATGTGTGCCCGTTGAACTCCGTCGGGCGGCTTTGACTGCGGCTGCGGTTTACGGCAGCGGGCCGCGATTGAAGCCGAACTCGTTGCCGTAGATCAGATAGGCCTCGCCGGCCGCCTGCCGCCGCTCATTCGGGGCGATGATGTTGATCAGGTCGGCCTGCGGCGCGCCGAGGATGATATCAACGAAGCCATCCCCGTCGATGTCGCCGACGGACGATACGGCTTCGATCGGCGCCTCATCCGGCGTCGTGTCGTTGCCGCCCGAATTCTTCTCGAAGGCCGAAACGAAGATCATGCCCTTCAGCACGCGATTGCCGCTGCTGTCGCGGCGGTTGATATCCTGCGGCAGGGTGAAAGTCTTGTTGTGCAGCAGCACATCGCTGCCGAACACGAGGTAGGCGACGCCCTGTCGCTGGATGCTCGTCACGACGACGTTGGGCGAGGAACTGGTCACCCAGTTGGCGTTCGGCGAGTACTGCCGGCGCAGGAAGGTGACGGTGGGCGTATCGGGCAGCGGGAAGGGGAAATTCGTCCGGGATGTCACGGCTGAGACACCGATCGATTCCGCCGCCGCGATGGACATGGCGCTCACCAGGGCCTGCTGGGCGCTGAGGGGATTGGCCGCCGTCAGGGCCACGCGCGTGTTGCCCGGGGCCACGGAGTTGTTCAGGTCGAACTCGAACGTCGTGGGGGCGACGCCGGCGTTGATGGTGACCGTGTCGCCGTCGGCGACGTTTCCGAGGAACTCGATCTTGATGCCGGGCCAGGCCTGACCGGGCGCGGTAATAAGAAGATCGTCGAAGCCGTCGCGGTTGAAGTCGCCCGCGGAGGACACGCCATGCTGGCCGCGTTCGCCGGCGAAGACCTGCGGATTGCCGGTGGTGCCGCCGCCGAGGCGAGCGCCGGGAATGCCGCCGATGAACTTGACGCCGGGGAAATTCGGCGTGCCGATGTGCTCGGGCCGGATGGACTGGGCCGCGTTCTGGTCGATCTCGCGGCCGAAGATGACGCCGACAAAGCCGGCATCGACGCGGGCGGCGCCGGGCAGGCCGATCAGGTTGTCGGCGTCGTAGCCCTCGGCGCCGACGAACAGGTCGACGTTGTCGTCGCCGTTCAAATCACCGGCGGCGCCCTGCACGCGGCCGAACTGGTCGTCGTTGTGCGAACCGCGGACTTCGAGCCGCTCGGGAATGTCGCAGGGGCGGGCCGTCGGATTAAGGGTCGGCGTTCCGTAGATCAGGTACACCTTGCCATTGTTGTTCAAGGGTGCATTTTCGTTGCCGAAGACGCAGTTCAGATCCGGATCAAAAGGATCGTTGTCGCTGCCCGGCGCACCCATGACAAAGTCGACGACGCCGTCGAGGTTGATGTCGCCGGCATTGTGGGCAAAGCCGAGCGCGTCCTGGAATTGCTCGCCAAGGAACGTTGAAACAATGCTCGGTCCGCATTGTGTGCGGATGTCGAGAGCGGATCCAGGACAATTAAAGGAAGGCCACGACATGGGACGGTCTTCTCCCGATTCCGGGTCACCGTTTGTGCCGGGCGGACAATTAAAGGACTCGATCTGGTTCGACGTATAGTCGTTCCCCTGGAACATGTGTACGTAGCCCGTGCCGCTCAATAGTCCGGTGACGACGAGAGTGGCCGAATTCAACTGGAAGCTGGAGAACTCCACGGCACAATCCGGCCGAATGGAGACTCGGAGATTTGCTGAACCATTGCGGAACTGCTGCAAAATGTCTTCCACGAATGTCAGCTCAATGTTGAAGTTGACCGCGTCGCCGATCAGATCGCCATAGACGATTTCCGGCAGGCCGTCCTGCTCGGGCGACGGGCTTGCGCCGTTCCAGAGCAATGCCTCGCGAACCGAGTCGAACACGAACCCGCCGGCACCGTCGTCCAATCCGAGTTGGATAATGGCGCCGTTTTGGGCAAAGCCACTGACGAAGAGCGATGCCGACGTCACATTGTTGAACGTAACCCCGAAATCGACCGACGCGACTGCCGTAGTCACGACAGTGGCGTCGCTGGGGTCATTCGAGTAACTGGCAGCCAGTGAAGCAGCCAGACTTTCCGCGAACGTTGTGAACACGCCTCCGGCTGGGGCGGATGCGAGCAACTCTGTTTCGGTGGGGCCGAATGCATCCATTTCAGCGATGGAATCGACCGTGTATCCGAACAGGTTTCGCGGATCGTAAACGCCGACCGGATTCCACCAGGCGCCGCGGAAGCGGCCACCGCGCATGCCCAGTCCGCCCTGTCGCAGATAGGGCGGTTGGCCGAAGAGGCTCTGGGGAGCCACACGGAAGCCGTCGCCCAGCCAGGTCCCTCCCGAATCAACCGTTCCGTCGTTATCGGTGTCAACGCCGGGAACAAGCCGCATGACGAGGTCGTCGCCGGCATTGACAAAAATCAGCCCGGATTCGTAGAAACTCTGATCGGAGATGTTATCGCCGCCGTTCTGAGAGTCCGGTCCAGCGCACGGTATCATGCCGGCGGCTATGATGTCGCAGCTTTGTGCGTCACGATTACCAAAACCGTCCGTGATAAGCGGATTCATGGTGCGATTGACCGGTGGGCACACAATGGTGAGATCATTCAAAGTGATGGGATCGAATCCGCTTTCGCTGCTCTGTGGCAAATCTGGATAGCGATTCGGGAATCCGTCGCCATATATCGTCTTGATCGGTTCAGCCTCGTTGGCCTCTTCCCTCACCGAGCCTTGGGCGCGCACCGTAATTGCAAATTCTTCCAAGTCGGTCGAGGGCCGTGCAAACAGCAGAAACACGCCGTCGTAGAGGGATGGCGGGACGGATTCACCCGGTTCTGCGGGCAGCGTCAGGTCGGCAAGGGGGAATACAAATGTCGCATTGAAGTCGCCTTCTGCATTCGGCGTCACGTTCAAGACCACACTCGGTCCATCGCTATTCTCAAGTTGAAAGTCCACGGTGAACGGCACAGCGGGCGCGTTTTCGCCGAGGCTGCCCTCGACCTGAATAGTCAGCGCCGAGAAAAACGCTATGCGTTCCAGATCAAGCTCGAAATCCACGTTCGGCGGGAACAGTGGTGGCGCGTCATCCGGATCAACCGGCAGCCACTGGCCGCCGAGAAAATTCTGTCCCTCGAACTGGACTTCGCCGTTCAGATCGTTCCGAAATACCGTTTCCAGACACGCAATTGGCACTCGCTGCTCCGGGTCATATACGCAGGAGTCGCACGGATCGTCGTCTTCGAGGTCTACCATTCCCGCTCCAAACGGGCAGCCGATAAGAAGTTCTCGGGTAATTGGCAGGCGTTGAGGATCAGGATTGAAGATCGACATATCTTCAATGGATGCGATGCTGGTCACGCCGAGTGTTTCACCGGTGATCGACGGAAGCTGGGGAATCACTGAGCCGCGGATGTTGAAGATCGTCTGGTAACGTTCGTCGGTGGGCGGGAAGGGCACGAAGGAGCCCACGGTATTCAAGCTCAACACGCCGGCGTAGCGGCCACTGCTGAAGGGCAGTACATCGGCAAGGCCCTGGTTCACGCGACGTTCGCGGCCGTAAAGAAGATAAACTTCACCCACGCGATTAGCGCCGAATGGACTGGCCGTTTCGGCGGCAATGGCAAAGTCATCCAGGCCGTCGCCATCCAGATCGCCCATCGCCGCAAATGCCGAGCCGGCGCGGCTGCCGCGGATGGGATCGTCCGGTGCGCCGTCGAAGCCCTGCCAGATTGCGCCGGCGACGCTGCCGCCGACCTGCTGCAAGTCGACCACGTCGTCCGGCGAGCGGAGAATTCGCACCGCTCCGGGGGCGTAGGCGTTCACGACGCCGCCTTTTCCATCATCGACTCGCACGCGCAGGAAGTAGGGCAGCGGCCGGCCGCCTTCATCCGTCTCGATGCGGACGGGAATGTCGTTGAGATCGATGGGAATCGTGTCGAGCCGCTGAAAGTTTGTGCCCGGTGCGACCGAGCCGGACGTCAATGCGAATTCGCCCATCTCGAGGGGCGGCTGCGTGGCATCGTTGGCGGCATTGCGATCTTGATCAAAAAAGTACGTGAATGACAGCTCGTCCACGTCGCTGTTTGCATCGCGGGCCGTGTAACGAATGCTCAGGACGTCGCCATTGGTGAAGCCGCCATCCGATGCAGGCAACTCGACCGTCAGTTCTGGCGGTACATTCTCCGGCCCGGTGCCCTTGGGGGCGATGAGGACCGGCGACGTGAAGGTCGACAAGACGGGAGGATTGCCGGTGCCTGCGACTGGATCGAACGTGCGATCATCGATCTCACCGAAGATGAAGTACGAACCGGGCGTCACGGTCGTCGTGCGCCAGAAGGCCTGACCGCCACCCGTGCCGGGGCCGATGGGGAAATTCGAGAGAATCGGAATGCGATCGGCGCCGGCCGTCGGGTTGTCCGAGGCGGATGCGAAGATCGTCACGAAGGCGCGATCATCGCTGTCTTCGGCGTTGAAGTCGATGCGAATTGTGTCGCCCTGTTCGGCGTTTCCATCGCCGGTGGGCGTGATGACATCGATGATGGTGATCCGCGGGGCGCGATTGCCCTCAGCCACCGGAGGATCCAGTGGAGCGCCACCGTCCGGGCAGCCGGTTGTGCCGATCATGATCGCCGCAAGCAACGCGACCGCCGGAAAGACAGAAGAAGAGCATCGCTTCATCGCAGATTTTCCTCCGATGCCAGGGCGTGACCGGCAGGCGGTGCCCCGGCATCCTCGTGGCGTGGCATTGGTGGGGTGTCCCCTCGGCCCTATCTTATCCCGGTGGCGAAGTTCGGGTCAAGCCTGAGAGAGAACACAACTCCGGTTACCACAAAATGTTGGAGTGCCTGCTACTCAACCGGCTCGTCCCGAAACGCGGCAGCACGCAGGTGGGGTGGGTCGGATGACTTCCACGCTGCACGCCCGGTATCTCCGAAGCTCGCAGCGGGGATGCGGCCACCGGCATTCAGGCCCGGTCTTGTCACATGGTATGGATCAGCCACGTGTCCGCAAAGTCGCAAGGTTTGACGGGGCGTTCAATTGCGTCGGTAACGACCGGAAACTGCTGGCTGCTCGCGGCCACTCCGCGAGTGCTTATTGGTCCCGATGCGGGGCATGTGCTTCTTCCATAGAATAGGGACGCGCAGAATCGCTCAATCTGACAGTCGCGAAGATTGCCTTTCCAAGGGCAGTCCGGTGCCGAACGCCGGCCCAGGGCAAACAGGGAAATGACACAGGACCTCGCCGAAAAAATCAGTAATAGCCTTCTGCCCTTTGTGGTTCAGCCGGGGCAGTACATCGGCCGCGAGTTCAACCAGCTCGTGAAAGACGGCGACTGGCAGCGGGCCGAGGTCCGCGTGGCGGTGGCCTTTCCGGATGCCTACACGATCGGCATGTCGCATCTTGGCTGCCAGATCATCTACTGGCTCTGCAATCACACGCCGGGCGTCTGCGCCGAACGCGTCTATATGCCATGGGGCGATGCCGAAAAGGTGATGCGCGCCAGGGGCATTCCGCTTTTCACCTGGGATACGCGGCAGCATGCCGGCAGCGCCGACATTTTCGCGGTCTCGCTTCAGTACGAGCTGGGCTTTACCAACTTGCTGGCGATGCTCGATTTGGCCGGCATTCCGCTGCGCTCCGCCGATCGCGACGATTCGCACCCGCTCGTGATTGCCGGCGGCCCGCAGGCGGACAATCCGGAGCCGGTCGCCGACTTTCTCGATCTGGTGGTGATCGGCGATGGCGAGGCGTCGATGGCCGCCATCCTCGATCTGTACCGGCAGCTCCGGCGCGAGGGCGTGGGCCGCCGCGACATGATCGCGGTGATGGCGCGCCGTTTTCCGTGGATCTATGCGCCGGGGCTGTACGACGTCAGCTATCATGCGGATGGCACGATTTCGGGCGTAATTCCGAGGATTTCCGGGCTTCCGGCGCAGATCGAGCGGTGCCAGACGATTGACTTCGAGAATGCGCCATTCCCTGCGCGGCCCATCGTTCCATTCGTGGAAGTCGTGCACGATCGCATGGCCATCGAAGTCATGCGCGGCTGCCCGCAGCGCTGTCGCTTCTGCCATGCCGGTTACACCAAGCGTCCGGTGGGCGTCCGCAGCGTCGACAAGATTCTCGAGATTGCCGAGGAGCAGTACTGGTCCACGGGCCAGACGGAACTGGGTCTATTGAGCCTGTCCACCGCTGATTATCCCCATCTGCGGGAGCTTTCTGCGCGTGTGAACGATCGCTTTGCCGCCCGGCGCGTCAACATCTCGATGCCGTCGCTTCGCGTCGACAAGATGCTCCAGAACATCCCCTGGATGGCGAATTCGGTGCGAAAGAGCGGGCTGACGATCGCAGTCGAGGCCGCCCGCGATCGCATGCGCGCCGCCATTCGCAAGAAGGTCACCGACGGCCATCTGATGGATGGCATCGTGGAGGCATACAAGGCCGGCTGGAACCGCATCAAGTGCTATTTCATGGTGGGTTTTCCCGGCGAAACCGAGGACGACGTCACGGGGATTTACGACATCTCGGTTGAGATGTCCCTGGCGCGGCGCCGAATCGGCAAGGCCCCGGCACTGATTAATTCCAGCGTCGGATTTCTGGTGCCCAAGCCGTATACGCCCTTTCAGTGGGCCGCGCAGCCGCGCATCGAGTATTTCCGGGAGGCGCGTCAGCTGCTCGCAGAGCAATCCCGGCGAGGCAATCGCAAGTCGGTACGCGTACGCACGCACGATCCGCAGCGGTCCATTCTGGAGGCGGTCCTGGCGCGCGGCGATCGTCGGCTGTGCGCAGTGGTGGAAACTGCCTTTCGAGCCGGCGCCCGCTTTGACGGTTGGGACGAGTGTTATAAGGATGGGCTGTGGCAGGATGCCTATGCCGCCTGTGGCGTCGATCCGGCGTGGTATGCGCATCGGGAACGCGCATTCGACGAAGTGCTGCCTTGGGACCACATCCGCTCCGGCCCGAACCGCAGCTATCTCGAAAACCAGTATTCGGACGTTTACGTTAAGGTTGAACAGCCCACCCCACGTGCGGGCATTCTGCCCCTGGCCGTGGTACCAGCATAAATTTACCGCGGCTGTAAATGCGACCGGCGCAACGGCAAATTCGGGCGGCCCGAGAACATGCGGCGGACGGCCGGAACGCGGGTCGCCAACCTCCGTCAGGGCTAGGAATTAGCGCTGCTTCGGGGTATACTGGAGCGAATTAGGTCCGATCCCGCGCCAGGATTGTCGGACAGATGGTCTATCTCTAGGATGAAAACGGCCCCGTTGGCGGCGGGTCTTTTCATTCGGGAGAAAAAGTCGGTGCACAGTTCGGCCCGACGCGAAGTCCAGGCGCAAAAGATCAGGTTCCTAATCCCCGCAGCCGCCAGCGCTTGTGTTCGTTTGGCGAAAGACATTATGGCACGCACGGTGGGGCAAGGTTCTGTGCTGCAATTCGCGCGGCACCGGTTAATGAGCTTCACCTCTCAGGTTTGAAAGGGCATGCCGGAGCCAGTTTGCTCCCGGCATCCATGACGACTCCGTGAGCATTCGCATGACGCCGGCATTACCCGCGCGCATGCGGTTGGATATCTGATCGAGGCAAGCCTGTTTCCTGCTGCGGCGCTTGCGCCGTTCCAGGGAGGATGAGACATGACGTTTCCAGCATCCATCTTCACCGGTACTCGCCGGCGGTGTTCAGTTTTTACACTTGCGGTCTTCATGGCCGGGCTCATTGCGGCTGAAGCCCAGGCGCAGGAGCGCAAGTTCGTCGTCATGCTGGCCGTACCCATCAAGTCCCTCCGGGCCGCGACCGGCGAGGGCAATCCGATTCCTCAGTTACCCAGCAGCGGCGATTGCTTCGCCCATTACTTTGACGAAACCGATCCCCAGATCAATTCCTACGCCGAATACTGGGAGGAAATCTCCTACGGGCAGGTCCACGTCTCCGGTGATGTGTTCGGCTGGGTCGAAATCCCCTGGCCGGTTCTGCCGCTGGGCGACTTTGAAGTCGATGAGGGCGCGACGACCATCAGCAACCTGACGTTGCCGTTTTCCGATCTGAACGACAACGATACGTACGATCAGTTTGCCGGTGAAGCGGTCCCCGAGCAGCAGGACCAGATGATCTTCATTGACTACAATGGCGATCTTCCCGGCACCGCCACCCCCGGCTTCCCCCCCGACCAGAACTTCCGAACGCCCGGCCTGGTTGACTTCGATGCCCAGATGAATCCCGTCTGGACGCCGGGCGAGCGCTTCCGCGATCTCGACGAAGACGGCCGCTATGACGCATTGCTCGAATCCACCATGGACGGATGGGCCACGCCGCGCCAGGGCACGACCATCCCGGCCTGCAACAACAACGGCATCATCTCCGGCGAAGAAATCTGCGAAATGGCGGAGCCGCCGCTGGACGGCTCGTTTGGCGACAACGATGGCACGTGGGACTTTCCCGAGCCGTTCGAAGACTTTCTCCGAATTTACGATCCCACTTCGCCCAATCCCAACGATCGCTGGATCGTGCTCGACCCCAGCCCGAATAACCTGTTCGAAGGCGATGCATTGACCGTTGGCTCGCGCGTCTGGGCCGAGGAATACATCCGCCGCAACTATCCCGGCGATGCCGATGGCCTGATCGCCCGATGCGGCAACGGCATTTACGATGGTCCCGATCAATGGACCGAATCCGGCCAGGGCCGAAAGTTGCAGCAGCAGCCCGGCAACGCCCGGTTTGCGGGACTCGGCAGCAAGCGCACCCCGCAGCCGGACGAGCCAAGTCCGCTGATTCTGCCGTTGAGCTATCCGCGATGGAGCTACGCCACGTGGTGGAGTGCCTACTGGGCAGACAAGCACCAGCAGGCCCAGATGGAAGCGCCGCCCCTTCCAGATCCGCCGGCCTGGCCGCCGGTACAGAATGCTGCCGGCGGTGGTTTTGCCGGCAACATCCCCAACATGCGCTTCTTTGATCCCGAGGATCCTTCTCTCGGCGAGCTCAACAATCCCGACGATCTGCGCACCTTCCTTCCAAACGTCGGCGGTACCTTGGCGCGCACCGGCATCCGCTGCTTCGACGGCGCCGTGAATCAGCCTTCCGAGCGGCCCGAACCGTCGGAGACCGGTCGCTGCTGCTTTACTGACGGCGGCCTCCAGTGTGTGGATGGCGTGTCGTTCCTGGAATGTCGAGATGTCTTTGAGGGCATCTGGGGCGAGAACGAGTCCTGCGAGGATCCGATTGATCCGGGCTGCGCAACACCGCCCGGCGACGTTCCGTTGTGCTTCCAGGATCCGGAAAATGTGCCGCCATTGGATGAGGACCCGGACGCGTCGCTCTGCGGCTCGTGGCCGGTGCCCCCCTCCGCGGCCGGCGGCCATCTCGGCACTTATGACGGCTTCGAATGTGAACAGTGTTTCGTCACTATCACGTTGTGTGTCGATCCTGCGTCGCTTGGCGATGGATCAATCGACTTCCGCAACAGCGGCGCCGATCAGACATACCTTCAGAAGCCGGTCCTGCCCGACGAGCTTGATGTGGATGGCGACGGCGCGCCCGATTATTACGACGGCGGCGCCGAGTTCGACGACTTGCCCTCCTCGCGTTACCACGCCCAGGGCATCCTGTCCGGCCTTGGCGGCGGAGGCGATCTGCTGTTCGGCGAAGTCACGTCCATTCGCGATTTCGAACTTGAAGAAGGCGAGGAAATGCTCGTTTACATGGGCGATGACGTCGGCACCGGCGATCCGAGCGGTGCGGGCGGGCCCGACGACGTGATTCCCGCCGGCGGTCCGCTGGCGTTCCGCGTCCATGGCGCAAATGGTTACGACGGCGGTAACGTGTTGACGATCGAGTGGCTCACCTGGCGAAGGGACGAGCCCACCAGCCCGGCCATGAAGCGCGACTTCAACCTCGACGGTCTGTTGGACCTGGGCGAAATCCGCGATCTGGGCACCGAAAACTACGCCATCGACCTTGATGGCGGCACGCCCAATGACGGCGGCCCGCAGGGCAGCACCTATCCGTTCAACCGCCGCCGAATTCTCGAAGACACGGTGGCGGCATTGGATCCGTCGGTTGACTGGGATCCGGTCGTCAGCAAGGTAGCGCAAAAGATCACTGCCCAGCTTGAGGGCATTGGCGCCCTGGGTAACTTCCTCGCCGGCGTAGATCTGCCGACGGCTGACGTTGTCGGTGTCGATGGCGTCAGCGGACTGAGCAACGTTATCGCCGAGAACATCGGCTTCACCGACGTCCGCGGGGCCGATGCCACCATTCTCGACGTCGGCACCGATGACGCGCGGCCGGCACTTTTCGCGGTTGACGCGGCCACGGGCTCGCTGCTCCTGGTCGACTTTTTGAATGCGGGCCCCTGCGGCGGCGACTGCCCCTGCGCTAATGGTGGGGCGAGCAACTGCTGCAGCGCTCACGGCACGGGCGGTTGCGACGATGCCGGCTGTCAGACCTGCGTCTGCGGTGAAGATCCGTTCTGCTGCGATGTGGAATGGGACGGGCTCTGCGTGGGGCTCACGTCCACCGGCGTCCAGGTGCTCGGTGTGAACGGCGATTTGACGAACGTCCGCGGTCTTGCGTTCGATTTCTTCCAGAACCGCCTCTTCGGCGTCACGCTCGACGACGATCGCCTGGTGTCGATCGACCCGGCCAACGGGGCCACGACCGACATCGGCACGGGGGTCGGCTTCTCACAGATCGAGGGTCTGGGCTACGATCCCAATCTCGACGTGTTGTACGGAGCGGATGCCAACACCAACCAGCTCATTCGCATCAATGTAACCACCGGTGTCGGAACGGCAGTCGGCCCGTTCGGCCAGCCATTCAACGACATCCGCGGTCTGTCCTTCGATATTGGCTCAAACATCCTCTACGGCACCAACATCGGCAGCACGGCCACGCTGGTGACGATCAACACGAACACGGGCAAGGCCAGCCCCGTGGTCGTCAACTTCCTGTTCTCCACGGTCCTGTTGCCGAGCGGGCTGTATCAGGACGGTCTTGCTCCCGGCGGTCGCGGCCTCTTCCAGTTGCCCGCGCCTGCTATGGATCTTCCCATCAACATCTTTGAGGACACCGAGGACGGGCTTTCACCCATCTTCTTCTCCGATTTCACCACCGCCCTGGGCGGAACTGGCGAAATGGGCGATCCGGCGAACGAGGAAACGTTCGGCAAGGAGTTGATGGCGCACGAATTCCTGCACGTCTGGGAAGGCTATCCCGACCTGTACGACTACGACGTGTACATCGGCGGCATTGAGAACCGTCCGGTCGGCGTCTGGGACATCATGGCAGGCGGCTTCGTCCATCCGTCGCCGTTCCTGAAGGAGTTTGGCACCGGCGATCCGCGGATCGGCACCGATCACGTTCCATGGATTCAGACGGCCGACTTGCGCGAACATCTCTCGCCGCTGGAAGAGTCGGAAATCACCCTTCCGGACTTTGCGTTCGAGCCTACTGATTCGGCGTTCTACTACGAGAACGAGAATAACGCCGGCGAGCGCTTCTACTTCTGGCGTCTCACGCGCAAGGATTACGACAATCCGGAGTGGATCAACTTCTCGCGCTCCCTGCCCGGCGACGGCTTCATGTTCATGCACACCGACTTCGGCGGAAACTTCGGCGGCTTTGCCGGCAACTTCGAAGGCTTCCCGCTTCAGCAGCGCATCGGTGGACACGCGGCCTACCAGATCGTGCAGGCGGACGGTCTCAAGCAGCTTGAGGATGGATCCAGCTTCGGCGATGCCGGCGATCCATTCCCCGGCACCAGCGGCCGGACGACCATGTCCGACAATGGCGCCATCAGCCCGAGCACGGCCTGGTACAACGTCGGCGGCTCCAACACGCGCAGCGGCCTGATCATGCGAAACGTGCAGACGTTTGACGAGTTCTCGCGCGTCACGTTCTTCTGGAATCCGCGTGTCCTTCCGTCGCTCGTGTTCCTCAATCCCCCGGGCGGTTTCGTCGTCGGCGGCAACTATCTCATTCGGTACGAGGCGTTCGACTTCTTCGGCGGCACGCGTATCGAGTTCTACTGGGATAAGAACACCGTCCACGGCGACGGCTTTGCGACCAATGCCGAAAAGCAGATCATTCCGCCGCCGCCGCAGGCCAATCCGGCCACCAAGCCGCCGAGCGTCGTGACGCAGACCTTCCCGCTGCCGCTGAATCAGCTCAGCGACGGCGAGTACTTCCTCTACGCCCGCCTTATTCCGGGCACAGGTTCGGACGGATCGCCCGAGCCGGCTTTCAGTGATGTCTTTGCCGATCGCAGCAACGACGGCCGCGGCCATCTCGAAAGCGTCAGCGTGAACGTCGCACTGTCCAAGCTCGAGGCCTGGACGCTGCTGTGCGTGGACGACGCGACTGCCGGCGCCGAACTCTGGAGCGTCGAAGGCTCGCTTTCCGGCATGCAGGTCGGCCAGGCGACGACCGGGGCGCCCTTCACGACCGATGACGGCGGCGTGACATTTACCATCGTGTCCGATGCCATCGTGGGCTCCGGCGCCGAGACATCCAACGCCGGGGGCGAGTTCGTCCTCGACGATCCCAATGCGGACTTTGATGCCACCAGCTTCCGCGAAGGTAATACCGTCCGCATACTCAATGGGCCCAATCCGGGCTTCTACACGATTCTCCAGGTTCCCGAGCGCACGCGGCTGATTCTGGGCAGCGATCCCGGAAATGCCTCCGGCATCAATTACCGCGTGCACAGCTTTGCCGACGACAACGACATCGATCCCGATCGCCTGCGGTTCCTGACCACCGGACGCACGCAGCACAGCCTGCCCATCCAGGTCCTGAATGGCCAGGTCTGCCCGCAGCTCTTCCCGGATGTGCAGGTCACCTTCGTGGACGGCGTCGACGGCACGGGCACGAATCCGAACAATCGCGTGCCGCTGCGCGTCTTCTTCGACGCGACGGGAACGCGCGACGAACTCGGCTTCCAGAACCCGAATCTGCAGTACACGTGGAACTTCGGCGATGGCACGTCCAGCAACGAAGCCCAGGTCCTCAAGACCTTCCTGACCGAGGGCAACTTCACTGTCACGCTCACGGTGACCAACCCCAACGCGGCCATACCGCCCGCCGGTTGTCCGGCGATCATCGGCGTGGAAACGATCGACATCATCGTCAATCCGCCGGATGCCGATGAGGACGGCGTGTCCGATGCGGTCGACAACTGTCTGGGTATTTTCAATCCCGGCCAGGAGGATCCCGACAACGACGGTCTGGGCAGCGCCTGCGACAATTGTCCGGATGACTTCAACCCCGATCAGGAAGACTTCGACAACGACGACATCGGCGATCCGTGCGATCCCGATTTCGACGGCGACGGCATTCCTGAGGAAGGCTTCCCCGGTCCATGCGTCGGCGGAAACACGGTCGCCTGCAACGACAACTGCCCGGGCATCCCCAATCCGACGCAGGCCGATCAGGATTCTGACGGCGTTGCCGATGCCTGCGACAATTGCCCGAGCCATGCCAACTCCACGCAGGCCGACGGAGACGGCGACGGCGTGGGCAATGCCTGCGACAACTGTCCGGCCAACTTCAATCCCGGCCAGGGCGATTCAGACGGCGACGGTCTCGGCGATACCTGCGATCTCTGCCCGTTCGCCGCGAACCCGAACCAGGAAGATTCCGATCAGGACGGCATTCCGAATGCCTGCGACAACTGCGCTGGCATTCCGAACTTCAACCAGCTTGACTTCGACAATGACGACTTCGGCGATGTCTGCGACGGTTGTCCGTCCGATCCGGGCAAGGTCCTGCCGGGAATCTGCGGCTGCGGCACGCCCGACATCGATGCAGACGGCGACGGAGAGCCCGACTGCCTGATCTTCGCTCCGCCGGTGCCCGATAGCGATGGCGACGGCACCAAGGACGATGTGGACGGCTGTCCGGACGATCCCACCAAGGTCACGCCGGGCGCCTGCGGCTGCAATGTCCCCGAGACGGACAGCGATGCCGATGGCGTTGCAGACTGCATCGACAACTGCCCCAACGTGGCCAATCCGGATCAGGCCGACAGCAACGGCAACTTCATCGGCGACGCGTGCGACCCGACCACCGGCGGCACGGATCCCAACAACCCGCCGCCCGCCGGAAATCTCTGTCCGTTCTTCGGCGGCGTGGCATCGATGCCGTTCACGCTGCTGGGCATCGGGCTGTTGAAGCGGCGGACGCGACGCAGTCGGCGCAAGTAGGGGAGCATGGGCGTCTCGCCCGTGTGACGCCTCGCCCGTGCGAGACGTTGTCCCCATGCTGAGTGAGTGACAAACCAACGCCGCGGGAGGTCGATGCGACCTTCCGCGGCGTTTTCATTGGCTTCGGCGGCCGGTCCGCGATTCGGCGCAAGTGACGACAGACGAATTGTTTTGCGCAAGGGCCGAAACCATAAACATGTGGCTGCGCAATAGATAGCTCCTTTCAGACATTCTGGCGCCACCTCTTTAGACGAGAGTTTATGCCAGTCCTGGCGATTTTGCTTGCGTGCCTACATATAGCAGTGTTACGCTTTTGGCATCTTCGACGTCGAAGTGGGAGTTTCCGGGTCGGCTTCCTCGCGTCGTTCGCGTCGTTCGCGTCGTTCGCGTCGTTCGCGTCGGGCCACAATTCACGAGGAAGGATTTACCATGCCCAGACAAACGGCGCGCTGGTCTCTTGCGCTATTCCTGGTGCTGCTTGTTGTGTTCGCCTGCATGCGTCCGGCGCCTCGGGCAGCGGCGTCTGCCGCCGCCAACCAAGTCCCGCCAAACGTGTTGGTTTATTGCGATGGCACGCCGGGCACCATCCTGGAAGCCGCTGCCATCGGCAACCTGGTTCAAACGCATAACGGACAATGCACATTTGCCAGTTCGGCGCAGGAATTCGCGGTGAGACTGTCGCAGCCTGGCTGGACGTCTATTCACGTTCTTCTGAAGAAGCCGGCGTCGGAGCCGCCTTTCGCGGCGGCGCTTCGCGCGCACGCCATTGCGCATCCTGAGATCGGAATAGAGTTGTTCATCTGGAAGCCGCATTCGTGTGCGCCGGCCTCCAACGAGGCGGTCCTCGCGACAAGCGCGTTGGTTACATGGAGGGGCGATTGGACGAGTGTCACCTACGCATTGGCGCGAAGTGCGCCCGAAACAACGATGAGCGACGGGCTTAATTTTCCAACCTTCGAGGACGTTGCAGTCGACTCGCATGTATTGCTTTTCGCGTTCGAAGAGGCGCCAGATTGCGCCGACGCTGCGGGCATGTTCTTTCTTCCGCCGGTCGGCCCATGCGTTATCAGCTGCTATAACGACGTTTACGCACCCCGAATCGCCGTGTGCAATAGTGATTTCGATGCCGAGGAGACAATTTGTCAGGAATTGCATGGCCCGCCGCCGGGCGGGGGAGTGGGCGATCCGGAGGCCCTCGAAGAGTGTATTCAGCGATATACGGGTTTCTGGCAGCAATGTAGAGCGCATGCGCTTTCGAGATACAAGGACTGCGTAAAGAAGTGTTCCACTACGCAGCCGGCGCAGTAAGGCAGTCCGTTGTACGCTGGCTTGCAACCGTCCATCAAGGATTAGCGCCCGGGGGACCGGCGAGATTGAAAAAGGCTGTATTGTCGGAAATCGCTTTGTCGGAGCGAGCCAGCAAGCTGGATTGCTGCGGGGATTACTCGGCGAGCAGGCGCGACGGCTGAATATCAGCCATTAGTCGATTCCCACTTCCGCCAGCCACCGCTCCGCATCGATCGCCGCCTTGCAGCCCATGCCCGCCGCCGTCACGGCCTGGCGATAGACGTGATCCGCCACGTCCCCGGCGGCAAAGACGCCTTCGATGTTCGTCGTCGAGCGATAGGGATCCTTCAACTTGATGTAGCCCTTGCCGTCCAGCTCGAGCTGGCCGGCCAGGAAGTCGGTGATCGGCGTGTGACCGATGGCGAGGAACATTCCGCCGACCGGCATCTCCTTTTCCTCGCCGCTGTCGCTGTGCCTCAGTCGCACGCCGCTGATGAACTTGTCGCCCAGCACGTCGACCACGTTCTGCTTCCACAGCATCGCGATCTTCGGATTGTTCAGCACCCGGTCCTGCATGATCTTGCTGGCCCGCAACTCATCGCGCCGCACGACCATGTACACCTTGGACGCGAACTTGGTGAGATAGCTCGCCTCCTCCACCGCCGAGTCGCCGCCGCCGACGACCGCCAGCTCCTTGTTGCGGAAGACCGGCAGGGCGCCGTCGCAGACGGCGCAGGCGCTGACGCCGCCGCCGCTCTGGGCCAGCCGCATCTCGTTCTCGAGTCCCAGCCAGTTGGCCTTCGCCCCGGTGGCGATGATGACCGAGTGGGCCTGCGTCTCGTAGCCACCGTCGCACTTGATGGTGAATGGTCGGTTGCGCAGGTCGACCGACGCGACGTTCTGAAACGATGCACTCCACAGGGGCGTCTTTTCGTCGAGATCGCCGCCGCGCTTCTCGCCGTCGTCGGTCACCACGCGCGTGTCGAACCGCAGGGCCTGCCGGGCGAATAGCTGCATCATCTCCGGTCCCTGAATGCCCTCGGGAAATCCGGGATAGTTCTCCACTTCGGTGGTGAGCATGAGCTGACCGCCGGGCACCAGGTCCTTACCCGTCGCGCGGCCGGGCATCACAAGCGGGCTCAAATTGGCCCGGGCGGCGTAGACGGCGGCTGTCCAGCCGGCTGGGCCGGACCCGACGATGACGACTTTTTCAATGCTCATGAGCCGATGCACCCTCTTGGCAATGGGTCAACTGTCGCGTTGGCGGCGATTCGATACATGCTCCGGCATGATAGTTAGCGCGCCGCGATGCGTCGACGCCGGCGCCGTTTCGCCCCGAAGCGGTCAGCAGCCGCGCGGGGTGAGCGCGCCGGCCAGCGTGGACACGGCATGTGGTGATCCCGTTCGACCCGGCGTGCCGCGCGCTTTCCGTCCCCGCGGCAAGCCGCTAGCATTCGCGTGCATGAAAACGGATGTTCACCCGCCGTCGAACGGATTGGCGCCTCCCGCGGCCCGGCAGCCGATGCGGTCATGCACCTTTTGGTTGTTCTACCCTTCATGGGCGGGGCTTGCGGCGGCGGTCGGCTGTATCGCCGTTTCCCTGGCCTGCGAAAAGCCCGTCTCGCCGCGAACCATTGCATCCCACTCCGACGAGTGGACCTTTGCCGGCGCCCCGGGATACAAAATCACCACGGACCATTACACGCTGCATACCACCTGCCGCGATCGGGCGCTGCTCGATGCCTTGCCCGTCTTTCTGGAGACCTGCTATGAGGCCTACGCCAGGCTGCTGCCGGTGGAAGGCGGGCAGCCCGGGCCGATGGATGCCTATCTGTTCCAGTCTCGCTGGCAGTGGGAGCGCTTTACCGAGGAATTCACGCCCTCCCGCGCCGCCATCTACAAGCGCATCCGGGAAGGGGGCTACTCCGAGCGGGGTGTCACGGTTTCGCAGTACGGCAGCCGGCGCGGCACGCTGTCGATCCTGGCCCACGAGGGGCTGCACCAGTTTCTGGAGTCAACCGGGCGGCACCGCATACCGGCGTGGATCAACGAGGGGCTGGCCTGTTACTTCGAGGCCTTTTCGCTGGACCTGGCCACAAATCAACCCTTTTTCACGCCGGAGAACAATACGCATCGCCTGCCATCGCTGCGGCAGGCGCTGACGACGAATTCGCTCATTCCGGTGCGCGATGTTCTGTCCACCAACGCCGGCGAGGCCATTCACCAGCGCAGCCGGCACGTTCGCAATTACTATGCCCAGGAATGGGCACTGGTGCTCTTCCTGCTTGATTCGCCGCAGACCAACAAGTATGCCCCCGGCTTCCGGCAGTTGCTAGACGAACTCGGCACCGAGGCGATGAATCGCAAGGCCCGCGCCTATCTGGCGGCCGATTCGCTCGGCGACATGACGACGGGCGAGGCCGTGTTCCGCGCCTATATCACCGAGGATATCGACACCTTCGAACGCGACTATCGCGCCTTCATTGAGTCGCTCGTCGGCCTGTCCCACGGATAATTCATGCCCAGACGCGCCCGCACGAAAGCCGCCGCCGCCCGCCAGAGCCGGCATGTCCGCACGCCGCGCCGCGATCAACAAGGCAAGTCCGGCGCGCAAGACACTCAGAGCACGCCGGATCGCGCGGCCGACGTCTATCAAAGCCCTCTTGTCGGTCGCAACGCGTCGCCGGAGATGGCCGAGCTGTTCTCGCCGCGCCGCCGCGCGATCACCTGGCGCCGCATCTGGCTGGCGCTGGCGGAAGCGCAACACGAGATGGGGCTTCCGGTCACGGCGGCCCAGGTTCGTGCCCTTCGACGACATGCCGCTGACATCGATCTTGCCGCGGCCGCCCGCTACGAACGGGAATTGCGGCACGACGTGATGGCCCATCTGCACGCCTACGCCGACCAGGCAGCCGAAGCGCGGGCCATCCTGCACCTGGGCGCGACGAGCATGGACATCGTTGACAACGCCGATCTGATCATCATGCGCGACGCGCTCCGGTTGATTCGCGGATGGCTGGTGACGGTGGTGGAGGCCTTCGCGCGCCGTGCCCGCGAATTTCGCGATCTGCCGTGCCTGGGCTTCACGCATTATCAGCCGGCGCAACTGACGACGGTCGGCAAGCGCGTCTGCCTGTGGTGCTGGGACTTCGTGCGCGACCTGGAGGCGGTCGACGCGCTTTGGACCGGGCTGCGCCTTCGCGGCATCCGCGGTGCGACCGGCACGCAGGCCAGCTTTCTTTCGCTTTTCTCGGGGAATGCCGCGAAAGTCGAACGGCTGGAAAGACGCGTGGCCGAAAAGCTCGGCTTTAAAAACGTCGAGCCGGTGACCGGGCAGACGTACTCCCGCAAGGTGGACGCCCAGGTTGTCGGCGCCCTGGCCGGCATCGCGGCGGGGGCACACAAGTTCGCCAACGACGTTCGTTTGCTGGCAAACCTCAAAGAGCTGGAAGAGCCCTTCGGCAAAAAGCAGATCGGCAGTTCGGCGATGGCCTACAAGCGAAACCCGATGCTCTGCGAGCGTGCCACCGGTCTGGCACGATTCGTCATCGGTCTCGCGTCCAACGGCTATCAGAACCTGGCCGAGCAGTGGCTCGAGCGCACCCTGGACGACAGCAGCAACAAGCGCCTTCTGATCCCGGAGGCCTTTCTCGCGGTCGATGGCATCCTGCAGATCGTCGCGCACGTGGCCGGTGGATTCGTCGTATACCCCGGCGTGATCCGGTCGCGCGTCGAGGCCGAGCTGCCGTTCATGGCCACGGAGGACATTCTGATGGCCGGCGTGGCGGCGGGGGGGGATCGCCAGGCGCTGCACGAGCGCATTCGCGTTCACTCGCAGGCGGCGGCGGCCCAGGTGAAGCAGCATGGCAGGACCAACGATCTGATCGACCGCCTGCGCGGCGATTCGGCATTTGCGAAGGTGAAGCTCGACCGGCTGATGCGGCCGGAGGCATTTGTCGGCCTGGCGCCGCGGCAGGTGGATCAGTTTTTGAAGAACATTGTGCAGCCGATTCTGCGCCGGGAGGCGAAGTCGCAGCGGCAAACGCCGGAGATACAAGTATGAACCGATCGGAGCTTGCCGAGCGCATTCGGGCGGCGGCCTACCTGGAGGGCGAGTTTACGCTGCGCTCCGGCAAAAAGTCGAACTTCTACGTGGACAAATACCTGTTCGAAACCCAGCCGGACATTTTGCGGGAACTTGGCGACTTGTTTGCGGCCCGCGCTTCGAGCCGCACAAGCCTCATCGCCGGTGCCGAGCTGGGCGGCGTGGCCCTGGCCGCTGCCGCGTCAATGGCATCCGGTCTGCCGTTTGTCATCGTGCGAAACGCAAAAAAGGACTACGGCACGAGCAAGCCGTTCGAAGGCAGGCTCTCGCCGGGCGACTGCGTGCTGCTGGTGGAGGATATTGCCACGACCGGCGGACAGGTGCTGGAAGCGGCCAAGGTCCTGGGCGAGGCGGGCGCGACGGTGGAGAAGATCGTCGCCGTCGTCGATCGTGGACAGGGCGCCGCGGAGAACATCCGGCAGGCGGGCTACTCGTTTGAGGCGCTGTTTGATTCGCGCGATTTGCGGCTGCCGACGGCGATGTGATCGAACGGCGTGCCGCACTGGGATGCGCGAAACGCCGCGACGGTTCAGACGACAGCCCGCATCGGCTCCTCGCCGCCGGCCAGCGGCTCGCTGGGCAGCAGGCGAAGCTCGGTCAGGGCGCTGAGCGCCGCCTTCTGCTCTGCCTCTTTCTTGCTGGGGCCCCAGGCGCTGCCGAAGCGGCGGCCGCCGATACACACGGCGATCTCGAAGCACTTGCTGTGATCGGGGCCTTTTTCGTCGAGCAGTTCGTAGACCGGCGTGGCGGCCAGTTCGCGCTGGGCATACTGCTGCAATTGCGATTTATAGTTATGCTGATGTTCGCTGGCCGCGGCGCGCTCGATGTGCGGCTTGAGGAGATTCAGCACGAATTCGCGGGCCTTCTCCAGCCCCTGGTCGATGGTGATGGCCGCGATAAGTGACTCGAAGACGGCCGCGGTGACTGACGTGGGGAGCTTCGATCGCGTTGAAATGCCGTTACCCAGGAAGAGAAACTGCGACAGGCCGAGTTCTTCGGAAACTTTGGCGCACGTTTTTCCTGAGACGACGCTCGACTTGATCTTGGTCAGTTCGCCTTCGAGATAATGCGGATAATTTGCGTAGAGATATTCGCACACGACCATGCCGAGCACCGCGTCGCCGAAGAATTCGAGCCGTTCGTTGCTCTCGAGACGTGTGTTGGCGATGGAGGCGTGTGTCAGTGCTGCAGCGAGCAGTTCAGGATTGAAGAAACGAATGCCGACGGCCTCCTGGCATTTCTCCAGAGCTTCATCACGCATGGGGTTTTGACCGCGAGACCGGGATGTAGGCGGGCGGATGGCGAAAACCGCTCCAGCGGGCGGAGCGAGTTTCGGCAAGAGCCCGGGCGAGGGTGGCCTTGAAGTCAAGTGCCGAGTCAACCCGTCGCCAGCGTTCCACTATACTATCGGATTTCAGCAGAGTCAAATTAACAACACACCCGCGCTATCCCATGACCACCTTGACCGATCTCGATCCGCTCGCGTCGCTGCCCTGGCTCACTTCCGACATTCCACCGGTCGCCGCCGCCATCAAGCGGCGTTATGAGGACTTTAGTGTCGAGGAGATCGCGGCTTACGAACCGAGCGGCGCGGGAGATCACGTTTATTTCACGATCGAGAAGCGCGGCCTGTCGACGATGCGCGCCGTGGGCGACATCGCCCGCGGCCTGGGAATTCCGGCCAAGGATATCGGTCTGGCCGGTCTCAAGGATGCCCGCGCCGTGGCGGTGCAGACGCTGAGCGTGGAGCACATCGATCCCAGGCGCGTGGAGGCGCTGGATATCCCGCGCATCCGCGTGCTGCGCGTGACGCGTCACCGGAACAAGCTCAAGATCGGCCATCTGCGCGGCAATCGCTTTCGCATTCGCATGCGTGACGTGCCGCAGGGCCGCGAGGATGACATCGCCCGCTGCTGCGAAACGCTGCTGGCCCGGGGCGTGCCGAACTATTTCGGCCAGCAGCGATTCGGTTCGCGCGGCGACACCTGGCGCATCGGGCAGGCGGTCCTCGTGGACGATCCGCAGACGGCCATCGATCTCATGCTGGGGCGTCCCGGCCCGCGCGACACGGGTGCCGTTCTGACGGCACGCAAGCTCTACGAGGCGGGTGATTTCGCCGGCGCGGCCCGCGCCTGGCCCTATGGCTTTCGCGATAATGTGCGCGCCTGCCGCGTGCTGGAGCGCAACCGCGGCAATGTCCGCCGCGCCTTTCATGCCGTCGACCAGCGGCTGAAGAAGTTCTGCGTCAACGCGTTTCAGTCGCACCTGTTCAATCGCGTGCTCGCCGCCCGCATCCATGAGATCGACCGGGTCCGCGACGGCGATCTGGCATACAAGCACGACAACGGCGCCGTCTTTCGCGTCGAGCAGGCCGCTATCGAGAACGAGCGCGCCGGCCGGTTCGAGATCAGCCCCACCGGGCCGATCTTCGCGCCGCGCATGACGCGGCCGAGTGGCGATGTCGACGACATTGAACAGGCCGTCCTCCGCGAGTCGGGCGTCGGCGATGAGCACTATGCACGGCTGGCCCGCATGAAGATGCACGGCGCGCGGCGGCCGCTGCGCTTCCGCCCCGAAGACTTAACGGCCGCCACCGGTCGCGACGAGTACGGGAATTTTGTCGAGCTGAGTTTCTCGCTGCCTTCGGGCTGCTATGCGACGATGGTACTGCGCGAAATCTGCAAATCGCGCCTGGAAGAAGGCCTCGACGACGACCAGCGCGACTAGCTCCGTGGTGCCCTTCCCAAAGGACGCGTCGCTACAACGAAACGCCGCAGCCGGATGGATAGATCCGGCTGCGGCGCTTGTCTGATCGATTCACACCGGGCGGGATTCCCCGAGGCTCATCACGTGTCGGCGTTCGTAGTGTTTCCGAGCCGACTTCACCGCTCCTTCACGAACCCCGGCGCGCGCCGGGGTCAACCGTTCGCCTGGTTTCGTGCCGCCCGCCCGCGTGTCACGGGGCGACATACTCGAAGCTCCGGCTCAGGTTGTAGCGGAACTCGTAGTCGCCGCTGCCCACGCCCATCGAAGGCGAGTGCTTGAAGCTGTTGGCCTTGTCCGGCGCTAGCGTCTTGATCGTCCTGCTTCCGCTCACGTCGATGTCGCCGCCGTCCAATTCATGCACGATGACTTTCACGCTGTCGACGAAGCGTATCGGACCCAGCACATGCTCCAGCGAAACCGAGTCCCCGCTGTCCATGTCGGTCGCGGCCCCGCCGATGTCGTTCTTGGTCAGGTAGGGCAGTTGCGGGAGCGAGAGCCCGTCCACGCGGAATTCCATGTCGATCTCGTCCGAGCCGAAGGCGTCGGTGCCGGTCTCGTCGCCGGCATACAGTTCGTAGGCCCAGCTCGACACCACGCACCCGTTGTCGGCCACGTTGCACCCCTTTGCCCGGCGCTTGCCATGCAGAATCGTCAGGTTTGTCTCCCAGCGCACGGCATAGGCGTCGTAGGCGGCGCCGCCGGGCAGATCGGGCCGCTTGACACGGAGAAAGAACTTCGCGCTCTGCGTATCGTGTGCGGTCACGAACGTGCCTTCGTTTTCCAGGGCGTTGTGGAACATGTCGACGTAGTTCCTCGGCTGGTCGCACCCGTAAGCCGGATCGTCGGCGCCGCCGGCCGGATTCGTCGTCAGCGCGCCGGTCGTCTCGAGAATCATCGCACCGGCTTCATCCAGCAGCCGCAAGGTCATTGGGCCGGCTCCCTTGGCCGGGTCCCACATCGTGATGAATCGCAGCGATTGCGGCTTGCCGCTGTCCGCCTGCTCGATGTTGAACTGGAACCACGGGCTGTCTTCGGCATTCAGCGGCGCGGCCCCGTGGAAATACTCCTCGGTGCAGTTCGCGGGCAGCCGGATGGCGTCCTCGCGCTTGCGCCCTTCGTGGCGGTGCACGAACAGGTGATAGGCTCCCTTTCCGTCGCGCGCCTGCGGCGAAATGCGGACGTAAAAGGGCGCCTCGGGCACCACGTACACCTTGCCGATGATGGGCTCGGCGGCGGGCGGAGCGAACAGGGCGTAGGACGGGGCGGGGAAGTACTCGCTGATGTCGGTCTCTTCCTCATAGTAGTTCGACACGTCGAACGTGAGATCGGTGTGGCGATAAACGCGAAGATCGAAGCCGCTCGTTTCGTTCTGGCCGCTGCCCGACTTGAGGGCAATGGAGTAGGTTCCTGGCAGATCGAAGCGGTACCAGTGATAGCCGCCCGCCACCTTGATCGTTTCCGAGTAGATTTCATTGTTCGGCCAGGCGTTGCCGGTGATGTTGCCGGGGCAGCTCGTGGCGCTCGCCGCGGCCGGCAGCGCGTACGCCGACTGCGGCGTGATGGCGTCAACCGGCACGCAGTGGGGCTCAAAGTCATTGATGACGGCGTGCACGCCGAGATGATCGCTCATGCTCGAATCGCCCAGCAACGTGAGATGCTGCGGCGCCAGCCGGCGGCTGATTGCCCCAGGCGCCGAGTTCATGAAAATGTAGTCCAGGCGGTTTTTCGAGCCGTTGGTCACCCCCGGATCGTGCGGCGACGTGGTCAGTGCCCAGGTGTCGTACAGCCGGCTTGGCTGCGGATTGGCGAACGGATCGCCCGCAAAATAATGCCCGCCAACCGATGCCGGGTCGAACTTCAGAAACCATTCCAGATTGTCGACGCCGTTCAGGCCGACGGCATTGGCCGCCTCCGGCTGGGTGCCGACGACGTTCAGGTCGCCCATCACGATCACGTTCGTATTGCCGGCGAAACCGTCGGGTGCCAGCGCCTGATTGATCAGACCGCGGATGTCCTGAAGCTGGGCGGCCCGGGCGTCGTACACCTCCTGGATCGGCGTTGCCCAGACGCAGGCGGTGGGATCAGCCTGAAGGTGCGTGAAAACCACGTGGTATTCGTCGCCGCTGTTGGGGTTCTGTATCCGAACGTATCCCGCGCCCTTCTCGGCCAGGCAGTCTTCGCACTTGCATTTGTCGTAGTCAAACTCGACAAACGCGACATCGTTCCAGGGTGAGCCGTTGGCCCCGGCGATCACGCCTGGATCCGGGGACAGGCCGGACGGCAGCGCCATGAACGGAAACCGGCTGAACAGCATCAGCCCGCTGTCCTCGGTCTGACAAACCGTCCCACCGTCGCCCGGCAGCAGGGCGACGTAATACGGATAGGTTCCGCTGAGCTGGTTCACGAAATACCACCGGGCTTCCTCAAGAAAGACCTCGTTGAACGCGATGATGTCAATGTCCGGCCGGTCTTTGACGTACTGGGCCATCTGCGCCGCGCGGTCCATCACGCGGTCTTCGACCTCGTCGCGCCAGTCCAGCGGATTGACCGCGTCGATGCCGATCGACGCGAGATTCGCGACGTCGCCGACGAAGGCGGAGATTTCATCGAGGCAGCCGATGGTGACGTCGGTGAGGCTCCCGAGTTTTCCGAGCAGGCCCTCCTCCATCTCGGGAACGATGCAGGCCGTGTTAAAGGTGGCAACGCGAACTTGCGCTGTCTGAATGGGAACGGTATTGGTGTCCGGCGGCGGAGCCGGCTGAAGCGGCAACAACAAGTCCAGCGGTATCAGGGTCATGTTATTGGCATCGTCCGGCAGAGTGGCGTTATACTGACATCCGCCGAGCGCAGACAGCAGCAGTGCGCTCGCACACAAACTCGTGACCATTGCGCGAAACTGCATGTCGTGTCCTCCTGTAAAGACCGGGGCATGCAAGAGCAAAAGTCGTGCCAAACGGGGGTGCGATAAGAAATCAGACTGGAAACGCCGTTGGACCCTGGGAATTGGGTACAATCTCCCACCGAATTGGGTAGCCGCAACGGCTTCAAGAGCCAGCCCGGCGCCGGCTGTTACTCGCTACGAATGATCCTAAGTGCCTTTGGCGTCAGGAGCATCGACGGGGCTCGATGGCGCGGCGGCCATGGGTTGAGCCCGCATGAACCGCGGGCCATCGTTGGACAGAAGGGGCGCGATGTAACTTTGGACGAACGTCGGATTCACGGCATCGGTGTGGCCGCCGAGGTTTCCGGAGGAAGCAAAACTCCGCATCCACTCAATGTTGTCAATCTTTGCATAAAGGCCCCTGACGTCTGCGCCCGCCCAAGCCGGCAGGTGAATGCCCTCAGCCCGGCCGAACACGCCCCGCAGAATTGGCGATCGGCCGTGCCGGCCAGAGGCACCAGCGCCCCCAGCACCGCTTCACCCTCCGACGTAAAGACGTACACGCGCCCGCGGACGCGCTTCAGCGCGTTCGTCAGGTCGTAGTGCGAGCTGAGCGACGAACACGGGCATTTTGTCGAATTGAGCTTCGCGCTGCCTTCGGGCTGCTTTGCGACGATGGTACTGCGCGAAATCTGCAAGACGCAGCTTGAAGAAGGGCTTGAGGAAGACGAACACGATTGACCCCAAGGGCGACGGGCCCTCTCCCGCGTTTCCGCGGGAAAGGGCCCGATCGCAAGTTGGCGCCGCGAAGACGCGAGCCCGTGCATGCTCCGCGGCGCCGGCCGGACTTACGCTCTTTCCGTCGCCTTACGGCAGCGCCTGCTCCTGGCCATTCACGAAGAGCTGCGACGTGAGGCCCAGCAGTTGGCCGCCGCCGTCCCCGTTGCTCTGCACTTCGATCGACATCTCTTCGAGGGCCGTCGTTTCAAACACCAGGTCGATGCGCCCGCCCGCGGCCAAAGCCTCCGTGAGGATGTCGCCGTTCTTGCCGACGACGCGTACCTCAAAGCCTTCGGGCAGACCCTCCAGCGTGTAGTACACCTCGTCGTACGGCAGGATGAAGTCGTTATCGCACGTCAGGCATGGATTGCGGAACGGGCACGACAAACACGTTGGAATGGGCCACTTGATCAGCACTGGCGCCTCCCAGTACAGATCGAATCTGCCCAGCAGATCGCCATAGATGCAACTTTCGAAGAACAGCGGGAGTCCGGCGCGCGGCGGTGGGTGTTCCGACGGGCGCGCGGCAATTCCGGTGTGCTTCAAAGATGGCGGGAGGCGTCGTCCCTTTCGTGAACAATGGCCGACATTTTCGCCGCTCGAGCGGCGGCGAACTGGCGCGAGAAAACCCCGAGCCATTTCACCGAGATGACAAGTCCGACGAGCGCAATCGCGATCGATATGGCAATGGCGACGCCAAGCGTTTCCAGCAGGGAGCGCCGGACGAGAAAAACATGCGGCGTCGTGGGCCCGGTGATGGTGACCACGTAGGTGCCGGGGCGCTCGATGCGGCAACTGCCCACGCCGGTGCGACTGGTGTTCCCGACGCTCTCGCTGTACGACCCGCCGAGTGACACGGGAATGACATCTCCACTGGCCTTCTCGACGACGGTGATCGCCGTGCCCGCCGGAATGCCGGATGCGAAGTATGTCTGCCCCTCGTACGACGTGCGGGTCTCCAGAAGAATGGCCAGCTTGCCCGGCTCCTCCATCGTGAACTCGACGATCCCGGGCGCGAGCAGTTGCTTCGACTGAGCCTCCGATCCGAAGATGGCCCTGTATAGCAGGTATGCCGATGTGCCGAATGACGCCAGCAGCAGGAGGATGGGTGCGATCACGAGCAGCCTGGCGGGTGTGCGCGGCGTCGGGGCATTGAAGCCGGACGATGAGAATGTTTCGTGGGGGTCCATGCGGGCCATTGTACCGGCCGGCGAAGCGGCACGGGCGGCGTTTCCGCCGCTCATTTTCATCGCGAATTCCGGGCGGTGGTCGCCCGCTCCCCGTTCCGCCGGAAGCTCGCACCGGCAGACGGCGGGTGCCCGCGCGAGGAAGGGGGAGCAGCGGCAGGTGGGCATGGGGATTTCGCCGAACAGTCGCCCCCGGATGGGAGGTGCCTGAACGACTAATCACCGAAGGGTAGAGCAGTACCCATGGCGCGCGGCCGCCGTGCCGAGCGCCGTGGCTGGCTTTCGACGGCGTCGCGACGTCGACCAACTGCGGTCGGCGGCACGCTGGTGAGCGGGTTCTCGACGCCGTCCAGCGCATCACCGGCCTTCACCGCCGCCAGCCGCCGCTGGGCATGCTCTGCATACTGCGTCGACATCTCAAAGCCGATCGGCACTCGGCCGAGTTTTTTTGCAACGACCAGCGTCGTGCCGCTGCCGGTGAAGGGGTCCATGACCACGTCGCCTTCGTTCGACGAGAACCGGATGATGCGTGCCAGCAACTGCTCCGGCATCTGGCAGCCGTGCCAGCCTTCGCGCTCGCGGAAGGTGCCGGCCACCCGCGAGAAATACCACACGTCGCCGTCGGCGGTGAAGCCGTCGGGCAGATCCTGGGGCCTCAGCACCATGCCGTTGTGGGTGATCAGCGGCTGGGGCGGCGCGATCCAGGTGTCGTCCGGCATGCGGCCCTTCGGATTTGCGCGGCGATCGGCATAGACCAGCTGCCGCGCCGATGGCACGCGCACGGCGTCGCTGTTGAAGATGAAGTTTTTCTCGTCCTTCACGAAGTGAAACAAGTGGGCATGGCTGCGGGTGAACTTGCGTTCGCAGTGAACGCCGAAGGTGTAATACCAGATGACCCAGCTGCGGCAGATAAACCCCGACAGGGCGGGTCCGCCGCCATCGGCCGCGTCGCCGTTCTGTCGCGCAGGGCGCCCGCGCTTCGATGCCTTTCCGTTGGCACCGGAATTTCCGCTTGCCGACGCCACCCTCCGCCGGCCGCGCGTCGCTGGGAAACAGCGCGGATCGAATTCGCCATCCTCGGCGTGCAGCGGCAGGCTGGGATACTGATTCTGGGCAATCAGCTTCAGCTCTGCGGCGTATTCATCGCCGATCGCCAGCCAGAAGGACCCGTCCGGCTTCAGCGCTCGATAGACCGCCGCCATCCAGTCGCGCGACCAGGACAGGTAGCGCAGGTGTTCCTGTCGGTCGTGGTACTCGTCATATTCATAGCCGATGTTGAATGGTGGGTCGGCAAAGACCAGGTCGATCGATCCCGGCTCGAGCCGGGCCATGCCCTCCATGCAATCACCCTGGTTAACGGCGTTCAGGCCTGGCGTCATGTCATCCCATCCCTGGTCTGATCTGGATTGTTTTCCATCACGCAGGACGGATTCTACATGATCGCCGGACGTCGCGCAATCGCCGGGCGGCGCCTGACCGCCCGGGCGCATCCGCACGTGTGACTTGTTGCCGAAGTTCTTGTTCCGGCCGACCGTGCATCCTCGCGCGGCGGGTGCGGAATTCACATTGAAAGGGCCCGATTGAATGCCGGTGCCGCGTCGCAGGCGGCGGCTGCGAAGTTGTGAGTTGTCGCGTATGATGATCCCATGGATCGGCGGTACGACATCATCGTCATTGGCGGCGGCCATGCCGGCACCGAAGCCGCGTGGGCGGCGGCGCGCATGGGCGTGCCCACGCTGCTGGTCACGATGAGCGCCGATGCCATTGGCCGAATGAGCTGCAACCCGGCCATTGGCGGCATCGGCAAGGGGCAGATGGTCCGCGAGATCGACGCGCTCGGCGGACTGATGGGCCTCGCGACCGATCGCGGAGGCATTCAGTTTCGCATTCTGAACCGCCGCAAGGGCCCGGCCGTCTGGGCGCCTCGTGCGCAGGCCGACCGCGTGCTCTATGCAAAGGCGGTGCAGGAACTGCTTTCAACCGCGCCCAATCTGAGCATCACCGAGGGCAGCGTCGAGTCAATTGATGTCGGCCCGCCCGATGCACAATCGTCGGCCGATCATATCGCTCCATGTTCCGCCGTTCGCTCCGTAACGCTGGCCGACGGCCGGCGTTTTGCATGCCGCTGCGCGATCATTACGACAGGCACCTTTCTCCGGGGGCTCATGCACACCGGCGAGGAGCAGGTCGAAGGCGGCCGGGTCGGCGAGGCGACGTCGCGCGGTCTGAGTGCAACGCTGGAGGCACTGGGGTTTGAGCTGGGCCGGCTCAAGACGGGTACGCCGCCGCGCCTGGCCCGCGATTCCATTGACTATGATCGCCTTGAAGTGCAGCCGGGCGATGATGCGCCGCGCCCGTTCTCCTTCATGAACGATGCGATCCGCCAGCCGCAGGTCTCCTGCTGGATCACCTGGACCGGCGAGCCGGCGCACGAACTGATCCGCTCGAACCTTCACCGCGCTCCGATGTACAGCGGCCAGATTGTCAGCGTCGGCCCGCGCTATTGCCCGAGCATCGAGGACAAGGTGGTTCGCTTCGCGGAGAAGGAGCGGCACCAGATCTTTCTCGAGCCGGAGGGCTACGACAGCGACCGCATCTACTGCAACGGCATCAGCACCTCACTGCCGCGCGATGTGCAGGAGCCGATGGTGCGGAGCATCGCCGGGCTTGAGAATGCGCGCATCGTGCAGTATGGCTATGCGGTCGAGTACGACTTCGTCCCGCCGCACCAGACGCGGCCGACGCTGGAGACGAGGCGCGTGGCGGGGCTCTTTCTTGCGGGCCAGATCAACGGCACCAGCGGCTACGAGGAGGCGGCGGGGCAGGGTATCGTGGCAGGCATCAACGCGGCCCTGCGGGTCCTCGGGCGAGAGGGCGCACCGGCTTACGTCATGCGCCGGGACCAGGGCTACATCGGCGTCATGATCGACGATCTGGTCACGCGCGGCACGATCGAACCCTATCGAATGTTCACGTCCCGCGCCGAGTATCGCCTGCTGCTGCGCAGCGACAATGCCGACGCGCGGCTCACGCCCGTCGGCCGCGAGCTCGGCCTCGTCGACGACGCCCGCTGGCGACGGTTTCAGGTGAAGCAGGCGATCGCGCTGGCGTTTGAGGATTGGGCGCGCAGCACGCGCCACAATGGGCGCACCTGGTACGAGTGGATCGGCCGCACTGATGGCGAGGGCCTGGTGGAAGTCGACACGGTGCACTTCGCCAATTCCGCCCACGCCGCGGAAGTTCTCACCGGCGCCCCTTCGTCGCTTTTGAACGAGGCCGCCGAAGCCGTCGCAATCGAGGCGCGATACGAAGGGTACATCCGCCGGCAGCAGCGCGAAATCGATCGATTCCGCCTGCTCGAGTCCCGCGCCATTCCTGCGGATTTCGACTACGCGGCACTGGGCCAGCTCCGATTCGAGGCCCGCGAGCGGCTTGCAAAGTCGGCGCCGCTGACGGTCGGCCAGGCTCAGCGGATCAGCGGCATCAGCCCGGCTGACGTTGCCGTCCTGCTTGTCTACCTTGAGCGGCATCTCTCCGGCACTGGCGCCGCGGTCCCCACGTCCGATCAGGGGCACACCGCTTTCCCGCGAACCAGCCCACACAAGATCGGACCCCGTTGAACGACGCAGTTCGCCGATGGCGAAGCTCAGTCGTTTCTTCCTTCAGAACCTGAAGTAGCAAATCGCCGTATTCGATATGCGCAGTTGTTAAGATAGGGAGAATGGATAAACTGCGCCGGCTGCGTGTGGCCCGATAAGTTGAGAGGGATGCCTTGTGAGCGACATTTCCAGCTCCGAGAGTCGAGATGATTGGCGAACAAAGGAGATTTTCACCACGGGGGACGTGGCGGAGATCTGCCGCATCAGCCAGCAGACGGTCATCCGCTGTTTCGACAACGGCAAGCTGGGCGGGTTTCGCGTGCCCAATTCGCGGTTCCGGCGCGTGCCGCGCGAGGCGCTGCTCCGCTTCATGCGCGAAAACAACATCCCGATCGAGAATCTCGACGGCGGAAAGCGCAAGGTCCTCATCGTCGACGATGATCCGGACATCGTCGACATGTTGAAGGACATCCTGAGCCGCGACGGTCGCTTCGACGTCGCGACGGCCTCCAACGGCTTCGACGCCGGCGCTC
Organism: uncultured Planctomycetaceae bacterium; assembly: GCA_964408455.1. Lineage (GTDB taxonomy): Bacteria > Planctomycetota > Phycisphaerae > UBA1845 > UTPLA1 > CAYOZN01. The sequence goes on from CAYOZN010000019.1 coordinate 74,454, forward strand.
TCACGAAGGAGATGAAGCCGCACATCGTGCTGCTGGACTTCATGCTGCCGGACATCAACGGCAACATTGTCTGCCGGCGCATCCGCAGCGATCCTGAACTGTCGCGGACGCGCATCATCATCGTCTCGGGCGCGGTGGACCCGGTCGAGATCGAGACGCTGATGAGTGCCGGCGCGGATGATTTCATCAAGAAGCCGTTCGACATCGAGCAACTCATCGCGAGGATGGTCGAACTGACGCACGCATAGCGCGCGTGGCGGCAAGCCGTGCCGCGCCGCGGGGGAAAAGAGCGGGTCGATCATGAGCACCAGGTCGCCCACACAGATGGACGCGCGGAAAGTTGAGCTGGTTCTGGCCCAGCTCGATGCCATTCCGCCATTGTCGCCCATCGCCACGCGCATCCTCGCACTCACAGAGGACGATCGCAGCAGCGCCCGCCAGATCATTGAGCTGATCAGCGCCGATCCCGCGCTCACCGCGCGCGTGCTGTCCATTCTCGGCCGCGCCGAGCACGGTGTCCGCCGCGACGCCATCAGCCTTGAGAACGCCGTCAAGTATCTCGGCTTTACGACCGTTCGGCAGGTCACGCTTGCGCTCAAGGTGATGGAAGTCTTCGACGGCGAGAACGGCCACGCCATCGAAGGCTACGATCGAACCGAATTCTGGAAGCACTGCCTCGCGACGGCCTGCGCCGCCCGTGCAGTCGCGCTGGAGCTGAAGAAGGGGCCCAGCGCTGAAGAGGCGTTTATCGCCGGCCTCCTGCACGATCTGGGCAAGGTTGCAGTAGAGACCGCAATGCCGAAGAGCTTCGAGCGCGTCGTGCGGCATTCCAACGAGTCCCGCGGTGATGTCACGCTCATCGAGCGCGATGTTCTGGGCGTCGATCACGCCATGGTCGGCCACCGGCTCGCGGAGCGCTGGGCATTGCCGGCGCGCGTGGCCGAGTGCATCCGCCATCATCATCAGCCCGCCGAGCTGTTGCCGCCGTCGATCGCCAATGGCCTGCACGTTCAGATCGTGCAGCTTGCAGACGCCATCGCGCGGGAACAACGGATCGGCTGGTCGGGGAATTACCGCATCAGCGTCCCATCGAAAACGCTCGCAGGACAGCTGGGGCTCAGCGACGAGCAGACGCAGCGCATCGTCGAGGGACTTGCGGCGGAGATCGAACGCCGCGCGGCCTGGGTCGGCGCCGAGGAGATCGATACCCGCCGCGTGTACCTGCGGGCGCTGCTGCAAACGACCGACGAACTGACGAGCGCGAATACGGCGTTGTCGGAGCGCAATCGCGTCCTCTCGCGACAAGCCAACTATTTCGCGGCGCTGCGGTTGCTGAATCAGTCGATCTCTGCGCGCGGCACCGTCCGCGATGCGTGCGGCGCGGGGGCAGCGGTCTTTCAGCGCGCACTGGACCTGCCGGCCGTGCTTGTCTTCGTCGTCAGCCCCGATCTGCAATGGCTGGAGTCCGGCTTTTTCAGTGGCGGCGTGAAGACCGCCATCGAGCCACAGAAGGGCCTGGATGCTTCTTTCCATGAAGCCTCCAGCGGGGCGGTGGAGATGGCGAATGCCGGCATCTGGTTTACCGAGCCGGGAGCGGGATTTGCATGGCTGGTCGATCGATTCCGCGGCCGGCTCGGGCCCGATCGCTTCTGGATACTGCCGATCGTCCACGAGCGCGCCTGGGTCGGTGGCGTGATGATCTCGGCGCCGGCCGATCGCGTCGCATCGTTGCGCGCGGAGGTCGACGAACTCGAATCCCTGAGCACCGCCGTCGGACTTGCGATCTCCCAGGCGCAGGCGCGCGCCGCCGCGGTCAGCCTCGGCGATGAACTCGCCGAAGTAAACCGGCACCTGGCTGCGATGCAGGAAGAGCTGCTCGTCGCCCGCACACACGAGACGGTGGCGGCCATGGCGGCGGGCGCTGCCCACGAGTTGAACAATCCGCTGTCGATCATCGCCGGCCGCGCGCAGATGCTTCGCCAGCGGACGCAGCAGGCCGACGTCCGCGAACAACTCGACGTTATCACCCGTCAGGCGCATCTGTGCAGCGGCATCGTCACCGAGCTGATGGAATTTGCCCGGGCACCGGCGCCCCAGGCCGAGTCGATCGCCCTTGGTCCGTTCCTGGAAGAGCTCCGCACTGAGCTGATGAAGGACGGATTATTGGCCGCCGGGGCACTGAGCGTGGAGCTGCCGGCCGACTTGCCAGACGCCCGCTTCGATCGCGCGCAACTTCGCGGCGCGCTTCGCGAATTGATCAGCAATGCCGTCGAGGCGGCCCCCGCGCCCAATGGCCGCCTGAGCATCAAGGCCCGCCACATTCCATCCGATGATCAACTCGCCGTCAGCGTGACCGACAACGGTCGCGGCATGACGGCCGAGGTGTTGGCGCGGGCGATGGACCCGTTCTTTTCTCACCGGCCCGCCGGCCGGGGGCGCGGACTGGGGCTTGCACGCGTTCAGCGCTGGCTGCGGCAGAATGGCGGCAGCGTCCGGCTCGAAAGCGAACCGGGCCGCGGGGCGATCGCCGAGCTCCGAATTCCGCATGCATGATGCGGGTTGCGGTTGCCGTGAATCGCCAGTCTGACGCCAACGGCCGTTACCGCCTCGTAAGCGGAATTGCACGACGCAGGAAGATAGCGCGTCGTGCACTGCAAGCATCAGCTTCCGACGAGCGTCTGCGTGTCCGATCGACGCAGGCCGCCGGAAGGGGGGTTCGTCTTGAAAGGTGCGCCCGCGGCAAAGGCCGCCGGCGAACGCGACGGGCATGGACAGCCTGCCGCCGAGGACGAAGGAAGCATCATGCCAGGGAAGGAACTGAACATCCTCCTCGTTGCCGCGGATAGTGCCGCCAATCAGGCACTATCGCGCGAAATTGCCCGCCGCATTCCCGCACAGATTCTCCACGTCGAGAGCGTCGACGACGCCATAGGCGCCTGCGCTGCGCGCACGTTCGATATAACGCTTGCTGCCGAAAGCCTGCCGAATGCGAACGGCGCCGATTTGCTCGATCATCCGCTGATGATCGTTCCGGTGGTGTTGTTCTGCGAACGCGCCAGCGCGGACACCCTGCTTTCGGCCTTTCGCGCCGGTGTGGCCGACGTGATTACCGGCCCGATGGACTACGGCTATCTGGCGGCCACAATCCGCGACGTGGTTCGCCGGCATCGCGGCGTCGAGCTGGCCAACCGCCGCGCTGCCAGGCTGCGATCTCTCTCGAAGGGGCTTATTCGCGATCGTCGCGAATTGCGCCGCCGCGTTGACCTGATCTGCACCGATATTGTTTCAGCGTATCAGTTGCTCGCGCGTAAGGTCGTCGCCGTCGCCGCGCAGGGGGATGACGACTCGATGGATCTGCCGGAACTCTCGACCGAATTCGACGATTGAGAGGCCGAATCAGCGAGACTCTCCGCCGACGGCGGCCGGCTTCACCAGCGATATTTCGTCGATGACCTGATTGTCCTCGCTTATCTGCCGCAGGCGCAGGCGTGAGCCGTTTACGTCGACGACGGTAAAGCTGAACACTTCATCGTTATGGGCCCGCACGTATGCCGGCGGGTCGTCCCGCTCCGGATAACGGCTCACGCCCCCGGCGCCGGTCGTGATGTACACAATGCCCGGCGTCGCGGTGTCGGCCACGAGGTTGTCCTTCCACATCGGCCCGATGCGTTCATACAGGTGGTTGTGCCCCCAGAACACGATGTCCACACCGGCTGATTCCATTACGTCCAGGTACGCTTCCTTGACGTACGCGCTGCCCTCGGCCGAGTGCGAACTGCCGGTGTAAAAGGGGTGATGAAAATAGACGAATTTCCAGGTCGCGGCACTGTCGGTCAGCACTTTTCGCAGCCACGTGGCGACGGTCGTCTTCATCTCTTCGTGTGTGATCGCGCCATGGGCCGCCTTCAGATTGGTATCCAGTGCGACGAAGCGGGCGTTGCCGTAGTCGAACCAGTAGTTTCGCTCGGGCTCAATACCCGGCGGGCCGTTGCGCGGCAGCACGAACTCCCGTAGCAGCGGAGCGCCCAGCTCCGTGGCCACGTCGTGATTGCCTTCGCAGGGCATGAAAGGAATCGAGCGAATCAGCTCCGCGTTCGGCTCGTAGAAATTTGCCGCGTAGTCCGACGTCGCGCCGGCGGGATAGACCAGGTCGCCGACGTGGATGATCAGCTGTGGCGACTGCTTCGCCATCAAGGCGGCCAGCGACGTTTGTGTATTGCTGCCATTACCGGAATCGCCGAGTGCGATGAAACGGAATTCGCTGTCGGTTGTCGGCGGGCCGGAAAAGCCGTACGGGCCCGCCACGTCAATGCGGCGCCCCAGCGTGCCTTCGCACTGAACGGTGTACTGGTAGGCCGTGCCGGGCGCGATCTTCGACAACTCGGCGTGATACCGCCCGTCGATCAATTTCGCCTCGATTGTCTCGCTGGTGCCGCCCGGGCGTGACAGCGACACCCAGCCCGCGCTCGACGGCGTCCATGCCCACGAAATCACGTAGCGGTCATGTTCGGGCATGTTGACCATCGGCCCGGCCAGAAGCGTCGGCCGGGAATCTGCGTCGATCTTGATGCCCGCCGTGATCGCGACGGCCGTGACCAGAACCAGCCACGGCGCGATGCGACGCGGCATGCTGACTTGCTTCTGCTGCCCCGTAGCGGCCATTTTTCCCTCGATTCGGTTGGCGGCGGAGAAGCCGATGCTGACCGCCACAGCGGCCGTCAGGCGGCCATTCTTCCCCAGCGGCTCACCTCATGTCGGCGGAGGATTCGTCCCCACGCCTCGGTTCGCGTTGCCGGCGCGCAAAAGCCGAATTATATTCAAATCAAAGGAGACGTCTCGTCATGCCCATGCCCGATGGCACTGCCACGCTCGAAGAACTCATCGCTCGGATCAACTCGATTCGGGACTCTCTTTGACTATCCCGCCAAGCAGGAGCAATTGAAATCGATCGAAGGGAAGATGGCCGAGCCGGGCTTCTGGGAGTCGCCCGGCGCCCAGGACGTCGTTGCGCAGCTCAAATCGCTGAAATCCCTGATCGACCCCATTTCGGCCGTCTCCGAAAAAGCAGAGGACCTGCGGGTTCTCTCGGAACTTGCTGCGGAAGAAGATGACGCCGCCGCGCGGGACGAGGTGGACCGGGGGCGGCTGGCGCTTGCGGAGGAAGTGGACGGCGTGTCGCTGCTTGCGCTGCTGTCGCGCCCCAACGACGCGAGAGATTGCTACTTCAGCATCCAGGCCGGGGCCGGCGGCACCGAAGCCTGTGACTGGGCCTCCATGCTTTTCCGCATGTACTTGCGCTATTTCGAGCAGAAGGGATACAAAGTCGAAGAGCTTTCGCGCCGCGACGGCGAAGAGGCGGGAATCCAGTCGGTCGAGCTGCTCATCAAGGGCCCCTATACCTTTGGCTATCTCAGCACCGAAACCGGCGTGCACCGGCTGGTGCGCATCAGTCCCTTCAACGCCCAGGGAAAGCGTCAGACCAGCTTTGCAGCCGTCGATGTCTCGCCGGTTTTTCCGGAGACGAAGATTGAAATTCCCGAGAAGGACATCGACGTGACCACCTTCTGTCGCAGCAGCGGGGCGGGTGGTCAGAACGTGAACAAGGTCGCGACCGCCGTTCGAATTCGACACATTCCGACCGGGATCGTGGTCGAATGTGTCAACGAGCGCAGCCAGGCGCAGAATCGGCGCCAGGCCATGGGCATGCTTGCCTCCAAGCTCGAACAGATGGAGCAGGCCAAACGCGACGCTCAAACCGCCAGCCTTTACAGCGCCAAGGGCGATATCGCGTGGGGAAACCAGATTCGCAACTACGTGCTCGACGATCCTCGCGTAAAGGACCTACGCACCGGCGTTGAAACGGGCAATCCGCAGAAAGTGCTGGATGGAGACCTCGATCCATTCATCGAGGCGGCCTTGCGTCGACGTCTGAAAAAATAGTGTCACGGACCCTGACAGCCGGATGAACACCGTTTGGCCGACTCGTTAAGCTACGGCGATCCATGATGTTAGGCGGTGCCGCGCCGCCGCCCGGGCCGTTGATAGGTCCGCTCCCCAACGGGCTTGAGGCCGCTTAAGCCGTTCCCGCGCGGGCGATTGCGACGTGCTCCGGGTTGTGCGACACTGCAACATGCCTTGAGGCCCCGGTGTTCATCGATTCAGCAGGCGCCCGGCCTTTCCGATGAGATGTTCGCCCCAACGGGCGGCGAATGGTTGGTCGGGCATTGGCCTTTGCGATACAATGACGTCGTATCGGACAGGCGAACGGAGTCGTACTTGAACCCACAGGTCGGCGGATCTAGCATCATTCGTGAGTCCAGAACTTCAGGGCTCCGTCAGAAGCCGGCCACCGGGCTCACCACTCGCTCGGCACTGATTACCTCGCAGACAACGATCGGGCTCATGGAAGAAGGCGCGGAGATGTCGCGTACGGTTGCCATGCGCTCGTTGCTTGAGGGGGCCGCCCCATCCTCAGTTGTACTATTTGAAGACGGCGGGCGCCAGTGGCGCGTCGTGCGTCATCACGCCGACACCATCCGTTCCGCCGGCATCGACTGGTTCCAACTCGATCGCTGCCGGCAGGCCGAGCTGGTCAAGTCCAACAATCGGCGGGACGTGTACCGGGTGCGCGTCGGCGGCCGCGTTTATTTTGCGAAGATTTACCATCCCAATGACTGGTTCACCCGCGCCAAGATCCTGCTGCGCGGTGCGACGCCGCTCCACGAATGGAACGTCGGTCTCTACGCGGCCGCCCACGGCATCGCCAGCGTCTTGCCCGTTGCCACGGCGGTGTGCGGGCCGCGCGGCGCCGGCGGCCCGGGGCTGTTGATAACCGAGGCCGTTGAAGACGTTCGACCGCTTAACGATTTCTGGCTGAGCATTCAGCACGATCGGCACCTGGCCCTGCTGCTCGTCGAGTCTCTGGCCCGCCTGATCGCCCGTGCCCACCAGTGCGGCTTTCAGCATGGCGACATGCATCCCGGCAATATCCTGGTCCGCCGGGTGGGGCAGACCGGCGAGGCCCTCTTTGTCGATCTGCACGATGTGCACATCGCCCGTGCCGTTTCGTTGCGCCAATCGATCGCCAATCTGGCGCAGCTCAACCAGTGGTTCCGCCGCCACGCCAGCCTGCCGATGCGATGGCGCTTTCTCCAGCACTACATCGAGTACCGCGACCGCTACGCGCAGGCGAGCCCGTTCTCGAGGAACCATCGCATCAACCCGCGCGAGCTGGTCATCCGCCTCGGTCTGCGGGCCGACCGGCATGCCCAGGCGCTGTGGTCCAAGCGCGACCGCCGCACGCGCCGCAACAGCCGCTACTTCGCCCGCGTTAAATCAGCATCCGGATGGCGCGGCCACGTATTGCTGGAAAGCAAACACCCCGCACCCACGGCACACGCGGCCCGCCGCGAATACACGCGCAAACAGTGGCAGTCCTGGCTCAGCAATCCGCTGGACTGGATCGATCCCACCCGCGTCGAAATCCTGAAGGACTCTCACACCGCCACGGTCTGCGTCGCCACGCTGCCGGTCGAGCCCGCACCGGTGCGGGCCATCGTCAAGCGGCCGCTGGCGCGCAATCTCTGGAAGCGCGTGGAGCACCTGTTCGGCCGCTCGCGAAACATGCGCTCGTGGCACATCGCCAACATGATGCTCAATCGCGATCTGCCGGTGGCCCAGCCGCTCGCCGTGATCGAGCGCTATGCCCTGGGAATCATCCGCACCGATTCGCTCGGCTTTACCGACTTCATTCCCGATGCCGTCGATCTCGAGGCGTTTCTCGCCCGGGATGTCGCATCGATGGCACTTCAGGAACAGCGACGGGCCAAGGACGCGATCATCGAAAGCCTGGTGCAACTGCTTCGACTCTTTCACGATCGCGGCTTCACGCACCGCGATCTGAAGGCCCCGAACCTGATGGTTTCGTGGCAGGCGCCGTATCGCGGTCGGCCGTTGCTCACCTTCATTGACATGGACGGCATCAGCCACGTGCGCAGGCCCACCGAGCGACAGAAGACGCGCGCCTTCGTGCGACTGGCCGTGAGTCTGTTGAACAGCCCCTGCTGTACGCGAACCGACCGTCTGCGGTTTCTCAAGCGCCTCATGAGCGGCATCGGCCGCAGCCCCGCCGGCTGGAAAGAGACATGGCAGGCGTTGGACGTGCTCGCCACGCGCAAGCAGCGCCATAAGGAATCGCGCCGCCAGTGGAAGATCGAGCACTACGGCCGCGAATAGGGCCTCCGGGCGAGATTCAGTTCATCGGCGGCGCACCGTACAATGGTGCCGATGACCGCAAGCCCCGATCAGCAATCCGGTGAAGTTCCCACTGCGCCCCGGTCGAACCGGGCGTTCAGGCTTGCGCTGGTGCTGTTGATCGGCCTATTCATCGTCGTGCTGCTTCAGCGCCAGCGGCTGCGGGCGCACTACTGGGCCTGGAAAATTGCACAAAGTGAGTCGCTCGAAGAGCGCGGCCGCTATCTCAATGCCCTCATGTCCGTCGGCGAACCGGGAATTGGCGCCATGGGCCGCCTTGCGGCCGATCCGGACCCTGATCTGCGCATGCTGGCCGTCATGGCCTATCGATCGCTTCCACGGCCCGCAATGATCGGCGGGCTGCGCCCCATGATGGCAGACGCAGACGTGGACGTCCGCGAATCCGCGGCACTCGGTCTGGCATTCGACGGACACGATGCCGCGACCGCGACACTGAAGGAGTCCGTGCTGCACCCGGATGCCCACGTCGCATCTGCCGCGGCCGCCGCCCTGGCACGCGTCACCGATCCGTCGGCCGCCGGGGTGTTGACCGACGCACTGATGAGCCACCCGTCTCCCCTCGTCCGCGCCCAGGCCGCGGAATCGATCGGCGCGTGGCTGATCGCACGCACGCCATCCGACGAGCCGGGGTTCCAATTTGCAGACGCCGCCTGCCTGCGGGCGTTGTTCGGCGCGCATAGTGACCAAGGCCGGTTTGATGGCATGCTTTCGCTGGAGCGCGAAATCCAGGCCGCCTCGGTTTTTGCCGCCAGCCGCGGCATGGTGACCGCTGCCGCCGCGGCACCGGGCTCTCGTACCGTTGCTCAGGTCGCGCTCGCGCAATTGGCGCACCTTTGCGATGCCCACGAGTCTGCCGCGCACGACGACGGCACGCTGGACGAGCATGTCCGGCTTTGCGTCGAAACCCTGCAAAGAAAGAGGGCTGAGGCCAACCGCCTCGATCGATTTGCCGAAACCGGCGACACTCGATCTACCGATACATCTGACTGACGGCACGGCGACGAAGCGGATCCACCGCAGGCGAGGTGAATCCGTTCACCGGCCATGCGCATTTTCTGCGCCGGGGACGTTTCACTCGGCGTGCGGCCGCGCCTCACGTCGTTACCGGAGTCCGGCGATCGCCACCGATCCCTTTGCATGCCATCGCTCGTGCAATCCTGCCGCTCATCGACCACGCGTCGTATTACCATCCTGATTGTTGTCGCGCTGACGCTGGTTTCCTTTGACCTGCTGGTTCGGCGGGCGGACGATGAGCTGGCGCGCTATGACGTGGCTGATTACCAGCGGAAACCCGCGGTGCTTCGACACACCGGCGTGCCTGACATCGTTCTCATGGGTTCATCGCGGGCGAAGTATGCACTTGTGCCCGAAGAATTCGAGGCCGCATCGGGGCTCACTGCCTACAACCTGGGCATTGCCGGCGCCAAGGTCGTGGAATGGCTGACTGTCTCGCGTAACCTGTTTGCCGCCGATCCGCCCCGCCTGGTCGTTCTGGGCGTCAACGCGAGCGAATTCCGTGCCGACTACCGGCCGGTCGATGCCGCCCGTGAGTTGTGGCACGCGGGCGACTTTCTCGAATCGCTCCGTGTGGAGGGCTTCTCGCTCGATGTGGCGGGCGCGGTCGCGCGGCGCACTGCGGGTCCGGCCTGGGCCGCTTTTCACCGGCGCTACGAAATCCGCATGGCGCTTCAGGAGCGGCTGGCGACGCTGCTTCCCAAGCACGCACAACACGCCCGAGAGCTTCGCGAGCGCGTCGCGTCGCCGGTGCCGCCCGCCGGTTACGATCATCCCTGGCTCCACGGCCGGCAGCTTCGCGATCTTCAGGTCCGGCTGCTGGAAAACCCGGCGGCCGTGGACGCGGCCAGCGTGCCCGAGTTCGATGCCGGCGCGGCGGCATTCGTCCGCTTCGACCAACTGCTCGAATGGCTGACTTCGCGTGAGATCGCGGTGGCCGTCGTCTATCTTCCGAACAGCCCGAGGACGGCCGCGCGCTGGCGCGGCATCGAGCCGCGCTTCGTCGAAGAAATCGCCCGCCGGTGCACCGCCCGTGGCATACCGTTTTATCCCCTTCCGCCAGGCGAACTGCCGCGCACCAACGCCGACTTTCTGGAAGAGGTCCACGTCGGTCTGCCGCTGGCGCGAGACATCAGCCGGCGAACCGCAGGTCTGGTGATTGTATCCGGGCTGGTGCCGGGCGGGGCCCGGAAGATGGCGGGCGTGCCGGCGGAGGCGAATTCTCCGTGATCTTCTCCACTTGGCTGTTCGGCCTGTTTTTCTCGATCGTCTTCGCGGCGTACTGGGCCACGCCGTCGCTGCGAGCACGGCATCTGCTGCTGCTGTTAGCCAGCTACGTCTTTTACATGACGTGGAACCCATGGCTGGCCCTGCTGATCTTCGGATCGACCGCCACCGACTATGTCGTCGCAATCGGAATGAGCCGCTGCCACTCGCCGCGATCGCGGCGTCAACTGCTCGTCGCGAGCGTCGCGATCAACCTGGGCGTGCTGGCCCTGTTCAAGTATGCCGACTTTTTCATCCTTTCTGCCAAATCGCTGCTCGAGGCGTTGGGCCTGCAGCCCAATTTGTCCACGCTGTCGCTCATTCTGCCCGTCGGCATCAGCTTCTACACGTTTCAGACGCTCAGCTACACGATCGACGTGTACCGGGGGCGCATCGAGCCGGAGCGCTCGTTCGTCAATTTCGCGCTGTTCGTCGCATTCTTCCCGCAGCTGGTCGCCGGCCCCATCGTCAAGGCGTCGGAGTTTCTGCCGCAGCTTCAATCGATCAAGCGGTTCGACTGGTCGCGACTGGATGCCGCCGCACTGCTCTTTCTTGTCGGGTTGAGCAAGAAAGTCCTCCTGGCTGATAATTTTGCCGGGGTTGCCGATTCGGTCTTCGCCGATCCTGCCCGTTTCAAGACGGCCGACCTGTGGCTGGCCATGTTCTGCTATGGCGGCCAGATATACTGCGACTTCTCCGGCTACAGCGACATGGCCATTGCCACGGCCATGGCACTCGGGTTCGATCTGCCGGTTAACTTCGCCACGCCGTACCTCGCGACGAGCCTTTCCGATTTCTGGCGCCGCTGGCACATCTCGCTGTCCACCTGGCTTCGCGACTATTTGTACATCCCCCTCGGCGGCTCGCGCGGAGGACGCCTGTTCACGGTGCGCAACCTGATGATCACCATGCTGCTGGGCGGCCTCTGGCATGGCGCCAGCTGGACGTTCGTCATCTGGGGCGCTATCCACGGCGCTGTGCTTAGCGCGGCCAGATTCTGGCCGAAGACTTCGCCGACGCGACCGTTGCAGGCGGGACAGCGATTGCGGACAGCAGCAGGCTGGCTGGCGACGCTGCTGGTCGTGCACCTCGCATGGGTCTTTTTCCGCTGCCAGCCAATCGTGCCGGAGGGGGCAGTGTCGCCCGAGCCAACCAGTGCCGCCCTCGCCCGCGCGCTCACGTTTGTCTCGCACCTGTTCATCCCCGCGACGATCGACAATCCGGCATGGCTGATGAACAAGTGGCCAATGGTCGCGCTGCTCATCCTGCTGGCGCTGCTGCATGTCTGGGAAGATCGTCAGCGGCGCCGTCGCTCGCCGTACATAACGCCTGCCTTGTCGCCTGACCCCTCGGAAACGCCGCGCATCGGCCCCGCGCGGTCGCACCTGCTGCCCGCGCCGCTGGCGGGCGTCGGCTACGCGGTGTGGATTCTCGCCATCGTGCTGTTCAGCGCAGATAACGACAGCCCGTTCATTTACTTTCAATTCTGACCGGCAGCCGTTGAAGTCTGTTTGTCTCGCCCGCCTGCCTGACGCCGCATATACTCATTGCTCCACAAAATGGAGTTAACCTGCCCATGAAGAACGCCCGCATTGCCATCCTCGGCGCGACCGGCGCTGTCGGACAGGAGTTCTTTCGAATCCTCGACGAGCGCGGCATCGAGCCCGATCAACTGCGCCTGCTGGCCTCGGCCCGTTCGGTGGGGCGGCGGATCACCTATCGCGGACGCGAGATCGCGGTCGAAGAGGTGCTGCCCGATGCGTTCAATGGCATCGACATTGCCCTGTTCAGCGCCGGGGCCTCGACCAGCCGCGACTGGGCGCCGGCGGCGGTACGGGCGGGCGGCCGCGTGGTCGACAACAGTTCGGCATTTCGCATGGACCCGGCGGTGCCGCTCGTCATCCCCGAGATTAATCCGCAGGCCATCGGCGCTGCCCCGATCATCGCCAATCCCAATTGCTCGACGATCATCATGAACATGGCGGTCTGGCCGCTGCACCGTGTCAACCCCGTGACACGCATCGTCGTCAGCACCTACCAGGCCGTCAGCGGCGCCGGGCTTCAGGCCATGCACGAACTCCAGCAGCAGACGCGCGACCTGCTGGATGACCGGCCGGCGCAGCCGCGCGTCTTCAGCGTGCAGTGCGCATTCAATCTGTTCAGCCACAACACGCCCATTGGCCCGGATGGCTACAACACCGAAGAAGCCAAGATGATCCATGAGACACGGAAGATATTCGCCGAGCCGCGCCTGGCCATCACCGCTACGTGCATCCGTGTCCCGGTTCTGCGGGCGCACAGCGAATCGATCAATCTCAGCTTTACGCGCCCCATCTCCCCCGACGAAGCGCGCGACATCCTCGCCGCCGCCCCGGGCCTGCGAATCGTCGATGATCGCGAGAAGAACGAATTCCCCATGCCCATTGCCGCCACCGGGCAGGATGCGTGTTTGGTCGGCCGCATCCGGCAGGACGCCAGCCAGGCCGACGGCCGCGGTCTGGACCTTTTCGTCTGCGGTGATCAGCTGCGGAAAGGCGCGGCGCTGAACGCGGTGCAGATTGCGGAGCGGCTGGCGCAATCGTAGAATAGATGCACAGGAATCGATAATGGTAGCTCAGAATGTTTTCATCGCAGAGGTTGAGTCCAGCGCGCAGTGGGATAGCGCGGCAGAGGATGTTCTGTCTCTACTTCGTTCCTTATCGCAACCGTCCGAACGCGATGCCGCGCAGCTGCAGTCTATGTTGGAGATTATTGATCGTCTGTTCGCGAACACTGAACAGGAGACCAGGCGGCTGAAGAGTTTTGTCAGTTCCGAGCGCTCAACCGACGAGCTTGATCTGTCGCCGGAATCGGATGTGGCGCTGCTCGAACACGCGCGACGATTTCTCGATTATGGCGCGACTTATCGCCAGCGCATCAAGCTTCTGCATCGATGGCGGCAGATGCTGGTGTCTGTTTCCGCAGGCAGCTCCGGACGCCACCAGGTGAAAAGTCGCGATGACAAGCTGAGCGAGCTGATGTCTTTATATGAGACTCTCGAACACAGTCTCTGCGGTTGGTCAGACCAACTCTGCGGCGAATATACCCGCCGCCATCCAGAGCTGTCCCCGTCCTCCATCGAAACCGTTGAGCTGGGTATTGGCGACAGCGCTGCACTTCCAGAAGTGCTTTAGACCTGAGGCGACGCCTTCATGCGCGTTTGGGTAGATACGGGGCCGCTGATCGCACTGATTGACCGTCGCGACACATATCATCGCTTTTCTTTGCTTCAGGTTCAGCTTAGCCGCTCCGTCAATTTTCAGATTCCGCGAATTGCCTTCGTCGAGGCTGTCGGTCACATCACGCGCTGGAATGCCGATCGCGACCGTCGCGAGTCTGGCGCGTACCGGCGGCGGGCACTTGCCGCGCTGCTCAAGCTCGGCTGGCCGGTTGTTGAGCACTCCAACGAAGACAACCAGGGCGCGCTCGAATGGTGGCGTCAGTTTGCAGATAATCCTCTTAACTTGCCCGACCTGCTGATCGTTGCAACGGCCACCCGTTTTGCGCCTGGTGCTATCTGGACCTATGACAAGGCACTTTCGCGATTCATTCAATCAACGGCGCCGGGGATCGCGTTGTTTGCCCAGGCGAGTGAGTCGTAGGCGTCGCTGCGGCTTTACAGGCGTATTCTTGCTCCGCCTGCCATGAAGTTGAATGCGATCTTCACACAAGAAAAAAGATAGTATTTGCATCAGGTGATTCGGGGTTGGTCACGATGCCTGGACTCGGGTTTTAAACTTCGTGCAGGCACCGAATGGCTGATGCGGAAGGATAGCCTGGCGTTGGGCAGGTTGCGCCTTGACGCCGCGGGCCGTCGCGCGACCATGCGCGGAATATGTGGGAGAATGTGCAGCTCAACCCGATGGATCGGTTCTTTCTGACTTTGCATCGCGTGCACACGCAAAGGGGGCTGCCGGGGATCAACTGCCTGGCCTGCGTGGAGCTTGACCGTCCCGTCGATACAGAAGCGGTGCAGTCGGCGTGGATCGCGGCGCAGCAGCGCTTCCCGCTCCTTCGGGGGCCGTTGCGGGTTGAAAGTGGCTTCTGGCGGACGGCAGCGGATGATAGGAGTTCTGCGACAAGAATCACGTTTCTGGACGCCAGTGCGGAGGATGCCGGCGAGGCGGCACTGTGCCGATTTGCCGCCGCGGCGATGGGGCGTGTCCCGGCGGCCGCGGCGGGGCCCGGCGGCGGGCGGACGATCGGCGGCGATGACCTCCGGGCGGCAGAACTGCTCCACGTTCGGCTGCCGAATGGGCGTGACTGGATCGGACTGGTGTGGCCGCACGCGCTCATGGACGGGGCCGGGGGGATGGCGCTACTTGAGGATGTGGGTGCGAATCTTTCGGCGGCGGCACGAGCGCCCGGCCAGCGGGCCGCCGATTGCCTGGCAAGCGCCGCCGGACCATCCACAGAACTGGACAAATTGCCGGCAGGTGAAAGCAAACTGGCATCCAGGCAAATCGGCCCGGCAGGCGATCAGGTCGCGCGGTGGTTCCGCTGGACCCCGCGCTACGTGCTCCGCGCCGCACGGGCACATCACGAGGTGCGCAGGATCAATCGCCTGCACGGCCTGCGGTTCCACGAGCGACGCGGCCGCGCTTCGCTGCCGGTGACGCTGGTGCAGGCGCGCTGGCACGGGGCGGCGTTCGAGTCGGTGAAGCGCAATGCAGAGGCGACCTGCGCCGCCGGCCCTTTGCTCTATTCGCGGTTCCTTCTGAAGGCGACGCTGCGGGCGGTCGACGCGATGCGCGAGGCGCTGGGTTTTCACGAGCGCGAGCACTACATCGTGCCATTTCCCATGACGTGGGCCGAGGGCGTGCCGGCGTCGCGTCTCTTTCACAACCATGTCACAATTGCGACACTCGTCGTGCCGCGGTCGCGGCTGACCGACGACGCCGCCCTCGACGAACTGCTCGCCGGGCAGATCGCCGCGTATGCATCACGGCGGGGCGAACGCGATTTTCTGGCACTGGCGGAACTCTTCGGCCGAATGCCGGCGGAGCGATATGCGCGGGCGGTGGAGGGCCGCCACGCCATGCCGCGGTATTCGTTTGGTTTCTCTTCTCTGCGGGTGTCGCCGGCGGAGTCCTTCCTCGGGGCCAGAGTGATCGCGGTCGGAGGCGGGACGCTGCCGCCATGCCCGCCGGGCGTGATGTTCAATTTCTGCCGCGCGGGCGGGCAATTGAGCCTGCTGACGGCCGCCTATCCCCACTGCTGCACGAGCGGGACGGCCGGGCAGCTGACGGCCCGCATTGCGGCAGAACTGGGACCGTCCTGACCCGGTGCGCAGCATGCAGTCCGAAAATGGGCTGTGGCATGGTCAACCGTGGCGCCGGTAGTACCGGAGTGGATTGGAGCGGCGGCGCCGTGCAATAATGGATGACCACTCACCGCACGTCTGTTCGGCTGCGGATGAAAAGCGACCGCTTCAGGAGGGGACATCATGACACGACGATCAACTACATGGGCCCTGGCCATCGCGCTCGGGGTTGGCGTGCATGCTCGGGCCGAAATGGTCACGCTTTCGCCGAGCGAGGACACCTTCGCCTGGGCGGCCGATCCGGACGGGACGTATGGAGATGCGGGGGCGCTGAACGTGTCCGGGGCGGCGGCGGTGAACGGCAACGGCGTGGCGCAGGGGGCCATGGACACATGGCTGAAGTTCGATGCCGCCGCGGCCGTGGCATCCTTCGACGCGGCCTACGGCGCGGGAAACTGGGCGCTGGCCTCTGCCAAGCTGTCGCTGCGCGAAGTGCCCGCACCGAACAACGAAATCTTCAATCGCGGCATCGGCCAGTTCGAAGTGCGCTGGATCGCAAGCGACGACTGGTCCATTGGACCCGGCGGTCCCGGCGTGCCGGGAACGGCGACCGGCAACCAGATCGGGTACAGCTACGGGCTGTCGCTCCTGAATGGTGCCGCGGATGCGTCACTGGGCATCTTCAGCAACGCCGGGACGAACGCGGTGCAGGCGTTCGGGCTCGCCGCCTTGCCCGATCTGAATGCAGACGTTCAGGCGGGCGGAGACATCTCGCTGTACCTGACGGCCGTGAGCCCGACCATCGGGTTCACCTTCAACTCCGGCGACACCGGCAATGCGCCGCAACTCATGCTGGAGGCCGTGCTCATTCCCGAGCCGTCGATGGTGGGGCCGTTGCTGGTTGCCGCCGTGCTGCTAATGTCGCGGAAGAAGGCCCGCTGATGCGCACGGCGATTTAGATCCACTCCACGATGACGCGGCCCTGCTTGTCGGTGAAGGAACCGACACAGATTAGGATCAGGTCGATAATCCACCACAGGCCCAGTCCGCCGAGCGTCAGGAGGAACAGCACGCCGGTGCCGATTTTGCCGACGGCCATGCGGTGCGCTCCGATCGGCGCCAGCAGGACGAGCAGCAGCAGCGGCACGATCCGCTTGTGATGCGAGACACTGATCAAGGCATCCTCCTTTCCGTGGGATCGCCGGGGGCCGTTTCTTACCGCACAGGAATTGGATTGGCCCTACTCATGTGAATATTTGAGCGCGCATTCCAACCGGCGGCCAATTGTAAATCGAGCTCGGATTTGTAACGCCGCTGGAAGTCACCAGTTGGTGATATCGTCCCCGTCGCCCGATATGCCGTTGGGGCCGGCGCTCCACAGGTCGAAGCCGTTGGTGTTCTTTTCGCCCGGGGCGCGAAGCAGGTACTCATTGCCCCACGGATCGAGAAGGCCCTTGGCATCGTTGATGTAGGGTCCCTTCCACTTGTCGGCGAGATCGGGATCGTCGGGTTTTTCGACGAGGTGATTCATCGCCGCGGGGTACGTGTCGCATTGAAACTTGTACAGTTCCATCACCATGGCCAGCATGCCATTCTCACTGACGGCGGCTCGGGCCAGCGTCATTTCCGGGGTGTCGGGCCCGTCGTAAGCCGGCGTGGAGGCCGCATTGACCGCCGGTCCATCTTTTTTGTCCAGCGTGATTCGCACGATGCGGCCCCTGGTCATGCGCTTGATGGCCAGGCGCAGGCTCTCCTGTCCTTTGACGAGTTGCTTGAACTGTTTGGCCGTGTGAACCGGCTCATCGTTGACGTGGGTGATGATCTCAAAGGGCTTCAGCCCCGCGACGGAGGCTTTGCTGCCCGGTTCGATCCTGGAAATGATCAGCCCCGGCTCGTCCGCCGAGCGCTGAAAGTAGCGGTTCACTTCGTACGTCAGATTTCGCACGGTGATGCCCAGCGCCTTGTTCTTGTGCTTCGCGGCCGAATCGTAGTGCGGCGGGCTTTGCGTGACGGTCATGGGCAGGCGCTTCACGTCGCCGTCGCGGAACAGTTCGAGCTCGAACGGCCGGCCGAAGCCGAGGCGCGTCAGCGACTGGGCCAGGGTGCTGTCGGCCGAGGGCCAGGGCCGGGAAACGGAATCAAAATACTGCTCGGGCAGCTCGTCCCATCGCTCCCAGGGAAAGTTGCCGCCGTAGCCATCGTCCTCGGTCGTGATGTCCAGCGGCTTCGGTTCGCCCGGCACGTGCAGTGCCAGCAGAATGTCGCCAGGTTGTATGCCGGCCTCCTCGGCAGGGGAACCGGGATAGACGTGCGAGACCATGCCGCCGATGGCCCCGTCGCGCGTGCGATCGGACACCCTGTTCGCGCGGGCCAGCTCCGAATCCATCGCCTGCATCTCGACGCCCAGCCACGCGATGCGGTTCTCCTCTTCCTCGGTGAGCGGCACGTTCTGCGGATCGCCGTGGCGCGCCGGATCGGCCAGAACACCAGCCAGCGCGTTGGCCGGCATAAGCACGGATTCGTCGGTGGAATACTGCTCTTCGACCGAGACCTTCTGCCGCCGGTCGATGCTGAAGCACGCAAGCGCCCCGTCCTGCGTGAATATGAACCATGCTCCTTCGCTGGCATTGATGGACGGGAAGAGCCGATCGCCCCAGCGGCGCGAGAAGGATGAAATGCGGCCGTGCTGGTGGTAGGCGACGCGGTTTTCCCCCTTCATCTCGATCATGGCGAACATGAGCAGCCGATTGGCGAGTTCCTCGATGCTGCCCGAAAGCAGCGACACGGCCGGTGACAGATCGGACTCCGTGGTAGCGGTGAATGCGCCATAGTCGCGGAGCGAGGCTTCGAAGCCGGCCTTCGCCGTGGTGCCATCGGGCAGGTGCACGAGTATGCGCTTCAGCCGCGCCGTGCTCCTGGGCTTGAGATTGGATAGCACCAGCAGGCGCCGCGCGGCGACGATCACGCCGATGGCATTCTGTTCGGTGGCCGCGTCTTCCTCATTTGCAGTGAAGGAAAAGAGACTCTCGGTCTTTCGCGGGCTGCGGAAGCTGAGCGCGACGCGGACCAGGCCCGACTCGGTGGCGGCGCTGAAGGAGGCGAGGCGCTGGTTCAATTCGCTGTCGGCGACGAACGTCCATGCCGAAGGGGCGATGGACCAGCCATCCTCCGGCGCGCCGTCCGCGAATGTCGCAGTTATGGCATTACCCTGTGCATCGACGATCAGTTGATCGGCAGTCAGCGGGCAGGTCCAGGTTCCGTCGTCTCTGATCGAGAAGGAAGGCGTAAATTCGCTGAGGCGGGCGTGCCAGCGGCCATCCTTCTGGGCATAGCCGACGGCGTAGCGGGGCGTCGCGGGCTGTTTTGCTGATTCCACGGCCGCGGCCTTTTTCAAAGGACGTTCAAGTACGAGCCGTACGGCGGGCCGATCGACCGCGACCCCGTCAATTCGCGCAGCGACGCGGTCGTCGGCATGCGCCACGGCGATCGATTCGATGAATCGTGGGTGTATGAGCAGGTCCTTACCAACGACCGTGCCGTCGCCGATCAGGAATCCGGCGGTGACGACGGGGCGCTCTTCCTTGACGTAATCAGACAGATCGACTTCCGCATGAAGATCGCCGCAGGAGCTGCACTTGGTCGCGAAGTTGAGCGCGCTGGGTTGATCGCCCTTGTCGTACTTCACGCGGTATTCGATGCGAACGAGGGAGGCCGCCGCTTTTTCCACTATCTTGCGCCGGGCGCCGGCGTCCGGTTCGGCGGCCGGCGCGGTGGACGCAAACGCGATGACGATGAGAACGGCGAATTTGTGCATGATCTGGATTCTCCGGCTGAACGGCGTGTGATGACTTTGAATCTTCGGCACGATGTCGCGATCCGGGACGCGGCGCACTGCGTTCGAGGTGCCCGCATTCGGGGGGCTGACCAGCTGCGGACGGCAATCGGTGCAACAAACGCCCTATTCCTTCTCGTAGTCACGCGAAAAGTCGAGGATCACCTGGCGGAACAAACCGTTCCGCAGAACGTGCAGCACCAGCTTGTGCTTCTTGTTCACTTCCTCAAGGCATCGTTCGTGGATGGTCCTCACGTCGTCGAGCGTCGTGACCGCCCGCCCGTCGATCTTCAGAATGATGTCCTGCGTGCGCAAATCGCTGTTGGAGGCGTTGCCCGGATACTTGATCCCGTAGACGAAGACGCCTTGCCGCCGGTGGAAATAGAGCCCCGGATTGTCGAACTGGTTGATCGCCTTGACTGTGAAATCCCACCGCTTGCACTCGAGCTCCTCGCCCTCGACCTTGCCCTTTTCCCGGGGCGTGAGATCGACCTGCAATGTCTCCTGACCGCGGACCAGCACGATGGAGGCGGGCTTATTCTTCGGCAATAGGCCGATCTGGCGGCGGAGCTGCGGCAGGTCTTCCTCGGTCATTGCCATGATCGGTCGATCGTTGATGCGGATGATGCGGTCCTTCGGCAGCAGGCCGGCCCGGCGGGCGGGGCTTTCGGGGTCCGTCTCGGCCACGATCACGCCTTCCTCGGCATCAAAGTAGATGTTGCGGTTGAAATCGCGCAGGGCCTGCAACTGGAGCCCGGTCCAGCTCCACTTCACTTCGCCGTAGTCGCGCAGCTGCGACATGATGTCCCGGATGGTTTCGGACGGCACCGTGAAGCCCATGTCGCCGCCGACCATGACACCGCGCGTGTTGAGGCCCACGACTTCGCCGTGCGTGTTGACGAGCGGCCCGCCGGAATTACCCGGGCTGATGGACGCGTCGGTCTGGAGCCACAGGCTGTACTCGCTGTGCTCGGGCAGGAAGCGACGCGTGCAGGAGATGATCCCCAGCGAGACGCTGCGATTCAGCCCCCACGGCGCCCCCATGGCCATGACCACGTCGCCCTCGGTGAGGCGCATTGAGTCGCCCAGGACGGCGTAGGGCGCGATGCCGCCACCCGGCAGATCAAGCTGGATGAGTGCCAGGTCGGTGTCCTTGTCCTTGCCCAGCACCTTCGCGCTGGCCGCCCGGCCGTCGGTGAGCTGGCAGCGCACTTCGATCGCCTTGTCGACGACGTGCCAGTTGGTCAGCGCCTCGCCCGTGGCTGATACGATGACGCCGGAGCCGCTGATTTCCTGGGATTCCTTTTTTCCCGACTCCATGCTTTCGCGGATGCACTTGATGTAGATGACCGCCGGAAACACGCGGGCCTTTGCCCGGGCGATGACTTCGCGAAAGTCGGGCGATGCCAGCGGTGTGGCCGCATCCTCAGCGCGTGCGGCGCCCGGTGCGATTGCAGCGAGACAAACGGATATCATCAGCGCCAGGCGAAACGTCATGTGCAGCCTCTGCGATGTTCGGGGGGATTGGATTTCCATCGTGCGGCCCTGTGAAGACAACGAAACCTCCGGCGCAACAGTATGACGCAAGAGCGAACCGCAGGCAATTATCGGAACGCGGAAGACCCTCGACTTGGCGCGGCCTGCGGGAGAAAAACCCGCCCGTGCACCGCCGGATGCGGTGCACGGGTCGAGGAGAACCCGAGAGAATAGGCCGGTCGGCCATTGCTGGGGCCGAGGCCTGCTGGCTATCATCGTGGATGACTGAGTGAATAATCACAGCTGCATGTCGCCGCCGTGGCCGGCGGTCACATTTTGCAAGGGAGGTGTGCATGATTATTTCGAAAAAAATGAACGATGCGCTGAATCAGCAGATTCGAAACGAACTGAACGCGTCGTTCAGCTACCTGGCCATGGCCTTCGAATTCGACCAGATGGGTCTCAAGGTCTTCTGCGAGCGGTTCACGAAGCAGTCGGATGAAGAGCGCGGCCATGCGATGAAGATCGCAAAGTACATCCTCGAAGTGGGAGGGCACGCGCATCTCAGCGGCGTTGACGAGCCCAAGGAGAACTACGGCAGCGCCGAGGCCATGGTGCAGGCGGCGCTCGACAGCGAGTTAACGGTCACCAAACAGATTAGCGGCCTCGTGGATCTCGCCGAAGAGGAGAAGGATCACGTCACGCGTGCATTCCTGAAGTGGTTCCTGGACGAGCAGGTTGAGGAAGTGTCCACCATGTCCGACCTGCTCCAGATCGTGAAATTGGCCGGGCCGGACAATCTGTTCCTGGTCGAGACGCGGCTGGAAAAGATGATGCCCGTGGAGGAGTCCGAAGAATAGGATTTCGCGTCGCGGAACTTCACGCATTGTCTCCGCATACCGATTCAGGCGTCGCGAATTATCACTCTAACCCACCCGGTTTCTGACGCGTTCGAGACCTTCCGGTGGGACGATTCAACGCTCCGGCCGCCGACGCTCGATTGCTCTGCTCCGATCTCGACGAGCGGCTCGTCGCGCCAGCTTCCGCGACGCTGGTCGAGGTTGGCAAACCGGCGAGTTACCAGCGGCGAGGGCGCGGAAAACCACGTGTTGTGAATTGTCCGGCGCAAAGGCCGTCGCATTTCCCGCGTGGTTGCGTTGAAAAGCAGTTGCAAATCGAACACCGCGCATTATCCTGACGTAGTTGATAATCGAGTGAAGGTCCGCCCGGTTCTGGTGCGCGCCTCGCGCTACAAGTCCAGCCTCGCCCTGCGAAGGGAATTCGCAGCCCCGCAAATCAGGGATGATGCCATGCGAAACCGACGAAGCCTCTTTGAAGTCATGAACAAAACGCCGGAAGCCCAGCAGCCGGTCGTCCGGTCAAATCCGCTGCTCTTTTGGCGCCAGAAAAAAAAGCAGACGAATGGTTTCGTGCCGATGGTGGCAGAGCCGTTGACGGAAGAAGAAGCCAGTGCCGAACTCGCCGCGCGACAGGCTGCCATGGAAGAGGCCGAACGCGCGCGACACGAAAAGCAGCAGGCCAAACTCGCGCGAAAGGCAGCCCGCAAGGCGGAGCGCGACGCTGCACGGCGGATCGCCGAAGAACTGGCTATTGCAAAGCGCGGAAATTCGGATGCCGATCCGATTTTTCGCGTGACGATGGGGCGAATCGCATTGAACCTCAGCACGGCGGCCTCGATCGTGGTCGGTGCGTCGATCTGCATCGGTCTGGTCGGCGCTTACGCCGCAGGCGTGCGAGTCGGGGCCTCGGGTCGGACCGACCCGGTGAAGGTCGCCGCCCTCAATAGCAAGGCCGCCGATGGTCCGGCCGGGGATGAGCGTTCCAGTTTGGCGGCGCTCAATGGGAACGACCGCCGCGTGCGGATTTCGCCACCGGCCAAGGCCGGAGCCCCGGAGGTTCAGGCCAACGCACCCATGGAGATCGAGACGTCTCCGCCGGCGCCCGCGGACGATCCGGCGAATTATAACTATCTGGAAATACAGTGGTTCGGCGTGACACGCGACAAGAGCAGCAAGCAGCTCCTGGCCGAACTGGAGGATGTGCGGCGGTTTCTGCGAGAAAAGGGCATCGAGACATTTGCCCGCAAGCACCCGAGTGGGTACCTGCTTTTCAGCGCCGATGCATTCCCCACCGCACCCGAATTTCGCAAGGAAAAAGAGGATTTCCGCCGGCGGATCGCGGGCTTTGGCCGCGAGTACCGGCAACAGGGCGGACTTTACGACTGGAAGGACTGCTACTTTGTGAGTTATAACAGGGCGGTTTCCGGACAGCCGATTTAGCCGACTGGAGGTTTTGCACCCATGTCCATGGACCGTTCGTTGAAGATCAAGGGCTCGTTGCAGCGACACCGCAACGTGCTCAACCGCGCCGAGCGCATCAACAAGCTCGCCGAGCAGGAAAAATTCGATCTCGAGAAGGATTGCCCGACCGGCCTGCCCAAGGTGCCACACCGCAAGGTGACCGTTGGCGGCAAGTCCAAGAAGAAGGGACCTGAAGGCGAAGAGGGGGCCGCCGCCGCCGGCGCTGCCGCCAAGAAGTAGCCGCGCCCCGGCCGGTGCGTGCCCGGCCGCCGTTCAGCTGCGTCAAAGCCGCGTCATTTCGTCCGCCTCGCCCGATTGATTCGTGATGAACATCGAATCGCTCCTTTCGGATCGGTGCAGACAGGTCGAGTTCTCCGGCATCCGCAAGTACTTCGACCTGGCCGCGCGGATGAAGGACCCGTGCGACTTGTCGATCGGCCAGCCGGATTACGACGCACCGGCGGACGTGCGCGAAGCAGCCATTCAGGCCATTCGCGAGGGCCGCAATCGCTACACGCCCAGTGCCGGCATTCCGGCACTACGGGAACGGCTGGCGGCCGAGCTGCGCGACGCCTACGGCGTTACATCGCCGGTCCTTATTGTGTCCGGCGTCTCGGGCGGCCTGGTGCTCGCGCTGATGGCGACGGTCAATCCCGGTGACGAAGTCGTCTTTCTCGATCCCTACTTCGTTTCCTACTGGCAACTGGTGAAACTGTGCGGCGGCACTCCGGTGCCGGTCTCGTCCTATCCGGATTTCCGCTTCAAGCCCGACGGCGTCGAGGCGGCGATTACGCGACGCACCAGGGCGCTGATCGTCAACTCCCCCGGCAATCCGACCGGCGCAGTCTATTCGCGCGAGGACATGGCCGCGGCAGCCGAGATCGCGCGACGGCACGATCTGCTGCTCATAACCGACGAGATCTACGACCGCCTTTCCTACGACGCGCCGAGTCCCTGCCCGTTGCCGATGGCGCCGGAGCATACGTTGCTGCTGCGCGGGTTCGGCAAGACATACGGCGTGACCGGTTGGCGCATGGGATATGCCGCGGGTCCCGAACGGCTGATTGCGGAGATGACGAAGCTCCAGCAGTACACCTTCGTTTGCGCGCCTTCAATGGCGCAGCACGCCTGCCTGGCCGCCATCGACAGCGACGTATCGCATCACTTTCGCGAATACCGCCGGAAGCGCGATCTGGTTTGCGACCTCTTGTCGAGGCGCTTCGAGATCGTGCGTCCGGGCGGTGGCTTCTACGTGTTTCCCAGGGCGCCGGACCGCTTTCCGAGCGCGACGGCATTTGCCGACGCGGCGGCCGAGCAGGAGGTGCTGATTATCCCGGGTTGCATCTTCTCCTCGAAGGATACGCACTTTCGCGTGAGCTATGCCGCCACGGATGAGATGTTGCGGCGGGGCTGCGACACGCTGTGCCGACTGGCGGCGGGCTGACGATCTTCAGGAGATTGCGCCTGAGTAAAATCGATATTAACGGATTGTTAGATTTCGCTAAGCAAGCTGTCATGGACCCGTTTGACCGGTCGGCTGCGCATTCATAGAGTCGATTGTCGAAAAGGGGCCGGTCCGAGGGGCGAAAAAGGCGCTGGCGTGCCGCGACTGAGCAACTGCCACAACACCCATGTCTCCCCTTGGAGGACTGCCGCGCTCCAGCCGGCAGCTTGGTTGCTTGTCGTTCTCGCCGGCTGTGATCCAGCCATTCAGGGCCAGGGACAGGCGGTCGCCCCTGCATCATCGAGTAACGAAGCGCCACGCTCGAACAGAAACGCCGGACCGGCATCGGTTTTTGAGCGGCCGGCCGAGCGGCTGTTGATCGAGTTTCTGGTCTATCGCGTTTGGGCCCGACCCGGCACGTTCTCCGCGCGATCGGAGCCATGGACGCTCGCAACGGGCGAGGCGCCGGCCGCCGAGGAGGCACTACGGCTGGCCGCCAATGGGTTTCGACTGGCGGTAGGGAGGGGTTCCGACCGTTCCGCATTGCAGCGCTTCCTCGAATCGATCGAGGACCGCAAGGTCGCGGAAGATCGCACGACGCCGGACGATCGCCGTGCGCTGGAGATTGAGCTCGGTGCAGGCCCTGCCGTCAGCACGTTGTTCTTTTATGCCCCGGATGGAAGCCTGTCCGGCCGGGACTTTGACTCGCCCAAGGGCATCTTGCGGCTGAATTACGAACTTCATGCGCTGAACCTTCGCGAGATGGTGCTCCGGGCCGTGCCGGAGATCGAAGAGCCACCGGGACCCGTGAAATGGGTCATTGGCGACGACGGCACGGCGCGCGAGGTGCCGCAGGAGCGAAGGATGACCTTCGAGGAATTCGCCGTAAAGGTCAAACTCCCTGAGAATGGATTTCTCATGATTGGCCCCACCGATGCGGTGCACGACATGCCCCTGCTGGGGCGGGCGTTCTTCGTGGATTACGGCGGAAAACCCGAAGGCATTGAGAGCGAATTGCGCGAGAGTCTTTACATCATCAGTCCCGTAATCCGATCTTCCTCCGAGGCGCAAGGCATTCTGCCCGCGAGTGGGGCGAGCCGATAGGCCGCGTTGAGGCGTTACATGCAGCAGCACGGTGACGACTACTACCGGGCGTTGTGCGAGGGGCTGGGCTTCGTATCCATCGCGATGAACAGGGATTATCGCGTCGTTTTCTGGAACGCCGAAGCGGAAACACAGTTCCAGCGGCCAGCGGCCCAGGCGATAGGTACCTCATTCCTGGAGTATTTCAGCCCGGACGACGTGGAGATGGTGCGTTCGACGGCGGCGGGGGTCTTTGAAAGCGGGCAATCTGCGGAAGTGGAAGTCAAATACCCCGGCGATCGGCGCGAGCCGAAGACCCTGGTCCTGATCCTCTCACCTATTCGCGACAATCTGGGCAACGTGTTTGGCCTGTCCGCCAGCATGCGTGACATCTCGGAGCGACGCCGGCTTGCCCACGAATCGGCCGAGACGCGCCGCATTGCTGCCCTCGGGCGCATGTCCGGCGGCGTGGCGCACCACTTCAACAACATCCTCGGCGGCATGCTGACCAGCATCGATTACGTGTTGGCCAGCGACAGCCCGCGGGAGCTGCGCCGAACGCTCCGGATGATCGCCCAGGCAATCGGGCGGGCGACGCGGATTACGAATCAACTCGCCGCGTTTGCGGAATCCGAGAACCAGGACGTCGAGTGGATGGAACTGTCGGCCATCGTGAATCGCAGCCTCGAGCGGCTCTCGAACAAGGCCCGCCTGCGCGGGATCGAGCTCAAGAGCGAAGTGGTGCCCGTCGGCCGCGAGCCCTTCGAAGCCCAGCGGGTGACGACGGTGATCGAGAGCCTTGCCCAGAATGCCCTGGACGCCATGGCCGCTGGCGGCGTCCTGACGATCCGGCTGACGCCCCAGGGCGAATTCGCATGCATCGAGATCACCGACACCGGATGCGGCATCCCGGATGACCTGAAAATCCACCTCTTCGAGCCGTTTTTTACGACGAAGGGGGCGAGTTCGGGCAGCGACGAGGAGAACATCGGCCTGGGGCTGGCCGCCGTCCACGGGATCGTCACGGAAATGGGCGGCACGATCGACCTGGATTCGCGGGCGGGCGAGGGCACCCAGGTGACGGTGCTGTTGCCGTTGCGGCGCAAGGACGGGACAAATCGGGACGCGGCCCGGCCGTCGCAGGGCGGCTGAAAAATAGTTTACGAATGGGCTGGCGTCGTTTTTTTTCGGGCTTATAATGCCGAGTTTCGCCACGCGTGCGGGACCAGGCCGGCCCCGGTGGGACGAACCGGCCTTTAATAGATGGCTCGCGCGGCGGATAGTCCCGTTGGACGATCGCTAGACCCTCACCTTTTTCCGTCATTGGTCGAATTGAAGCTGACGTACTTTTGTCGCGGCAAAGTTGGCGGCGCGGCTGCGCAGCGAAATGCTCAATGCGTTTTGCGGGTGCTGTCCTGCGCCATGGTGCCGTACGCACGTCACTGACATGATGAACCCTGCCCGGCCGGGGCGGCATTTGCCGCCGCGGCGCAGGACATCCGGGAGCCGAAGATGGCCGTGAAACCCACGCGGGAAGTTCGAAACTTCAGCAAAGTCGGCGATGCCATGAGCATTCCCGACCTGATCGAAATCCAGGTCGGCTCGTACAAGCGATTCCTCCAGGAAACCGTGGCAACGCAGCAGCGCACGCCCACGGGCCTGGAGGGCCTCTTGCGCGAAGTCTTCCCCATCCAGAGCTACGACGAAAACATCAGCCTGGAGTACCTCGATTACACCCTCGGCCGCCCGCGCTACACGCCGGATGAGTGTCGGCAGCTCCGCCTCACATACGGCATGCCCCTGCGCATCCGCCTGCGACTCCACCGCAAGGACAAGGACGAGATCTTCGAAGACCGGGTCTACCTCGGCGAGATCCCGATCATGATCGGCGGCGGCGAGTTCATCATCAACGGCGCCGAGCGCGTCATCGTTTCACAGCTTCACCGCTCCCCCGGCGTCGACTTCATCAAGGAGACGTTCGAGACCGACCGGCCGCTGCACGCATGCCGCATCATTCCCGAGCGCGGAAGCTGGATCGAAATTAACATCACGCGCAAGGACGTGCTCGCCGTCCGGATCGACCAGTCCAGCAAGATTCCGGCCACCTGCTTCCTGCGGGCCATGGACCCGGCCTTTTCCAGCGACGAGGCCATCATCCGCGCCTTCCACGACACCAAGGTGGTCCGCACCGCCAATCTCAAGCCCGACATGTACGTCGTGTCCGACATCTGGGCCGAGGATGCCGACGCCGCCGAGGGCGAACCGCTGGTCCGTGCCGGCTGCCAGATCGGCGATGCCGTCGGCCGCATCCAGGGTGGCAGCCTCAAGCAGGTCGAAGTCATCGACAATCTGCTCGATCCGCTGATTCTCAACACCATCGCCGAGGATTCGAGCCGCAGCCACGAAGATGCGCTGTTACGCATCTACAAGTGCCTGCGGCCCGGCAACCCCGCCCAGCTCGACAAGGCCGTCAAGCTCTTCCACGAGAAGTTCTACGACGAGAATCGCTATCGACTCGGCAAGGTGGGCCGCTTCCGCATCAACCGCAAATTCGGCCTGTCGATTCCGACATCGCTCAACAGCCTCACCGTCGCCGACTTCGTGGCCTGCCTGCGCTACCTGCTCGATCTCCGCAGCCAGGAGCGCGTCGGTTTCTCGGTTCCGCAGCGCGTCCCGTTCGAATTGAGCGTGTTGCGCTGGACGCAGGAGCTTGCCGACCAGCTCAAGAACTATCGCGCCGATCGCGAAGCCGTGAAGGACCCCAAGTCCGGCGTCCCGTTCGGCCATCTGGACCAGATCAAGGATGGCCGCAAGAAGCTCTCGCCCATGGACACGGTGAAGGAGCTTCAGCGCCAGCTCCAGTCGCTGTCCGACGTGCCGACCGAATGGTTCCCGCCGAACACGATCGATCTCGAAGTCATGCGCAAGCTGATGAACCGCGCCCGGATCGAACGCGACGCGGAGATGGTGAAGGCCAGTAAAGACTTCGTGGTCTCGACCATTCGAACGCGGGCCGCCCGCATCCTCGAAGGCATCAACCGCTACCTGGATGCACTCCAGCATCATCCCGAGGAGCTGGTCCAGCTCGACTACATCAACTACCAGCCGCGGACCGGCGTGATCTACCTGTTCGACGAGGCCGCTGCCAAGAAGCAGATGACCGCCGTCGAAAAGAAGGTCGCCGACGAGTGGAACGAGCTCTTCGGCGTGTCGAGCCGCCACGTCGCCTTCATGAGCGTCGACGAAGTGCAGGCCGCCCTCAAGAAGGTCGGCTCGCCGGATTCGATGGCCAGCAACATGCACGAGTACGCCTGGAAGCAGACGCGCGTCATCGTCGCCGAGGACGACATCGACCATCTGGGCAACCGCCGCCTGCGCACGATCGACGAACTGGCCTGCGATGAAATCCGCAAGGGCTTCCTGAAGCTGCGGCGCACCGTGCAGGAGCGCATGAGCATGAAGGACCCCGACCAGCTCGGCAAGATCGCCGAACTCGTCAACAGCAAGGCGGTCAGCGGCGCCATCGACTACTTTTTCGGCCGCGGCGAACTGTCGCAGGTGGTCGACCAGACCAATCCGCTCAGCCAGTTGACGCACGAACGACGGCTTTCGGCCCTTGGCCCCGGCGGTCTGAACCGCAAGCGTGCCGGTTTCGAAGTGCGCGACGTGCACATCTCTCACTACGGCCGCATCTGCCCGATCGAAACGCCGGAAGGCACGAACATCGGCCTGATTGCCTCGCTGTCGATCTATTCGACCGTCGATGAGTACGGCTTTCTGATCACGCCGTACCGCAAAGTCGCCAAGGGCGGTCACGTCAACGGCGATATCGAGCTGCTGCGTGCCGACGAAGAAATGAAATGCGTCCTTGCCCCGCCCGATTCGGTGGACGTCAAGCAGAAGAAGGTCGCCGGCGAACACATCGTGGCCCGAGTCCGCGGCGATCTGTCGACCGTTGGCGCCGGCGACGTGGAATACGTCGACATCTCGCCCAAGCAGACGGTGGGCGTGTCGGCCGCGTTGATTCCGTTCCTTGAGCACGACGACGCCAACCGCGCGCTCATGGGCTCGAACATGCAGCGCCAGGCCG
>CAYOZN010000020.1:0-103748 GCA_964408455.1 uncultured Planctomycetaceae bacterium
ATTGAGTAGATAAACCACTGCGGCAGGCGCGCATGCCTAACGCGCGCTTTGTCGGCTTGATTCGGTTTGATTCACTTGCGACCCCGAATCACCGCCCGCGCGTGACGGGCTGTGACGGGCTGTGACACTTGGCGCGTGACACAAAATTGAAAAAAAACCACTCTCAGCCGCAGAGCGGCTATGAGCGCGACCAGGGGAGTTAATACGGATACCAGGTGACGCATTGTTTTGTAATGTCCTTCGCCATTACACCGCCTTGACGCTGCGACCGATGCCGATTGACTCGCCCTCGACCACTCCGCCGCCGCTCCGTCCCGCCTGTATTTCGCCGCTCGACCTTGCATGTCGCAAGACTCGGCGCCGGCGATATACTTGAGCCCCGGCGCAGATAACGAACGGAGGCGTTGTGGACGCGCGATATGTCCTGGTCCTGCCCGATGGTGCGGCCGATGAGCCGGTGCCCGAACTCGGCGGCAAGACGCCGCTCGAGGCCGCCGACATCCCCAACATGGATGCCGTCGCATCCCGCGGCCGCATCGGCACCGTGCGCACCGTGCCCGAGGGCTTTCTCCCCGGCAGCGATGTCGCCACCATGTCACTACTCGGCTACGACGTCCGCCGCCACTACAGCGGCCGTGCCCCCATCGAGGCCGTCGCCCGCAACGTGAGCGTCGGCCGCGGCGACGTCGTCTTCCGCTGCAACTTCGTCACGATCGAAAACGGCGACATGGCCGACTTCACCGCCGGCCACATCTCCACCGACGAAAGCCGGCGGCTCGTCGCCAGCCTCAACGACGAACTGGGCGAATCCGGCCTTCGCTTTCACGCCGGCGTCTCCTATCGCAACCTGTTGGTCATCTCCGACCCCGAGACGCTGGAGGCGGTCTGCGCCCCGCCCCACGACATTCCCGGCGAGATCGCGTCGGACTACCTGCCCAAAGGGCGAGGCGGCCGGCGATTGCGCGAGATCATGGAGCGCGGCGCGGAGATCGTGTCGCGGCACGAGGTCAACCGGGCGCGCCAACAGCGCGGCGAGCCGCCGGCGACGGACATCTGGCTCTGGGGACAGGGCCTGGTGCCGATTCTGCCGCGCTTCCGCCAGCGGTTCGGCGTCCGCGGCGCCGTCATCGCCGCCGTCGATCTCATCCGCGGCCTGGGTAAGCTGGTGGGCTGGCCCATCGTCGAGGTGCCGGGCGCCACGGGCTACATCGACACCGACTACGGCGCCAAGGGCCGTGCCGCGGCGGCGGCACTGGATGAATACGAGCTCGTCGCCGTCCACATCGAGGCCCCGGACGAGGCCGGCCACCAGGGCGATGCTGCTGCCAAAGTCAGGGCACTGGAGGAGATCGACGACAAGATCGTCGGCCCGCTGCTGGACAAGCTCCAGACCTTCGATCGCTGGCGCATCCTGATCGCGCCCGATCATCCCACGCCCGTCCGGCTGAAGACGCACACCAGCACGCCGCCGCCGTTCGCCCTCATGGGCGCCGACGTCGTGCAGGGCGTCTCCGCCGCCGCCGCCTTTTCCGAGGCAGCCGCCGCCGCCAGCGATTTTCACGTCGTCGCCGGCCACGAACTGATGGACTATTTTCTCCGCCGCTGAGCCGCAGCTCCCGGCGCGGCCCCGCGGGTCACTCACCGATCAACAGCGCCACGAATTCCGCCACGTCCGCCGCATCCAGGATGCCAGCAGGTGCCGCGAGATCGGCACAGGGCGCATAGAACGGCGGCTGCACCATCGCCGCCACGAAGTCCGGCAGATCGTTGCCATCCAACAACTCGTCCGCGTTCATGTCGCCCGGCGTTGTCGGGCACGGCGCCCCGAAGCAGCCGGTCTTGTGAACCCGGAAGGCGTCGATGCCGGCCTCCACGGTGCTCTGGGGATTGCCGTCGTTCGCCGAGAACCGTACCCGCATATTTTCGCGCAGTGTCAGCCCGCTGGCAGCCAGCGCCTCCGGCGTGATGACCCCGTGCTCCCACAGCTTGAAGGGATTGAAGCTCGTGTGCCGCGCCACCTCCACCCACGGCCCGATGCCGTCGGAGATTTCCACCGACAGCGCGTCGATCCCGATCGTGTGCGACAGCCGCAGCCAGTAGTCGTACTCGATCGTCGTCTGCGGACCGGTCAGATCGACCGGCGGCGAAATCAGCCGGACGATCCCGTTGGTGAAGCCGGCCGCCGCATCAACATCCGAATTGCCCAGCACGTTCTGCGTGACATAGCACTGGCCGCTGCCATCCGAATCGCCGGGCGGATCGTTGCTGGTGCCGGGATCGTTCACCGGCACGCCCAGCTCCCAGAAGCCCGCCGACGCGTTGACGACCGCCGTCGTCCAGCCGAGGCCGCTCTCGAAGTCCTCGGCATAGACATCCACGCGCGACTGCGCGGTGGTGGAAACATGGCCGCCACCGCCGATGCACGGATCTGGCCATTGCGCCGTCTGGCCGCTGGCATCCTGCGCGCTGATGAAGAACTGGATTTCGCTCCCACAGGGCTGCGGCGGAATGCTCGCCTGATATCCAACGCCGTCGACAAAGCTCATCGGCACTTCGGTAAAGGGTGCCAATTCGTCGGTGCGATAGTGAAGCATCGCCGTTCCCGCCATGTACGGCAGGTTCACTTCGCGAATCTGCGTCGTCAG
Source organism: uncultured Planctomycetaceae bacterium (assembly GCA_964408455.1). Taxonomy (GTDB): domain Bacteria; phylum Planctomycetota; class Phycisphaerae; order UBA1845; family UTPLA1; genus CAYOZN01. The sequence goes on from CAYOZN010000020.1 coordinate 2,646, forward strand.
CGTCGCCGGCATGCCGGACGGCAGAAACTCGGGCACGCCGCCGTCGAGGCGGACATGGATGCCGGCCGAGGCATACGAAGACAGGTGCAGAATGGCCGGCAGGTTTTCCTCGCACGTGGGAATGATCTGGTCCGGCGGCAGAACGAAACCAAACTGCCCGTTGTCGCGAAGCTCGATGGTCATGGCTTTCAGCCCGGCGGCGCCGTAGGCCCAGTCGACCGAACTGCCATTCGCGGGATACAGCCCGGGGCAGATCGGCGCGTGTGCGTACACGTGACCGTGTACCGCCGCGATCAGATCGCTCATGTCTGCACCGAGATCGGCGAAGATCGTGGCGTCGGGCTCCGAAACGTCGACGCATTCGTAGCCCCACGGCCACATGATGATTTCGCCGTAACTGTGATAATCCATATGGGCCACGACATTGGCATGCGAAAGGACAAAATCGCGCATGACCTGCGTCTCCGGCTCGCTGAAGGGCGCCGTTCCGCGAAAAGTCTCGGAGGACGGATTGTTGCTCGAGCCATTACTCGAAAAGCCCCACTGGTAGCCCCAGTTCCGATTGAGATCGACGCCGAAGCTGCCGTTGGCGTTCGGCCGCCGGTTCTTCCGCCACAGGCGGACGTTGGTCCAGGTGTAGCTGTATCCGTCAGGATTCATCACGGGAACGAGATAGAAGTCCGTGCGATTCACGAGGTCCTGAATGCAGGTGTCACCGTCGTAGTTGCTGACCAGGTGATCGGCGAGATAGAGCACCACCGAACCGGTGATCCACTCGCGGGCATGCTGAAGCCCGTGATAGAAGACGCCCGGCTTGGGGCCTGCGCCGGGACCGGTGATGTGCAGCATGCGGATGTCCCGGCCCTCCAGCGACTGCCCGATGACGGTTACCTGGCACAGGTCCGGCCGTGCCGCGGCCAGGGCATCGATGAAGGCGTAGATCTCGTCGAGGCTCTTGTAGGCGAGGAAATCGTCGCCGCCGCGCATCATCTGGCCGGCCTGCTCATCCAGCCACGTTGAGAACAGATCATCGTTGAGCACTTCGTAGTGGAGGCCCGCCGCATCCAGTTCGGCTCGCTCCGCCGCCGAGACGTGCACGTCCATCGGGCCGATGTCGAGGTGGTGCGACCACACGTCCAGATCTTTCTCGATCAGCCAGTCGAGCTGCTGCCCGTCGGCAATCTGCACGCGCACGACCTGGTCGCCGGGTTTGATGGAGAGATCGGCCGCGCGAGCCATCGCCGCGGCCAGAATCAGAATCGACAAGGCCAATGAGACAAAACCGCACGCCCGGGCGCTACGCGTTTTCATGGCTTTTCACCCCACCCGTTTAAATGTGTGCTACGCTCGACGAGGCTTATCGGGATCAGTGTCGATTATATTCGTTTTGCCGGCCGGCCCCAAATCCCGAATTGAAAGCAGGCTTCGCCGGTCGGCGACGGCAGGGGCACCGGAATTTCATTGAAGTGCTTCCGCGCCGGCTGTAAATTGTCGTCGGGCCAAGGTGAACGGGTACGTCTACCGATACTCATTATCCGCAATCGGGCATGCGGCTGAATTCTGTGACGGGCCCGAGACGCCGATTGCGCATTACTCAGGAACGCAGCTTACACAATCCATTTCGCGAACGGAGGGCGACCATGGTTCTTGCAAATCGCTCGCGCTTCATCGTGACCGCCGCCATTCTGGCGATCCTGGGCCTGGTCCACGCCCCTGCGCGGGCGCAGTGTTTGACGTGCCCCGGCGATCTGACGGCGGATGATGCCGTCGCCGGCGACGACATCCAGGGCTTTGCCGATTGCCTGCTGGATGGCGGGCCGGCCGCCGGGCCGTGCGCTTGCGCCGACATGAACGGTGATGCGCTGCTCGACGCCGCCACCGACATACCGCTTTTCGTCGACGCGCTGATATTCAACACCGGCCCATGCGGCCTCGCCTCCGCGCTGACGCTCACGCCGGATGATCCGCTGCTGGGCGTCGGTCGAATGATCGACGGCAGCGTCTGCCTCGACGCCCCCGCCCCTCCGGGTGGCATTACGGTGACACTGACCAGCCTCGATCCCGGCATCGCGACCATCATGCCGGCCATGCTGACCATCCCCGAAGGCGACACGTGCGCCGCCGTTACGATTTTCGGCGTGAGCCTGGGCATGGCGGATTTCACCGCCGACGCTCCGGGTTTTGCACAGGCGACCGCGTCGGTGACCGTCACGACGGCGATCATCAGCCTCGGTCTCGATTTGAACCTGATTCCCGGCCAGACGGCCGGCCTGCCGCTGAGCCTTTCGCAGCCCGCCCCTGCCGGCGGCGTCACCGTCACGCTGGTCAGTTCCGATCCATCCATCGCCGACGTGACGCCGAGCATCTTCATCCCGGCGGGATTGCAGACGCCAGCCGCCAACCCGCAGGTGACCGGCATGGCGCTGGGCACCGTCGAAATCACCGCGTCCACCAGCGGATTCGCCCCTGACACGCGCGAAGTCGTCGTCGGGGCCAACGTGATCACGCTCAATCCGACGACGCTGAACGTCGTGCAGGGCCAGATGGCTAACATGACCATCCAGCTACAGGTGTCCGCGCCGGTCGGCGGCCAGACGATTGACATCCTTATCGACAATCTCGGCATCGCAACGGCACCGCTGACCGCCTTCATCCCGCAGGGCGAGAACTCGGTCGGCGTGCCCGTGACCGGCGTCTCTTCCGGTGCGACCATCTTTCGTGCCTCGGCCCTCGCCGATTCGATCCCCGAAGTGAGCGCCAACGTCAACGTGGGGCCGGCGGGCATCAATCTCAGCGGCGCGACCGTCGGTCGAGATTTGATGGTCAGCCGAAACGGCACGCTGACCGCGCCGGCGCCGGCCGGAAACCTGCTGATCACCATCAGCAGCGACGATCCGGCAAGCCTGCTGCTTTCGAACAATTCGGCCGACGCGGGTTCCGCCAGCATCATGGTGACGGTGCCGGCAGGCAGTTTCACGGTGCCGACATTCTGGGTTCACGGCCTGGTGCCGTCGGGTTCGGCGGGGATCACCGCCACTGCTCCAGGTTATCTGCCCGGCGCCGCCACGTTCAACTTCGCGCCATCCGGCTTCATCATCTGGTCTCCCGGCGTCATCAACACGGTCACCGGGCTATCGCCGACCAACTTGCAGCTTCGGCCGGCGCGGCTCAATCCGGTGACACTTGTTTCGACGGACTTTCAGAATCTTCGCGGCGGCCTTTCCGCCGATGTGACGATTCTGAACTCGGTACCCGCCGTGGGCGATATGACGGTTAATCCGGTGCCATTCAATGGCGGCGACTTGTTTGCCACCAGCGGATTCGAGCCGCTGGCGGCGGGCTCGACCACGTTGACGTTGCTCACACCGCCGGGATTCGACACGCCCGCCGATTCCCAGAGCATCACCGCCAATGTGACCAACCAGGGCATCGTGCTGACGAATGAGACCGTAGGGCGTGATCTTCAGGACCTGGGAGGCGGCTCGCTGACGTCGCCTGCGCCGGCCGGCAATCTCAACGTCACGATCACCAGCGGCGATCCCGCCAGGGTGCTGCTCTCCAACACCGCGGGGGCTGCCGGTTCACCCAGCATCATCGTCACCGTTGGTGCCGGAACGACGTCACTGCCGTCGTTCTACGTTCAGAGTCTGGACGACAACGGCACCGTCGACATTACCGCGACCGCCCCGGGTTACGGGCCGGGCACGGCGACCGTCACGCTCCAGCCGTCCGGCTTCATCATCTGGTCGCCCGGCGTCATCAACACGGTGACCGGCGTCGGCACGACAAATGTGCAGGTGCGGCCGGCGCGGCTGAACCCGCTGACGATGAATTACACCGACACGCAGTCCGTTCGTGGGGGACTATCCGTCGACGTCGACGTGCTCAGCTCCCTCCCCTCGGTCGGCGACATGACGGTAAACCCGGTGACGTTTCAGAACGGCGAGTTGTTCGAGCTCACCGGATTTCAGCCGCTCTCCGCGGGCACGACGACGATCAGCCTGGTGACGCCGCCGGGTTTCGACACGCCCGCTCATTTCCAGTCGATCGTCGCGACGGTCTCGGCGCAGGGGATCACGCTGACGAACCAGACCGTGGGGGATGATCTTCAACAGGGGATGGGCGGCCAGTTATCGTCGCCGGCGCCCGCCGGCAATCTGGAAGTCACGATCACCAGCGCCGATCCGTCGCGGCTGCTCGTCTCGAACAATGCCAACACCGCCGGCGCAGTATCGACAATGGTGACAGTGAACGCGGGCAGCACCTCGCTGCCGACGTTCTACGTCCAGGCACTGGATGACGCGGGCACCGTCGATATAACGGCCACCGCGCCCGGCTACGGCCCCGGCACCGCGACCATCACGCTTCAGCCATCCGGCTTCATCATCTGGACGCCCGGTTCCTTCAACACCACGACCTTTGCCGCGCCGACAACCGTGCAGCTGCGCTCGGTCCGCCTGAACCCGACGACGTTGAACTACGTCACGGATCAGCCGGTTCGGGCGGGCATCGCACCCGTCGGCGTCGACGTCCTCAGCTCCGACACGAATGTCGGCGTGATGACAACCAGTCCGGTGGTGTTCAACGGCAACCAGTTCTTTGTGAACACCAGCTTTGATCCGTTGATCGCCGGGGTCACCACGCTCAGCCTCGTCACGCCGCCGGACTTCGATACACCGGCCAATTTCCAATCGATCGTCGCCACGGTGGACGCGCCGGACATCAATATCAGCAACGTCACGGTCGGCGAAGACCTGCAGGAAGCACGTGCCATTACGCTGCAGGCCGCCCCGCCGAACCCGGTGGATGTGACGGTCACGGTGAACGATCCCAGCATCGCCACGATCAGCAGCGATCCGCTGCTGGAAGGCGGCGCGAGCGTCACGTTCTTCGGCGTAACGAGCAGCACCGCCGGCACCATTCACGTACAGGGCCGCATGCTCGGTGACACGACGCTGACCGTGCAGGCCGCCGGCTACAACGACGGCTTTGCCAATGTGATGGTCGATCCCTCGGGATTCATCATCTGGACGCCGGGCTCGATCAACACCTCCACGTTCTCGACGCCGACGACCGTTCAGGTGCGAGCTGTGCGGCTCAATCCCACTACGCTCAACTATGTTACGGATCAGCGCATCCGCGGCGGGCTGGCGCCGGTGCCGGTGGACGTGATGAGCTCCGATCCCCTGGTCGGGACCATCACCACGTCGCCGCTGGTGTTCGGACCGAATGAATTCTTCGAGAACACGTCGTTCGATCCATCCAACGCGGGCAGTTCGACGATCAGCCTTGCGACGCCACCGGGATTTCATACGCCATCGAACTTTCAGCAGATCCCGGCAACCGTGACCGCGCCGAACATCAACATTGCCAATGTCACGGTCGGGGAAGACCTCCAGCAGTCGGTGTTTGTTTCACTGACGGCGACGCCGCCTGCCCCGGTCGACGTCACCATCACCAGCGGCGACGCGTCTGTCGCCGTGATCAGTACCGATCCGTTGCTGGCCGGCGGCGTCAGCGTGACGTTCTCCGGTGTGACGACGGCCAACGTGGGCACCATTTACGTCCAGGGGCTCACGCAGAGCGCATCTACCACGCTGACGGCCTCGGCGGCGGGATATAACAACGCAACGCCGAGCGTGAGTGTCCATCCATCGGGCTTCGTCATCTGGGCCCCGTCGGTCATCAACACCAGCACGTACTCGACTGATACGAGCGTGCAGCTTCGGTCCGCCCGGCTCCACCCCACGACATTGAATTATTCGACGGACCAGCCGGTTCGTGGCGGATTGTCGCCGGTCGCGGTCAGCCTCGACAGCTCGGCGCCGGCCATCGGTACCATCGCCAGCCCGGTCGTGTTCAATCCCAACATCTTTTTTGCGTCATCAGCGTTCAATCCGTCGACGGTGGGCACCACGACGCTGTCCGTCATCCAGCCCGCCGGCTTTGATGCTCCGTCCAACTTTTTTCAGATCACGGCCAACGTTTCGCTGCCAACCATCAATCTGGGCGCGGACATGCGGATCGGAGAAGACCTACAGGAGCAGCGAAGCATCTTCCTCCAGGCGCCGCCGCCTTCGCCGGTCGATGTCACCATCACCAGCGGCAATCCGTCGGTAGCGGCATTGTCGTCCGATCCGCTGCTCGCCGGCGGCGCCAGCGTGACGTTCTTCGGTGTTTCCACGACCAGCGTCGGTACGATCCACGTGCAGGGGCTCATGCAGGGCATGTCGACGACGCTCACGGCGACGGCAGCGGGCTATGCCGTGGGAACCGTGAATGTCGCGGTCGATCCGTCCGGATTCGTCATCTGGTCGCCCAGCGTCATTAACACGTCGGTGGGCGCAGCGCCCACGTCCGTGCAAATCCGATCTGCACGGCTGAATCCGACGACGCTGAACTATTCAACCGATCAGCGCATCCGGGGCGGCTTCTCGGCCGCGGTCGATGTTGAAACGTCGAACGCGGCGGTCGGCACGATCACCATCAGCCCGCTGACGTTTAATGCGAACGACTTTTTCCTGAATACCGGGTTCGACCCGGTGGGAGCGGGCACGTGCAACGTCACCGTGCTCACGGCGGCCGGCTTCGACATGCCATCCAATAACCGGCAGATCTCGGCCAACGTGTCGCCGTAGCGCTGGTTGGCAGGCGTTGACTTTTTTCGATGAGCTCCGGCGCCGTGGGGGCGTCGGAGCTTCCTCATTTCACAGTCATCCATGCAAAAGAGGTTCACGCGGGGCGGGACGCGGCGCCAGCTACGGGCGACGTGCCGCCTGCCTGGTGACTGGCCGCGAAAAACAGGCCAATTTGTGCCCTTCAGGCACCCTGGTCCGTGCGGCTGCCATCGGTACACGCACCGTGTGGCGTTGACGCTGCTTGCGGGTGGTCATAGGCTAGCAGGCTCGATTGCGTGAACGAAAACGGCTTTCACGCGGAGGTTAGCACGCCTTGGCCACACCTACGGTTGAGACTCAGACATTTGACGACAAGCATCACTTCCTGATGCGAAAGCTGCACTCGCTTTCCGGCATCGTGCCGGTCGGCGTCTTCCTGATCGAACACCTCATTACCAACTCGATGGCCTCGCAGGGGCTGGGCAAGTTCAACAAATCGGTCCAGTTCATTGCGGATCTGCCGTATTTGCTGCTGCTGGAGATCTTCGGCATCTTCCTGCCGCTGGCCTTCCATGCTATCTACGGCATCAAGATCGCGATGTCGGCGGAGCCGAACGTCGCGCGCTATCCCTATCTCGCCAACTGGCGTTATTTTCTAATGCGCGTGACGGGCTATATCACGTTCATCTTCCTGGTCGTTCACCTGGCCAAGTTCCGCTTCGCCCACCTCCTCGGCCTGTCGGAGCACCACTTTCTCGAGGCGCCCGGCCAGGACTATTTTGCCGCGACGCACAAGGGGCTGATGCACAGCGACATGTGGGGCTGGCACGTGCCGGCCGGCGTCGTGCTGACGTTCTATTTCATCGGGCTGGCGGCCTCGTGTTTCCACTTTGCCAACGGCATCTGGAGCTTCTGCATCAGCTGGGGCATCACGGTGGGGCAGCAGGCCCAGAAGCGCGTGGGCTATGTGGCCACGGCGGTGGGCATCACGCTGTTTGCGCTGGGGACGGCGTCGCTGGTGGGATTTGCGAAACACGATGCAAACGGAAAGGCGCCACATGCAGTTGTATCGCCAAGCAGCACGGCGCAACAGGTGGTACCGGAAAGCCATTGATTTCGCTGCCGCGTATCGGTTGCCCTGGAGTAAGACACGCCGTTTGTCTTTTTCAGCGACATTCGCAGCATTCCTGCCGCCTCATGTGCAATGACATTTAACGTCGCAGCTGAGATACGCCGGTGTGATTCCCCCTTTCAACGAATTCGGTAATTTGCCTCCTGGAATCCATCCCGCGACGCTGGATGAGATCGTCGCCCGTTTTGGCGGCGAATCGGAGATTCGGCGCGTCCAGATGGAATCCGTTCGCTGGATGGTGGATCTCTCCCGGCGGGCCGGCGTAGAACGGATCGTTTTGAACGGCAGCTTTGTGACGGATATAATGGAACCGAACGACGTGGATTGCGTACTGCTGCTGCGTTCTGGTCAGCCGCGAGAACGAGCAGCCAGCCGCGAATTGAGAAAAGGGCTGCCATTTCTGGATATCGCGATGGTGCGTTCGCGAGCGTTCGCAGAATACGTTGAATCAATATTCGCGCAGGATCGGGGGGGCGAACGCAAGGGCATGATAGAGGTGGTCGGATGGAACTAAGTAGCGAAGGCGAGCTGGTCAACACGAAGTCAAAGCTTCAGCGCCTTGAAGCCCTCTATGCCCTGGCTGAGGGGGAAACCGACGGCGACGAAGAACTTCGGGAAATGGAATTGGAGTCGCTGAAGCGTCTGATCAATCAGCTAAAGGAAGAAATCGCTCGGTACGAAGCGCGTCAAGTAGCGCGGGGCTGAGACGCGGAGATAAGGACACATTCGCGCGACACTTGTCGTTCGGTCACGAGTGCGTCATTCAACTTTATCCCTGGCTTGTCTGATCTGGCCAATGACTGAAGCGTCAAGCGTCGATCCGATGAGCTTCAGCACGCCTTGATTTGACACAAGCTTCAATCCTGTGCCGAAGGGCGCTCATCCTCGATTCTTCACCAGTCAGGGAAAGCGAACTTACTTGTCCTGGTGCTGTGAACGGCTCATGCCAAATGAGTGCCTTTTCGGCGTATTCGCCTGAAGCCACTCATGTTCAATCTGAGGGCCGGATCTGCCCGTGCAGTTCCCGCGAGCGTCGCCTTCCGCCTGACGTCCGAGTCATTCCTCACCCCTGAATTTCTGTTCTCATCTTCCCCGGTTGTGAATTTTGACCGGCCCGATCGTTACACCACAAAAAAGGTCGAATCTTTGACGATGACTGGGGTGTTATCTAAGATGGCCCGTCCCTGCTGAACGAGCGAAATACGCACACGATTGGGGTATCGACGCATGGCAAAACAACGAGTCGCAGTCATCGGCGGCGGCCTGGCCGGGCTGGCCGCGGCAATGAAGCTCGCCGAGATGGGCATCGAAGTCGATCTCGTCAGCATGGTTCCGGTCAAGCGCTCGCACAGCGTTTGTGCCCAGGGCGGCATCAACAGCGTCAACGCCGTGACGCGCGGTCAGGGCGACAGCGAGTGGATGCATTTCGACGACACGGTCTATGGCGGCGACTTCCTCAACCACCAGCCGCCGGTCAAGGAGATGTGCGACTGGGGCCTGCGCGTGATCGATCTGCTCGATCGCCTCGGCGTGCCGTTCAATCGCACGCAGGAAGGCACCATCGACCGGCGCCGCTTCGGCGGCACGCTTTACAAGCGCACCGCCTTCGCCGGGGCGACGACCGGCCAGCAGTTGCTCTACGCCCTCGACGAGCAGGTGCGCCGCTGGGAAGTCGCCGGGCTCATCCGCAAATTCGAATTCTGGGAATTTCTCGGCACCGTGCTGGACGAGAAGGGCGTGTGCCGCGGCTGCGTCATTCAGGACATGTTCTCGATGGAGATTCGCGCCCTGAAGGCCGACGCGGTGGTGATGGGCACCGGCGGCTGCGGTCTGATCTTCGGCCGCAGCACCATGTCGATGATCTGCACCGGCGGCGCCAACGCCCGCGTGTACCAGGAGGGCGCCAGATACGCCAACGGCGAATTCATCCAGGTCCATCCCACCGCCATTCCCGGCCAGGACAAGCTCCGCCTGATGAGCGAGAGTGCCCGTGGCGAAGGCGGTCGCGTGTGGGTGCCGAAGACGCCTCAGGATCCGCGCGATCCGCTCAGCATTCCCGAGCGCGAGCGGTTTTATTTCCTCGAGGAGCGCTATCCGACTTACGGTAATCTCGTGCCGCGCGACATCGCCACGCGCGAAATCTTCGACGTGTGCGTCAACATGGGCCTGTCGGTCGAGACCGACCGCATGTGCGTCTACCTCGATCTGACGCACCTGCCCGCCGAGACGCACCACAAGCTCGAGGGCATCCTCGCCATCTACGAAAAGTTCCAGGGCGTCGACCCGCGCGTGGTGCCCATGAAGATCTTTCCCGCCGTACACTATTCGATGGGCGGCATCTGGATCGACTACGCGAAGAACGCCGAGACCGGTGGTCTGGTCCTCGGCTCTCCGAAGAACCAGATGACGAACATCCAGGGGCTGTATGCCATCGGCGAGGCCGATTACCAGTTCCACGGCGCAAATCGTCTGGGCGCCAATTCGCTCCTGTCGTGCATCTTCTCCGGGCTGATCGTGGCCCCCGGCATCGAAACGTACCTCAAATCGTTCAAGGGCACGGCGGCCGATCTGCCGCAGTCGCTTTACGACGGCGCCGTTCGCAAACACAAGGACCACATGGATCGACTTGTGGCCCGCACCGGCAGCGAAAATGCGTATCTGCTGCACGACGAACTGGGCCGCACGATGACCGCAAACTGCACCGTCGTGCGCTACAACGACAAGATCCGCCAGACGCTCGACAAGGTCGCGGAGCTTCACGATCGCTATCGGCAGTGCCCGCTGGCTGACACCGGAAACTGGACCAACCAGAACCTTTCCTTCGTGCGGGCCCTGGGCGACATGCTGGTCCTCGCCCGGGTGATCGCCGAAGGAGCCTTGCGGCGCGACGAATGCCGCGGCGCCCACTACAAACCCGACTTCGAGATTGCCGGCCTCGATCCCGACAGCGGCGAAGACATGACGACGCAGGCGCGGCGCTGGTGCCAGGCCTACCAGCAGCGGAACGATCGCTGGCTCAAGACCACCATCGCCGAACATACACCCGACGGCCCGCGCTTCAGCGAAGAGGCGGTCGATACCAGCCTGATCCCGCCGCGACCGCGAACCTACGGCCTGAAGGGGGCGGACGAGATCATGCGGGTGTGGAACGCGGAGTTCAGCGGAAAGCCGACCGCTGCCGCATCGACGTCGAAGGCGGCGACGGCCGCGGGCGTGTAATCCCATTGAGTGCGTCAGTGGCACACGGCACGCGGAACGGTCGCTGGTGTTCGCACTGCTGACACAGCAGTGGCACCCAGGATGGTCCTGGTGTTCGCACTGCTGACACGGCAGTGGCTTTCGGGCAATCCTTCACCGGTTGAAACCGGTGTCACAAACCATACCCCGTCTGGGCAAGGGGCAAATCATGAACTGCGCGAATTGCGGCGCGGCGATCACTCCGGGTGCGGCAAACTGCGGTCAATGCGGGGCGGCGGTGCAATTGCCGCCCATCATGCCCTACGCGGTTCAGCCGGCCCACGTGCCCAACTATCTCGTCTGGTCGATTCTCTGCACGGTGCTGTGCTGCCTTCCGGGCGGAATCGTCGCCATCATCCACGCGGCGCAGGTGAATGGGCACCTTCAGTCGGGCAACTATGCAGCGGCCCAGGCCGCATCCGCCAAGGCCAGAAAGTGGTGCTGGGTGTCGTTCATCGTGGGCCTGGTGTTCACCGTGCTATACATTTTCATGGTTTTCGCAGGAATCATTGAGCCATAGTGGCCAGCCGAGGTCCTTCTGGCGCCGGCCTTGCACACCCCGCTCCCGCCATTCGCGCGATCAAGCGGCCAACGCCGGCGCGACTGGCTGGCCGGGCGATTGTCATTGCGATGTTATTGACGGCGGCGGCGCTGACGGTCTATCACTTCGATCCGGCCGCCAGCAGCGTATATCCGCCGTGTTTCTTTCGATGGATGACCGGCTGGCATTGTCCCGGCTGCGGGATGGCCCGAGCCCTGCACGCGGCCGCGCGCGGCGACTTGCGCGCCGCGGCGAGTCTGAATCCGCTTGGGATTGTCCTGGCGCCGATTGCGGCGGGCGCACTATTGATCTCCATGCTGGCTCGGGGCACGCGCCTTTCCAACCGATTGGACGAATTCTCACGTGGATTACCTGCAAAGGCGATCTGGTTCATCGCCGCACTCATCGCCGGTTTTGGCGTTCTTCGAAACCTGCCTTACTATCCCTTCACGCTGCTGGCGCCGGGCTGATCGCGGCTGGCGAAACCGTGCGCCGACTGCGACACTGAAAGACGAAGACCACATACGGGCGGATCGACGACGCGCCTGTATCGGGATTGGGAGCGCGAGTCCGTCATGAATGAACCGCAAGTCTCAGCCGTGATTGCGTCGGCCCTGCCGGCTGGCGGGCCACCCACGCGCGATCAGATCGAAGTCAAATACAAGTGGGAACTTACCGACATCTTTCCGGACGACACCGCGTTTGAAGCGGCGTTCGCGCGCGCCGAACGGATGATCGCCGACTTTCCTTCGCTTCGCGGAACGCTGGGGCAGGGCGGCCCGGCCCTCCTGACGGCCCTGCAACGGCGAGACGAATTATGGGAATGCCTCGATCGCGTCGCGGTCTATGCCGGTCTGCGATATCACGAAGACATGAGCCTGTCGGCTTCGCAGGGCCGCCACGATCGCGTGCAGACGCTGTCCACGCGGGCCAGCGAAGCGGCAAGCTGGTTCATGCCCGAGCTGCTGGCACTCTCGTTGGAGTCGCTGGATGGCTGGATGGCCGACAACAAAGCACTGGCAATCTATCGCCACATGTTCGACGACGCCTTCCGCGAGAAGGAGCACGTGCTGAGCCCGCGCGAGGAGGAGCTGCTGGCCATGGCCGGCGAAGTGGCGGCCGCGCCCGGCAACATCTACAGCCGCTTCACCAACACCGATCTCGACTTTCCGATCATCCGCGACGAAGACAATCGCGAGCTCCAACTGAGCCAGGCGGCCTTCTCGCGCCTGATCTACTCGCCCGATCGCCGGGTGCGGCGCGACGCGTTCATGGGCCTGCACCGCACCTACGACGCCAAGAAGGGCACCCTCGCCGCCATGCTCAGCGGGCACATCAAGCAGCACATCTTCGGCGCGCGGGCGCGAAGATATCCCAGTTGTCTTCAGGCGGCGCTGTCGGGGCCGAACATCCCCGTTGGGGTGTATCGCAACCTGATCGAGACCGTGGGCCGCAACGTCGAGCGGCTGCATGCCTACGTCGCCGTGCGCAAGCGGCTGATGAGGCTGGACGATATCCACGGCTACGACCTGTACGTGCCGATGATCGATCGGCCGGCGGAGAAGATCCACTACGACGATGCGGCGGCGACAATCGTGGAGGCCCTTCGGCCGATGGGCGAAGAGTACGTCGCGACGCTGCGCACCGCCTTCGCGAAGCGCTGGATTGACGTCTACGAGACGAAGAACAAGCGCAGCGGGGCCTACTGCTGGGGCACTTATTCAACGCACCCCTATCTGCTGCTCAACTATGGCGGCACGGCGAACGATCGCTCGACGATCGCCCACGAGCTGGGACATGCCATGCACTCATGGTATACGACGCGAACGCAGCCAATCATCTATGGCGATTATGCCACGTTCTGTGCCGAAGTCGCCTCCACCGTCAACGAGGTCATTCTTGCCAACCATCTTCTCGAAAACGCCGCCGGCGTGGACGAGCGTCTGCTGATTCTCCAGCAGGAAATCGAGGAAATCCGCACGACCGTGTTCCGGCAGACGATGTTTGCCGAGTTTGAGCTGGCCATCCACGAGATGGCCGAGCGCGGCGAGCCACTCACCAGCGACGTGCTGTGCGAGTGCTATGAAACGCTCGTGCGCAAGTACTACGGGCCGCTATTGGTCATCGAGCCCGAGGCCCGGGCGGAATGCCTGCGCATCCCCCACTTCTATCGCAACTTCTACGTCTTTACCTATGCGACCAGCCACTGCGCCGCGATCAACATCGGGCGACGGATCATCGCGGGCGAGCCGGGCGCGGTCGACGGCATGATGCGATTCCTCTCGGCCGGCAGCAGCCTGTATCCGCTGGATGTTTTGCGGCTGGCGGGGGTGGACATGAGCACGCCGCAGGCCATCGAGGATGCGATGGTGCACTTCTCGTCGCTGATCGAGCAGTTTGAGCGCCAGTTCAACGATCGCAGCCCGACAAAGTAGTGCCGCGGCGCCGACCCTCTGCCGCTACAGATCGTAAGAAGACAGGCCGTCGTAGTTCGCCTGATAGGCGCCGTTGTCGGGCTCGAGTCGAATGGCTTCCTTGAAGTCGCGGACCGCCTTGGTAAACAGGTTCCGGTTGCGATAGTCCACGCCCCGGGCGTTATAGGCTTCGGCGAGGTGGCCCTTGATAATGGTGTTGCCGGCGTCGAGCTTCCAGGCCTTGGTGAAGGTGGCAATGGCGTCGGTGTAGCGGTTCTGCGATCGCTGCTTCTGTCCGAGCTGGCGATAGCCCTCGACCAGGGCCGAGCGGTAGCCGGCGTCGTTCTCATACAGCGCATGTGCCATCTGGTAGGCACCGACGGCCTGCTCGAGCTTGCCGTCGGCGGCGAACTGATCGCCAATGGTCTTTCGGGTATCGGCGAGGCGGCGTTTGTAGGCCTTGTTATCGGGGTCTACATCGTAGGCCGCCTGAAAGGCGATGACTTCCTCGTCCACATCCTCGCCGGCGGCCTCGTGGCGCCGCTCCAGGCGCAGGCCGGCGTCGAAGGCGGCGATGCCGATGCGGCGGCGCAGCGATTCGCTGCCATCGCGGCCCGTCAGCCGCGCCGCTTCACGGAAATCGAGCACCGACTTGCCGAGCTGCCCGAGCCGCCGCCGTTCCAAGCCGCGCGCCAGATAACCCTCGGCCAGGGACTCGCGAATACCCGGATCGGCGGCATCGAGCGCCCGCGCGCTCTCAAAGGCGGCCAGCGCACGGGTGACGTCGCCGCGCTCGAGGAACTCGCGGCCCTTCGCGGCCTCGATCTGCGCCCGGTCAGTGTTGAAGATGGCCTCGCCCTCGGAAAGAGCCTCGGCGCGGTCGAACGACGCAATGGCGTCGTCGAACTTACCCAGCATGCGCTGTGCCCGGCCGAGTACCCCGAGCAGATCGGCGCGGCGGGGCGCCAGCTTCACCAGCCGCTCGAAGCGCCCTTCGACGCGTGCGACAAGTGCCCGATCACCGGCATCCAGCGCGGTGAGCACGCGGGAAATGCCCTCGTTCGACTCGCCAATCGCCAGCAGCCCTTCGCCGAGCAGCAGTTGTGCCTCGGCGTCGTCACCGCGACGCTCGGTGTACTTGAGCAGCAGTTGCACGCCCTTGCTGCGCGTCTCGGCGTTGGCGATCAGGCGGCGGGCGCTCTCCACGATCGTGGCATCGTCGCCCTGGAGGATGCGGGCATTCTCCGCATCGAGATCGGAGCCGCGCCCCGGCGCGAGAAAGTCGGCCCTGCGAAAGAGCTTTTCGGCCCCGGTGAAGTCGTCGTTCGCGAGGGCAATGAGGCCCAGCCCCTGCACGGCGGCGGCGTTGCGCGGATTGGCATCGACCAGTTCGTCGAGCAGGACCGCGGCGGCATCCAGATCGTTGGCCTCGATCAGATCGAACGCCGTTTCGACCTTGTCGGTTTCGGCCTTGCTCAGCGGCGGAGCGACGGGGCTGGCGGGACGGGCATACAGCCCTGCCAATTGGCTGAACGCATTGGCGGCGCCGCCGTCCAGCGACAGCACGGCGGCCGGGCCGAATGTCGAACCGGCGCCTGCCGATGAGCCCGCGGGCGCAAACGACGGTAACACGGCGTTGAGGGCGGCCAGGCTGGTGGCACCGATTTCCATCCCTGAATACCTACAATTGGCAGGCGTGCCGGCCGAGGGCCCATAACGATTCGGCCGCCAGTGCTGCCGCACCGGCGTGGTATCGGTCCGCAAGGAGGTTGAGTTGAAGTTGGTACGGCTGCGGCGCCGTTTGCGGACGCAGCGTTGCAGTGTGGGATGATGGAGCGGCTGCGGGCGATCGCGCTATCTTGCCGCGGCTGCCGGCCGCACGGCTCCGCGGTGCGGCGTCTTTTTTCGTCCGGCCGACTGTTGCTTCTTTGCGGGCCTGGGCTTTCCTGATTTCTTCTTTTCGTCGCCGGCAGATGGCTTGAGTGCGGCGGTCAGCGCTTCATCCACGTTCTTCACCGGCACGAAGGTGATCAACTTGCGAATCTCGGCGGGTATCTCGACCAGGTCCTTCTCGTTGCGTTGCGGGATGATCACCGTCTTGATGCCGGCGTGATGGGCGGCGAGCGCCTTTTCCTTCAGGCCGCCGATCGGCATGACCAGGCCGCGCAGCGTGATCTCGCCGGTCATGGCGACATCGCTGCGGCACGCGCGATTGGTGAGCAGCGACACCAGTGCCGTGAACATGGCAACACCCGCCGACGGGCCGTCCTTGGGCACCGCTCCGGCGGGCACGTGGACATGAATGTCCTTGTTGAGCAGTTCCTTGGGGTCGATGCCGTACTTTTCACCGCGTGCCCGCACGACCGTCAGTGCCGCCTGCACGCTTTCGCGCATCACGTCGCCGAGCTGGCCGGTCAATTGCAAGTTGCCGCGCCCGGCCATGGCCGAGGCCTCGACGAAGAGAATCTCGCCGCCCACCGGCGTCCAGGCCAGACCGGTGACGACGCCGGGCACGCTGGTGCGCAGCGCGACTTCCGCCTGGTACTTGATCGGGCCCAGATAGTCGGCCACGTTGGTGTGATTGATGACCCTCGGATGGGGTTGATTCTGGGCGATCTGCGAGGCGACGCCTCGGCACACCGAACCGATTTCGCGCTCCAGGCCGCGCACGCCGGCCTCGGCCGTGTAGGCGTCGATGATCAGCTCCAGCCCCTTGTCGTTGAACTTGAGATCGGATGGCTTGAGCCCGCTCTCCTTCATGCGCCGCGGCACCAGGTACTTCTTGGCGATCCACAGCTTGTCCATCTTGGTGTAGCCGGCGATATCGATCACCTCCATGCGATCGCGCAACGGCGGCGGCACCCGTTCCATGTAGTTGGCGGTGCAGATGAACATGACCCGCGAGAGATCGAACGGCACGCCGAGATAATGATCCTGGAAGCTGGCGTTCTGGGCCGGATCGAGCACCTCCAGCAGGGCGGACGAGGGATCGCCGCGGAAGTCGCTGCCGATCTTGTCGACTTCGTCGATCATGAAGACCGGGTTGTTGCTGCCCGCCTTGCGTATTTCCTGGATGATGCGGCCGGGGATGCTGCCGATGTAGGTGCGGCGATGGCCCCGGATATCGGCCTCGTCGCGAACGCCGCCGACCGACATGCGAATGAAGTTGCGGCCCATGGCCCGCGCAATCGACTGGCCGAGCGACGTCTTGCCCACACCGGGCGGGCCGGAAAAGCAGAGGATCGATCCGCGGCCGGTCGGGTTCAGCTTGCGGACGGCGAGAAACTCGATGATGCGTTTCTTGACCTTTTCGAGATCGAAGTGATCCTCATCCAGCACGGCCTGGGCCCGCGGCAGATCGAGGCTGTCATCGGTCGAGATGGCCCACGGCAGTTCGCAGAGCCACTCCAGAAAGTCGATGATGTTGCTGTATTCCGGCGAGGCCTGGTGCATGCGCTGCATGCGATCCAGCTCCCGCTGGGCTTCCTTCTCGACGACTTCCGGCATTTTCGCATCGGCGATCGCCTTGCGGAGGCGCTCCACTTCCCCCGAGCGGCCGTCGGCCTGTCCCAGTTCGCGCTGAATCGCCTCGAGCTGCTCCTGCAAGTAATACTGCCGCTGCGACTTGTCGATCTCCTCCTTCACTTCCGAATGAATCTTGTTTGAGAGTTCGAGGATCTCGAGCTGTGTCGCGAGCGCGGTGTTGATCTTCCGCAGCCGCTCGGGGACGTCGAACGTCTCCAGAATCTCCTGCTTCTGCACCAGCTTCAGCGAGAGATTGGCCGCCAGGAAATCCGCCAGCGATCCCGGCTTGGTGATGTTGTTGAGAATGGCCAGGGCCTCGTCCGGCACGCCGGGTGTCAGCGAAATGACACGCTCGGCCAGCCGCCGCGCCGTCGCGATCAACGCCTCCATCTCCGTCGAGTCGTCGAAGGTGTCTTCGCGGGGATGGGCGCGTGCGACGAGGTACGGATCGGACTGGGTCAATTCCTCGATGCCGAAGCGCGTGAGGCCGTGAACGATGATCGACTGGGTGCCATCCGCCAGCTCCAGCCGCTTCAGAACGGCGACAACCGTGCCGACACGAAAGATGTCATCCAGTTGCGGATCTTCCGTCTCCCCGTGCTGCTGGGCCACGACGCCCGCGATCTTGAGGCCCTTCTGGATGTCGGCGACCAGACGCTTGGACTTCTCCCGGCCGACGGTCAGCGGAACGATGGTGCCGGGGAAGACGACGGTATCCCGCACCGGCAGGATGGGCAGCAGTTCGGGAATGCGCTGTCGGCGACCCGCCGGCACGTCTTCCCCGATCGGGGCGAGCTTGCCGGCCATCGGCAGCCCGTCCGGCTCGATGTCGTGCCCCTCGCCGGCATCGTCGACGCCTGTTCCTTCGACCTCGTCGAGTTCCTTGTCGACGCCCTCGCCGGACTCCTCCAGTTCGTCGACGGAATCCTCCTCGATGTAGTCGTCGTCCCGTCGAGATGGCATGGCAACATCCGCCTTTCAATGCGCCTGCGGACCGCGCGATCGCACGCCTGAATGCTAAGCCCGGCGCCGGTGCCCTGCCGCCGCTTTCTGCACGGGCAGGAAAGTACCGGCGGGCAGTTCGGCGGGGGCGAGTGTATTTTCGGCGCCGTGCGTGGTCAATCGTGCAGCACGAAATGCGCGCCGGGTACCAGCCTTGCAGGCAGACACGGCAAAACCCGCGTCAAACCGATGCCTGCATGCCTGCGGCGCTCGAGAGCACCTGTCGAATGAAAGATGGACTTGCACCCGGAAACCGGAGGCTGACCAGCGCGCGGCGTGAGGGATCGCTTCCCGGCGGCGGCGCGGGCAGGAGTTCGTGCAGCGATGGAACTGCCTCCGCCGGCGGGCTGCCAGCCTCGATCATCACGGTGGAGATTCGATGCCCCAGTGTCCGAAACCAATCGCCGGAACGAGCAAATCGCACGGCGATATTCGGGCGAAAGGCGACACACACCGATGCTGAGTTGACTTCGTCGATCAACGATCGCATTTCCAGCGGCGAAAGGAGAAAGCGGTTCGGATTGACCAGGGCCAGTAGGACGCCGGATTGCTGCGCCGCCTGCCTCTGTTCCAGCAGGGATTCCAGCAGCCATGTGTAGGCGTCTTCGTATGCCGCGGAGGGCCCCTCGTTCGCCGCACCACATGGATGAAGCAGGAGCGTCGTGCAATGGAGGCTTGCCGCCACGTCGAGCGACGACTTCATCAACTCGGCGGCCCGCTCGCGGCGCTGGCGGTCGGCGTGCGTGAAATCAATGGAGGCGTCGACGACATGAAGCGCCGCCGGCAACAGGTTCTCGCCGGTCAGCCGTTTGCCTAGCTCCGTCGTGACCGACGGCGGTTCGTTTGGGGACAGGTCCGCTCCGGTCGAGGCGAGCGACAGGACGAGGCGATGAACGCCCGTTTCCGCAGCCAGCCGGCACAGTCCGTCCAGATCAGCGGCACAGTCGCGGTGGAGAGCGAAATTC
The DNA here is from genome assembly GCA_964408455.1 of uncultured Planctomycetaceae bacterium. Lineage (GTDB taxonomy): Bacteria > Planctomycetota > Phycisphaerae > UBA1845 > UTPLA1 > CAYOZN01. The sequence continues at coordinate 22,079 of CAYOZN010000020.1, forward strand.
CATGGCGAGTCTCCGGCAGCATTCATGTCGCCCACGGTAAATGCAAGACAATCCCTGTCAACGCTGCCGCCCGGCGGATCCGCGCCAAGGCGCGGCAACGGCCCTACGCCGGCTGCCGTTTTTCCTCCGGTGCAGCGGCGGCGGACTTCCTCCCGCGCTGCGAACGCTCCAGGCGAAGGACGAACATCCCCAGGCACTGCCGGCATCGATGCCGCAATCCCGGCAACATGGCCGGCAAAATGGCGGGATGCCCGCAGTGAGGACAATGTACGAAGACAGCCATGACGCCTCTCTGACCGAACGCCGCGGTGGCGCGGCCGCTCGCCCCGGCGGCGTTGCGCGTGCCACAATCGCGGCATTATGCTGTTGTACGTGCGCAGGCGAGGCGACCCGTTGCAATCCTGTACAGCGCCCGCGCCTCCCGTGATCTGCTCTCTTTTATCGAGACGTGCCCGCGCCGCCGCAGGCGGTTCGCAGCCGTCCCGATCTGTTCAAACGTACTGATCCCCGATGTATTTCATGTGCGCTGTGCGTATATTTTCGCGAAGCGTAAACCACGCCGGCGCAGGGATTATGGACAGTCAGTGGCGACACTTTGCCATATGGGACGCGTTTAACACCGTTCTTTTCACCGCCCCGCGGGGCACGTAAACTTAAAGACAAATGCAAGATACCGACTCGGAAATAACCCCCGCGGAACCCGGACCGGCAACGCTGACGGCGGCGCAATCGGGCTCAACCGATCCGGCCCCTGCTTTCGCGTTCGACCGCCGCGACTGGTTCTGGCTGGCCATTATCCTGCTGCTGGCCCTGGGGCTGCGCCTCGCCCACAACCACCAGATGAGCCACAGCCCGCTCTTCGATCGTCCCATTCTCGACGCAGAGGTGCACGACACGTGGGCGCGGGCCATTCTCGAAGGCGAGACATATTTCCATGGGGCCTATTTCAAGGCGCCGCTCTATCCCTGGTTCCTCAGCGTCCTGTACGCAGTCAGCGACGGCAGCTACCACGCGCCCCGTATTGCGCAAGCGATACTGGGCGCGCTGTCGTGCGGCCTGATGTACCTGCTGGGACGCGAAATCTTCCGCAGCCGTGCCATCGGCGCGTTGGCGGGTCTTGCCGGGGCGAGCTATTGGATCATGATCTGGTTCGACGGCGAACTGCTGCTCGAGCCGCTCAGCGTCTTTCTCAATCTTGCGGCGCTCCTGGCCATCTTCCGGGCGGCGCGGCATGGCAGCCTCTGGCGCTGGGCCATTGCCGGCCTGCTGCTCGGCATCTCGGCCATCAACCGCCCAAACATCCTGCCGTTTGTTCCGGTCATCGCGTTCTGGTGCCTGTTTCAGCCCGGCGACTGGCTGCGCGGGCTCGCAAGGGCCATGATCCTGGGCCTGGCCACCCTGCTTCCCATCCTGCCCATTACCGCGCGCAACCTGATCGTGGGTAATGACCTGGTGCTGATCGCCTCGCAGGGCGGGGCGAATTTCTACATCGGAAACAATAGTGAATCGGATGGCATGTCTGCCCGCATGCCGGGGGCGCGGACAAGCTGGGGCGGCGGTTACAGCGACTGGATGTCCCTCGCGGAGATGTCGGAGGGGCGAAAACTGAAGTCTTCGGAAGTGGACCAGTTCTTCTACGACCAGGCGTGGGACTGGATCCAATCCAACAGGATGGCGGCCGTCAATCTGATGTTCCGCAAGCTCCAGATATTTTTCTGGGAAGGCGAGATCGTCAACAACCAGGACATGACCTTCATGACGGAGCGGTTCGAATCGATCGCCCGCCGCTCGCCGCTTCGAGAAGGCATTCTGCCGCTTGCTCGCCTGCCGCTGACGACCGGCATGATCCTGCCATTCGCCCTGCTGGGCTTCTTCATGTGCCTGGGCCGGCCGTGGAAGACGTTTCCGCTGTGGACCTTCGTCGTAATCTATACTGCCACCGTCGTGGCATTCTTCGTGTGCACGCGATTTCGGCTGCCGGTCATGCCGCTGGCCATCCTGCTGGCGGCATTCGCCGTGGTGAGAATCGCCGAAACCGTGCGAGATCGGCAATTCGCGCCGGCAGCGGGATACCTGATCCTGATCGGCCTCTTCTGGGTAGCGATTAACCGCGGCGTGCCCGAGCCGATGCGGAAATACGACGGCGCGCGGGCGCTGTGTCAGCTCGCGACCGCCTACGCCCAGGACGGCGACGAACCCGAGCAGCTGAAGTGCCTGAACGAGGCACTGGAGGTCCATCCTGACTGCATAGAGGCCGAGAGTTCCCTCGGCCTCCACTACTTGCACAAGAAGGACTACCCCGCGGCAACGAGGCACTTCACAAAGGCCCTTCAGAAAAACCCGGCCACCGACGTGTACGAACGCCTTGCCGAAGCGCTCATCATGCAGGGGCGATGGGGAGAGGCCATCGATTACCTGGAGCAGGGCATCGAGGTGTACCACGGGTATCTCGATTTGAAGCGCAAGCTGGCCTTCGTGCTGTCCACCTGCCCCATTGAACGCCACCGCAATGGACACAGAGCCTTGCGGCTGGCCGAGGAAGTTCGCAAGGTAGGCCCGCAGTATGAGGGCCGCGAACGACCGGAAACTTACGACACCCTCGGCGTGGCCTACGCCGAGCTGGGCAGATTCGAGGATGCACTCCGGGCGGCGCGGCAGGCCCTGGACCTGGCGCGGGAGCAGTTCATTCCCTCGGCCATAACCGAGATCAGCGCGCGAATCGTGCTGTACCAGCAGGGCAGGCCCTTTCGCCAGCACATCCCCGTCGCCCGCTGAGTTGGCGAGCGATCGCCGGGGGCGGCGACTGGCGGGCGGGAGTCGATTCTGCGACAATACACCATCGCATCATCGACGCGAAAAAGCCTCGATTTGCGCGCAACTGACGAACGACCAAAACGATTCACCGTTTGCTGATTCGCATGCCAAAGAACTCTTCACAGGCACAAGTCGCGATCTCGCCTTCCGGCGCCCTGGCCGGGCTGATCGTCGCCAACTCGACCGTCTTCGCTTCGGCGTTCTGCATCATGGTGATCGAGCTGGTGGCGGGTCGCGTGGTGGCGCCCTACATCGGTTCGACACTGTACACGTGGACGTCGATCATCGGCGTCGTGCTGGCCGGCATCGCCGGCGGGAATTACGTCGGCGGTCGCATTGCCGATCGGTTTGCCACCGATCCGCCCGCCACGCGGCGCATCATCGGTCTACTCTTCGTCATCGCGGGGATCGGTTCCGCCGGAATTAATCTTTACTGCGATCTGGTCGGCGGCCTCGGCCTTGGCCGCGTGCTGACCTGGTGGCCGGCGCACGTCGCCGTACACGTGCTGCTGGTGTTCTTCCTGCCGTCGGCGCTGCTCGGCACGATCAGCCCGGTGGTCGCCAAGATGGCCCTCGACCAGGGTCGCCAGGTCGGCAGGACCATCGGCAGCGTCTATGCCTGGGGCGTGGTGGGCAGCATTTTCGGCACCTTCATGACCGGGTTCTACTTTATCGCCGAATTCCGCGTATCGCGGATCATCCTGAGCGTGTCCGCCTTCCTGGTGGCGACCGGGGCGCTGTACCTGCTGGCATCGTTGTTCAGGTCCGGCCGCCGGGATTAAACACCAGACAATCGCTCGTGATTTCGACACCTCCGTCCACTACCGTTGACCAACCTGCTGGCCCGGCCGCTACGACTCGGACGCCGCGCGTATCGCTGGCGCTCTTGGGCGCCGCCGTCGCCATCTTGATCGCCACGTCGCCGGCAGAGGCCTACTTCGGCCCCGGGGCCGGCATGGCGGTCGTCGGCTCGCTGTTCACCATCTTCGCCACCATGCTGGCGGCGTGCCTTGCGATCGTCAGTTGGCCCATTCGCTGGGTCTTCCGGGCCATTCGCGGGCGCAAGGCCTACTCGCGCGCGAAGATCAGGCGCCTGGTCATCCTCGGCCTCGACGGACTGGAGCCGACGCTGGTCGATCGTTTCATGGCCGAAGGCAAGATGCCCAACCTCGCGAAGCTCAAGGAGATGGGTAGCTACCAGCGACTGGGCACCACGACGCCGCCGCTGTCGCCGGTCGCATGGTCGAGCTTTCTGACCGGGGTAAACCCCGGCAAACACAACATCTTCGACTTTCTGAACACCAACCGCCGCAACTACACGCCCTACCTGTCCTCGGCCGAGGTCCATGCACCGACCAGGACGTTCAAGCTCGGCAGGTATGTCATTCCGCTGAACAGCCCGGAGATACGGCTGCTGCGCAAGAGCGTGCCGTTCTGGAATCGCCTCGGCGAACACGGCATCTTTACGTCGATCATCCGCGTGCCGATCACATGGCCTCCCGAGAAATGCCGCGGCGTCGTGCTGTCCGCCATGTGCGTGCCCGATCTGCGCGGGACGCAGGGGCTCTTCAGCTTCTACAGCACCGCCCGGGGCACCGGCGAGCACACCGGCGGCGAGCAGGTTCACGTCGTGCGGGAGAACGGCCGCATCCGCAGCGAAATCATCGGACCGGAAAACCCAATGGTTCCGAAGTCCGGCGCGCTGAAGATGCCATTCGAAGTGCACTTCAACGGCCGCCCCGGCGAGGCCCTGCTGAAGATCAACGGCGAAGCGTATCAACTCAAGCCATACGAATACACGCCGTGGATCACGCTCAAATTCAAGGCGGCCCCGGGTGTCGCGATTCAGGGCATCACGCGCTTCATGCTGGTCAGCACCGAGCCCGAATTCGAGCTCTACGTGATGCCCATCAACCTCGATCCCGAAAAACCCGCCATGCCCATTTCGCACCCGGCGGCCTACAGCACCTATCTCGCAAAGCGCTTTGGCCCCTACGCGACGCTGGGGCTGGCCGAGGATACCTGGGTACTCAACGAGGGGCTGGTCGAGGACGGCGCATTCCTCCAGCAGTGCCTTGATATTGACGCCGAACGCGAACAACAGTTCTTTGACGCCATCGACAATACAAAACGCGGCCTGGTCGTCTGCGTCTTCGACGGGACCGATCGCCTCCAGCACATGTTCTGGCGCTATCTCGATCGCACGCACCCCGCGCATCCGGCCAATCTCGATCCGGCATACGCTCCCGGCCGTTTCGACACCGTCATCGAAGAACTGTACATGCGCATGGACCGGCTGGTGGGCGAAACGATGGCCCGCACGATCAAGGCCGGAGACTCCGAAGACACGATGCTCATGGTCATCTCCGATCACGGCTTCAACGCGTTTCGCCGCGGCATCGATTTGAACGCGTGGCTCATCGAAAATGGCTACATGGCGCTCAAGCCCGGTGTTTCGCCGGGTTCATTCAGCTATCTCTCGGGCGTGGACTGGTCGAAGACCAGGGTCTTCGGCCTGGGCCTGGCGGGCCTGTTCCTCAACGTGAAGGGCCGCGAGGCGCAGGGCATCGTCGAGCCCGGCGAGCCTGCCCGCCTGCTGAAGAAGGAGATCATCGGCAAGTTGACCGGCCTTCGCGATCCGAAGTCCGGCGAGCCGGCGATCAAGTCCGTATACGACAAGGAGACCGCCTACACCGGCCCCTTCCGCGACACGGCCCCGGACCTGGTGATCGGTTACCATCGCGGCTATCGCGTCGACTGGGACTCGGCCATGGGAAAGGTCACCGGCAGCGTGTTCCACGACAATACGAAGGCGTGGAGCGGCGATCACTGCATCGATCCGGAGTTGATTCCGGGCATATTCTTCAGCAGCCGCCGCGTGGCGAGCCCTTCGCCACGGCTCATGGACCTGGCGCCGACCGCGCTGACGCTGTTCGGCGTGGATGTACCGGGCCAGATGGATGGACGGCCGCTCGAGTTCGCGCGCGCCTCGTAGCTGGCGTCGAACTTCCCCGATGCGATCGTTGTTGAGATCAAGATGAGAAAGGCAGTTATTTTCATTCTGTTGCTGGCCGTGGCGGGCGGCGGCTACGCGCTGTGGGCACGCCGCACCGGTCCGGGGCCTGGCGGCAGGCAGATCTTCATCCTCGGCTGCGACGGCATGGATCCACGCCTGGTGCGGCGCATGATGGACGAAGGACGCCTGCCCAACTTCGCCCGGCTGGCCGCGCGTGGCGGTTTCTCACCGCTCGAGACCAGCATTCCCCCGCAGAGCCCGGTGGCATGGTCAAACTTCATCACCGGTGCCGGCCCCGGCGAACACGGCATCTTCGACTTTATTCATCGCCAGCCCCGCCTGATGGCCGCGGGCGATCCGAATCGCTTTTACTTTTCGACCAACCGCATCCACGAAGAAGTCGATGAGCCCTGGTTCACCTTCAAGATGGACGGTCGCGAATACCAGGTGCCCGATATCAGTACGGACAATCAACTCCTCCGCCGCGGCACGCCCTTCTGGGATTATCTCGACGAGCGCGGCATCCCCGTGAAGATGTACAAGCTGCCGGCGAACTATCCGCCGAGCGAATCGAAGCACGGCCACATGTGCTGTCTGTCAGACATGGGCGTGCCCGATGCCTTCGGAACCCAGGGCACGTTTCAACACTTCACGTCCGAGTTTCGCCAGAAGAGAAATGACGTCGGCGGCGGGATTCTGATGCGAATCGACTACGACCGCCGAACCGGCGTACAGATCGCCCGCCTGGTCGGCCCCGAGACGGTTTTCCGTCCCAAATCGAAGCTCACGTTGAAGTACGAAGAGCTCGTGGTGCCAATCGAGGTGCATCCCGATCCCGAGCGGAACGTCGCCAAGCTCGTTTTCGTCAACGAAGCGCCGATCGGCATACCCAACGAGCGCGTCGAGCTGGTACTCAATGCAGGCGAATGGAGCGACTGGACCGAGGTGCACTTTCTGCAGACGCCGCTCGGCCCGGATCTGCCCACCATGGTGCGGTTCTATCTCCAGGCCGTTCATCCGGACCTGAAGCTCTACGTCAGCCCGCTCAACTTCATTCCCACCAACGCGGCCCAGGTGATCAGCGAGCCGCCCGACTGGGTCACCGAGCTGGGCGAGGCCATCGGGCCATTTTATACGCAGGGATTTGCGGAGGACTTTAAGGCCGCCGAACACGTCTTCACCGACGAAGAATACAAGGTGCAGGCCGATCTCGTGTTTGAGGAACGGCTCAGGCTTCTCGATTATGTGCTCGATCATCTCGAGGACGGCGTCACGTTCTTCTATTTTTCGAGCACCGATCTCCAATCGCACATTTTCTGGTGGGAAGGGGATGAGCCGCATCCGTTGCGCTCGCCGGAAGAAGCGAAGAAATACCAGGGCGTCATCGAAACGTTGTACACCCGCGTCGACGCCGCCCTTGGCAGGATCATGGACCGGCTGGACGACCGGGCCACCCTCATCGTCATGTCCGACCACGGCTTCGGCAACTTCCGCCGCGGCTTCGGGCTCAACACCTGGCTGCGCCAGGAGGGCTATCTCGTCTGCGATCACCACGGTCTGGACGGTGCCGACTGGTCAAAGACGAAGGCCTATGGCCTCGGGCTCAACGGCGTGTTTCTGAATCTCAAGGGCCGCGAAGACGGCGGCATCGTCGAACCCGGCGCCGAAGGAGAGGGGCTACTTAAGGAAATCACGGAAAAGCTCCTCGCGGTTCGCGACCCGCAGAACGGCCGGCCGGTCATCCACCGCGTCTACCGCACTGACAAGGTGTACAAGGGACCGTACTCGTCGAGTGAACTCACGCCCGATTTGATCACGGGATATGAGCGCGACTACCGCGCCAGCTGGAGCACCTGCCTGGGCGGCCTCGATCAGGCAGTAGTCGTGGACAACAAAAAGCCTTGGAGCGCCGATCACTGCATTGCCCACGACCTGGTACCCGGCATTCTAATTACAAATAGAAAGATCACCAAAGAAGACCCGTCGCTGATCGATATCGCGCCGACCATCCTCGGCGAATTCGGCATTGCGACGCCGGCTTCCATGCACGGCCGGGACCTGTTCCGGTCCTTGCAAGCAGCGGCAAACCAGGCAAAGGAGGGTGCGTGATGTTCGGTGGCAATGTCAAACTCGATAAGAAGCTGCTCGAGCGCGTGCAGCGTTACGCCAGCGCCGCCGGCTACAGCAGCGCCGATGAGTTCATTGCGCACTGCATCGAAAAGGAGCTGGCGCTGCTGGACCAGGCCAAAGGCGAGGGCTCCGAGACCGATCCGGCCGTGCTCGAGCGGCTCAAGGGGCTCGGCTACATCGAGTAACACGCGCCGCCCTGCGGCAGCCACGCGTCAGTATGGCTGATTGGTCGCCTATCAATTCATGGACACCGTGCTGGACATCATCATCCGAATCTGCACCGCCATCGGAGATGCCGCATTCGCCGCGATGTCGTGGATGGGCCCGGTCGCAGCGCTGTGGTTCATGTCGGCCGTCCTCGGCGTGGCGATGATGCTCGCCTGGCGCTGCACGTCCAACCAGAAGGCGATCGCCGAAGTGCGCCGCCGCATCTCCGCCGACCTGCTCGCGACGCGCCTGTTCAAGGATAATCTCGCAGTCACTTTTCGCTCGCAGCGCCGCATTCTGTGGCAGGCGGTGCGCCTGCTGGGCTATTCCCTCAAGCCGACGCTCATCATGATCGTGCCATTCGTGCTGATCATGTCGCAGATCGGCCTGCGGTACGAATTTCGCCCCGCCGCCGCCGGCAGCGTGCTGCGCGTGACGGCAACGGTGAAGCCCGCTTCATCGTCTGCGGGTCAGCCCATCCCGGCTGAAGCCACGAGCGTCAGCTTGCCGGCAGGCGTGCGCCACAACGAGCTGGACCCGTGCCGCGCGGAGCTGCTCCGCACGGTCGACTGGCGATTCATGGCCGATTCGGCGGGATCGCACCTCGTGACGCTGGGTGATGGCACCGGCGCCGTGCGCGTGCCGCTGGTCTTTGGCGAAGAATTCGTCCGATTGAGCAGCCGCGTGGGGGGCGCGTGGCACGAACGACTGCTGTTCTCCGCGGAGCCGGCCCTGCCCGCCGATTCGGCATTCGAATCCGTGCGCATACACTATCCCGCCCGGCGCACGGAGCTGCTGGGATTCGACATCCACTGGTTGATTTCGCTTTTCGGGTTGTCGATCGGGTTTGCCCTGCTGGCAAAACCGGTGCTGAAGGTGCACATCTGACGGGCGAGCCGTCTGCCCCTGCCCGGCTCGCGAATGAGCGGCCGCCGATCCCGCGTCAAGGCATTTGCAGAACGACGGTATAAGCCCCTTCGCGGCTTTCGACGCGCAGCTTGACGCCACGGGCAAGCCCATCCGGCGACAGGGCGAACCGCAGTTCATCCACGCTGCTGACGGCCTTGTCATTGACCTCGACGATCACGTGACCCGGTCGCAGCCGGGCGGCATAGGCCTCGCTCGAAGCAGCGATGCGCGTCACGACCACGCCGCGATTCAGGCTGACTGGCAGCTGATAGCGATCGCCCAACTGCGCCGTCAGCGTCGACGCGGAGAAGCCGAGATCATCGAAGTGATGTCGGGCCGTCGATTCCGACGCCGTCAGTTCGTCGCGATTCCACGGGACCGTATCGCGCTCGTCCCCCGGAAGTCGCCAGGCGCGGTTCAACTCGCGGACCGAACCGGACGTCGAGAAATCATCCGGTTGCCGGCCAATGACGACGTCGCAGCTCACCCGCGCGCGATTGCGCCAGAGCGTCATGGCGACTTTGGTGCCCGGTCGCGTGGCGGCGACCATCTCCTGCAACTGTTCGCGCGTCGTCACAATCGCGCCGTTGATGTTGAGGATGATGTCCTCGGGCTTGAGGCCGGCCTGGGCGGCGGGCGAATTGTCGGCGACGTTGCGAACGAGCACGCCCATGGTGGTGTCCAGTCCGTAGTCGGAGATCATCTGCGGCGTGATCTGTTCGATCACGACGCCCAACACGCCGCGCACGACCTTGCGGTCGGTCTTCAGCCGTTCGGCGATGAAGGCGACGACGTTGGACGGGATCGCAAAGCCGACCCCTTGATGGCCGCCGTTTTCCGTGGCGATGGCCGTGTTGATGCCGATCACTTCGCCCCGCGTGTTGATGAGCGGGCCGCCGGAGTTGCCGGGATTGATCGGGGCATCAGTCTGGAACCAGTTCTGATAGTCGATGTCAACGTTGACGTCCGAGCGGCCCATGGCGCTGATGATGCCGTGGGACACGCTGTGTCCGAGGCGGAACGGGCTACCGATCGCCAGGACAATGTGGCCAATTCGAACCTTGCTCGAATCGCCAAGCACGGCGGGATGAAGCCGATCCGCCTCGATCTTCAGCAGTGCGAGATCGGTCTTGATGTCGGTCCCAATCAGCGCGGCGTCGATCCGCCGGCCGTCGACCAGGGTGACCGTGATGCGATCGGAGTTTTCAATCACGTGGTTGTTGGTCATCACGTGGCCGTCTTCATCGATGATGACGCCGCTGCCCGTGCCGACCGACGGACCCCTGCCAGAGCCATCTCGAGCGGCGAACGCTTCGATATAGACCACGGAGGGCCGCGAGACCTCGGATACGATGGCGTACCCCTCCGACAGCCGCTCGAGAGCAGCGACCTCTTTCAGATCGGCGATGTGGAGATGGCTGCGGGCCGCCTCCAGCTTGCCACGTTCCATGGCGTAAGCGACCCGGCCGGGCACATCCAACTGCATGATGGACGCCAGCCCGCCGAAACAAATCAGCAGGGCCGCCAGCGTTCGGGTAACCGGGGAGGAGGGGGAGGACCTGTGCATGGGCATTTCCTCGCGAAGCCGTAGAGAGTTCGAAGCGTCGCTCACAAAACGGATTCGTAATGCGCCGGTGAGGCGGCGTTTATCCGCAATGTTACTTATACCTCGAAAGCAGAAATCTCGGACGCAACATGTTTGTCACATGGGCCAGATCTTGCCGCTCATTGATCGGTCTGTCAGGCAGGCTGCTCTATCTTAGCACCTGAGGACCGGAAATCGAGTGCGGACTTAAACTCAACCTGACAAAATTGTCTAAGGGGGGCGGGACAGCCAAATCGCGATCCTGCGGGGGTCCTTCCCCGCAGGATCGCCCGTGACCGGTCGATCACTGTTGCTAAGGCGTTTGATCAGCAGGGGACGCCGGACTGCCCCACCGTCAGTTGTTCTTCTTGGGCGGCGACAATCTCGCGGATTTTCCGGGTAATCGGGCCGGCAGCACCCTGCCAGGTGACGTCGGCGTCGTTGGTCATATTTTGGTTTACGCGGCGGCACGCCAGGAGCACGGTGGTGTGGTTCTTGTTGCCCATCAGACGGGCGATCTCCGGGAAGCTGAGATCCGTGTGCCGCCTGGCCAGAAACATCGCGACGTTACGAGCCAGGGCGATGGTTCGGCTCTTGCGGGATGAGTGCAGATCGGCCGGGCAGAGGCCGAAATACGTGGCGACGCTCATCTCAATATCGCTCACCGTCAGAATCTTGCCTGTCTGCCGCAGATGGTCTTCCAGGGCCTGGCGGGCAAGATCGAGCGTGATCGGGGCCTTTTGGAGCGATGCGAAGGCGATCAACTTGATGAGGCATCCTTCGAGTTCGCGCACATTCGCCTCGATCATCCCGGCGATGTAGTCGATGACGGGCTCTGCGACGACGTGGTGCGTGCGCGCTGCAATGCGGCGCAGGATCTCGCGCCGCGTCTCAACATCGGGGCGCTCGATCTTGACCACCATACCGGCGAGAATGCGACTCACCAGCGATTCCGACAGGTCGCCGATCATCTTCGGATGGGCATCCGAGGCCATGATGACGCGCTTGTTGTTGGCGTTGATGGCGTTGAAGGTGTGGAAGAATTCTTCCTGCGTGACGCGCTTGTTGGCAATGAACTGAAAATCGTCGATGAGCAGCACGTCCACGTCGCGATAGCGATGGCGAAAGGCATCGAGCTTCTTATCCCGCAGGGCGACGAGGAACTGGTTGGTGAAGTCTTCGCCGGTCAGGTATTCGCATCGCAGCGAGGGCTTTTTCTCGGCGAGGGCGGCGACGATGCCCTGAAGCAGGTGCGTCTTGCCCAGACCGCAGCCGCCAAAATAGCAAACGACACCCACTTCGGCGGCCTGGTTTTCGACGACGGCGAGCGCCGTGGAGTACGCCAGTCGATTGGAAGCGCCGACGACGAAATCGCTGAGCCGGTAGCGCAGGTTCCGCGGCTGCGCGGGTGCGGGCCGCAGCGCCGGCGCCTGGCCGTTGCCCTGCCCCCTGCCCTCGCGAGCAACGCGCTCGGCGCTCTTTTCGATGTAGGCCGCCTGGGAGTTGAGCTGCTTCTTTCGAAGCTTGCGAAACAGCTCGGGATCGATGGAAAATGTAACGTTCACATCGCCGCCGACGACGTCCGTTGCCGCCTGCTGGATCGCGTCGGCAAAATGATCTTCGATCCAGTTGCCGATAAAGATGTTGGGCACGCCAACCTTCAGAAAGCGATCGCCGTGCGTGAATTCCGTCGAGTTCTTGAACCAGATTTTGTATTTCTGCGGTCCGACCAGCTCGGCGATCCGCTTACGCACCTGTTCCTCTACAGCAGGCATGACGGCCACAGCGGTCATAGCGCGCGCTCCTTCAGCGCTCCACGATCGGGCGCGGGTTACAAGGGTCATACGGCCTACAAAAAATCAGTTACAGATGGTCCGGCAAGCGAGAATTGCGGCTTTCAAACGGCTTCTTGAGGCCCCCCGAGTGAACCCCGCCGCATCCGTCTATCAAGTCGCTCTTTCTTACCTGCGGCGTAATTTACGAATGCGCAGAAACCACGTCAATAAAGAAATTCTCATCTAAAATTTACACACGTATTCACTTCTTGCGCCACCGAAACTTAGAGCAACGAAAAAAGTTCTTTTAACCGCTTACCAACATTCGGTCCTCGCTGCCTGAATAATCCGTGGAGAACACGACTCCGGATCTCCCGCCGCGCGCTCAACTTCATGATCACGCGTAGCTTTTGCGACGACCCGCGCGCAGCATTCAAGCAGCTCGCGTTCTTCAGCCGCTTGCGATCACGCGCAGCATCGCGCGGCGGGAGTTCGATTGCGAGAAGCCCGTGCTTGCGTAGAGCCGCTTTGCCGGCTCGTTGTCCCGATCGACCGCCAGCGTGACTGATGCAAACCCGTCCTCCCTCGCGATTTGCAGGCCCGCGTTGAGGATATGTCGCCCGATGCCCCGTCCGCGGAACGCAGGCGCTACGCCCATATAGACTAATTCCAACACCGGACGAAGCGGATTCTGCGACAACAACACGCATCCCGCCGCCTGATCGTCGACGCATAGCAGCCGCCATCGATGCGGCGCAAATAGCCCTGCCGCACGGTGGCCGGCAATCACGTCGTCAATTGCCCGAAGCGCCCCGAGCACCGGACAATCCCGGCTGCCCTCGTAGGTGCTGCGAATCAGGTCGGCGAATTGCCGATGGCTCCCGTCGTCGTACCGTTTCCACGCGCTGGAGGCCGGCGCGGCGGGCAAAGCCTCGCTCAACCCGCCGGCCGTTCGCTGCGCAATGAAGCACTCCAGGTAGTCCAGCACCGCTATCTGCTGAAAACCCGCAAGCTCCAGCAATCGGACGCCCGCGGCATCGTGTGGCTCCAGCAGCACCTGGAGGAGCCGCACACCCCGCTCGACCTCCTCCTTGCAGATGTCCTCCAGCAGCGTCAGGACTGCCGCCTGATAGTCGCCGGTGCATGCATGGCTTGGCAGAAACAGCATGGCCGTTCGCCCCGGCGATTCGAGACACGTCACACCGCACACCGGCATGCCGCCGCGGCTGAGCAACCAGTGCTGTCCCAGGTCCAGGTGCAACGCCCGGGCATACTCGATGAACGCCGTCACCTGCCGCTCGAGCTCGCCAACCGGCTGATGCGGCGCCGACAGGGTACACCGAAGTGTTCGGCGGAGGTTTGCCGTTCCGGGTCGTATGAGTTCCAAGCTCGACATGTGTTTGCGCCAGGGGATCGCAGACGGCAATCCGACACCGCAGCCATGATAGCGTCCCCTCCGGCAAACCCGATCACGAATTAATCAACATCGCGCCGGCCGAATGGAGCACGTCACTCAGGGAGGGCCAGTGAGGCGTGCCGCTCCCGATGACCTCGGTCGTATCCGAATAGGGCCGCCAGACGGTTGGCGCGGTCGGACCGAAAATGGCCAGAGTCCGTGCCTCCACCGCGGCGGCCAGGTGGGATATGCCGCTGTCGTTGCCGATGTACGCCCGGGCGAGCGAAAGCCACGCCGCCACCCGCAGAAGCGATTCTGACTCGACCGCCGCCGCGACTTTCAGTAGCTGCGACAGGTCCGCACCGGCGAACCGCTCGCGCTCCGCGGGCCCCAGCAGCGTGACACAGGCCCGGCCCCGTTCTCGCAAGCGGTTCGCCAGTCCTGCCCAGTTTTCGAGCGGCCAGCACTTGGCCCGCGAGCCGCTGCCCGGGTGCAGCACGATCGGTGCGGCCCCGGCGAACGCCGGATGGTCCCGGGCGGCCGCCAATTCGTCGGCAGGTACGCGGATGACCGCCGGCCTGACGCGCAGGTCGATGCCCGCGCGGACCAGATCGCGGGACCACTGCGTTGTAATGTGTTCGTTCGTCCCCGTCCGCGGGCGCGGGTCGATCGATATCACCCGTCCGACGCCGGCCGAAACCAGGCGAGCGTCCAGCGCAGCCGCCTCGCCGAGCAGGTTAATGGCAAGTTGGTGCCCGGCAATTGCATCGGCGGCGCGGCCATCGAGCGCACTCGATCCGAACAGGGCATGAAAGCCGCCGGCATCGAGGTCGCAAAACCGGTCAATGCCATTGTCCGGACCGGCCAACTCCCGGATCGTGCCTCTGCCGATCAGTGTCACCCATTCGGCACGAACGGCGACACGGAGCGACTGGATCAGCCCCAGTGTCAGGATAAAGTCACCAATCGCCCCGCCATGGAGCACCAGCATGCGCATCAGGGCTTCTCCGCCGCCCCCCGCGCCTCGCGAAGCTGCCACCAGCGCGAAAGCAGCAGGTTGTCCACGATGGTGCGCGTGGACGCCTGCGTGTAGCCCACGCGCTGCCAGACAAAGTGGCCGTTGAGACCGGCGCTCAGATCGAATGGACACGCGGCCACGGCGACGCGGCCTTCGACGGTACGCAGCACGATGGGCGGCGGCGCCTTGGCGGGGCTGAGGCTGAGACCGGCCTGCGTCGAATCCAGGTCCAGTAATGATCGGCCGCCATCGAACGAACCGATCGCGAGGGCGTCCTTTGCCGCCAGCACGCCTCGCTCGCCCACGTCGAGACCCTCAACCAGCTTCAGCACGGCCGCCGTGGCGGGGCCTTGACCGTCGGCGGCATCGATCATGATCCATCCACCATTGCGGGCGTACTCCGAAAGCACCCGCAGACGCCTGCTGCCGGGATCCGAGGCGCCGCGCGTGCTGACATGAACGACGTCAAAGCCCGCCAGCTCGGCGGCGTCGTCGGGCAGCGGACCCTCTTCGACGCGCAGCGTCATGCCGGTGCGTCGTTGAATGCCCTCGGCGTGGCGTTGCCACAAGCCGGCATACGCAGTCGGTCGTTCCAGGCTCGTTTGATATAGCCGAAGCGACCCGCGCGGCGCGACTGCGCCCGCAGCGGTCTGCAATGGCGGCAGCGTCTGTGGAAGCTCATTGTATGGTGGCGCGCAATACACCCGCACATTGGCCATGATCTCGTAAAGCTCGTTATGCTCGCGGCGGTCCTGGTGCCAGGCGCCCGCGAGATCGACAGGGCTGAGCAGCACCATCAATCGCGGCCCCTCGCGGATGGCGGTAAACGGCACGCGCTTCTTCCACCCCTTACGGCCGCCTCGGAACAGGCACGTGTACAGCGGCTCATCGCGGTCCAGCTCGGAGAATTCCAGCCGCCGGTCGGCGAACATCTCGTTGAACATCTTCTTCGCGCTCTCCACAAAGCGGGCGCTGGAACGATCGGCATGCAGAAACACCACGCCTCCCTCGTCGATGTAATCGCGAATGGTGCGCCGCGTCGCCTCGCTCAGCTTCAATTGCTCAAACCCCGAAATGTACAGAAATGGCGCGATCTTCAACGCGTCGAGCGACGCCGTCTCGGGCACGATCTGCCAGCGGTGAATCCGCTCGAAGTTGCCCGACAGGTAGCGGACCAACCCGGACAGATCGCGATGGTAGTAATTCCATGCGTGCACGTCCTCGCCATGCGCGAGTTTCTGAAACAGCACCGGCGCCCTGCCGTGAACGAGAAAGATGAGCATGAACGAGTCCGCGACCGCGTTCTCGCCCCACTTGTGGTCCGCCACCTGCGTTACATAACGCTCGAACCACTCGAGGCCGCCGATGTGCGTTCGTCCGCTTGCCAGACCCAGCCGCTCCAGCCCGAACAATTCGTAGCCGCGATGCCCGGCGATGCTCGGTCGGTTGTGCGTCAGAAACGCGTTGCCGTCGTCGATTGCGCGATAGATGCGGTCCATCCGCGCCCGCGCCTTCTTGTTCGGCCTCGCCCCCTCGAAGTAGCGATAGGGAAAATCGGCCCGGGCATAGTGGCGGTCCAGCACGATATACAGGCTGTTGCAGCCGGCGACCGTCATCGAAGACGTCGAGCCGCCGTTGCCGTTGACGTAAGCCCATCCGCCATCGGGCTCCTGCCCGCCCAGCCAGTACTTCTCCATCGCCAGCCAGACGCTGTTCGACACATCGGCGCCGGCGACGGCGCCCGCCCACAGACCCAGGTGCGCGAACTGCGTGTTGGAATTGTCGCCGGGGAAGTCCATCTCCCGCGGATGAAAATAGGTATGTGCCCCCTGCGTGGTGCGCGCGTGCATCAGCCACGTGATGTCCTGCTGAAGGAGCCGCCGGTATTGCTGGTGGCGTTCCTCACCCAGCTTTCGATCCAGCAACAGGCTCCACAGGCACGCGCGCAGCGAACGGACATACGTCCCCATGTTCTTCGTGTCGGCACGCTCCAGCGCGCCGAGCATGCGCGCCAGTTGCGGCGTGCGCGTCTCAACGCCGGCGGCGACCAGCGCGAACGCCGCCAGCGTCGTCGGCCCGGTCCGGAAGTAGTCGGTCATCTCTTCCTTCAGATAACCCGACTCCTGCCAGTCGTCGATCAGAATCTTGCGAATGGAGACCTTCTCGCCATCCACCGTTCGAAAGTCGATACGGGCGCCGTGGTCCTTTTCAACGTGGCCGCGAACCGTGCGCACCAGTCCGCCCTTCTGCCGCGTCTTGAAGGTGATGACGTCCTCTCCCACCGTGGCATCCATCAGTGCTTTGATGCCGTGCTCGATCGCGCGATCCACCGCCGCGCCATCGACCCCGTTCGCATGCAGCGGCGCGCAGAGAGCAAAGGACGTAATGCACGCGGCCGCGGTGCGAATCAATACATCGCGAGCGCCACAGGCAAACCTGCGGCGTCCGCCGATCGCGTCATCGCCCGGCTGGCGATGCGTCGTCGCGGAACGCCCTGTCTTTGACGTGCAGCGTTTCATGAACGTTCGCCGGCGGGGCGCCGGCAGCCCCGGCCCTCTGACGCCGGCAGGTTGAGGGCCACAAGTCGGTGGGATGGATCAGACCGCCGCTGCGGCGGCGAGTTTTTGCAGCGCACCGGCGCAGCGGATCGCGTCGTGGGCAGTATTGAACGCACCGAGACTGATGCGCGTGGTGCCACCCAGGCGATCGGTGCCAAGCGTTCGGTGCGCCAGGGGTGCGCAGTGCAACCCGGACCGCGTCAGGATACCGAATTCGCTCTCCAGCAGGGCCGACAATTCCGCAGGCTCCAGGTCTGCCAGGCGCACGCTGAACACCGGTACCCGTTGAGATTCGTCGGCCGGGCCATAAAGCTGGAGCCCCGGTGCATCGGCGAGCGCCTCCAGAAAGGCCCGCGACAGCGCCACGTCGTGAGCCCGGCGAGCGGCCACGGACTCATCGAGGAGCGATTCGAGCGCTGCCGACAGCCCGGCGAGGCCGATGGCATTATGGCTGCCCGGCTCGTACTTGTCGGGCATGAAGTCCGGTTGCGTGGGAAGATCGCTGACCGATCCCGTGCCTCCCTCCAGCAAAGGCTGCAATTCGCCCTCACGCCCCTGCCGTATGTAGAGCGCCCCGGTGCCCAGCGGACCCAGCAGGCCCTTGTGACCCGGCACCGCCAGAAAATCGATGCAAAGCGCCTGCACGTCGATCGGCACGTGTCCCGCCGTTTGCGCCGCATCCACCAGGAACGCGATGCCCATCGCCCGGGCCCGCGGCCCGATCGCCTCGATCGGCTGGAGCGTGCCGGTCACGTTGCTGCCATGATTCACCGCGATCAGCCGCGTCTCGGCGGCGACCGCGGCCAGCACATCGTCGGGATCGACGAGTCCGGTCGCCGGATCGGCCGGCACATAGCTGACCGAAATATCGCCGCGCTCCGCCATGCGATTCAGCGGCCGCAGCACCGAGTTGTGCTCCATGGCGGTCGTCACGACGTGATCGCCTTCACGGAGCCAGCCCTTGATCGCGAGGTTCAGCGCGCCGGTGCAGTTGAAGGTGAAGACGATGCGCTCCGGCTCCTCTGCGTTGAAGAGGTTGGCAAGCCGCCGGCGGCAGGTGGCCAGCAGGTGTCCGGTCTCCAGTGCCTCGGCATAGGCCCCGCGCCCGGCAGAGGCTCCCAGGTGTTCGGCATAGGCCTGCATCGCCTTGAAGACCACCGGCGGCTTGGGAAAGCTGGTGGCGGCATTGTCAGCGTAGAGGCGCGGTGCGGTCATGCCCTGAATCTCCTGCGCGTTGACCGAATGGGCCTGTCAGGCTCGAATGCGGTATTGTACGCAACTCTGGCAAGAATCGCATCCGCGGCGACAAGGCATCAGCTACGGAGTGGCGCGGCCCCGCTTCGCCCCACCCGGCACGAAATTGGAGACATGACGACAGCTCACGCTGCCACGGCACCCGCGGAATTATTGAACAGGCGCTCTGTGAAGAAAATTGACATTAACGACGGCAGAATTCGATGCGGCTGGGCCGCACGCGACCCGATCCTTGCGGCATATCACGATCGCGAATGGGGCCAGTCCATCCGGACCGACGCCGGGCATCTCAAGCGCATGGCGCTGGAGATCTTCCAGTGCGGCCTTTCATGGAAGATCGTCCTGGTCAAGACGCCGGCCCTGGTTTCAGCATTTCACGCGTTTGATCCCAAACGCGTCGCGTCGATGAGCGCGAAGGACGTGGACCGCCTGTGCCAGAATCCCGACATTATCCGCAATCGCCGGAAGATCGAGGCAACCATCTCCAACAGCAGGGTTTTCCTGAGTCTGGCGGAACAGCACGGCTCATACAGCAAGTGGCTCAAGGCCCTGCCCGCCGGCACGGCGGACGATGTCGCGGCCCTCTATCGAACCTTCAAGACGACGTTCAGCTTCATGGGGCCGGAGACGACGAAATGCTATCTGATGGGCTGCGGCAAGATTCCGCCGCATCACGAACCGGCCTGCTTCATGGCGTGAGTCGCGCGTCGACGCGGCGCCGTGATTCATCCACCGTTCGAACGCGGCAGCCGCAGCACAAAACGCGATAGCCGCCCGCCGTTTCTCTCGCCGCGCGTGAGCGCCAGCTGGCCGCCCAGGCACTCGGCCCAGTGCCGCGATAATGCCAGCCCCAGGCCCACGCCCCCGGTGGACCCATCGCGCGCCGGATTGCCGCGCCGGAACGGCCGGAACACCGCGCGCCGCTCGGACGGATCCACGCCGGGGCCGGCATCCTCGACGGCAAACTTCACGCAGGCCCCGTTGGCCTGTGCCGTCAGAAAAATGCGATGATCCTCGGCCTGCTGGCTGTACTTGCACGCGTTCTCCACCAGGTTGGACAGAATCTGCTGCACGAATTCGCCGTCCGTCGTCAATGTCGTTCCGTCGGCACAGGCGTTCTCCACGATCAGCTCCTTGCCGGCGGCCCGGCAGGTCTCCCCGGTCTGGCCGCTGACCGCATCGAGCACGGCACCGGGCGACACGGGGCGCGGGTGCAGAATGGGCCGCGCGTCGCCCAGCCGCGAATAGAGCAGCACGTTCTCCACCAGCCTGCCCAGCCGGCGGGACTCGCGCTGGAGCGTCTCCACGTACCCGCTGCGCGATGCCTCGCTGGCCGCCGGGTCGGCGAGGAGATCCGAATACAGTTGAAACGACGTAAGCGGCGTGCGCAGCTCGTGTGTCACCGCGGCGGCAAACTGCATTCGCCGCTCCAAAATCGACACGTACTTCATGGCCCCGTAGGCAATGGCAATGAGCGCCAGGGCTGTGACACTCCATGCGACGATCAGGCCGTTGCGCAGACCGTCGGACAGCGAGAATGCGATGGCGGGCGGCGGCGGGAATGCCACTCTGGCCGGGATGGAGCGCAGCCGGTTCAGATCGCGAGAGTCGTGCGACTCCTCCCCGAAGATCGGCTCGATCATGGCGCCGGGAAACAACGAATCCAGTTCACGGTCCAGCATCGCCCGGAAGCGCGGCCAGTCGATCAGGACGCCTTGAATCGCGCAGTGGTCGTAATCCCTCACCGAAATACTGCGAAGCAGGGCGAGCTGAGGTTGACCTTCGGTCGTCAGACGCAGCCACACCGGCCGCATCGGCGTCCTTCTTACTTCCACGCACTCCTGCGTGCCGGATGCCTCCACGTCCTCGCGATCGTCGGCCTGGAGGTTCCGCATCATGGTCGGCAATGGCGTGCACTGCTCACCTTCCGACGTGCTCATCTGCATGACCAGACGCCGTCCACGCCGCGCGAATTCCGCGGCGCTTCGATCGGCCGCGACCTCCGATCGCGCACCCGGATTTGGTTCCTCGGTTGAGGCATCGCCGCGCTCGAGCAGCGACAGCAGAGATCTCTCGTCGAACCGCTCCCGCAGCGATGCCATCCAGTTGGCAGCAGTTGCGCGTCGCGCCCGCTCCGATTCCGGGATCGCGTCCGCCGTCATCGCCCACTCGCCGTCTTCCGACAGCTGTGGCGAACCCCACTTCTGGGGATAAGCCACCTGAAAATGAAGCAGCATCCACTCCGGAAGTTCGAGTTTGACCAGCGGCGATTCCTGGACGACGTCGCCGCTGAACTCCAGCCGGCTATGGACGTTGATCATTCGCGAGGACGGATAGTAATACGCCTTGTAATGCTCGATATCCCGCTCGCGCTCTTTCGCCAGCACGCTGTCGATGAAGGAATCGACGTGCGCCGTCACCAGAAAGAGCTTGTTTTCATACTCGCGCCGGGCCACGCCTTCCGCCTCGAGTCGCTCCAGCTGCACCGCCGAGCGCGTCGCCCACACCAGCCCGCTGAGCACCAGCGCAGTCACCACCGCCAGTCCGAATATCGCGTTGCGCCTTGCCCGGGAGGGAGTCGTCATTCCACCAGAACCGATTCACTATTGCCAGATGCGCAGCCGCACCGCCTGCACGGTGCCGCACTATCGACACCGTTCCGCCTTCGCCCCCTCACGTCGCCTCCGGACGATGGGCCAGCATGTATCCCTTGCCGCGGACGGTCGAAATATGCTCCCCCGCGTCCTCGCCGCCCGCCGCGTTCAGCTTCGCCCGCAGCCGGGCCACGTGCATGTCCACCGTGCGCGTCTCCACGCCGCCGCTCAGGCCCCACAGCCGGCCGAGCAGCTCTTCCCGCGAGATCGCCCGGCTGGCGTGGGCCGCCAGGTGCCCGAGGATGTTGCCCTCCGTCTCCGAGAGCATCTGCGTCGATGCTTCGCCCCGCACCTCGCGCCGGTTCAGGTCGACGCTCAGCGGGCCCAGTTTGAAGCGCTCCAGCGCCGCCGGTCGCTCCGGGCTGCGCCGCAGCACCGCTTCGACGCGGGCACGCAGCTCCAGCACGCTGAACGGCTTGACCACGTAGTCATCTGCCCCCGCCTCCAGCCCTGCCACGCGCTCCGATTCCGATCCCATTGCCGTCAGGATAATGATAGGCAGCGTCGAGTGCGTCTTGCGCAGCTCCCGCAGGACCGACAGTCCGTCACGCTTGGGCAGCATCAGGTCCAGCAGCACCAGCGCCACATCCGGCCGTCGCGCGACCGACAGGCCCTCCTCACCGTCGGCGGCCTCAATCGGCTCGTAACCCGCCGCGCGCAGCGCCGCCACCACACCCTGCCGGATGGCCAGATCATCCTCAATCACCGCTATACGCTGCGCATTCAACGTGAGCCGCCCCGATCCCCCTTAATCCGTGAATCCCTCAATCCCTCAATCCCTCAATCCCTCAATCCCTTAATCCCTACTCCTCCGACGTATCCAGCACCGCCATGAACGCCGACTGCGGGATCGTCACGTTCGCCACCTGCTTCATGCGCTTCTTGCCCTCTTTCTGCTTTTCCAGCAGCTTGCGCTTGCGCGACACGTCGCCGCCGTAGCATTTGGCCGTTACGTCCTTCCGCAGCGCCTTGATCGTCTCCCGGGCGATGATCTTGTTTCCCACCGCCGCCTGGATCGGCACGTCGAACAGGTGCCGCGAGATCTCCTTTTTCAATCGCGCGATCAGCTTGCGTCCGCGGAAGTCCGCCTTCGAGCGGTGCACGATGACCGCCAGGGCATCGACCGGCGCGCCATTCACCAGGATATTCAACTTCACCAGTTCGTCCGGCCGGAAGCCGATCATCTCGTAGTCCATCGTCGCGTAGCCGCTGGTCACGCTCTTGAGTTTGTCGAAGTAGTCGTAGATCACCTCGGCCAGCGGGAATTCGTAGATCAGCACCACCCGCTCGGGCGACAGATACTCCGTCTTCTGATAGATGCCCCGGCGGTCCTCCGACAGCTGCATGACCGCGCCGATGTACTTGCTCGGCACGATGATCTCTGATTTCACGTACGGCTCGCGAATCTCCTCGATCGTCCCCATGTCGGGGAACTCCGCCGGCGATTCCAGCTTTTCCACCTTGCCGCCGCGAAGGACCACTTCAAAACCAACCGTCGGCGCCGTCTGCAAGACGTCGATGTCGCTTTCGCGCTCCAGCCGCTCCTGGATGATCTTCATGTGCAACAGGCCGAGGAAGCCGCAGCGAAAGCCCGTGCCCAGGGCGACGCTGCTGACGGGCTCAAAGTTGAAGCTGCTGTCGTTGAGCCACAGCCGCTCCATCGCCTCGCGCAGATCGGGACTGGTCGTGCCCGGCCCCGGATAGAAATCGCAGAACACCATCTGCTGCGGCGCTTGATAACCGGGCAGCGCCTTGTCGCAGGGATCGCCCTCCAACGTCAGCGTGTCGCCGATGTTCACGTCGTGAATCGTCTTGATGCCGGCAAACACGTAGCCCACTTCGCCGGCCGACAGCGACTCGCGGCTTGTGAGCTTTGGCGTGAATACGCCAATGTCGGTGCACAGGTATGTACGGGCGATGGCCATCAGCCGGATCTTCTCGCCTTTGCGCAGGACGCCATCCATGACGCGCACATGAGAAACCACGCCGCGATGCGGGTCGACCTTCGCGTCGTAAATGAGCGCCTTAAGCGGCTTTTTGCGATCGCCGACCGGCGGCGGGATGCGCGTCACGATGGCACGCAGAATTTCGTCCACGCCGACGCCCGTCTTCGCCGAGGCGAACACCGCCTGGTCGGCCGGCGTGCCCAGCACCTGTTCCATCTCGAGGGCTACATCCTCCGGCCGCGCCGCCGGCAAATCGATCTTGTTGATGACGGGAATGATGGTCAGGCCGGCCTCGATGGCCTTGTAGGCATTGGCCAGCGTCTGCGCCTCGATGCCCTGCGCGGCATCGACCAGAAGCAGCACGCCCTCGCACGCTGCCAGCGCCCGACTCACTTCGTAATGAAAATCCACGTGCCCCGGCGTGTCGATCAGGTTCAGAATCATCGGCCCCGGCGCGACTGCGGCACCGCTTTCCAATTGGTGGCCTGTGGCACCGGTTTCCAACCGGTGATCGCCGCCAGCCGGCGCCGGCTCACCGGGATAGTTGTACCTCAGGCAGCAGCGGTTGGCCTTGATGGTGATGCCCATCTCCCGCTCGAGGTCCATGTCATCGAGAAACTGCTCGCGGAATTCGCGCTGCGTGATGGCGCCGCACGTCAGAAGCAATCGATCGGCCAGCGTGCTCTTGCCGTGATCGATGTGAGCGATGATGGAAAAGTTACGTATCCGACTGATATCCATGGCGGAATTCTATCACGCCGCGGGCAGGCGGGCGAATTGCGCAGGGCGCGTCGCGCACGTGGCAATCTCCCGTCGTTCCTGCTCGCCTGGCGCTTACTCCGCCTCGCCGGCCCACGAATAAATGCGACCGTCTACCGTGTTGACATCCGCCCGGACCGGTAATGCGCGCTCCAGATCATCCGCCCGCGGCGAAGCCCCCCGCCACGCCACGCGATCGAGGTACACGATGCGACCGCCAGCCGCCAACGCCGCGCGGACGTCATCGACGGCTTTCCGAAAAGCCCCGCGTCGCGACGCATCGTTCGCACCGCCGCCGTCTTCCTGCCAGGCCTCGCGCCGGGGCAGCCAGATCGTCGGCCGGCCGGTCAACAGGTACACCGCATCCGGCGCATTACTGTAAATAGGCGTGCCGACCGGCACCGACTCCAGCGCTGCCAGCGTCGGCGACGTTCGCCACTTCCGGTCGTGATAGCCCTGACCGCCCGAGCCCGACCCCATGGCCAGCCGGTCGCTGTAATCGATCGCCCGCGGCGCCATCAGCGCGCACAATGCCACGCAGCCGGTCAGGGCGGTGGCCGCAATGGCAGGCCGCCGGCCTTCGCGCTCCCACACGTCGTAGAGGCTCAGCACCAGCAGCCAGTAGCCCAGCACGTACGGCGTGATGAAGTGCCGCACGTCGGCAAAGTCGATGGCCGGATCGAAGAACAGGCCGCTGGCGGCGTAGAACGCGAGATAGCCGCCAATCGCTCCGGCCAGAATCCATCGCCCCCGATGCCGCAGTGTCGTCAGGCCGACATCCTGACGGAATGGCAGCCGACGCGCATCGAACGCAGCCAACAATACGCAGGCCGCGGCGACCGCCAACACCACCAGGCCAGCCGTCCTGCCCGCGAGGCCGTCCGGCAACAGCAGCCGTGCCAGAGCGCCGCCCGCATCGGCCAGCATCGTGTCATATCGCGGATACCACGACAGCACCCGCGTGGTCGGTGCCCGGCCCTGGGCACTCAGCCAGATCATCCATCCCGCAAGTGGCAGCGCGCTCAACAAACCAAAAGCCGCGAAACGCACCAGCCGCTGCCGCAGCGATCCAAATCCAACCAGCAGCGCGATTCCGGCGCCCGCCGCCAGACCCACGCCCGCGTAACGCGTCAACGCAGCCAGCCCGAAAAGCAGCGCCGCTCCCGCGAAACGCGCCCTGCCACCGGTGTGGCACCACTGGATCAACGCGGCCGTCGCGCAGACGCTGACGCAAAGAAAGACTGGCTCGGACCACGCCATCATGTGAATCCGCAGCAGGTTGCCGCCGCCCGCCAGCAGCATCGCGCAAAGGAATGCCAGCCAGATGCCCCGCGTCGCCGCAAAGATCAGCCGGCCCGCGACGAAAACCGTTACACCCAGACACAGCGCGTGAAGCCAGCGCACCGATACCACCGGATCGGGCCCGGCCGCATCGATCCCCGCCAGCAGCGCAGGATACAGCGGTGGCCAGAGGTCCAGCGGCCGCGGCGCGGGCGCACCCCATGGGACGACGAGCCCGTGCCCGGCGGCCAGCTCGCGGGCGGCCCCGATGTAATGCGCCGAGTCGGCGCTGAGCCCCACGCCGTTGCGGGTCGCCACGACCACCAGCACCGTCGCCGCCGCTGCCGGCAACAACAGCGGCAGCCACATCCATCGCCTCGTTCGCTCCATGTGAACTCCCGTGCGCGCACATTCGGCGCGGCGTTGGTAAACGCAGACCTGTGTATCATCGGCGGGAGGGCTTGATGGGCGAGAGCCGCCAGCGCTGAACCTCGATGCGCCACTTCGGATGATGCACGCCCGGATCGATCCGGTCCTTCAGTTCGGCATCAGCGTCTTCCAAATATCGCTGCGGTTCGCCAACCCGAACATAGTACTTCTCCAGCAGGCCCCAGGCCTCCTCCCAATCCGGCTGATGCGCGAAACCCGCCGTGCGGATGCTGATTACGTCTTCGTCGACATAACGCCGCCCACAGCGTCCAAATCGATCATGAAAGGAATCCACCCAGGCCTGCGGCATCAGGTGAGCTTCCGCCGCATCGTGCTCCGACTTCCATTCCGCTGGAGTCACAATCAGCAGTTCCCACGCGGGCGCACTCAGCGGTTTCGGCTCCGCCCGGGCGCGCTCCAATGCGACGTAGTACTTGAAGGCTGGATGCGGTCCAAGGACGCCTGGATAGACCCAGCCGGAAATCGCGTACTGCAGGTCTTTGACTACCTTTGGAAATGGATCCAGCCAGCGCCAGCTCGACCAGTGCCGCTCGTTCACCAGGTTGACGCCGCAGCCCAGCCAGCCCAGCGCCAACGCGCACACCGCCGCCAATCCAGCGCGACGATGCCAGCGTGCCGCATTCCCGCGACATGCATTTACCAATAATGCCGCCAACAGCACGCAGGCCGGACCGCTGAGCACAAGCACGTACTTATCCACCAGCGTCCGCGAGATCGTACCGGCGGCGATGCTGCCCAGCACGACCAGCGCCAGCGGACCGATGCCGGTGACACGACACTGACGGCACAGCAGCAACGCCACCAGCACGCCGAACCCTGCCATCGGCGCCCAGACCCACCATGCCCGCGGCCCGGCCAGGTTTCCCGCCGCCAGCGTCATGCCCAGCCTCACCAGCGTGCCCAGGTGCGACGCCCCGCCGCCGGCCGACGCCGGAAACTCGGCCAGTCGATGCCAGAATGGCACGAACCACGGCGCGAACAGTGCCGCCGCCGCGACACCTCGCAGCAGCCAGGGAACCATCGATTTGTTCCCGGCCGTCAGCCGCTGCGATTCCTCCAGTGTGGCGCCACCTACCACCGATGTGGCACCGGCTCCCATCTCTGTGGCACCGGCTCCTTTGTCTGTGGCACCGGCTTCCAGCCCTTGTGGTCCCTCCGACGCCGCACCATCTACCCTCTGTGTGGCACCTGCTATCAGCCGGCACCGCTCCCGCCAGTACCCCGCCACCAATAGCAGCCCCACCATCACCGGCCCGAAATAATTGGTGTAACACGCCCCCGCCGCCGCCAGCACCCATGTCACCGACGCGACACCCAGGAAGTCCTGCCTCCCGCGAACTCGGTGCCCCGTGCCGTGCACGGGGTCCGCGAGGGGTCGCCGCCGGCACGCCGCCGTCGCCCACGCCAGCAGCGCCACCATCAGGAACATCATCGCATACCAGCGCCCGGCAAATCCGAAGAACAGATGCGCCGGATGCAATGCGCACACCGCCAGCGTCGCCAGCCCCACCCGCCGGTCGAACCATGCCTCGCCGGCGGCACGGATGGCCACCAGCCCGGCCAGAAAGCACACGATGGAGAGACTCCGAAGCCCGACGGGCCCCACGCCGAAGATGCGCACCCAGCCCGATTGCAGCAGATAATACAGCGGCGGATCGGGATCGGCCCCACGCCACAATTCGCTCAGCAATTCCCCCGGAGCCAGGACGTACAGCCGGCAGCTCAGCGCCTCGTCGTCAAAAACGGTGTAATACGACGCCCCCCAGAACATGAAGGCGCCACAGCCCACAAGGGCAAGCAAGGTCCAGCGATCGAGGAGTTTGCCGTCGATGATCCCGGTTTCCGTCGAGAAGAAAAACGACCGCCGCGGATTCTAAGCGGTAAACCCGGAGGCGACGAGATTCGAGGCGAATCGCGGATGCATGACGCCGGCAGAGGAATCCCGCACGTCCACAATTCCGCCCATCGCGGCTGGAGAGACATTTCGATCGGGGGGTTCCCCGGTCCGACGGCAACCCACCTCAATCCGTCAATCCCTTCCCCCTCGGTTGGCCCCTCCCTTCCCATCCGCCCGCCGTCGCGTCCGATCACAGAATCGGCGTTTACTGCACTGCCATCGCGATGGCCCGAAAAAGTGCGCGTGCGGCGGCCTGCCGCACGGCCGCGGCGCATCCAGACAGTCATTGAGCAGACATTTTTCCCCCTGTGGCAGACATTTTTCCATGGAAGAATGTTTCGCGCAGGGGTGTGGGAACTTGCTTTCCATGGAAAAATGTTTCGCGCAGGGGTGCGCGAACTTGATTTCCATGGAAAAATGTTTCGCGCAGGGGTGCGCGAACTTGCTTTCCATGGAAAAATGTTTCGCGCAGGAGTGCGGGAAACTTTTCACGGCCGCCGAGGCGCCGGTCCCGCCCCCAGGTCCGATCACGGCGCGACGGGGCAGCGGGGGGATGGCACCGGGCGGGGCGGGCGGCGCCTCAGCCCGCCGTGCCGCTCGCGAACCGCACTTCCGTCCCCACATCCACCATCTCCGCCAGCCGCTGCACATCCCAGTTCGTCAACCGAAAGCACCCGTGCGAACCCGTCTTGCCGATCAGCTCCGGCTCCGGCGTGCCGTGGATGCCGTAGCCCTTGATGGAGAGCCCGATCCAGCACACGCCGACCGGGTTGCGCGGCCCGGGCGGGATGACCAGCCGCTCGCGGATGCCCTTCACTTCCGGCCAGCTCTCCGGCTTGAAGAGGTATTTGGGATCGGGCGTGATCGTCACAACCTTGCAGTCGCCGCTGGGCCGATGACGCTTTTCTTTCGCGATGCTGCAGTGAAACAGACCGACCAGCCTGCCGCGCTCATCCAGCACGCGCAGCAGCTTCTTGTCGAAGTCGATCTCGATCTTCGAGCCCTTCGGCACCTTCGCGCCCTCGCCAACGTTCGGCACGATCACGGTGTCCCCGGCCTTCAATGCGTTTACGTCCAGATTGGGATTGAGGCGCGCCAATAGTCGCCGCGAACAGTGGCCGCGCGCGGCCGCCACCGCCGCCAGCGATTCGTAGCCAATGAACGATAGCCGGGCCTTCTTCCGCCAATCGGCAGGATTATCACCCACCAGCGCCTCGTCCGCCTGCGACAGCGTGATGGTTCGCGTGATCGGGATCGTGCCGATGGCAAGGGCCTCGCGCGTGGCATCGTCCAGACGGCCGTTCGCCGGCAGGCCGACGCTGTTCTGAAAGGCGCGAATCGCCGCGCTTGTCTTTTGACCGATGGCGCCGTCGATGATGCCCGGAGAAAACCCGGCGCGGTCCAGCGCTGCCTGCACCGCGATATCGTCGAGCAGCTTCAGGTTCAGCCCCGACTGGATGGCATTGCCCGTGTCTGGCGAGCTGCTGGCCCGGGCGGCCCGCACGGCCCCCGCATTGCGGCGCTTCGCCTGCGAAGCGGGTTTCGTCACCCGCTGGGACGTTCTGCCCTTCGCGGGCGCAGCCGCGGCCTTGGCAGCCGGCTTGGACTTCGACGCGCCCAGCAGGGCCTGCGCGGCGGCTGAATCAACGAGCCAAAGGCACAAGACGATGGAAAACGAACAGGCGCAAATTCGGCGTGTCATGACAGCATCTAACCTCTGCGCGGCGAGACGAACGTGGATTGCCAGGGACTATGCGCGTATACATCGGCAAAGCTGCGCATCGGGCCGAAGCGGCGGACCGACAGTTGCAGCAATTGCTCACTCCGGCTGCCGGGCGGCCGCATCTCAACCTCTGTCCTCGTCTCAACCCCTCCGTTCAGCGTTCGGCTGGACTGCGCCTGTAAGCAGAAAGGGCGCGAGCGCCTCCCCTTTGCGCTCGCGCCCAACATCGAATGTCTGCCAGTTCGAAGCCGCGGCAAGTCCGCGCCGCCGACTCAGGGCCCCGTCAGCAGCTGCACGAACGCGGCATTATCGCCCGGATCGACCGCGCCATCGCCGTTGAAGTCGCCTGCGGCCATCTGGCAGCCCGGATACTCCGCCGCGTAGTCGGCCGGGCTGATCTGTGCCCGCGTGAAGGCCGCCACGTCATTGCCATCCACCTGGCCGTCGCAGTTCAGATCGCCGAGCAGATACGTGACGCACGAGTCGATGATCCCGTCACCATCGCTATCAAGAGACGGGTCGATCAGCAGGTCGATCGTGTCATCCATGCCGTTCGCGTTGCAGTCGCTGCCCGACAATACGATCTCGAAGATATCGGGATTGAAGCTGCACGACGCGCCTGGCACCACGCAGCATGTCGGCGGCGCACCGGCCGCCCCGACACACAGGTCGAAGCCGGCGGGATCGCTGGTCGCCACGTCGAAACAGAACGGCGCCGCAGGATTCACCCGGGCCGATACCGTGCAGCAGCCCGAATTGTTGATGCTGTCCACGAACTGCTGCACGATCACATCGGCGATCGCACCAGCCGCAACACCCGGCGTGTTCTGATTCTCGACCAGCCAGCCGCCGCCCGCCGTTCCACCGAGCGACCACGACCAGTCCGCGCCGGTGGCCGCGCCCAGCACGCAGAACGAGCGGCCGAACGCGAGCAGATTTTCCGGATACGTCAAAGTCTCGGGCGGCAGCGGCGCTCCACCGGCATGGCCGCCATACACCACCACATGGCAGCGCGCCGTGTCAAACGCGGCGGCGTGCCACGTCCGCGGCGTAATGGGCGCGGGTATCGGTGTCCAGGTTAACGTGGCATCGTCCCACTCCCACGTATCGCTTTGAATGAGCCCGTTGACGTCTTCGCCGCCGTAAAGTACCGACACGCCGCGCGACCGATCATACGCCCATGATGCATTGAGACGCGGTGTCGGCGTCGGCCCCGGCTGTGGGTTTACCGGCGTCCAGTCGGCACCGTCGTAGGCCCAGATGTCCCCGAGCATGCCCGTCTGGTCGAGCCCGCCGAACATCAGAACCCGCTGCGTGCCCGCGTCATACACCATGGCGTGCATGTGGCGCTCGCCCACCGCCGGAATCGTCGGCGTCGTGACCGCGGTCCACACGTTGCCGTCCCATTCCCATGTTTCGGGCGTCGATGGGAAGCCACCATAAAGCACCGTGACGCCGCGGCTTTCGTCGTAAGCCTGCGCATGCCAGTGGCGCGGCCCGCCCGCCCCGGCCGGACCCGCCGCACGTAGCTGCCAAGTGAATCCATCCCACTCCCAGGTGTCATCGAGGATCAGCCCGGCTTCAATTCCGCCGGTCAGGACCACCACGCCGCGGGCGGAGTCGTAAGACATGGCGTGCAGATGACGCGGCGACGGCGCGCCTGGACCCGCGGGGGCGACAAGCTGCCAGTCCGTGCCATCCCACTCGAACGTCTCTCCCGACTGTGCCGGGCCCATGTCGCCGCCGAACATCACCACGCGCTCGCGCTGGGCGTCATTCGCCATGCGGGCAAATACCAGCGGCGGCGGCACCAGCGTCGGCCGCGGAACCCAGGCGGGCTGGCCGGGCGGGCAAACCTGCGTCCCGGCCACGTCGTTGTCGAGGTTGATGACGTCGATCTCATTCACGAGCCCGTCGTAACAAATGTCCGCCACGTTCGTAATGAGCGCGCTGAACCGGACCTGATACGTTACGTCGCCATCCACGATCAGATCGTCGACGCCAAAGACGTTGACGATCTGCGGCACGTTCCAATTTTGTGCCGTGAAGAACAATATCGATGACGACACATCGCCTTCAGACGGGTCGGTCGAGATTGCCTGAACCAGCACGTCGTAACATGGCTCGTGAGACAGCTCCACGCTGACGGGGAAGCCGGCGCCGGCTTCGTCCGTTTGAAGCTGAGCCGCCAGCGGCGTCACCAGCACCTGCGGCGACGGCCGATTGCTGATGCTGCTGATCAATCGGATGATCGGCGTCTTCTGGTTGTATCCGGCGCCGCCGCCGACGTTGTCGTACCGTCGCCACGCATCTCCCGAAATCCACACCGCCGCGTCGCCCGTCAGCCGCGCCCGCGTCCCCTGTTCCGACAGGTGGCATGCCCCGGCCGGATAGCGCACGCCCACCCACCACGTGCCCCCGAGCGCCCAGTTCACCTGCACGATCTGATGGCTGTCGCCGGGCGTGATGAAAAAGTTCGTGGTTCCCTGGTCGGCTTCGGGTAATCCGGTCAGTGGATCTGAACTCGCGTAGAAAACTTCGGCCGGCTGATTGTTGCCGGACGTCGACCGGGCCGCGATGCACACGTGCGTCACCTGCGTCCCGGCCGGGACCGTCAGCAGCGTGGCGTGCTTGCTCGGCAGATCGATATCGCCCGGGCCGCACACGCGAACAAAGTGCGTCGGCGAGCCGCCATCCTCGTTCATGATGATCTGGTCGATCTGCTGATCGCAGGGCATGGCAAGATTACAGGACGTACAAGCCGGCGTCTGGGCGTGTGCATGGCGCGAGCCGGTGGACACGGCCGCGAACAGCCCCGGAATGATGTAGAACCAGACCACTGCCGTTGTTGTGCGTTTCATCCTGCATACTCCTGAAAAGACATGAGCCCACAGATGAAGACGGATGAAGTCGCCCGATGGCTGTCGGCGATATAATCGAGCTCCCATGTCCCGCCAGCCGCTCACCATCACCGTCTTGGGCTCCGGCACCTCCCACGGCGTGCCGATGATCGCCTGCGACTGCCCGGTCTGCACCTCGCCCGACCCCCGCGACAAGCGGACCCGCCCCAGCATCGCCATCTCGACCGGCGAAACGACGATCCTGGTGGACACGGCCCCCGAGCTTCGCCTTCAGTGCCTGGCCTGCGACATCCGCCGGGTCGATGCCGTCCTGTTCACCCACTACCACGTCGATCACGTCGCCGGCTTGGACGACCTGCGCCGCTTCAACGCCCTCCAGCAGGCGGCGATCCCCTGCTACGGCCAGCCCGCGACCCACGCGCGGCTGCGGTCGATGTTCCCCTACGTCTTCGAGCCCAGTGACTACCCCTCCGCCATCCCGCGGCTGAGCCTGCACGTCATCGACCCCGGCGCGCCGGAGCTGGAAATCGGTGACCTGCGGATCATTCCAATCCCGCTGCTTCACGGTCGCATGCCGGTGCTGGGCTTCCGGGCAGGCAACTTCGCCTATTGCACCGATGTGAGCGAGATCCCGGATGCGTCGTGGCCGCTGCTGCGGGGATTGGATGTCCTGATCCTCGACGCCCTCCGACGCCGGCCGCACCCGACGCACTTCAACCTCGACCAGGCGATCGCGCACGCGCGCCGAATCGGCGCCGGCCAGACCTGGTTCACGCACATCGCTCACGAGCTGGGCCATGCCGAGACGAACGCGGAACTGCCCCGGGGGATCGAGTTGGCGCATGACGGGCTGATCATTGAACTTCGCCCGCGCTGACGTTCTAAGAACACGAACACATCAGTTTCAGTTAATCAGCAATTCGATCAGAATCGCCGTGTCGATTTCGGTAAACAGGCCGTCGCCATCGAGGTCGGCGTTGGCAATGTCGCAGGCCGGGTATTGGTCCTCGTAGCCAGGCGGGTTAGTCACTGCCAACACGTAGGCGACAATGTCGCGACCGTCGATTGCAGTGTCGCAATTGAGATCGCCCGGCGGCGACTCGCAACTGTCGATGACGCCGTTGCCGTCTACATCCAGGTCCGGGGCGCTCAGCAGGTCGATCGTGTCGTCCATGCCGTTCATGTTGCAGTCCTCTCCGGAAAGCAGAACCTCGGACAGTTCGGGATTAAACGGGCAGCTGTTCACCGTTGAGACGCAGCACGTTGTCGGTTGATTGGCCGGTCCGACACAAAGGTGGGGCGTCTGACTGCCGCCGATGACGATGCGAAAATGACTGGAGAAGGACCCAGTGCCCTGATATGCGGCCAACTGATTCCCCGCACAGGACTGTGAGTTGATGCTTGCCACGAATGCCGCGGCAAGATCAGCCGCCGAACCACCCGGCGTGACGCCCGGAACGAATGGTTCATAGATCGTGAAGCCACCCCAGGAGATCGACCATGACCACGGCTGGCCGCTGGCGGTGCCGGTCACCTCGAACAGTCGATGCCGGTAAGTCGAGGGATTTTGCAGATCGAATGCCGGTGGGCATGCCCCCGTTGTGCCGCCGGGAATCTCGTAGCCGACAAGCGTGTTGCCGTGCAGTTGCGAAGCGTCGAAGCCGCCATGGAGGATGACGCCACCGGCGCCGCCGATGGTCTCGTCGAACACCATGGCGTGGCCGGCACGCGGAAAACCACTCGACGCGCTGTGCACGACCCAGTCGGCAGCGTTATCCCAGCCCCACGTATCACTCTCGACGCCGCCGCCCGGCGTACACGCGATCGTCGTGCCGCCGTAAAGCACCATGTCGCCGCTTACGCTGTCCCACACGAACTCATGCTTGAATCGCCGATCGGGATTGGGCCCGGTCTGCGGATCGATACCCCATGCAGTGCCGTTCCACTCGAACGTGAAGTCGAAGCTGTCGTAGTTGCTGTTGGCGCTGGAGCAGTTGAAGCCGTCGGTTCCGCCGAAGAGCACGATGTGCGTGCCGTTGTAGGCCATACCGAAATCAAAGCGCGGGCACATGCCCAAGCCGGGCAGGCAAGTGAGCGAGGACTTGAACACCCAGGGACTGGCCTGGTTGCCATTCCATTCCCAGGTGTCGCCCAGCGCGCCTGCAGCGCCGCTGCCGCCGTAGAGCACCATCTGGGCCCGGCCGATATCGTAAGCCATGCCGTGATAGAGCCGCGCCGCAGGAAGCGGCCCCGGCAGCACGATAGCCGTCCACGTCGATTGCGCCGGATCCCATTCCCACAAGTCGTTTCTTCGCCCCGACGAATCCCATCCGCCGAACACGACGACTCTGTCTCGAATGTTGTCATAAGCCATCGCGTGCCCGTAGCGCGCCGACGGCTTGACCCCGCCCTGCGGTGAAAGCGGCGTCCAAGCGGCTGTTGCGCTGTCCCACTGCCAGAGATCGTCGAAGAACATCGAGGTGTTGCGACCCCCGAAGAGCAGCGCCTGTTGCCGCGTGCTGTCATAAACCATCGCGTGGTCGTAGCGCGCGGAAGGGGCCGAAGCGCCGGCCGAGACGATCTCCTGCCAGACGTAGCCCGCGGACGCGGACCTCGTCGAAGCGAGCTGCCCAGTGATCAGGACAGTCGAGGCGAATGCAAGAATCGACGTCTTGGCGCCATATTTCATGATGGTCACACCTTTCTGTGTGCTTTGGATGAACACTGGCAATGGCTCAATCGAGCTTTTTGCTGACAAGATCTAATGAAAAGCGATGCCCAGCCGTGGTGCCCGTGCCCGGTGAGCTGCCCTTATCAGTGGAAGACGGCGGGACCTGTGAGACGGCTACCGCTCCGATGGCGATTTTCGTTTCGGCGGCGCACCTGCTGCCTGAATTCTCTTGGAAGCCGAGGCAGGGGTCGTCCGCGAGAAGGGCTCGCGACGCGACAGGTCTTCGAGTGCTGGTTGGCAAGGTCGGACCTGCAATGATTTTGACGAGGTTCTGCCCGGCTTTGCGCAGGCCACGGGCGCGCAATGGCTTCGGCACCGCCGGCTTGTCTTTCGCTTGCAAACCATATGCCAATTCGGCATGATATGCCGCAATTCGCCCGACTCGATCCTGATGCACGGGCAAGCCGGGCCACCATTGCAGCACGTGAGCTCGCAAGCAATTCAAAAGGAGCCTCTGCATGTGCCGCAGGACCACTCCCGCCGTCGTGTGCGCAATCCTCGTCACCCTGCCGATGCTCGGGTGCGACCAGGGCGTAATCAACCGCGTCGAGAATGAGCTGGCGAGCCTGGTGCAGGACCCGCTCGGGCTCGAGCCCTATCCCGTGCTCATCGGCGGAAACGACGTCAATGTGTTCTACGCCACCAACCTGACCGACATCCCGTTTCGCGTCCCCGGCTTTAAGAATGAAGTCGTCATTCCCGGCCCGGGGCCCAGCAATGTTTACGCGTTCACTCGCGAGAAGCCGGAGTTAATTCGTCCGCTCGGGCCGGCCTCGTGGCCCTACGTCCGCCAGATGACGACCGATGGCCGGTTCCTCGCGTATGTCGGCTCCACCACCGACGCGGATGGCGCACAGTCCGCTGCCGTGCTCGTCGAGGAACTGTCCGTCGCCATTCTGGATCGAGTGCCGATCCCCACTGTCCCGACCATAGTCTACGAGTTTGCGCCGGATGGCCCGAACTACCCGGGTGATTTGCTGATCGACGCCGGTCGACTCGCCATCGTTCGCGAGGGCAACCCGCCAGAACCGACCAGCGTCCGCATCATCGACCTGCTTGGGGGAACGGCCACGATCGACATCGAGATCGGCGAATTCCCGTGGGCCGTCGACCTGCGCGGCAACCGCCTGGCGTGGATTTCCAGCACCAACCGCGTGCTCAGCGCCCACGTTCACGACTTTGTCACCGGCGAGTCGGTCGTGCTGTCCGATCCGCTGGTCGACACCTTCTGGCCCAATTCGGCAAATATCCTGCTCACCGCGAACAGCGTGATCTGGAGTGAAGGGGCGGCCCAGGACGTATCGCGCGTCTGGCGCTACCACTTCCCCACTGGCGAAAAGCGGGTCTGGACCGATGCCGTGCAGGGCGATCTGGTCGGCGCAACCGACGCGTTTCTGATCACACAGGAAGCCGTGTGGCGCGACAACGTGCTTGTCACCGGTGATTCCGCCGATCTGATCGTCATCCGCCGCTACGACACCGGCGGCAAGGCGAAGCAGCTGGCCGAATTCCGCAGCCAGAATCTGGCCGGACAGGCCCGCGTGCTGGGCAATCGCGCGGTGTTCGTCAATGACCGCCGCGACGTGGTCATTGCCCCGTTGGACGGCGGCGACCGTCGCTCCTTTAAGCCGTTCTGAGCCAATGTCCCCACTGGTGATTCACAAATAACCCCGCTGCCATTGACCGCAGTTGAAATTGCTGGCATTCCCTGGTCATTAGCTACATATGCTGGAATTCCCGTAACCGGCATGGCATTGCCGCCCGGCGACGAATCGCCATCCGCAGCCCCGTTCGGCCGGCAATGCACAGGCCGACCTGCCGCGCCGCAGAAAAAAGCGCTAAGTGCGCCGGCAAACTGCACAACTTTTATTTGACTTTTCTAAATTACGTTCTACCTTGTATGTCGTATCACGAACCGGCGCCGGTGCGTTGAATGGGAACTTGAATCCCTCCGTGCGTCACTCGGATCAAACGCGATTCAGCCGGTTCCTGAGGCACCTCGTCCCATGTTCGAGGACCTTTCTGGCTCCGATTCGGAGCCTCCCAGTCGTACGTTACGAACCATTCCCCTTCAACTGCTGGAAAACAAACTCGAAGCAGACATTGCTGCGCCGCTGAAGCCGCCCGATCGCCCCAGTCCGGCCGATTCGAACTCGCCGCCGGCGTCCAAGCGCTCCGTCTCCGCGTTGGCGCGGCTGTTTCTCACCAGCGCGCGCAGCGACGAGTTCCGCCGCCGCCACTTTCCCAAGGCCACGCGCAGCGAATGGAACGACTGGCGCTGGCAGTTGCGAAGCCGCATCCGCGATCTCAACAGCCAATCGCGAGTCGTCAACCTCACCTTCGACGAGCGCGCCGCCATGGAGCGGATTGGCGGCCACCTGCCCGTCGGCATCACGCCCTATTACGCCTCCCTCATCGACCCCGACGATCTGAACGACCCCACGCGCAAGCAGATGGTCCCCGTCTCGGGCGAGTTCGAGCAGACGGCCGGTGAGGCGGACGATCCGTTGGCCGAAGATGCCTGCATGCCGGTGCCCGGCCTGGTGCATCGCTATCCCGATCGCGTCCTGTTCCTCGTCACCAACTTCTGCGCGACCTACTGCCGCTACTGCACCCGGGCACGCCTCGTGGGTCAGACCGGCGAATACCACTTCAACGCCGCCCAGCACCAGGCGGCGATCGACTACATTGCCGCCCATCCGGAGATTCGCGACGTGCTGCTCTCCGGCGGCGATCCGCTCAGCATGAACGACGACCGGCTCGACTGGCTGCTCTCGCGGCTGCGGGCCATCCCCCACGTCGAGTTCGTCCGCATCGGCTCAAAGATTCCCGTGGTCCTGCCCCAGCGAATTACGCCGGCCCTGTGCAAACTGCTGCGCAAGTTCCACCCGTTCTGGCTCAGCATCCACTTCATGCACCCGGTGGAGCTGACGGCCGAAGTGGCCCAGGCCTGCAACCGCCTCGCCGATGCCGGCATTCCCCTCGGCGCGCAAACCGTTCTTTCCGCCGGCGTGAATGACGACGTCGCCATCATGAAAAAGCTGGTTCAGGGGCTCTTGAAGATTCGCGTGCGCCCCTACTACCTGTACCAGTGCGATCCGATCAGCGGCTCGTCACACTTCCGCACCCCCGTCGAAAAGGGCCTGGAGATCATCCAGGGCCTGCGCGGCCACACCACCGGCTATGCCGTGCCCAGCTTTGTCATCGATGCCCCCGGCGGCGGCGGCAAGATTCCGCTGTTGCCCGAATACCTGTTGGGTCGCGACGGCGACGAAGTCGTCCTGCGAAACTTCGAAGGCCGTACCTTTCGCTACCCTGATCCCGTCGGTCGACAGTCCTAGTTTCATGATTGGCCGCACCCGCCAAGAGGCTTTCGATGATCGTTGGCTTGACGTACGACCTGCGGGCTGACTACCTCGCCATGGGATATGGCGAGGAAGAGACGGCGGAGTTCGACCGCCCGGACACCATCGAGGCCATCGAGCGCGCCCTGCGCGAACTCGGCTTCCGTACCGATCGCATCGGTCACGTCCGGTCGCTGGCGTCCAGGCTGTCGCGCGGTGATCGCTGGGACATCGTGTTCAACATCGCCGAGGGCCTGCGCGGCGTGGCCCGCGAGGCGCAGGTCCCCGCCCTGCTCGATGCGTTCGAGATTCCCTACGTCTTTTCCGATCCGCTGGTCCTGGCCCTGACGCTTCACAAAGGCCTGACCAAGCGCGTCGTGCGCGATCTGGGTATCGATACCCCCGCCTTCGCCGTGGTCGAGTCGGAGCAGGATGTCTCCGCCGTGTCGCTGCCGTGGCCGGTCTTCGCCAAGCCCATCGCCGAAGGCACCGCCAAGGGCGTTAACGCCGATTCGAAGATCAGCAGCCGGGCCGAGCTCGAGCGCGTGTGCAGCCGCCTGTTGTCCGAGTTTCGCCAGCCGGTGCTCGTCGAAACCTTTCTGCCCGGGCGCGAAGTGACCGTGGGCATCGTTGGCACCGGCGAACACGCCCGCGCAGTCGGCACGCTGGAGGTCACCCTGCTGGACCAGGCCGAACCCGACGTCTATTCGTACGTCAACAAGGAAAGGTGCGAAGAACTCGTGCGCTACACGCTGGCCGACGTGGAGGCCTCGCGCGCCGCGGAGGAAATCGCGCTCGCGGCATGGCGCGGTCTGGGCTGCCGTGATGCCGGCCGCGTGGATCTCCGTGCCGATGTCGCCGGCCGCTGGAACTTCCTCGAAGTCAATCCACTCGCCGGCATCCATCCGGAACATTCCGATTTGCCCATCCTCTGCACCCATGTCGGCATGTCATACACTGAGCTGATGCGAGGCATCATGGCCTCCGCGCTTTGCCGATGGACCGGCCGAATCGACGCCTTGCCGGCCGCTTTTCGCGATGCCGCGGTTAGTGGAACGCTCGCCACCTTTGCGGCGCCGCGGCCGCGCCGGCCGGCACACGTGGCCTGATGCGGGTGCTCATCGTACACGACGAGATACCGGCTTCGGCTCGCCCCGACGAGCGCGATGCCCTCGTCCAGGCAGATGCCATCGGTGAGGCACTCAATCGCCTCGGCCACGTTGTCGAAATAACCGCGCTCACGCTCAATCTCCAGGCGGCGGCCGAGCGCATCCGCGCCCATCGGCCGGATTGCATCTTCAACCTCGTCGAGTCCGTCGGCGGTCAGGGCCGTCTCATCCATCTGGGGCCGGCACTGTTCGACACGCTGAATATTCCCTGCACCGGCGCGGATGTGGCGTCCATGGTGCTCACCACGAGCAAGGTGCTCGCGCGGCGCATCCTGCATCCACTGCCGATGCCGCGGCACTTCACACTCGACGAACTGTCGCATGACGCCGCGTTCGTACCGGGTCGATACATCGTCAAGAGCGTCTGGGAGGAGGCCAGCCTGGGCCTCGATGACGACTCCGTCGTTGAGGCTCGGACGACCGCCGAACTCGCCGCCGCCATCCAGTCGCGCGCGCCCGCGCTGGGCGGCGAGGCCTTTGCCGAAGAGTACATCGACGGCCGCGAGTTCAATCTCTCGCTGTTGGCGAGCGGCCGCGGCCGGAGCGCTGACGTCCTGCCGCCTGCCGAAATTCAATTCGTCGGTTTTGCGCCGCACCGGCCGCGCATCGTCGGCTACGCGGCCAAGTGGCACGAGGACTCGCTCGACTATGGCAACACGCCGCGAACGTTCGACTTTCCCGACTCCGACCGGTCGCTCGTCGCTCGGCTCTGTTCCATGGCACAGGCCTGCTGGTCCGCCGCCGGACTTTGCGGCTATGCCCGCGTAGACTTCCGCGTGAACGCATCCGGCGAGCCGTACATTCTCGAGATCAACGCCAACCCATGCCTCTCGCCCGATGCCGGCTTTGCCGCAGCCGCCCGAGAGGCGGGGCTGCCATTCGAGGAAGTGGTCCGCCGGATCCTTGACGACGCCATGCACCGCTGACAAAAGATCGCTTCATGTTCCGCATCCGGCGCGTTTATGAATCCGTCCTGCCCGTCGACCAGGCCGCCATCGCCGCGGTGCAGGCCATCCTGCGGCAGCGATTCCCCGGCGCCCGCGCCGCCGACATCGACGAACTTCCGGCAAAGATATCCAACCCCGCCAATGGCCGCTTTCGATTCATGCTCTTCGTGGCCGAACGCGCACATCACGAGGTCAAGGGCTTCGCGCTGCTCTCTCACCATCAGCGGCTGAATTTCAGCTTCCTCGACTACATTGCCACCGATGAAAAGCGCGCCATCAGCGGCGGCGTCGGCGGGGCGCTATACGAACGAATCCGCGAGGAAGCGCAATTAATGGGCAGCCTCGGTATCTTCTTCGAATGCCTGCCCGATGAGCCGGATGAATGCCTTTCGCACGAAATCCTGAGAGCCAACCAGGCCCGGATGCGATTCTACGAACGCTACGGCGCCCGGCCCATCGCCGGAACCGGTTATCGCGCGCCCGTCAAGGCCGGCGATCGTGGACTGCCATTCCTGATGTTCGACGGGCTCGACCGCCGCGAACCCCTGCACCGGGACCTGGCTCGAAAGGCCGTCCGGGCCATACTCGAAAACAAGTATGGCTGGCTGTGTCCCCCCGAATACGTCGATCGCGTCGTCGCCTCGTTCCGCGATGATCCCGTCCGCCTGCGGCCGGCCAGATACGTCAGCCCGGCGGCCGTGCGACCGGAAGTTCCCGACCGGTGCCGAAGTGGTGTCATCACCCTCGTCGTGAACGACAAGCACGACATCCACCATGTCCGCGATCGCGGGTATGTCGAAGCGCCGGTCCGCATACCCGCCATTCTGCGGCAGATCGAGCCCACCGGCCTCTTTCGCACCGTCCCTCCGCAGTCCTACTCCGAGTCCCTCATTCGTGCCGTGCACGACTCAGGCTTCGTCGACTATTTGAAGCGCGCCTGCAACCGCCTGCCCGGCGGAAAGTCGGTATATCCCTATGTCTTTCCGATCCGCAATGCCGCCCGGCCTCCCCGCGAACTGTCCGTCCGCGCCGGCTATTACTGCATCGATACTTTCACGCCGCTCGACCGCAATGCCTGGCTCGCCGCCAAACGGGCCGTGGACTGCACCCTCACCGCCGCCGACGCCATTCTGCACGGCGAGCGGCTGGCCTATGCCCTGGTCCGGCCGCCCGGTCACCACGCCGAGCGAAGCGTTTTTGGCGGATTCTGCTACTTCTGCAATGCCGCCATTGCGGCACAATACTTCTCCGCCCACGGAAGAGTCGCCATTCTCGATGTCGACTATCACCACGGCAACGGGCAGCAGACCATCTTCTACGAGCGCTGCGACGTGCTCACCATTTCCATCCACGCCCACCCGGCCATTGCCTATCCCTACTTTTCCGGATTCGCCGACGAACGCGGCGAAGGGGAAGGCCGTGGTTTCAACATCAACTATCCTTTGTTCATGCGCGTGGATGGCGCTCGCTATCGCCGCACGCTGAGCCGGGCGTTAAAGGCCATCGCGCGGTTCGATCCGGCCTTTCTCATCGTCTCGCTCGGGCTCGATCCCGCAAAGGGCGATCCCACCGGCTCAT
This sequence comes from uncultured Planctomycetaceae bacterium, assembly GCA_964408455.1. Classification (GTDB taxonomy): domain Bacteria; phylum Planctomycetota; class Phycisphaerae; order UBA1845; family UTPLA1; genus CAYOZN01. The sequence goes on from CAYOZN010000020.1 coordinate 64,081, forward strand.
GGCTGCTGGCATCGGCCGACTTTCACGAAAACGGCCGCATGATCGGAAGTCTCCAGCGACCGACGCTCGTGGTGCAGGAGGGCGGCTACAAGACGCGGACCCTGGGCATCAATGCACGCTGCTTCTTCGAGGGACTCGCGTCCACCGCCCTGCGGACGCGCCCATCCGGCCGCCAGGCAAGGCCACAACGCACCGCAACTTCGCGACAGGAACCGAAACAATGAAACAGAAATTCACCAGCGACGTTTCACCGCGCGACGGCGCCCTCCGGCTGCGCGATTACCCGGCGACGGCGGACGTTGAACATGTGCGCCGCATCGTGCGGGCGACGGGGTTCTTTCATGATCGCGAAGTCGATGTGGCCGTCGAACTCATCACCGAACGGCTGCAACGCGGCGAGGAATGCGGATACCACTTCGTCTTCGCCGACCTGGCGGGACAGACAATCGGCTATGCCTGCTACGGCCCGATCGCCTGCACAAGGGCCAGCTACGATCTGTACTGGATCGCCGTCGATCCAGCGTGCCAGGGACGAGGCACCGGCCGGCGGCTCTTGCGTGCGTCTGAGGAACGGATCGCGGCGCAGGGAGGTCACCGCGTGTACATCGAAACATCTTCCCGCGACATTTACGAATCGACGCGGGCCTTCTATGGCCGTTGTGGATATGACGAGGCGGCCCGGCTTGCCGACTTTTACGACGACGGTGACGACAAGGTCATCTACGTACGCGCGCTCGATCCCGCCCGCGTCACGGCAACGGGGTGAAGATGCCGGCGATGATCGCCTCGATCAGCGGAACGAAGATGGTGCTGAAGAACACCTGAATCAGCGTGCTCACGATCGAGCCGATGGCGCCCAGAAAAATGTCGAGTATCTGTTGATCGGGATTCATGTCCGCCGTCTCCTGACAAGAGTTGGCGGCATTCTATCGGTTGAACCTGCAAGTGCAACGCTGCCCGCGCGTCGCGCAAACTGGAGCACGCCGGGATGCCGGCCTGCCGAGGCTGAGTGCGTCGCGTGTCGCGTGAATTTGCTCATCGCCGGTATCAGGACGCCGCCGGCGGATCATCGTCGCGGCCCCGGCCCGAAAAGAACGAGTTGAACGGCATGCCCGGTCCGGCAGCCCCGCCGAGGATGAACATGCCCGTCGCGTCCCGTCGATAGCCGACCGCCTCCGGCGTCTTGCTGTCGGCGTGGCCGTCGCAGTACATGACGTTGGACTTCCCCTGGTGCCTGTTGTCGAGCGCCGTCCGCGGGCTGCCCGCGTCACCCGATCCCACGTCCGATTCGGCCGTCAATCGCGGCGGATCGAGCGACCATGCGTGATTTCCAAGCGACGCATAGTCGGTGCCGTTGTTGTCGTAGGGCAGGCGATCCGCCTCGGCAAAGCCGGCAGCCGTCCCGATGCAGTCCCCCGCCATGACCGTTTCCGCAAAAGTTGAGATGTGCGATCGATTCACCGGAAAGTTGATGAACTGGCCGCCGCTCTGACGCGCATTGCCCAGGAACTGATAGTTGTAGCCGTACGCGTGATTTCTGGAATCGGTCCGGTCCGCCACCAGCGGGCATTGATAAAGCTTGTGGTCGTAGTCCTGACGATCGTCCTCCGGCACCGGCGGATCAAAGCCGTACAGGCCCGTGTATTTGCCCATGGTGGCGATCCAGCGCGGCCGGTACTTCATGCCGTTGCCAACGTCGTAGTAGTTCGCCGGATTGCCGGTGCCACCGCCGGCGTTGTACATGCGACCGGGCACGCTCACGTCGCCATGATCGTCTCCGTACATCTGCCAGCCGTGCGCCATCGATCGCAGGTTCGTCAGGCAGACAAGGCCCTTGTTGCGCAGCCGCGCCGACGACAATGCCGGCGCGAGGATGGCGAGAATGAGGCTGATGATGCCGATGACGGCGAGCAGTTCGATCAGGGTAAAACCGCGGCGGCGAGACATGCATGATCTCCCGAATCAGCAGATGCAGTATTACGCGGCGTATCGTGCGCGAAATGCCGTGCCGCGCCCATGATCGATCACCTGCGGCCGGCGACATGACCAGCTTGTCATCTTGTCGCGGGACTTGGCGCTATTCCAACGGAAACAGCCCGGTGGCCTCACGCTCGATCAGCGATGCGTCGTCATTCTTCGGGGAGTTCACGCGCGTGGACACCGGCGTGAGTTGAAGCTGCGCCTGAACGGGCGTTCCCAGGATGCTTTGAAGGTCCGTGGCATCGGCGCCTGGATCGAGCCAGGCATCCTCCCGATCCCTCGGCAGCATGAGCGGCATGCGATCATGCACCCTGCGGGCCTGTTCGTTCGCCTCCGTGGTGATGATGGTGAAGCTGAGCACCTCTCGGCCGTCCTCGCTTTTCCATCGATCCCATAGCCCGGCAAAGGCGACGATGCCGCCCTGTTGCGGCGTGACCCGGACCGGCGACTTCGCCTTGCCCTCCTTCAGCCACTCGTAAAATCCGTCGGCCGGAACGAGACAGCGCCGCCGCTTGAACGAGTTTCGAAAGCTGGGCTTTGATGTCACCGAATCGGCACGGGCATTGATCAGGCGGTTGCCGATCGACTCGTCCTTCGCCCACGATGGAATGAGGCCCCAGCGCATGAGGGCAAGGCGGCGGCCATCCTCGTCGATCACAACCGGCAGCATCTGCGTGGGGGCGGCGTTGTATCGCGGCACAAATCCGACGCCGCCCAGCGCCGCGCGAAAGCGGGCGGCGAGCTCGTTCGGCGATTCGGTGATGGTGTAGCGTCCGCACATGTTTAGTCTTTATCCGCAGATTACGCAGATTCTTTAAGGCATTTGGTTCAGACTTGTCCAGACTCGTTAATAGAAAAAACTAGGAATTCATCTGCGTCAATCTGTGTACATCTGCGGATTGTGATTCTACCGAAAGTCCCGCGAGCTGACCGTCACCGGCGGCATCAACCCTGAAAAATCCTCCGCCTTCGTCGCCAGCACGTGGATGACGGCGCCCTGACGCTCCACGCGACCCGTGATGTCCAGCAACAACGCGTGCAGCACGGCCGAACGGTACTTTTCGTACACGTGCGTGCGCACGATCACGTTCGCCGCGCCGGTCTCATCCTCCAGTGTGATGAACATCACGCCGCTGGCCGTCTCCGGACGCTGGCGGCAGATCACCAGCCCCGCGATCCGCACCCACCGGCCCGACGGCGTGTCGAGCAGCTTCGCCGCTTCGATGCGACCGCGCTGCCGCAGCGCCTCGCGCGCCAGGCTTACCGGATGCGCCTCCAGCGACAGCCCGGTCATGGCATAATCGTAGTAGATTCGCTGGCCCAGCGGCATCTCCGGCAGCCGCACCTTCGGCTCGCGCGGCTCCATCATGGCAAAGAGCGGCAGCTCGGCCGGGGCGCGTTCGACCGCGAGAATCTGCCACAGGGCGGCGCGCCGATCCAGCCGCAGGCTGCCGAAGGCATTGGCGCGGGCCAGCCGCTCCAGCACACCGCGGCCCAGCGGGCAGCGACGGGCGAGATCGGCAATGGTCTTGAAGGGGCGGTGCGCGCGGGCGGCGACCAGTTGGCGCATCGCGTCTTCCTGAAGGCCCTTCACCATCCGAAGACCCAGGCGCAGGGCCGGGCCGCCGCGGCCCCAGGCGGCGGGCGCGGCACCGGCCGGTGCCTTCTGGCCGACACTCACGCCGGGCGGCGGCTCCAGCGTGCAGCCCCATTCGCTGTAGTTCACATCGACCGGCAGGATGGGCACGCCGTGCTCGCGGGCGTCGCGCACGATCTGGGCCGGGGCATAAAAGCCCATGGGCTGGCTGTTCAGCAGTGCCGCGGCAAAGGCAGCAGGATGATATCGCTTCAGCCAGGCCGACACATAGACCAGCAGGGCGAATGAGGCCGCGTGGCTCTCGGGAAAACCGTAGGCCCCGAAGCCGCGGATCTGGTCGAAGAGCTGCTCGCCGAACTCCTCGCTGTAGCCGTTGGCCCGCATGCCCTCCATGAAGCGCCGGTAGAACTGCTCCACTTCACCCTGCCGGCGGAAGGCGGCCATGGCCCGCCGGAGCCGGTCGGCCTCGCCCCCGGTGAAGCCCGCCGCCACCACCGCCAGCCGCATGACCTGCTCCTGAAAGAGCGGCACGCCCAGTGTCTTTTCGAGGACACCCTTGATCGCCTCGTTCGGATAGGTGACCGGCTCGATGCCGTTGCGGCGGCGCAGGAAGGGATGGACCATGTTCCCCTGAATGGGCCCCGGGCGAAGGATGGCGACTTCGATGACCAGATCGTAGAAGTTCCGCGGCCTCAGTCGCGGCAGCATGCTCATCTGCCCCCGGCTCTCGATCTGAAAGACGCCGATGGTGTCGGCGCGGCAGATCATGTCGTAGACGATTGGATCCTCGGGCGGGATCGTGTGCAGTTGGAGGCGACGGGGGCGGAGAAGGGGCAAGGGGCAAGCAGCAAGGGGCAAGGGTTCAACTTCGGCTACTTGTTCTGAGACGGGCGTTGAAGAGCGGAGAGGAGTCCGTTGAGGATTTTCTCCTCTTCCATTGGTAATGCGAAAATCGGTGCGGTTGCCTGCAACAGATTCAGGCGTGCCGACAATTCGAGCTGCGTGTCTAGCTCCGCTAAAGATCCCCGTGCGATCCGCAAGTGCTTGATGTAACTCTTCCTCGACTGCAGCGAGTGGCCTTCTGCGATATTTGATGGAATCGACACTGCCGCTCGGCGCATCTGCTGCGTCAGACCGAAACGCTCGTCCGCCGGAAACGACTTCGTCATCCGATATACTTCCTCGACCAGCGTCATTCCCTTCTGCCAGGCTATTAAATCGCGATAGCTCCGAATCACTGCCATCATCATCTCCTTGATAACAAATGCTTTGCGGCAAACTGTCGATCGTTTTTGCCGCGTCGATCAACTTGCTTTTACCCTTACCCCTTGTTCCCTTACCCCTGACCCCTCTCTCCTCAATCATATCAAACGCCTTATGTATACACGTCAGCATCCCCAACCCCAGCACATCCACCTTCAATATCCCCAGTTCATCGATGTCATCCTTGTTCCACTCGATCACCGTGCGATCGGGCATGGCGGCGTTTTCGATGGGAACCAGTTCGCACAGCGGCCCGCGCGTGATGACGAAGCCGCCCACGTGCTGCGAACGATGCCGCGGAAAGCCGAACAGCGTGCGCGTCAGTGCCACCAGCAGGCGCAGCGTGCGATCGCCGCCGGACAAGCCGCTGCGCGCGAGCTGGTCCTCGGACAGCATCTCCTTGTCCCACCAGTCGGTGTCCTTGGCGAGGCGGTCCACCAGGTCGAGCGACAGGCCCAGTGCCTTGCCCACGTCACGAATCGCCGAGCGGCGGCGGTACGTCGTCACCACCGCCGTCAGCCCCGCCCGCTCGCGGCCGTACTTGCCGTAGATGTACTGGATCACTTCCTCGCGGCGCTCGTGCTCGAAGTCGACGTCGATATCCGGCGGCTCGTTGCGCTCGCGGGAGACGAAGCGCTCGAAGAGCAGCCCGATGCGCGAGGGATCGACCGACGTGACGCCCAGGCAGTAGCACACCGCCGAGTTGGCCGCCGAGCCGCGTCCCTGGCAGAAGATGTCGCGCGAGCGGGCGAACCGCACGATGTCGTGCACCGTGAGGAAGTACGCCTCGTACTTCAACTCGTCGATCAGCGCCAGCTCGTGCTCGATCTGCCGGCGCACGCCCTCGGGCACGCCGCCGGGGAACTGCACCGCCGCCCCGCGCCAGGTGAGATCGATCAGGTGCCGCATTGGCGTCACCCCCGGCGGGGCCAGCTCAATGGGATATTCGTAGCGCAACTCGTCGAGCGAAAAATGGCAGCGGTCGGCCAGTTCCAGCGTCCGCCCGGGCGCTGCCGCGGCCGCCGGCCCCGCGCCGCGAAACAGGCGGGCCATCTCCTGCGGCGACTTCAGATGCCGCTCGGCATGCGGAAACAGGCGATAGCCCGCCTCGCCAATGGTGCACCCCTCCCGCACGCAGACCAGCACATCCTGAAGCGGCCGGCGGTGCACGTCGTGATAGTGCACGTCGTTGGTGGCCACCAGGGGAAGGCGCGTGTCCTGCGCGGCGGCCGCGAGCGCGCGCAGACGGGCGATATCGCCGGGGCCGTAATCGCGCGTGGCGGCCAGGTACGCGCGATCGCCGAAGCGGTCGCGAATGTGCCCGGCGGCGGCGATGAAGGAGTCATCGATCTGACGCGGCGGTCGCACGAGAAAGAGCAGGCCCTCGCCCGCGTCGAAGATGTCCTGCATCGTGAGCATGCACTCGCCCTTGGGGGCGCGGCGGCGGCCGGTGGAGATGAGCCGCGTCAAACGGCCATAGGCGGCCCGGTCGGTCGCATAGGCGGCAAGCTGCGGGCCGTCGGCGGGCGTGAGACGCGCGCCGATGAGCAGCTTGATGCCGCGTTCCTTCGCGGCGGTGTGGGCGCGGACCACGCCGCCGACGGTGTTCTCGTCGGTGATGGCGACGGCGCGATGCCCCAGGCGCGCAGCCTCCTCGACAAGTTCCTCCGGATGCGACGCGCCGCGGAGGAAGGAGTAGTTGCTGGTGCAGAGAAGTTCGGCGTACATGGGGGAGAGGGGTAAGGGGTAAGGGGTAAGGGGTAAGGGGTAAGGGATAAGGGGAGAGGGGTAAGGGGTAAGGGGCAACGCAGAGACATCCAGATTCCTTACCCCTTGTCCCTTTTCCCATGCCCCTGTTTCATTCAAATACTCCATGCATATACCACTTCCGGCTGTTCACTTCGCAAAACACCCAGAAACGCGCGCCGCTTTCGGTCTCCACGCGGTAGTAGTCGCGCGTGCCGCCGTCGCCGGCGGTCCACCACTCGGCCGACAGCCGCTCGGGCCCCGCCCCCTCGCGCGTGCGATACTCGCGGCCGCGATAGCGGAACCAGCTCGGCGGGCAGTCCGGTGTCATGGCGATGACCTCGATCGGATGCGGGCGCGGCAGCAGGCACAGCGGCCGCTCCACAGGGGCGTCCGCTTCGTACTGACCGTCCCAGTCGGCGGAGGGCAACAGCGGCGCATCCGGTCGCGTGGACCGCTGCCGCACTGGCGACACCTTGCGCGGCGGGCGCGTGAAGGGATCGTGCCCCGCCGTCATATCCTCCGCCCGCCAGGCCCGCTCCGGCCGGTGCGACGCCGCGAGAACCGGCCGCACCACGCGATCGCGCCCCAGCCGCTGCGAGAGGCGATCGAACAGCTCCGCGGTCTCGCGGCGGACGGCGCGCTGCTGCGGAGCCGTGCCGAAAAACTCCCCCTGCTCGGCGTCGAGCGGGGCGGGGGCAATGGCCGCCAGCGTGATCGCGACAATGCCCCCTGCCACACCCGCGGCATCTGACTCGCAGCCCATCACCGGTTGAAAACCGGTGCCACAGCGCCGGTGATCTGTGGCACCAGCTTCCAGCCGGTGTACCTCCGATGCATCCACCCCCATGCCCAGGTCGACTTGCTCCAACTGCGCCGATAGCAGCCGCCACAAATGCGGCAGCGATGCCGATGGCTCGCACAGCGGCACATCCCGCCGCTCGCTGCGGCCGCCCTCGCGATGCAGCATCAGCGCCAGCCGCCGGGTGCCACAGGCACGACGCTGAAGATCGCCCGTCAGCCACTCGAGCAGCTGCCGGCACGCCAGTTCCAGCGCCTCCGGCTTCTTGAGCGGCCACTCGAACCGCAGCCGCAGGGCCAGATCCGCCGGCGGATCGATCGATTCGAAATTCTCCGGCTGCCGCCCAAGGGCCTGGTCCACCCGCAGCAGCACCTCGTCCCCGAAGCGGGCCGGCAGTGTCGACCGCGGCAGCATGAAGAGCGACTCGGCGCGATCGATCCCCAGGGCCGCCAGCTGTCCCGCCGTCTGGGGCGAAAGCCGCAGCGACCACGGCGGGAGTGCCGCCAGCGCGGCATAGGCCTGCCCGGGCGGAACGATCTCGCGCGGCGTGGGCCCGGCGCGGGCCACGGCCCAGGCGGCGCCGATGGTGTCGGCGATGGCGGCGCAGGCCGTCGCGCCCGTGCCCGCCAGCCCATCGCACAGCCGGTCGAGCATCGCGCCCTCGCCGCCGAACAGGTGAGCGCAGCCGGTGATGTCCAGCAGCAGCCCGTCGGGCGCGTCGATGCCCACCCGCGGGCTGAACGCGTTGGCCCAGCGGGCCAGCCGTGCCAGCGCCGAGGCATCGGCCGCCGGATCGTGCGGCGCCAGCGCCGCCTCGGGGCAGAGCACCCGGGCATGCGCCAGGTCCATGCCCGGCCGCACCCCGCGCGCCAGCGCCTCGGGCGATGCCGCCGCCACCCGCTGCGCCGACGAGTGCCACTCCGTCAGCACCAGCGGCGGATAACCCTCAGGCGGTTTCCGCCCGGCGGCCCGCCGCAGGCGGTCGGTCGGCCAGTGCGGCAGATACAGCGACAAGACCCGTTCCACTGTTTGCCTCCAGCAGCACCGGCGGCAGCGGTCGGCCGCCCCGGCACTTCTCGACTTCCACGTAGAACCGCTGGGCATCCCCCTCCGAGGGCGCCGGCGTCAGCCGCCAGCGCGAGGCCGCCCCGCCCACGACCGTGCCGCCGCGTCGCGATGCCTCGCTGCACAAGAGCAGACCGATGCCGCCGCCCGCCTCGGCCGCCAGTTGTAACCGGCGCATCTCGAGGCGGCTCAATCGCGGCACGCTCCCCACCACCGCCGCCACACCGCTGCACCGCAGGGCCTGGTCCATGCCCCACAATGCCTCGCCCCGGTCCCCCGGCCGCAACAGCACCAGCCGCTGGGCCGCGAGTCCCTGCGACAGGGCCGCCGGTGGATAAAAATCGTGCGCTGCATCCAGCCAGATCACATACCTGTCCGCTGTGCCACTGCCCTGTGAGTGATGGGTGCCACTGCTCTGTGAGTGCCGGGTGCCACTGCTCTGTGAGCAGTGCTGCATGCCACTCCCCTGCAAATGCCGGGTGCCACTGCTCTGTGAGCAGTGCTGCATGCCGCTCCCCTGCGAATGCCGGGTGCCACTGCTCTGTGAGCAGTGCATCGCCCGCCGTGCCAGGTGCGCCGCCAGCATCCGCAGCCCCGCCCCCTCCTCACCCGCGATCAGCTCGTGCACCGCCCCCATGGCCACTCCCCCACCCGGCAGCCGCCCATCCAGGGCATCGATGCCGGTAGGCAGATGGGGTCGCTGAAGCGGATTTCCAAAACCCCCCTCGATGCGGCGGATTTCGTCCGCCAGCTCGTTGAGTTGGATGTTGCGCATGACACGACCGCCGGCATGCGCGGGCCGCACGCCAAAGAGGATCCGCGGGAAGCTGCTTTGTAGTTTGGTATATGTTAGGTACTGCGCGCCGGCGTGTCAATCGGGCAGATGCTGTCCCGCGCCTGCGACACGGCGGCGACGTCCATCGAAATGCGAATCAACGAAAGAGAGGAAAAATGCGAAACTTCCGGGCCGTCCGGCAAAAGCACGCCCCCCGCTTGCGCCGTCTCTCCCCTTCCGACCCGGAAGCCGCAAGTCGTCCCCGATGGCCTACCCCGACCGATGGTTGCGCCACGACTGAAACAGCCGCACCGCCACGCCCACCCGATCGTGTACGCCGATCTTCTTGAACAGGCCGCGCACGTGCATGCGCACCGTGTTCGAAGTAATCCCCAACTGGTCTGCTATCTCATCGTTCGACAGCGAGCCGCAGATGAAGCGGGCAATCTCCCGCTGGCGTTCGCTCAGGCGAAGCCGGAGCCCCAGCATTCGCCACTCGGACTCGTCGAATAACTCGCCGTTTGCGGCAACTCGATGAACACTCGTTCTCGGCTCGTGCTCGTCCACCACCATGAGAATTACCCGCGTGATCTTCGCAGCCGGGGAAATGACTCCCCCGCGCGATATCACCGAAATGCTGAACTCGTGCTGCCGTTCGCGCCCACGCTACCATGACCCTGGCAGCCACCCGAACTCTGTTAGACAAGGAATTTCACGGTAGCAGATAAGTAGTCTACCTATCAACTAGGGTAAACACCCTAATCGGACGCCGAAAATCAAAATTATTCGGACCACGCTCCCTAGGGTACGGCTCGCCAACCGACAAACCTGTCCAAAAGCCTCCTAAACAACACACCTCTTTTATTTACAAATACTTACGATTGACAAACCACGCATCAGATTCCCGACACACGGGGTTAACTTGGGGGAAAACGCCCAATGCTACCCTCCACGGCACACAGCGCATCGAGCGCTGCCAAACTGACACGTAAGGAAAGGGCACCGCGATGTTGACGACTGAATTGCAACCCGGAATGCGAGTGCGAATCCGCCAGGTGGTCGACAGCCCCTCTCACAGGGCATGGCGAACCGCCACCAGCGGCGTGGTCGTGGATATATACACCGAATGGCAATCACCCCTTGCCAACGCGTTCGCCGGCAGCGAATCCGGCGAGTATCCGCTCGCCCGCATCACGCTCCGCAAGGACAACGGCAGCCTGTCCGACTTCGTGCTGGACGAACGAACCGAAATCGACGTGTTGTCTTGAATAGCCCGGCCGCAGGTTCCGTTCCGTCTCGGCGTCAGCTTTGGCGCGTCAGCACGTCGGCCACCGAATAGACCAACAGCACCACCGCGAGAATGGCCACGGCGCTGAGCGTCACCGCCAGCGAGCGGTCGGTCTGCAACAGGTGCATGAAGAACACGACTACCAGCGTTGCCTTCAGTGCAGCGATGAGCACTGCCACGGCGGCGCTGAAGTCGCCCAGATCGAGATAGGCGGCGCCGACCGTGGCCGCCGTCAGCCCCAGCAGCACGGCATAGACAACCAGGTAATTTCGCGTGGCGCGCTCCTCCATCAGAGATGCCTTTCCACCAGGTAAAGCAGCGGGAACAGAAAGATCCAGATGATGTCGACAAAGTGCCAGTAGAGGCCCGCCGTTTCGATCGGCGTGTAGTACGCCGGCGAGTACGCATTCCGCGACGCCTGCCAGGCGAGTACGGCAAGAACGCCGATGCCGATGATCATGTGCGCCGCGTGCACGCCCGTCATCACGAAGTAGAAGCCGAAGAAGATCTCGGCGCCATCCGCCCACGGCGTATCCAGTGAAAATGCCCTGCCGGGCACGAGATGCTCCTCCGCCTTGTGGGCGTACTCGAAGGCCTTGATCCCCAGAAAGACAACGCCCAGCAGGCACGTCGCCGCCAGGTAGCGGATAATGCCGCGCCGATCCCCGCCCGCCGCGCGGTGCACCGCCATCACCATCGTCAGGCTGCTGGTCAGCAGCACCGCCGTATTTACTGCGCCAAGCACCACGTCCAGATGGCCGCTCGCCACGGCGAAGGCCTCGGGATGGACCACGCGATAATACACGTAGCCGGTGAACAGGCCGCCGAAAAACATCAACTCCGACGCCAGGAACACCCACATGGCCAGCGTGGCAGCGCCCCGCTGCTGCTCGGCGTCCACGAAATGATGGGCGTGGGGAGTGGTCGTATGTGGTGTCATGGAACTGGCATCTTCTCGTAGCCGTAGGCGCCCTGCGTGACGACCGGCGTCTCGTGAAAGTTCGTGGTCGGCGGCGGCGATTCGGTCTGCCATTCCAGGCCGGTCGCCAGCCATGGATTGGGCCCCGCGATGGCGCCATGCCGGTAGGACCAGAGCAGATAAATCAGCGGCACGACGTAGCCGACGCCAAGAATCGAGGCCCCGGCGGTCGAGAGCACGTTGAGCACCTGAAAGTCCGCATCGTAGGCGTGGTACCGCCGCGGCATGCCAAGATAGCCCAGCACGAACTGCGGAAAGAACGTGAGGTTGAAGCCGATGAAGATGAGCACGGCCGAGCCGCGCGCCCACACCTCCGGATAGCGCCGGCCGCTGATCTTCGGCCACCAGAAGTGGATTCCCCCCAGATAGGCCATCACCATCCCGCCCACCATGATGTAGTGGAAGTGGGCGACGATGAAATATGTATCGTGCACGTGCACGTCGACCGCCATCGTCGCCAGAAAGACGCCCGTCAATCCGCCCAGCGTGAACAGGCCGATGAAACCCAGGGCATAGAGCATCGGCGCATCCAGCGCGATGGAACCCTTGTACAGCGTGGCCGTCCAGTTGAAGACCTTGATCGCCGAAGGAATCGCCACCAGCATGCTGAGCAGGCTGAAGATCATGCCGGCATAAACCGACTGCCCGCTCACGAACATGTGGTGGCCCCACACCAGAAAGCCCAGGATCGCGATCGCCAGGCTCGAGCCCGCCACAAAGTAATAGCCGAAGACGCGACGCCGCGAAAAACACGCGATCAGTTCGCTGACCACCCCCATACCAGGAAGAATCATGATATAGACCGCCGGGTGCGAATAGAACCAGAACAGGTGCTGAAACAGGATCGGATCGCCCCCCAGCGCCGGATCGAAGATGCCGACGCCGAATGCCCGCTCGATGCCCACCAGCGCGATGGTGATGGCCAGCACCGGCGTGCCCAGCACCATGATGAGACTCGTCGCATAATTCGACCAGATGAACAGCGGCAGCCTGCCCCACGTCAGCCCCGGCGCCCTCATCTTGTGGATCGTCACGATGAAGTTGAGCCCGGTGAGGATCGACGAAAAGCCGGTGATGAAGACGCCCAGCGCCATCGCGATGACATGGGTGTTCGCATACGTCGTGCTGTATGGCGTGTAGAAGGTCCAGCCCGTATCCACACCGCCCGAGACGGCCGCATACACCGAAAACAGGCCGCCGATCATGAAAATGTACCAGCTCGCCAGGTTGAGCTTCGGCAGCGCCATATCCTTGGCGCCGATCATCATCGGCACGAGAAAATTACCCAGCACCGCCGGTATCGACGGTATCAGGAAAAAGAAAATCATGATCACGCCGTGCAGCGTGAAGAGCTTGTTGTACGTCTCCGACAGGACCAGATCGCCCGACGGCGTCGCCAGTTCCAGCCGGATCAACACGGCAAAGAACCCGCCGACAAAGAAGAAAAAAGTGATCGACAGCAGGTACAGAATGGCGATGCGCTTGTGATCCGTGGTCAGCAGCCACGACTTCAGCGCATAGTTCACGTTCAGATAGTGAACCCGGGGCATGGTGACCGACAGGGCCGGCGTCACTTTGAACTGGCCTCCTGACTGAGGGACTTCAGATATGCAACGAGGGCAATCACCGATTCCTCGTCGAGCTGGCGTTCGTACGTCGGCATGAGTTCCTCGTAACCGGCCACCAGCCGCCTGGCGGGATTCAATATCGACTCGCGAATGTAGTTCTCGTCCGCCAGCACCGTCTCGCCCGATGCCAGTTGCACGCGCCTGCCGAACAGATCGTCCAGGGCCGGCCCGCGCTTTCCGGATGTCGCACTGTGACAATCGCCGCAGCCGAACTGCGCGAACACGCGCCGGCCCTGTTCCGCCAGCGGAATGTCCTCGCCCTCCGACAGCCACTGCTCGAATGCCTCCGGCTCCAGCACCACGATCTCGCCGATCATCCGTGAGTGATTCGTGCCGCAGTATTCCGCGCAATACAGATCGAATCGCCCCGTTCGCGTGGGCTCAAACCACAGCGTGGTGTACATGCCGGGAACGGCATCCCGTTTCACGCGGAACGCGGGAACAAAGAAACTGTGTATGACGTCGTCCGACATCAGCGTCAGCCGCACCGGCCGCCCGCGGGCCACGTGCAGTTGGTTGTTCTCCATATGTCCTTCCGGATGGTAAACCTTCCACATCCACTGTTTGCCGATGACATACACCGTGCGCGCGCCTGGCGGAGGAGAGGAATAATCGACGAAGAGCTGCGCCCCCCACGTGAAGGCGACCAACACCAGCACCAGCGGTATGACGATCCACAGCATTTCGAGCTTCAGATTGGAGACCGTCTGATCGGCTGCCGGACGACGGCTTCGCCGGTATTTCACCGCAAACCCCACAATCAGCGCGCTGATCAGCAACGTGAAGAACACGGCCACGATCATCAAATAGGTAAACAGCCAGTCCGTTCGCGGCGCGAGCGTCGACGCCGCCTCCGGAAACAGCCGAAGTGTGGCCAGAATGGTGAATGGCTGTGGCATTCGCCTCAGTCTCCCGCAAGCCCCGAAAGGCAGGCTGCCCGTCGGTTCTTGCGCCGTTCCGATCGGATCATCACAAACACTAGTCCGCCCAGCACCGCCAATGTCGCAATGCACGCCACGCGGAGGATGCGCATGATCATCAGCCCGTATTTGCCCGTGGCCGGATCATACGACCAGCACAACAGCAGTAACTGGTCGCTGGCGGCGCCGATCTGGGAGTCCGAAGCCTCAATCAGCGCCAGCTTCAGATCGCGCGGCGCGTAATCCACGCCAAAGAGATAGCGGCTGACGCGGCCCTCCGGCGTCAGAAAGACCAGCCCGGCCGGATGCGCGAATTGATCGGATGCCTCGTCGTACGCGTATGCAAAGCCGACGGCGTCCGTAAGCTGCTTGATCGCGGACGCATCGCCCGTCAGAAACTGCCAGTCGCTCACGCCGGCGCCGCCGTACTTGTTCTGGTAGGATGCCTTCTTCGCACGCGCGGTCGCCGGGCCTTCGCGCGCGTCGAAGCTGACCGCCGCCACGCCGTAGTCGCGCACCGGCTCGAGCGACATGCCCCGCGCCGCCCTGGCCAATCCGTTCAGCACCTCGTTGCAGACCATCGGGCACTCGTAATACACCAGTGCAATCACCATCGGGCGATCGCCGATCGCTTCGGAAAGTCGAACCGGCCTGCCGAGCTCATCACGCAGCGCAATGTCCATGGACACCTGCGTTCCATGCCGCTGCGTGAATCGTGCGGCCTGCGGCCCGGGCGCGGGCGGCGTGCCGGCATCCGCGTAGATCGCAGCCGTCCCGAAACAACACACCCACGCGGAAAGCGTGGCGGCCCGCCAATGCCGGCAGGTGCGCGCCATCCAGCCGTGCGACCATGCTTGCAAGTGTCGTAAGTTCATGGCGAGCCACCCTCCATCGCGCCAGCGCTTTCAGTCGGCGTCGCACTTTCATTGGCTCTTGTGGCAGGCTGCGTCGTTGCCGCCGGCAGGCCCTCCGCCACGATCAACTCCATCGCCCGGTCGACGGGGATGCGCACCACGCCGGCATCCGCATCGATCCATTCGTAGCTGTTCAGCAGCCGGTCCTCCTGCTCCAGCATCATGGTCAGCTCCGAGCGCGCGCCGGGCGGACGCGGAACGTGCCGAGGCGCCGGTGGTGGCGATTCGACCGCCACGCTGCGCCCCGGCGAAAGATTGGCCTTCATCGTTGACCGCGCCCATTGCACGATGAACAAGGCCGCCAGCGCAAGCCCCGCAATCGCAGCCGCCGAGAACACGATGACGCGCAGCCCGAACTCCGAGCGTTCATAATCCTCGCCGGGAGTACCGAAGCCATGTTGTCCGCTCGTTTGCTGCATCGGCGCACTCGTTTCAACTTTCAGGCATTCAGCGACGGCACCGGCCGGCGAAGCCCCGTTCGCCGCAACACCCACGTAAACGTGACAAGCCAGATGCCACCCAGCCCCACCAGCATCAGCACATCAACGGCATAGGGCCACACGTCTCTGCGGTGCAAACCGGGCGCAATGAGCCAGAACACATCCACCAGCCGCATGCAGATGATCAGAATGCACACCGCGTTCATCCACCGGGCGCGGCTCTTCACCTCGTTGTTGAGCAGCAGCAGAAACGGCACCAGGAAATGCCCCAGCACCAGAAGCCACGCAATCAGTCGCCAGCCGCCCGTCGCCCGGTGCAAGTAGTACGACACTTCCTCCGGCAGATTGGCCGACCAGATGATCAGATACTGCGAGAACGCCAGGTAAGCCCACAGCATCACGAAGGCAAGCATCAGATGCGCCACGTCGCGCTGCGCCTGATTCTCGGCCGGCTCGCACGCATCGCCCGCCACGGCCGGCGCGCCGATGGCCATGCGTGCCGCCGCCAGAAACAGCAGCACCGCGCCGGCAATGAACGAAAGGCCGAAGATCGGCGACGTCCAGTGTGGATCGAGCGACATGATCCAGTCGATCGACGCGAATGTCGCGGAAAGGGAGAATGCCACCAGTCCCACGGCGCTGATGGCGCGAATGGCGCCCGTGGCGCCGGGCGCCTGCGGTTCCCGCCTGCCGCGCAGCAGTAACAGGCATATCCACAGCACGTTCCACACCAACAGGTAAATGACCGAACGAACGATAAACGCCTGCTTCGTCAGAAATGCGCCTTCCACATTCACGTGCTCGCCGGCCACGTGCTCCGCGCCTGCCCACGGAAAGACGCTGCCCGCTCCCACGGCAACCGGCACAAACAGAATGACCATCAACGGCAGCGTCGCCTCGGCCGCGTATATCACGGGGCGAAGACACAGTCCCCATGCGCCTCCCACCAGTTCGTGCAACATGTGCACGGCCAGCGCGCCCAGCGGCAGCCCCATCCAGAAGACAAACGCCAGCAGCCACGAGCGCGCAAATGCCTCCGGCCGCATCAACACGGCCGCGCCGCAGCCGAGCGCAACTGCAAGTGCCGCCAGCGTGGCCGCCCCCAGCCTTGTCCGGCGTTGTCGCATGTCGCCGCCATCCATCATGGCTGCGCGCCCCCCATCAGGTTTTCTCGCTCGGCCGGCGGCACGTCGCCGATCGCTGCATTCTGCGAACGTTGAAGGGCGCGGATATAGGCGACAATGCGCCATCGATCGGCCGGCGCCACGCGCGCCCCATACGCATACATTGCCCCGTAGCCGTTGGTAATCACGTCAAAGAAGTACCCGGGCGCGACTTCGCGCAGCCGCTGCTCGTGGAATGATGCCGGCTGAAGGAAGCCGCGCCGGACAATCATGCCGCGCCCGCTGCCGGTGCGGTCGTGACAAGGTGCGCAGTAAATATTGAACTGCTGCATGCCGCGTTCCATGTCCGCCCGCTCAATGGCGAACGGAAATGTCGTCGCCAGCGTACCGTCCGTACGCCCCGTCACCAGGTGCACATTCACGATAAGTTCACCGCGGGCAACGGTCCCCTCCACGCGCGGGCGCTCGCCCGGGCCGAATGCAAAGAACGCGCTCCCTTCTCCGGTCTCCAGCCGCGGCTGGTCGTACATCTCCTGCCGGCATCCGTGTGCCGCAAGCACCGCAAACAGTAAGTAACCCGTCGCCAGACGCTTCATGGTCAATACTCGACGTCGTGCACGCGTTCGGCCCCGGCCTTCCGGAAAAACTCCCGGACGGCCGCATGATCAAAATTCGCGTCATTTGCCTCAATCAGGAGAAAAAACCGGTGCTGCGATGCCAGCTCAAACTCCGGCACGTTGAAAACCGGATGATGCGGCATCGGCAGCCCATTCAATGCCAGCATGCCCAGTACGCACGACAAGGCCGCGACCAGAATGCACAGCTCAAATGCCACCACGCCGAATGCCGGCCAGCTGGCCAGCGGCCTGCCGCCAACATTCAAGGGATAGTCGATCGCCGACGCGTAATACTGCAATGCAAAGCCGCCCAACGCACCGACAACACCGCCGGCAAAGACAATCCACGGCAGTCGTGTACGCTGGAAGCCGATTGCGCCCGCCAATCCTTCCACCGGAAACGGCGAAAAGGCATCAATGCAGCGAAACCCCGCGTCATAACTGCGCTGTGCCGCCTGCTTGAGCCCGTCGGCCTCGGCGAATTCACCCATTACCCCATACAGTCTGGCGGCAGTCTCATGCATGGCCGGCTTCCCCCCCCGGCGTTTCGTCCGGCCCGGCATGCTCCTCGCGAGATTCCTCGTGTACCAGCTCCCGCATCTCAAAAATCGAGATCATCGGCAGGAATCGAATGAACAGAAACAACAGCGCAAGGAACAGCCCGATGGTCCCGATGTAGAATGCCCAGTCCCAGAACGTGCCCGCATACATGTCCCACGACGACGGCAGAAAATCGCGATGAAGACTGGTGATGACGATGATATACCGCTCCAGCCACATGCCGATGTTCACCACAATCGCAATGACAAACAGCGCAGCGACGCTGGTTCGCACCCGCCGTATCCACAACAATTGCGGCACCAGTACATTGCAGGCAATCTGCAGCCAGAACAGCGTTCGATACGGTCCCAATGCCCGATTGAGCCACATGAACATCTCAAACTTGTGATCGCCGTAAAATGCAACGAAAACCTCCATCAGGTACCCATATGACACGATCAAACCTGTGACCAGCAGGATCGCTCCCATGTTCTCCAGGTGCTTCATCGTGATGAAGTCGTGCAGTCCGTACGCCGCTCGCAGCGGAATCGCCAGCGTCAACACCATTGCGAATCCAGAGAAGATCGCCCCCGCGACGAAGTACGGCGGAAATATGGTGCTGTGCCAGCCCGGAATGACGGAAATGGCAAAATCGAAGCTGACAACCGTATGCACCGACACCACCAGCGGCGTCGCCAGCGCCGCCAGCAGCAGATAGGCCCGCTGGTAGCGATGCCAGTGCCGCGCCGAACCACGCCAGCCCATCGACAGAAAGCCGAACACGGTCTGCGACAATCGGCGCCGCGATCGGTCGCGCAGCGTCGCAAAATCCGGTATCAGTCCCACATACCAGAACATCAGCGACACCGTGGCATAAGTGAAGACGGCAAAAAGGTCCCACACCAGCGGGCTGCGGAACTGCGGCCAGAGCCCCATGGTGTTCGGATACGGCACCAGCCAGTAAAACAGCCACGGTCGCCCCAGGTGCAGCAGCGGAAACAGCCCCGCGCACGCCACGGCAAACAGTGTCATCGCCTCGGCAAAGCGATTGATCGACGTCCGCCACGGTTGGCGCAACAGCAGCAGAATGGCCGAGATCAGCGTGCCCGCATGCCCGATGCCGATCCACCACACGAAGTTGATGATCGCGAAGCCCCACGCCACCGGCACGTTGATGCCCCAGACGCCGGTACCCGCCATCAGCAGATACGTCACCGCATACAGCAGCAGCATCACCAGCGCAAAGCACCCGGCCGCCCCCAGCAGCCACCCGCGCCCGTGTCGTCGCGTCAGTACGATGGCACTGATCTTCTCGGTCACCGACCCGAACGAGTGCCCCGGCGCGATGACGGCATGCCCCGCCGGCTTGTCAGTGGCGTGCTGCGCGCTCATGCATCCCCCGTTTCTGCCGGATCCGCAAACGGGTTATAAAATCGCGGCAGATACGTCGTCCGCGGCCGCGTGTTCAGTTCTGTCAACAGCCCATAGTCCTGCGACTCCTGCTTCAGACGCGACACCCGGCTGCCGTCGTCGTTCAGATTGCCGAAGACGATCGCCCGCGTCGGACACACCTCCTGACACGCCGTTTCGATCTCCCCGTCGCGAATCGGCCGCATCTCCTTCTTGGCCGCGATCCGTGCCGCCGAAATGCGCTGAACGCAGTACGTGCACTTCTCCATCACGCCGCGCGACCGCACGGTCACGTCGGGATTCTGCATCAAATCGAGGACTTCGACGTCGTGGTGCGAATATCGAAAGAAATTGAACCTTCGCACTTTGTACGGGCAGTTGTTCGAGCAATAGCGCGTCCCGACGCACCGGTTGTACACCATCTCGTTCAGGCCATCCCTGCTGTGCACAGTCGCCCCCACCGGGCACACCACTTCGCATGGCGCATTCTCGCAGTGCATGCACGGAAGCGGCTGAAACACCGTGCTGCTCCTGCCGGCCTCGTTGATGTGATACCGGTCGATCCTCAGCCAGTGCATCTCCCGGCCACGCCGCACCTCTTCGCGACCCACCACCGGTATGTTGTTCTCCGCCTGGCACGCGATGACACAGGCGTTGCACCCAATGCACGCCGTCAAATCGATCGACATGCCCCACGCTTCATGCTTCTCGGGGTGCGGCGCATAAAGCGACAGCGGCACCGTCCGGTGTCCGCGACTCGAATCGCCGGCGGCGAGGGCATCCTCCAGCCGCCCGATTTCGATCGTGCGCACCAGGTCGCGCCCTTCCATGCCTTCGTGGATCTGCGTACGCGCCAGCGGCATCATCTTCGTCAAGACCTTCACGCTCACGTCGGGATCAAACCATGGCCGCGCCGCCCGCCGTATGGCATATGCGTCGAAACCCGTGCCGACGGCCGTTTCGCCGCCGGCCCGCCGCCCGCCGCCGAGAGTCAGGCTGATGCAGCCCTCCGCGTGATGTGCCGCGATGGCCACCGGCGCGCTGATCTTCAGCCCCCCCGATTCAACTTCGATCAATTGCCCGTCCCGCATCCCCAGCTCGGCGGCCGTCTGCGGTCCTGTCAGCGCCGCATTGCTCCACGTGATCTTGGTGATGGGATCGGGCAACTCCCAAAGCCACGGATTGTTGGCATGACGCCCGTCCCACACGCTGTTGTGCGGTCGAAATGCCACGCCGATGCCGCCGGTCGCCGGCCTCGACGCCGGCTGATCAACGTACTGAGCCAGCGCCGTTTCCACGTCGCTCCGCCGAAGCGCCACGCTTTCCACCGGGAATTGCGATCCCTCAACGAACCCGTCGTGCACGGCGCGCCGCCATGCCTCCTCGGCCGGCCCTGCGGCCATCATGCCTTGCCACGTGGCCCTCACCGCGTCGAGCCCACCGGCCGGCCCGTCGTTCAGAATCTCGTTCAACAGCTCGTGGGCCGAGACCGTACGATAGAGCGGATGGATGAGCGGCTGCACGATCGTCGCCAGGCCGCTCACCGACCGCAGATCGCTCCAGGCCTCCAGCGCGTGCGATTCGGCGACGTGCCATTCGCATGCCCGGGCCGTCTCGTCTTCGTACAGGCTCAGCCGGATGCTCAGCGATGCCTTTGTAATGGCATCAGCGAACCCCACGTCGGCCGGCGCGTCGAACGCCGGGTTGCCGCCCAGAATCAGCAACATCCCCACCGCGCCTGCCTCCAGGTCCGAAACGAGCTGCCGCAGCGACTCCGCCGAGTCAGCCGGCTCGAAGACGGCCGGCGCGCTGAATGCGATTGTTTGTCCCGCGTTATTCAGTGCCGCATTAATGGCATGCACCGCGACATGCACACAGGCCGGCTGTGCATCGCCCGCCAGAACCAGGCCGCGGCCGCGATGGCGGTTCAGATCCGCCGCGACCGTCGCCAGCCACGCCTCGATCGGCTCGCTCGACGCCTCGCCGGACGCCGTGCCGGCTGCGGACACCGCGCCCGTCAGTTGACTCAGCCGCCGCGCGACCAGCGGAATGACGTCCGGCCGGACCGCGATGCGATGATCGGCGTTCGCCCCGGTGATGCCGGGCGATGTCTCCGCGACATACAGCCGGTTCATCTCGCGAACGCCGTCGCGCACGCGCCGCCGGTCCGAAAAGTGCCGCGCGTACTGCACCGAGCCGGGATCATTCATCAGAAAATCGCCGTCCAGCGAGCAGATGACGTCCGCCTGGTCGAACCGGTACTGCGGCTCCAGCGGCCGGCCAAACGCCAACCGCGTCCCGTGATAGACGGCGTCCCGATGAATCGGTTCGTAGCGATGCCAACGCGCCTGTGGAAATCGCTCCAGTATGGCCCGCATCTGCCGCGTCAGCGTCGGCGATGTCGTCGGCTCCGACAGGATTCGAATGCCCGCCCCGCCCCGAGCCTGCTCGCCATCCAGCGCCTGCCGAATCGCCTCCGAAAGTGCCTCGCGCGTGGCAATCTGCCGCCGCCGCATGATCACCTTCGCCCGGTCCGGATCGTACAGCTCGCGAATGGCCGCCTGCGTAATCGCGCTGATGCCGCCCAGGCTCGCCGGATGCTCCGGATTGCCCGTGATCCGCGTGGGTCGCCCCTCGTGGCTTTCGACCAGCACCGGCTGGGCAAATCCTCGGAAGGGGATTGCCGTCGCGAAGAACCGCGGACGGCCCGGTATGGCGTACTCCGGCTGCCGCACCCGTGGCACGATCGCCTCCGGCGGCTGGCGCGTGCAACCGCCGGCCGCGCCCCACGCCATTGCCGCCGACACCAGCGCAAGAAACTGCCGCCTGTCCACCAGCGAAAGCGACGCATCGGCAAGGTATGGAAACTCCGCGGCGCCCCCCTGGCCGCGCTCCAGTCGCATGGCCGAACGCGCCTCGCGCCCATCGCGCTCCTGCTCGCAGCGCCGTTCCGACGGCGAAGCACTCGACGGCGGCTGCCCGTTTGTCGCATTCACTCGCGGCATGCTCTTTCCTGCTGTCGCTATCGATGACAGATCGTGCAGTCGGTCAGGCGCCCGCCTGCCGACTCGATGGCGTAGCGCTCCACCAGTTGCCGGCCGTTGTCGTATTCGCGACGACGCTCGTCCCATCCCTGTTCAAAGACCAGCTCGCGCGCGCGGATGAACTGCTCCGGCTCGCGATGGCATTCAAGACACCACTCCATGTGCAGCGTCGAATGCCGCCAGGTCAGCGGCATCAGGTGAACCGGCCCGTGGCACGTCTCGCACCCCACGCCCTTCTGCACGTGTATGCTGTGATCGAAGTACACGAAGTCCGGCAGATCGTTGACCCGCTGCCATGCGATGGGCACCTCGTCCCGAAAGCCGTCGCGCACCGGCGCCAGCATCGGGCTGTCGACGTGAATCTGAGAATGACACGTCATGCATGTCGTCAGCGTCGGCATGCCCGCGTACGGGCTTACCTCGGCGAACGCGTGGCAATAGCGGCACTCGATCCCCAGCTCGTTGACGTGGTGGCGATGGCTGAACGGAACCGGCTGGTCGAGTACGACTCCCGCCCGCGTCACGTACGGCGAGCGAAGCAGTGCAGCCCAGATCCAGAGCGCCAACGCGAGGATCCCCACGCTCCCCAGGATGCTCGCCTTGGATATGACGTTGGCGATCGGGGGAAAAGTCTGGGCCATACGGTTCCCAAAGTGTTCTGTGCATCGTCAATGGAAGCGCCCGGCAGCGGGACAGACGCCCCGCCGCCGCAGCGGACCCGGCCCGTTGTTCAGCGCACCAGGCGCGGCCAAAGGCTTCCCGCTGCGTAGTGTGTGACTGTATCGGAAGCGGATGTCGCCACCCTGAGGGTGGAATGAAGGATGTGAAAGTCTGGAAACGGCAAGCGGCCGGCGACGGCGCCAACGCCCGGCCTCAGCGCCGCGGCAGGCTGATGACCAGCACGCCGATGCCCGCCAGGAGCGCTCCAAAGATCATGCCGCTGTTGGCAAAGCCCAGGCCTGCCTCGGCGAAGGCCGTGTATGGCAGTGATGCATCACTCATGCCGGGCGTGCCAAAGAGTGCAAACACGCCGGTACCGACAAGAACGAGTGCCGCTCCCGCGATTCGCAGGGCGCACGATTTGCGATTGGTCACGCTACATCCCTCCTGAAGATCCAGCGACCATTCTCCCCAGGCAGGATTTCGCCACGCTGAACACAACCTGACAATCGTGAAAACCTGGCCCGTTTCCCGGCGCTTCAGGCGCTCGCGCTGCGGCACACCGGCGCCCCGCCTGTGCCCGCCAGCCTCGCACTCAAAACTCCGGCGCCACCGGCAGTTGCACGACGAACTCCGCCCCTCCGGCCGCGCGATTCCGCGCCACAATCGCCCCGCCGTGCAGCGACACCACCGACTTGGCGATCGCCAGCCCCAGGCCCGCCGACCCCGCATACCTGGGTTGCCGATGATCCCCGACGCCATATTCAAACACCTGCGGAAGCACTTCCTGCGATATGCCCGGCCCCGTGTCCTGCACCACCATGTTCACCTGGTCCGCACCGGGAATAACGCGCACGTCGATGACCCCGCCCGCCGGCGTGTACCGGATGCAGTTGTTCAGCAGGTTTTCCACCATCGACTTCAAGAGGTCGAAGTCGCCCTTGACCAGCGGCTCGTGGGTGCCATCGCTGTTCTCGAATCGCGGAACGATGCGCACCTCCCGCTGCTCGGCCTCGCGCCGGTAGCGCCGGATTGACGACATGACCACTTCTTCCAGCGACACCACCGTGGGAAACGTGGCCGGCTGGCCGCTCCGGGCCTGGGCCATGATCAGAAATCCCTCGATGGTCCGCAGAAGATCGCGCAAGTCCTGTTCGACCAGCCTGGTGAACTGCACGTCGCGTTCGTTGCGATTTTCCTTGCCGTTCAGCGCCGCCGCTTCGCCCAGCAGGATCGACAGTGGCGTCTTCAGCTCGTGCGACACTTCGGAAATAAACCGCCGCTGGCGCTCAAACTCGCTTCGAAGCTGTTCGAGCATCACGTTCAGCGCCGTCACCATCTCCTCTATTTCAGAATCCGTCGTCTTGACCCGGACAGGCTCATCGAGCGAGCCCGCCGCGATGCTGCGCACCTGACGCGCCATCGAATCCAGCGGCGCCAGCGATCGCAGCACCACGAACCAGGACACGATTCCCGATATGACCAGGCTCACCGTCGTGAAGACGATCAAGAGCTGTCGCACCTGGCGGATCGACGATTCCACCGGCGCAGTGGCCGCAGCCACCCGCAGCTCGTACGTCGGTCCGCCGGGCACCGCGCGGACGAGCCTGGCCTGGCGGTAGCGCTCCTGCCTTCCGCCCTGCGGCTTCGCGCGCTCGCGGGCCCGGATCGTCGCCACCTCCAGGCCCTCGACATGCGTGGCAGCGCTCGGTGAATCCGCTTCGTCCAGCCGGTTTCGGCCCCAGCCCGGCGACGAGATCGTCAGATCGCGATCGGTGAAGCGCAACTCATACGCGAAATCTTCGGTGTCAAAGGGAGAAAGTGCCTCAATAATGGCACCCGGGACATGGGGCGCTTCCCCCGGCCCGGCCGCCGCGTCGACAGCCTCGGACAGGCGAAGCGCCTGACGGGCGAGCTGTTCGTCGAACCGGCCGCGGATGTGTCGGCTGCGGATGGTGTCGACCGTGGTCCAGAGGACAATCTGCAGGCAGCCGAACAGGATCAGATAAAATGAGGTCAGTTTGAAACGGAGACTGCGGAATCGCCCGCCCATGGCTCCCTCCGCGGGCGTCAACCGCCCGGAGGGCCGTCAGCGCTCAGTACATAGCCGGTGCCGATGATCGTGTGAATCAGCTTGGGCTCATCGCCGCGCTGGATCTTGCTGCGCAGCCGCGAAACATACACCTCGATCACGTTGCTCTCGTCTTCCAGCGTCATGTCCCACACGTGCTCGCCGATCATCGTGCGCGTCAGAACGCGGTGAGGATTGCGCATGAAGTACTCGAGCAGCGCAAACTCCTTCGTCGACAAACGAATCGGCCGTCCGCCGCGATTAACCCGTCGCGTCGTCAGGTCCATCTCCAGGTTGTCGTGCTTCAGCACCGCGCCTTCCACCGCTCGCGCACGGCGCATCAGCGCCCGCACCCGCGCAACGAGCTCTTCCGACTCGAAAGGCTTCGTCAGATAGTCGTCCGCACCCGTATCCAGGCCCGTCACCTTGTCGTTGGTCGACGACAGCGCCGTCAGCATCAGCACCGGCGTGTTCACACCCCGGCGTCGCACGTTGCGGCACACCTGAAATCCGTCGTGATCCGGCAGCATCACGTCCAGGATGATCCCGTCGTAGGCGCCGGTCGCCGCCATCTCCTCACCGCTGTAACCGGTGTTGGCCACATCGACGTTGTATGTGTGTTCGGAAAGTGCCTTGCGGATGATCTCCGCCATACGTGGATTATCTTCAACAACGAGAAATCGCATACTCATGCTCCCACGCGCCCCTTTCCCTCGTGTTAACAGGTGCCCAGCCGCACGACAGCAGTATTTAAGCAGAGCGCGCGCCGACAAATCAAGTGAAACATTGCGCCCTAGGTCAATCCCCGATACCGATATACTGTTCCCCACTTACCGCGCCATCAGGAACTCACGTACCACGTACCAGCCATGCCCGCACCGACTCACGACCGCTGCCCCGGCAACACGCGGCAGCCGCGCAAGTCGCTCTTAAACCATCTCAACTGCACTGCTTTGCCGAAGCGCATCGCGCGTACCAGCCCTTCAGCCGGCCGCGGGCCTCAGCCCCGCTTCATCTTCTTCCAGTTCGAGCTTGAATGAAATCAGCTTGACCAGATCGCGAATCGACACCATGCCCACCAGCCGACCGTGATCCACCACCATCAATCGCGCCGAGTCCTGGCTCCTGGCCCGCGTCAACGCGCGGATCGCATCCTCGCCCGGTGAAATCGTGTTCTGCGGAAGACACGGCTGCGCCAGATCCGCCACCCGCGTCATCGGCCAGTTCTCCCGCGGCACCTGCTTCACCTGCTCCGTCGAGACGCAGCCAATCAGTTCGCCGTTCCGGGCGACGGGAAACATGGGATGATGGTGCTTGTAGATATAGTTCTCCACCAGCTCCGCGACCGACGTCTCCGGCGGCACCGTCAGCGGATTGGGCTCCATCACCCGCGCGACCGTCTCGCCTTCCAGCACTCGCCGCACCAGCACCTGCTGATACGACATCTGCGCCGCCGAACGCAGGAACGATCCCAGCAGTATCCACCACAGGCCGCCGATCAAATTGCCGCTGATTATGCTGATCAGCCCCAGCCCCAGAAGCACGATGCCGAAGCCCATTCCGATATTCGATGTCACCCGAGTGGCACGGCGGAGGCTCTTCCAGGCATGCCACAGCGCCGATCGCAGCACCCGGCCGCCATCGAGCGGAAACGCCGGGATCATGTTGAACACCACCAGCACGATGTTCATCGTCGCCAGAAAGCCGAGCACCGCACTCGCGGCCTGCGGCCCGCGCCACGCATCCAGCGCCGCCGCGATGCCCCACGCCCCCAGCCCGATGGCGACGCTCACGATCGGCCCCGCGATGGCAACCTGGAACTCCGCCCGCGCCCCCGGCGGCTCGTCCTCCATCTCCGCCACGCCGCCGAAGATGAACAGCGTGATGCCGCGCATGCGCATGCCGTGCCGGCGCGCAACCAGCGCGTGCCCCAATTCGTGCAGAACGATCGACGTGAACAGCCCCAACGCCCCCGCCACGCCCATCAGCCAGTACGTCGTCGCGCTCTGACCCGGCCAGCCCATCGGAAACCACTGCACCGCCAGCGACCACGTCGCCAGCACCGCGATGAACAGCCAGCTCAAATCGATGAAGATTGGAAATCCGAAGGCCCGGAAGAGCTGGTAGCGCTTGATGAACATTAGTGCGACGCCTTCATGTCTCTTCGCTCAACGGTCGAGTGCACCGGATCACCCGCACGAACTTCTGTGCGCCATCGCCGGAAGGTATGTGTTCCGCTACGTCCCTGTTACCTCGCGCAACCCCGCTGGCAGTCACTGCTCCCAGTAC
Source organism: uncultured Planctomycetaceae bacterium (assembly GCA_964408455.1). Taxonomy (GTDB): domain Bacteria; phylum Planctomycetota; class Phycisphaerae; order UBA1845; family UTPLA1; genus CAYOZN01. The sequence goes on from CAYOZN010000020.1 coordinate 91,233, forward strand.
GACGGCCGGCCGTAAAAATCGTACAGGCGCACCTCGTACTCCCGATTGATCGGCGCCGAAGGATCGAACGGCGGGCTCGTCTTGATCGACTCCTGGTCGAGGTTCACGTTCACCCACTTCTCGTGCCAGTCGATTGAGCGAATCCATCCCGGCGCCACCAGCACCTTTCGGCCGGGCAGCCAGTTACGCGTATCCACCACCATATAGCGCACGACCCAGCCTTCATCGTCGACGATGAAGTCCTCGACGTGACCGATCTCGCCGTCTGTGGCCTTGATGTAGTAGCTGATCACCTCGCGGGCGCTTCGCAGATGCACATCGCCCGAATGCACCTCCGCATGCGTCTCGTGACCCGCCTGCCGCTGCCGCGTTCGTTCCACCACCCCGGTCCCCGGCTGACTGAACGCCGGCGCCGGGACATCGTACGGCGACCAATACACCGGCCAGTCGTAGTGACTGGCCAGTTCCTTCTCCACCTGCCGTGAAACCGGCAGATCAGCGTCCACCCCGGGGCTGGATCGCACCTGCTCCCGCGTCAGCGTCAGCCCGACCTGCCGCGTGATTCCGTCGGCACGCCGGATCGATACCGGAGATATCAGCACCTGCCGCCCCGGCAAAATCGACCGCGTTCCCACCACCACGTACCGCACGTGCCAGGATTCATCGTCGAATAGAAAGTCGCTGATGCTGCCCAGTTCACCATCAGTCGCGATCACGTTGTAACCTCGAAGATCCTTGACGCTTCGCAACATCGTTCACCGCCCGTCCTTTCGTTGTGGGCCGCGCCCCAGGGGCATGAGTGGTCGCGCGGAACGATCTTCCGCCGATTAACCCGATAGTAGTACCACCGGATTTCGGCAGGTGTAGCGCTTTATTACAGATCGGACAGCAACGCCGTAACGCGTCGCACTGCCATCAGCCGATCTCGTACCGCAGTTCCGCCGCTGCCGGCACGCCATCCGGCATGCTGTCGCCATCAACCACCGCCACCGTCCCCCCTCGATTCAGCGTCTGAATGGCCGCGACGTTCAACAGATCTTCGCTGTCGACCTGACGCCCGTCGTGTACCTCGACGCCCTCGGTCGTGGCCACCCATCGGCCCCATACCTGCTGGCGGTCCGGCACCAGCAGCGTCTTCACCCGTCCTGCCCACGCCTCCCTCACTACTTGCTCCACGCTGGTGACGCCTTTCTCCGCGGCGATCGCTTCCGCCATTCTCGCCACGATCCGTCGCTGCACGTCGTCCAGCCGTTCCGCCACGATGGGCCATGCCTTTCGATGAAGCTCCAATAGCGATGCCATATCCGGATTGCCGATCACCGCCTCGCGCACCAGGTGTTGATAACGGCTGACGCCCTGGTACTGCGGCACCAGCGTCACGTCTGCCGCCAGAATCAGAGGCGCCGCGCTCCCGCGCAGAATGCGCCAGACGTTCGCCTCGATCTCCCGCAGATAGTGCAGAATGCGCTCACTCTCCGGTCGCTCCGAGCCGCCCTGCCCGTGAAAAATCGCCGATTGTTCCGGCACCCCCGGCGTCGAAAGCGAATGGAGCTGAAGCTGCTCTGACGTGTCGTCGTCATAGCCGAGGTCCATCAACCCCTCCGGCGCCTGCCTCAGCGCGATCTCGTTCAGTCCGAAGCGCGTTCCATGCATCAGCCGGACGCGGTTCAGGCTCAGCGCCAGCACGTAGAAGTCGCTGCCGTTCTCGACCGCCCCGATCAGCGGCGTCACCTGGAACATCGATCCCGCCGTGACCAGTTCCTCAAAGGAAACGGGCACCTGCCGCACGCGAATCCGCTCCGGGCCCATGAAGATTGCCAGTCCCCCGCTCTGGTTAAAACGAAACCATCCGTCCGCCACCGCGCTGCGAAGCTCTTCGAATCGCTGCCGCAACTTTCCGCGATCGTATCCCGTCAGCGATTCGGCCCGCCGCTCAGCGTCGGTCAGCAGGTTCTTCAGCCGAACCGTGTCGCCGCGCACTTCGGGCCCTGGTCCGTGCGTCGGCGCGAAGATCGAAATCGCGATCGATGGTGCTTTGGCCGCGAGCGATCTGATGTGATCGAGTGTCAGAACGGCCATCGGCCGTCGTTCAGGCCTGGTGCGCAAGCGCATGGAGCACCCCGCGTCGCTGGTTGTCCAGTTGAAATCAACTGTTGACGACGAACGTCACCTTCATGTCGACGCGGTACTCCGAGATGCGACCGTTCTCCACCATCACCTTCTGCTCCTTGATCCACGCCCCCCGCACGTCCTCCACCGACTGGCACGCCCGCGCCAGCCCTCGCCGAATGGCGTCGCCGAAGCTCTCCGGCGACGACGCGCTTAGCTCGATAACCTTTGCCACCGCTCCCGTTTCTTCCTTCGTGGCCGCCATGCTCGTTCTCCTGATCGCGGTATGTTTCTGGCGAGTCTTCCGCCCGACTTACCTGAGGCGAGGCCGCCCAAGCCGTCGCGTTCGGCGCGCTGCGGCGACACTCTTCGCTAGGATAGGGGGCGCCGTTCAAATGCCCTTCAATAATGCTTGAACGCCCGGTAAGGCCGAGTCCCGCGTCAATTTCTCCGCTTTCGCACCCAGCCCGCTGCTGCCCTGACGCATTAATCATGCGGCGCTCAGTCCCGCATCCATCGCGCGCGCAACAATTCAGAACATCGGGAGGAATTACGCTATGCCGCTCAATGTCGCGCAAAAACTCATCGAATCGCATCTCGAATCCGGCACCATGTCGCCCGGAAACGAAATCGCCATTCGCATCGACCAGACGCTCACCCAGGACGCCACCGGCACCCTGGTCATGCTCGCACTCGAGGCCATGGCGCTCGAACGCGTCGAGACGGAACTCTCCGCACAATACGTCGATCACAACCTCGTTCAGGAAGATCACAAGAATCCCGACGACCACCTCTTCCTTTTCAGCGCGTGCCAGCGTTTTGGCATCTGGTACAGCCGCCCCGGCAACGGCGTCAGCCACCCCGTCCACCAGGAACGCTTCGGCGCACCCGGAAAAACCCTGCTCGGCTCCGACAGCCACACCCCGGCCGCCGGCGCCATCGGAATGCTGGCCATCGGCGCCGGCGGACTCGACGTCGCCATGGCCATGGCCGGTCATCCCTTCTACTTCAAGATGCCACGCATACGAGGCGTGCACCTGACCGGCTCACTGCCCGACTGGGTCAGCGCAAAAGACGTGATCCTCGAAATGCTTCGCCGCCACGGCGTCGACGGCGCGACCGGATGGATCGTTGAATACTTCGGCCCCGGCCTCAACTGCCTCTCCGCCATGGATCGGCACGTCATCGCCAACATGGGCGCCGAATTGGGCGCAACCACGACCGTCTTTCCCTCAGACGAGAAAGTGCGCCGCTTTCTCGCCGCCCAACAGCGCGAATCCGAATGGATCGAGCTCATGGCCGACACCGGCGCGTGCTACGACGCCACCGATGAACTCGACCTTTCTTCCCTCGAACCACTGATCGCCATGCCGTCCAGCCCCGGCAACGTCCGCCCGGTGCGGGAAGTCGCCGGCGAGGATATCTACCAGGCATACGTCGGCTCGTCCGCCAACCCCGGTTACCGCGACTTCGCCATCGCCGCACAAATCGTCAAAGACCGCGTGACGCACCCGCGCGTCTCTTTCGATATCAACCCCTCGTCGCGGCAGATACTCGAAAACCTCACCCGCGACAGCCACCTCTCAGCACTCATCCGCGCAGGCGCCCGCATCCACCAGGCCGGCTGCAACGGCTGTATCGGCATGGGCCAGGCGCCCGCCACCAAACGAATCAGCCTGCGCACCGTGCCGCGCAACTTCCCCGGGCGCAGCGGCACTCGCGAAGACAAGGTGTGCCTCGTCAGCCCCGAAACGGCGGCCGCCTCCGCCCTCACCGGCAAGATCACCGATCCGCGCACGCTGAACATGTCTTATCCATGCGTTCGCGAACCCGAAGATCCGGTCATCATTCATGGCATGCTGCTGCCGCCGTTGCCGCCCGGCGAGGCCCGCCGCGTCGAGCTCATTAAGGGTCCCAACATCTCCAGCCTGCCCCGGCTCGATCCGCTGCCGGATGACTTCGAGCTCCCCGTGCTGCTCAAGCTCGGCGACGACGTCTCGACCGACGAAATACTCCCCGCCGGCACACGCGTGCTTCCATATCGCAGCAACGTCGAGGCAATCAGCCGCTTTGCCTTCGAGAGACTGGACACCTCCTACCCTGAACGCGCCGCACAGGTCACCAACACCGGTCACCTGGTCCTCGCCGGCCGCAACTATGGCCAGGGCTCCAGCCGCGAACACGCCGCCCTGGCCCCACGCTATCTCGGGCTGAGAGTCGTCATCGCCCGCAGCATCGCCCGCATACACGAACAGAACTTGGTGAATTTCGGAGTCCTGCCGCTGACGTTCGACAACGCCGACGACTACGCCGCGATCGAACAGGGCGACATCGTCGCCATTCACCGCGTCCGCCACGCCCTCGAGCACGGCGAACCGGTGCTGGCCATCGTCGAATCAAAGTCGTTGGAAGTGCCGCTGAACCACGCGCTGTCTTCCCGGCAGGTCCAGGCCCTGCTCGCCGGCGGTCTCTTCAACTGGGTCGCCCAGCACTCTGGACGCGAATACGCCGCCAACCCGGAGTTCTCCGCCTCCGCCCGCTCGTAACTTCGGATTGCTGCGCTTCCGTCGCGAGTCCCACTTTCTTTATCGCGGCAACAGTTGTGGCGCCACAACGTCAAGGCGACGTCGCCTGGTGCATGCGACATTTGCCGCAGGCGATGCAGACCAGCGCAAAATCTCGTAGAGGTTTCCGCAGAGTCAAAAGGCACGTGGGACCGACATTGAACCCCGGCACGCTAGCGCGGCCGCGGCTGTTCCGGCGGCTGCCGCGGTATGGGTGGATCTGCCGGCGAATCCGGCTTCGGAGTCGGCGGCGCGTTCGGTGGAGATTCCGGCATCGGCCCTCGCGGCGCAGGATCGGACGGCGGCGTGGTGACAGGCTCCCTCCGCGTGGGCGGCGGATTCGTCGGCCCGCGCGGCGGATCTGCCGCCGCCGCCGCACCCTTCAGCGCGGCGATACCATGTTCTCGCGCAAGGGCGGCGATTGTCTCAAGGGCGGCTGGCACGCTTACACCCGATCCTGAACGGCCGACACGCCATCTGCATGCGCGCAGTGGCCACAGCAATACATGGCGCTGTCCGTCTCCACGCCGTGACCGATGATGCGGCAGCCGCAATGCTCGCACCGGGGCGCCAGCTTCTGGATGGCGCACTCAAAACTGTCAAAGACGTGCCGATCGCCACCCATCGACACTTCGAACGACTTATCGTAGGTATTTCCACAGCATTCGCAGACGCCCATGAAAAGCTCCTTCCTTCGCATTCCCAGCCGAACTTGTGTAAGTCTCTTCTTTAAAACTCCGACCGGGGAGACCCGTCGCCCTGGTTCCGTGAGGGTGCACCGGCCGTGCTTCCTTCCACAGGCAGATCGGCCGCGCGCCATTCCTCCAGGCCGCCTTCGAAGTCGTACACGTTGGTAAAGCCCGCCTCCTCGAGCCGTTGTGCCGCCTTCTCCGAGGCGTCGCACGACTTGTTCGCACAATAGACGACGATCTTCTGGTTGCGGCTTTGTGCCGCGCGGTCCACCTTCTCGATGAAATTCTGATCGTCGACGGGTATGTTGTCCGAATCCGGAATGTGCGCCTGTTGAAACTGGTCCGGCGACAACACGTTGATGAGTTCGATGTCGTCCTGACGATCGACCATGTGCTTCAGTTCATTGACCGTAATCGTCTTCATATCGAATCGCTCCCTTTCGCCTGGCTGTGTGTGCTGAGCCACCACCATTTGTTTGCTGGCTGCCGGCATACGCCGCCAGCCTGTCTTCTTCTTTTTCTTATGCTACCGGCGCCGACTTACGCCGCCCTGACAGCGCAATCTGTCCGGCGTTATGCACGCGGATTCCTGACCCCGCGCCCATTCTCGAACACCTCAGCTGAATAGAAACATCGCAAAGTACGAGGCAGCGTCCGTCCACATATCGCTCCGCCCCAGGCCCGCCTGCTCGCAGCGACGCAGCGCCTGCGAAAGGTAGACTCGGCTCACCGTGGAATTCTGATAGAAAAATGCGAAAAGAACGGAAAACGCGCTGCCCGCCCCGAAACCGCGCCGCATTCACCGCCTGCGGCCTAATCCAGTAGCGCCGCCGGCGGCTCCCACGGGGCCGACGTCGCCCCGGCCCGCCGGCGCGCCGCCAGCCGCACCGCCAGCCGGATCGCCGCCTTCATCGAGCCGCAATCCGCCCGGTTGCGGCCGACGATATCGAATGCCGTGCCATGATCGACGCTCGTCCGCAGCACCGGCAGCCCCAGCGTCACATTGACGGCACTATCGAAGGCCAGCAGCTTCACCGGTATCAGCGCCTGGTCGTGGTACATCGCCACCACGCCGTCGAATTCTCCCTCCGCCGCGCGACGGAAAACCGTATCCGCCGGCCACGGTCCGCTCGCCCGGATGCCGGCATGGCTCGCCATCTCGATCGCCGGCGTAATAACGCGCGCCTCCTCGTCGCCGAAGCGGCCGTTCTCCCCCGCGTGCGGATTCAGCCCGCATACCGCGATCTTCGGATCCGCGACGCCGAACCAGTCTCGCAGCGCCTGGTGCAGGAGGTCAATCGGTTGAAACACCAGCCCGATGGTGAAATGGTGCCGCAGATCGAAGAGACCCACGTGCACGCTGGCCAGGGCCACCCGCAGCGGCCCGCCCGCGAACATCATCGTCACTCGCCGGCTGCGGAAGCGGTGGGCCAACAGCTCCGTATGCCCCGGAAACGGGCAGCCCGCCAGCTGCCAGCTCGTCTTGTTGATCGGTGCCGTAACGATGGCATCGATCCGCCCCGCCTCGGCGTCATTCATCGCCTCCTCGAGAAAACGCAGCGATGCCCGGCCCCCTTCCGCCGTCGGCCGGCGCGGCGATCCTCCGCTCAGCGCCAGTTCGTCGAAATCCGCGACGACCACGTCACCCGCCGCCGCCGCGCCGCCCTCCCACGCGCTTTCCCGCGGCACGCGCGTCCAGTATGGCAGAAGCTCCGCCTGGTCCGCCGCATACGCCAGCGGCTCGTGCAGCCCATACACCAGAAACGATGCCTGCTCCCGAAGCGAATGATCAGCCAGCGCCTTGACCACCACCTCCGCACCGATACCGGCCGGATCACCCATCGTGATGCCGATCCTCAGCGGCCCGGATGTCATCTCATCGTGGTCCATACGCCAACGCCGTTCGCCCCTTCGTTCCCTTACTCCCTTGTCCCTTATCCCTTATCCCTTTCCCCTTCCTCTCACATCATCCCCTGCGCCGCCAGAAATGCCGCCGCCTCGTCACTCCCCCGCCCCTCGCCAATGCCCATCGCCTCCAGCCGATGCACCAGCGCCCGTACCAGGATATCCGTCTCAACATTCACCATTTCGCCCACGCCCTTGCCACCGATCGTCGTCCGCGCCAGCGTCGTCGGGATCAGCGCCACGCTGAACGCCGACTCCGTCACCGCCGCGATCGTCAGCGATATGCCGTCGATGGCCACCGAGCCCTTCGGCACCATGTATCGCATCGCCCCCGCCCCCGGCTCAAACCACCAGATGCTCTCCCGCTCGCTCTGCTCCACTCCCGACACCCGTGCCACCGCATCGACATGCCCCTGCACGAAGTGCCCGTCGATGCGCTCGCCCACCGCCAGCGACTTCTGAAGATTCACCGCCGACCCGCTCGCCAGCCCCCCCAGCGTCGTGCGTCGCAGTGTCTCCTCGATGACATCAAACTCCGCCACGTCCCCGCCCGCCCGCGTCAGCGTCAGGCACACGCCATCGACCGCGATGCTGGCCCCGCTCGCCACGCCCTGCCAGTACCCCGGCGCCGACACGGCCAGCCCGCATCCACTCGCCGCGGCCTTCATCGCCTCAACCCGCCCGATCTGGTCAATAATGCCGGAAAACACGGCCTGCCCCGCGGACGTTGACGCACGGAACCGTCGTACGGCACAGCGCCGTACGAACGAGCCTGCGCCCATCATGGTAGTGCAATTGAAAGTGCTATTCCAGCCGACCGGCCCTGTGGCGCATGTGATGAACCGCAAAGCCCTGGAGTGCAAACACGCTCAACCCAGTCCGTCGATACCGCCTTAAACCATACCAGCAATCCGACGTCTCACGGTTCCGCTAGCGAATCCAGCGCCCTTAGTGCTCCCTTGTCGCCGCTGCAAGCGGCATGCGTATACCAGGTGAGCGCATGCAGGATGCTCTTCGGCAGACCGTCGCCCTGCTCGTACATTCTCGCCACATTGTACTGAGCCTCAGCATCTCCCTGCCGCGCAGCGCGTCGATACCACACTGCGGCTTCTCTCACGTTGCGTCGTGTACCAATGCCGTAATAAAGACATCGCCCCATTTCAACCCGCGCCTGCCGATCACCCCGTTCGGCCGCCCGACGATACCACGCGAATGCCCTGACGGTATCCCGGGGCGTCCCCTTTCCCATTTCATAACTCACGGCGATGTCGTACATGGCTTTGACAACGCCAGCCTTGGCCGAGACCGAGAGCAGTTCAAAAGCGCGCCGATAGTGCTTCCGAACGCCGTGCCCGAATAGATACCATGTCGCAAGCGCATATGAAGCCCACGCATGCCCCTGCCCTGCCGCTCGCTTGAGCAGACGCAGCGCCTCATGACGCGATTCTTCGGTATGACGCTTTGCCAGCCGGTACGCGCGCCGATATGCATATTCACCACGCTTCGCCATCTTGCGGTCCATGAACGCTAGCGACTTCTCCGCAGCCACAAACTCCCCCCATTCTGCCGCGGCAGACACGAAAACGCCCGCGCCAGCGCCTCCCCGTGCCGATCCCGCAGGTACGCATTCGCCAGCATGATCTCGAACGCCCCGTTGAACATCACAAACGCCCGCACCACGTATTGCTCGTTCCAGAACCATCGCTTCCGCTCGATCCACGCCCGCGGATACTCCCCCGGCAGAAAAATATCGTGAATGTGCACCACCACGCCGTGCCGCAGCCGTGGCAGCACCTCGAACATCAGGTGGTTCACGTCGCTGCCGATCCGGCTCACGTGCGTCGAATCGATAAACAGAATGTCGTTCTCCTCCAGCGATTCGAACAGCGACAGCGGCGCCTCCTGCACCGGTCGCCGCATCAGCTCGTGCGGCGCCAGGTGCGGATTGCCCTCCAAGATCGCCGGCGGGTACGGCTCGATCTGCACGAGCTGCATCTCCTGCCGCGCGATCGCCCGCGACGCGATCAGCGACGACCACCCGCACCCAACCTCCACCATCCGCCGAGGTCGCAACTCCCGCAGCATCGCATACAGCACCGCCGCATCCGTGAATGCAAACGCGGGATTGTCGAACCGGAACGCCCGCTCATCGAACGCCCGCGCACCGCCCGGCCCATCGCCATCCGCCCCGCCGCTCCCAGGTGCCTCACCTGCGGCACCCCCGCCCGGCCCCGCGCCCGCCTCCGCCGCGATCATCTCCGCCAGCTCGCCATTCCACCGCCCCAGCCGCCCGAGCAGTGCCAGCTGTTCCCCCTCGCGCCAGGCGATCCCCGGCGTCTCCTTCAGCTCCCACACCGACGCCGGCAGCTTCGCCGTGTCCGGAATCGGGCTGTAAAAGTGCACCGGCAAGAGGTGCAGCCCGACCGCCTGCCCCGCCGCAAACCGCGCCGCCTGCCCCTCCGCGTCGCGATAAACCCGCCACAACAGCCGCACCAGCACCTCCAGCAGCTGCCGCTTCTCGCCCGCATCCAGCCCCTCCTCCACCAGCGCCGCCAACGCCTCACCCTGCCCCGCCGCCCGTGCCAGCGCCCGGACACTCCCCAGCAGCCCCGCACCCGCATCCCCACAATCCCGTTCGCCCGCATTCATTTGGACACACATCTTTCCATCCCTTACCCCTTGCCCCTTGCCCCTTCCCCCTCCCCCCTACTCCCTCTCCCCTTCCGCCCCGCTCAACAACCCCCCGATCGTCGAACACCCGTTCAATTCCAGTATCCCCTGGCAGTATTCATTCTCGCGCAGCAATAGCGCCACGTCGACCAGAAACGCCACCCGCTCCGCATCGTGCCCCTCGAACGCGTCGCGCAGAAACTTCGCCGCCGCCGCCGCCTGGCCGAAGTAAATCAGATCGAGATAGTGCCGCAGAAACTCCGGATACGCATCCGTCTCCCATCGGTCATCCCAGTGCGTCCGCAGCCGGCCCGCCGCCTCGTCCAGCGTGTCCCGAACCTCCGCCGACATCTCCACCCGCGAGTTTGCAAACCGCCACGCATAGCCACTCCCGCTTGAATACGTCAAATCGAGCGTCACCACCGGCGCAGGCGACGCCGCAAAGCACGCGAAGTAATACGCGTACGCCCAGTCGTGCATGCGAAACTCCAGCGCCGCGTCCTCATCCGCCTGCACGAACCGGCCGCTCGAATGCCCCGCCTCCAGTACCGGCAGAACGACCGGTCCGCCCTCAAACAACTCCACGATCGTGTACGTCGTGCAGCAGTGCGCGCCGCCACTGTATTCCTCCATCACCACGTCCGGCACGCCATTCCCCGTCACATCCTGCGCCACCGTCCCCGCCGCCCCCTGCGACGACTCGTCGAGGAAGTGCGGCCACAGCCGGTACGCACCGCCCTCCTCCCGCGGCGGATGACAGAAAACGCTCGCCCCCTCACGCAGCAGCTCAAACCGCTGAAACGCCCCGGGTCGCTCCTCCCCCTCCGGATACTCGCGATAAAGCACCAGCCGATACCCATTCGGCAGCCGCCCGCTCCGCCGCTCGATCACCATCGCCACCGCGTCGCAACCCTCCGGCGCAAGGCGAACGACGCCATCCTCCGCGCCTGCCCCCGCCTCCACCGGCTGCGTATCGGTCCGAAGTGCACTGCTCAATTGCGTACCGCTCGGCTGCGTACCCGTCAGTTGCGTACCGGCCGAATGCGCATCCCCGTCCGCCACGCCGCGCCCGGCGACAACAACGCCGATCAATAGTCCCGGGAAACAAATCCGCGAAAGATATGCCTGAGCCATCCGTGACTCCCCCGCAGGTCGTCCAACGTTCACGAGCCGCTAAGCAGCTTACGACCGCTTCCGAGCCCGGTTCGAGTCCCCTACGTAGGGTGCCGTCAGCAGACGCACCTCGCTTCTTCGGCGTCATCCGTTCACCTGCGGGTCGGCCGATTTCGCGACCGACACTCAACTAGAGGGAACCCGACCGTCCTCGGAATTCCGTCCGGCGCGCAGGAGAGACATTTTTCGGGGTTGGGTTCCCTACTTCGAACGCAACCCATGGGGTTATGAGGGGCGCGAGACTTTGTTACGGGCGACGGTCGTTGGTGTTTGAATGTACGCGATGCGCTCCTATCATCGCGACCCCAGCGTGAGTACACGCTGGGCCACCCACCGGGAGGAAAAGGCTGGGGCACCCGCGCTCCTTGGCGCCCTTGTGGGAGGGCTCTGCGACAAGGGCGTGACCGATTTTTTGCGCCGCTTCCTGACGCCTTTTCATGCCCCGTCATCAAGCGCTCGTCGATGCAGGAGATTCCGTGGACGCTCCGGCAGGGGTGGTTGGGATTTGCGGCGGAGACCGATTTGCCCGGGCTGAAAGCAGCAAGGGTACAACTATTGCAACAGTGAAGCAGGCAAATGGATAAACTACTATCGCTAACTCCCATGCTCCGAACATGTACCTCTGAATCGAACTTTCAAGCGATGGTATGCTGGCCGTGAAGAAGCCTTCGGGAATATCAAATACATAGTTACATCGAAGTGGATCCAATGTCATCCACGCGACGATCGACAAGTGGATCCAAAACAGCATTGCTAAATTATATGCGGTTGATCGCAGCCAAAGCACCAGTAGCGGCCGATTGCGCGCACAAGCCAATCCAATTAACACCACTAGTGGTGCCAACAGATAGATAAGCACAACTGGTGTCTGCGTTCTCAGCATGATACGATCTGCAATTGCGCCGGCCGAGAAACGCACTGTAAATGACCAGAATGAAAACCAGAACGCGAGGCAGCAGAGTAAACACCCGACAATCCAAATGAGCGAACTGGACCGATGAAGGCTACGTGGGATGCTCGAAGGTCGCAAGGCAATCCACGTGAGGTACGGCGAACCCAATATTAGTATTGCGGCGGCAACGAGCGGGTGTTGCCTTTCAATCGCGAGAAGTCTCCTTGTATGATGGCTTATTACCAGCTCCCGAGAATCAAGGTAATTGCCGCATTCTGGGCATTGGCGCGATTTTGTAGGGTAACCGCATCGCGCGCAATAACTGCCTGGCTCTGAGCAATTTATTATGGAGGTTACTTTCATTGAGCGAAATCTAGGAAATCTAGAAATCTAGAAAATCCAGGGACAGCTACCGGTTTCTTGACCCTCACCCGTCACCCGTGTACACTCCGCCACCATGCCCCGCATCGCCCGTGTCGTCATTCCGAACGCCCCGCATCACATCACCCAT
>CAYOZN010000021.1:0-44810 GCA_964408455.1 uncultured Planctomycetaceae bacterium
CCCCGTCCCCACACGACCTGTATTCCTTGGAAAAACCGAGCGTGTGGGGACGGGGACGGTAGGGAACGCGTTCACCGCGCACCCCAGCGGCGCAGGTTCGCCAACGTCGCCCGGACGGCGTCCTCGGGGAGCGCGTCCAAGGCGGCGAGGATTTCGCGGTACAGGGCCACACGGGCGGCGTCACGGGGGAACGTGGTAGGGGGATCGCCGGGTTCAACCCCCGCGCTCAACGATAAACTCAACGATGGGTCGTCGGAGTTTACGCCCTTCGGCGCAAGGCTTTGACCCGTTGGTGGTTGCGGCGAGCTAGTGCGGTTTGGTTCGAGTCCTGCAACGCCCATCCCCACGGGTGCCAGTCCAGCGGCATTCGCTCGCCCGTCGCGCTGGCGTGGCATCGGGTGTTCACGTCATTACAATACACACATGTCGACCCAGGATCCGGATTCGCTGCGCGCACAGATCGAGGAGGCTGACGCCGCTCTGTCGCGACTTGTCGCCGAGTACGGCGGGCAGATCTACGCGCTGGCTTTGCGCTTTTGCGGCAATCCGCAGGATGCGGAAGACCTCGTGCAGGAGGTCTTTCTCCAGGCATACCGATCGTGGGGCTCGTTTGAAGGGCGTTCGAGCCCCAGGACATGGCTTTACACGATTGCCGCACGAGCCTGTCAGCGAATGCACCGGCCGCGCGCCGGCGAGCCGGAACATATTGGTTCACTTGAGGAACTCCTGCCTTTTGGCGAGCCGCGGACCGCGGTGATTGCCGACGAGCAGGACGATGCCGTCCAGGCGGCGATTCGCCGGGAGGCGCGCGAGCGCGGCGAGCATGCAATTGCGAGTCTTCCGGATGAGTTTCGCGTTCCGCTTATCTTGAAAGAAATCGTAGGGCTCACGGTTCCGGAAGTAGCGAACATACTTGGGCTCGAAGAAGGCACGGTAAAGAGCCGGGTACACCGCGCCCGTCTGCGCATTCGTGCGGAGATCGACAAAGCGCTGCCTCGCAACCCGGAACAAGCTCCGCCGCCCGCGTATCCGATTCAGGTCTGTCTTGATTTGCTCAACGCCAAGCAGGAGGCACTGGACCGCGGCGTCCCGCTTGACCAGGCCGTCGTCTGCGAACGCTGCCAATCCGTGTTTGCATCGCTCGACCTGACGCAGGAGGTCTGTCGGGGGCTCGGATCGGGATTGTTACCGGCCGACGTTCGCGAGCGGCTGATGAATCTGCTCATGCGAAGCCGGATTCAGCAAGGTTGAATTCCGGATCAGTCCGACCTAACTCTTGCTGCCATCAAGACATATAGCAGTAGTTTTTTTCGGGAACGATCGGTCGGCGGCGTGACCCTAATAAGTGGGGCGGCAAGCAAGGTGCGGAGCCGCCACGACCGGGAGTCGCCCGATGTTCATGCGCATGATCTATGACAACAAGCTCGCCCAGGCGGCCTACCTCATCGGTTGCCAACGCACAGGTGAGGCCATCGTTGTCGATCCGCAACGCGATGTTGACCAGTACATGCGGCTCGCGGACGAAAATCAGTTGCGGATCGTCGCGGTCGCCGAAACGCACATCCACGCCGACTTCGTCTCCGGGGCCCGTGAACTCGCTGAGCGCGTCGGGGCGATGGTGTATGTGTCTGATGAGGGTGGCCCCGAATGGCGCACGGAATGGCTGGACGCCAAGTTAAGCGGGGGCGCGTACAAGTACCGGCGGCTGCGCGATCGCGAAACGTTCTCCGTCGGTCTCATCGACTTCAAAGCGCTTCACACGCCGGGTCACACGCCCGAGCACATGAGTTACCTGGTCACCGATCGAGGCGGCGGCGCCACCGCGCCCATCGGTATGTTGACGGGCGATTTTCTGTTCGTCGGTGATCTGGGCCGGCCCGATCTGCTTGAGACCGCGGCGGGACAGTCGGGCGCCATGGAACCATCCGCCCGACGGCTCTACCAGACGCTCTCGAGGCTCGACGGCATTCCGGATTTTGTCCAGGTTTGGCCGGCGCACGGGGCGGGAAGTGCCTGCGGTAAGGCACTTGGAGCCGTGCCGACCAGCACCATCGGATACGAGCGGCGATTCAACAATGCGCTTCAGGCCGCGCGATCGGAGCAGGCGTTCGTCGATTTCATCCTCAGCGGTCAGCCCGAGCCGCCACTGTATTTCGCAAACATGAAGCGTTTGAACAAGGTCGGACCGGCGATCATGGGCGGCCTGCCCGACGTGCCGGAGATGACGACCGACGAACTGCTGCGAATCGACGCGAATCGGGCGGCGATCGTCGATACCCGCGCCTGGGATGCATTCCGTCAGGGGCATGTGGCCCGTTCTTTGTCGCTGCCGCTTTCGAATTCATTTAACACCGATGCCGGATCCATGATTCGCGCCGACGAAGACATCTATCTGATCGTTGAGCCCGGGCGTCTTGACGAGGCGGTTCGGGATCTGCTTCGCATCGGATTAGACCGCCTTCGGGGTTGGTACCCCGCCGGGCGGGTGAACGAACTTGCCGCTGAAGGTCGGTCCCTGGCGACGATCCGCGAGGTCGATTCCGAAGCGGCACACGAACTCATCGAACAGCGGCGCGTCCGAGTGCTGGATGTCCGCCGCGCGGGCGAATTTGCAGGCGGACATCTCCCAGGCGCCGCGAACATCGCCCACACGCGACTGCTGGCGCACCTGGACGAAGTGCCTTCCGACATGCCGCTGATCGTGAACTGCCGCAGTGGCAGCCGCTCGGCGCGGGCGACTACGCTTCTTCAGCGTCATGGCCGCGACGTGATGAATCTCAAGGGAGGCATACTGGCATGGCAACAGACGCACGCCGCGACGACAACCTGAGAATGGAGATACTGGATAGCATGAACGTCAAACAGAGCGATAGGAACGCTGTAATCGATGTCGCCCCCGAGCTGGCCGCGGAGTGGCTGGAGTCCGGCCAGGCGGTGCTCATCGACGTGCGCGAGGACTTTGAGCACGCGGCCGAACGGATCGGCGGTGCGCTTCACTGTCCGCTGTCGCGACTTGAAATCGACGATTTGCGGCGTAAGTCCGGGGACAAACGCATCGTCTTTCACTGCCGAACGGGGAAGCGCTCGAGCGATGCCGCGCGTCGCTTTCAGTCGGATGGGGAGCCCGCGTTTCATCTTGCGGGCGGAATCGAGGCGTGGAAGTCGGCCGGCCTGAGGACCGAGCGCCCTTCGGCCGGCCCGCGGATTGACGTGATGCGACAGACGCAAATGCTCATCGGCTTGTTCGTGCTTTCAGGAGTGCTGCTGGGCAGTTTCGTATCGCCGTGGTTCCTTCTGCTGAGCGGCTTCATGGGGGCCGGCTTGATCTTTGCCGGTCTGTCCGGCACCTGCGGCATGGCGTTCATGCTGGCGAAATTGCCGTGGAATCGTGTGCAGCGCGTTTGTCGGACAACTTGCTCGACAAGGTGACGAAGTTTCCTTCGCATGACATGCATCTATAGCAAGTACCGCGTGATGGAGAAAATCAGCATGGCCACGGCAAAAGAACATTACGACAACTGGCCCATGGCGGTCGCCGGGATGAGGGAGGCGGCTCCGGATGTCGCACGGGCGTTCGGCGGCATGTTCCAGAAGCTCATGGGCGAGGGCGCCCTGTCAGTTCGCGAGAAAGAGCTGATCGCGCTTGCGATCGGTCTGGCGCTGCGATGCGAGCCCTGCATCTATGCCCATCTCGAGAAGGCGCTCGGCGCCGGCGCGAATCGCGAACAGGTGCTCGAACTGGCTGGCGTCCTGGTGATGATGCAGGGCGGCCCGGGCTACGTCTATGTTCCGAAGATCGTCGAGGCGCTGGACGAGCTGGAGCGCCGCAAACACAAGGCGTAACGTGAAGTGGGGCCCCGGCAAGCCGGGCCCGCCTTGCGGCAGATTCAACTGCGTTTCATTCCGCCGAACGCGCAATGTAACTGAACGTGACGCGCTTTGCCGGCCGGATGCCCACGTCGACGCTTCGCAGCTCGGGCGGAGACGGCCACCGCGCGGTGACCCGCGACTGGACGGCCGTGCTGCGGAAGCTGCCGCCGCGTGCCACGCGCATGCCCTCGATGCCGGTGCCGGCTACGCGCTTGCCGTCGCCCGAACGCACGGGCAGGCTGTACAGCCCGTAGGAGTCGTAGCACCACTCGTACACATTTCCGATCACGTCGTGCAGGCCGAACGGGTTGGCTGTATAGGAGCCGATCGGTGCCGGGCCGGTGGCATAGCCGTCGTTCAGGAATGCATCGTACGCGACGCGGCCCTTGCGGCCGTCGCCGTAGGATGCGTCGGCCAGGTTGGCGGCCCCCTGAAGTGAGTCCGGCAGGTTTCCCGTCCACCAGGGCGTTGCGGCGCCTGCCCGCGCGGCATACTCCCACTGGGCCTCGGTCGGCAGTACCAGCCCGATGCGATGCATGACCTGTGCGGCCTTCTCCCAGGAATTGCCGGCGATCGGAAGCATCGATGCCTCGTCGGCGGCACTCACGTCCTGTTCCAGCCCCACGTCGCGCAGACCCATGGCATTGAACCACTGCGCCCGCGTCATCTCGTATTTCGAGATCAGGAACGGCTCGAGCTGAACGTTGTGAACCGGACGCTCCACGTCCAGCGCCGCCGCGTCGTCCGGCAGGGCCCCCATCGCAAAGGCGCCGCCCGGCACCAGAACGAAAACAACAGCCGACTCCGGCCTCAATTTCAGGCGCCCGTTTGCATCGCGCGTCGGAGGACTGCCGGTCTGGCGGTGCGTGAATTCGTACAAGCCGGTATCCGTATCGGGCCCCAGCGGAATCAGCCCGGCTTCCTCGGCGATGTGCAGTTCGGCGTATTGCGCGACTCCGGTGATTGGATGAATCGACGTGACCGTGTAGCGCGGGCTGGAGGCGATGCCCTTCAGGGCGTCTGCCCATTGAGACTGGTAGCGGTCCACCGTGTCTTCGCGCATGAGGCGCGTGAACTTCAGCCGGCGGCGAACGTCGGCGACCGTGCCGTTCACGGGATTGAAGAACGCCTCCAGGTCGCGCACCAGTCGTACGAGCACGTCGTGCTGAAACTGGTCGGCGCCGTCCTCAAACTTGCACAGGTGCTCTTCCCCGCGCATGGCCGCCAGCCGGACTTCCTCCTGCCGCAACTGTGCGATGACGCCTTCCAGGCGGGCTTCTTCCGTCGATGCAGACTCTTCGTCGCTGCGCGTGATGACCTGCAAACGGGCACGCGCCTCGTCGAGGGCGGTGCGCACATCCCGCAGGTCTTCGGCGAGCCGGTCGGCCGACGGATTGAGCGGCATGGGCAGGCGGCGCGAGGCACGAGCGCACAGCGCGTCGCGCTTGCGGCGATACTGCTCGAGGTGCGGTCGCAGCGTCTCGGCCTTCTTGAGCCATGCCTCCATGTCCGGCAGATTGGCCGGGTGCGTGGCAAGTCCTCGCGCCGCCTCGGCTTCGTACTCGGCCAGGTTGCGCTGGTCGGCAAGGCGGCGGAATTCCTCGAGTCGCTGATCGGCCAGGCGAAACGCTGTCGTGCTGACGATGAGACCGATGAGCAGTGCCACGGATACGCCGGCCATGCCGTACACAAAGCCGCGATGCCGCCGGGAGAACTTGGCAAAACGATACCAGCGGCCTGCGGGCCGTGCCAGAATCGGCTGGTAGGAAAGGTGTCGACGAATATCCGCCGCCATCGCCGCGGCAGACTGGTATCGTCGACGCCTGTCCTTCTCGAGCGACTTCAGAATGATTGTCTCAATGTCACCGCGAAGATCGCGATCGATGTGGCTAAGTCGCGTGGGCTCTTCGCGCTGGATCGTCCGCACCGCCTCGGGAATGGAATTGCCGGCGACCGAGAGCGGATAGCGCCCAGTCAACATGCGAAATCCCAGAACGCCGAGCGCATACACATCCGAGCGCGCGTCCACGGCGTGCGGATCGCCTTCTACCTGCTCCGGACTCATGTACGGCAGCGTGCCGATGAGCTTTCGGGCTTCCGTTCGGAGCGTCGCCTGTATCTCGGCGTCTGCGAATCGCGCTACGCCGAAGTCGAGTATCTTCGGCTGCCCGTTTGCGGCGACGAGAATGTTGCTCGGCTTGAGATCGCGGTGGATGATCTTGTTCTGGTGTGCGTGGTCGATGGCCTCGCACACCTTGGCGAGCATTTCGAGCCGGTCCTGCCGCGATAGCCGGTTTGCCTCGCAATAGTCCGTGAGCGGCAGACCGTCGACCAGTTCCATCGCAAAGTACGGCTGGATGCCCACGTCGGTGCTGGCCATTCCGCCTTCGAAGATCTGGGCAATGCCGACGTGATGCAGGCGGCCCAGAGCCTGGGCCTCCTTTTCAAACCGGCGGAGCATCTTTTTCGAGATGATGCCCGAGCGCAGGACCTTGAGGGCGACGATGCGCCGCGGATTGCTCTGTTCCGCACGGTAGACGATGCCCATGCCGCCCTGGCCCAGGACGTCGATGATGCGATAACCGCCGATATCGCTGGGCTTGCGCGACAGGCGCTCATCGGCGTCATCCATCTGCCGCCGCACCGATTCGATCAGCACGCGTTCTTCGTCGGCGTCGACCGCCGCAGCGATGATGTCGGTATCCTGGTCCACGATCGTATTCGTTCAATGCCGTCGTTCGATCGATCGCGCACCCGCGCCGCCATTGCCGGTCCCGATCAGTGATGGCTGAAGAACTTCGTCCCGCTTCCCAGCCGGTCGCGCAGGCGCTTCAAGGCACGGATGCGTATCAGGTGAACGGCGCCCTTGGTCTTGTTCATGGACTGGGCCACGTCTCCCACCGGCCGGCCCTCAATAAATATGCGGCGAAGAACGTAGGCATAATCTGCGGGAAGATGGTCGATTTCCGCCTGCAGCAACTCGAGCGTCTCGTTGCCCATGGCATGCCGCGAAGGGGATCGACCGTGCCCGGACAAGTATTCCGAGAGCCACGCAATGCCATCATCGTTGCTGGGCGGCGCGACACGATGCTCCGGTTGTGGGCGCTTCTCGCGTTCGAACCACTGGATCGCGTCGCGCAGGTTGTTTTCGGCAATTCGGCGCAGCCAGCGGGGAAAGGTCCGCGCGTCTCCCTCAAAGCCGGTGATCTGCTCGAAGGCTTCGAAATAGGTGACCTGCATCACGTCGCTGGGCTCGAGCAGGGCCCGCCACTTGGGACCGATGGCCAGCGTCGCGCGTACATGTGGGCCATGTTCCAGAAGCAATTGCGTCAGCGCGTCGCGATCGCCGGCCTTCGAACGCGCCAGGAGCTGTTCATCCCGGCATAATTCGGACTCCAGGCGCTGGAGAACGGGCTGCGAACTGTGACTGTCCAGAGGCATGGCATCGCTCATCGGCTCGCCCGGTGATTATAGCGGCTCGCAGTCCGCGGCGCATGCGCGGTGACGCCGATTAGACGCTCATTCACGCGTCGCGCGAATCAGCAGCACGTCGTCCACCGGCGTCTCGCCGTCCAGCGGGACGGCCGCGATCGAATCGACCACGTCCATCCCCTCTACGACGTTGGCAAATACGGTAAAGCCGCCGTTCTGCGTGTCCAGGTTCGAGGGCGGACCGCTGTTGTCGTCGAGATTGAAGAAGAACTGAGAGGTTGCCGAATCCGGATCGCCGCCGAGCTTGGCCATGGCGACGGTGCCGCGGACGTTGCTCCGCGATGGGCTGAACTCGTTGACGATCGGATCGCGCACACCCTCCTGCGCCACGTTGCCGGGCAAAAAGCCGCCGCCCTGGACGACGAAGTCCGGCACCACGCGATGGAAAATGGTTCCATCGTAGAAGCCGTCCTCGACGTATTGAAGGAAGTTCTCCGTCGTCACCGGCGCGTCATCGACCAGCTCGATCACGATGTCGCCCAGCGAGGTCTCCAGCCGCACGCGGTTTGGCGTCACCACGCGGAAGCCTTCGGAGAGTGTCGCGGTGTCGCCACCGGGATTCTCCACGACGACGTCGTAATCGCCGAGTTCCGCACCGCTCAGATCGATGCTCCCGGTGATTGTCGTCGCCGAAGCAACATCAACGTCAGTTGCCGTCAGCGTGTTCCCCCGCAGGCTGAATTGGACGGTGGCGCCGTCTTCGAAGTTCTCGCCGTCGATCGTGAACTCGACAGAGGTGTCCACTTCACCGAAGGCGGGTTCGATCGAGCGAACAAACACCTCGATGCCCGTCAGCACCACCAGCCTTGTCGTCGATGCCGAAGAGCCGAATTCGTCGGTGACCGTCAGTTCCACGACGTAGTCGTCTGGTTCGTCGTAGGTGTGCGTGACGATCTGCCCCTGCCCCTCGTCCCCATCGCCGAAGTCCCAGCGAAATCCTGTGATCTCCCCGTCGGCATCCGAACTGTTCGACGCGTCAAAGGTGACGCTGAGACCCGTGTCCTCGTCGACTTCGAAAGTGAATGCAGGAGTCGGAATCGTGTTGATGAGGATGTTGCGCGACGTCTCGACTCGCGCGCCGCGGTTGTCGGTGACGCTCAGGCGAACGGGAAAGCGCCCGCTGCGCGCGAAGGTGTGCTCGACCGTTTCTCCCTCAGCCTGTTCTCCATCGCCAAAGTTCCAGCGATACTGCTCGATCGTGCCGTCGGGATCGTGGCTCTGGCTGGCGACAAAACGCTTGGTGAGCGCCCGCGGCGTGCCGTCGTCCTCGAAGACATCCTGCACGACGAAGCTGGCAATCGGGTCCTGGTTGGGACCGAGGATGTCGATCGGCAACGAAGAGGCCGCCAGAAGTTTCGGCGGCGATTTCAAAAACGGGTCCGCGGCCGAAAAGAGATTGGCACTGACCGTAAACGTGCCGTCGCCGCTGAACTCATGCGTCACGCGCTGGCCCTGGCCGATGGGCAGCCCCATCAATGAGCCGCCATCGCCGAAGCTCCAGTTGACGCTGGCCACGTCGGGATAATCGCGCAGATCGAGTTCCATTGTGCGCGAGCGGCTGTCCATGTTCGGCGTCTCCACGAGAATGGCCGGCGGCTTGCGGAGATTCAGCAGGTCCTCGGGATGAACGCCGCAGCCGTCGAGCGTCATGCCGAAGCTGAACGTGAGACCGATTCCCAGAATAACAATCGTGCGCGGACGCATCGAAGCAGCCCTCTTGAGAATGTGAGCGTGTTCCCCCGTCGCGACTCGCCGCTGCATGTTCGCCGGGGCACGTAAGGCCCTGTGCGTGAAGCGGATCGGAGCCGGTTGGCGAAGAATAAGCGAGGTTGGAACGTCAGCGATTGTATGCCGGTCTGCAGCTGAACGTCATGCCTTGTCGAGGAGCCTTTGGGCGAGGGCGATGGTTTTCGGTCCAGCCGGGAAAACGTCGGCCCATTGGCCGGTGGGGTTCCCGGTGCGCCGGGGCAGCGGTCCAGGAGGGGCCGGAGCCCGGTCGGCGCGCGGATTCGGCTATGAAGCACCGGTACCGCGGCTCTTAAAGACGAAGCAACAAGAACCGCACCTCCTTATAGAGGAAGACCTCCGGTGGCCGGTCGAGGTGTCCGGTCATGCCCGCCAAACGAAATCCTGCCCGCCGGCCCGGCGAGCCGCCGCGCAGCCGAAGCCGGCTGCCATATGCCGGTGCCATCAGCAATTAAGCGTAGGACGGGCCGCCGTGGTGCTTCTGTTCATTGGACGTCCGGAAATGGTAGGAAGCGTTGGGGACTCCCCAGAATAGCTGGGAACAACTGCCCAACTTGCAATTCCTCGCGTCGTGGCGGTGCCCTGCCCCGCTCCCAACCGATCGCTAGTCAATTCCATAACCGCCTGTGAATATTGGACTTGCGATCTTCAAGGAAAAGCCGCCAACCCGCCCAGCACCAGAGTGGCACAGCCCTTGCCCCTGTATCAGCAATCCGGTCGCAGGCTCGAACGAAGTCGTTCCGGCCGGCCGGAGGCGAGACGAAGAGGTTTGAAAAGACTGACTACCACCGGAGCCCGGTTGCGGTGACTCGGCTTCGGAAAACAGTTGTGCCGGACCCAGAAATGGGTCGGTTGTGTGTGTGGGGTGGGCTAGAGTGCGAGGCTGGCCCACCCTCTTTTTTTTTATCCATCTAGCACTTCGCACGCAGCGGGCAGAATTCGATCGCGTCGTCTTGCAGGTTCCGTGTCTCATGATCGTCGGGCAATTTGCGGCGCGACACCCGCCCGAGCCAGATTCGTGCCTGGCGTGGTTCCTAACGCGTGCAGGTCGATTTCCCGCCCCTCTGCATCGACTACGGGGAGCGACCACGGGCGTGATTGCGGGCTTCGGTACAAATCGCATGTCACGACATCGCTATATGCCCGTTTGATGGCGTTTGCGCTTTCTCAATTTCACCTGCGCATTGTTAGAAGTCAGCCCGACCCTGCCTTCGTCTATCGCCACTTGCAGCGCCGTCGAAACGAATTTTCGGATCGTCGGGCCACATCGCTGAAAACCCGGCAAGCGTGCCGTCTCGCTGACCCACACATCGAACGGCATGCCGATCTGCTGCCGCAGCACGTGCATTCCGGCGGCGTCGATTTCTTCGGGCGCGATCTCGTTCATATTGCGCTGATCGTCGGCCAAGTCACTCATCAAGAATGTTCTCCATCTCCAGCGTGTGCTTCGCGCCCGCGGGAATCGCCGCGATCAGCGTCTCACATGCCGGAAAAAACTCCGGCTCGCCGGCCACGCGGATCCGCACGCCTTCAAGCGCCACGCCGCCGGCGTTCGTGATGCGGATTTGCTTGACGATGGGTACGTCATACTGCTGCGTGGCGAAGTTAACCGTGGGCTCACAGTCGGCCTCGATGTGCAGGCGTACAACTGGTGTTGGTGCGGCCGTTTCCAAAACTTGCATCTCCGTTGGCCCGGCTAAGGGCTGGCCACTCATCGGCAAGTCATTCTAACGAAGGTGCGTTGGAGCTCCTACAAAACGGTAACCGGAGTCTGCTCGACAGGGCTGAGGACCTTGTACCGCGGTGGGGCGAGGTGGGCTTACGGCGGAGCGGAGGCGTCAGCCGGCTGAGATGCCGGCCCGCTACACGGTGGTTCAGGCGAATCCCATGGAAGAAAAAGAAACTCCTCGTGCTTCGGTAGCGTTGGGTCTTTGGCCTGAGCGCCGCTGATTGTGTTGCCTGTTGGTGGCTGCGCCGTCGTGTTTCCTTCGCCATCGATGTTGAACTCTAAGTTGTAGCCCTGCAGGTTGCCGACTTGTGCCATTGGAAAGTGAAGGCTTAACTTTGCGGGGTAATCGGAAGGCAGTCCAGCATCTACTGGCTCTATTAGATAGCTTGTGAGGGCATAATCACGCTGCCAATGCAGAGGACACAGCAGCTTATACCATACTGGTTTGTACCATTCTCCTTGCCATGTATCATTGCGGTAGCGTTTTTTGACTCTGGGCGGAAATGGATGGATCCATCCATATGTGATGTCGCCGGCTTCGGGTTTTATCGCAAACACAACCCGTGGATGATTGCCAGCTAGGTCCCATCCATACTCGTGATCGTACATATCGCCCTTCGATGCAGTGAAGACAAGGACGCGTTCGCGTTGAAAAAATATGGCCGAATGTAAGCCGCCATCCTGCCAAGCTTGAAAGAGTCGATCGCCGTTCAGGTTGTAAATTCGGAGGCAGCCTTGTGATCCGATGATGTGTTGAAAGTAGGCTACAATCTCTTCCCCAGGATGTTCTTCGTCGCCGAATACGTCAAGCACCCATCCTGCCTTAAAAGAGAATGAATCTTCACGGTATGTTCGATGCGGGTCTGTGCTCGGCCGCGGCCACGCGTTGTCGTGCATGTCGCGAATGACATCGGGCTCGATCGTTCGCGTCCAGATCGGCTTTTCGGGCGCCGATGTATTAAACGCGCATAACCGCTTGCTTGTTTTGTAATCGTCGGTGGGGCCGAACCCCAGAATTACCACCTGCCCGCCTCCCCAAACCTGCGGTCGATCCACGAGCTTGGCAAGGATGATTTTCGCTTCGTTGGTTTTCCAAGTGCCCAGCCGCTTGCCAGTCAACGAGTACAGCGTAGCTGAGTCTCCCCAAGGCGTGTTTGTGCTCGATATTTGCAATATTCTGTTGCCGCTTAATGTCAACTCAATTGCGCTGGGTTGACCATTCGCAAGGCTGATCAAAAGCGCTGTCGCTCCAACAATAACTGCCGAGATCGCCACGCTGGCCGCCGTCGCCGACAGCTTCGGATGCCGCATCATCCACCGCAGAGATCGCACCCATCGCGTCGGCGGGCGGGCTTCGATTGGTTCCCGGCTCAAGTAATGCCGCACGTCCCGGCGCAGGTCGGCGACGCTGGCATAGCGCCGCTGGCGCTCCTTCGACAGTGCCTTCTCGACGATGGTCTGCAAATCCCCGCGCAGCCGACGATTCATCGCCGACAGCGGCCGCGGCTGCGCTTCCTGAATTGTGCGGATCGCGGAATAGACGCTCGTCGACGACACCTCGTACGGCGGCCGGCCGGAGAGCAGTTCGTACAGCACGACGCCCAGTGAATAGACGTCGCTTCGCACATCCAGCCCGAGCGGGTCGGCCTCGCACTGCTCCGGGCTCATGTAGGCGAGCGTGCCCAGCAACTTGCCCGCCTCGGTCTGAATTGTGGTGACGGCCACATCAGAATCGATCGCGCGGGCGACGCCGAAGTCGATGACCTTGACGACGCCGTTTTCATCCACCAGCAGGTTTTGCGGCTTGAGATCGCGATGAATGATGCCACGTCCGTGACCATAATCGACCGCATCGCAGACCTGAGAGAAAAGTTCGAGCCGCTGCCGGATGTCAAGGCTGTGATCGTCGGCGTACTCCGTCAAGATCTTCGCGCCAGGGATGTACTCCATGGCGAAGTAGTGAATGGATCGGATGAAAGGCGCCGGCGGGCGCGGGGCCAGTGTCGGGGCCCGGCTGGCCGGCGCTTGTGACTCCGTTTGTCCCTTTGCGGCCTCGGGCGCGGCGCTACTGAATGGCGAAGTCGCATCACCGGCGCTGTCGCTGGCCGCCCCCTGCCATTCGCCATTCGACATTTGCCATTCTGCATTCTCTCCCGGCGTCCACGTCCCCGCCTCGTACACCTGCGCGATATTCGGGTGCCGCAGCCGTGCCAGCACCGCCGACTCCAGAATGAACCGCTTCTCCGCCTCGCGCGAATTCAGCCCGACATGCACGACCTTCACCGCCACCTCCCGCCGCGGATTGGCCTGCTCGGCGAGATAGACCGTGCCCATGCCGCCACGGGCGATGACGCGGAGGATGGTGAAGGCGCCCAGCGTCTGGCCGATGAGCGGGTCGTCGGCATTAGGGTTCAGAATCTGCTCAATGACGGGATCGGGCGGCGGCGGGGCCAGGAAATCGGCGCCGGCACGTTCGTCGTGTTCCAGCAGGGATTCGATCTGCCGAATTAGCTCGGCATCTTGTTTGCAAGCTTCGCGGATGAATTTGGCACGATTGTCCGGCTCAAGCCGGATGGCCTGTGAAAAGACGTCGATGACCCGCTGCCACCGCTGCTTCCTGTCCTCAACGGTGGGGTCAGTTGTGTTCATGACCAATCGGCGTGCTTATAAGATTGGTGCTTCTGTGAAGCCAGTTCAAGAAACGCGGCTTATGTTGCAACGGACGCCGGCTCGCAAGGCATCGACCCGGCGCCGACATATACGGGTTCTGAGTTTTCAGGTTTCGGCCGGATCCAACTCGCACAGACCCGCCGAATTCCCGCACAGCCTGCAATGTGCGGCATTTCTACATCCGTGCGGGCGTACCGCCACGTTGCTGACCCTGGTGCGCCCCGACTTTCCCGACGCTTAACGAGACAAGGCCTGATGCAGCCACGCCCGGGCCAGCCGCCAGCGGTCGTCCACGGCCCGCGGCGACACGCCCAGAACCTTGGCCGCCTGATCGCCGGTCAGGCCGACGAAGAACCGCAACTTGACGACCTGGGCCAGCTCCGGGTGCTCGGCATCGAGCTCTGCCAGCGCCTCATTGACCGCCAGCAGGTCAGTCGGGTCGGAGTCAAAGGTCGCAGTCTCGGCAATGTCCTCGAAGCGTGCGTGTACGCCCGCCCTGCCGGAAAAACCTGCCCGACCGGGCGTACTCTGATCCAGTGCCGCCTCCCTGGCGCCCGGTTCTTGTGCACTGTGCGAAAGTGCAACAGCGGTGTCAGCATCAGCCGTGCCGGACGCATCCGCCACATCCGCATGGGTATCAGCCGTCTCCGTAGCATATTGCCGCTCGCCGCGCAAATTTCCGCGCCCGCCGCGCTTCAGGGCCCCACGTCTACGTGCGTCATCCACGAGTATGCGGCGCATCGCCTCCGCCGCCGCCGCGAAAAAATGCCGCCGCGACTCGAAGCAGCCGTCGGCGCCGGCCATGAGCCGCAGGTAGGCCTCGTGGACCAGGGCCGTGGGCTGAAGGACATGGCCGGGCTTTTCCTGTGCGAGCTGGGTGCGCGCAAGTGCCTGTAATTCCTGGTAGATACAGTCCAGGAGCGGGGGGAGCGCGTTTCCATCTCCCGCCCGAAGGGCATTCACAAATCGTGTAACATCTAGCGCGTTATTCGCCTTCATGTATTAAACCGCGTTGAACCGGCCGCTCGTTAAGAATACACGATCAGGGCTTTGGCTTCAAAGTGCTTTGGCGGCCTTGAACTGCTATTTTTCCCATCAACAATGCGCTCGATGCCTCCCGACCACGCATGTCCTAATGAAACAGGCGCCTTCTTCTAAAAAGCAAGAAACGCAATTCTCTACACGCGGATGCGCAAATCTGCGAAGCGCAACGCCATTATGACAGCAACGCGGGGAGGCAGTTCCGATGAGTACGTGTCTATCGGTCGATTTGAATTTTTCGACGAGGCCGGTTTGTCCCAGGCCAAAGCCGAGGCGGCGCGCCCTAAGGTACTTAGCGTCCATTCTGTTTTGCCTGCACGCCACCGGTCTGGCTTATGGTGGCGGCACGGTAACCGTCCAATGGGTCAGCGCACCGATTACGTGCGTTTCCGAGGGGCAGCTCGTCAACATTGAAATTCGATTCCAGTTTAACGGTGACGACAATGACGGGCCCTGGAACGTAAACAATATCAGGTTGTATGAACAAGATCCTGGTTTCAATGATATAATCAAAGACATAACAGCTTATGGAAGCATCACTCAGCAGGGCGTGTGGTACAACTATACGTTTACGAGCGTCAACATCAGCGCCAACGACGACTTCGGCCAAGCCGAAATCTATGCCTGGGTCGAGATCGACGACAACGACCCGAATGGTTTCAGTCCAGACGGCAGCAGCACGATTCGAGATGTCTGCGTGCCGTGCCCGTCGGCGCCTACCAATGTAAGCGCCACTGACGGCACGTTCTGCGATCGGGTTCGGGTTACCTGGAATGGAGTCGGTGGGTCATCTGGTTACAAGTTGTATCGCAGCACCAGCAACTCTGCGTGCTCGGGATCGCCCATTGCAACACCGACCGGCACAACCTACGATGATTTTACAGCTTCACCAGGGACCACCTATTATTATTCGGTGAAATCTACAAACGCTTGCGGTGACAGCGCGTGCAGCGGTGTGAATAGCGGTTATCGCGGCGAAGCGCCCGACCCGGTGAACAACGTCAGCGCGTCCGATGGAACGTTCTGTGACCGCATTCGCGTAACTTGGAGTAGTGTGTCCGGCGCAGCGAGCTATAAGTTGTACCGAAGCACCAGCAACTCAGCCTGTTCTGGAAGCCCCATCACTACAGTTACCGGCACGTCATATGATGATTTTGGCGTCGTGGCCGGAACGACCTATTACTATTCCGTCAGGGCGAGCAATGCCTGCGGTGATAGCTCCTGCAGCTCCACGAACAGCGGCTTCAGGGAGTCGGCCCCCGCGGCCCCTTCGAACGTGTCGGCGTCAGACGGCACGGACTGTGACATGGTCATCGTGACTTGGAACGACGTTTCCAATGCCGATCACTTTACAGTCCTGCGAAATGGCCAGACGATCAGCGGGCAGATTCAGTCAACCAGCTATAACGATACCAGTGCAACGCCCGGGGTTACCTACACATATACCGTGCGCGCGCACAACGATTGCGGCCAGAGCTCGCCAAGCAGCGGCAACCAGGGGTACAGGTGTATAGAAGGTGCGTGTTGCCTTGGCGGTAGTTGTTCCATGACGACGCAAAGTGCGTGTGCAGGAATTTGGATCGACAACGCAGATTGCGCAACCTCGAATCCATGCCCCGAGGGTGCCTGCTGCTTCGGAACGGCTTGCTCAGTCACGATTCAGTCTGATTGTGTTGGCACCTGGACACTTGGCGAGGATTGCACGATTCCCACGCCATGTGACAAGGGCGCCTGCTGCGTCGGCGAGGACTGTACGTTCGTGACGGAAAGCAACTGCGTGGGCGAGTGGCGGTTCGGCGAGGATTGCAGCCCCAACCCGTGCGAGATCGGCGCTTGCTGCATCGGTGACTCTTGCACGGACACGCGAGAAGACGAATGCGACGGCGTCTGGAGCCGCGGGGTCTCTTGCTTGCCTGGTTACTGTCTGCAGCGTGCTTGCTGTATCGGATCTTCGTGTACAGAAACGACTCAGGTGGAGTGTGCTGGAGAGTGGAAGCCGAACGAATTCTGCGGTTCCGATCCGTGCTCTCCGATGGGGAGATGCTGCGAGGGAAGCTCCTGCTCCGTGACGACTCAATCACAATGCTCGGGAGACTGGACAGCGAATCAGGACTGCAGCGGCGCCAATCCCTGTGATCCGTTCGGCGCCTGTTGCGTAAGCGGAGTCTGCATAACGGGGCTGACCCAATCGGCGTGCAACAACCAGGCAGGAACCTGGTACGGCTCCGGAAGCACGGCTTGTCCTACTTCGTGCGCACCGCTCGGCTCTTGCTGTGCGCCGAATGGCAGTTGTACGGAGACAACTGATGCCAACTGTCCGAGCGCAAACGCGTGGAATGCTGGTGGCATTTGCACTCCAAATCCGTGCCCGATTGATCCAACAGGTTCCTGCTGTGCCCTGAATGGCAGCTGTACGGAAACAACCGAGGCTAATTGCCCGAGTTCAAGCGTGTGGACCGACGGCGTGGACTGCAGCCCCAATCCGTGCGATCCTCTCGGCTCATGCTGCTCTCCGAACGGCAACTGTTCGGTTACTACTGACGTCAATTGCCCCAACACGAGTACGTGGACCCAGGGGGAGGACTGCAGTCCCAATCCGTGTGACCCACCCGATCCCACCGGTTCATGCTGTGCGCCGAACGCCAGCTGTATGGAAACCACAGACGCCGACTGTCCGAGTTCGAGCGTGTGGACATTGGGGGAGGACTGCAACTCCGCCACTTGCATCGAGGGCGATGACAGCGACGGCGACGGCATTTCCGACGACGAAGACAACTGCGTGGATGTGGCGAACCCGGCCCAGGCGGATGCGGACGGCGACGGCGTGGGCAACCCATGTGATATCTGCTTGGGTGATGATGCAAGTGGGGACTCGGATGGCGATGACGTGTGCGATGATCGTGATAATTGTACCGGCGTTGTCAACCGCGGTCAGGTTGACACGGACCAAGATGGTGTGGGAGACGCCTGCCAAGAAGGACCTACCCCCATTGTGTGTTCCTGTGGAGGCGTGCCAACCCTTCTCCCGATTATGTTGATGGCGTGGCATTGGAAGCGAAAGCTGCGCCACAGGTAAAGGCTCGTCGGTGACGCTGGTCATCACGGGAACGTTGACGAACGGGTGCCAGTTCATCGGCACCGACTGCCTGACGTACGTGCCCGGCCAGTTACAGCGCGGCGGATGAGCCGGCGAGCGTGAGCGTCACGACTTTTAACGGATCCTTGGTGAGGGGCTGGCGCAAAACAAGCGTCGGCCCCCTCATCCTTCGCTCTTGGAAACAAGTCAGCGTTGCGTGTCAATTCCCGGCGTACGGCTCTGCGCCTCCAAACATTTCAGCGACGGCTCACCTGGGAGCCGCCTTTTCTTCTGGACAAGCGTCATTCACCAAGGGCGCGCCCTGCGTGTTAATCGTGAGGCGTAAAAAGGCTGGTGATTCACTAATGTGCCTTGAAGGGTGTTTCACCGTCCGAGCACGCATCGGAGCGAGTGCACACGCAGGAAGGCGTACTTAACAATCAGACCAGCTTCGCGCGAAGCAGGCGCGTGTTGACGCCGTCGCGCGCAACGCGGATCGACACCGGAAGGCCGCAGCGCGGGCAGTGGCCTTCGTACCGAAGGGCATCGGGCGCGCGATAAAGCCGCGAATAGACGTTGCAGCATTCGAAGTGGATGCCGATCCACGGGCGAATGCTGCCACCGGGATCGGCCGCGTTGCCGCCTTCGGAGAGGTCGACGCCGCCGGCCGACAGGTCGATATTGCCATCGGCGGTGCAGCGGATATCGAGGCGCTCGTGGTCGTGCTGGTGTACGCCATTGTCGATGCCGTGCTGGTGTACGCCATCGCACGTACGATGCCCGCCGGAGGCGTTTTCGACTTCGTGATCGGCGGCGCGCCTGCCGGCTGGCGATGAATCCTTCGAGTCTGAATCCATATCCACTTACATCGGCATCGGCCGTTTTCCCATTTTATGTCATGTTCTATCGAGTCGCCCGAGCCCGTTGCGGGGGCCGCTTCCGCAGGCTTTTCGGCCTGGGCGAGGCTCCGATGGAGCCCGCTGTTGCCATGCGTGCCGCGTATGCGGTATAGACAGGCGCGACGCCGGGGCGGCCCGGGTGCGTAGCTCTCTGCCTGGCGTCCCGCCGGTCCGGCCGGCCGCGGACCTCGAGCTTTCGGCAGCGGCGCCGGTGCGAACGTTGTTATCGCCGATCGGAATTCGCAATGGACGTGCGTCGCACGCGGTGCTGCTCGACCGCGTGTCAGATGGCATAGGGCGCACGTCGGACGCCACAGGCATAAACGCATGAACCGATCCTTCCAGATAGCCGGGTCCATCCTCGCGGGCGACCTGCTCGACCTCGGCGGGGCCATCCGCCTTTGCGAGCGGGCGGGTGCCGACATCGTGTCACTGGACATCTGCGACGGGCATTTCGTCCCGACCATCAGCTTCGGCGAGGAGGTGGTGCGGCGGACATGCCAGGTGACGAAGCTGCCGGTCGAAGTGCACCTGATGGTCAGCCGGCCGGACGACTGGCTGGTGCGCATGGCGGGGATGGGGCAGTTTCGGATGCTGTTCCACGTCGAGGCGAGCCATCGCGCGATGGGCACGATCCAGGCGATCAGCCGCCTGCCGATCCAAAGCTCCCCCCCTTCGCAAGGGGGGGCTGGGGGGGGTTCTGCCGGCGCGGCGCAGTTCGTGAAGCCCGGCATCGCGATGAACCCCGAAACGCCGGCGTGCGCGGTCGAGACGCTGCTGCCGTACGTGGATAATGTGTGTGTCATGGGCATTGCACCGGGCTTCGCCGGGCAGCAACTGCTGGAATACACGTACGTCAAGATCGCCGAGCTGCGGCGGCTGATCGAGAAGACCGGCTCGAATGCGACGATCACGGTGGACGGGGGGGTGAAGGCGCACAACGCGAAGCGGCTGGTCGAGGCGGGGGCGGACTGCCTGGTGGTCTCGTCGGGCATGTATGGACATCAGCAGCCGGAGGAGAGTCTGAACGAAATCAGGCGCCTGGTGCGGGGGTAAACGACGCCGCCGGGCGTCATGCCGGCGCGCCGGCGTCGCACCGGAAGGGCGGGGCGAAAAAAAACTGAGATTTTTTTCCCGGCGGGCCGGGAGCGGTCGGGCGGGCATGGGCGAACCTCGCGGCGAAGCCGGGTCTGCGCCGCGCTCCGGGGAAAAACAGGCGATGCAAAGCGATGCAAAGCGGAGCGCGCCGGGGGGCGCCGGCGGATTTCGCGACCGCCGGGCCACGGGCGCGCGGGCCCCGCGGATACTCAATAGAATAGCTCCCCGTTCCCCCGGGGATCGCTCGATTAGCTGCTCGATGGCGGCGAATTCCAGGCATTCGGCGAGACGCTGCAATGGGGAACGCGGTGCCCGTGACCGGGATGCGATAATGAATACAGTGGTTGAGGGCTGAAGTGGTGCCGTGGTAATTTGAACGGCTCAGGCACACCTGTAAATGGCCTGGCGGTGGTACTCTAGTGCCGCGGGGTCGGGCAGGAAGCGGCTGGGCATCGTCAACTTACGGCCTTCGGCCTCCAGCAGGGAGCACGCGAGGGCCGCATTGGTCGCGGCGGAGCGAATGACCGGGGACATCACGACGCGCATGTCTTCGTCGATGGTCATGAGACCGCGGTCGAATGCGCGGTCGAAGAGGGCATTGAGGCAGATGCCGTTGGTCGGGTCGGCTCGGCGATTGTGAGCGTGGCTCCAAGGGATGATATGGCTGGCGTTCAACAGTGCACGCAATCGCATGCCTGAGACCGCGCAGGTGCCGTCGTACGACGTGAGGACGGCGGCCCGGAAAAACGACTGAACGCGCCGCGTTCGGACCAAGCGCAGGGCATCCGTCTCTCCCGACGGCACTGCGATTTCGGCAGCCGCAGCTTTCGGCTCGCCGGCCATAAACGCTTCATAGGTCGCTTCGGCCTCGTCGGCGATGGCATCGGGGTTTGCCACGAATTCGGCCCAAAGCGCGCGGTCGGCGGTGCTCGCGCCGGATAGGCCGCGGCGGTTGGTGGCGCGGAAGGCCGGATCGAGGCTTGCGAAGTTGCATGCCTTCATCGCAAGGGCGTTCGCGGTGCGGCCGATTCCCTCGGCCTGACGAACAATATCCGGATTACGACCGTGGAGGCGGCCGAACGCTGAGCGGACGTAGAGCCGCAGGGCTAGCAACTGCTGATCGCGTGTCCAGTGGTCATGTGCCATGTGCGAGATTGTGAAGCAGTAATTTATTCTTGCCCGGCGTTTCGGGGATTCTACATGCCAACAAATACAGCAACAACGCGGTACGTCGTCGTCAAGATAGAGAGCTACGAGGGATCGGACACGTTCCTAACGTGCGGGGACGATCGGCAGGATCACTTGTTTGCGATTGTTGCGGTTGATCCGGACGGGACCGCCGAGATCGTCGATTCGAGCTATCGAACGATGTCGGAGGCGCTGAAGGCGTGGCCCGAGGCTGCTCCATTGCTCAAACGATGAATGGTGTGGAGCGATTCGCACTCGACCGACCCCAACTGGAAGCGCCCGCTTTGGATAACCTGGTCACTCTATGGAAATGATTGCGGCGATATGGGGCGTCCGTCGATGACACACCGCCAACACGATCAGGTATGTTAGGAGGAATGTACAGACGCTCGTCAAGCACCAAGTTTGCCCGTGGTTCACGCCGCGAAGCATGCCGACGCCGGAACGGTTCATTTTGCTCGGCTGAATTGCCTGTGTTTTAGCAATCTCGAAGAATGCGACGACGCTGGTTTAGCGTCGGCATGGCACCTGCCAGCCACGCTATTTGCCCGCACGCTCTCGAAGAAGACGATATGCCACGGATTTCGTCGCAGAACGAGACTCTCCGCAGGCGATCTACAATGGCACGCTCGCCTCAGCCGGCGCTCGGTCGAGATCGTGAAGAGCATCCTCGTCCTGCGCAATAGGTCGGAGAATTTAGAAATCCATGTCTTCGCCGGCATCTATGTCGTAAAGCCGGAGCGGAAACCTACCGGTACAAGGAAGAAAGTCCCTAATATCGAATGTGGCAATGCGGACGCGCTCGCTAAGCTCACAGCGTATATATATGTCCGTAACCAAGAAGAGAATCCAGGCGTCGACTACATCGACATTGTATTTCGTTGCGATAGAACTGACCTCGCTAGTATGCCTCCCGTCGCCTGGAATAAGCCGCACCAACATTGGATCAAGCGCCCACCCTAACATCGCCAGACCTGCGGATCGATTCTTTCGGGAACCAACGATCATGCCCCAAGCTTCGATTAGTACTGGAACTGGAACTAGTGCAATACCAGATTCTCCCCACAACTCCAAAAAGGCCTTTGCCGCTTCATGCTGGCCACCTTCCGAAGGGATGAACGCCGCAATGAGCACATTCGAGTCCACGATCGCCATGTTCGGGGACATAATAAGTTCAAATGGCCCAAGCGCGTATGGCTTCATCAGCTTTGTAGCTCTTCGAGCGACACGCCAACTGCCGCCGCAAGTATGTAATCGATTTCAGCAGAATGCTCACTCCGCGCTTTACTGTCACCGATCGCGCTTGCGTCAAGAACCAGCCGCGATGCCTTTGTAAGCGCATCCCGAACGAGAACATCGTTAAAAACGACGGTGGGAACGGATAATTGCTCCAAGTGCTGGGGCTCGAATTTCTGGAATGCGGATCGAAACGAC
This sequence comes from uncultured Planctomycetaceae bacterium, assembly GCA_964408455.1. Classification (GTDB taxonomy): domain Bacteria; phylum Planctomycetota; class Phycisphaerae; order UBA1845; family UTPLA1; genus CAYOZN01. The sequence continues at coordinate 22,244 of CAYOZN010000021.1, forward strand.
GGCGTGACAGATTTGAGATACCAATTTGCGATCCTACAGTTTAGAAAGGCCAGCAATGGCAAGAGATCGTCGACATCGTTGGGCACGATTGCGGTTCCTCCGATAAGGAAGACTCCACCATCCAAGTCGGGCGCAAACGAGGTCACTGTCGCCAAATCCCGCATCACTAGCTTTGGCGCCTCCAGCCATACTGTTGAGCGTTCACGGATCAGCTCGTACCACGCTCGCCTTCCTGGACTCTCACTAATACTCCGCCGCTGTGAGAGAAGCGTCTTATAGTTATCAAGGTATGCAAAGATCCTTGGGTACTTTTGCTTCAGTTCTCGCTCAGTCAATAATTGTCCACCCCTGTACGGGTAGAGCAGCAAGCGATTAGGGTCGAGCGGCATGTAACGCTGGATGTCCGACCCAAATACAACTGGTCGTAATAGCTCAGTTTCAATCTCGAACCGCTCGCCGAATCGATTCGTAATCCGTGTAATCTCACCGCGCGCCGGCTGATCCGGTACCACCACGAAAACTTCATTACATCCAGTCTTAATACCCTGAAAACACTGTGCAACTTCCGCGAGCGTAGTAGAATCACTCATCAATTTGTTTCTGACTTCTAGCTCTGCGGGCGCGAGGAAAACCCAGGGCAACCGACCCTCTGATTGCTTGGCATTAAAGGCCCTCACTTGCTCATTCGATACCTCGCTACTTCCACGATCTGTCGCAGCAATCAACGCGCCAGCAAATCGCGCGGGGAGGTCTTTGACTGAGATCACGCGAACTGCCGACCTGCTAGACCCCGCAGTTGCAACTCTGACACCGAGCAGGAGTCCAACGTACGCGCTGATTCCCGCAAATACTTCGAGACTCCCGAAGTCTACAATCGTAATAAGATCCATGTGTGACGTTATGTAGTTTCGAATCGATGCCGCATCTCGGTTAGTGAAGAGACGATTCGGCGCGACCATCCCCAAGGCACCACCGAAACGAAGACGTCGAAGAGCTTGCTCGTAAAAGAGAAACGCATAGTCGAAGCGTCCCTCAGCAGTTTCGAATCGCTTCGTGAGGACATCTCTTTTTTGAAGGGACGCGGACGCCAAGAACGGCGGATTGCCCAAGATAATGTCGAAACTATCGGGGAGCTTGGCCCATGTCTTATCGTCTAACGCGTCCCCTTTAATTATGCACTCAGACAGGCGAGGCAACGGAAGCGCGTTCGGCTCCTCAGTGAGCCTAAGCCAAACAGAAAGCCGTGCTAATGTCACTGCCCGTTTGTCTATGTCGATGCCGACGAGTCGCTTCTGATCGATTATCCGCTTTCCCCAATTAATGGTGGAGTCTTGCTTACGCAGGCGCCTCAGTAAAAGATCGAGCGCCGCGGTTAGAAAGGAGCCCGATCCACAAGTAATATCACCAATCCGTGGAACAGTTGCCCCGGATGCACGCGGACTTCTCTCTTCAATTGAAAGTGCGCGACTAGCTAAGTACCGAGTAATGAACTCCGGGGTATAAAAAACGCCACCGGCCTTACGAACGCTGACTTTCTCGACTTCGCGCAATGGCTCATCAAAAAGTCGCCTCTGACGCGTCGGCAGCCGTGTCGGAACAAGGACGTGAGAAAGGTATTTCTCATACGCTCTCCCCATTACGTCGGCTGGGATCCATTGAAAGTTATACCTTGCATTGAGGGCCGCTAAGTGGCGAGGTTGGTAAAGTTCACGGATAATTCCTGCAACAACGAACGGCGGTAGCTCTCTCGCTGGTTGAAAATCGAACAAGTCGCTCTGAATCTCTCTTCGCGCCATTTCGAAGCGCTTTTCGAGAAGGGATAGATTTAACTCCCCTCCGGGATTTAGCGTCGAGTCTAGCGTCGGCATGTCGGGGATGAGTTTGCGGTCTTCGACTGCTCTAAGGATGAAGAGTTGCGAAAACAGCAACTGCACGGACTCGTCGATGCCAGTGCCCCAATTCGCATGCCGCATTGCTTCGCCGCGCCAAAAATCGAGCTGATTGACGAGCGCTTCGTCCACGGGAAGAAGCTGCTGGTCGGGACTAGCTTGAGCTTTGGCAGCAGACTCCAATTTGCCTCGTAGCATCCCGGTGGGCGTGAAGAATTCTAAAAGCTCTGCACCTGCAGATCCGCGGCGCGATGCGTCAACGGGAAGGCGGAAAAAGGTTCCGTCTCGCAACCAATGGCTATTGAAGATAAGCGTATCGACCTTGTTGGTAATTATGCCCCACTCGATCGAAAAGTGATAGGCGAGCAGGCCTATTTGATGCAAAAGGTCGATCGAGCGCGCCTGATCGTGCCCGCAGAAAATTGCGGCCGGCTCATCAGACAACGAGCCCTTGAGCACAACCTCGGACACTCCGGTCAATCGCAATTCTCGGAGCTCGGCGTCTTCGTCCTGCCAGCATGCGTCGGCGAGCTTTCGAACGAACGCCTTAGACGGTCTACCTTTGCTGAGCTCTTTCAGAAGTTGTCCAATTCCGTTCGTCTTTTTTGCCATGACCGCCAGTTAGCCTCGCGACCAATTTTTGCGGGAACACTTGGGCCGTACTTAAACTTTAACCGATGAAGCGGTTCGTGTCACAGCTATGCGGTAGCCCAAAGTCGTAGGCTGTCGTGCCGGACGCACAATTGTTGTTGCTGGTGCGAAAATTTCGTGCTGGACATACCCGGCGCGCTGGGACCGGGCAGGGTGGCCCACGTCTGCCGACCTGAAGTTTTGATTAGTTCGCGGAGCAGCCGCTCGAACCCCGCTCACATCGCGGATCACTAAACAATTCTATTGAGTAGCAGCGCCAGGCGCAGCCCGGCGAATCGCCGGAAGCCCGCGTGACACACGTGCCCCCGCGTGCGCCGCTTTGCGCCGGATTGCGCCGCGTAAAAAAGAGGCGGCGAGCCCCGGATTGTCCCGGTTTGCCTCACGTATTTTGCGCGCCTCGTTAGGGTGTTTACCCGATGCCGACCGAATCTTGTTCCGCGTTGCTGCGGTTTGTTCCGGGCAAAATCCTGTTCCGCCCGTGTTCCGCCCCCGCCGCCGCAAGCAGCTCGCCGATGGGTATCCCGGCGGCAGAGCTTTGGCGGAGGAAGCTCTCGTTCGGTGTGTTCTCAATCAGCCGCCGGATGGAGACAGGCCATCCCGCTCAGCGGATTGCAGGAACGCCTGTTCTTCGCCGACGAATCAGACCGACGCCTGCGATCAGCAGCATGGCGGTCGCGGGCTCGGGGAGTGGCGTGACATCGGCGAAGGTGTCGCCCCAGCGAATCTCGTCGATGGCGCCGGGGGTGTGAGTGCCGCCGGAGAAGGTGAACTGCGTGTAGGCGCCCATGTGCGTGATGAACAGGTCGCTGGTGGGCACGGAGATTTGAGCCGAGGGCAGGCCCGGCTCTCCTGCGCCGACGACGGGGTCGAGAAAGACGGAGACCGAATCGGCGAGGATGGGATTAAACACGTACTTCATGACGACGAGGTGCGTGCCGGCCAGCTCGTCGAGGTTCAGTCCGCCGGCGACGGGCACCGTGGCCGCACCGCTGGCGGTGGTGACGCGGAGAGTCAGATCGTCGAAGGCGGAGAAGTGATTGACGAACAGATCGACGGCTTGGAAGTCATCGCCGACGCCGCCATTCCAGAGTTCGTGACCGCGGTAGCCGAAATCGGTGGGTGCATCCAGACCCTGCGTGCCGAAGTCGATGAGGAAGCTCTGGTAAACCGTGCGGGCGGCGCCATTGCCCAGGCCGCCGTTAATCTCCCGGGCGCTGCGGCCAAAGGTGCAGCAGCTGAACTGGAGCGTCTCCTGCTGAATGCCTCCCTGTCCGGCAGCGAAGCCGGGATAGGAAAGCGAAGGCAGTGCCTTGACGACCTGCGAGTCGCCGCCGGACTGCATCCACGCGCCGGTAAAGAACGGCGTGGGCCCGATGACGGGATTCTGGCCGCCGATGACGTTGGTGCCGGCCTCCTCATCGCCGAGGGCGTACTGACCGAGCGCGGGATTCGGACCGTAGGCGAATGGATCGTATGCCAGGACGCCGGCACGAGCGGCGTTGCCTGCGAAGGTCATTGATAGCGTTAGGACCAATGCCAGCTTCATACACACGTTCACCGTCGGCAGATTAAGATGGTGCCGCATTTGCTGCACTCCCTTCGATTGTATTGATGGAACCCCCACTCGATTCGCCGGGCGTACGCTGCCTGGCCGCGCCGGGCGACTTGGTCGCACGGACTTGTGCTGGTCGGATTGTCTCGTAACGCGCGGCGGCATGCAAGACAGATCCGTCCGGGCGAAGGACATCCCATTGGCATTATCGGCCGTTGGCTCTGGAGCCAGGACGGGCGTTCAGACGCATGTCGAAATTGGGGGCTATGGATGGGCGGGCGTGCCCGGTTGTGGACGATGGTCATCACCGGGTGCCGCAAGCAGCTCGTCGATGGGCATGCCTTCGCCGAAGCTCTGGCGGAGGAAGCTTTCGTTGGCCGTGTTTTCGATCAGGCGGCGGATGAGGTAGGCCATGCCGCTCATGAGATCGCCGACGGGGGCATAGACGCGGAGGCGCTGGCGCATGGAGACGAGGGCGCGTTTGAGGGCGTCGCCCATGCCGGTGAGCATCTGGAGTTCGAGGGTGCGTTCGGGCAGATTCAGCGCGGCCTGGCGGGCGAGGACGGCGGCGATGGAGCGGACGTTGTGGCTGGCGAAGGCGGGTCGCACGATGTCGGCGTTTTCGAGCATGAGTGCGCCGATGCGCTCGAAGGCGGCGTCGGACTGCCACTTTTCGGTGTATAGCGGGATGGGGCGACCCGCACGGCGGGCGGCGGCGACTTCGCTGTCCCAGTAGGCGCCCTTGACGAGGCGGACGGTGATGGGCGTGCCGCGGCGGCGGGCCCAGTCGATGAGTGCCGCCGTGTCGGCATCGGCCTCGGGCATGTAGCACTGGATGACGATGCCGCAATCGGGCCAGTCGCGGAACTCGGGCTCGCTGAGGATGCGCCGGTAGATGTCCAGCGTCATATCCTTGACGCTGTAGTGCTCCATGTCGATGTTGATGAAGGCGCGGTGGCGGCGGGCAGAGCGGAGGACGGGGCGAAGCCGCTCGAGGACGGCCTCCGATTCGGCCTGGGGATCGTCGCCATCGAAGCTGACGACGAGGGCGGAGAGCTTGAGCGAGACGTTGACGCGCGGCAGCGGGCCCCAGGGGGCATCATCGAGGATCGGCCGGTGCGTCCAGCCGGCGACGCGCGGGCTGAGTCGCTCGATCAGATCGAGGTAGAGCTGCTGGTGATGACGGGCGATGCGATCGTCGGTGACGGTCTCGCCGAGGACATCGAGCGTGAAGGTCATGCCGCCGCGGCGGAGGCGCTGGAGGGAGACCAGTGCCTCTTCCGGCGTCGCGCCGGCGATGAACTGGCGGGCGCTGCGACCGCAGGCGAAGCGGGCGGCGCTGGCGACGAGGGTGGCGTAGATCGAATCGGGCCGGCGGTAGGCGAGCGCGAGGGCGAGCGGGAAGGGTAGATCGCGCGGCGGGCTGCCGTTGTGAGCGGCCGGCGGGCGGAGGTGTTGCTCCAACTGCCGGGCGATGTCGGTCGTGCTGTCGAGGCGCGGCATGATCTCGATGAAGCGGAAGATGCGGAGCTTGAGATCGTCGTCGCGCGTCATCCAGTTCATGGCCTGCTGCTGCCAGTATTCCATGGAGAGGATGGAGGGCGCTGCGGCCTCGGCGCGGTGAAAGATTTCGCGTCCGATGCGGTGGATGTCGGCTTCAAGGGAGTGGTGGCGCGCGGTGAGCGTGGTCATGGTGGTTAATCCCGTGCGCCAGTTTAAGAATGGTTGTATTCGGGGGGAAGGGAGCGCGGACGTTGAGGCTGGGACGGTGCCGGTTGCGGGCGGCGCGGGCGTTTGCTGGCGGGCGGTGGTGGTTTTACACTGCCCGCATGAGCAGAAACGCACGGGTTATGGCGTGCCGGATGGTGGCGGCGCTGGCGATCGGCGTGGCCATGCCGGGTTGTGAGGACCAGCGGCGGCACCAGGCGTCGGAGGATGTGGACCTTCTGAACACGCCGGCGCCGGTCGCGGCCGATGCGCCGCCGGAGGTGACGTCGAAGGCCATGCTGCTGGCGCTACAGGAGATGCAGGTGGTCCGACGGCAGGGGCTGGGGGTGGAGGACAACCGGGATCGATATAACCGGGCGCTGGCGGAGATTGTCAGCCTGATCGATCAGCAGCGCGTTCACGAGAATATGCGCGAGCCTCGGCGGCGTTCGCCGCTGGTGCCGGATGACATTGAACGGGCACCTGCCTTGAAGCTGGTTGCCGAGTCGTGGGTGAGCATGGTGTCGCACTATGTGGACTCGATCTCTCCGACGATGAAGGTCGACATGACGCCGGTCACGCGAGGGAGAACTGCAAAGCAGCAGGATGGCACGTCGGTGCAGTTGCCGGATGAGACGCGGGCCTTCGCGACGCTGTACAACGAGCGGGAACGGGCGATCGTTGAAGAGATCGCGGCGGATAGCGCAATCGCGAACCTGAAGGACGAAACGGGCAAGCCGGTGGAGCGAGGGAGTGCCGCGTGGCTGGCGGCGATTAAACCGCTGGCCCTGGAGCGCGGCGTGCACGTGCCGGTGGAGACGAAGGTGACGCTGCATCTGAGCAGGGGCCCGGAAGGATGGCGCGTCTACAGAATTAGCCTCGATCCGCCCGCGCCCTCGGCGGTGGCCGCGCGGTCGAGCGCGCGACCGGCGACGGCGACGCGACCTGCGCAGGCGCCGGGGCCGGAACCGGAATCGCTGCCGCAGTGACGCGATGCACTTCATGTCCGGTGGGCGGGTGTTGCATCCGGGCAACAGTCGTCACAGTCCACCGGGTCCAATTCCCTTTAATTTGACGTCGCCGCATGCCGTTTGGCGGGGTTGTGCGCGGGCAAAGCCGCGGGCAGGGTCCGGGAAGCGGCGGGCGCGGGAACATCGATTGCACGCTCTTATGGTTCGCGACGGCCGAGGATATCGGCCGCGACAAGCGCGAACTGGGGGGATGCGCATGGGGCTGAAGGTCTGCCCGATCGGGAGCAATGCCTTGCCGCCCGCGTGGGCGGTGTGCGGCTGGCGGTGCAGGCCGTCGCTGGTGGGTCGGCTTTGCCGAATGCAGCCGGCGGGGGCGTTGTTCGGGCCGGCGGCATGGTGTGACATATCTACGGCACCGGCGGCAGGGGCGCTGTGCGCGCAGGGGCTGTCGGCGGCGGCGTTCTTTGAGCTTCGGGCGCTGGGCCTGGCGGCGCGGGAGGTGGTGGATCGATCGGATGCCGACGACGCGGTGCGGACGATGTTCCGCTTCCTGAGGCTGTGGCCGTTCCGTTGGGAGGCGCATGGGCCGCAGCCGGTGACGGAAGATGCGACGGCGCCAATGGACCCGCCGCCGGTGGGCGGGTACATGGATTTTTTCTTTTGAACAACGGGCAGCCGGGCGATGACGCGAAGCGGAGCAAGGGCGTCAAGATCTCGCTTGCTGCCCGGCCGCGCGCGGCGATAACATTTACGGCATGATCTCCTTCTCGCTTCAGTCCGGCTCCAACGGCAATGCCATTTACGTTGAAGCCGGCGATGTCCGGCTCCTCTTCGATGCCGGCATCAGCGCCCGCCAGGCCGGCCTGCGCATGGCCGCCCGCGGACGCGAAATCCGCGATTGCACCGCCCTCATCCTTTCGCACGAACATTCCGACCACGCCCGCCATGCCGCGATGTACCAGAAGAAGTTCGGCCTGCCCGTCTGGATGACGCGACCCACCGGCCGCGCCATCGACGGCCGCTTCCGCATGCCCGTCGCCCCGCGCTGGTTCTCCTCCGGCCAGACGCTTGAGTTCGGGGCGGTGCGCGTGCACACCATCCCCACGCCGCACGATGCCGTCGATACGGTCTGCTTCGTCGTCGAGCACGAGTGCCGCCGCCTCGGCATCTTCACGGACCTGGGGCATCCCTTCGCCGCCCTGTCCGATGCGCTCTCCCAGGTCGATGCCGCCTATCTCGAGTGCAATTTCGACGAAGACATGCTGCGCCGCGGTCCCTATCCGTGGTGGCTCCAGGAGCGCATCGCCGGCCCGGCCGGGCATCTTTCGAACGACGATGCCGCGGGCATGGCACGCCGGGCGGGCCGCTCGCGCCTCCAGTGGATCGCCGCCGCACACCTCAGCGAGGAAAACAACACGCCCGATCTGGCCCTTGAGGCGGTGCGCCGCGCCGCCGGCAGCGCCCTTCCCGTCTTCGTCGCGTCCCGCGACGCCGTTTCGGAAGTATTCGAAGTCTAAGTCCCCGCGTCCCCGCGTCTCCGTGATCCAGCGCCACGCGTTGCGTGAAGAGGTCCTGGACTTCCGTCCGGGGTTCTGAATTGCCGGGCAAATTGATCTGGTGCAACACGCCCTCGCTGGCGCTTCGGGTTCGTGTGCGTGGTGGGTCGATAGTGAAACGACAGGCCCCTCGCCGGCGCTTCGGTCTGGTGTGCATTGCCGGTCCTCGACGTTGGAGGAGTCGGCGGCCGGTGGTATAACCATGCCCATGCGCAAACTCAACATCGTTCACGTCACGCACGAGGCCGTCGCCAAGGTGGGCGGCATCGGCGCTGTTCTCGAAGGTCTGCTCACGTCGGCGCCGTACGACGAGACGGTCGATCGCACGATCCTGGTGTGCCCGCTGTTTGGCAGCGACGGGCCGGTGGATATGCGGCTGGGAGAAGAAGGCGAGGTGCTCTACTCGTCGCTGGATAATCGCTGCACCGGTCCCTATGCCGGGGCATTCATGCACGTGCAGCAGCACTATCACGTGGAGATCGTGTATGGGCGGCGGCTGCTGCGCGATCCGCTCTCGGGGCGGCAGGAGCGGCCGGAAGTGCTGCTGATCGACGTGGGTCGCATGAACCAGGCGCTGGTGAACGATTTCAAGGCGCGCCTGTTCCATGCGTTCGGTGTTCAGTCGACGCGCTACGAGCACAGCTGGGATTATGAGCAGTACGTGCGAATCGCGGAGCCGGCGCTGGCGGCGCTGCGGGCGCTGGGCGTGCTGGGGCCGGAGAGCGACTGCGTCGTGGTGGGCCACGAGTACATGGGCATGCCGACGGCACTGGCGGCCCGGCTGCACGGCGACGGCTTTCGCACGGCCTATCACGCCCACGAAACGCCGACGGCCCGGAAGATCGTCGAGGAGCATCCCGGCCACGACACGATGTTCTACAACGTGCTGGCCCGTGCGGCGGAGCAGAACCTGACGATCGCAGACGTGTTCGGCGACCAGAGCGGCTACTACCGCCACAGCCTGGCAGAGGCGAGCCGGCATCTGGACGTGACGCTGGCCGTGGGCGACCACGTGGTGTCGGAACTGCGATCGCTGTCGCCGCAGATGAAGGAAAGCAACATCAAGCTGGCCTACAACGGCATCCCTGCCAGCGAGGTGACACTGGACGAGGCGCTGGCCAGCAAGGAGCGGCTCCAGCGCTACGCCGAGGCGCTCCTGGGCGACCGGCCGGACTACGTGTTCACGCACGTGACGCGCATGTCGGTCAGCAAGGGGCTCTGGCGGGACGTGCGGGTGATGTCGCACGTCGAGCAGCACCTTCGCGAAATGAGGAAGTCGGCCGTACTGTTCGTCCTGTCCACCGAGCTGGGCGGGCCGCGCCGGCGCGAGGACATCCTGCACATGGAGCGCTGGTGGGACTGGCCGGTGGCACATCGCGAGGGCGCGCCGGACCTGTCGGGGGGCGAGGCGCTGTTCTACCAGGCGGTGCAGGCATTCAACGCGCGATCGCGGAACTGCAAGATCATCTTCGTGAACCAGTTCGGCTGGGAGCGGGCCCTGTGCGGCCTGCGGATGCCGGAGGACATGCACTTTCGCGATGTGCGCGCGGGGAGCGACGTGGAATTCGGACAGTCGATCTACGAGCCGTTCGGCATCGCCCAGGTGGAGGCGCTGTCGTTCGGGGCGATCTGCGTGATGAGCAGTGCCTGCGGGTGCAGGTTCTTCGCGGAACGGGCGGCAGGGCCGTCCGGTTCGCCGAACATCATCGTTGCCGATTACACGGCCTACCACGCGCATCCGGATACGATCGACGGCTACAAGATGATCAAGCGCGAAGAGCGCGAGGCCTTCGCCGAGGAGGTGGCGGAGCGGGTGGCGGTGCGGATGATCGAGCGGCTGCCGAAGACGCGCGAGGAGAAGGCGGAGTGCATTCGCCGTGGGTATGAACTGGCGCGGCGGATGAGTTGGGACGCGGTGGCGCGCGAATATTTTTTGCCGGCGATGTTTGAGATTACGCGCGGGAGGGGCTGACGGAATACAAAATGCAAAATGCAAAATGTAAAATGTAAAATGTAAAATGCTGAATGCTTGATGCTGAATGCTGACTGCTGAATGCTTGATGCTTAAAAATATTTGGTGAACGTTGGATGTTGGCTGGCGGGCGCCGGATTGCGGATAGTGGAAGGTGAAGCGGATTCGCGCCTGGCACAAGGCGATGATTGCAATCGGTGCATTGATCGCATCGATTACCATCGTGTTCACGATTGCCGCGCGATTGCGGGAGGTGGGAGTGTGTCGAACGGTCTGCCGGGCGCACCTTCTTGGAACCTGGTCGGCAATGACAACTTATGCCGAAAAGGAGCCAAACGGTGCCTTTCCTGACGATCTTGCCAAGTTGATTACGGCTGACATTCTGACGGCCAAGCAATTTACCTGCCCGTCCGATCGCAGAGGCGGGCGTTCCTATTATTACTTGTCGGGGTACACGATGCATTCCGATCCCAATCAGATTCTGATTTACGAAGATCCTTCGGTGCACGGCGAGGGCGGGACCGTGTTGTACCTGAATGGGCGCACAGAGTTTGTCGATAACCCGAAGTTTCAGCAGATGATCGATTCGCTCATGCTACCGGATGGAACGCCGTATGCGCCGCACAGGCGGTGACGTTTCTTGCAGCGGGACAGAGGCCGAGAGTTGTGAGCTGAGATCTGAGATTTGAGTTTTCAGATTTTAGATTAAAGTTCGCGATTCCTGGATTTTTTTCCAGATACGAACCATTGGCACCGAACGGGAGTGTCTCGACAGGCAGTTACCGACTCACTCCCGCTCACTCTGTCTCACTGCCTCTCCGCATTCTCTGCGCGAAGAGTCCAAATATCGCGGTTCCGAAACGCAGCTATGCTAAGATTCGCCGATGGCCGGTTCGCACCACGTGGTAATCATCGGGGGCGGGTTTGGCGGGCTGTACGCCGCGCGGCGGCTGCGGCGCGCGAACGTCAGGCTCACGCTGATCGACCGGCGGAATTTTCATCTGTTCCAGCCGCTGCTCTACCAGGTGGCAACCGGCGGCTTGTCGCCGGCGAACATCGCGGCGCCGCTGCGGGCACTTCTGAAGCGGCAGAAGAATGCGAGCGTGGTGCTGGGTGAGGCGGTCGATGTCGACGTCTCCGGGCGACGGGTGTTGCTGGCGGACGGCGCGGCGATTTCGTACGACACGCTGATCGTAGCGACAGGCTCGCGGCACTCTTATTTCGGCCGCGACGAGTGGGAGCCGCATGCCCCGGGGCTGAAGACGATCGAGGATGCGACCGATCTGCGGCGGCGGCTGCTGCTGGCGTTTGAGGCGGCGGAGCGGGAGCCGGACGCGGCGCGGCGGGAGCAGTTGCTGACGTTCGTGGTGATCGGGGGCGGGCCGACCGGCGTGGAGATGGCGGGGGCGGTTGCCGAGCTGGCGCAGCACACGCTGGTGCGCGATTTTCGGCGGATTGATCCCGCGCGGGCGCGGATTCACCTGGTCGAGGCCGCGGACCGGGTGCTGCCGCCGTTTCCGCCGGCCCTGTCGGAGAAGGCCGCGGCATCGCTGGCGCGGCTGGGCGTGACGGTGCACACGGGCATGAAGGTGACGGAGCTGAAGCCCTGTTCTGGCGGGCAGGCGGCCGGCGAAGACGGCGGCGATGCCGTTGAGCTGACACAGGCGGTCCTGCGCCGTGAGGACGGCCGCGAACAAAACATCGTGGCCGGCAGCGTGATATGGGCGGCGGGGGTGCAGGCATCGCCACTGGGCGCCGTGCTGGCGCGGGCGACCGGTGCGCCGCTCGACCGGGCCGGGCGGGTGACGGTCAACGCCGATCTGACGCTGCCGGGGCACCGGGAGATCTTCGTGATCGGCGATCTGGCGATGTTCACGCACCAGACGGGCAGACCGCTGCCCGGTGTCGCGCCCGTGGCCATGCAGCAGGGGCGATACGTGGCCGACGTGATGCGGGCACGGCTGCGCGGGCTGGCGTCGCCGGCGTTTCGCTACCGCGACAAGGGCAACCTGGCGACGATCGGCCGTGCCGCGGCGGTGGCAGATTTCGGCTGGATCCGGTTGTCGGGCTACGTGGCGTGGCTGCTGTGGCTGTTCGTGCACCTGGCATATATCATCCAGTTTGACAACCGGGTGCTGGTGATGGTGCAGTGGGCGTGGAATTATTTTACGCGGAACCGATCGGCGCGGTTGATTACGCGGGAGCATCGGGAAGACGGGTGATTCGCCGGCGGCACGCTTGATATATAAAAAAGGCCGGACCGAGAGGCTCGGTCGCGGCCAGCCTACGGCTCCAGCGATTCGCGCGGGGTCAAACGCGTGACATCTCCCCTATGACGCCCAGCATGCCTGCTCCCGGCGCGCCGGGATTAGGCATGGCACCCCGTTCAGTCGGTAAACTCCAGCGTCCTGCCCTTAAGCCTTTTTCACTTCGATGCGCTTCGGCTGGGCCTCGGGGCGCTTCTGGACGACGACGGTGAGGACGCCATTCTTGAACGAGGCATCGACCTTGTCGGCGTCGATCGACGTCGGAAGCTGGACGGCGCGATGGAAGCTGCCGAACTGCCGTTCGACGAAGTGATAGTCCTTCTTCTTCTCTTCGCGTTCCTGCTTCTTCTCGCCGCGCACGCTGAGCGTGGTGCCGGTCACGTTGATCTCCACATCCTTCGGATCGACGCCGGGCAATTCGGCGCGGACCGTGACTTCCTTCTCGGTCTCGTCGACATCCATGGCCGGGCCGAAGCCGCCCATGGGGAAGTCGCGGGAGAAGTCCATGCTCCAGGGATCGCGCATGAAGCGCTCGAACAGGTTGTCCATCTCGTTGCGAAGCCGCGAGAGCCCGCGCTCGGGCTGCGACAGATCGCGTTCGTCTCGTTTGGTTCTCCACGGAACAAGGTTCATGATTGCACCTCCATGAACACGTGAAAGTGTATGGCCGTGAGCCGTTGTCGCCGGCGCGAAATTGCCGCGGGCGAACGGTTACGTCGATCGGACTTCAATCTTGCGCGGCCGGGCGGCCTCGGCCTTGGGCATCGTTACCGTGAGCACGCCATTCTCGATGCGGGCGCTGATGCGATTCGCATCGATGTCCTCGTTGATCTCGAAGGCGCGATGGAAGTTGCCCACGCCGTACTCGCGCGCGACAAAGTCCGTCTGTTCTTCATTGCGGCGGGGGGCGACGGACGCGTTGATGGTCATGGTGCCGCGCTCGTAATGAATGTCGATGCCTTCGGGGCGTGCGCCGGGGACGTCGGCGACGAGCACCAGCTCGTCGGGAGTTTCAAAGATATCGACGGCCGGGGCATAGGTGCGAAGCTGCCGCGTCTGCTGCCGCGGCACGTCGTTGTCGCGCTTGTTTTGCAGTTGTGTCTGAGCCATGAAATTTACCTCCGATCCGAGCGAACCCGCGTGGTTCGCGATATTGTATTTTTCCGATGCTTGACCAGCCGTTGTGCGGCGCGCCGGTTGCACTGCCGCGATTACTCCTGCGTCTTGACGTCGATCTTCTTTGCCCGCGCGGCCTCGGCCTTGGGCAGCAGGACGGTGAGCACGCCGTCCTTCAGGCTGGCCTCGGCGCGTTCGGGATCGATCTCGACGGCCAGCGCGATGGTGCGGGAGAATTCGCCCGCGCCGCGCTCCTGGCGATGGAAGGTGACGTTTTCGCCGGTCTCGCGGGAGCGCGTGCCCTTGATGGTGATCTCGCTGCCGAGGACTTCGACATTGAGGTTCTCCATCTTGAGACCAGGCACCTCGGCCTCGAGTACGAACCGCTCGCCGTCTTCCCAGAGACAGACCGGCGGATAGGCAGCTGTGCGGAAGGCCAGATCGAAATCGGGCAGGAAGTCTGCAAAGGCGCGGTCGAAACCGCGGCGGAACTGGTTGAAGGTCCCCATGGGTGTGAGTCTTCGGAGCAACATCGTGCGTTCCTCCTTTCTGAAGGCAGCATCGAAACAGCCGCCGCGAACCTCCGCGGCGTTCCGCTCTGACGAGATTACAAGACCCGTGCCAGTGCGCTTTAGAGCATAGGCCATTCTTCCTAAGGTTAGGCGAATAAAAGGGTTACATTATTGATAATCGGGATCGCAAGGGTCGGAAACTGTCAGTTTGGCGGTGGGTGGCAGGCAGGGGGCGGGGGATTTCGCAGCATTGCGGTCGTTTTCGCGCTGCGGCGTGGCTCCTAAAATGGCCCCTTCGCAGCCGACAGGTGCTGCATGCATTTTGCCCGGGCCGTCAGACGTCGGTCGCAGGGAGGCGACCGGCCGGCCGCGTTGACTGCCGCCCACCCGCCGACGGTTCTGACAGGGAGGATATCCGCATTCATGCCCATCATCGGAGGCCCATCGACCAACCGGGGGAAGACTGCCAGAAAAGGGGCCTCGCCGGTTCACTTTCTGCGGGTGCTGGAGTTTGCACGGCCGTTTCGCCGGACGCTGGGGGTGGCGGTGGCGTGTGTCGTGTTTGTGGCACTCACCTATTCGCTGAACATTCTGGCGTTGTTGCCCCTGATCAAGGTGATCGCGGACGAGCAGCCGATCTCGACGTGGATACAGCAGATGGCGGTCGAGGACCGGCTGGGCGTGGACATGCCGGAAACCAAGGGGTCGGCACGGCTGCTGCGCGTGGAGAAGGACTCGCCGCTGTCGAAGCTGGCGGACGCGGACGACGAGTTGATCGGCATCGGCGGCACGCGCATGTCACCGGCGGAGCTGGTCCGGACCCTGGCCTTCGCGCCGGAGGGCGAGACGGTTTCGTTGTTGGTTCTGCGGCGGGGGGAGAACCGGGAGTTCGCAGCGGCGGTGGCCATGCCGGAGGTGTCGTGGTTGAGTCACCAGTCGCTGCGGCTGTCGCAGTGGATGCCGGCGGGCGACACGCGCGAGAGCCAGTGGCGGCTGCTCTACCTGATTGCGGGCATCGTGCTGGCGATCGGCGTCGTCGGGGGCATCTGCCGGTTCTTCGGCGAGTTTCTGATCTCGCTGGTGGCGGGCAAGGTGGTGCTGGCGATGCGGAAGCGCATGTACCAGCGGGTGCTGGCGCTGCCGGTGGCCCATTTCGCGACGCACGGCGTGGCAGACTTGATGACGCGCTTCGTGCAGGACAGCCAGGATATCTATCGCGGGCTGGTGTTCGTATTTGCGAAGAGCCTGCGCGAGCCGCTCAAGGCGATGTTCGTATTCGGAGCTGCGCTGATCATCGACTGGCGCATCACGCTGCTGGCGGTGGTGGCGGCGCCGCTCGCCGGTGTGCTGATCAGCCGCTTCGGCAAGCGCATCCGGCGGGCCAACAAGCGCCTGCTCGGCGACTACGGCACGATGCTGGCCACGCTGGAAGGGGCGCTCAACGGGATTCGCGTGGTGAAGGGCTACGCGATGGAGAAGTACGAGCGGCGCCACCTGCACGCGGTGGACAATCAGATATTCCGGCAGCAGCTCAAGATCGCGCGGATCGAGGCGATGGCGAGTCCGATGTTCGAAACGGTCGGGCGGATCGCGGCGACCATCGCGATTCTGTACTTCGCGAGCCTGATGTTTGACGGGCACATGACTTTCTCGAAATTCGGCACGCTGGCGGCCTGCATGGCCGGCATCTTCGATCCCATTCGAAAGATGTCGTCGTTCTACAACCGCATGATGCGGGCGAACGCGGCGCTGGACCGGGTGTACGAGGTGATCGACATGCCGGTGCAGGTGCCGGACGATCATCTGAAGCCGGCGATGCCGGCGTTTGCCGAGTCGATCGAGTTTCGCGACGTGGTGTTCACCTATGAGGGGGCGAATCGGCCGGCCATCGACGGCGTGAGCCTGACGATCCGGCGCGGGGAGAAGGTGGCTTTCGTCGGCCCGAACGGCTCGGGCAAGACGACGCTGCTTTCGCTATTGATGCGGTTCTTCGATCCGGAGCAGGGGGCGATGCTGATCGACGGGCGCGATGCGCGCGATTTTTCGCTGGCGTCGCTGCGGCGGCAGATGAGCCTGATCACGCAGGATACGGTCATTTTCGCCGACACCATCGCGAACAACATCGCGTATGGTGACGACGAGTTGATTCGCCGCATCGTGTTGAAGGCGCGGCACCCGGATCGGCAATACGATCTGGAAGACGGGCATGCGCGGATCGTCGAGGCCGCGAAGGCGGCGTTCGCGGATGAATTCATCCGCCAGAAGCCGGACGGCTACGATACGTACGTCGGCGAGAAGGGGGCGCAGCTGTCGGGCGGACAGAAGCAGCGGATCGCGATCGCGCGGGCGATATTGCGGAACGCGCCGATCTTCATCTTCGACGAGGCGACGAGCCAGATCGATGCGGAAAGCGAGCAGAAGATCCACGACGCCGTGGAGGAGTTTTTGAAGGACCGGACGGCATTGATCATCGCGCATCGGTTTTCGACGATTCTCCAGGCCGACCGGATCGTGGTGATGGATGCGGGGCAGGTGGTGGACATCGGGCGGCACGAAGAGCTGATCCGGCGGTGTGCCATCTATAAGTCGCTGTACGGCAGCCAGATCATCCGCGACGAAACTATCAACGACGACGCAAACGGCGCGCGGGTGGCGAGCGGGGAGACGGTGGTCAGTTGAGATCTGGTCGAAAAGTTCCGCTCCGCGTACGCGATGTCTATCTCCGGAGACAGATAACCAGCGCGCGGGCGAAACTCGGTCGGGCTGCAACCGTCCGGCGGCAGCGGAATCCTGCGAACGCATGCCACTCAGCGGGAAGCCCCGAATAATGGGTTGCGGCCACCCAATCACCGGCCGACGGGTTGGAGTCGACGGTCGAATAGAGGTAACCGTGAAATGCTTTTTTTCTTGACGACGTTGGAACAGTGGAGCACCAAAGAATCTCATCATAGCGGCGGTGATCCCGTACCTCAGGTGAAATAGGTCATGGCCAAATGCATCGGAACGTGGATTTCGGCCACACTATTACTATTCACTTTTTTTTTCTGGCTTATCAGCTATCTGGCGATCGATCGCTGGTCCCAAGCGTCGCAAAAAGCAGAGTACCAAGTCTACTCTAGCCAAGGGGTGTTGATTTTCTGCCAGATCAAAGGTTGGAGTGAACCCTATCCATTTGCCTATGATCGTCGTACTTTTGAAGAATGGAGTGATTTTGGCGACGAGTCAATTTGCGTTCTTTGGAAAGTTCCCGAGTTCTACCCTGTTGTAAGAAGCGGGTCGCTCAGGGAAGATGGACTGCACCCATTATTTCTGATTTCAATTCCCTATTGGGTTATTGCACTCCTGTTAAGCATATTACCAGTCGGGTCAATTCGGCGTTGGCGCCTCCGTCAACGGCGCCTTAACCTTGGTCTTTGCTGCCGTTGCGGCTATGAACTTCGCGGGAGTTCCGGTCGATGTCCAGAGTGCGGTACGTTACCCGCATTGGCCCGGGTGCGCCACTTTGTCCTCAGGTAGAGCGAGGTGAGGCGCGGTAGCGACCAGAGCGAGTAGTCTTGCTGCCGGCCCAATTTCCTCGAAAACATCCCAACTTTCGCACTTCCCGCGCACTCGCTAAAATCCCCCGTCTTGCCAGATTGTGAGCTTCGCACCCAGCAAGGAAGTTGTACCACCATGCGTTTTGCCCTGATCGGCCCGCCCCAGTCGGGAAAATCCACACTCTACGCCGCCATCACCGGTCATCGAATCGATGCCGCCCATGCGATGCAGGAGCATCTGGCATCGGTGGAGGTGCCGGATGCGCGACTTGATTATCTGTCGTCGCTCTACAGCCCGAAGAAGTACACGCCCGCCAAGCTGGAATTTCTGGATGTGCCCGGCGCGTCGCTGGCCGATGCCCACGGGCAGGCGGAATTCCGCAAGTGGATGCAGACGGTGCGCAAGTGCGATGGCATCGTGATGGTGGTGCGGGCATTCGCGTCGGATTCGGTGGTGGCCTATCGCGATCGGGTCAATGCAAAGGCCGATCTGGACGAGCTGCATACGGAGCTGATCTTCGCCGATCTCGAGCAGGTGGTGAACCGGATCGAGAAGCTGGAAAAGAGCGTGCTCAAGCCGACGAAGACGCGCGACCAGGAGGTGCGCGAACTGGCGCTGATGAAGCGGATCCGCGAGGCGCTGGAGTCCGAGGCGCCGGTGTCCAAGGCGGTGCACAACGATGAGGAACGGCAGATCGTCTCCAGCTTCGGTTTTCTCACGCTGAAGCCGGTCATCGTCGTGCTGAATGTCGGCGAAGGGGATGTGGCGAAGCCGGCGCCCTTCGAACATCCGCATGCCCAGGCCACGATCAGCCTGTCGGCAGAGATTGAGGCCGAGATCGCGCAGCTTCCGGCCGAGGACCGCACGGCATTCCTGCAAGACCTCGGTTTGACGGAGCCGGCGCGGACGCGGCTGATCCGCACCTGCTACGACGCGGTCGGACTCGTGTCATTCCTGACGTGCGGGCCGGACGAGGTGCGGGCGTGGACGATCGTAAAGGGGACGGATGCGGTCAATGCGGCGGGCAAGATTCACAGCGACATCCAGCGCGGTTTCATCCGTGCCGAAGTGGTGGCATACGATGATCTGAAGGCGCACACGGACATGAAGGGTGCCAAGTCGGCCAACAAGGTGCGGCTGGAGCCGAAGCACTACGTGGTGCTGGATGGGGATATCATCAATTTCAGGTTCAATGTGTAGCGGGCGAGGGGCGAGGGGCAAGGGGTAAGGGTCTGGCGGGGGGAAGAAACGGCAGCGGGCGGCGCGCGGAACAACCGGAAAATACATCCATGGCTGCCGAGTCGATTGAATACCCTGATCCGTCCAGCACGTCGTTGCTGAGTCGATGGCGTGCCATTGTGACGCGGGTCATGGCGCGGTCGGAGCGGGCGCTGGCCATCACGTTCGCCATGCTCATCCTGATCGGTGCGATCCTGCTCTGGCTCCCGGTCTCGCATCGCACACCGCTCTCGTTTCTCGACGCGCTCTTCACGTCCACGTCGGCCGTGTGTGTCACCGGGCTGGCAGTGAAGGACACCGGCAGCGACTTCACCGGGTTTGGTCAGGGCGTGATCGCGACGCTGATGCAGCTCGGCGCCCTGGGCATCATGTCCTTTGCCGCGGTGGCGGCGCAGGTGCTGGGGGGCAGGCTGTCGTTCCGTTCGGTGGCCACGCTGTCGGACACGTTTTACCAGGGGCAGGCGGCCTCGCTCATTCGGCGCGATCTGAAGCGCATCATCATCATGATGGTGTCGATCGAGGCGTTCGGCGCGGCGTGGATCTATCTTCGACTCGGCGAATACGAACCCGGCGGTCATTCGCGGGCGTGGTGGGCGATTTTTCACGCGATATCAGCGTTCTGCAACGCCGGCTTTTCGCTCTACAGCGACAACATGACGCGATACGCGTCGGACGTGGTGATGCTGGCGCCAATTATGCTGCTGATCATCTTCGGCGGCTTGGGACATGCGACGATCCTGGAGATGGCGCGGCGGTTCTGGAGCTTTGTCTGGCGGAGGGAGCATCGCCCGCTGCGCTGGTCGCTCAACGCGCGGATCGTACTGTGGACGTCGGCCGGGCTGATCCTCTGGGGCTGGCTGATGCTGTCGGCGCTGAAGATCGACGAGCACGAGCCCGCGGCGCACCAGACGCTTCTCAACGGGCTCTTTCAGAGCGTGTCCGGTCGAACGGCGGGGTTCAACACCGTCGCCATCGGAGAGATGCCGCGCACGGCACTGCTGGTGCTTGCGGTTCTCATGTTCATCGGCGGCTCGCCCGGCTCCTGCGCCGGCGGCATCAAGACGACGACGATGGCGATATGGTTTGCGCAAGTATGGGCGTGGCTCCGCGGCCATCGCGATGTGACGATCGGCGGCCGGCGGATTCTGCCGGAGATCGTGGCCCGCTCCGGCATCATCATCGGGCTGGCGATGCTGTGGTGCATCGGCGGTGGCATGCTGCTGCTCTGGCTGGAAGAGCCGCGCAAGATCATCGCGCTGGAGGACCTGATGTTCGAGCAGATTTCGGCGTTCGGCACGGTCGGGCTTTCGACCGGCATTACGCCGGCATTGTCGCCGGCCAGCAAGATGTGGATCATCCTGTCGATGTTCGTCGGCCGCATCGGGCCCCTGACAGCGGCCCTGTTGGTTTCCTACCGGCGGGAAGTGGCCATGCGCTATCCCGAAGAGCGCGTGCTGGTGGGGTGAAACGTCAAAAGGTGAAGCATGAAGCAGGTTGTCGTCATCGGGCTGGGACAATTCGGTTCGCATCTGGCGCGCGAGCTTTCGCATCTGCGGTGCGAGGTGCTGGCGATGGATCGCAGCGAGGAGGCGGTGGCGCTCATCCGCGACGAGGTGAACCAGGCGGTGATCAGCGACGCGCGGAACTTCGACGCGCTGAGGGCCGTGGTGACGCCGAGCATCGACGAGGCGGTGGTCAGCCTCGGCGAAAGCATGGAATCGAGCATCATCTGCACATTGCACCTGGCGCAGATCGGCGTGAAGAGCATTCGCTGCAAGGCGGTCAGCGAGGACCATGCGACGATTCTGAAGGCGGTGGGGGCCCGGGAGGTGATCTTCCCGGAGCGGGAGACCGCGGCGCGGACGGCGCGGCGCGTGGCCTATCCGAATCTGCTCGACTACTTCCCCTTCGAGGAGGACTTCCGCATCATGGAAGTCACGCTGCCGGCGGCGCTGGCGGGCGCGACGCTGGGGGCCTCGCCGTTGCGGCGCGACTTCGACCTTCTGGTGCTGGCGACGCGCTCGACGCGGACCGGCAAGTTCCGCTTCATGCCGGGGGCGAATGACACGCTGAACGCGGGGGATGTGCTGATCGTGTTCGGGCGGGAGATCAACCTGGCGCGGCTCTCGGCCCTCGACTAGCGCCGGAGCCCGTGTGTGGACGTTCAACCCGTCGCCCCCGTCTTGTCGTACGCCCCGGCGCCGCCGCGCCCCGGCCGGGCCATGTCGCTGCATGCCTGCGGGGCCATGCTTTGCGGCGCCTCCATCGCCCTGGCCTACGTGCTGCCATTCCTGGCCCGCAAGCACTTCCAGGCCGCCACATGGCAGGTCTGGGTGCTGACGGTCTCGGTGCCGTTGGCGCAGTCGTTTTCCATCTTCTGGAACCGGCTTTACTCGCGGCTCTCGCCGCGGGCGTACCTGGGCCTGCTGGCGGGGCTGGCGTGCGGGTCGCTCGCGCTCATGGGGCTGGCCGGCGGCATCGAGTCCATCCTCGTGCTGTTTGCCATCTCGGCCCTGGCCGGGGCGGGCGGCGGCAGCGCGCTGTCGCCCTTGAACGCGGACCTCCTGCGCAGCCTCTACGCCGAGACGGCGCGCGGCCGGGCCTTCGGCCTGATCGCGGCGTGCCAGTTCGTTGGCACCATGGCGGCGGGGCACCTGATGGGCCTGTGGTCTGACGCCGATCCCGAGGCCTATCGCTTCTTCCTGCCCGTCACTGCCGCCATGATGGCACTGGGCCTGGCCTGCTACGATCGCATCGCCAGCGGCGGGGCCTTTCGCGCCCGCACGCTGCCGCGGACGAGCGGCCCGTGGTGGGCGCCGCTGCGCGACATGGGCGGCATCCTGCGGGCCGATCGCCGCTTCGCCACGTACGAGGCGGCCTTCATGTCCTACGGCGTCGGCTGGATGATCTGCACGGCCCTGCTGCCGTTCATCGGGCAGGACCGGCTGCGGCTCGACTACTCGATGTA
Organism: uncultured Planctomycetaceae bacterium; assembly: GCA_964408455.1. Classification (GTDB taxonomy): domain Bacteria; phylum Planctomycetota; class Phycisphaerae; order UBA1845; family UTPLA1; genus CAYOZN01. Next base: position 44,181 of record CAYOZN010000021.1, read on the forward strand.
CACCCTGGCGACGGTCGTCTCGTACCAGGCGACGAACATTCTGCTCCTCTGGCCGATGGGCCACGCGGCCGATCGCATGGGGCCGATCCGCATGAGCGCCCTGTCCTTCGGCCTGCTCGCGCTGTATCCATTGGGCCTGGCGCTGGCGCCGTCGGGCGTGGCGCTGGCACTGGTGACGATCTTCTACGCCGCCTGCATGGTCGGCGTGCACCTGGCCTGGACGCTGGGGCCGGTCTCCTTCGCGCCGGATGCATCGCTGGCGCCGCAGTACCTGGCGGTGCACACGACGCTGGTGGGGGTGCGCGGGCTTCTCTTCCAGGGGCTGGGCGTCGGGCTGTACGCGCTGACCGGCAGCTTCGGCCCGGCCCTGGTCGCGGCGTCGGCGGGCTTTTTGTGGGCGGCGGTGACGATGCGACGGCTCGGCGCAAAGTCGAAAATCGAAAATCCAAAGTCGAAAACATCAACTGAACGCTGAATCTCAAATCTCGAATCTCGAATCTCAAATCTCAGATCTCAGATTCGAATCTGAAATCTGGAACCTGACGTCGTTTATTTGGCAGCCCAGCGACGAAGTGCAATTCACCAGTACACGAACGTCACGGCTGCTGACAAAAATTTCTGACAGGCCGA
>CAYOZN010000021.1:44910-102626 GCA_964408455.1 uncultured Planctomycetaceae bacterium
CATTCGACCAGGGAGCCTGCATGCTTACGCTGAGTACAGCGAAAGCATGCCACCCACCGCGGGAAAGGGCGGCATTCGATCACTCTTGCACGCGGTGGGGAACGCCAGTTTCGCGAAAGCGGGGGCGCCGGAAGGGATTCCGGAGAGGAGTGGGTGCGAGACGAAAATCTCGCACCAGGAACTCAGGATCGCATCGGTCACTGTCCTGGATGAAAACGTGCGTGGCCTACGCAATCCCCTTGAGATTGTGACACAACCCCTTTGGGGTTGAATGGTCGCGCTGCGTTTACCCAGGGTAGCCCGCTTCGCGGACAACCCTGGGCTGGAGGGCTTGACCCCGTTGGGGTCGGATTTTCTGAGCAGCACGTGTACAGTGAAAGCATGCCACCGCCAATTCACCAGTACACGAACGTCACGGCTGCTGACAAAAATTTCTGACAGGCCGAAAAATTCTCCAAGAATTTTTTCTGACGGCATACGGCAATCCATCGACGGCTCCCGAAAACGGTCCCGGTGAGGCGCTTCACCGGAAAAATACGCGATGCAATCCGATGCAATCCGGAGCGCGCCGAGGCGCGGCGGGGCCAACGCGAGCCCAATCGCCGGCGCCGTCGCGTCGCCGGCGCCTGCCTCTTCTACTCAATAGATTTGCTCCCCGTTCCGCAGGGATGGGCGGCTTTCGATCGCTTCTGCTCGCGGTGGGGGACGCCAGTTTCGCGAAAGCGGGGGCGCCGGAAGGGATTCCGGAGAGGAGTGGGTGCGAGACGAAAATCTCGCACCAGGAACTCAGGATCGCATCGGTCACTGTCCTGGATGAAAACGTGCGTGGCCTACGCAATCCCCTTGAGATTGTGACACAACCCCTTTGGGGTTGAATGGTCGCGCTGCGTTTACCCAGGGTAGCCCGCTTCGCGGACAACCCTGGGCTGGAGGGCTTGACCCCGTTGGGGTCGGATTTTCTGAGCAGCACGTGTACAGTGAAAGCATGCCACCGCCAATTCACCAGTACACGAACGTCACGGCTGCTGACAAAAATTTCTGACAGGCCGAAAAATTCTCCAAGAATTTTTTCTGACGGCATACGGCAATCCATCGACGGCTCCCGAAAACGGTCCCGGTGAGGCGCTTCACCGGAAAAATACGCGATGCAATCCGATGCAATCCGGAGCGCGCCGAGGCGCGCCGGGGCCAAAGGACGGAAAGCGCCAGCGCCGCCGCGCCGCCGCGGCCTGTTCCTTCTACCCAATAGATTTGCTCCCAGTTCCGCGAGAATGGCCGGCATTCGACCAGGGAGCCTGCATGCTTACGCTGAGTACAGCGAAAGCATGCCACCCGCCGCGCGGGCGGCCCTGTGGGGCGGCGAATTAGCGCGCCTATCTATGAATGGTATACTTGCGGCCCGTTGCGGGGATTGTCGCCGGGGTGTTTTTAATCAAGACCCCAGGTCGGCAGACCTTGGCCACCCAGCCAGTCAGTCCCTGTGCCAACAACGGACTGGATCAAACGCGTTGAAACACTTGGGCCTGCTCCTGCCCAACAATGCGACCCGTGTCCGTGCATGGGTCCAGAGTTTCCGTAAAAGACGACGAACATAGTCACATGCATCACAAACAGTCGGTAAAGCCGCGTCGAGTGGGGAGCCGCATGGCCGCAATCGCGATAGGCGCGTTCGTCCATTCCTGTTCTGCCGTTTTACTTGCGAGCTGGGTGCTCAGTATCGGCAAGTGTGTCATGTTCACATGGTCGGGCGGATCAGTATCCCTGCGATCAGGTGTTATTGAAGCTTCCCGGATTGAGGGACCTGAAAGCGCAAGGTTGCAGTACCTGGCTCGGGCGCTTGGTCCGGTGATGGGGCTGTATGTTTGTGAAACTCATCTGGAATACGTTCCAGATGCGGGTTGGCGCAAGCGACTTGGTCTGGTTCTGCCGACCGGCAAGGATTTGCGATTACCGTACGACGAAAATCCGAAGCGAAGACCTGGAGATCCCAGGAAAACGGTCTGGGTCACAGTCTCGCAACTAAACATGCCGCTATGGATTCCGTCGAGCGTGTCAGTTCTTTTTTCGCTAATACTGTTTGTTCGTAGGCGGCGTCGCCTCCGACGTGCTGATTCTGCCACATGCGAGATATGCACGTATGACCTGCGCGGGAATGTCAGCGGCGTTTGCCCGGAGTGTGGCACAGGAGTTTTGCGGGAGCAATCCTCTGTTCCGGGGGCGCGATCCGATGAGATAGACACGCGGCGGCGTGTAATTGTATCAGGCGAGGTTGCCCGTTCGGCAGGATCGGGTCACTCGAGTTCTCACCGGTGACCGAAAAAGGGAAATGCCGGGTTCCATGCCGGCGCCGAACAGTTCATTCGGTTGCGGGAATCGGCTGGTGGGGGCGGCTACGGTGGAAGGACTGCCGCCGGTTTGGCGTTGGCATCGGCGGGTGGCCAATCCCTTCCACGGGATGGGGTCGCGATGATCGGATCGCGAGTGGACCTCGGGGGCGATCGGGGCGGGTGCTTGCGAGTCGATCATCGCCAGCGCACGCCTGAGAGGCAAGGGACACCCCCCACGTTCAACCACGACGGCTTCGACGCGATGAGATTTTGAACGGCGTCGGGCGCCTGCGGATGGCTCATCTCGTCCGCGACGGCGTCGGGAATGACAACGGCCTGATAGAGTGCCGGAAGGACGTGAATCAGTTCAATGCTGACGAGGACATTCAGAGGGGAAGCATCGGAAACGACGAGCATCAGGCGACTCCGCGCTTATTCGCCTCGCGTCTGCGTATCGGCCTGGAAGTCGTCGATTCCGTAATTCCAGTAAACGCCGCGATCGGCAAGCCACTTCTCGGCATCCCAGCGGGTGCCGCCGAGGATTTCGCCGAGATAGCCGATGCTGATCCGGCCCGTGCGGTAGCTCTCAATCAGAAGTGCCTCCGTCGCGGCACGATCGAGGTCGCCCCACTCGGCCCGCAGCGCGGCTTCGGCCTCCTTCGAGATGTCGATGGTGACGTTCGCTTAGAAAGTCCTCGTGTCCGCAACGTCCATGAACACATTATACACGCGAAAGCAAGAAGTGCGGCCGGGCCACGCCCTGCGTCTCCGCCGCACGGGCCAGAGGCCCATGCTCCCCGTCCCTCAATCCCTTGATCCCTAATCCCTTAATCCCTCGTTCCCTACGGCCGTATCTCCACAAACGACTCACGCGGGATCAGCAGATCAAAGACGAGTGCGACGTCGTCCGGCAGGAGGCGCACGCAGCCCATGCTTTCGTCGGCGCCGATGCTTTCGGGTTCGATGGTGCCGTGGATGCCGAAGCCGGTGCGACCGAGGCAGTCGCCCTCGATGCACTCGAGGCTGATCCAGCGCTCGCCGATGGGGTTCTCGGGATCGGCGGGGGGGTAGTAGCGGCCGGTGGCGGGGTCCTTCCAGTCGGGATCGGCGTGCTTGTTGCCGACGACCCATCGGCCGAGGGGCGTGCCATCGTGGGCGCCGAGACCGACGTTGAAGCTACGGATGTAGAGGGTGCCCTGGTAGATGTCCATGCGGTGGGCGCCCTTGTAGATGATGGCGTCGAAGGGGCCATTGACCAGCTTGATGCGCGCGCCGGCGGCGAGGAGCTGCGGGTTCTCGATGCCGTTGATGCGCTGGAGCAGTTCGAGGGGGACCTTGCGGGCCTTGGCGAGGTTGATGAGGTATTCGCCGGGCTTGACGGTGTGGGCGGCGGTCAGCGGATCATCGGGGGTGATGGCGCGGCTGAAGAGGGTGGCCTCGCTGATGCGGGCGAGCTCCTTGCGGAGTTCGTCCTGCTCGCCGGTGGGCAGGCCGAAATTCAGCGCGCGGGAGAGGGAGACGCGTGCGGTGAGCCAGTCGCCGCGCTGGAGGGCGGCGCGGCCCCTGGACAGCTCGGCTTCGACCCCCCCCGGCCCCCCCTTGGCAAGGGGGGGAGCGTTTTCGAACGGGTTGACGCGGCGATCGGGCGGGCCGTTGGGGTCGGGCGGGCCGTTGGGGTCGGGAGCGCCGCCGCCCATCATGACGGCGCCGGCGCCGCCTTCGGCTGCGCGCATGGGCTCGTTGACGCGGACGGCGGCGGCGACGGGGACGATGCCTTCGGCATCGTCGACGACGGTGTCACCGGGCTGGCCCTCCGGCGCGGGGGCATTGGCCGCGGGGGGTTCTTCGCGATCGGCCGGCCGGGCGGCGAGGGGGGTGGCGGGGGCCTCGGCGGGCGTGTTCGCGTCGGTCTTCCAGGCATAGAAGGCCCAGGCGGCGACGGCGAATGCGCAGATGCCGGCGATGATGGTGGCGGACCGGGTGTTGGTCTGGGAGTCAGCCATGGCACCGAACTCCTTTGCGGTGGTCAAGCGTTGAACGGTTGATTCGCGAAGGGCGTAGTTTATCAGAAGGCGGCGCGATTTTCATGGCGGCGGGCCGGGGAAATGCGGCGCCGTGGCGGGCTGTGAAATGTGGCCGCCGGGAAAGGGCGGGCAGGTGGCGGGCGTCAGGAGGGCTGGGCGACTTTGAAGCGGCGGACGGTCTTCTCGGTGACGAGCATGTGGACGCGGACATCGAGCTCGTTGGCGGGGATGGACTCGACGATCTGATCTTCGAAGGCGAAGGCACAGGAGACGCCCTTGAACTCGACATTGCCGAGGAAGCGATCGTAGAAGCCGCGGCCGCGACCGAGGCGGTTGCCCTGCGGATCGAAGCCCAGTCCCGGTACGATGACGAGGTCGATGAGTTCGGTGGGGAAGGGGACACCGCGGGTGGGCTCGCGCACGCCGTAGTCGAAGTTGGTGATTTCGGCATTGTCGAGGTCGTTGATCTCGACGGGGATCATCTGTCGCGATTCCCATCCGACGCGGGGGGCGAGGACGCGTTTGTGGTCCTTCCAGGCCTGGAGGACGATGGCGGTGGTGTCTGCCTCCTGGGGGAGGGAGAGATAAATCATCAGGACTTCGGTCTTCTGATATTCGGGCGTGGCGAAGAGGAGCTCGGCGGCCAGGCGGGATTTTTCCTGGCGCACCTCAGCGGGCAATGCGGCGAGAACGGAGCGGAGTTGTGAGCGCAGCTCTTTCTTCACGATCGGACCCGCAGGCGGCGCAGCAGAGGATGGCCGCGGCGCAGCAAGAATATAGACTCACCGGCGGGGTTTCAATAGCATGAGGCCGCGATGAGGTCGGGAGCGGGGTAAATTGACGAATTGTTCGCATTTGAGATTTGGCGATTGGGTGATTGACGAGCAGGCTTGACCGCGGCGCGGGGCGGGTGGCTTGATGCTCAGTTGAGATGTTGTGCCGGCGGCGATCGCCGCGTCGGGCGAGTTTGCCGAGTGCAGAACGTTCACTTCATTTGTCTATCGTGTCTGGCGGGGGCGGCGGTGCTCTCGTTTGTCCTGACGCCGGCAATGCGGCGCTGGGCGCGGGCGCGGGATTTTGTCGACAGGCCGGGGGGCCACAAGGGACACGTCGCGCCGGTGGCGCTGGGCGGGGGCATTGTGGTCACGGCGTGCGTGATCGCGCCGATGGCGGCAGGGGTGCTGGCGGCATGGTGGATGGCGCGGGCGGGGGCGCCGGGCTGGCTGCCGGCGGGGCTGGCGGTGCATTTGGGGGGCATGGCGGCGAAGATGCCGACGGCGCTGGCGATCTGCGGGGCGGCGGCGGTGATGTGCGCGATGGGGGTGATCGACGACGCGCGGGCGCTGGGGGCGGGCGTGAAGTTTCTGGTGCAGGCGGGCATCGCGGTGGCACTGGTGGCGGGGTTCGATCTGCGGCTGCTGTCGCACCTGCCGATGTGGCTGTCGGGGACGCTGTCGGTGCTGTGGATCCTGACGCTGACCAACTCGCTGAATTTCCTGGACAATATGGACGGGCTGTCTTCGGGCGTGGCGCTGATCGCGTCGCTGGTGTTCGGGGCGGCGTCGATCCTGGCGGGGCAGGTGTTCGTGCCGGCGTGCTGCGCGCTCCTGGCGGGGGCGCTGCTCGGCTTTCTGCCGTACAACTTTCATCCGGCGACGATCTATCTGGGGGATGCGGGCAGCACGGTCGTCGGGATGCTGCTGGCGGTGTTCACGATCCTGACGACGTTCGTCGATCCGGGGCAGCCTTACCGACCGATCGGGGTGTTTGCGCCGCTGGTGGTGATGGCGGTGCCGCTGTACGACACGGCGAGCGTGTTCTTCCTGCGCTGGCGGCTGGGGGTGCCGCTGTGGAAGGGGGACCGGCGGCACTTTTCGCATCGCCTGGTGCGGCGGGGGATGCGGGTGCCGGTGGCGGTGCTGGTGATCTGGCTGACGACGCTGGTGACGGCGCTGCCGGCGCTATTGCTGCCGCGTGCGACGTGGATGGAGGCGGTGGTGATCGCGGTGCAGACGATGTTCGTGGTGCTGCTGGTGGCGCTATTGGAGAAGAATCCGCAGATGGAGGCGGAGAGAAACCGCAGATGACGCAGATGCACGCAGATGAGGAGGAGAAGAGAATCCGCAGATGACGCAGATGAGGCGGGGAAGAGAATCCGCAGATGACGCAGATGGACGCAGATGAGGAGGAGAAGAGAATCCGCAGATGACGCAGATGGACGCAGATGAGGAGGAGAAGAGAATCCGCAGATGACGCAGATGAGGCGGGGAAGAGAATCCGCAGATGGGCACAGTTGGGCGCAGATGATTTGAAATTCGAAATTTGAGACTTGGGATTGAGATCTAAGGGTCAAACTCAACTGCGCTCGAGGGCGTCACATGTCGATGCCGGCCGCTTGATCAAATCCGGCCGCTGGATCGATGCCGGCGCGCTGGCATTTCTGCTGGCGCTGGTGCCGCTGCGGACATTTCTGAACGAGACGCACACCTTTGAGACGGCGAGGCTGTTTCGGCACGTGGGGGCGGCGGCGGTGGGGCCGTCGGCGACGTTCGTCATCGACGGGCTGATCTTTCTGGCGGCGGGGCTGGCGGGCTGCAATCGATGGCGGCGCGGCGGGCGGGGGTATCGCTGGACGGGTGCGGAGCCGGGGCTGCTCTTGCTGGCGGTCGCCGGCGTCATTTCGTGCATGCAGGCGGGGCAGAAGCACCTGGCGATCATTGGAACGATGGACTTTCTGGCGTCCATCGCGGCGGGCATGACGCTGGCGCAGGTAATGACGGAGCGATGGCACCTGCGGCTGGGGCTGGCGGCGATCGTGGCGACCGGGGGCGCGGTGGCGCTGAAGTGCGGCTGGCAGTATTTCGTGGAACTGCCGGAGACGCTGGCTTATTTCGAGGCGCACAGGGCGGAACTGATCGGCGGCGGGCCGGCGGCAGCGGGCGGGCGCGACGCGGGGATGCTGCACGACTTTCAGCAGCGGATGAAGGCGATGAGCGTGACGGGGTTCTATGCGCACCCGAACGTGCTGGCCAGCCATCTGGTGCTGTTTCTGGCGGCGGCGGCGGCGCTGGCGGCCGGGGAGTGGCGGGCGCGGCGGATGGCGACGCTGGCGGGCGCGGCGGCGGTGCTGGCGGGATGCGCCACGGCCCTGGCGGGGGCACAGAGCAAAGGGGCCATTGCGGCGGCACTGGCGGGGGCGGTCGTCGCGGGCCTGGCGGCGGCGGTGCGGGGGCGGTGGGGGACGCGGGCGGGTGCAACGGCCGGGGCGCTGGCGGTGCTGGCGGGAATCGGCCTGCTGGTGGGGATCTTAAATGCCAGGCCAGAGGCATTGGGGCGGTCGATGCTGTTTCGCTGGATGTACTGGCAGGGCGCGGGGCGGATGCTCGAAGATCAAGGCTGGCTGGGGGTGGGGGCGAACAACTTCGGCCGGCACTTCACGCGTTACAAGGCGGTGGCGTGTCCGGAGGAGGTGGAATCGCCGCACAGCTGGGCGGTGCAGCTTGCGACGGAGTGGGGGGCGGCGGGGATCGCGGGGTTCGTGCTGGTGCTGGGCGGCGCCGGGTGGTGTCTTACACGTGGCAGCCGGACCGGTGAGGCCGATCGGAGCGGGCATTCGGCCGCGGAGAGTGACGATGCGCAGGGTTCGCCGGGCTCGGCCGTCCTGTGGACTGCCGCCATGGGGGCACTGGGCATCGGCGGGCTGGTGGTGCTGCACGACAAGGCGACGGCCGATCTGCGCGCGCAGTTGATGATGTTGCTGGTGCTGGCGGCGCCGCTGTGGTTTGTGCTGGCCGGGCTGTTCTCGGCGGAGTCATTGGCGTGGCCCCGCGTCTGGAACGGGCCGGCGGTGGCGCTGCCGGCGATCCTGGGGGCGGGGCTGATCGGATTCGTGCTGCACACGGGTATTGATCTGGCGCTGTTTGCCGGCGGACCGGCGACGACATTTTTCGCCATGTGGGCCATGGTGCTGGCGAGCGTCGATGACGGTGGCGCGGCGAGGCAGGGTCGCACGAGCGGCACTGGCGGCCGGGTGGCGGCGATCTGTCTGCCGATCGGTGGCGTGGCGGCGTTTGCCATCTCGCTCGCCGTGCTTGCGATACCGGCCGGGCACGCCGGAACGCGGCTGAATGTCGCGCGGACGGCATGCGCTCCGGGGAAGGCACCGGCGGGTTGGGCGGCATTCGCGGGCTCTGCGGGAGACGCGGCCTATCGCGAGGCGATGCAAGCGTACCAACTGGATGGAACGGCCGCGGCGGAACTGTTGGAGCAGCTCATTCCGCGCGTCGAGACGGTGGGGCAGGTGGACGAGGCGATCGAGGTCGCGCGACTGTTGCGGCAGCGCGATCCGCACGCGGGGGTGGGGATGATCCAGACGGCGGGGCTCTATGCACGGCGGCACGATTTGGGCGGCGATCTGGCCGATCTGCGGGCGGCGGTGGACTGGACGAAACGCGCCGTGGCGGACTATCCGACGTCGCCGGATCGTCATTTGCAGCTGGCGGCGGTGCTCGAGCGGTACTGGCGGGCTGCGGACTCGGACGAAGCCCGGCAAGAGGCGGTGGAGGCCATGCGAGCGGCACTGTCGCTGGAGGAAAAGCGAATTTATGTCTCGACGCCGCATCGCATGACGGAGCAGATGAAGCAGGGCATTCGGCAGCGAATGCGGGAATTGGATGCGGTCGCGCCGTAGGCCCTTTTGCGGATTCGCGCATGCCCAGCATGCCTGCGCTGCGCTTAGGCATGGCACCCTTCCTGGTGGCACCCTGCTTCACGCTCACATTGCGTCGCGTTCGGCGGCGAGTAGATCGTCGATCGTCTCGCGGCGGCGGATGATGCGGAAGCTGTCGCCCTCGACGAGAATCTCGGGCGGGTTGGGTCGCGAGTTGTAGTGGCTGGCCATGACCATACCGTAGGCGCCGGCGGAGAAGACGGCGACGAGATCGCCGCGCTTCATGGGCGGGAGCAGGCGCTCTTTGGCGAGGAAGTCCCCGCTTTCGCAGACCGGGCCGACGACATCCATCGGCACGAGGCCGGAGAGACCGGTGGCTTCGCCACGCTGTCGCGGGACAAAGCGCTCATCGCATTGCGCGGGCCAGATGAAATGGAAGGCTTCGTAAAGCGAGGGGCGAATCAGGTCATTCATGCCGGCGTCCACGATGAGGAAGTCGCGGTCGCCGGATTTTTTCAGATAGAGCACGCGGGTGAGCAGGATACCGGCGTTGGCGGCGATTGCGCGGCCGGGCTCCAGAATGATGGTGAGACCGCGACCGGTTAGCAGCGGCACGATCGCGTCGGCGTATTGCACAGCGGCCGGTGCTTCCTCGGCGCGGTAGTGGGCGCCGAAGCCGCCGCCGATGTCGAGGGTGTCGATCGTGAAGCCGTCGGCGCGGAGGGCGTCGATCAGATCGAGGCCCTTGCCGATGGCCTGTACGTAGGGCTCGACGCTGTTGACGGGCGAACCGATGTGCAGGTGGATGCCCGACAACTGCACGGCGTTCTGTCGGCCGAAGTCGTGGAAGGCGCGGCGGGCGCGTTCGAGGTCGACGCCGAACTTGGTTTCCTTTTTTCCGGTGGAGGTGTAGCGGTGGGTCTTCGGATCGACGTCGGGATTGACGCGCAGGGCGGCGCGGACCGTGGCATTCCGGTCGCGGGCGATGGAGATGAGGTTTTCCAATTCCGCTTCGGATTCGACATTGAACCAGCCGATCTTCGCGTCGATGGCCTGGTTGATCTCGGCATCGGTCTTGCCGACGCCGGCGAAAACGATCTTCGCGGGATCGCCGCCGGCCTCGAGGGCGCGGACGAGTTCGCCGCCGGAGACGACATCGAAGCCGGCGCCACGCTCGCGGAGCAGGCGGCAGATGTGGAGATTGGCGCAGCTCTTGATGGAGTAGCAGATGATGGGATCGAGGGCGGCGAAGGCGCGGGCGACGGCGTCGTAGTGGTGGAGGAGGGTGGCGCGGGAGTAGATGTAGGCGGGCGTGCCGACGGCGTCGGCGATGCTCGGCATCGGTACGTCTTCGCAGCAGAGAATACGATTCCGGAATGTAAAGTGGTCCATGAACGTTGTTATTCAAAAAGTCGGCGAGTGATTCTTCGAGCGCCGTGGACGACCCGAACTACTTTGACCCAATCGGATGCAATCGAATAAAAAATGAGGTAGTTGCCGTGCGGAAAGTAACGCTAGCCGCGCTTGAGCCGGTTCCGCTGCCTTCCCGCGTACGGAAATGCCGCCACGGTTTCGATGGCAGTGATCAGATCGTCAATCAAGCGATCGGCGGCCGCCGAGTTAAGCGGGGCGAAATAGTCCCAGATTTCGCGAAGGTCCCGCTGCGCGGCTTCTGATAGTTCGAAGCTTGCCATCAGGCGCGTTTGCGTCGTTTTGAAGCCAAACGCCGCCTGCCCTCCCGCTTAATCTCCTCGGCAAACTGCCTTAGCTCGCCCGCATTGAACACGCGAGAGCGTCCAGCACGGAGGTCATCGAGACCGATTGCGACTTCTTTGCGCAGCTCATCTAACTCCATTTCCTCGAGTCGATCCTGGTGCTCTAGAAGCCTAAGGGCTCGGCGTATGATCTCGCCGGCGGATTTATACTCGCCGCTCGCGATCTTTTTTTTTATCAGCTTTTCATGTTCGGGTGTCAGCGTCACCTTCATGGCGAGGCACCTCCTAACACAGTCCATTTTACGAGCGCTGCGTTTGGGCAACAAGGCTGTCGCCGTCGCGCCGAACGGATCCGGGAGTTCAGTCAATTCTCATGCATCCGGCTTTGTTGTCACCTCTCTGATTTCGCGCGCTTCCTCCATCTCAATAATCTTCTCCTCATCCTCCGCCTTGATAATCTGCCCCGACAGCACGCCGCCGTAGCTGGTGCCGGACCAGGTGCCGGCGTAGAAGCCTTCGTGGATGACGACGCGCGCCGAGTAGGTGCCCAGCATGGGCAGGTTCATCTTGTCGAGCGTGATGACCGGCGTATCGCCGGCCCAGACCACGCGCACCGGCACCGGCAGGCGCACGTCCTTTTCCATGAACTGCACGCGCGCGGTGATGATCCAGCGATCGCCGTCGCGCTTCTCGGCCTTGTCGATGGCATAGCGCTCCACGCGCGGCTCGGAGAGCGGCGCCTTTCCCTTGAGCCCTTCGGCGCCGGTCATGGCGAAGGTGCCGCGGAAGACGACGTTGGAGAGCGTGTCGGCAAATCGCTGCTCCAGTTCTTCCTGCGTTGGCGCGGCCGGTGCGGAGGCGGCGGGCTGCGTGGACGGAGGGTCAGACGGCTGCGGCAGGGCGAGGGCCGCGGAGCCAATCAGGCCGGAGACACAGAGGACGCATGTTCGACCGATGAGAGCTGGACGCTTGATCATGAAACGTCTCCGGATTGTGCGAGACCGCGGGAATGGGGCCGATTCTTGGGGAAAAGCGTCACGCTGGCAACCGAACGCGGCTACGAAGTCGAGTGGCTTACCATTTGGGCGGGAACGCTTACATGCAAAAGCACTGGTGTAACGCTTCCACGCCCGGCGAATGCCCCCTGTTAACGCATAAAACCGGTGCCGCCGGAGCAAAACGGTGCGCCTTCGGACACGCGTGTGCTTGCCTGACGTTGCCTCGTGATGGACAATGATCACGTGGTTCCGGCCGTCTCCGCTCACGAGGGGCCGCTTTCGGCGGCTGCCGGGAAAACACGTCCTGTGCATGACGTTTTAGAAGGCGAGCGCTGCCGGCGATGGCGGCGACTCGTCCGAACGACTACACAAACCGTTCAACCCCAAGGAGAACGAAGTATGAAGTTCAGGTTTTCCCATTGGCTGCTGGCCGTGGCGGCTTCGGCCCTGGTTGTTCCGCTGGCAGCGGCGGAACCGCCGAAGGGCGCCGGGCTGAAGTACCCGGAGACGAAGAAGGTCGAGGTGGTCGACACGATTCACGGCGAGAAGATCCCCGATCCGTATCGCTGGCTGGAGGATGACAACGCGGCCGACACCAAGGCGTGGGTGCAGGCCCAGAACAAGGTGACGTTCGGCTATCTGGAGAGCATCCCGGCGCGGCAGAAGATCATCGATCGGCTGACGAAGCTGTGGAACTACGAGAAGTTCGGCACGCCGTCGCGTCAGGGCGACAAGTACATCTACAGCAAGAACGACGGCCTCCAGAACCAGAGCGTGGTGTACTGGTTGCGATCGCTGGATGGCGAGCCCAGGGAGTTGATCGATCCGAACACGCTGTCGAAGGACGGAACGGTGGCACTGAGCGGCCTGTCGATCGACGACGCCGGAAAGCTGATGGCGTACGGTTTGTCCGACGGCGGCTCGGACTGGCAGACATACCGCGTGCGCGATATCGAGAGCGGCAAGGACCTGGAGGATGTCATCCGCTGGGTGAAATTTTCCGGCGCCTCGTGGACCAAGGATGGCAAGGGCTTTTTCTACAGCCGATACGACGAGCCGAAGGAAGGCGAACTGCTGAGCGGCTCGAACTACTACCAGAAGCTGTATTACCACAAGCTCGGCACGCCGCAGTCGGAGGACGAACTGGTGTATCACCGCCCCGATCAGAAGGACTGGGGCTTCGGCGGCAGCGTGACCGAGGATGGCAAGTACCTGATCATCAGCGTGTGGAAGGGCACGGAGCGCAAGAACCGGGTCTACTACCAGGATCTTTCGCGGAAGGGTGCGGACGTCGTAAAGCTGCTGGATGACTTCGACGCCGAGTACGATTTTCTGGGCAATGACGGGACGGTGTTCTACTTCCGGACCGATCTGAATGCCCCTCGCGGCCGAATCATCGCAATCGACACCAGGAACCCCGGGCGCGATAAGTGGAAGGAACTGATCGCGCAGGCGAAGGAGACGCTCGAGGGGGCCAGCATCGTCGGCGACAATCTGTTTGCCAATTATCTGAAGGATGCGGCCACGCAGGTGAAGGTGTTCGATCTGTCGGGCAAGCACGTGCGCGACGTCGATCTGCCGGGCATCGGTTCGGCGGGCGGTTTTGGCGGCCGGCGCGATCACACCGAGACGTTCTACGCCTTCAACAGCTTCACGACGCCACCGTGCGTGTATCGCTACGACCTGAAGACCGGCAAGAGCACCCTTTTCCGCAAGCCGACGGTGGACTTCAATCCCGACGACTATGTGACCGAGCAGGTGTTCTACAGCAGCAAGGACGGCACGCAGGTGCCGATGTTCATCAGCTACAAGAAGGGACTGAAGCGCGATGGGAAGAACCCGTCGCTATTGTACGGTTACGGCGGCTTCAACATTTCGCTGACGCCGCGGTTCAGCCTGTCGAACGTGTTGTGGATGGACATGGGCGGCGTGTTTGCCCAGCCGAACCTCCGCGGCGGCGGCGAGTACGGCAAGGAGTGGCACGAGGCCGGCCGCCTGCTGAACAAGCAGAACGTGTTTGACGACTTCATCGCCGCGGCAGAGTGGCTGATCTCGAACCAGTACACGAACAGCGACAAGCTGGCGATCTACGGCGGCAGCAACGGCGGGCTGCTGGTCGGCGCCTGCATGACGCAGCGGCCGGAGCTGTTCGCGGCGGCCATGCCGGCGGTGGGCGTGCTGGACATGCTGCGATTTCACGAGTTCACCATCGGTCACGCGTGGCGCAGCGACTACGGCGATATCAACGATCCGTCGATGTTCAACGTGTTGAAGAGCTATTCGCCCTATCACAATCTGAAGCCGGGGACGGAGTATCCGGCGACGATGATCACGACGGGCGATCACGACGATCGCGTGGTGCCGGCCCACAGCTTCAAGTTTGCCGCCCGGCTTCAGGAGTGCCATGAAGGTGACGCTCCGGTGCTGATCCGCATCGAAACGCGGGCCGGTCACGGCGCCGGCAAGCCGACGAAGCTCCAGATCGAGGAAGCGGCCGACCGGATCGCCTTTCTGAAAAAGGTGATGGGGATTGAAGATTTAAAGGAGTGACCGGGCCGCGCCGGTGAACGCCGGCGGCCAGCGCCTCCGGCTCACTTGAGCCGGGGCGACTCGCCACACATCAAGCGAACAACGGAACGGCTCCGGCACGTTGCGTGCCGGGGCCGTTCTGCGTTTCGGAGGCGTGAAGCGAGAGACAGAGATCAGCCGACCGACTGAAACTCGGAAACACTGGCGGAACGGGGCGTGCCTGATCGGCGGGCGTCGTTCTGCCGGCTTTGTCCGACGGCATAGACCGGCAGCAGGAAGACGGAGCGATAGTCGACGCCGGGAATGTCGGCGTGCAGTTCGAGTTCCCAGTAGCGCGGCGGTTGCACGGCGAGACACGTTGCCAGTGCGGGGTCATCGGGGAGAGTGAATTCGACCGGAATCGTCTCGCGCGGGGCGCGACCGGTGCCACTCACATCGATTTCAGTCTTCTGGCTGTGCAGCTCGTAGCTGACGACTTCGGTGCGCGTCTTGTTGCCGACTTGGCGCGTTTCGTAGGCTTCCTGCACGCAGCGCAGCGTGCAGGCGAGCTTATCGATGCCGGCGAGGCGGCGGCCGGGCATGAAGTCGGCCTCGAACCGGCCGCCAAGGGCATAAGGGAAGCGACGATAGTGGAGGCGGCCGGTACCGAAACGCGTCCAGCGCATGGCGGCGTGAACCAGGGCAATGGCGTAAATCAGGGGGAAGATGTTGACGCAGGCGATGCCGTACAACCAGCCGGACTTGTGGGCGCCGCCGAAAAAGGCGGCATAGTTGAACGGGCTGGAAAGCAGCAGCACGATGAGCAGGCCGAAGCCATAATTGACGAGCTTCCGGCCGAAGCGGTCGCGATCGCCGGCGGGATTCCAGGCGTGATCGGCGAGCCAGGGCTGGGTAAAATCGTGGGCGAGCAGGCGCCGTGTTCGTGCCTTTCGAATGACACCTCGGACGCCGTGCAGCATCAGCCAGAGCCCAGGGAGGAGAAAGACCATTCCGCAGGCGGCGACGACGGCGCGCGGGGCGTGAAATGACGAGTCCTTCGTCGGGATGATGTTGGCGGCGGCGAGAATGATGAATACGCCGACGCCGGCGAAGGGGATGCCGAAGAGGATGGCGGACCGGCCGTGGACGGTGGTGCCGCTGCGGCTCTGGTGTCCGCGCAGGCGGCGCGGATTGTCAGGTGCGGCGTTGTCCGGCGGCGTCTGCATGATGATGCATTTATCGGTGGCCGGCCGCGTTCGATTAGGCAGAATGCCGGCAGCATGCGGGCTTAGGCAGACTATTCGGACGTGATCCCGAGTGGGTCTCGCACCTTCGTTCAGCGGGCAGCGATGCTCTCCCGAATGAGATGGTGGAATTCTTCGGCAGTTGATGCCTGTGCCAGTTGCTCGCGGAGCCTCGCGTTGAGGGCCAGGCGATTGAGCTGGGCCAGGGCCGTGATGTGGTCGGCCGTGGCGCTGACCGGGCTGAGCAGAAGGGCGATGAGGTCGACGGGCTGACCGTCGGAAGAATCGAAGGGAATCGGCCGGCGGGGGCGGCCGAAGGCGATGACGGGGCGCGTGATGTCGGGTGACTTTGCGTGGGGCAGGGCAAAGCCCTTGCCGAGGCCGGTGGAGCGCTGGGCCTCCCGATCGAGAACGGCCTTGAGCACGGCATCGCGCTGTGTGATCTGCTGGTGGTGATCGAGCAGGTCGACGAGTTCGGTGATGGCCGCGGTCTTGTTGTCAGACTCCAGCGGAATCCTGATGTGGGCGGCCGAGATGTGTTCTGCGAGATTCATGTCACCGGCTCTCGGTTCGTGAGCAGGTGGCATGCTACCGCGCCGGGTGCGGCATCTCAAACGCTCATTCCGTCACGGTGAGTCTTTAATTGCTGAGCAGAAGATCGACGAACTCCTGAATGTCTTCGCCGTTGACACCGTCGCGACCATTCACGTCGGCGTGGCGAATCAGGTCCGGGTCGGCCTCGCGTCCGAGCAGCACGTCTATGAATGTGGCGATGCCGCCGGGACCCAGGAGGGGATTGCAGTCTTCGCCGAGCGGAAACAGCGCTTCATCGCCGATGACGGCCATGGTGACGGGCAGTGCGCCGCCGAAGGCACTCCACAAGGCGTAGGCAAGCTCGCCACGATTTGAGGGATCATCGGCGTTGGGGCTATTCTCGCGCAGAAACTCGATGTATTCGCGCGTGGTCTGCTGGTAGTACAAGGTGATTCTCGCTCCGGCGGCCCCGACCGGAATGTCATACCAGGTGTCATCCCAGTACTGGCCGTCCGCATAGGTATAGCCGACGGGCTGTGCCTGAATGGCGGCGAAGGAGGCGTTGGTGAAGCCGCGGGGCGGAATCCGGTTATCGAAATACATCTTGTTGCCGAGGACCGAGTGCATGGAGGGGGCCGGCGGCAGTTCGACGGTAGCGGCGAGCGTTTCATCCGGGCCGGCCTTTGCGCGATAGACCTTGGTCGTCGCGTCGTCGAGCACGCCGGTCTGCGGGTCGTATGCCCCGGCGACGGCGAACGGGACATTGGGTTCTTCGCAGTCGAAGAACTCAACGGTGAGCCACATGCGGCGTCCCTCAAAGTAGCCTGTGGGGAGCTTGTGGCCAGTCTGGTTAATGACGCGGACGCGGAGCTGTTCCGGCGCGCCGGGGCCGGGCTGCGGGGGCATCTCGACGGCGGCCTCGAGGTCCGCGGCGAGTGTCATGAATTCGGCATTACCGTCGGCGTTCTGAGTGAGCAGGCCGGCTTCGTGTTCGGTGAAGTCGGGCCCGTTAATGGGATCGGGTGAAGGAAAGCCGGCCAGCGGGCCTGCGGGGCCGTAGTGATGCGATATGGCATCCAGAACCCAGGTTGCGGCGCCATTGAATGAGTGCCGCGGGATGTCGGGACGCGGGGCGACGAACGCGCAACCCTGCACGAAGTGGGCGGACATGTGGCAATCCTGGCAGTCGGAAACGAAGAACTGCCCCGGCCCGCCGAAACGGCCGCCCATGTCGACGCCGTCGCCCACGGCAAAATCGCTCTTGAGCCATTCGCTGTAGGTGCGCTGCTCCGCGATCATTTCGTACTTGTCGCCGGTAGGGTGCGGCACGCCGGGGCCATTGAAGACGAGATTGCCCTGCACGTCGCGCATCATGTGCGGGAAGCTGACGTCGTGGCAGGTGGCGCACATTTCGGATCGGCGGTGAAACGGCGATTCGAAAGTGGGGCAGCCCCACGGATCGCCAAGCTCGTCCTCGCACTTGCTGAAGGTGGTGGCGAAGTGGAAGTCGTCGCAGGGGACATAGCCGGGCTGCCCGAATAGCGTCGGGAAAGGACCGCGGCGGCGGTCGTAGGGATCAATCACGTAACTGGCGTTGCCGCCGTAGCCGGGATTCGGCGGGAGGCCAAGGTCCATCGACTGGATGGGCCGGTCGATGCCGAGATCGAGGAGAATGAACACATCTGCATATGGCGCCTCATCGAGGTCGTCGAACGGATCGACCATGCGATGACAGAAGTGGCAGGTGATGCCATCGCGATCCTGGCGATTGATCATGCTGCCATCGGTCGGCGTTGAGCGGCCTTCGAGCCATGCCTTTGGCACGTGGCAGCGGATGCAGGTGTCGCCGGAGCCAGGGGCATCGTGCTCGGCAATGTCGAGGCAGGCATAGAAGACGGGATCGCGGGCGGCATTCGCCATGAGGCTGCCCTGCCACTCGGCGGGAATGGGCGATTCGAGATCGCCGTTGGTGTGGCAGCCGGCGCATTCATCACCGGAGCTGATGAGGAGGCTGCCGGGATCAAGCGTGTTGGGCTGGGTGCCGCGGAGGTAGAAATTCTCGATGGTTGTGGGCAGCGGAAGCGGACTGCCCGCTGCGCTGGTGGCGATGAAGAGAGCGCATGCCAGCACGGTCATACGGCTACAGGCAGACGGATTTCGCACGAGACTTCCCGCCCCCTTTGGACGTAGTGAATACGTCTACAATCCCCTACTTTGCGGTGGCCGGCACGGCGCATCGCCGGCCGGAGCACGAGTGCACGGCGCCTGCCGCGTTCGCCCGGTGGCCGGGCAGGCAAAAGTAATGATATCGGAGTGGAACATCGGGTTCAAACGAACGGGACGCGGAATCGATCCGCGCTCGGTCGGGCGGCGCATTTTTCAGGGGTACGGGCGCGGGATTCGCAGGACCGGCCCCCTATCGGACGGGGTGGCCGCCGGGGCTGGGTTTGGATGGCGGGGGGCGACAGATTACATTCGGGGGAACAAGTGGCCGGTCTGGAGGTGTATCCATCATGACCATGACGAGTTCGACCACCACTCGCGTTGTTCGAGCACCGCGTGGGACCGAATTGAGCTGCAAGGGCTGGCATCAGGAAGCGGCGCTGCGGATGCTGCACAACAATCTCGATCCGGAGGTGGCGGAAAAGCCGGATGAGCTGATCGTGTACGGCGGCACGGGAAAGGCGGCCCGGAGCTGGGCAGACTTCGATCGCATCGTGCGCGCGTTGCGCTCGCTGGAGAACGACGAGACGCTGCTGGTGCAGAGCGGGCGGGCGGTGGGCATCGTGCGAACGCACGAGCATGCGCCGCGGGTGCTCATTTCCAACTCGATGCTGGTGCCGAAATGGGCGACGTGGGAGGAGTTCCGCCGGCTGGAGGCGATGGGGCTGACGATGTATGGGCAGATGACGGCTGGAAGCTGGATCTACATCGGCACGCAGGGAATTCTTCAGGGAACGTACGAGACGTTTGCAGCCGCTGCACAGCGTCACTTCGGCGGCACCCTGGCCGGGCGGCTGGTGGTGACGGCCGGGCTGGGCGGCATGGGCGGGGCCCAGCCGCTGGCGGCGACGATGAACGGAGCGGCGTGTCTTTGCGTTGAAGTTGACCAGCATCGCATTGAGCGTCGATTGCACACGAAGTATCTGGATGAATCGATGGGTGATATGGATGAGGCACTGCGGCGGTTGGATGCCGCGCGGCGTGAAAAGCGCGCATTGTCGGTCGGCCTGCTGGGCAACGCCGCGGATGTCCTGCCGAAGCTGGCCCGGCGCGGCGTGGCGGTCGATCTGCTGACCGACCAGACATCCGCGCACGATCCGCTCAACGGCTACGTGCCGCACCAGGTCTCGTACGAACAGGCGCTGCGAATGCGCGAAGCGGAGCCCGATCAATACGTAACGCTCTCGGTCGAGGCGATGGGCATCCACGTGCAGGCGATGCTGGACCTGCAGAAGAAGGGCGCCGTGGCGTTCGACTACGGCAACAACATCCGCGCCGAGGCGGTCAAGGCGGGCGTGAAGAACGCATTTGCCATTCCCGGTTTCGTGCCCGAGTACATCCGCCCGCTGTTCTGCGAGGGGGCAGGGCCATTCCGCTGGTGCGCGCTGTCGGGCGATCCGGCGGATATCGCGGTGACCGATCGGACGATCTGCGAACTGTTTCCGAAGAACGAGCACCTGGTGCGCTGGATCAAGCTGGCGGGCGAGCGGGTGAAGTTCCAGGGCCTGCCGTGCCGCATCTGCTGGCTGGGCTACGGCGAACGCGCGAAGGCGGGGCTGGCGTTCAACGAGCTGGTGCGCACGGGCAGGGTGAAGGCGCCGATCGTGATCGGGCGCGATCATCTGGATTGCGGCAGCGTGGCGAGCCCGAACCGGGAGACGGAGGGCATGCTGGATGGCAGCGACGCCATTGCCGACTGGCCGATGCTGAACGCGATGGCGAACACGGCGTGCGGGGCGAGCTGGGTGAGCATCCATCACGGCGGCGGCGTGGGGATCGGCTATTCGCTGCACGCGGGTATGGTGATCGTCGCGGACGGGACGGCGGGTGCGGCGGCACGGCTGGAGCGGGTGCTGACGTGCGATCCGGCGATGGGGGTGTTTCGGCACGTGGATGCGGGGTATGAGCGTGCGAGGGAGGTGGCGGAGGAGCGCGGGGTGAGAATCCCTCGCTGATTTTTCCTATCCGAGCCGTTTATAATCAAAATGGCCCTGAATAAGCGGATCGCTGGTTCTGGAGCAAGTGGCGAGATGAAATCCTATGCTTGATGCAGACCTTCCGAGTTTTCGAAATCCGCCGGTCGTTGAAACGGTATTGGGCGTGCAGTTTTCGCCGATCTCGGGCTTGTCCAATGCCCATCTCGGCGCGTTCTGGAAATTCCTCTCATCAGAAGGCTTCGCGAACGAAGAGTGGAACAGCGTGTCCGACGCCCCCGCGCTCGCACCGAGTTTTGAGCGCTTCGATGATGAAACCACATGGGAGCATGGTCTTTCTTTTCGCCTGGACAAAGACGTGAGCACGCGGATTCAGATCCACAACCGGCGCCGCGATGCAATGATCCAGGCGCAGAACGGAAGGCTTCATTTCAATTGGATTAGACGCGAGTCCGCCGATTATCCGAGATTCTCCTCAGTCCAACCACGATTGTTTGAATTACTTAAGTTGTTTCGTAGCTTTGTGGCGTACGAAGGCCTTGACTCCGTTTCGATGAACCAGTGGGAGGTCACGTACGTAAACCACATTCCAAAAGGCACCGTCTGGGATAGGCCCTCAGATTGGGCTGCGCTGTTTCGTGGTCAGCCAGGCATTGCGGCGCTTGATACTTCGGTACTGCTTGAGGGTGTATCTGCAGCCTTGCGATACGAAATACCTGAGAAAAAAGGGCGGCTGCATGTTGATCTGAAACATGCTCGGTTGCGCGACCCAGGATCGAATGAGATCTTGCGCCTGACTCTTACCGCGCGCGGGCCGCTCGTAGACAATGGCGATGACGCGGCATTAGCAAATGGCCTTGAACTGGGGCACCGGACGATCGTGCAATTCTTCAAGGAGTTCACCTCGTCCGACGCACATCAATTTTGGGAGATAAGCGAATGAGCATGGCTGCCAACGTCCCGGACACGATCATGGAGGTGCAATCCGATGGCGTCGCGATCGGTGCGGCGACTGACGACGCCCTCCTCATGTCAACCGCAAAGTTAGAAGATCATCGGGAATGCTGGATCAGAATAATTGACGACAAGCTCATCGAGTGGGGCCGCGATCCTTTAAAAGTGGAGGATATCGATCTTATTCCTCCAAGTCATGAGGCTATAACGCGGGCGATTTCGATAGTGAAGTCGGCAATTCAAAGGAACTGGCCCGCTCCACTTAGTGTTGTACCTGACGGTGATGGTGGCATCGTTTTAGAACGCTGGAGCGGCCCTCACAGCGAGGCCATCGAAATCGGAAGTGACGGTAGCGCTGAGTACGTCCGTTGCTCCCATCAGAGAGTCGTCGAGCGCCGAGAGACGTCGCTGGGGCTTTGATGCATGATTACCGGCGACGGAAGTGAACCGATCACGGATGACGAGATCGTATTTCGTCGCGATTCGAGGTAAGCGGGTACTACAAGCCCGAATCAGATCGTCCTGTCAGTTGGGTGGCATTCAGACCAAACCGCAACGACCATACGGGTCTCTCCGTGTGGCGGGAAAAATACAAGTCTGCCGAGGAAGCTGCTTCCCATCAAGCCAGGCCCGGTACGCGTTACTACGTTCTGGCCCTAAATGTGGGCAGGCTGCGCAGCATAGGCGTAGAAGTTCTGCCAACGGTTGACGAAGGTGGCACGGGTCACGCGTCCTTATGCAATTTGAATACCACGGCCGAAAAGAACAGCGTGCGGGAATTTGCTAACGCTATTGCCGGGTCGCTGATTGAGCGAATTCACGGGCCATTTGGGCCTTTTGGAGGCACGCCCGCATAGGTTTCATAGGTATTCCATCACGCGAACGTTATGGAGGCAGGTAGTCCCGTGGTCGCGCGGAAAATCGAGGTGACTTAATGACCCGCATCGAGTGGGGATCCGCACGATGCTGGACGGGACGCGCACTCAGCGGCGGTTGCGGTCGGTACGCATCGGTAACATTTATTGGACTAACGTAACATTCCCCGCCCGGACTTCGTCGCAGCGCCGCCAACCCGCGGTTCAGTGTCGACTTTCTTTCGCGGAGCCGCTGTAGATTCCTACTCATTTTGCGCGCCGGAATCTAACATGGTGGCTGGCAAGCCAGTCACCGTACCGTGGCACGGAACGTCATCAGCGGAAGAGAGGCAGGGAGATGTTGCACCCGTTTTCTAATCGCGGTTATTTCTTCGTTGCCGTCGCCTGGCCCCGCGCGCTGATGATCGCGCTGGTTGCGTCGGCCTTTGCACCGACCGCGGCGCGGGCAAACACACCTCCGCAGGCCCCGGTCATCACCGAGCCCGCCGTCAACGGTCAGATCGTCAATCCGTCCGATGTCCACATGGAGACCGGGCCATTCGCCGACGCGGACCCCGGCGACACGCATCTGTGCACCGACTGGGAAATCTGGACGGTCGCGCCGTCGCAGCGTGTGTGGTTCACGTCGTGCATCGGCGGCGTCGAGCGCGTGCATTCGCACCTGGGCGATGGCACGTTTGAGAATTCGCACGCCGGCCGGCAGGAATTGTTCTTCGACACGGCGTATCGATTGCAGGCGCGACATCGCGACGACAGCGGCGTGGGCGGCACGGACTGGAGCCCGTGGAGCGAGCGGTTTTTCACGACCGGGCCAGCCACGCAGATCTTCCCGCTGGAACTGGACGACATTCTCGATGCACCCCAGCCGCAGTGGCAGGACGCGAGCGCCGCGGACATCGCCTTGCCGGTCGGCGCGGCGCTTCGGCTCGAGTCGGGCGCCGGCGAGCCGCTTCTCGTCTTCAGTGGCACCGGCAGCGGAACGTCGCTGACCAATGCGATGCCGCTGGCGGAGCACGTGCCCGCGCGGCTGCGGCTGACGTCCAGTGTTGTGCCTGTGGCACTACCGGAGTCGGACGTCAGCTTTGTCACCGACGAAGGCAGCAACGTGACGCTGTATCTGCCGCCCGCCGGGCTTACAGCCGGTCAGGAGGCAGTGTGGTGGCTGTCGGCGACCGGCAGCACGTACGTGGGCGACGCGTCGCAGACCGAACCCGACTTTTCGATATTGGCCCGCGGCGCGCCGGTTCCGTTCATTGTGAATGAGCCCGGCTACGTGGTCGAAGTCGTCGCGTCCGGCTTTCAGTTGCCGGTCAATATCGCCTTCGTTCCCAACCCGGGTCTCCTGCCCGGCGATCCGAAGTACTACGTGACCGAGCTGTACGGCATCATCAAGGTGGTGACGAACGACGGACAGGTGAGCGACTACGCCACGGGCCTGCTCAATTTCAATCCCACGGGCGCATTTCCCGGCTCCGGCGAGCAGGGGCTGGCGGGAATCGTGGTCCACCCGGTGACCGGCGATGTGTATGTATCGCTGCTGTACGACGCGGGCGGGCCGCACCATCCGCGGATCGTTCGTTTTCACAGTAACGACGGGGGACTCACGGCGGCGACGCAGACGATCATTCTCGACATGGCGCCCGAAACGCAGGGCCAGTCGCACCAGATTTCGCACCTGTCCATCGGCCCGGATGGATATCTGTACGTCCACATGGGCGACGGGTTCGACGCATCGACGGCGCAGAATCTGAACTCCTTCCGCGGCAAGATTCTGCGTGTGAACCTGAGTGGCACGCCGGTCACCACCAATCCGTTCTACAACGTGGGCGACGGCATCTCGCCGCGGGACTATGTGTATGCCTATGGCGTGCGCAATCCGTTCGGCGGCGTCTGGCGGGCCGAGGATAATTCGCACTACATCGTGGAGAACGGCCCATCCGTCGATCGCATCACGAAGCTGGTGGCGGGCCGCAATTATCTGTGGAACGGATCGAACGCCAGCATGCAGAACTTTGCCATCTACAACTGGGAGCCGTCGGTCGGCCCGGTGAACATGGCGTTCATCGAGCCGTCGCTCTTCGGCGGCAGCGGCTTTCCGGCAGGCAAGATGGGCCGCGCCTACATATCCGAATCCGGGCCGACGTGGGGCACCGGGCCGCAGTCGCTCGGCAAGCGCATCACGGAGTGGGTGCTGGATGCCAATGGGGATCTCGTATCGGGGCCGACGGAGTTCGTCAGCTACAACGGCTCCGGCAAGGCCACGGTCGTGGCACTGGCGGCGGGGCCGGACGGGCTGTACTTCAGCGATTTCTACAAGGATCAGGACTACCAGTCGCCGATCGACCGCGGATCGAACATCCTCCGCGTGCGGTTTGTCGGCTCGGCCGACTTCACGGCGGATGTGACGAGCGGACAGCCGCCGCTGTCGGTGCAATTCACCGATACATCCACCGTGAACGAGCCGATTGCGTGGAGCTGGGACTTCGGCGACGGCGGCAGCAGCACGGAGCAGCATCCGAGCCATACGTACAACAGCGAGGGGACGTTTACGGTGCAGTTGCAGGTCACCAGCGCCGACGGCATCAGCACACAACGCAAAGTGGGCTTCATTTTTGTCGGACAGCAGATCAACGTGGCGATGATCGCCGGTTCGGCGCCGGCAAGCGGAGCGGATGCGGCGATCGCGGCCCATCTCGGCACGATGGGCTACCACGTGAGCGTGTACGACGACGAGCCGGCCAACCGGCCAACGGCGGCACAGCTGGCCGCCGGCAACAGCCTGGTGATCGTCTCGGCGACAGTGTTGTCGTCGAACATTGGGGCCGAGTTCCGGAATGTCGCGGTGCCGCTGATTTATTGGGAGAGCGCGCTGAATACGGCGCAGCGGGAGCCCTTGTGCAATCAGGGCGGCACCGCCAGCGCGCAGGCGATCGACGTGCTCAACAACGCCCACCCGATCATGGAGGGCATCGGGCCGGGGGCCGTGCAGGTATTCACGTCGCCGGCGACGATGAGCTATGGCAGCCCGCCTGCCGGGCCGGAAGTGACCATTCTGGCGACGCGTGCGGGGACCGGCGACTATGCGGTGCTCGCGGCCGATGCGGGCGACGAACTGTTGGGTGGTCACATCGCGCCGGCCCGGCGCGTGTTCCTGTTCTTTGAGGATCAAAGCTGGCTTTCTGCCAATGAGACCGGGCGCCAGATTTTTGAGCAGGCCGTCGTGTGGACGGCCGGTGCCGTATTCGGACCGCCCACAATCACGATCGACGCACCGGTCGATGGTCAGACCATCATCGGGGACGATATCAACGTGGCGTGGACGAGCAGCGGCAACCTGGCGGCCGCCCACCACGTGCACGTGCAGCTCGATGGCGGACCGGCGCAGATGGTGAACGATCTGAATGGCTCGCTGTTGCTGGCCGGCGTTGTGCCGGGGCCGCATGTCGTGACGGTGACACTGGTGGGTTCGGACCACCAGCCGCTGCCCAATCTGGAGGCGACGGATGCGGCGGCATTCACGGCCGTGGAGGAGCTCCCGGTGCTGCCGCAGGCCGTTGCGCTGGCGTACAACTGGAACGGGGCGGTGCATGCCGGCGAGGCGGGCAATGCCGACGCGCCGGATGGCTATCGCTCGATTGCCGATCGCGGCCTGGTGCTGGGCCAGGCGGACTCGCTGGGCGGAGCCGACTTCACGGTGACGTCCGGGCAGATGGTCTATCTGCTGGCGGGCGACGGTTCACCGGCACTGGACAGCGTGTTTCTCGGCACGCGGCTGCCGAATGGCGGGCCGGTGATCTGGGACGACGTGGACGACAACGATGCCTTTGGCATCGCGCCGCTCTGGGATCCCACCGGCGGGACGGGCATCGTCGCTTCCAGCGTTCATCCG
Source organism: uncultured Planctomycetaceae bacterium (assembly GCA_964408455.1). GTDB lineage: Bacteria > Planctomycetota > Phycisphaerae > UBA1845 > UTPLA1 > CAYOZN01. Next base: position 70,805 of record CAYOZN010000021.1, read on the forward strand.
CTCGATCCGCCGACGGCGCCGCTGGACTCGCTCTTTACCATTGGCATTCTCTACAACGGCTCGAACGGCGGCGGATCGTTCGACGTGACGCTGGGCTTCACCGATGCCACGTCGGTGACAGTAAGATTGGCCTGCCCGGACTGGTTCGCCAATTTCAACGGAAATGCGCCGGCCCCCGGCGCGGGCGTGGCGTCGCAGCTTCTATTGGCGGGTCCGCTGAGCGGGGGCGATGGATTTGCCGGCGCGAGCAATATCGACACCGGCGCGGCCGGCGAACCGCTCAACGTCGTCGAGGCGCGCGTCACGGCGGCGTCGCTCCTGGCGGACGCGGGATTCGACGTGACCGGCCGGCGGATTGACACGATCACGTTCGACAATTTCAGCGGCGGTTCGGCGTCGGGCGTTTCCATCTTTGCGGCCTCCATCCTGGTGCCGGACTGCGCCTGCGCGGGCGATTTGAATGGCGACGACGTCAGAAACGGCAGGGATATCCAGGGCTTTGTCGCCTGCCTGCTATCGAGTGGCTCTTGCACCTGCGCCGAAATGACGGGCGACGGGTCGGTAAACGAGAGCGATGTTTCGGCGTTTGTGGCGGCGCTGCTGGCGGGGACGGCGTGCGATTAACCGCGGGATTGCGGTTTCGGCGAGGCGGACCGTTCGCGGAACGCATAGTTATTCTAATGGGTAGCGACAGCAGGTCGTGCCGGCGCAATGACGACGGGGCCTGATGCGCCGCGCGCTGCGGTTGTCACCTTGTTACGCGGCGCGTGTGACGGGCTGTGACGGGTAGTGACACTTTTCCTTCTGCGTCACACGCGCCTGAGCGGCCCGCGCGTGGCGGCGCGACGCGCCGTACCCGGTTGCTCCTTGGATTCGAACCGTTTCCGCCGGAAAAAAATCAAAAAAAATTGAAGGCTCAATGAAGCGCAAGGCAGGAACACTTGCGCGCGGTGTATTCACGATGCACCGCGAATCGGCGTAGGAAAATGCAACGGTGGGAGCGTCGAACCGTTACCAGCCGACCATGTTGTAACCGGCATCCACGTAGTGAATTTCGCCGGTCACGCCGCTGGACAGATCGGAGCAGAGATAAAGGGCGGCGCCGCCGACTTCGTGCGATTCGATGTTTCGGCTGAGCGGGCTCTTGGTGGGATAGTGTTCGAGGATCTTGTCGAAGCCGCCGATGCCGGCCGACGAGAGGGTGCGGCAGGGGCCGGCGCTGATGGCATTGACGCGGGTGCGCTTCAGATCGCCGAGATCGGCCGCGAGGTATCGAACAGAGCTTTCCAGTGCCGCCTTGCAGACACCCATCACGTTGTAACCGGGTACGAACTTCATGGCGCCCAGATAGGACAGCGTCAGGACGCTGGAGCCCTCGCGGAAGAGATCGAAGGCGCGCTTGCACACGGCAATCAGCGAATAGACGCTGATATCCATCGCCTGCTTGAAATCATCCCTGCCGGTCTGCCAGAAGCGATTGGTGAGGCATTCGCGATTGGCGTAGGCGACGGCATGGACGAGGAAATCTACGCGGTCGTAATGTTCGCGGTATTGATTGAAGAAGGCGTCGATGTCGGCGTCGCTGGTCACGTCGCAGGGGGCGATCAGCTTGGCGCCGATGGGCTCGGCCAGCTTGCGGACCCGGCGTTCCATCTTTTCGCCCGGCAGATGATTAAAGGCGATCTCGGCCCCCTGCTGGTGCAGGCTTTCGGCGATATACCATGCCAGGCTGTGGTCGTTGGCCACGCCGAAGACCACACCCTTTTTTCCATCCATCAAACCCATTCGTCGCCTCTTTTCAATGTGAACGATACAGCGCCGGCTCGTGCACGTTCGCTGCGTTGCCTTTAGCGGCAAGGCCGTAATTTAGGGCTCCTTTTCGGCAAAGTCCAGACCGGCCGCGGGCACGAACGGCAGGTGAAACGGCGTCGTTGTGAGGGTGTAAACCTTGTGCTAGACTATGGTTGTGTCCATGTTACACAAAGCGATGCCACCCCTGAAAGAGCCCACCAGCATCCTTGTTTCCGTGCCTAACTGGGTCGGCGACGCCGTCATGGCGACGCCGGCCCTTCGCGCAATTCGGCAGGCCTTTCCGTCGGCGCGGATCGTCCACCTGATGCGATCATACGTGTCCGACGTGCTGGCCGGCACGCGGTTTTGCGACGAACAGGTGTTCTGGCCCTTACCGCGGGCACGCAGGGCCGGGGGCAAGGGTTCGCTTGCTTTAGTGCGCCGGCTGCGGGCGATGCGACTGGATGCGGCCATACTGCTGACCAATTCCTTTCGCTCTGCCATGACGGCGTGGCTGTCCGGGGCGCGGCGGCGCATCGGCTATGCCCGCGACGGGCGTACATGGCTGCTGACCGACCGACTGCGGCCTCTGCGTTCGAACGGCGCCTTCACGCCCGAACCGGCGCTGGATTACTACAACAACCTCGCGGCCTTTGCGGGCTGTGGCGAATTGTCAGATCGCATGGCGCTGGCGACGAGCGACGCCGACCGGTCGTCGATCGATGCGCGGCTGGGCGGGCACGATCGCGGCCGTCCGCTGGTGGTGCTGAATCCCGGTGCGAACTACGGCGACGCCAAGTGCTGGCCGGCGGAGAAGTACGCGCAGTTGTCCGACCTTTTGTCGGAGCGCTTCGGCGCGCGGGTGGTGGCATCGCTGGGCCCGAAGGAGCGGGAGATAGCGGCGCGGCTGTCGGCGGCGGCGCGGCGACCGCTGGAAATATTCGTCGACCCGCCGCTGGGGCTGGGTCCGTTGAAGGAGCTGGTCCGGCGCTGCGATCTTCTGATCACCAACGACACCGGCCCACGGCACTTTGCCGCGGCGTTCGAGGTGCCGGTGGTGAGCATCTTCGGCTCGAGCGATCCGGCGTGGACGGATACGCGCTTTGCAAAGGAGCGCATCGTGAAGCTGTCGCTCGACTGCCAGCCGTGCATGCGGCGCGTGTGCCCGCTGAAGCACCATCACTGCATGAAGCAGCTGGAGCCGGGCCTGGTGATGGAGGCTGCGGCCGAGTTTCTCGAGTCGGGTTCGCGGGCGGGCCGAACGGCGGTGCCATGTTCGTGACGGACACGATGACGGTGGACCGGCCGTTTCGCGAGCTGTTGCGCGCCAGCGGGCTGGATTCCGTGAGCGCGGTGATGAACTGCATGGGGAACCAGCTGGCGGCCTGGAGCCGCTCGAGTGACACCATCCGGTTCGATCCGCCGTCCGGCGGGACGTCGCTGTTCATCAAGCGCTATCACTATCCCACGTGGCGTCACCGGTTTCGCGGGATGTTCCGCGGCACCTTTTTCAAGGCGAGCCGGGCCCGCAACGAATACCGCGTGTTGCGGCAGATGCGGCAGCTTGGGATTCACGCCGTGCGACCGGTGGCATACGGCGAACGGCGGGTGGCACATTTCCTGCGTTTCTGCTTTCTGATCACGGAAGCAGTGCCCAATGCGATGGCACTGTCCGCGTTCATCCAGAGCATCGCGGATGCGAACAAGGCCCGCGATACGCGCGAGCTTCGGCACGAAATCCTCAAATCTCTGGCGCGGGAGATCCGGCACATGCACGCGGCGGGTTTCGCGCATCGCGATCTTTTCTATCGCAACGTGCTGATCCGCTCGCTGCCCGGCGGCAGGTTCGAGTACTATTTTCTGGATGCCTCGGTCGGCAAGCGCATCCGGATACCGCAGCGGCGGCAGGACAATATCGTCGCCGATCTGGCGGCGCTGGGCGCCGTGGCGCCGCACTTCTGTTCCAAGGCGGACCAGTTGCGGTTCCTGCTGGAATACCTGGGCACCGATCGGCTGGAGCCGGAGGATCGCGGCTGGCTGCGGCGCGTGCAGAAGCAGTCGGACCGGCTGCGACCGGCGGAACTGGAGCGGCTGCGGCGCGGGGCGGTGTTTGATACTCCTGCGGCATCGTCGGCCCAGGCGGTATGAGCCGGGGCGGTGGTGTCGCGATATGGGCACTCGACTGGTGATTGACTGCGAAGAGGCGAGGCCGCTGCTCGAGGCCGCCGGCCTGGTGAGCTGCGCCGACTTTCTTGCGCTGAGCGGCGGGGAGCTGGTGGCCCGTTCGAACACGACGACGACTCGGAGGATTCGACTTTCGGCCGGCGGGCGCGAGGGCGATTTTTTTCTGAAGGTCTATCATCATGTCGGGCCGGGCCGCCGCCGGCGGCTGTTTCGCGACAAGTGCGCTCTGGAGGCGCGTAATTATCGCCTGCTGCGGGAGCGCTGCGGGACGCCGGTGCCGGTGGTGGTGGCGCACGGCGCGCGGCGCCGGGGGCTTCGCGTGCTGGATTCGTTCATCATGACGCGGGCGATCGCCGGGGGCATTTCGCTCGAAGCGCTGGCGGCGCGGCCGGAAATGGCCGGGGCGACGGCGTCGAACGGGAGGTGGCGCCGGCAACTGAGCCGAATGGTCGCCGATATCGTCGCGCGGATGCACGCGGCGGAATTCTTTCACATCGATCTCCAGTGGCGCAATCTGCTGGTGTGCCTCGATCATGGCGGCGGCGCGCCGCGCGTCCATGTGCTGGATTGCGTGCGCGGGGGCGTGCGGCGAACGGCACTGGGACGTGCGCACGGTCGGGTTCGAGATCTGTCCAGCCTGCACAAGGATGCGCGGCACCGCGTGACGCGCAGCGAGGAGCTTCGATGGCTGCGCTGCTACCTGGGCGTGCCGCGGCTTCGCGACTGCGACAAGTCGCTGATCCGGGCGGTGCTTTCCGATCGGCGGCGCAAGGATGCGGAGTCGGCCCGATGACACAGCGCGTGGAGATTGATCCTGCCTGGTCGGGCTCGCTGCGCGCGGCCGGGCTGTCGGAATTCGACGCGTTCATGCAATTGCAGGGCGGGCCGCCTGCCAGCCGTCACCGGCACCGCGAGACGCTGCCGGTGGAGATATTTCACGGCGGCGAGCCGCGGAGGTGCTTTCTCAAGCGGGTATTCTGGATTCCGCCCAAACACTGCCTGGTGCCGCTATTCCGACTCCAGGCGCCGTTCTCGCAGCCACGCCGCGAGTGGATTGCCTGCCGGAGCCTGCTGGCGGCAGGGCTGCCGGTCATGCAGCCGATTGCGTGGGGGGAACGGCGGGCGATGGGTGTGCTGCGGCAGGCGTTCATCCTGGTGGCAGCTGCGCCGATGGCGCACACGGCGGAGGAATGGCTGGTGCCAGGCATACCGAAGCCGCGGCAGCTCGATATTGTGGCTCGACGCCGGCTGCTCTTCGAACTGGGTCTATTGGTGCGCCGGCTGGACGCGTGCGGTTTTGCCTGGCCCGATGCATCCGCGAAGCACGTGTTTGCGGCACCGATGCCGGGGCCCGGCGCGGAGGCGGCCTGGCGCTTCTGCATTATCGATGTCGAACGTATGACACGCCCGGGCGGAGCCGTTTCACCGTCGGTGAACCTGCTGCCGTTCGTCGAGAGTCTTTCTCCGATGGCGTGGTCGCGGGTAGACGCGGTCGATTTTCTTGGCGGCTGGCAGGGGCACGCGTGGACGGATTTGCAACAGGCGGCCGTGCGCGAAGTGGTTGCAAGGCGAAACCGACGCGAGGGAATGATCCCCGTGCGCGCGCCCCGCCTGCCGGACGACTACGTCCATCCGAGATATATCGAGTGGCAGTCGAACGGCAAGGTGCAGTGGGTCGCCAACTGGCAGCGGCTGCTGAGTGCCCATCGGCTGACGTCCATGGACGGCGTCTTTGGCTACGCGGATGGCGAAGCACTCAACAAACCCGGGCTTGCCCAGCATCGCGAGAGGTTGCGGCTGCGCCTGGCCGACGGGGTCGGGGCCGAGCGCATTGTGTATCTGAAGCGCTATCGACATCCGCCGGCGGCAGAGCAGTTGCGACGTATGCGCGAGGCTGGGCGGCACGCGAGCACGGCATCGCGAGAGCGACGGCTGATCAAGCGACTGTCGTCGCTGGGCATTCCGACGCTGGACGGCATCTGCTTTGGCGAGGAGATGGCCGGCTCGTGGGAGCGCCGCAGCTTTTCGATGACTGCGGCAATCGATGGAATTTCGCTGGAGGCGCTGGCGAATCGACAGCTTGAGCGGCCGGCCCTCGAAGCGGGCGAGCTTCGCGGGATCGCGCGACAACTCGCCGCGCTGGTGGGGCGACTCCACCGCGGTCGGCTCTTTCACCGCGACCTGTATCTTTGTCACGTATTTCTGACACGCAGCAAGCGGGGCGGCGTTGTCCTTCGGCTGATCGATCTGGGTCGGATGCTGGATCGGCCGCGGCGCACGTACCGCTGGCAGATCAAGGACCTTGCGGCCCTGAACTTCAGCACGCCGGCGCAACTCGTGCCGCGGGCGTCGCGTCTGCGCTTCCTGTATGATTATCTCCGGGCGTGGTCGCCACCCGGGGATGCCGCCAGCCACCGGCGGCTGATTCGCAGGATGGCGGCGGACATCGATCGCCGCAGCCGACGGCTTGCCCGGCACGAGCGCGGGGGCCGCCGCGAAGGTGCAGGCCGTGGAAATGCCACGGACGAGGTGCCAGCGGCCTGGCGTTAGGCTGCGTGTCGGCTGCCGCGGTATGTTGAATTTAAACCGGGCATGGCCCGGTGCATGGATATGCATCGCACGTGAAAATTGCGATTGCCATCGAACGCATCGAAACCTGGCGGGGAGGCGCCGAGACGTCTTCCATGGAGCTGGCCGGGCTTCTGGCCGAGCGCGGCCACGACGTGCACGTCGTGACGGCGACCAACATACAATCGCTGCCGGGGCTGAGCATTCATACCATCACGTGTCCGGCGATGCTGCGCTCGCTCAAGACGGCGACGTTCGTCCGGCGTGCCGGGGCATTCTGTCGCGAGCACGGGTTCGACATCGTGCACGCCGTTTCGCCGATGCCCGATGCGGACGTCTATCAGCCGCGGGGCGGCCTGCTCGCAGAGACGATGGCGCGCAACGTGGCGACGCGACCGACGGCTTCGCGCCGGCTCCTGAAGCGTGCCCTGATGGCCATGAACGTCAAGCAGCGGGCGCTGCTGGATCTCGAGCGGCGGACGTTCGCGGAAGGCGGACCGGTAATTGCGTGCGTTTCCAGCTATGTTGCACAGCAGTGCGCAAACTTCTATCCGGCGGCCAAGGACCGCCTGCGCGTGATTTTCAATGGCGTTCAGGTGCGCGATCTATCGGCGGAGGAGCGCGCCGCAACGCGGGCAAGTCTGCGGGGGGAGTTGGGCGTCGGCGACGATACGCTGCTGCTCGCTTTTATTGCGCACAATTTCCGGCTGAAGGGTCTGGGGCCGCTGATCGAGACGATATCACGGCTGAAGACGGCAGGGGTCGACAAGGTTCGGCTGCTGGTGGTGGGGCGGGACAACGTGGTGCCATACCTGCGGCGTCTCAAAGCGCTGGGCATCGAGAACCAGGTGACATTCACCGGTCCCAGCCGGCGAACGTCGTCGCTGCTGGTCAGCGCCGACGTGTGCGTTCACCCGACGTATTATGATCCGTGCAGCAGAGTGGTGCTGGAGGCGCTGTCGCTGGGGGTGCCGGTCATCACCACGGCGTTCAACGGCGCGGCAGAGGTGATTCGCGACGGGTACGAAGGGTTCGTGATCGCGACGCCGGACGATACGGGGATGTGGGCGCGGCGGATACAGGATCTGGCAGCGCCGGAGTTGCGGGCTAAGATGGCCGAGAACGCGCGGAAGCTGCGGGATCGCGTCAGCATGCGGCGGCACGTCGCTGAACTCGACGCGCTGTTTGCCGAAGTCGCCGAGCGCAGGCCGTGCAAGTCGTCGGGTTGAAGGTGGGCTTTGTCTCTACGGACGGGTGGCAGGGGAAATTGACGCGCCGGTCATTGCGATGAGCGTCACTGGCGCGGCATTCGCCGGACGCGGCTCATCCGTGCGTGCGCGGCTCTGATCAGGCGGGAGGATCGGGTTGCTCGAACGGTTGTTCAGGTCCAGAAAGAAGACCGAGGCTGCGGCGTCACCGACGGCATCGCCGCCGGTCATCGACGAGGCGACGGTCGGGCTGTGCTTCAACTACGAGCGGGGGCTGCGCTTCGAGAGCGAGTATCTCTCCGATCTGGGCGTCGAACACATCATGAAGGTGCTGAAGCGGCTGAATCTGCGCGGCACCTTCTTCTGCCCGGCCAAACTCTGCGAGACGTCGCCGGATCACATTGCCCGCATCGCCAGGGAGGGACACGAGCTGGCGGTGCTCGGGTACTATGACGAGGATCCGAGGGAGCTGACCGAAGACGCGATCAAGCAACTGGTGTATGCCTGCCGGAACGCGTTCGGCCGGCGGGGGTATCATCCCGTCGGGTTTCGGGCGCCGGGCTCCCACTGGGATGCGCGGCTGTGCGCGGAACTGGCCCGGCAGAACTTTCTGTATAACGCCGAACACGATCACGCCAAGCAGCTTTACTACGTGCCTGGTCCGCCCCCAATTCTGCGTGTGCCCATCCGCACCGACGATCGAGGGCTTCGCCGCAGCGAGGATACCTACGACGCGACGGTGTCAAAGCACCTCCGGTCTCTGCGAAAGGCCCTTGCCGGTAAGTATTTCGTCTCCATCTGCTTTCATCCCTGGATTCTGGCAGAAGACATGCAGCGCATGGAGCACTGGGAACAGTGGATCGGGGCGGCGGTTCGCGGCGGCGCGCGCGTGTTGCCGCTGGAAGCCGTCATTCCGAAGGACAAGGCGGCGGCACCCGAAGCGTAACGAAACCGCGCGAGTCCGGCGGCGAGATTCTCATGACGAGCTTTGCATTTCAGATTGCGCTCCTGCTGGTCTTCTGCTACCTGGTCGGGACGATTCCGTTCGGTCTGCTTGTGGGTCGCGTACGGGGCATCGACATCCGGCAGCATGGCAGCGGCAACTACGGGGCGACGAATGTCGGGCGGGTGCTCGGCCGGAAATTCGGGGCGCTGGTCCTGCTGCTGGATGTCTGCAAGGGGGCATTCACGTCGATCGCCGGCAAGTGGTTCATCGTGCGACATGCGGGCACGCTGAGCGGCGAGGCGGCGGATCTGGTCTGGCTGGGGACGGGGGTGATGTGCGTGCTGGGCAATACGTATCCGTTCTATCTGGGTTTTCGCGGCGGAAAGGGCGTGGCCACGACGCTGGGGGTCATCCTGGGGATTTATCCATTCCTGACGTATCCGGCGCTGGCGGCGCTGGGCGCGTGGCTGCTGGCCGTGTTTGCGTGGCGTTACGTGTCGCTGGCGTCGATGATTGCCGCCGGGCTTCTGCCGGTGCTTCACGTCGCCTTCGCTGTGGCACTTGAGTGGCGCCTGGCTCATCACTATCCGCTGCTGATCCTCACGATCATCGTGGCGGGCATCGTGATCCTGCGGCATCGCGCGAATATCGGTCGTTTGCTGGCCGGGACGGAATCGCGGATCGGTCAGAGCAGCGCATAGCGGGCGGCCCCGCATCGACGTGGTCCGCGACGCGGCGGCGTGAGAATCGGCCGGCGGCGCCGTGAACGTCCGAGTTTCGGAGCGGTCCACGGTTTGGACCGGCGCGCGCATGCCGCCGGCGCTTGATCGGTCTGACGGCCTGCCATACCATCAATTGACTCCATCCAGAGCCATGCCGCCGTTCCGGCCGCTTTTTTTTGCGACGGGGACGTGCGGATTGTGAAGCGAGATTCGGGAGGGGGCTCGCCGAACGCCCGGGGCCATCGCTTCGATACGCATGCAATGATCCGGCTCTCGCGCAACGCTGAATATTCAGCGCCCGCGCGATTGCCGGCCAAGCCGGATTGCGGCGGTCCGCCGTCAAGTCCCGCGGCGACGCGGGCAGGGCCGCACAAAGAAGCGACATTGGACGTCGGCAGACGGTCGATCTCGACCGTGTCATGGGGAGAAGGACTCAGATGCGACGCAGAAGCAACACGCGCGGTAGTGTCATAACCATGACGCTGGCTCTGGCCGGCGGCGTGGCCGGGTGCGGCCTGGTGGGCGGGCCCGGCGTGCTGCCGTTCGGCCAGATCACGGCCGTCCAGCTCTTCGAAGAGCCCAATTACACCGTGGCCTTCTCGATTGAGTCGGCGGTGCTCGATCCGGCGGCCATCGCCCAGGTGAACTGGGTCTTCGGGGATGGCGGCGGCTTCGTGGAGGGCGAAGCCGATCGCGCGACGATCCAGCACCTGTATAACGCGCCCGGCTCGTATTCCGTGACGGCATACATCTTCGGCGCGGCGGGATTCGTCGACCAGATCACGACGACGGTCGTGGTGCAGGAGGACCCGGACAATCCGAACCCGGAACCGGAACCGAACCCCGACGATCTGCCGGGTCCGATCTCGCAGCCGCAGCCGGCGGACGACGCCGAGAATGTTTCGGTGGATACGATGCTCGTCTGGATCGCCGGCGCGCGCAGCGATACGCACGACGTGTACTTCGGCACGAGCGAGACGGCGGTGGAAGAAGCGGATGCGTCGACGCCCGACATCTTTCTGGGCAATCAGCCGGAGACGCAGATCGATCCCGGCGATCTCACGCCGGATACGCAGTACTTCTGGCGCGTCGACGAGGTGAACGACGACGGCACGACCAAAGGCAGCGTGCTGAGTTTCCGCACGGCGCTGGTGCCGGAAAAGGCGAAGACGCCTTCGCCGGCGAACGGCTCGACGACCGCGCGGGTGGACCAGTTGCTCAACTGGGTCGCCGGCGCGCGAACCACCAGCCACGACGTGTACTTCGGGAAGGTGCAGGCCGACGTTGAGAACGCGGATACGGACACGGCGGACATCTTCCAGGGCAACCAGTCCTCGCTGTCGTTCGATCCCGAGGATGATGATGCGATATTGGCCGGTGAACTGCTGGCCAATACGGATTACTTCTGGCGGATCGACGAAGTCGGGCCCGGCGGCACCACCAAGGGGGACGTGTGGACGTTCCGAACCGCGGCTGCGCCGCCCTCGATTCAGACGCCGAACCCGGCCGATGGTTCGGTCGATGTGAACATCAACCAGGCACTCAGCTGGACGGCCGCGGCGTCGGTCGAGCAGTTCGATGTGTACTTCGGCATTGATGCGCAGGATGTCAGCGACGCCGATCGCAACAGCCCCGAGTTCCGCGGCACGCGCACGAACCCCACGTTCAATCAGGATCCGCTGACCGCCAGCACCGATTATTTCTGGCGTATCGATACGATCGGCGCGGGCGGCACGACCAAGGGCAGCGTCTTTACGTTCCGCACTGCCGACCCGCCGGCGCAGGCAGCCGGTCCTTTCCTCCCCGCCGATGATGCCACTGGCGTGGCAACCGATGTTGAGCTGAGCTGGAATGCCGGCGCGGGCGGCGGTGCGACGACGTCGTTCAATATTTACCTGAGCACGAACCTGGCGGCCGTGCAGAACCGGCAGGCATCGGCCTTACGCGGCACGCAGGGCGCCGGGTTCACCACGTTCGATGCGGAGCCGCTCGATCTGGATGCGTCGACGACGTATTTCTGGTCGATCGAGTCGGTCGGCCCCGGTGGAAAGACCGCCGGCCCGGTGCTGGACTTTTTGACCGGCACGGCGCCGGCGAAGGTTGCCGGGCCGATCCCGTTGATCGGGGCGGAAGGCGTATCGGTGACGCCGACGCTGATGTGGAGTTCGGCGCTGGGGGCGACGTCGTACGACGTGTTTCTGGGTACGAGCGAGAACGCCGTGCAGAACGCGACAACGAGCCACGCGGAATTCAAGGCGAACGTGGGCGCGACGAGCTTTGCGCCGTCGGAACTGGACAACCTGATCGAGTACTTCTGGCGGATTGATTCGCGCGGGCCGGGCGGCGTGACCAAGGGCAGCGTGTGGCGATTTACGACAGTGTCGGGTAAGGCATCGGATCCCGAGCCGGATAACTTCGAAACGGGCGTCGACCTGGACGTGATCCTGCGCTGGAGCGCCGGCGACGAGATCGACGAATTCGAGGTGTATTTCGGCACTGTTCAGGCGGACGTGACCAACTCGACGTTCGACAACGTGCTGGGCACGGCGATGCTGATCAATGCCTTCGATACGGCGGCCGATCCGGGCGCGCTGGCGGCGAACACCGTGTACTACTGGCGCGTGGACCTGGTGGCCTCGGACGGCATGACGCGCACCAAGGGGGACACGTGGCGGTTTACGACGCTGACGGCGCCCGCGCAGGTCAGCGGCCCCAATCCGTTCAGCGGGGCCACGGAGATCAGCATCGACGTCAATCCGACGTGGAGCGCCGCGGCACGCGCGACGAGCTACGACGTGTACTTCGGCACCGATGCGAACAATCTGGCGTTCCAGGGCAACCAGACGGCGACATCGTTCGAGCCCGGCACGCTGCTGAATTCGACGACGTACTTCTGGAGGATCGACTCGGTGAACGACGCGGGCACGACGATGGGCATCGTGTGGTCGTTCACGACCGAGGCTCCATGACAGGTTGACAGGATGAATCATTCCGGCGCCGGCGTCTCGCCGGCGGAGTCACGGGCGAGCCGCCCGTGCCACAGCGAAGCCGGAAAGGACTCTCCCGCGGCCGTCCGCCACGACCATGACCGGGTCGTGCGGCCGGCCGCTTCGCTATGTGCGGCATTACAGGTTCTGCTGGAAGAATTTCACGATGCGCTCGTACTGGCGGATGACGGTTTCGGGCCGCGCGACGCGGTGCGTAAAGCCGGGCAGCGGCAACAAGTCGCAGGATCGACCGGCGAGAAAGAGCGCTTCGTACATTTTCAACGTGTGCGTGAAATAGACGTTGTCATCGACCATGCCGTGCACCAACAGCAGCGGCCGCGACAGATCGGCGGCATAGGTGAGGGCACTGGCCGCGTCGTACCCGGCCTGATTTTCCTGTGGCAGGCCCATGAAGCGCTCGGTGTAGTGCGTGTCGTAGTCGCGCCAGTCGATCACCGGGGCGCCGGCGACGGCGGCATGGAAGACGTCGGGCCGCTTCAGCACGGCCATGGCCGCGAAGTAGCCGCCGAAGCTCCAGCCGTAAATGCCCACGCGGCCGCCATCCATTTCACGATATTTGCGACATAGTGCCTGCACGATGGCAGCCTGGTCGTCCAGCGGCGCGGCGATGAGATTGCCGCGCGTGATGCGTTCCCATTCGCGGCCGCGGCGCGGCGTGCCGCGGGCGTCGGCCGATACGACGATGAAGCCCTGATCGGCGATCCATTGCTGCCGTAGATACTGGCGGCGCGCGGTAGTGACGGTGTTGGCGCCGGGACCGCCATAAACGTAGTTGATGAGCGGGTACGATCGGCCCTGCTGAAAGTTGCGGGGGCGGATGATGACGGCGAGGTGCAGGCGGCCGTCAATCTCGACGGCGGTCCATTCGGTGTTGGGCGTAAACGGCGGTTCTTCGGCGACGGAGGGCAGCTCGGCGATGCGCGTTCCATCGCGGCGCAACACCTCGCGCACGCTGTCGCCGGTGGCAAGCGAGGCGGTGTGGACCCAGACGTCGCCGTTCTCGCTGAACTCGCCGCGGTGGACGCCGGGCTGGGACGTGATTGCCGCCACCTCGGCCGTGTCGATCGAGACGCGATCGAGCTGGGTATCTGCGGAGGTTCGGTGAACGGCCATGACCACTTCGCGGCGTGCGCGATCGACGGCCACGACGCCGCTCATGCGGGCATTCTGTGGCTGGTAGGTGTGAACGAGAGCCCCGTCGCGCGTGCGGAGTTCCAGCGTCCACTCGCCGGTTCGCTCGGTCATCCAGAGAAATTCATTGCCGCCGTCCAGCCAGATGGGGAACGCCGGCTCGAGATTGAGCCAGGCGTCGTCTGATTCCCTGAGGATTTCGACCAACTCGGCCGAGTCGATGCGATAGAGCACCTGCTCTCGCTGATCGCGCCGCTGAACCAGCATGGTGGCAGGGCCCTGAGGTTCGGAGCGAACCGTCGCGAGATAGGGAAATTGCTCGCGATCCCAGTCGAGCCATTGCGTCTCGCCGCCATCGAGTGCGACGACGCCGAGCCGCACACGGGCGTTGGGCGTGCCTGCCCGGGGATAGCGGTGGCGGGCCGGCCGCCGCTCGGGGTGTCGCGCGTCGGCAATGTAGAGCGGTTCGACATCGCCCAGATCGGCCTGCTGGTAGATGATGTATTGGGAGTCGGGCGACCACCAGTAACCGGTTGAACGGCCCATCTCTTCCTGGGCGACGAATTCTGCCACGCCGTTGGTCAGATCACGCGTTCCATCGGTTGTGATGGCGCGCTCGGTGTTGGTCGCGAGATCGATGACAAAGATGTCGTCGTCGCGGATGCAGGAGACGTAGCGGCCATCGTGAGAGAAGCGGAAGTCGGTGGGGGCTCCGGCCTCGCTTTCCGGCAACCGACGCACGGCGCCGGAGAGCCGATCGACGATGTAAAGCTGCCCGCTGAGGCTGGTCAAGACCTTATTGCCGTCGCGCGAGAGGCGATAGGAGGCGATGCCGCGGGCACTCTGGCGCTGTCGCTCCCGGCGGGCCAGCTCCTCTGCGCTGAGTTCTTCTTCCGAGCCCTTCAGCAGGTCTTCGGCGCTGAGAAGCAACTGCGTTTCGCCGGTGGCGGTGTCGAGCTGGTACAGGCTCCGCACGACATCCTGTGGTCCGCTGCGGAGGAACAGCACGTGCGAGCCATCGGGCGTGAGGCTGATCGAGGCCGGCGCACCGGCCGAGAAGTTGTGGGTGCGGGCGCTGGCGCTCAGAAAGTCGGTGTTCAGCGGAGGCCATGACCCGCGATCGGTTGCGCATCCGGTACCGGCGAACATGGCGAGTAAGGCGGCGGTGGACGCGAGAGGGGACGATTTGGGCAACGGTCAAACCTCCTGTGTTGTGCCGGGGCGGAGCCGGTCCGAGGTCGTTCGGGATATGGGCCTGGACGGGAATCTACAAAAAAACCCGCCCCTGTGGAGGGAACGGGTTTGAAATCGTTCGGCACGCTCGCGAGCCGTCAGTTCCTGCGCCTTTCAGACGCAGGCGAGGCCCGCCAGTGCGAGGCCGAAGAACAGACTCAATGCGGCGATTCGTCGAAAGTGTCTCAGATTCATCATGTCTCCAACAGCTCGAAATGTGTAGCACAAGCAGTTTGTGCCGGTCCGCTCCCGCCGCGGAAATTGCCTATTTGTCGCGGCATAGTAGTAGTCCTGGGCGGCCCCCCTGTCAACGTCATTTCTTAACCAATTATTAATTAAGCACTTACGAACAAATCGCGGCTCCTAGCCCGGTTCGACCGCAGTGCTGACCGTCCGCCAAGAGCGCTGCCATTATTAAGATCGGCCGCGAAAGCCCTGTGGCTCTCGCGGCCGTATGTAATTCCCATGTGTGAGGCGCGGTTCGGCTGGAGGAGATCAGCGGTTGATGAACAACTCAAGCGTCGCCATGACGCGATCGACCTCCCGAGGATCGGTCCGCGTCGAGACGGCGTTGTTGTCCACGCCACCGAAGAAGTGCAGCAGCGGCAGGCCGGCGGCAAGGTCTTCCGCGCCGCGGTTGAAAATCCAGCTTCGCTCCCTGAGTGCTTCGCGGTCGAGGAGTTCACGATATTGGTCCGCTCCAAATCCGGGGAAGCTGGCGTAGAAATTCGGCACGGGATGGACGAGGTCGCCCAGATCGTAGATGGCGGTGTAGTACTCCTGGCCGTCTTCGCCGGTGAACGACGGCGTCCGGTAGACAACACCATCCCGCCAGCGGGCCCTGCGGGCCGACTTTTCGGGCCAGTCCGACGGGTAGTTCAGGCCCGTGGTGGGCGGCGGCATGGCGGCCTCGTTGTTCGAGAGGATCACGTTTGCACGCTGGTGGGCCAGGGCAGAGGCCAATTCGCGATCGTAGACGTGCCGGGCGTGGTCGTCGTGAATCAAACCCTGCACGTCAATGATTTGACCCGTTTCGACCGTTGTGGTGACCGTGACATCGTCGCAGGGGATGTCCTGTGATATTTCGGTCATGGTGACAGTGCTGCCAATGGCGTGCGTTTCCGTGTTTTCCCTGGATTCGGGGGCCTCGGCAGGGGCCGCTTCGCGCGTTCGCCTGGCCTTGCGGCTGACGGCGAGCGTCAGGCGCTTCAATTCGGTGCGATAGGGATCGGCATCGACAAATGCGGGCAGCGTGTCGAGCAGTCGGGCGGCCGTGTCAAGATTCTGCTGTGCCAAGTCAGTGTCGCCGGCCCGATTTGCCTGACCGGCCTGGATGAAGGCCAGTCGCACGCTGCGCAGCACCTGGTCGATGCTGGCGGCCTGCTGCTCCTCGAGGAGGGCGAGGGCTTCGCGATCCTGTTCGGTCATCTTGCCGGCGGAGCGCTTGGCAACGAGCAAGCGCGCATAGTTGGCCTGGTTGGCCGGATCGAGGCGATAGGCCTTCTCATACAGCCTGATGGCCTCATCAAAGCGCTTCTGCGACTCGAACTGCTGGGCTTCGTTGAGCAGGTTGAGGATCTCGCCATTCTCCGCGGTCGAAGCGGGCTCCCGCTGTCCTTCCTCTTCGATGGCCTGTTTGAGCAGATCGGCAGGGCCGGCGAGACCCGATCGGGGCGTAAAGAACAGGGCGGCGAGAAGTGAGGCGATCACGACGCGGGGAATGTGATTGGACACGGGCGGGGCTCCTTTCTGGCAAAGTTCTGCGAAGGTCGGTGGGCGCCTGACCGGCGGGAGTGAATGCGGCGGGAAGTGCGGTGCTGCCGGCCTGACGTCGCACGCGCTGATCTACCAGAATTATTGCGAACCTACGTCCTGTAAATCAAGGATTTTTGCGCGGCTCAGGACACTTCATCCCGGGAGAGCGGATTTTGCCGGGTCGAAGGGGACGATCGGGCGGGGTAGGCGGGTGCCCCCCCCGCATGCGCGGGAGCCGGCGCATCCGGAATCCCACGGCCGCCGCATTTTGGCGGCGTAGGGAGCGTGCGTGGCGGCCTGCGCAGGAACTGCGCATCGCGGCATCGTTCAAGTCGGGCTTTAACCGGCTGCGCGGCTGGACCGATAAGAAGTGTTGAAGAATCCGCGCGGCTTGGTCGCGCAACTCTGAAGACGAGGAAGGCGCGTGTTCCGCAGTATTGACGGTAACAAACGCACCGTGCAGCACCGTCGTGCAGGTCGGCCGGCGGCGAACCGAGACGGAAGAAGCATCGGGCATGGGCGCATCAGCCCCCGCCTGGCGTTCTGGTCGGCCTGGCTGCTGTGCTCGGCGTGCATTGGCGTGTGGATGGGCATGTCTGAGCCGACACCGGAAATCGCACGCGCGGAGGCGCCGGCGACGACGGAAACTGCCGCGGAAGGCGATTCTGCGGCGAATGGCGTCGATGTCAACGTGGCGGCACTAAAGAGCGAACTGGCGGCCACTCAGGAACTCGTAAACGATCTGCGGCATGCCCTGGCGGGGACGCCGCGCGAGGCGGCACTCTATCCAGCGCCGGGCATGTCGGCTTGGACGGTCGTCGCGCTGACGCTTCTGGCGGTGGCCGGACTGGCGCTGACCGGCTGGTCTGTCCGGTCGGCGCTGAGGGAACGATTGATGCCGGTGCGAAACCGAGGGGCTGCCCGATCCAGGCGGTCGGCGTCGATTCGGCCGCCGGTGCCACATGAATTCCGCCGTGGGGCATTGGCATGGGAACCCTGCTACGCGGCGGATCCGGCCGGCGTCTCGCAAGCGCGGGACTTTCCGGCGAGTCGCGCGGCCACGGCCTCGGCTACTGTTCGAGAACGGGCCCGATCGATGTGCGTCCAGACCAGGCCGCTGAGCGAGCAGGCACGGTTGCTGCGCGAGTCGCTGGTTTCCCGCGAGAACGCCGCGGCGGCTTGCTTTGCGCTGGGGCGCGTGCCGACGTTTGCCGCCCGCGGCGATGCCTCGGGCTCGCAGGAAGCGGAGGACCACCTTTCGGATAGCGCCGCGGAAGATGGGGTGAACGCCGCGACTCAAGGGCAATCGACGATCGATGCCGCTCCTGGCGAAGGAGAAGAGGCGCAATCGCCCGCGACCGGCGAACAGGCAGGCGAGGCGGTGCTCTCGGCTCCCGACCAGGCGGCGCCCGATGCCGCCAGTGATCCGGCACCCTGCAAGGCGGCCTGACGGGCGCGACCCTGCACCGGTGACGGTTGCGTCGAGAACCCTCCATTACCAATATGTAAGGAGTTCGCTTTGCTCGAAAGGGCGAAGCCTTTACCATGCGCGGTTCGCGCGGTGGCGGCGACGCATATGTGCGATTGTCGCGGCGGCGGATGGGACAGGAATCTAGCCGGAGGTGTTTTCCGTATGGCCCGCCTGTTTGGCAATATCGTGGACGCGGTCGGTAACACGCCGCTGGTCCGGATCAATCGCATCATCCAGTCTCAGGCCGATGTCTATGCCAAGCTGGAATACCTGAATCCGCTGGCCAGCGTGAAGGATCGCATTGCCAGGAGCATGATCGAGGCGGCGGAGCGGGAGGGAAAGATCAACCGCGACACCATGATCATCGAGCCGACGAGCGGCAACACGGGCATCGGGCTGGCGTTCGTGTGCGCCGCCAAGGGATATCGCCTGACGCTGACGATGCCGGAATCCATGAGCCTGGAACGACGTGCCCTCTTGAAGGCACTCGGGGCGAACCTGGTGCTGACGCCGGCGGCGGAGGGCATGCCGGGGGCCATTCGCAAGGCGAAGGAACTGGTGGAGGGCACGGCGCAGAGCTTCATGCCGCAGCAGTTCGACAATGCCGCGAACCCCGAGGTGCATCGCAAGACGACGGCCGAGGAGATCTGGCGGGATACCGACGGGAAGGTGGACATTTTTGTTTCGGGCATCGGCACGGGGGGCACGATCACCGGCGTGGGGGAGGTGATCAAGGAGCGCAAGCCGTCTTTCCGCTGCGTGGCGGTGGAACCGGAGGAGTCGCCGGTGCTGACGCAGCAGCGCGAGGGCAAGACGATGCAGCCGGGGCCGCACAAGATACAGGGCATCGGGGCGGGATTTGCTCCGGCGGTGCTGAACACGGCGATTTACGACGAGATCGTGCGGGTGAACTCGGCCGATGCCATGGCGATGGCCCGCCGGGCGGCGAAGGAGGAGGGCGTGCTCTGCGGGATCTCGTCCGGGGCGGCGCTGGTGGCGGCGTCGCGCGTGGCCGCGCGACCGGACAGCGCCGGCAAGCTGATCGTCGTGGTGCTGCCGTCATCGGGCGAGCGGTATCTGAGCACGCCGCTGTTTGCCGAGCAGATGTAGCGCATATGCACACGGGCTGAAGCAGGTATGCGGCGGGCGGCGGTGGTGGAACGGCGCCGGGCGCTGCAGGTGAAGCAGGAACGGAGCTAGGACGAATTCATGACTGAGATCCGAGCAACCAACGTCGTCTGGCACGAGGGGCACGTCGATCGAGCGTCGCGGGAGAAGCTGCTGTCTCAGAAGGGCTGCACCATCTGGCTGACGGGTCTTCCGTCGAGCGGCAAGAGCACGATCGGTTTTTCGCTGGAGCATGCGCTGGTGCAGCAGGGGCGGCTGGCGTACGTGCTGGATGGCGACAACATCCGGCACGGGCTCAACAAGAACCTGGGCTTCTCGGCCGAGGACCGTGCGGAGAACATCCGCCGCATCGGCGAAGTGGCAAAGCTGTTTGCTGACGCCGGTGTCGTCACGATAACATCGTTCGTGAGCCCCTATCGGGCCGATCGGGATCTGGTGCGCAAGCTGCACGACGACGCGAAGCTGCCCTTTGTGGAGGTCTTTGTCGATACGCCGGTGAACGTGTGCGAAGAGCGTGATCCGAAGGGGCTGTACAAGAAGGCGCGGGCCGGCGAGATCAAGAATTTCACGGGCGTGAGCGATCCCTACGAAGCGCCGACGCAGCCCGAGCTGGTGCTGAAGTCGGCCGAAATGAAGCTGGAGCAGTGCGTGGCCCAACTCGCGGAATTTCTCCAGCAGCGCGGCATCCTGCCGGCGTAATTCGTGCCCGCCTCGTCGCGCTATATCGATCTTCATCTACATTCGACGGCTTCCGACGGCGCCTATGCGCCGGCCCGTTTGATGGAGCTGGCGCATGCCCGCGGGCTGGCGGCGGTCGCGCTGACCGATCACGACACGACGGCGGGAATCGGCGAGGCCCGGGCGCGGGCCGAAGCGCTGGGCATGGAGTTGGTCGCCGGCGTCGAGATCGAGGCGGATCGCTACGCGGGCGTGCTTCACATCCTCGGATACTTCGTCGATCCAGATTCGGCCGGCCTCGCGGCGCTGCTGTCGCGCGTTCAGGCTGCGCGGGCACGGCGGAACGGGGCGATTCTTGAGCGGCTGGGGGCATTGGGCATTTCGCTGGACCCCGCCGCCATTGCACAGGCTGCGGGACACTCGCTGGGGCGACCTCACATCGCGGAGGCGCTGGTTCGATCGGGCGCCGCGCGTGATTATCGTGACGCGTTCGCGCGATTTCTGGGCGATGGAAGGGCTGCGCACGTACCGCTGGAACGTCCGACATCGTCAGAGATCATTGGCGCGATCCGCGGCGCCGGCGGGCTGGCCGTGCTGGCGCATCCGGTGACGCTGCGATGTCAGTCATCGCTGGAGTTGCGCACCGTGGTGCAGCGGCTGCGCGACGAAGGGCTGGCGGGCGTGGAGACGATTCATCCGGCGATTGATCGGTTGGAGCGCGAGGGGCTCGAGCAGCTCGCTGCGCGATGCGGGCTGGTCGCCACCGGGGGTTCGGACTTTCACGCGCTGGCGCGGCGCGAAGATCGGGGCGTCGGATTTACGCGCGATCGCGTGCCGTACGAGCGGCTCGCCGCGCTGAAAGAGCGACTTTCTTTCTGAAGCGTGGCGTCGGCTCGCCGCCGTGCGATCGGCCCTCATCTGACTTGCGCAACTGACTAATTTTCATCGACTTACACGAGGACGGCGAACCCGGCTGACCGGTCTGGAAGGCGCCTCCTGGGCGCGAGAGCGCTGCGCGCGGCGGAAAAAAACTGAAGCAATAACTTAACCCAAAGCCGGACGCGTCCGAACACGGTCATAGCCCTGGTGATGGACCGGGGAGCCTGAGTTTCTCATGAGAGGAAAACCAATGAACTACGGCAACATTACCAAGGCGAGCTTCACGGCGGACATCCGCAAGAAGCAGGCATTCTTCAACCGATGCAAGCGACGGTTCAAGGTCGCCACGACCGCCGGCGAGAAGCAGTTCCTGAAGGCCGAAGCCACCCGGATCTGCAACGAGCTGAAGACCTGCTGCAAGACGTGGAAGAGCTGCGGTTTCGGCATCAACACGAACTGGATCGTCAAGGGCTTTACCCCCACGAACTTCAAGAGCATCACCGGCAGCCGCCCGAACTGGCGCAAGAACACCCGCACCTCGAGCCGCAAGACGACGGCCGGCAACTATGGCCGGACGAACTCGACGCGCAGCAAGAGCTACGGCACGAGCCGGACGCGCTCGAATGTCCGCCGCATGAGCTACGTCGCCTGGTAAATTCACCAGGGCGATCATCGCACTGAGATCGCGCCATTGGCGGCGGAGTCCGCGAGGCAGTGATCCGGGGCACAAGAAGCAACAGCCAGGCCGATATCGCGTCGGAGACGCGCGGGCCTGGCTTTCTTGTTTTTTACGGGAACTTGTGGCTTCACCGGCAGTGGCACGCGGGCATCGCACTGCTCGCAGAGCAGTGGCACCCGGGCGCGCTGCTCAAAGCGCAGTGGCACGCGGGCATCGCACTGCTCACAGAGCAGTGGCACCTGCTGAGAGTACGCTCTATGGGCAGGCGCCGGTGACAAGGCACTGGACGAAGGCCGCCACGTCAACGTCCGCTTCCAGCAGTTCATCCCCATCCATATCGGCGGCACAGAATGCCCCGCTGCCCTCGGCGGCAGGGTCGATCAAGGCCTCGACGAATGGGGCCACATCTCGCCCGTCGAGAATACCGTCGAAATTGGCATCGCCCTTCAGGCAGCTCACGCGGAACTGGCGCATCATGGCGTGGTCCTCGTGTTCAAGGATGTGGCAGTGATAGGCGTAGAGGCCGGTATAGTCGTCGAAGCGGGCGATGACGCGCGTGATCTCGAGCGGATTGGCCTGCACGGTGTCCTTCCAGCCGGCTTCGTGCGGGGGCGGCGGCACGCGCAGGCCGACGATTTCGATGTCGTCGCCGCTATAGACGAAGGCCTGCCGATCGAGCACCTGGAACTGCACGAGGTGCATGTGCATCGGGTGCATCATGCCGGACTTGTTGACGAAGGCCCAGATCTCGGTCGTGCCGAGCAGGGGGTTTTCGGTGATGTCGTGCCACTCGAGACCGTTGATGTACCAGGCGGAGCCGGCGCAGGGCTCGTCGAGCTTGCGCAAATCGAAGTCGCGCTGCTGCACCGACTCTGCCTCGGGAATGACATCGACGGGGCGCAGGACCGCAGGCAGGGGGCTGACGTGACCGATCGAACTCTGCACGATGAACTTCATGACGTTGGGCACGACGCCGTCGCCCGGCGCGCCGGGGAAAGGCGCAGGTGCGCTATTGAGCAGGAGAATTTCGGTGCCGTTGGCATACTGGCCGAAATCCATGACCACATCGGCCCGCTCGCCGGGGCTGATGGTGAGCGAGGTGAGCGGCACGGGGGCCTGGAGCAGGCCGCCATCTGTGCCGATCTGCCAGAAGGCAGCATCGTTGGACAAGGCGAGGGTGTAGGCGCGAGCGTTGGAGCCATTCAGTATGCGGAAGCGGTACTTACCCCTGCGCACGCCGAAATAGGGCCAGACCTTGCCGTTGACGAGGATGAAGTCGCCGTGAAAGTGGTCGTGCACCATCTCCGGGTAGGCGATACTGCCGTCGGTGTTGAATGAGCGATCCTGAATGACCAGCGGCACTTCGTACGGGCCTTGCGGCAGATCGAGCAAGAGCGTTTCCAGATCGTCGCGAATAAGGTAAAAGCCGGCGAGGCCCATCATCACGTTGAGGCGGGTAATGCCCATGGCGTGGTCGTGGTACCAGAGCGTGGCGGGCAACTGGTGATTGGGGTAGACGTACGTCGTCTCGGCACCAGGTGGGAAGGCGTCTTCGGGATAGCCATCGCTCCATGCAGGAACGTGCGCGCCGTGGAGGTGAGGCACGACGTGCGGCGGATTGGCAAACATGCTCGCCCCGTGTGCGCACGCGTCGGCGGTCAGCGGATGCGTGGTCAACAGGTCGCCGCCCTGGTCGCGAAGATCGTTAATCCAGCGGACAGTGACGGGCAGATCGCTTTTGGCCTCGATCGTCGGACCGGGGAAGCTGTCGTTGAAACCCCAGACGGTGGTGGGGGGCAACTGTTGATGCAGTTGCTGCTGCTGCTGCGTGACGCGCATTTCGTAGGAAGCCTCGCCGCCCGAAGTGCCGGTGACGGGCTGCGCGACGGCGGGGATCGGCAGCGGATCGAGAAACGGCGTGAGCTGGACGGGGCAGTCGGCGGCGGAGCAGTCGGAGCCGTGGCCGCCGTAGATGCCGCCGGCCGTCAGGCACGCCGACTCATTTTCGATGGTGCACGAAGTGACGATCTGGCAGCAGGCCCCCGTCGGCGGCGGGCAATTTGCGGTGGCACAGGAGACGCCGTTGCCGGCGTGGGTGCCGCCGAGCGAAGCGCAGGTGGCGGCGTCGTTCAACACGCAGCCCCCGGCTGGCAGGCAGCAAGCGCCGGCAGCGCCGGAGGGCGTGAAGTTGATGGTGAGGCGCGGCCGATTGGTGGTGATGCCCGAGTGGCGAGAATCGAAGCGCTTGGCGGATGGCGAGGCGGACTCGTTTCCGATGACGGCCCAGCCGTGGTCTGTTGCGGGATCGTCGAGCCATGCCTGCACGTCCGCGGCGAGTTGAGCGCCCGTCCAGTTGTATGTGGCGATGCCGCCCACGTTGGCGGTGGCGCTGGAGGTGGGGCTGAAATCGCCACCTTCGCTCGTCCAGAGTGTGCCGTCATAAAAGCGGAACTTCCACGTTGCATCGCCGGGCTCTGCGGTGGTCCCTCCCCCTTCATTTGCGGGGGCGTTGGATGCACCTTCGCCCCAGGAGGCGAGCACCTTGCGCAACGAGACGGGCGTGCTTCCGGCGATGGTGCGTGACATGCGCATGGACAGGCTGGCGCTATTGATGACGGAGCCGGCGGGAATGGATCCCGCGACGTTGAACTGAACGAGCGCCCGCCTGATCTCGCCGGAGTTGTTTTTGCCGGCGAAGATGTAGGCGCCGGCGCCGTTGCTGATCTGAACGCCGGTGCTCTGGTAAAGCGTGTTGTCCTTGGCGGCTTCGAGGACGATGACGTCGGCGCGCGACAGGCAGGGAAGTGCCATCGTGATGACAGCTATGGCTGGTGCGGCGAATCGCAAAGCCGTCGCGATGGCGCGGCTAACGGAAACGACGGCCGGGCGGCTTGCTGGAACCGGATGGGCCGCGGCAGGCAATTGCATGGCTGACTCCCCCTGATGGGCAGGCGCTGACAAGGAGTCCGGACAACCGCAGTCGGCGCACCGGACCTGCAAGCGGTCAGGACATTCCCTCATGTGTTCGCGGGAACAATTCCACGAGATCGTGGCGCAGGCGGTTGAAGCCTACCTCCCCCTCTAAGTATAGTGGCAGTTGCTATTCGATGCGCGTTCCGGCAGCCGAGGAAGCCAGAAAGGCCGGCCGTCAGGCCAACGATATCCGTGTGCCCGCCGGCGAGCCACGCCTCATAACCCCGCAACGCCGGCGGCCACAGCCACTGGGCCGGCGTAGTCCATGCTGCGATGGATCGCGCAATTTTTCGCATGTTCGACGGGGGAACAGGAGATCGCGAATGAAGTCTCACGCCGCCCGTCCAATGTCACTGTTCACGCTTGCCGTGCTGCTCGCCGCCGCGACGGCGCAAGGCCAGACCTTCGTCAACTGGGAGAATCCGCACGTCCATCCGCTGGATATGACGCCCGGCGGCAATCTGCTGCTCGCGGTCAATACGGCCGACAACAGGCTGGAGATTTTTGACCTGTCCTCGGGAACGCCGGTGTACGTCCAGTCGGTTCCAGTCGGGCTCGATCCGGTGAGCGTGCGTGCGCGCAGCGATGGCGAGGCATGGGTCGTCAACCACATCTCGGATTCGATCAGCGTCGTGGACCTGGGGACCGGGCGCGTGGTTGCAACGCTTCGCACCGAAGATGAGCCATGCGACGTGGTATTCGCGCCGGCACATCAACGGGCATTCGTGTCCTGCTCGCAGGCCAACAGCGTGCTGGTGTTCGATACGAGCGATCTGGCCGCGCAGCCGGCGAAGATAAACATTCTTGGCGAGGATCCCCGGGCGATGGCCTACAGCGCGGAGCGTGACGAGGTGTACGTCGCGGTATTCGAATCGGGCAACGACTCCACGATCCTCGGCGGCGGCAGCACGATAAACAACGGCTTTCCACCGAATGTGGTGAACGAAACCGCAGGGCCCTATGGCGGCGTCAATCCGCCTCCCAACGACGGGGCCAACTTCAAGCCGCCGCAGCGCCCGGGCAATCCACAGCCGCCGCGGGTGGGCATGATCGTGAAGAAGAACGATCAGGGAATGTGGATGGACGACAACAACGGCAACTGGACCGATCTCGTCAGCGGGGCGAATGCCTCGCTGTCGGGCCGACTGCCGGGCTGGGACCTGCTCGATCACGATCTGGCCATCATCGATGCCGACACGCTGGCAGTGGACTACGCGACCGGGCTGATGAACATCTGCATGTCGGTGGCTGTCAATCCGGCCAACGACCAGGTGACAGTCGTCGGTACGGATGCCACGAACGAAGTGCGGTTCGAGCCGGTGGTCCAGGGGCGGTTTCTGCGGGTGAACATGGGCATTGTCGACCCGGCCGCAGTCGCGACGAACGCCGTCGTCGACCTCAACCAGCACCTGATATACGGCACCGACATTCCGTTCGTGGCCATTCCGCAGGCGGATCGCGACAAGTCGCTGGGCGATCCGCGGGCGATCGTGTGGAACTCGGCCGGGAACCGCGGATACGTCGCGGGAATGGGCAGCAACAATGTGGTGATCATCGACGGGGCCGGTTCCCGTCAGCCCGCCGTCGGCGATCCCGGCCGCCTGACGATTGAAGTGGGCGAGGGGCCGACGGGTCTGGTGCTCGACGAAGGGCGGCAGCGGTTGTACGTGCTCAACAAGTTCGAGGCGTCGCTGTCGGTGGTGGACCTGAACACCGAAAGCGAGGCAGCAGTGTTGCCGCTGTACGATCCCACGCCGGCCGCGATCAAGGGCGGCCGCCGACATCTGTACGACACACATGCAAACTCCGGCCTGGGACACATTGCCTGTGCAAGCTGCCACGTCGATGCGCGGATGGACAAGCTGGCGTGGGACCTGGGCGATCCCGGGGGGCTGGTGAAGACGTTCAATCAGAACTGCGCCCCGCTGAACAACTGCCAGCCCTGGCACCCGATGAAGGGGCCGATGACGACGCAGACGCTTCAGCACATCATCGGCATGGAGCCGCATCACTGGCGGGGCGATCGCGACGGCATCGAGGAGTTTTCGCACGCGTTTCAGGGCTTGCAGGGCCGCGACGAGCCGCTGGCAACCGAGCCGCCGCAGGACGAGATGCAGGAGTTTGAGGACTTCCTGGCGTCGATCCACTTTCCGCCCAATCCATTTCGCAACTTCGATAACACGCTGCCGACGAACCTGCCGCTGCCGGGGCATTTCGCGACCGGACGCTTCGCCGGCTCGGGCGGGCTGGCAGCGGGCACGCCCCTGCCAAACGGCAACGCGGTTGCCGGTTTGAATGCCTATCGCACGGCACAGCTCGACGGCGTCAACTGTGCTTCGTGTCACACGCTGCCGACCGGTGCGGGCACGGACACGTCCGGACTCAACTTCGCGCCTGTGCCGGTGGGGCCAAACGGCGAACATCACCTGGCGATCGTCAGCGTGGATGGCTCCACGAACATCAGCATCAAGACGCCGCACCTGCGCAATCAATACGAGAAGACGGGCTTCGAGCTGACGAAGCTCCAGAACACGGCCGGCTTCGGCGTGCTGCACGACGGCAGCGTCGACTCGATCGCCCGCTTCGTGAACGAGCCGGTCTTCAACACGGCGAGCGACGAGATGACGGCGGACCTCGTGGCGCTGATGCTGGCCTTCAGCGGGTCGGGCTTCGCGCCGCCGGGGCCGTTTGAGCCGCCGGGGGTGGCCAGCAAGGACGCACATGCAGCCGTGGGGCGGCAGACGACGCTGGTCAGCGCGGCCGGTGCGCCGGCGCAGCAGCTCCAGTTGATCAACGACATGATCTCGCTGGCGAATGCGAATGCCGTGGGGCTGGTGGTGAAGGGGCGCGTGGGCGGTGTGCCGCGCGGATGGCGCTACAATGGCGGCGGCGTGTTCCAGTCCGACCGGGCAGGCGAGACGATTACCGCGGCGAATCTTCAGGCGGCCGCGGCGCCGGGCAGCGAATTGACGTACACCGTGGTGCCCGAGGGCAGCGAGACGCGGATCGGCATCGATCGGGACGAGGACGGATTTTACGATCGCGACGAGGCCGAGCAGTGCGGCGACGAGGCCGATCCGCTGGTGTTCCCGGGTCAGCCGAGCCTGGATATCAATGGCGACGGGGCGGAGAACCTGGACGATGCGGCGGCGCTGGTGCTGGTTCTCCTGGAAATGCCAGCGGATCCATTGCACATAAACCGCAGCGACGTGAACTGCGACGGTACCGCCGATGGGCGCGACATTCAGTCATATGTGTCCGCGCTGTTACTGCCGTAGCGTGCCGCGGCGCTCATGGTGCATTGCAACGGGTGTTGAGCATCAGGCAGTCTGCGACTGTGGCTCGTAGATCACGAAAGAGAACATCATGAAGTTGATTACGCGGCGAACGATGTTCTGCTCTCCCCGCGGCAGGGCGCGCCGCTTGACCACATAAAAGCCCGACACCTTGTCGTGCCAGGTCTGCTTGTTGGGATCGAACAGCATCCAGAAGTGGCTGAGCCCGAAAGCCCAGAGCAGAAAGACTGCGATGGCCGCACGGTACAGCTTGATCAATGCGCCCGGCGTTTCATTGAACATATACGCATAGCGGATTCCGACCAGGCGATACCCCAGCGTTCCCCGCTCCATCAGACGAAGGCCCACCAAATAGGCCAGCCAGCACATCATAAGCGTGAAATCGACAAGGAGTGCGAACTCTTCGGTGAGCCGTTCGGGCGGCGACCAGTGCCATAATGCGCGCACCACGACTTCGAAGAAGAGTACCAGGATCAACAAATCAATCGCCAGAGCCAGCGAACGCCGCCAGAAGCCCGCCATGTCTTCCGGATTGTATATCGGCCCCTTCACGATCTCGGCAATTGTAGTTAAGCGCGCCCGCTGCGCCAAAGCGGGCCGAGGCGCATCGCGATAGGAGCGATGTCACGCCTCTCCCTGCGGTCGGCCGAACAGCAGTTCGATGAACGGGCGCTCCTCCGGGCCGCAGAAGACATAGACGTGATCGCCCTGCGTCAGAACGGTGCCGCCGCGGGCGGCCATCAGCTCCTGACCTCGCACGATGAGAACGGCGGCCGAATTGGGCGGGAACGGGATGGCCGACAGCGATGCATTGCAGACGGCCAGTGCCTCGGTGATGTAGAACGAGATCAATTCGCCGGCAAGGTGCCGCGTGGACGTCACTTCCAGGGCGGCCGGCGGCACCGGGGCGGCCGGGGCTTCGAAGCCGAGCCAGCGTGTCACGCCGCGGATCGTGACGCCGGGCAGGATCGCGCTCATGACGGCGACGAAGAATACGATGTTGAACACCTTCATCCCACCCGGGACGTCCGACAGCACCGGGATCATGGCCAGCACAATGGGCACGGCGCCGCGCAGGCCGAGCCAGCCGATATAGCCGATCTCCTTTAACGAAAATCGGAATGGCAGCAGGCACAGCAGAACGGCGACCGGCCGGGCGACGAAACTCAGGAACAGGGCCGCCAGAAAGCCGTCCCTCGCCACCGGGGCAAGCTGCGACGGGAATACGAGCAGGCCCAGCATCAGGAACACGCCGACCTGGCTGAGCCAGCCGAGCGCATCGTGAATGCGCGTCAGGCCGGTGCGATAGGGCAGCGGGCCGTTCCCGAGAATCAGCGCCGCCGAGAAGACGGCAATGAGCCCGCTGCCATTGAGCAGCGTGGCGACGCCGAATGCCAGCAGGCCGGTGCCGACGGTCAGCACCGGGTACAGCCCGGCGGTGGGCAGGTGGATGCGCGTCAGCACTTTGCGCAGGCCGAACGCCAGAACCAGTCCCGTCGCAAGTCCCGAGACGAGCTGAAGCGGCACATCGATGGCCATGCGCCCGGGCGAGGGGGCCTGGCCAAGGATCACCTGGGTGGCGGCGATGGTGAGGATGACGGCCATGGGGTCGTTGATGCCGGACTCGAGCTCGATGGTGTCGCCGATGCGGGGTTCCAGCCTGAGTCCGCCGCCGCGCAGCACGGCAAAGACGGCTGCGGCGTCGGTGGAGGAAACGACCGATCCGAGCAGGATGGCCTCGGACCAGGTCAGGCCGAGCACGCGGCCGAAGAGTGCGAGGAGTGCGGCAGTGGCCACGACGCCGAAGGTGGCGAGGACAAGGGCGGGGCGCAGGTGCCGGCGGATGGCAAGCATGGACGTGTTCAGGCCGCCATCGAGCAAGATGAGGATCAGTGCGCCGGTTCCCAGGCGGAAGGCGAGGCGATAGTCGTCAAAGGCGATGCCGATGAGGCCCTCGGAACCGGCCAGGATGCCGATGGTCAGGAAGAGGAACACGACCGGAACGCCGGAACGCTCGACGGTGCGGCCCAGCACCGCGCAGGAGATCAGCAGCACGCCGAAGATGGTCAGCAGCAGGGCGATGGTGTTGAATTCGGCGGCGCCGTCTGACATTCGTCGGCATTCTCCGGAGAAAAGTCCATGGGCCGGCTGATCGTGACGAGCGACGCCAGCGGCGCAGGAGCGGTATTAGGGGCGCATCTTACGGGGGCTGTCAACGCGCGGCTGTTGGCGCGGAAGTGAGGCGGCGGGTGCGCGGCGTGGTGCCGCGCTAATGGTGCGGCGAGGGCACTGCTTGAAGCAGTGGCACACGGAGAAACGCCTGGTTTCGCGGAAGGCTGCGGGCACTGCTTGAGCAGTGGCACACGGGGAAACGCCGGATTTCGCGGAAGGCCGCGGGCACTGCTTGAAGCAGTGGCACACGGAGAAACGCCGGATTTCGCGGAAGGCCGCGGGCACTGCTTGAAGCAGTGGCACACGGAGGAAACGCCTGGTTTCGCGGTAAGCTGCGGGCACTGCTTGAAGCAGTGGCACACGGAGATACGCCTGGTTTCGCGGAAGGCTGCGGGCACTGCTTGAAGCAGTGGCACACCGTAAGTGGACGCTACACGGCCCGCTCGTGTGATGGCTGATAGAGGCCGATTTTGCCGCCGCTGGGCAGAGTGACAAGGGTGTATTGCCCCCACTCGGCCGAGTCGATGGGCGTCGTTGTGACACTGCGGGCGGCCAGCGAAGCAACGGTCGCGCGGATGTCGTCGCACATGAGATAGAGCAGGGAGCCGAGCAACTCGTGCTCGGCATGGCGCTGCACGAACTCGCCCTCGCCGGGGTGGACCGCCAGTTCCGACGGCGGCAGCGCGAAGATGAGCCAGCCGCCGCCAACATCGACATGCCGCAGGCCAAGCACATCGCGGAAAAACGTGCGGTCAGCGTCGGGGTCCTTGCTGTAGAGAAGCCAGTGGGCGCCGTTGATGCCGTGGTTCATAGCGTAATATTCCTCCGTCCATGTGAACTGGGCCAAATGGTCGGATGCAGCCGGCGGCACTGTCATTTCCGATGAAAGCACGCCCGGACTACGGATCCTCGCCGGCTTCGTCCCAACGTCTCCACAAAAAGTAGTATGCCTTTTCCCAAGCCTCGCCATATACGTCGTCGTTTGTTGTTTTTTGCACTTTGATCATGAACCGCACGAACCGCGCAATCGCCTTGGCTTGTTGCTCATCGAGAATGTCGATGAAACCTTCGGGCGGGTGCTCGAGAGCAAAGTCCACGGTCTCTGTCCAGCCGCGTCGCACGCAACGGATCATGGCCGGGGCGATGTAGTAGCGAAATCCGGATGCATCGAGATAGTTGAACCCGACCTGCTCATCCCAGGTCGGATCGTCCACCAGGTTCTCCCATCGTTGATACTGGTGTTTCCGTTCCGCCGAACGGGCGGCATTCATATCTTCTTGCGAACCGTATTCGTCGATAACCAACGCTTCGGTCCAGGACATGCCGTCATCGCGACACACGCCTCGAAACGCTTCGCAGATCTGTCGTTCGACCTCACGCTGCTCCTCGCGCAACGGCTCAGGCACGCAATTCTCGTGTGGCGTCTCCACGCTGATGTCTCGATAAAAAGTCCGGTCTATCCCAGCACCTGCGCCTCCACTGACAGCACCCCCGGCAGATCGCGCACGATGGGCGTCCACGAGTCTCCCGCATCGGCGCTGCCGTATACCTGCCCGCCGGTCGTGCCGAAATAGACGCCGCACGGGTCAAGCGTGTCGGTGCTCATCGCCCCGCGCAGGATGTTCACGTAGCAGTCACTCTGCGGCAGGCCCTTCGTCAGCGGCTCCCACTCGTTGCCACCGACGCGGCTGCGATAGACCCGCAGCTTGCCCTCGGGCGGATAGTGCAGCGAGTCGCTGAGGATGGGCACGACGTACACCGTCTCGGGTTCATGTGCATGCACGACGACGGGGAAGCCGAAGTCGCTCGGCAGGTTGCCGCTGACCTTTCGCCATGTGTCGCCGGCGTCATCGCTGCGGCACACATGCCAGTGGAGCTGCATGAAGAGCGTGCTGGGCCGCGACGGGTGCATGGCGATGCGGTGGACGCAGAAACCGACTTCCACGTTGGGATCGGGCATGTAGTGCGACGTCAGGCCGCGGTTCTTGGACGCCCAGGTC
>CAYOZN010000022.1:0-99336 GCA_964408455.1 uncultured Planctomycetaceae bacterium
CGGCTGACCGGTCAGTCCAGCACATATTCGGCGATCTCGCGCGCCAAAAATCGCTCCGACTCCCCTTCCTGGTGAAGGCCCATGCAGCGAAAGCCGCATTTCTCCAGAATGCGTCGCGACCGCGCATTGGCGCTGGCGGTCGACGCGTACAGCGGCCGGCGACGCTCCTCAGCCAGGAACATCCTGAGTGCGCGCGACGCAATGCCTTTCCCCCAGTGCGACCGCGCGATCCAGTAGCCTACCCAGTCGCGGTCCTTCGCCGGAAAGCGAGAAACGCTGCCGACGATCCTGGGCCCGTGCGCCTCTTCGATCTCGATGACCATGGCATTGACGTTCTGCTCGGCGAAGATTCGCGCCCAGACCGCGTCGAACGCCTCTTGCGTTCGGGGCTTGGTTCCGGCCATGGCGTTACTCTCGGGCTCGGCCTGCATGTCGAACAGTGCAGGCAGATCGTCCGGCCTCGTGAGACGAAGGCGAATCTTCACGGCACCAGTGTCGATGTATTGCATCGGGACGTCATTCTAACACAAAGGCCGGGGAGCTTTAAACCGCCCGCGTGAACAACTCCTGAACGGCCCGATCTACCTCAGGATAGGCGTTTGCTGGCGGGCCCAGGCGAGTGGGTATTCCGAAATCGTACGAGTGTCTCATGTCCATCCTCCTCAATGACGTTCACTCACAACTCAATCCCACCAGCGTCGCCGATGTCATTCGCCCGGCGTGCCTCGAAGAGCTCTGCGGGGCCGTGAACACGGCACGACGGCGCGGCCTGAAGATCTCGGTGTCGGGTGGCCGGCACGCCATGGGCGGGCAGCAGTTCGGCGCCGACACGCTGCACATCGACTGCCGTTCGCTGAATGACGTCACGGAATTCAATGCGGCGTGCGGGCTGATTCGGATTGGCGCAGGTGCGATGTGGCCGGCCGTGATCAACGCCGTTCGCGAGCAGCCCTGCGCGATTCCGTGGGGAATTCGGCAGAAGCAGACCGGCGCGGACGATCTCACGCTGGCAGGAGCCGTGAGCGCAAACATCCACGGCCGCGGACTGACATTCGGCCCCTTCGTCGAAGACGTCGAGGCCGTGACGATCGTGCGGGCCGACGGGCGGGTCGCCACTTGCTCGCGGGAAGAAGAGCCCGAACTGTTCGCGCTGGTCTGCGGCGGCTATGGCCTCTTCGGCCTCGTCGCCGACGTCACGCTGCGACTCGTGCCGCGTCAGAAGCTCGTGCGCATCGTTGACATCTGCGACATCGACGACGCCCTGCATGCCGTGCGCCGCCGCGCCGCCGATGGCTGCGTCTACGGCGACTTTCAATACGCCATCGATGCCCGCGACGACGAATTCCTCCGCCGCGGCGTCTTCGCCTGCTACAAGCCGGCCCCCGCCGACGCGCCAGAGCCCGATCCTTCGGCGGATTTGCCGCGCGAGACATGGCTCCAATTACTGCGGCTGGCACACGACAATCCACGACAGGCATTCGCCCTGTACGCCGGTCACTATCTGGGCACACACGGCCGCACCTACTGGTCCGACACCATGCAGTTGGCGACGTACCTGCCCAACTATGCCGAGTTTCTCGCGAGCCGCGAGGACGGACAGCCGGCGTCGGGGGAAGAAGCGCGGACGCTCATGATCACCGAGTTGTACGTTCCGCCGGATGCCCTGCCCGCGTTCATGGCCGACGCCCGGCGCGTCCTGCGCGAAACGGGCGCGCGCGACATCTACGGCACGATCCGCGCCATCGCCCCGGACACGACCACCTTTCTGCCGTGGGCCGCCGGAGAAAGGGCCTGCGTCATCTTCAACCTGCTCGTACAGCATAGTGCCAGCGGCCTGTCCTGCGCCAGGGCGGCCGCGCGCGGACTGATCGACGTGGCGGCAGCCCGGGGCGGCTCCTTTTATCTCACCTATCACCGCTGGGCCACGCGCGACCAGTTGCTCCGCTGTCATCCGCGCCTGCCGGCCTGGCTGGCGCAGAAGCGATGCTACGATCCCGATGAACTTTTCACCAGCAACTGGTACCGGTACGTCCGCGACGAACTCGCCTGACGGCCTACCTCC
The DNA here is from genome assembly GCA_964408455.1 of uncultured Planctomycetaceae bacterium. Taxonomy (GTDB): domain Bacteria; phylum Planctomycetota; class Phycisphaerae; order UBA1845; family UTPLA1; genus CAYOZN01. The sequence goes on from CAYOZN010000022.1 coordinate 2,063, forward strand.
GCCGACGCGCCGGCTTCGCGCGATAACAAATCAGTTAATCGCCTTCTTCGCACCGCTACACTCCCGCAACATTCGTGGACCAGCAGGGCCGTGCGCGGCTTCGGCGCACGTGCACAATTCGTCGGATTCATAGCCGCGCATAGAATGACAAGCGGAGCTGCCCCGATCTATAATGCGGCCTGCACGATGTGTTAACTTTCCATCTATTGAGGTTCATGTTTCAGGGTCTCGATTAGGATGGCCACGCGCGTATTTCCCCTGGCCGCTCTCCTGATCGCCTTCCTCGGCAGCGCTTCCACGCTCATCGGCTGGACTACCGGCTTTCCCCTGCTGACCGATTGGGATGGCGACGGCATCGCGATGTTTGCCAATACGGCGCTCGCCGTTTTATGCGCGACTGCCGCGATTTCGCTTCTTTATGCGCCTCCTCGCCGCTCATCCAAATGGCTGAGTGCCGCCCTGTCCGTGGTTGCCGGCCTCATCGGCGGTCTCACTTTCAGCGAGCATCTCTTTGGTTGGAACCTGGGCATCGACACGCTGCTGGTCGAGCCTTTGTGGGGCCACCGCGCTGCGTCCGCGCCCGGTCGCATGGGCCCGCCGGCCTCGGCAACCCTCACTTTCATGGGCATTGCCATCCTGCTGGCAAACGCGCGTAAAGGCGGCCGCTCCCGTGCCGTCGCGTCCATACTGGCGCTTCTGGCGTCGGTGCCCCCCCTGATTACCTTCACCGCCTACCTCTACAGCGCCACTGCGCTATACAGCGAGCCGAAGTACAGCGGCATTGCCTGGCAGACTTCGTTCCTGCTGATGTTGCTGTCGGTCAGCCTGCTGCTTGCCATTCGTGAATACGGCCTGGGCGCACTGGTGCGGCGAAACGACGCCGCCGGCCTCCTGGTTCGCCGCCTCGTCCCGATCAGCGTCGCCCTGCTGCTGGTCACGGGCTACTTGCAGGACCTCGGTTTCGACTTGGGGCTGTACAAGCGGGTCACCGGCGGTGCGGCCCTCACGGTCGTTCGCATCCTCATGTTCACTGCCCTGTTATGGTGGACCGCCCAGACGCTCGTGGTGCAGATCGAGCGGCGAAAGAAGCTCGAAGCCGAACTGGGCGAAACTCAGGAGCGATTCCGCGTCATGGCCAACACCATTCCCCAGCTTGCCTGGATGGCGTCGCCGGACGGCTGGATTTACTGGTACAACCAGCGATGGCACGACTACACCGGCTGCACGCACGAGCAGATGCAGGGCTGGGGGTGGAAATCCGTTCAACATCCCGACCATGTGGCCCGCGTCACGGAAGTCTGGAAAGAAGCGCTGGCCAGGGGCGAGTCGTGGCAGGATACCTTTCCGCTGCGCAGCGCCGACGGCGAGTACCGCTGGTTTCTTTCCCGCGCCATGCCCATTCGGAACGAAGCCGGCGAAGTGCTGCACTGGTTCGGCACCAACACGGACATTACCGAACAACGGTTGGCCGAAGACCTGCTGCGCGAAACCAACCGCATGAAGGACGAGTTCCTGGCTACTCTGTCGCACGAACTGCGTACCCCCATGTCGGCCATCCTCGGATGGTCGCAGCTTCTGCGCAAATCCAGTGAAGGCAGCATCAGCGGCGATCTGGTGCAGGGTCTGGAAGTGATCGAGCGCAACGCCCGCCTTCAATCGCAGATCATCGATGATCTGCTGGATATGAATCGGATTATTTCGGGCAAGATCCGGCTCGACATGAAGACGATCAACCTGGTCGACGTGGCCCGCGCTGCCATCGACGCCATCGTGCCATCCGCCGAGACGAGAAGGCTGAAGCTGGAGCCGAGTTTCGAATCCGACAGAATGATCGTCCGGGGCGATCCCAATCGCCTTCAACAGGTCTTCTACAACCTGCTTACCAACGCGGTGAAGTTCACACCGGACGGCGGCAGCATCCGCGTCTTCTGCGGCCGCGTTGAATCAAGCGTCGAATTTCGCGTCACCGACACGGGCATCGGCATCAAGCGCGAGTTCCTGCCGCACGTATTCGAACGCTTCCGCCAGCAGGATGCCTCTACCACGCGCACCTACGGCGGCCTGGGACTGGGCCTTGGCATCGTCAAACACCTGGTGGAGCTGCACGGCGGACGCGTCCATGTGTCCAGCGACGGCGCAAACATGGGCGCTACCTTCTCTGTTGTTCTGCCCGTATCCATCGCCGTGCTGCCCGGGCCGGTCGGTCAGGCCGAATCCAGGATCGCGGGGGGACAGACGGACTCGTGGATGGATCGCCCCGCGGTGCCGGACGATAACATACTCAACGACGTGCGCGGCATAAAGGTCCTCGTCGTTGACGACGAGCCCGATGCACGTGAACTGCTGCGCCATCTCCTTCAGAAATATGGCTTGGATGTCACCATCGCGGGCAGCGCCGCCGAAGCGCTCGATTTGTTGCAGCGGAACCGACCGCACGTACTCGTATGCGACGTCGGTATGCCTGTGATGAGCGGCTACGATCTGCTTGAAGCTATTCGTGCGCTGGCTCCGGCATCGGGCGGCAACACGCCGGCCATCGCCCTCACCGCCTACGCACGTCCCGAGGACCGCGCCCGGTCCATGCGTGCGGGATTCCAACTCCATCTCTCCAAGCCGGTGGAGATGACGGAACTGCTGGTCAGCATCGTGAAAGTCTGCGGCCGGGGTGCTGCAATTCCACTGACGCGATAGCGAGGCGCCTTGCCGCGCGCGCCCCTCAATCGCGCCCGCCCGCTTGAAGCATGGCGGCAGGCTTTGCCCACCAAGAATTACTCCGGCATAACTCCGTCATGTCGACGCTGTAATATAAAAGTGCCCTTAGTGTGACACTGCCTGCATCGGGAATTTCCTCACGTTTCACCCGAATTCGCCTTGTTGCACGACGAGGCTGGGTATAATGAAAACGCAAACGCGATCGCGGCCGCCCGCGGAGGGCGAACGGGCCGCGGCCGATATTTTACGGGGACCACATATCCAGCGGGGGGCCACCCGGTGCAGTGCGAGTTGACGCGCAAATGGCACTGACCATTCCCACCGAACCCATTGGCAGCATCCCGCGGCCCCTGTGGCTCATCGACGCCATGGCCGCCAACGATGGTTCCTGCCCGCAGCTCGATCCTCTCTACGACGAGGCGACCCGCCAGACGATCGCCGATCTCGAAGCGACAGGCTCGCCCGTCATCAGCGACGGCGAGCAACGAAAATACCACAACTTCTGGACCTACAGCGTCCATGGCTTGCCGAACTCCGCACCGGACGGCTTCAAGATTCCATTTGAGGCCGGGCACGTCCGCCGGATGCATCGCCTCACGGCGGGCCCCTTCCGCTACATGAGCCGCGCCGATTCCTATCTCGAATTCGCCTTGAAGCACGCCCGAGTCCCGCTGAAACAGGCCGTCATTTCCCCCTCCGCGCTGAGCCTCATGTATCCCGCGGAGCCGCTCCCGGATTATTCGCGCGAGCAGTTCATCGACGACCTGTTGAGCGAACACACCACCGAGGTCCGTAGTTGTCTGCAAAAGGGCGCGCACTGCGTTCAGATCGACTTCACCGAGGGCCGCCTCGCGGTCAAGATCGATCCCAGCGGCAATCTGCTCCACAGCTTCATCGATCTCAACAATCTCGCCCTGTCGCGTTTCACACAGGAAGAGCGAGCGCGCATCGGCGTTCACACCTGCCCCGGCGGCGACCGCGATTCCACCCACAGTGCCGACGTCGACTACGCCGAGCTGCTCCCCAGCCTGTTTCAGCTCAAAGTGTCTAATTTCTACATCGCCCTCGCCGGCGAGCAGAAGCCCGAACGCGTCCTGACGATCATTCGCGACTATCTCCAGCCAGGCCAGCGCGTCTTCGTGGGCGTCATCGCACCGATCGATCCACGCATTGAAACGCCGGAACTGGTCTGTGAACGCGTCCTTCAGGCAGCGCGATACATTCCCGTCGACCAGCTTGGCACCACCGACGATTGCGGATTTGCCCCATTCTGTGACGACGTCTCCACCACCAGGCAGACCGCCTTCGAAAAAATTCGGGCACGCGTGCAGGGCACAAGGCTCGCCGAAAGAATCCTGGGAGGAGCGTAATGGGAGCGCCGGACCGCGAAGAAGGCCTGCTGCGCTCCGTTGCGTTCCAGAATGCCGAGAGCATTCTCCGCGCACGACAACGCGCCGAGGAAGATTTGATCCGCGCCAAGGAGGCGCTCGAGCACCGCACCGAGGAACTCGCTCGGTCCGTTTCCCTGATGCGCGCCACGCTCGAGTCCACCAACGACGCCATTCTCGTCGCCGACAATGACGGCCGAATTACCGAATTCAACGCCAGGTTCTCGATCTGCACAGCCTCGTCCAGTTCGTCACCGACTCGGCCACGCAGATCGCCGGCGCCAAATATGGCGCCTTCTGATTCACGAGAACTCATACGGCGCATACTTGCCGATCGAAACGCGGACGTCCTGACCGCCGCCAGCGCCAGCGAAGCCCTGCGCGTCCTCAAAAGCCGCCAGCCTCATATCCTCGTCAGCGACATCGGCATGCCGGAAGTGGATGGCTACCAGTTCATCCGCCAGGTGCGCAGCCTCCCGCCCGATCTCGGCGGTAACATCCCCGCCATCGCCTTGACGGCCTTCGCTCGATCGGCTGAGCGCACGCGCGCCATGATGGCCGGCTACCAGATGCACATTGCCAAGCCGGTCGAGCCGCATGAATTGATCGCAACCGTGGCCAACTTCGCCGGCCGAAACGCCTGAGCAATTATTCTGATGCCGAATAGCGAGAATTCCGGCATTAACAACGCAACATTTTCCAAATATTAATGCCACGCATTCTCGTCGCGCAGCCATTGTTCTGAATGCGAATACCAGTCAGGGTTTTCCCCAATCGCGCGCTAAGTGCGCATTCCAGACCCACACTTCATTGCAGATAAATGTTGAAAGCATCATCGCGGCTACTTACACTGCTGCCCTGGCTGGAAATGGATACTGAAGTCGACGCGAACCCGATTCCGCCCCGGGGCTTCGCGCCCAGTCAAACGCGTGGGCGGCAGGTCTCGATCCGGAGGAGGAATACACATGATTCGCCGTTCCCTGGTTTGCGCACTGGTCGTCGCGTGCTTCTGCACGCAGTCGCACGCGGAGCTCTTTCATTACTCCGCCTTCCTCGATGGTCCCAGCGAGTCGCCCCCCGTTCCATCGCCAGGCACCGGCTTCGCCACCGCCGTATACGACGACGCTGCCCACACCCTGACGCTCCACGTCGAATTCGAGGGCCTGGTGGGCACCACGACCGTATCACACATCCACGGCCCGACCGCGCTGCCCTTCGCGGGCACCGCGAGTGTCGCCACCACGACACCGACCTTCGCAGGCTTCCCGGCCGGCGTCACCGCCGGCACCTACGACGTGGTGCTCGACCTGACTCAGGCCTCCAGCTATAACCCGTCCTTCGTCACCGCCAACGGCGGATCGCTCGCCGCCTCGGAGATCGCTCTCACCGACGCCATTGCCGACGGGAAGGCCTATCTGAACATTCACAGCACCTTTTCCACCAGCGGCGAGATTCGCGGCTTCTTCATCCCCGAGCCCGCCAGCCTGTCGCTGCTTGCTCTGGGCGCGATGTTCATCCGCCGCCGGCGCTGATGTTCCGCGGGCGCCGTGCACGTGCTGATCTGCCTTGAAACTGGTCGGGAGAAACTGCGCGCGGGCCGTCCCGGCCCGCGCGCATCGAAATGTACGCACTTCCAGCGCCTGCCGACTGCTCAGAACGTCAGCTCAACGCCAATCTTGTGGCACCCCAGGCTCGCCGTGCAGTGCTGCACGCTGCCTCGCACGACCACCACCTCATCTTCGAGCATCAGCTCCACGCTCACGGGCGTTTCCAGCTCCAATTCCGACTCGGCCTTCAGCATGAGCCCCTGATCGGAGGCGTTGATCACGGTCACCAGGCACGTGCGTTGCCCGCCGCGCCAGGCGTACACCAGCCGTGCTTCACAATCCACCGGTATCCGGCTCTGACGCCGAAACCGATGATCCGATCGGTCGCCCGGCACGGCGACCAGATCTTTCCACTCCCTCAGCGAAATGACGCGAGTCCGCATGTCGTTCTTTATCACGCTCATTCCTCCATTGCGAATAAGCCTGCTGTATTATCGCATGCATTGATCGCGTTCGTTCGATCGGGGCGGTGCTATTTTCGTACCCGCCCCCGGTTTCGGACTTATAAGTCCGGTGAGATCGCGTCATCCCGCCGGCACCGCCCGGCGGCTCGATGCAGCCTGTTTTTTCGGAACGCGGAACGGCCCGCTGACAGAACATTTGCCGTTCATGCGGACCGACGTCCCGCCTTCGTGGCGCGGCATTCGGCTTATTCACTCGCATTCTGGGTCCAGGAGTGCGGCGACAAACTCGCCGGAGTCCGGTAAGCCGTTTTGCAGTTGCCCGACTGTCGGCGTCCGCTCCATCGCCGCCGCCATCTCGGCATACGCCGCGACGTCGCGCACGTCGATCGCTCCGTCGTACGTGACATCCGCAAGGCACAATCCGGCGATTGCTTCTCCTGTGTCGGCGTGCAGCCCGTCGCCGGCGCGCAGGATGTGCAACCGCCCCGCCAGTCGATCGGCCCGCGGCAGCCGGCGCGATCGTGAATCGCCGCGCACTGGCGAGAATGCCGCCGCCTCCAGCACGACGGCCGCGCCCGCCGGCGACTCGCGAGCGACCACGGCCGCGCCCAACGGCGATCGCAGAAGCCCAACGCCGCAGTGAAGCAGGTACGCCCGCCGGACGTGCCCGCTCGCCAGTGCCAGCATGACGCCACCCACGCGGTTTTCCACGCGGTCCGCATCGTCCCACGCACGCGGCATGACAATCTCTTTGTTGTCTGACGCGTTGGCCTGAATCAGGCGCAGCTCGCCTCGATACAAAGCATCCGAATGCTCCGCATCCTCGATCCGCCAGTCTTCGGCTGGCAATTCACGCGCACAGCCGTCCGCCGCTGAAACGCGGCACTGACCCGGACGCCGGCCAGCTTGAGATTCGCGCCCAGCTTCAACCCGTTCGCCTCGCGCATGCGCACCAGGATTTATCCAGCGCCATGTCGCCAGATCAAACCGGTCGCCTGCCACCAGTTGCAACAGGCGCATGTTCGTCAGTCGCGGCGGCACGCCGGTTGCGATGTCGTCGATGTCGTCGCGAGAGTCTTCCGTGAAGTGGACGAATGTCACCGTTCCCTCGCCGCGCACCTCGCCGATGCCATCGGGCCCGATGCACAACGCCGTGCGATAGTCGAGCCCCACGCCCAGCACGTCCGCCGCAAAGTCCGCCCGGCACCGTGCCAGCATGATCGGCAGCCGCCCGATCCGCCCGCGCTCGGTGAAGTGCGTGTCAAACAGCACCCCCGGCGTCAGCGAGAGAAACCGGTGCGTGAGCGTCAGACGCGGATGCCACGGGTCCGACAGTGCCTGAAGCGGCAGCAGCGTGTCATTCCGCGCGTCGAAGATATATTCCCCCAGCACCGCCGCCCCCGCGCTGGTCCCGCCGACGACGCCGCCCTTCTTGAAGACGCCGACGATGGCCGCCTCCACCGGCGTCTCATCCCAGTCGAAGACGTAGCGCGACTGATCGCCCCCGCGCATGTACACGATGTCCGAAGAAGCGATCACTGCCGCCGTGTCGGCATTCGACGCCGCGGCGCGATCTGCAATCGCCAGTTGCACGACCTCGCGTGCGCCATGCCGCCGGAAGACGGTCTCCATCCCCTCGTCGCGGCCGCGCACGCCGAGAATGACGACCCGAGCGGCGGGCCGCTTTTCGAGCATCCATCCGAAAACGGCCGCCGCCCATTCGCCGCGACCCTCATTGCCGCCGCCTTCCGCGCAGATGTACCCCTGCCCGGAACAGGGCCGTGCAGTCGCGATGAGCACCAGCGCGGCGATGCTTATTGACAAAACACCGGCAATGCCCGGCACGGGTTTCATCTCGTTTGCCAATAACACCACGGATTGCGTTCCCACCCCACCAAGACCACACCGGGTCCCGAAGGGACCACCGAAAATAGCCCAGCGTTTCAACGCTGGGGCGCTGACCGGGCAAAGAACCAAGTCCCGTAGGGACGGCTGAACCCTCCCCCATTTAAACCGGCCGGCGCTCTCAACCCCGCGCGGCTGCCAATCGCGGTTCGTGTCAACGAAACGACACCGCAATCCTCCCTCACACCGGCACCTGCACCAGCTTCCGCGCCTCCCGAATGTCCGCCAGGAAGCGATCGGTGTACGTCGGGTCCACCCGCTGGCAGCACTTCGTCGCCATCTCGCCGATCCAGCCGTATGCCGGGTCCTGCGTCAGCGTCTGAAATTCGTCCGCGATCGTCACCAGCCGCAGCAGGTGCCGCAGCACCAGCCCTTCCTGCTTCACCAGCTCGCGATTGCGCACGAACCGGTAGAAATCGCAGTCCTCGAACATCGCCCCGGCGATGCGCTTGGGCTGCACAAAGACCGGCTCCGGCGCCGCCAGCTTCGCCTCGAAGGCGATCTTCAGCATCTCCGGAAATGTCGGCGGGCGGTCGCGCGTCACGCCATCCCACCATGGATCATCCTCCGGCCGCGCAGGCTCGTCATCTTCGTCATCCTCCGCGCCCGGCGGCTTCACCAGCACCACGCCCATCGCGATCATCAGCGGCTGGAGCACGTCGATTTGCAGCGGCCCCGGCGGATGATCCAGCGGCAGCCGGATGTTCCGCATGATGGCCGGCGGCAGCTCCAGCACCGACTCCAGCGCCAGTGCCTTCTCCTCGTCACTGGCCCGCGCAAGCTGCTCCGCCAGGTACATGCCATACAGCGGGTCGATGCTGCGGAATGTCACCAGGCGATAGATGCTCTCGTGCAGCGTCAAATGCGACGCCTGAATCCCTGCGGCACCGGCACCTGGGGCACCCCCTGTGGCACCGGTTTCCAACCGGTGATCCCCTGTGGCACCGGTTTCCAACCGGTGATCCTCCGCCAACGTGATATACCCCAGCGCCGCCATGTTCTTCAGCATGAAGTCCAGGCTCTCCTGGTACCCGGCGATACGATCCGACGTGTTGAACCGCTTCGAGATGAACTGCTTCACCTCGTCCAGCGACCCGCCGGTCTTCGTCAGCAGAAAGATCAGCACGCTGTAGGGAATCATCGACCGGCTCGCCAGCTTCGCCGGCCCCGCCTCGATCAATTGCTTGAACTGCCCCTCGCTCCAGTACTGCTGCGTCTTCCGCCGGCTCGGCCGCTTCCGCTCCAGCTCCTTCCGCGCCTTCATGATGCCCAGGTCCTTCGACTTCGCATCGAGCTGGTCGTACTTCTGCTTCCACTTGAAGATTCTCGCATCGTCCTCGTGGGCCACCGCGTACACGTACCCGCGCGTGTCGAACTGCGGTCGCCCCGCCCTGCCGAAGATCTGGTGCGCCGACGCCGATGGGATCAGCTTCATCTCCCCCGGCTTGCCCTTGATCAGTGTCGTCATGACGACACTGCGCGCCGGCAGGTTGATGCCCGCCGCCAGCGTCTCGGTGCAGATGACGAACGGCACCAGCTTCCGCTGAAACAGCGTCTCGACCACTTCCTTGTGCTTGGGCAGCACCCCCGCATGGTGCACGGCCACGCCGCGGACCAGCATCTGCTTGAGCTTGGGCCCCACGCCCTCTTTGAAATCCTCCCCCCGCTCGTCGATGAACTGCTCGATCTCCTTCCGCATGTCCGGCGTGATCAGCGGCAGACCCTTCATCCGCTCGGCGATCTCCCAGCACTCGTCGCGATTGAAACAGAACACCAGCGCCGGCGTGCGATTCGTCGCATCGTCCTTTGTTGCCATGACAGGCAACAACTCCGTCAGCAGCTTGTCCTCCACCCAGATGAATTCCAGCGGCACGCGCCGGTCATTCGACAGCACCACGCGCAGCTTCCGCCCGTGCGACTCGCCCAGCCAGGTGGCAAACTCCCGCGGATTCCCCACCGTCGCCGACAGAAGCATGACGCGCGTGTGCCGCGGCAACAGCACCAGCGACAACTCCCACACGATGCCCCGCTCAAAATCGTTGAACGAGTGAAACTCGTCCATCACCACCGCGCCGACGTGCGCCAAGTCTCCCCCCCTTGCCGAGGGGGGGCCGGGGGGGGTTGATCCGCGCGAGACCTCGACCCCATCCCTCCCCAGCAGATGATTCAGCAGAATCTCCGCCACCACCACCTGCACGATCGCATCCGGATTCGCCCGCCGGCTGCCGGTGATCAACCCCACATCCTCGCGGCTGAACCCCCACTTCTCCGCCAGCCCCTGAAGCTCGCGATACTTCTGGTCGGTCAGCGCGATCAGCGGCGTGGTGTAATACATCCGCTGCCGCGTGGTCAGCGCCTCGAACACCGCCGCCTCGGCCAGCAGCGTCTTCCCCATGCCCGTCGGCGCGCACACCATGATCCCCCCCTCCTCCTCGAACCAGGCCAGCAGGGCCTCCTCCTGGTAGGGGTAGAGATCGAAGGTGATCTGATCGAGAAATTTTTCGCAGACCTGCGCGCGATCCATCCGGGTAGGGAAACGGGGGGAAGGCGAAAAGTCAAAACGAGAGGGAATGGGGAACGGGGATCAGGGAACAGGGGGAGCATGGGCCTCTGGTCCGTGCGTCCGTCACATTGCACGGATGCTAATCTGGATTGTTCTCGCTAGGGCTTGATCTTTGGAACATCCAGCGCTGACATCTGCCCCGACGCAATCAAGGTCAAATAGCTTGTCAGTAAGCGCTCGTCAGAATTGATGCTGTGCCCAAAGAATGGCTCAAGCGCTTCGATCCCCGATGTGTTCGGATCTTTGCGCGGCGCAGGCCATATTGAAAACGGTGCAACCTTAATACCCTGCTTCTCGCACCACCTACGATACTCGCCAAGATTACCCAGCGATTGGGGAAGATGTTTTCGTGTCGCAAGCAAAGTCGAAATCGACTTATTCTGCTCAGTGACGAAGATCTTAATCCCCGGAAAAAGGTCTCGAATATCCTCCTCAAGCCAGCTAACTCGCGTTTCCTTAAAGCGCTCGAGTCCAAGCAGGCGCTCGAGCGGGGGTCTATCGAATTCAATACCGTCCAATCCGCGAACCCAGCATTGCAGCGCCCCAAGCAATGCCAACGCACGATGCTGCCGTTTCGCGCCTTCTCGCAACTCGATCTGTTTCATGAATTCGCTCGATAAATGCTTGGCCCTATTGATTCGTTTCAGACCCGAGGACTGCTGTGCCACCTGCTAGCACAGAACGAGCCCAAGCGACCGGGTCCCGTCCCTCACCGTTCTCTGCTATCTCCCTAGATTTCGCGAATCGAATAGCAAGCACAGCCAGCGAGTAATGGAACGTGTCGGTCGTCGAACCTGATCCGCTACCGTACGCAGAATTGCCGTATGCGTGAGCCGATCCTCGGTAGCTTGACATAGAACCTGTACGAACAACTTCGCGTCCGACCAGGATCATTGCTTCGCCACCATGGTCGACGATCAATTTGTGCATCTTCTTGCGGTGAGCGGGCTGGGTAAAGACGTTCGCCGGGCCTTGCGCTTCAACAATTCCCAACACCTCATAGGGCTGCGACGGCAAGCCCTCGAAAATCGGCAGACCTTCTTTCGTTTGTGAGGACAAACCTGCGCCCGTGGCCCAATCCTGTGGCCCATGATAATCTCGCCAGCTTACCGAGCCGCAACCGGCCACGAATGGACCAAGCAAGCAAAGGCCAAAACACGTCGTTCGGTTGACACTCGTCATGTCGCAATGCTCCCCGTCGATCACGCCCCGATCGTCACGCTCGCCGTCTCGCTCCACGGCCCCTTCTGCCCGGTCGAGTTCACCCAGCGCAGGAGGTAGTGCGCATTCTTCCCGCCATCGGCGGCGTCGAAATCCAGGAGGTCGAGTCGGATGGCCCGCCCCTTCCTCGGGGCATGGAGTCGCGATGATGGATACCAGGGCGAACCGCCGGAACTCGGGCGATTCTACCAGATCTCGGACCCTCCGCGAATCCCCGTGCCACGTCCGCGAATCGAGATTCCATGCTGGTGGGGCGCTCTCTCCGACTGGTCTGGGACCGTCCCCGACTGGTCTGGCGCTCTGCCCGACTGGTCTGGCGCTCTCTCCGACTAGTCTGGCGCTCTGCCCGACTAGTCTGGCGCTCTCTCCGACTAGTCTGGCGCTCTCTCCGACTAGTCTGGCGCTCTCTCCGACTAGTCAAAAACTCTGCCGGAGACGCCTCGCAGCGCAGCGCGGCGACGCAGGCAGCCCGCTCACGCCCGTCATTTGCGGGCCACGGCGATGGCAGTGCCGGGAGGGCGGCTTTCGTGATCGGACGCGGGCGGCTCCGGCCCCCGGCCCGATCCCGGCGCGCCGGGTGCCGGGTCGCGAGGATCGAGGGGCACCGGCGTGCACGAACAGGCTCGCGGGGTCAGGGGCCATCCCCCCGGCCAGGCTCGCGCGAGAATCCCTTCTCGCATGCGCTCCCGCAGGAATCCCTTCCCGCGCCTCTCGCAGTCACCGGGCTCAGCCCTTCGATCGCCGTCGCCGCCCGCGCCGCGCCGATTCTCCAGATGCCCCCATGTCGAGGAAAACCCCGCCGATCAGCAGTGCCAGCCAGATGCCATGCAGCCCACCGCCGTAGGCATGCGCGATGCCGTAGGCGAGCGTCGTGTACGGCAGCACGAAGAAACCGAGCACCGGCCAGAGCCACGTCCGCCACACGCCGTCGAATGCGCCGCCGAGCCCGGCGAGGATCAGCACGATCCGCGGCACCAGCAGGCCGAAGATGATGAGCAGGATTGGCATCGCGGGACGATTGTAGTGGCGGCCGCCGGCGCGGCACAATCATGCGCGACGGGCGTGACAGACTCGCAGACCTGCACCGGGCGATTGGGACCGGCGCGGCTGGTCGCGCAGGGACAGCTGCTTTGGCGGCAGCCAGCACACATTGGCGCTGTGTGCCCTCCTGCATTCAATACCCCGTATTCCGGCACTAACGCCCCGGAACGACGACAACCAATTCCGACAACACGCGCCCTGAATTTTCGCGACGGCAGCGGCAGCCCCCAGCCCTGCACTGTCGCGATTTTCAGGGCGCGTTTTTTTTTCTGATCGACGCCCTTCCCAGCGGGTGTGCGATGGTCGCCGGACATCCAGCAAACCTGGCGGCGCACAGAAAACAGGCGAGGCAATCCGGCGCAAAGCGGAGCGCGCGGACGATTTGAAGCATTTCGTGACGTTCCATCTGCACGCGATCCTCGCACATGCGACAACCATTAGAATAGATCAGCGTTCCCCGGAATCGGCGGCAACCCCGGCAGTGACAATCTAAATTAAGTGCGAAAAGCTCGGCGTGTCCCCTAGGTGTTTCACCGACGCGCATGCAGATCACGGCCGTCTCCGCCCATGAAAATGAACCGCGCCGTCGCTCCCCTTCCGCATGCCTCGGGCGCTACACTCCAGCGATATCGTTGCAAACCGTATCCGCGCGTCTGAGTGTGATGTTCAAGTGGATAAGTTCGAACGCCTGATCCCGCGCAACAGAGGCCCGGCCTTTACCTACATCCTGTCGTTGTCGGCACTCGTCGTTGCCATCATCCTCCGCTGGCTTCTCGACCCGATGCTCGACGGCGTCGAACCCACGATCACGGTCTATGGCGCCGTCGCCTTTGCCGTGTGGCTGGGAGGCTGGCGTCCGGCCCTGTTGAATGCAATCGCCGGCCTATTGATCTGCGAGTATCTGTTCATCGAACCGCGAGGCAGCTTTGCACCTGGAACGAGGCAGGGCATCGCGGTGACCGCTGGATTCGCGTTCAGCTCGAGTCTGATCATCCTGCTGGGCGAGGCCATGCGTCGCGCCCATCTGCGAATATCGCGCGCCGCCGACGCTTCCCGCCGGAGCGAGGCGCAGCTGCAGGCGGTGCTCGACGCACTGCCCGTCGGCGTGATCATCTCGGACCAGACCGGTCGCGTCGTGAAGGACAATGCCGTCACGCGCGAGTTGTGGGGCGTGCCCCTCGGTACTGATTCGTGGCAGGGCTATGCCGACTGGGCGGGCTGCTGGCCCGACACGGGAGAGCCCATCCAGCCCCACGAATGGGCCATGACGCGGGCGCTGCTCTACGGCGAGATCACGCGCGACCAGCTGGTACTCAACCGACGTCCGGGCAGCGATGAACAACGGTATTACAGCAACAACGTCGCGCCTGTGCGTGACGACGCAGGCGGCCTGATCGGCGGCGTGGCGGTCATGTTCGATGTGACCGACAAGCTGGCCGCCGAGCGTTCGTTGCGAGAAAGCGAGTCGCAGTTGCGGCGGGTTCTGGACAGTCTCTTCGCCTTCGTCGGGGTGCTGACGCCGGATGGCGCCGTTGTTGAAGTCAATCGCGGACCCCTCGGCGGGGACGGCACCCGCGTGAAGGACGTCATCGGAAAGCCCTTCTGGGAGTGTTACTGGTGGAGCTTCTCGGCAGAATCGCAGACACGGCTTCGCGATTCCATCGGGCGCGCCGCCGCCGGAGAGGTGCTGCGATACGACACGATCGCCCGCACGGATGATGACCAGCGCCTGTGGATCGATTTTCAGATTGCGCCGCTTTACGACAGCGAAGGCCGGATAACGCACCTGGTGCCATCGGCGATCGATCTTACGCCACGCAAGCAGGCAGAGGCGGCGCTGCGGGAAAGCGAGCGGCGGTTCAGAGCGGTCTTCAACCAGCAGTTCCTGTTCATGGCGCTTCTTTCTCCCGAAGGAACTGTCCTGGAGGTGAACGAATTGCCGCTGCGGTCGACGGGCATTCGGCGAGAGGAGGTCCTTGGGAGGCACTTCTGGGAGACGCCGTGGTGGGCAGACCTCCCGGAGGTGCGGCAGGACTGGCCGCGACGGCTGCGAGAGGCCTCCCGCGCGCAAAGCGCCGTACTGGGCGAGGTTCGCTTTCAGACGGTCGACGGCGCAATGCGCATCGCCGATACGGCGATCACGGCCGTGAAGGACCGTGAGGGGAGGGTGCAGTTTTTCATCGTGCAGATGAGCGACATCACCGAACGGCGGCAGGCGCTGTTGGCGCTGCAGCGGAGCGAACAGAAATACCGCTCGCTGTTCGAGACGATCGATGAGGGCTTCTGCATCATCGAAGTCCTCTTTGATGAGAGCGATCGGCCCGGCGACTATCGCTTTCTGGAGACCAATCCGGCGTTCGAGCGGCTGACGGGGCTGGTTGATGCGCGGGGCCGGACGATGCGGTCTCTTGCGCCGGCTCATGAGGAACAATGGTTCGAGGCATACGGACAAGTGGCTCTCAGCGGCAAGCCGGTCCGGTTTGAGCGTCATTCGTCTCACTTTGGCCGCTGGTACGACGTATATGCATGGCGTTTTGGCGATTCAGGGAATCGCCAGGTGGCCGTTCTGTTTACCGACGTGACGGCGCGCAAGCAGGCGGAGGAACGGCTGCGGGAGAGCGAGGCCCGGTTTCGCGAGATGGCGGATGGATTGCCGCTGTTGGTATGGCTTCAGAAAGCGGACGGCAGGCTGGAATTTGCGAATCGGCGATTTCACGAGTATTTCGATGAAGTTGGCGATGGAAATGGGAACATTCGACGGCCGCTGCCGCTGCATCCCGACGACGCCGAAGGCTTTGCGACGGCGTTCGAGTCAGCGGTGCGGGAACGGCGATCGTTTCATGCCGATTGTCGCGTGAAGCGCGGCGACGGCAGCTGGCGGTGGATAGACGTCTACGGCCGACCCCGCATTTCCAATGAAGGCAACTACGAGGGATTCGTGGTCGCGGCCCTGGACGTCACGGATCGGCGGGAGCTCGAACAGCTTCGCGACGCCCTGCTGGACAGCGAGCGATCGGCTCGCAGCGCGGTCGAGCGGCTGAGCCAGGCGAAGGACGATTTTCTGGCGATGATCACGCACGAGCTTCGCTCGCCGCTGGCCAGCATGCTGGGCTGGTCGCAGCTGCTGCAAGCGGGCAAGCTGTCGGAGGAAGACACTGGTAAGGCTGTCGGTGCAATCGTGCGCGGGGGCAGCCAGCTCAAGCAATTGATCGACGATCTGCTCGACGTGAACAGCGCAGCATCGGGAAAGCTCAAACTGGATTGGGGGAGCGTCGAACTGGTGACGCTTGCGCACGAGGCGGCGGCAGACTTCGGGCCCGAGTCGCAGCGCGCAGGCATTCAGCTGGTGCAGGAGCTGCCGGAAAATGAAATCGTGCTGCTCGGGGATGCCGCACGGCTGCGGCAGGTGATCGACAACCTGCTGTCAAACGCCATCAAGTTCACTCCGGCCGGGGGCCAGGTCCGGCTGCGCGTCGTGCCCGGCGACGAGGCGGTGAATATCGCGGTGGAAGATACCGGCATCGGCATCGAGCCAGATGCGCTGCCCACCATATTCGATCGTTTTCAGCAGGCGGAAAGCTCCATCGCGCGCAAATACAAGGGACTCGGGCTCGGGCTGTCGCTGGTGAAGGAAATCACCGAGCTGCACGGCGGCGCGGTGCGCGCGAAAAGCGGCGGCCACGGTGAGGGCGCGACATTCATCGTGCAGCTGCCGCACAAACAGAAGTCGCAGGCGAGTATCGATATTTCGGGCCAGTGCAACGGAATACGGGCGCTGGTGGTGGACGACGAGACGGAAACACTGACGCTGACGGCGCGACTGCTATCCGACGCCGGGGCCGCCGTGACGCCGTGTGCGTCGGCCGAGCAGGGGCTCAGGGAATTGACGGACAACAACTTCGACGTGCTGCTGTGCGATCTGAGCATGCCGGACGTGGACGGTTATGAATTTCTTCGGCGCGTTCGCAATATGCCCGATCCGGACAAATCGTCGATTCCGGCCGTTGCGGTGACCGCCTTCGCACGCGAGGAAGATGAGCGGCGGAGCCTGGCCCGTGGCTTTCAGGCACACTACACCAAGCCGATCGATGCGTACGCGCTGTGCACGACGATCCGCGAACTCGTGCATCAGGAGGCGTGAAGCGAGATCACGAGGGGCCTACGGCGTTTGCGGCCGGGGAGCGGCGAGCATGACCTGGGCCACGAACGCATCCAGCGATCCGATGGTGGATGTCTCGAGTTCACGCTGCAAAAACTCGGCACGGGCGCGATTGAATCGTCGTCCCCGAATCTTGTCCACGATGTCGGGCTGGGCCTGCTCGAAGCTCTGTGTATGGCCGGGTTCGACTCGACCGGTCTTGACGATGAAGAAGCTTCTGGCGGCGACGATCACATCGCTGATTTCGTTCTCCCCCATTTCAAAGGCGCGCCGGGAAGGCGTCTCCCAGCGTTCCTGGAGAGGCTCGGTGAGAAAGCCCCAGTAACCGGCATCGGCCTGCTTGAAGCGGCTGTGGCGGCGGGCGACGTCTTCAAAAGATTCGCCGCGCCGGAGTGCCTCGTGGGCGGCATCAATGGCGGCACGAGCCTCCGCCTCGGCCCGCGCGCGATCGTCGGGCGCCACGGACCTCGACTTGTCGAGGAAGGAGGCGATCGGCACATCGATGATCGAGACTTCTCGCCGGCCGGGCGTCGAATAGTCCGCCAGGTGCTCGCGGTAATACTGCATGAGTTCCTGCTTGCGCGGCGCGGGAATCATCGGAAGGATGCGTTCGCGGAGATAGCTGTCGACGATGACGTCGCGGCGCAAACGGTCGAGGACCTGCTGGCGCGTCTTGTTCTGCCGCTGGAGGTGGTTTTCGTAGCTGGTCTCTCGGCCGCCGAATTCGCGGTTGATTCGCTCGCGCTCCATCAGTTCGACGACTTTCTGGATGTTGGGCTCGAGCTCTTCGGTGATCCGTCGGCTGGCGCGGCGGAAGATCAGCAGCGTCGCCACTTCGTCGATGATCTGCTGCCTGACCAGTTCGGCGACGCGGCGATAATAGAGATCTGCCGACATCGTCCGGGCGAGTTCCGTGAGCTGCGGGTCGATGGGTTCGAGGATATCGCTCACGGTGATGGCTTGTCCGTTCACAATGAGCGCATCGGCTCGGATGGCGCTGGTGTCGAAGACATCCGGTTCGCTGGGCGGCGGACCTGCGTTTGCGAGTGCGGGGGCCGGCGCATCGGGCTCTGAACGACCGGCCGTCGGGACGATCTCCGAATCGTGCCGCAGCCGTTCGGGCGGCGCGGAGGGCTGAGTGCACGCGGGCGCGGCAGCAAGCAGGGCCAGAAGGATGACGCACGCCTTGCGGAGTCTCATGTGGCGGCATTGTAAAGGCAGGCAGCCGGCGGGCAATGCGCGGGGCCGGGGGTTCGCGCACGGTTGACAGATCTCGCGCTGCGTTTCAAGCTAGGCCGAAGAGGGGCAGCCTGTCGCCGCGCGGCCGCGGGACGGCGGCCCGGTCGCGGCACTGAGACGATCGAGCATGTCCGACACCGCAATCCGCTCCCCTTCGATTGCCGTGCTCATCCCCTGCTACAACGAGGCGGCGACGGTACAGAAAGTCGTCCGTGATTTTCGCCGCGAGCTGCCGGAGGCGGACATCTACGTCTTCGACAACAACAGCACCGACGACACGGCGCGGCTGGCACGCGAGGCCGGCGCGACGGTGGTGGCCGAAAAGAAGCAGGGAAAGGGGCATGTCGTCGCCGCCATGTTCGAGAAGATCGATGCCGACTTCTACATCATGGCCGACGGGGATGACACCTATCCAGCCGATCGCGCGCGCGATCTTCTCGCGCCGGTTTTGAACGGCAGCGCGGATATGGTCGTCGGCGCTCGACAGGCCTCGGACGAGACCCTGGCCTACCGGCGGTTTCACGTCTTCGGCAACTGGCTGGTTCGCTGGCTCATCAACCTGATCTTCGGCGCGCGGCTCTCGGACATCATGAGCGGCTACCGCGCCTTCACGCGCGAGGTTGCCGCCAATCTGCCGATCATGTCGTACGGATTTGACATCGAAACCGAGATGACGGTGCAGTGTCTCTATCGCCAGTGGGTGCTGAAGGAAGTGCCGATCACGTATGGCGTACGGCCGGAAGGCAGCGTCTCCAAGCTGAGCACTTTTCGCGACGGCTTTCTGGTGCTGTTCCGGATACTCAATCTGTTTCGATCGTACAAGCCGCTCACGTTTTTTGGCGGGCTGGGCATCTTTTTCTTTGTGCTGTCCTGCGCAGCTGCCGCCTGGCTGAGGTTTGGCGCGTGGGCGCCCGATTCCGGCTTCCGGCTCTCGCTGATCATCGGCGCGGGCACGCTGTTGGCGATGAGCCTGGTGGCGGTCGGCATCGGACTCACGGTGCAGCTCATTAACTTCCGGTTTCTGGAGTTGGACTCGGTCCAGCGCCGTTCGCGCCGCATCTCGACAATCCGACCGGGCCGGAAAAGCGCCACACCTGGCGACTTGTGATACACTTGCGGCCGCATGTGGGCAGGCGACGCCATAGGCGGACGGGTGTTTGTACTTCCCCGAGGGGTACTGACAGCGGTGGATTTAACCGAACTTTAGTGTTGCGGAGCTTGCCGGGATATCGCCGGTCCCTTATTCAAGCGCGATAGTGTGACGTGCGCGATCCGTGGACCCGGCCGATGCTTCGAAAGGAGATTGTCCATGGGACGGGTCGCCGAGTTGTTCAACATGTCGCCATTCGAACCGCTGCTGGAGCACCTTGCCAAGGTGCGCGAATGCGTGGACGTCGTGCGTCCCATGATCGACGCCGTCCGCAACAAAAACTATGCTGAACTCGAGGCCCTGACCGAGCTGGTCTTCAAAATAGAACACCAGGCGGACTTGATCAAAGACGAGATCCGCCAGGAGGTCCCCAGAAACTTCTTTCTGCCCGTTTACCGCGGCGATCTGCTGGGATATTTGAAGCTGCAGGATGACATCGCGGACTCGGTTGAAAACCTGGCGTATCTGCTGACGCTGAAGCGGCTTTCCATGCCGCCGGCGCTTTCCGCAGAACTGGATCGCTTTGTGGCGAAGGTCCTCGAGACATGTTTGAAGTCATATGAAATGAACGCCTGCATCCGCGATCTTGTGAAGCGTGGCTTTCACGCGGTGCAGACTGATCACGTCTTCACCATGATTCGCGCTGTTGAAAGGGCGGAATGGGAGGCGGACAAAGCGCAGTATCAGACCAGCAAGCTGCTGTACTCGCTTGAGGACGACATGAAGCCGTCCGATCTCATCATCTGGTCGCGCGTACTGATGGAACTGGGGGAGATAGCCAACCACGCTGAAAAGACGGCTGATCGACTGCGTCGTATGTTATCTCATTGAGCGGACTCGCCTGCGCCCATCGCGGCCGCACTCGACGTTTGTCGTCCGGTTCAAGGGACAGCATCACCGAATGACGGATCATTCATGAGTGCGGCATCGTTCGAATTGATGTCAGTTCTGGCCGAAGGCGGTTCGTCCGCCGCAGAGGCCGTCGTTCCCGCCAGCTTTCTCTATGCCGCGGTCGGCCTCGCGATCGTGATGCTGATCTGGGACACCGTTGAAGTTGGTCGCAACGACGCAGCCAACATCGTCAACGCCGTGTTCGGGGCGCGTATCCTGAGACGCCAGTCGGCGGTCTGGCTGGCAGGCATCGGCGTGATCTTCGGGGCCGGGCTTTCATCCGGTGTCATGGAAACGGCCCGCAAGGGCATCTTCGATCCCACGGCATTCACGATACAGCAGGCCCTGGCGATCTATATCTCCGTCTATATCGTCGATACCGTGCTCCTGTACGGCTACTCCGCCTTCGGCATGCCGGTCAGCACGACGATGTGCCTGGTGTTCGAACTGCTCGGCGCCGCGTTTTTCATGGGGCTGTTTTTCGCCGACCAGACCGCGGTGTTGTGGGGTAAGGCCGGCAACGTCCTGTTGGGTGTAGTCTGTTCGATCCTACTGACCGGGGCGCTGGCCTTCATGATTCAGCGCGCCGCCCGCGGCGCCATCGGCGCCCGCTCCGACGATCTTGCCACACTGCGCCTGCATGGCGGCTGGATCGGAGGCGGCCTGCTGGCCGGTTTGTGCTATTTCATGATCGTCAAGGGCATGAAGCAGGTGTCGCTGGTGAAGTCGCTGAAGACCAGCCTGCTCGACTCGAATCCTTACATCGCCCCGATTCTGCTCATTCTGATCCTGTGGTTTTTGTTTGCCCTGCTGATTCACATCGCACTGGCTGTTTTCCGTGAACCCGCCGCCCGCGCCCTGTTTCCGACGCTGACGCTGATTGGCATGGTGTCGATGGGTTTTGCCTTCGGGCAGAACGATCTGGCGAATTGTGCTTCGCCCGGCCTCGCAGCGATCGAGCTGTTCAAAGGCCATCAGAAGGGTCACGACATCGAGCAGATTACCGCGGCCAGCCTGCCGACGTGGGCCCTTTTCGGCAGCGGGTTTCTGCTGCTCCTGGGCATGTCGACCGAGAACGCCCAGCGCGTGACGCGGGCAGAGGTGAACACGGGCAGCGCAGGTGACACGGTGCGGCTTTATGCGCCCCAGTGGTGCATCGTGCTGGCCAAGTACCTGCTGAAATTCCGCTCGCCGGAGCCTGCGCTGGCGCCGACTCCCCAGCGCACGCCACAGGGAAAGACGCAGCACTACGATGCACTGCGCGCCGCCATTATCGTCAGCATATCGGCGTCAACCATTGCCACTGCCTCGGCGCTGAAGCTGCCCGTCTCGACCACTTATGTGGCGTTCGCGGCCGTGCTCGCCACCGGCGCCGCCGATCGCATCTTCGTGCGCGGCGACTCGGCACTGAAACTCGGACGCTTCATCTGGGTGGTATTCAGCTGGTTTCTGTCGGGCGTCATCGCCGCCGTGGCAACCGGGCTGACGTGCATTGTGGTTTACAAGGGCGGCATTGTCGGTATGGTCGCCTGTCTGCTGACGAATCTGACGGTACGGCACATTCTTGCAAGGCGTTCGGACGCTCAGGAGGCTCGCATCAAGCGAGAAGCAGAAGAGCGACGGCATCCGGAGGAATTCGCCCTTGAGGACGAGTGATCGCTGCCCGAGCGGACTATCGCATCTCGAATTGCCCGCAATGAGGTTGCTTTTCGCGATGACCACGTTACGCTTTTCGCGAGTGCATGGACGATGCTCCGCGTCCCGTCTTCGCCGACGTGCGTCGGAGTAACCAGCTCGAAATCACGTACGCTCACCCATTGAAAACCACCACCATGAAATCGTCGCATTGACGTCACAGCCTCCGCCGGGAGTGTTCGCATGTTCAGCATTCTGCCCAAAGACACCGGCTTTCAAATCCTGCTTGATCGTTCCAGCCAGACGATGGTCTCGGGCGTGAGGGCCTATTCCAACCTGATCAAGTCGCTCGCCAGTCCGACGGCGGCGCTCGAGCAGGTGCGAAGAATCGAGCACGAAGGCGATGACAACCTGCGCCAGATCCTCGACAAGCTCGATCGGACCTTTCTGACGCCGTTCGATCGCGAGGACATCTATCGGCTGTCCCGGCGGATGGATGACGTGATCGACGCCGTCGATGCCGCGTCCAAGCGGTTCATCTTTTACAAGATGACGACCAGCACATCATGGCTCGACCAGCTCGGCCAGGTCCTGCAACGGGCCGGTGAGGCTGCCGGGCGCGCCGTTCCGCGGCTGCGCAATCTGAAGCAGACGGCGGAACTGCGAAGCGAACTCGACGTCATTCATCTCGCGGAGCGCGAGGCGGACGACCTGCATCACCAGGCGGTGGCGGAACTTTATGACCGGGAGGCCCACGTCGGCACCCTGATGAAATGGAAGGAAGTGTACGACCTGACGGAGAAGGCGATCGACCGGTGCGAAGACATCGCCGACGTCATCCGGGGCATCATGGTCAAAGGCACCTGAGTCCGCGCTGCCATGCTTACGACATACGTCATCTTCATCGTCATCGTTGCGCTGGTTTTCGACTTCTGCAACGGCCTGAATGACGCGGCCAACTCGATCGCGACCATCGTCGGGACGCGCGTTCTGTCGCCGCGAATAGCAGTGCTCTGGGCGGCGTTCTTCAATTTTGCCGCGGCCTTTGCCTTCGGCACGCACGTGGCGAAGTCGATCGCAAAGGGCATGGTCGACCCGACTTTCATCGATCCGAATTTGATCTTCGCCACGCTGTTGGCAGCCATTTTCTGGACGTACCTGTGCACGCTGAAAGGCCTGCCCATCAGCGTCTCGCATGCCCTCCTGGGTTCACTGGCGGGAGCGGCGCTGGTGAAGGGCGGCACCGATGCCGTCCTGTGGTGGGGATATGGAAAGCTTGCCTTGTTCATCGTTCTCGCGCCGCTGATCGGTTTTGTCTCCGGCTGGCTGATCATGGTGCTGCAATTGTGGATCGTCCGAAACCGACGCCCCCACGCGGTGGACTCGGTCTACCGCGTGCTTCAGCTCGCGTCGGCGGCCGTCTACAGCCTCAGCCACGGTCTGAACGATGCCCAGAAAACAATGGGCATCATTGTGGCACTGCTTGCCAGCGTCCCCTCGCTGTCGGCATATGCGTACCAGAGCGGCAGCAGCGAACCGGCATGGTGGATCATACTGACCTGCCATGCCGCCATTGCCCTGGGTACCTACTTCGGCGGCTGGAAGGTGGTGGAAACCCTCGGCCACCGCGTCACGAGGCTCGAGCCCATCGGCGGCTTTGCGGCCGAGACTGGCGGCGGCGCCACGATTATCGCCGTGTCGGCCGCGGGCATTCCGGTCAGCACCACGCACACCATCACCGGAGCCATCTTTGGCGTCGGAATTACCCGACGATGGTCTGCCGTGCGATGGAACGTAGGCTCCGATATTCTCTCCGCCTGGGTGCTCACGTTGCCGGTGTCCGCCGCGGTGGCGGGCCTGGTTTACTGGGTCGTCAGCGCCATTGCCCGATCCATCGGCTGATGGCCAGCGGCTTCGGTTTGGCCGCCGCGCCCGCAAGCGCTACAATCCGCCCGCATGCCAACCGCGGCCATATTCACGATTTCCGACTCGCGCTCCCGGGGCGATTCCGAAGACCGGAGCGGGCCCGCGGCCGCGGCGGCCGTGCAGGCGCTGGGCTTTGACGTGGTGCATACCGGCATCGCGCCGGACGAGATCGAGGCCATTCGCAGACAGGTGCGTTCGCAACTGGCCAGCGTTCGCCTGATTGTCACCACCGGCGGGACGGGGATATCGCCGCGCGATGTTACGCCCGAAGCAATCGAACCGCTCTTCACGCGAACGCTACCGGGGTTCGGCGAGCTGATGCGCACGGCGACGTACGACAGCACACCGCTGTCGATCATCTCGCGCGGTGGCGCCGGGCTGGCCGGGCAAACGCTGGTCATCATGCTGCCCGGGAGCCCGCGTGGCGTGGTGCAGTGCCTGGAGCTTCTCGGACCGGCCATCAGACACATCTGCAAAATACTCGAGGGCGCTCCACCCAATTGCGAACAGGCGGCGGCCCCGCAGCCGCGGAAATAGTCAGGCGGTCCGCCCGGGCCTTCATCGCAACATGATCCCGATTCGCGACGACAATCCGAGCCACGCCACGCCGTACCTGACGATCGTGCTGATCGTGGTGAACGTCGCCGTCTTCCTTTTTGCGCCGTGGGGCGACGCCGAACGGAGCCTGTTCACCTGGAAGTATGGCTATGTGCCCGGCGAACTTCTGGCGGGCCGTGGTGAGACGCAGGACGAAATGATCGAGGCGCGGATTGCGGCTATCGAGGCGCTCCCGGCGATCGATCGATTCGGCCGCACGCTCGTTCGGCCCGACGGCCGGCCGGCGAGAATCGGCGATCTGCCGCAGCCAATGCGGGAGCAGGCGGTACAGGCGCTTGCGCCGCGTATCCGTGCCGAGACCGATGCGGCGGCGGCGGTGCCGGCGTGGATAAATATCTTTAGCAGCATGTTTCTTCACGGGGGGTGGATGCACCTGATCGGCAACATGCTGTTCTTGTGGATATTCGGCGACAACGTGGAGGAGCGGCTCGGGCGCGGGTTATTTCTGCTGTTTTACCTGGGGACCGGGATCGTGGGAAATCTGGCCCACACGATCGTCGACGCGGGGTTCATTCCCCTCGTCGGCGCAAGCGGAGCGATCAGCGGCATCATGGGTGGATACCTGGTGCTGTATCCGCATGCCCGGCTCTACGCCATCCTGCCGATCGGCTGGTACCCCGTCACGTTCTACATGCCGGCCTACATATACATGGTGTTTTACCTGGTGACGCAGAATCTGTTTCCGGCCGTATTCGCGGGCGGCGCCGGCAACGTGGCGCACTGGGCGCACATCGGCGGCTTCGTATCCGGCATGGCGCTGATCACCATTCTTCCCAAGCGCATGGCCGTCAGGTCGCGCGTACCCCGCCCGCCCCGGGACGAAGACGACGCCGATTTCATCATCTGAGGCTTTTCAGCACGAGCGCGGGAGCCAACGTCGGCGGCAATCAGAAGAACGTCGCCCCGATGATCGCCAGGATCGACTGGATGCAGCCGACCTGGAGGCAGGTTCCGCAGGTCAGCCCCGCCAGCATCGCCCACTTCTTTCCACGAACTCGAAACAGCGTGTGCATGAGGAATTCTCCACAATCTATCGCGCGCAGGCCGTGCAGCCGACTAAGGCCGCAGATCCGCGCGGAGGATAACGGAACTGGCAGGAGGAACACAGGTCGCGAACGCCGGGTCGCGCCGGACCCATGGGCGCATTTCCAAACTCCGATGCCGGGTTATCGGCGGAAAGCGGCTGGTCGTCGATGAACTCGTTGCGGGCGTGATGTTGACCGAAAATCACGTGAGGCTGGTGCCTGGCGCAAGCCGGTTCGCGGACCTGGCGCAAGCCCCAATCGGGCCGGTTCAGAGGCGTTGCTACGGGCCACGTGCCCGAACGTATCTTTAATCTCGGAAGACCATTGCGCCGATTCCAGACGAACAGACCGCACGCGCAGCGTGCGGCTCCATGCATTGGACATGCTGCGCCCATGAGAAGGCACGCCCGCATCATCCCACGGCCCCCGCTGAATGCGCCGCGCAAAGCGCGGAAGCCTCAGCGCCGGTACCAGTTCATCGGGGCGAAGCGGATCTTCGTCGGCCTGGTGCAAAGCGTTTTGCTGGGGGCGTTTACGGTCTGGGCGATTCGCCGCTACGCCGGTCCGGTGCCGGGAAATCTGGTGCCGCTGGCGGCGGCGCTGGTGACATTTTGCAGCATGAGCGTCGCCCTGCGCAGCGCAGCCCGGGAGGCGTACGAAGCCGGAGAGGTGTCGCAGCGTGCCCGGGCGGGGTCTCCACCCTGACCCAACCAATCGGCGGTTCTGCGGTAAACGTACGCGTTCTCGGGGGAAGGGAAGCATGATCATCGCGCTTTACGAGTTGCTGGATCTGGTCGGTTTCATTTTTTCCAACACGATCAATGCAGTTTTCGAGTTCGTGTTGGGGCCGCTGCTGGCGTTCGTCCTCGAGCAGCTTGGCGGATCACCGGCCTAGGGGCCCGATCGACGCGCAAATTTCACGCTTATCAAATCGCAATAATTTCGCTTTTACGTTTTCGTATTTCCTAAGTAAATCGCAGCGCGCGTCCGCCCGAACTTTTTGGCAGGTGGCCGGTGCTCGACCAGCCGGCATATCATTGTTGAGGTTCCACCATGCTGGACTTTCGGGCAGCCAATGATCGGGCAGTGCGGTACGCCATCAAGACCGGCGAGTTGCCGAACCTGCACATCATACAGGCGCTGCAACGACAGGAGGGCTATGAACCGTGCTTCGGCCGCGCGGTGGGCCAATGCTCGCAGACGCAGTGCCGTTGGCACGAGGCCTGCATGGCGCTGGCGGAATTTCAACCTCCGTCTCGGCTGCACGGGCCGGATCAGCAGCCGCGGCAAAAGGCTCCGCGCGTACTGCAAACCGCGTCGATGCGCCTCGAACTCTACGGACCCGCTGTGATGCTGGGCATTCCGCCGGCAGCAAAGAAGGCAGAATGTGCCGCCGCAGCTGCGGAATGATCCTCACGTGGCCCGGTCGTGACCGCCGGGTGAGCCCCCCCTCTTTCATCGTCCTGATGCGCTGCGACCCGCAGAAGTGACTCACGAACCCGTCTTTGCCGCACGAATCTGCGCCCTCAGCTCCGGATTGCCGAGCTGGCCACAAGCGCCCATCGCGATTCGGCCCTTGGTGTTTCGCCTGAACGTAAGCTGCCCCCGGCTCATCAACTCTTGCTGGAACGCGACGACGCGGTCTTCCGGCGGCGTGCGAAAATCGACATTATCTACTGGATTCCAGGGGATCAGGTTGACGCAGGTGCGCAGACCCTTCAGGTAATCGGCGAGTTGACGGGCGTGATCGAGACCGTCATTCAGACCCTCGATGAGCACGTACTCGATCAGGACGTGACCGCCGGCACGGACCGGGTATGCCGCGATCGCGTCGCGCAGCGTCGACATGGGCTCGATGCGATTGATGGGCATGATCTGCGAGCGAATCTCGTCATTCGGCGCGTTGAGCGAGACGGCAAGCCCAAGCCGCCGCCAGCCAAGCCGCGCCAACTGGTGAATGCCCGCGGTGCGACCGACCGTGGAGACAGTGATTCGCCGCCGTGCAATCGGGTGGAGGCGGTCGCCATGGAGCAGTTCGATCGCCGCGATGACGTTCTCGACATTGTCCAGCGGTTCGCCCATCCCCATGAAAACCACGTTGCGAATATCGGCGCCGAGGCTGTCGCGCGCGGCTCGGGCCTGGGCCACGATCTCGTCGGCAGTGAGGTTTCGAACGAGGCCCATCTGCGCCGTCTGGCAGAAGGTGCAGCCGCGTTTGCATCCGATCTGGCTGCTGACGCACAGTGTGCGCCAGGTGCTGGTGTGCTCTGCGCCCATGGGGATGATGACGGACTCGGTTTCATAGCCGTCTTCGGTGCGCAGGCAGAACTTGACGGTGTTCCCGTCGCGCAGGATGCGCGTAACGGGCAGACCACTCGTCGAGCCGGACGGAAGAATTGTCAATGGCTGTGCTGCCATGGGGAGCGCCGTTTTCGCCCATCCACAGGAAACGATATGTCTGAGCATATCACGTTTCCGGGCGTAAAACGAGTTACCGGTGCCATGGGCTTAAGCCGACGAGCATTTCCTGCTGCGAACAGTGCGTGGGCAACGATCGCGACAATCGCGATGCGCTGTCCAGTTTGCGTTATCACGGCCGCGCGCCGGGCTGCCTTCGGTTGAAGGCCAGGGACCGCAAGACTCGCGGGGTGCACCGCGCAAGCTGCCGAAACCTTGACGCAAGTCGGGCCGGGTGCTACAAACAACGGGCCTGCCGAGAGCCTTCGGCGGGCTTTTCGGCCGCGTGCCCGAGTGGACTAAGGGGGCGGATTGCAAATCCGTTTGTCGCCGGTTCGAATCCGGCCGCGGCCTGTTGTTTGCGTCATTCCGTCGGCATTCGCCGATGTTGGCAGACTCTCACCAGACAGGGAATTACGCGCCGCCGCCGCTGCCCCAGCGCGAGGAGCCGCCCCTGTTTCGGCTCCCCCCAATTAGTTACATCACGTCGCGACGGCGCTTCCCGCCAGTTGTCGCGGATAACCCAGTTGCCTCAGCGACGCTGCTATCTCATCCAGCGTCATGGGATCGTCGATGGTCGCGGGCAATCGATAGTCGCTTCCGTCGGCGATCGATTTCATCGTGCCCCGAAGAATCTTGCCCGAGCGGGTCTTCGGCAGACGGTGAACCACGGCGGCCGTGCGGAAGCATGCGATCGGGCCGATGCGCTCGCGAACCATGCGAACCAGTTCGGCGGCGATCGCTTGGTCATCGCTGCTGATGCCTGCCTTGAGTACCACGAGCCCGACGGGCACTTCGCCCTTCAGCTCGTCGCGCACGCCGATCACGGCACACTCCGCCACGGCAGCATGCGACGACAGCACCTCCTCTATTCCGCCGGTGGACAGTCGGTGTCCTGCGACGTTGATGATGTCATCGATCCGGCTCATGACGTAGAGATAGTCATCTTCGTCGCGGTATCCCGCGTCGCCGGTCACGAAGAAGCCGGGAAAGCGATCGAGGTACGACGATTGATATCCAGCGTCGTTGTTCCACAGTGTCGGCAGGCACCCCGGCGGCAGCGGCAGCTTCAGCAGTATGTTGCCCGTTTCGTTGGCCGCGACTTCGCGACCGCGGGAATCAACGATGCACACGTCATAGCCGGGCACCGGCATGGTTGGGGAGCCCGGCCTGATCGGCAGCTTGCCCAGGCCCACGCAATTGGCGGCAATGGCCCAGCCGGTTTCGGTCTGCCACCAATGATCGATCACCGGTACTCCCAGCATGGTCTGTGACCAGTTCAACGTATCGGGATCGCATCGTTCTCCAGCAAGGAACAAGGCTCGCAGGCTCGATCGATCGTATTTCCGCATCAGTTTGCCTTCGGCATCCTCTCGCTTGATGGCGCGTATCGCCGTGGGCGCGGCGAAGAGTACGTTCACGCGATGATCCTGCACCACGCGCCAGAACGCACCCGCGTCTGGCGTACCGACTGGTCTGCCTTCGTAAAGGACCGTCGTGCAGCCCTTCAGCAGCGGGCCGTACACGATGTAAGAGTGCCCCACGACCCAGCCGATGTCGGACGCGGCCCAATACACATCCCCGGCCTGAACGCCGTATACAGCATCCATGCTCCACTTGAGCGCGACCGCATGGCCGCCGTTGTCGCGGACCACTCCCTTGGGCACGCCGGTCGTGCCCGAGGTGTAGAGGATATAGAGCGGGTCGGTGGCAGCCACCGGCTCGCAATCCACCGCCGGCGCGCCGGCCAGCGCATCATGCCAGTCAATGTCGCGCCCGGCGGTCAATCGCGCTCGCGCCTGAGGCCGTTGCAGAATAATGCACGTCTGCGGCTTGACCGTGGCTATCTCCAGCGCCTGGTCGAGCAGCGGCTTGTATTCCACCACGCGGGTCGGCTCGATCCCGCACGAGGCGGACACGACAACCCTGGGTCTCGCGTCATTGATTCGAATGGCCAACTCATGGGCGGCGAAGCCACCGAACACGACTGAGTGGATGGCACCGATCCGCGCGCACGCCAGCATGGCCACCACGGCCTCGGGCACCATCGGCATGTAGAGAAGAACACGATCGCCCTTCTTGACGCCCAGGCGCCGCAACGCCCCGGCAAAGCGGGCGACTTCATCTCGAAGCTCGGCGTACGTCAGCCTGCGAACCGCCCCTGTTACCGGGCTGTCATAAATCAGCGCCGTTTGTTGAGCGCGGCCGGTCTGGACGTGCAGATCAAGCGCGTTGTAACAGGTATTCATGATGCCGCCGGTAAACCAGCGATAGAACGGCCTGGTGCCGTCGTCGAGGACGCGATCCCATTTTCGATACCATGAAATGTCTTCCGCCGCCTTCGCCCAGAATGCCTGCGGCTCGGCGATGCTCTTGCGATGCGCCGTAATCTGGTCATTGAATTCCATGTGCAGGCTCCCAAATTGCTCGCCCGGCGCCGTCCCTGCGGCGGAGTAAAAATCCGGTAACCGGCTCTCGTGTGCACTCAGGAGCCGAGCGGCGCGGCGCTGAGAAGATTTCCGACAATGGGCCGGCCGGCGCCGCCGACAGGATGTTCGGCGTTTCGGCGCGCGTCCGATGGCGCTCCAGCTGTGTTCGAAAGCCGGTGGCAAAGGTACCGGCCAAGACAGCGGACGGCCTCGTCGCTCTCGCGAAGAACGACCAGCCCTGACGATTCAAGCCGGCGAACGTACGGGTCATACACCTCGCCCGCGTCAACCACCATCAGCAGGGGTTTGTCGTAGCGAGCGGCCAGCGCCGGCATGCGGATGCAAAGACTGGCGTCGTCATTGATTTCGTCGGGACTGGTCCGCATCTGCGGTGTCAACGGCACCACTGCCACGACGACGGCATCGACTTCCGCGTCGTCGAGCATCACTGTCGACAGCTCTTCGAAGGCTGCATCGCCTGCCATGGGGGTGATATCCAGCGGGTTTGCCACGTTGACCAGTGAGTTCAACCGATGACGCGCGACGATTTCGCTGATCCTGTGCGTGGTTTGCGGCGACCAACGTGCCAGTTCCAACGCATGCCGGGGGCCGCTGATGGAATCGGCCATGGCCACGGCCTCGCATCCCGCATTGGTAAGCGCGCCGATGCGCGCGCCGCGAAAGGGCAAGCCGTGGAACGCGACGGCTACTTGAAGCATCTGCTCGAAGTCCCTGACCGACTCCACGACGAGCCCACCGGCCTGCTCCACCGCACTGAGGCACACGTCGTAATCGCCTGCCACCGACGCCGTGTGGCCCGCCGTCGCCGATCGGCCCTGCTCCGTGCGCCCCGCCTTGTAAAACACCACCAGCTTTCCTGCGGCGCTCAGGCGCTGCACCGCCCGCGCGAACTCCAGACCGTCCCATTCGCGAAAGCCCTCGGCATAGACGCCGATCACGTCGACTTCGCTGCGGCGGCCAACCGCACTGACGGCGTCCGACAGCGTCACATCGAGCTGATTGCCGAGCGATATCGTCAGCACCGGATCGAGCTGCGGCACATTGGACAGCCGTGAGATGACAAATGCACCGCTCTGTGAAACCAGGGCGAGCGGCCGTGGCGACGCCGATCGCCGGGGATCGAGCTTCTTGTCCTGAATAAAGAAGGTATCGAACCGGCCAGGCCGCGACCGGACGCCCATGCAGTTCTCGCCCAGAAAAACGGGCCCGTCGGCCGTGGTGCGTCGATACTGTTCAATCCGATCCTGGAGCGTTTCGTGAATGCGCTCCGTTCCGGCAAGCTCGCCCAGACCGCCGGTGATGATGATGGTCGCGCGGGCGCAGCCCGTTGCCAGCACATCGTCCACCGCCGGCGGAATATCGGCTACGCCGGTGGCCAGAATCAACAGGTCTACCGGAGACGACAGCGCGCGCAGATCGGGCACGCAACGAATGCCGTCAATCGATGATTCATTTGGCTTGATGACCGTCAGCGCATCCGCGGGAAAGCCGCAGGTCCGTGTGTTGTTGAGGATAATGCGGCCAAAGTTTTGCCTCGTGGACGACACGCCGGCAATGGCAATCGAGCGCGGCGCCACGAGACGGTCGACCTGCTCCGGCGATCGAGCGCAAAGGGCCCTGGGGTTCTTGCCGAGCCGTCCGCGCCCATCCAGCGGCACCAATGCCTGCCGGCGAAATGCGAACGGATTCACTTCGAGTTCGATGAGTTCCGGGCCATCCTGCCCGCGGGCAAGGCAGAACTGGCGGGCAATCGATTGAAATGCGCGAAAGCAGCGCCGCAGTTCGCCGTCGGAGACCAGACGACGATGGCCTCTTGTCGCACCGGAGAGAATCTCGTAGGCAACTGTCTTCTGAAATTGCGCAAAGAAGGCCTCGGCGCTGACGTCCATCACCGGGACCTTTGCGACGGAAAGGCCCGGTCGTAGTTTTGCGGCGAGATACTCGGTATCCACCCCGCCAAGGCCGGCGGCCAGGACGGGGCCGAATTCCCTCGTCACGCGAACGCCGACAAACAGTTCGCCGCCGAATCCGGCCGACTCGTGTTCGACGAACTCGACCAGCAGCACGCCGTCAACACGATCGGCGATGGCCCGCAGGCGTGAGAGCAGGAGATCGACGTGACGGCGGACAAGTTCAAGCGATTTGGGCACACAAACCACCGCGTCGGCATCGCTTTTGTGCACAATCCGGGGCGATACTGCCTTGAGCACCAGCCGGTCGGTGCCAAACCGCGAAAGCATGGCGTCGGTCACCTGCGCCGAGTCGCTCACCATGACGTGACATGGCGGCCGAATGGCGCCGGCGGCCTCGATGATCGAATACACCTCCGGTTCCAGGAGTTGGCGGCGTCCATCGCTTTCGGCCTTTTGCAGAATCGCCGCGATGACACGATTCGCCTCCGGCGTGAGCGAAGCCACCGGCTCGCGGGCCGCAGCATTGCGCACCGCGGCGCGCTCCAGTTCGGCCAGAGACAACTTCGACATCCAGTCGCGAACAGACCGCGGGTTGAGACCATCCGCCAAGGCGTTGCAGTACAGAAACGCCGCCTGACGCCCCAATTCAAATGCTCGACAGTTGACTTCGACGAGATCGCGCCCCTTCGTCGCGAGCATTTCGCCGATGGCATCCCGGCACTCGTCCGCGGCCAGATCGAGCACGTCCGACGCGGCGCCGAACATCACCATGTTGATGGACCTGCTCGATCCCGCCAGGGCCGCCAGTCGATGGGCGTCCACCAGCACGTGTTGCGGACGCTGGGAAATTCTGTCGAGGATGAGGTTGGTGTCGCCGTAATTCGGAATATTCGCAAGGGGCGCGACATTCGAGACGATGATGCCGCTTTCCGCCAAAAAGTTCTGATAGCGCAGGGCCTCGAGCGGTTCCAGCGCCAGGATCAAGTCGGCGGACCGGCGAGGAATCAGATCGCTGTGGATGGATCGATCGCTCAACCGCAGATGCGACTGCACCGCCCCGCCGCGCTGCGACATCCCATGCACTTCCGACTGCTTGACGTGCCATCCGCGGCGCAGGGCCACGAGGCTGATTGCCTTCGCCGTCGTCAGGATTCCCTGGCCGCCGACGCCCGCCAGGATGATGTCGATGTGCATGATGACGCCTCCGACGACCAACGGCCCGCCAGCTAGCCCGCCGTCAATCCCGCTGCCTTCCGTGCGGGGGCCCTGGTGCCGCGGGCGCGGCTCTGAATGCACGGGCGGCAGGCCAGCACCACCGACAGGCCGCGATGATCGATTTCCCGCCGCAAGACCTCGACGTTGCGATCGTGATGCTTCGGCGTCGGCTCGATGCGGACCAGGTGTTCTTCCGGCACGCCCAACCCCAGGATCAGCCGATGAAGCCTGTCGCCCGTGGCCATCACTTCCTGCCCGCCGGTCATCGCGACAGTCGCGTTGTCGAGAATGATGACGGTCATGTTGGCGTCTTCGTGAGCCGCGCCGATCAGCCCCGTCATGCCGGAATGGACAAAGGTGGAATCTCCGATCGTGCAGATGACCGGGTGAGCGCCGGCCTTGGCTGCGCCGAGCGCCATGGAAATGGAAGCGCCCATATCGACGCAACTGTGGACGGCGCTGTAAGGCGGCAGTGCCGCGAGCGTATAGCAGCCGATGTCGCTGAGCAGCAACGGAGAGTCCGCCGGCTGGACAGCGGCCGAGAGCGCCCGGAAGGTGTCACAGTGAGGGCACCCATCGCAGAGACGCGGTGGACGCTCCGGCAATGGCTCCAATTTTTCGTCGCGCGGCGGAGGCGCAAGGCCCAGTGCCGAACGCACCAGGTCAACCGACAGTTCGCCCGCCAGCGGCAGCGCGCCGTTCAATTTTCCATTCAGAGAATGCCCGGACAGCCCAAGCAGCCCGCGTATCTGACGCTCCAGAAACGGATAACCTTCTTCGACGATCAGCACCTCGTCGCAGTGATCGATCAACGTCCGGACAAGATCCGCCGGCGCCGGGTAGGCCGAGATCTTCAACAGCGAGCGGCTGTCGTGCTCCTCCAGGGCCTCCTTGACGTAGTTGAACGCAATGCCGCAGGCGATGACGCCCCGCGGCCCGCGCAAAGTCAGACGATTGGCGACCGAGGCAGCCGAGTATCGCTCAAACTGCGATTGCAGCGACAACAGGTGACGGAAGCGGCGCCTCGCATTCACCGGAAGAAGCGTCCAGTCGCGCCAGTCCCGTCGGCCGGCGACGGGGACGGGGTCCTGGGCGGTTGAAGATTGCACCTCGGCGCGGCTGTGGGCCAGCCTGGTCACCAGCCTGACCATCACCGGTATGCCGAATCGTTCGGAAACGTCAAAGGCCTCGCGGGTAAGATCGTACGCCTCCTGCTGATTGGACGGTTCGAGAACGGGAATCTGCGCCAGGGCGCCGTAGTATCGCGAATCCTGTTCGTTCTGGGACGAGTGCATGCCGGGATCGTCCGCGACCGCCAGCACCAGTCCGCCAAGCGCACCCGTGAGGGCCGAACTCATGAACGGGTCCGCGGCGACGTTCAGTCCCACGTGCTTCATGGAGACGAGCGCGCGCCGGCCTGCCAGCGACATGCCCAACGCTTCCTCGTATGCCACCTTCTCGTTCGCCGACCACCGAGCCGCCACGAACGGGTATTGTGCGGCCTGGGCCTGGACGTACTCCAGAATTTCGGTCGCCGGCGTTCCCGGATAAGAGAATGCGCCGCCAATTCCGGCGTGCAGGGCTCCCAGTGCAACCGCTTCGTCACCAAGGAGCAGATCGCTCATGATGTGCCATCCTCCGCCGGCGTATCGCCCGGATCCGATGCCGTCGCGGGAAACGCGGCAGACAAGTGGTCCAGGAGTGCCCATTGTTCCTGGATGGAGGCGCGCAGTGCTCGAGCATCGCCTGCGACCGCCCGAAAACGCCGTTGCCGCTGGGCATATTGTTCCAGCGGCAGCCCGTCGGGGCGCACGTTCACGCGATACCGTATACCGTCAAAGACCTCGTAAAGGGGGAACAGCCCGCACCGCACGGCCGCGCGGATCAGATCCACGCTTTCGGAGGGCTCCGACTTCCAGCCGGTGGGACACGGCGAAAGCATGAGCAGAAAGCGGAACCCGCGCAGCCGGGCGGCCGTCCGCACTTTGCGCAGGAAATCGTCGCGATGGGCAATCGACAGCGTGGCGGCGTAGGGTATGCGGTGTGCCGCCATGATCGACATGATGTCCTTCTTGCGCTCCAGTTTACCGGCGGGCGTGGTGCTGGTGGCCACGCCGACCGGCGTGGCACTACTCCGCTGGCCTCCCGTGTTGCCATAGATTTCGTTGTCGTAGCAGATGTATATGAAGTTTTCGTTGCGTTCGGCCGCGGCCGACAGCGTGGCAAGGCCAATGTCGTAGGTGCCGCCGTCTCCGGCCCAGCAGACGACCGGCGTTTCTTCGCGGTTGAGTTCGAATACCGTTGACAGTCCGGTCGCGACGGCCGCGCTGCTGGCAAAGGTCGTGGCAATGGTAGGCACGCCGTATGCGCTTGTTGGAAACGCTCCTGCCGTCACGATTCCGCAGCACGCGGGAATGGCCAGCACCGGCCGGGCCGGCCGCAGAGCTTCATCCAGCCATTGCAGGCCGATCGACATGCCGCAGCCTGCACAGTTCGTGTTGCCGGGACGCAGCAAGTGGTCGTTCGGATCACAACTGTCTTCGGTGTCACTTCGGAGGCACTGAGCACCCATGATCGTCGTGGACGTTCTCATGCGGCCACCTCCCGCCAGACCGGGGGCGAGGACGCGGTACGATGGTTCAAATCGTCCAGGATGCTCTCGATCACGGCCGGCGTGACATCGCCGCCGCCGAGTCCGACCAGGTAGTCCTGTAGAATGACATCGCTTCGCCCCTGAAGCGTCGCGGCCACTTCCGACCAGAATATTCCTCCGGAGCCCGGCGAGTGATTGCGGTCCAGCACGCCAATCCTCGCCGCCGGCGCCAGGGCCTGTCGCAGAACTTTCCGCGGAAACGGCCGGAACATCTTGATCTTGATCAGGCCCACGCGGCGACCCGATTTTCTCTCGCGCTCGACCACTTCTCGCGCCGTCTGGGCCATGGAATTGCACGCAATCAGCACCGCTTCCGCGTCCGCCGTGTGCTCGGCCGAAATAGCGCCATGCGGCTGGCGACCGAACGCGACCTTGAATTCATCGATCGCCTCGCGGAGCACCTGCGGGACGCGCTCCATTGCGCTTTGAATCTGGTTGCGGTGATGCTCGGTTTCTCGCGGCCACGTCAAGCCGCCCAGCGTGACCGGATGGTCCAGCCGCATTTCGTGCGGCACCACGCAAGGCGGCAGAAAGCGTCGAACCTGCTCTGGATCGGGCAGGTCAACCACCATCTGCGTGTGAGACGTCACGAAGCCGTCCATGGCCACCATGGCCGGCAGCATGACCCGTCGATCCTCCGCGACGCGAAATGCCAGCAGAATCGAGTCGACCAGGTCCTGATGCGTCTCGGTATAGAACTGAATCCACGGCGCATCGCGTAGCGCGAGGCTGTCGCCCTGGTCCACCCAGATGTTCCATGGCGGCCCCAGCGTGCGGTTGACGGCGACCATGACGATCGGCAAACGCATGTAACCGGACGCGAAGACGTTCTCGGTCATGTACGCGAGACCGTTCGAGGAACTGGCGGTAAACGACCGCGCACCGGCCAGCGCCGCACCCATGCACACGGCCATGGCACTATGCTCGGACTCGACCGGCACGATGCGCCCCTTTGAAAAAGAAAAGGCCCTCAGAAACTCGATGATCTCGGTCTGCGGCGTGATCGGATAGGCGCCCCCGCAGCAGCCGCGGGCTGTGGAATTGGCCTCACCGGCGAGGGCCAGTGCGTGTGCCGCCGCGTGATTGCCGGTCACAAGAGCTCGCGCCATGGCAGATCTCCAGTCATGCTGTGCCGGGCCGTTCGTCAGAGCTGCGTCATATACACGACACCGCGCGGGCACTGCGAGGCACAGATGCCGCATCCCTTGCAATACTCGTAATCAAAGCAGTACGAATCCCCTTCCCGACGCATGATGCCCTCGGGGCAATGCTCCATGCATCGATCGCAGACGTTGCAGACCCCGCAGCTCAGGCAACGCCTGGCCTCGGCCTGCGCCACGTCGACGCCGTTGGCCGCCGGAGAGAATTCGCTTGAGAACCCGCGGCGCAGCTCCGCAAAGCTACGCGTTCGCCAGCGCCGAGGCAGTTTGCCGCCCTCGTGGCGCCGGGCATGCTCGAATAAGTGCAGATGCAGAAGTTCGCTGGTGGCGACCGGGGATGCTGGCGCTGGAAACAGGCTCTCGCCCGTCAACGTGCGATGCACGTGCCACGCGGCAATTCGCCCGCTACCGATGGCGCCCGCGACCGTGCCTTCGTTGGTCGCAAAATCGCCACAGAAGAACACCGGCGCCGAAGAAAGTCCAAGCACCCGGTTGTCGTGCCGGATCTCGGCGCCCTCCGGCAGCACCGACTGGTCCGCGCTCTGGCCCAGTGCAAGGATCACGCGATCGCAAGGCAGATCAAACCACGCGTCTTCGCTGGTATCGGGTACCGGTCGCGGCCGGCCTGAAGCATCGGGTTCCCCCAGACGCATGCGCTGGCAGACCAGCACGGGTTTGCCCGCAGTCTGGTGCAGGCGAACCGGTGACACCAGCTCCAGAATATCGACTCCCTCCTCAATCGCGTCTTCTATCTCTTCCGGGATGGCCGGCATTTCGTCCCGCGTTCGGCGATAAACCAGGCGCACGTGCGCCCCGAGCCGCCGCGCCGTTCGCGCCGCGTCGAACGCCGTATTCCCGCCGCCGATGACGATCACCTGGCAGTTGTCGAGTCGATCCGGCTCGCGCCGCGTTCTTTCCAGAAACCTCAGCCCTTCCTCCATCATGCCGTCGTGACCGCCCAGATCCAGCGATTGAACCTGCTGAAGTCCCGTCCCGACGATGATCGCAGGAAACTGGCGAGAAAGTTCGAGCAATGAGCGCCGGTCCACGCGTTCGCGAGTGCGAACCCGGATGCCGTGCTGAAGGATATAGTCGATCTCGGCGTTGAGAATCTCAATGGGCAGCCGGAAGCGGGGAATGCCGGTTCGCAGCAAGCCCCCCAATTCGTCGCCGCCTTCGATCAGCGTGACGGGATAGCCCAGTCGCGCCAGGTGATAGGCGGCGCTCAAGCCCGCCGGGCCCGAGCCGACGACGGCAACCGGCTCCGCCCGCCACGGCGGTCTGGGCTCCGGCCGACGGCCGGCTTCGGCCGCGGCCCGCTCCAGGTCGCGCACGTTAACCGCTTCGTCGTGCGCAATGCGATTGCAGCACTCCATGCATGGCGCCGGGCACACGCGACCGCAGACACCCGGAAGCGGACTCGTGTTCAGCAGCGTGCTCAGTGCCGCATCCTTGTCCCCCACCGCCATGGCCGCAATGAAGGCGCGAACGTCGTTCCCGGCCGGACAGCCGTGGTTGCACGGCGGCGTCAGCGCTCGCCGTTCCGGGCGTTGTGTCGCCCAGCCGCCTGTTCGAATCCGGGGCGGCACGCCGATGTCATCGTCCAGCAGATCCGCAATACGGCCGCCGGCGGTGCTCGCTGGCGGCCGTGCGGAGCGCCCCTCCAGTTGCATTGCGATGACGGCGTCGTACGCCTGCCGCGCGGCGGCCAGGTTGGCACCCGCAAGGTGCTGCTCCGTCAGCGCGTTCTCGATGTCCCCCCACGGCAGATCCAGAACGCGGCCGACCGCCCCGAGCATGGTGGTGTTGACGATGGGTACGACCTTCGTGCCGAGCCCGTGCGCGGCAGCCATCGCCGATGCGTCCACGGTTGCCACGCGCCAGCCCGGAAATAGTCCGGCGTATGCGTCGGGCGGCTGTGGCGAATTCAGGATGAGCTGTCCGCCGGCCTTAAGCCCCTTCAGCACGCCGGCGCTGATGAGCGCTCTATCGAGCACGATGACGTGATCGGGCGTCTGGACTTGATTCCGATTGCAGATTTCGTGGTCGTCGATGCGAACAAAGGCCTGAATCGGCGCGCCCGATCGTTCCGCCGCGTAGAGTCCGAACGCCTGAACGTATTTTCCCCTAAGAAAATAGGATGTCGCAATCAGCTTGGCCAGCGTGACGCCGCCCTGCCCGCCGCGGCCATATATGATGATCTCAATCACAATCGCACCCCTGCCGCTACCGGGACCGGAGAGGATGTCAGCACCCGGTCCGCCCGCGCTTGCTGGCGCTGATCATGGCGATTCACTTGGGCCTCTATGCAAGTCGCGTTCCAAAGCACACCAGCCGGCGGCAAGTCTCGAAACCGCCCGAATTCACGATTTGATCATGGAAATGAACCCGTCTCGGTCCCGCTCGTGTTTTTTTCACTCAAGTTCAAGAGGAATATCACGCACCCGAGCCGGCGGGGACCAACGGTCCGGAATGACTCCAACCAACGGGCCAACCGACGCGCGCGAGTTTGCGCATGATGCC
Source organism: uncultured Planctomycetaceae bacterium (assembly GCA_964408455.1). Lineage (GTDB taxonomy): Bacteria > Planctomycetota > Phycisphaerae > UBA1845 > UTPLA1 > CAYOZN01. Next base: position 41,918 of record CAYOZN010000022.1, read on the forward strand.
GCCAGCGTGCCGCCGTGTGCCTTGCAATCTCCTCTCTGTCAACCCTCGGCGCAGTAACTCCGCGCTGTGGCAGACGATTCACCGGACCGCCACATACGACAATCCTCGGCCACTCCCTTGAGCCTGGACGCCGCGCCGCATGCGGCTCGCCTGGCGCCCCCGGATCCAGATAATCCCTTACCTGATTGGCACTCACCCTGTCGGAAATCAATTCGAAGTGCCTCTTGCGCTGTCACCGCTTCAACTCGCGACGCGCAGCTTGACGCGCGCGCGACATTGCACAAGAATGCGGCCCACTATCCAGTCGGGAGGCGGTGAGGAATTCAGTCGGGCGTCGATATTTCTCAGTGCCTCGAGGGATCGGGCCATGGCCAGACGTAAAACCCGCAAGAAATCGCGCGGCACGGAGCCGGCAGAGCCTCCGTCGATCCCGGATGCCGAGCTGGATGTGCTCGCCTGCGTCTGGCAGGAGGGCCCCGTCACGGCGCGGCGCATCCGCGAGATGATGTTGCGGTATCGACCCATGGCCCACGGCTCGGTCGTAACGCTGCTCACCCGGCTCGAGGCCAAGGGCATGGTGGAAAAGGAGAAGGGCCCGGTCGGCAAGGCGTTTCTGTTCAAATCAGTTGAGCGGCCGGAGCCGACCCATCGCCGCCTGGTGAAGGACTGGCTTGGCCGCGTGTTCGGCGGCAACACGGCGGCGATGATTTCGGCCGTGCTCGAAGTCGAGGCCCCCACCGCGGATGAATATGCTGAAATCCAGAAGGCGGTCAGCAACGCCAAATCAAAGGTGAAAAAGGCAACGCGACGCGCAAGGTGAAGGCGCCTGCCTGCCGGCTAAACCCGTAATGATGAGCGTCGCCCGGGCGGCCGGCTTGGTATCATGTTCCCGATGAAAACAACAGCAGCGACCGGTGCAATCCCATCAGCAGGCAGCGACGCCATCCGCGGCGCCACGCCATCCGGCGCCCCCGGCCCCGGCGCTGTCCCCACGCGCGAGGGCTATGACCGCTGGTCCGAGGTGTACGATGCCGACGCCAACCCGCTGATCATGCTCGAAGAGCCGATCATGCGCGAGCTGATCGGCGACGTGCGCGGCGCTTCGGTGCTCGATGTGGGCTGCGGCACCGGCCGCTGGTCGACCCGGCTGGCGGCGGCCGGCGCGCGGATCACCGGCATCGACTTTTCGGCCGGCATGCTGAATCAGGCGCTGGCCAAGGGGCCGGGGGATGCGGTGCACTTCGTGCTGAACGATTTTCACCGGCCATTCCCGCTGCGGGATGGCGCTTTCAATTGCGTGGTGTGCGCACTGGTGCTCGATCACATCCACGATCTGGCGCATTTTTTCGGCGAGATGAGGCGCGTGTGCCATCGCGATGGCCATATCGTCATATCGAGCATGCATCCGGCAATGATGCTGCGCGGCGTGTCGGCACGGTTCACCGATCCGGCGACCGGGCAGAAGGTGCACCTGGCCAGCGCGGCAAACCAGATCAGTGACTACGTGATGGCAGCGATCGGCGCCGGCCTGAAGATCGTGCACATGTCCGAGCACGCGATGGATGAGACGACGGCGGGCACGCACGAGCGGGCGCGTGCCTATCTGGGCTGGCCGATGCTGTTGACGATGCGGTTGAGGCCATGATGGCTACGCCGAGTCATGCCGCGGACACCATCAGGAAGGCGGTTGCGAATTGGATCCGAACTATGCACTGATTCGATGTCCGAACGGCCACGAACTTCAGGCCGAGCGGCAGCACCTGCACGTGGCGCTGAATTGCCCGGTGTGCGGCGTGACGTTTACGCCGGCGAGTGGCCTGGCCCCTAAGCCGGGAGGATCGCCGGGCGCAGCGCCCTATCCCGCACCCGTCGACTATGCCGTCAGCCCATCGCTTCAGCGCGTGTCCTACCCGCAGTACACCATCTGGATGCTGGTGCTGTGGGTCGTGGGATACGCCTTTCAGGCCATCAACGGTGTACTCGCGGTTCTGAACCCGAATGCCGATCCTGCCAATCTGTCGGCGAACATGGCGACGGGCGTCGTTTTGCTGATCGCGGGCTGCTTCGGCAGCTCGTGCATTCTCGCGGCGGCCATCATGCAGGTCATGTGGAATTACCGCATTCACAAGGATGCGTCGGCCGCAAAGGGTTACAACAGCATCAGCCCCGGCCTGGCGCTGGGACTGACGCTGATCCCGGTGTTCAACATGATCTGGACGCCAATCATCATGCGCAAGCTGGTTCGGTTTGCGAAAAGTTCCGAGCCGGATGAACAGCGGCACGATGCCGCAATGAAGATGATTAACGTCAGTTTGATTTACATTGTGCTTGCGATTCTCATCGGCTGCGGTTCTTTGGTCATGATGGCAGGCCCGGCCTGGGAGTATATCCAGCTCGCGATGTCGAACCCGAATGCGGCGAATTCCCCCGAGTTGCAGCGGAAAATGAGCGAGGCGATTCCCGCCTGGTACGGCCTGTTGACGCAGGGTTTGAGCCTGATCGGCGTCGCGATCTTCTTTCGCGCCGTCAGACTGTTTGAAGCATCGGTCTATCCATTCCTGGGAGCCCCGCCGCGCTGACGCTCATGGCGCCGGTGCAGCTTCGCGTGTGTTGTCCCTTGCCGCGGGCTGCAACTCCCGAAAGCGACTGAGTCGTTCGGCCGCCTCGCGCGTCTCCATCTGATCCTCGCCGCGCAAGGTGCGCAGCAACTCCAGCGAACCGACGAGCAGCGGCCTGGCCTCGTCCAGGCGGCCCTGTTCCGCAAGGCATGCCCCCAGCGCGCTTTCGGCGCTGGCGGTGCGCCAGTCGCCGGGCGGACGGCCTTCGCGGCTGATGCGGACGGCCTCGCGAAGCGGCGTTTCGGCCGCCACAGCATCACCCTGCTCGGTGAGCAGGACGCCGAGCAGTTCGAGCGAGTCGGCCAGGTCGGTGAACTTCGCGTCCATATCCTTGCGATCGAGAAGCCGCTGGCGCATGTCGAGGGCCGCGCGGCACTCGGCCAGCGCCGCTTCGCGATCACCGCGGGCGCGCAGCGTCATGGCGAGGCTGTGCATGGCCCGGGCGATCCAGGCGTGCTCGTCGCCCAGACCGCGGCGAAGAATGTCGAGGGAACGGCGGAAATTTTCTTCCGCCCGCGCAAAATCGCCGCGATCGTAGAGCAATTTGCCGTAGTTGTTGTACATCTTGGCGACGTCGGGATGGTTTTCGTTGAGCGCGTCGCGTCGCAGTTGCAGGGCCTGCATGTAGAACTGATCGGCTTCGTCGAGCCTTCTGCGCTCCCTCATAAGGGCCGCGAGATTATTGAGCGTCGCGGCGACGTGGTTTCGGGCGGTCGCCAGCTCCGCGGTGTCTGCCGGCGAGCCGGTTAGCGCGGATCGCAGCACCCGCTGGCGCATCAGCAGCGCCTCGCGATAGAGCGCCTCGGCTTCGTCCAGCTTTCCACGCGTTTTGAGAACGAGGCCGAGATTGTTCAGGTTGACCGCGATGCGCTCGTCGGGTGGTGAAAGCGATTCGCGCCGCGCGGCCATCGCCTCGCGAAACAGCAACTCCGCCTCATCCAGGCTGCCGCGCATGTAGCAGTTTTCGCCCAGCTCGGTCATCAGAGACACGGTCTCGGGATGATCGTCGCCCAGAACGCGGCGCATGACATCCAGCGCATAGCGGAAATGGTCGTGTGCCGAATCGTGCTTGCCGAAGGCCTTGTACTGGCTGGCCAGTGTGGCTCGAAGCGTTGCCGCGGTGAGCTCGTCGTCGGACAGCCGCGTCGCGATTTCCTCGCCCACGCGATCGAGCGTCTCGAGCACCGTCACGTCCTTGTTGCCCGAGAGACCGACGTTCCAGGGATTTACCGACTTGTACACGTCGGCAAACAACATGTTCACCCGCTCGCGGCGGCGAGACTCCTCCACCACTCGCAGCAGGTTGTAGTACGTCACTCCGGCAAAAACGAAGCCGAGCAGCACCAGTGCGACGGAAAGCGCCGTCGTCACCTTGTGCCGGGCGACGGCCTTACGAAGATAATAGAGGCTGCTCGGCGGCCGGGCGCTCACCGGGTGCCCGTTGAGGAACCGGTCCACGTCATCTGCCATCGCCGCGGCACTCTGGTAGCGCCGCTCCGGCTCCTTTTCCAGCGCCTTCAGCGCGATGGTCGCCAGATCGCCCGGCACGGCGGGGTTCACGCGCGACGGGCTGCGCGGGTGCTGCTCGCAGATGATCCGCACCGCCTCCGGCAGCGGCCGCCGGGCGACGTCGCAGGGCAGCGTGCCGGTCAGCATTTCGTAGAGGATGACGCCCAGGGCATAGACATCGGTACGCACGTCGATCGCCTCGGGGCGACCGACCGCCTGCTCGGGGCTCATGTACGGCAGCGTGCCCATCAGGCGACCCGATTCGGTGTTGATCGTCGGCGCGGCGGGATCGTGTTCGATCAATCGCGCCAGGCCGAAGTCGAGCACCTTGGGGCGCGCGTTTTCGGCGAGAATGATATTTGAAGGCTTCAGATCGCGATGAATCACGCCGCGTTGATGGGCGTAGCTGATGGCTTCGCAGATCGCATGAAACAGCCGCAACAGATCGCGCAAGGGCCATTTCGCAGCATCCGTCGCATCCTGAATCTGCCGCACGTGCTGGTGCAGCGTGACGCCATCGACCAGCTCCATGGCGTAGTAGCTCTGCCCATCCTCGGTCTGGCCGGCGTCGTAAATCGCCGCGATGCCGGGATGGTTCAGCCGCGCGAGCGTCTGCACTTCGCGCTGGAACATGCGGAGCTGCACCTCGTCGGCATGCACGCCGCCGAGAATCACTTTCAGCGCCACGCGCCGCAGCGGGCTGGGCTGCTCCGCCTCGTAGACCACGCCCATGCCGCCCTGCCCGATCTTGCGCAGAATGCGATAGCCGCGGATGCGCTCCGGCGGCCTCGGCGGCGCGGCCGTCTTCTGCGACAGGCCAATGCCGTCCAGCTCGCCCAACAGCTCGCGCATGTCCTCGACCTGCGAGCGACAAGAATCGCAACCTGAAATATGCGATTCGATTTCCGCGCGCGCCGCGGCGTCGTCCAGCTCGTCGTGGACGAAAGACCACAGCCGGTCATGCGTCATCTGGCAGGTCATGAGCCGAACCGGGTGAGCTTTGCGAGTTCATCGCGGAGAAAATCGGACGCGCGCACGAGACGGCCCTTGACCGTGGCGTCGGTCACACCCAGCACCTCGGCCATCTCCTCGCGCGACAGACCCTCGAAGTGTTTGAGCATCAGCACGTCGCGATAGTCCTCGGGCATGTTTTCGATGATCTGGCGAATGAGTTCGCGGCGCTCCTCCCGCGCGGCACGCGTTGCCGGCCCAGTCGAATCGCGCGCGGCATCGAAGCCCGTCTTGAGGGGCCGGTTGTGCGTGGGGCTGCGCTGGTGCCGGCGCAGGATGTCGAGGCAGTGATTGCGGGCGACTTTGTAGAGCCAGGGGCGCACGGCGCCGGTCGGTAGCTCGCCGCCTGCGGTCAACTTGGCGAACGTCTCCTGGGCGACATCTTCGGCCAGGACGTCGTCGCCCAGATAGTTGTTGCAGAATCGGCGAATGGGTTCCCAGTAGCGCCGCGTCAGCGCCTCGGCCGCCGGCCGGTCCCCGCGACGGAGTGCCGCCATGAGGGCGTCGTCGCTGGGTTCGGCTTCGTTGTTGACCGGGTTCATCATTGCCCTGACTCATGGCCGCCGAATCGATCGTGCGGGGCCCGCTCCATCGAGTTTTGCCAATCGGCTGTAAAAACTCCACCGCTATTTTCGGCCAAATATCGGTCCCACAAGAGCGAGCCGCGTAACCAGATAGATCGCAAATCTCTGCTGACAAATGGGTTACGCGCGATTGCGACAGTATATCGCGCCCGCCGAATGGCTCCAAGGCCATCAGACGGCAAAAACTCCCCTTCAAAACGCGGTCCGCCGCCGAGCGCCCACACGTGCAAAACCTGAGGACCGACGGGTCAACGGTCGGCGGGTGAGCGAGGTAACGAGCCCGACGCCTCGCCGCCCCCGACCGACCCGGCGGGAACAGGCAACAAGACAGCAGGCAGGACAAAGGGAGACAACCATGACGACGCACGAACAAATCGGAAACCGGAACAATGGAGCTCGCGGCTTCGTCTTCGCGGCGCTACTGGCCGCGACGGTGCTGACTTCCGCCCCGGCGGCGCTGGCGCAGCGACTGACCGGCGATCTCACTTCGCGTGAGGAGAAGATTCGCAGCATCATTTCGCGGGCCAGCCGCCACGATCACAGCGATCACGAAGGACACCAGCACGAAGCAGTCGAGAACGATCCGCGCTGCCTGGAACTCTCCGGCTTCAGCGTCATGTTCGATCCCGGCACCAGCGACGAGGCGTTGGCCGATGCCCTCGACGCGCTTCCGGACGATGAACTGCCGGCGTTCCAGCCGCAGGGTTCGGTCTGGACCTATACGGCGACCAACGGCACGCTCACACCGGGCGAGTCGTTCACGATCACCTACAGCTTCGTTCCGGACGGCACGCCCATCACGGCCACCGGCTGGGGCAGCGGCAACAGCAATCTCTTTGCGCAGATGAACGCGAGCTTTCCGGGCGGGATGAACGCATTCCGGCAGAAAGTCGCCGCGGCCTTCGCGCAGTGGAGCGCCGTGACCAACATCACCTACGTCGAGGTCTCGGACGACGGCGCGACGTGGGGTCCCTTTACGGTGGGCGCGCTCGGCATCCGCGGCGACGTTCGCATCGGCATGATTCCGCTTGGCGAGCCGCTGGCGGTCAACAGCTATCCGCAGAATGGCGGCGACATGATCCTCGACAGCGGCGACATGGGCACCTTCGCGAATTCGCTGAACGACTTCCGCTCGCTGCGAAACGTGCTCACGCACGAGCACGGTCACGGACTGGGCATGAAGCACGTGATGCCGGTGAACAACACCAAGCTGTTGGAGCCCTTTCTAAGCACGAACTTCGACGGCCCGCAGGAGGATGACATCCGGGCGGCACACTTTCTTTACGGCGACGCGGCCGAGTACAACGACGATGCCGCCAGCAACTTCTGGATCGATGGCGAGCTGGAATCGCCGAGCCAGGGCGTGGTGACGCTCGATGTGACCGACGTGGCCCTCGAGCGCGACGGTGTCAGCGACTGGTATGGCTTTGGCTGCGATCCCGGCACCCCCATCGCCATCCGGCTGAGCCCGAAGGGAACGACGTACACCCACGCCCCGCAGGAGAACCCGCAGGCGACGACGACGGTGAATGCCAAGGCGGTGCGCAATCTCGGGCTGCGGCTGTACACGAAGACATCGGTCTCCAGTGAGCACATCACGCTCCTGGCGCAGATCGACTTCACGCCGGCGGGTCAGGACGAATACCACCCCCCGGTACCCTACGGCAACTTCGGATTTGGCTACATGCTCGTGCAGGTCTATTCGAACGACGGCATCAACGACGTGCAGGAATACACGCTGACGATCAGCAACGCGGCAATCGAGGCGCCGGTCGAGTCGGCGTCGATGAGCGTGTTTAACGTGCAGAGCGGCCAGGAGATATTCGACGGATCCACGGTGCAGTTCGGCCAGGTCAACATCGGCAGCGCGGTGAATCGAACGCTCTCCATCGCCAGCGGCGGCCCCGGCACCCTCGAGATTGGCCAGATCACGCTGGCCGGCCCCGGCGCGGGCGACTACAGCTTCACGCTGCTGAACGGCACAATCGACGCCGGCGATGCCTCGAACATGGCGGTGACCTTCGCGCCCACGGCACCCGGCGTGCGGCAGGCGGTCATGACGATTCCCAGCAACGATCCCACGCAGCCGAACTTCAGCTTCATCCTCAGCGGCGCGGCCGTGCAGCCGGCGGTGGCCGTGATGGACGTGGAACTGGACGGCGCGGACGTTGTCCATAACAGCACGATCCTCATGGGCGACGTCGAGCTGGGCGACGCCGCCGCGGTGGAACTGACCGTTCGCAACGCCGGCAACGCGACGCTGCTGATCACCTCGGTCAACTTCGGCGGCGCGGCCGCGGCCGAATACGCCGCCACGCTGATCAACGCGACACTTACCCCCGGCGCGTCGGTCACGGCCACCGTGACGTTCGCGCCGACATTCGAGGGAACCCGCGATGCCGAGATGCGGCTTTTCAACAACAGCGCCCAGGGGCTGTTCATCATGCGGTTCAGCGGGACCGGCGTCGCCGCTCAGCAGCCTCCGGCCGCCGATTGCAATGGAAATGGCACTGAAGACGCCGACGACATCGCGGACGGCGTCAGCGCCGACTGCAACACCAATGGCACGCCCGACGAGTGCGAGACCGACTCGGACAATGACGGCGCGATCGACGGCTGCGACGTGTGCGACGGCCTCGACGACACCCTGGACAGCGACGGCAACGGCACGCCCGATTGCCAGGAACTCGTCGAACAGCCGCAGCCGGGCGACGACGAAAACCCGAACGATGTCGATCCGGTCGATACCGAGGACCCGATTGACGTCGTCATCGGCGGCGGCGCCTGCGGCGCAGGCACCGGTGGCGCCGCGATGATGGCGGCCATGGGCCTCTGCGGCGCGGGGCTCCGCGTGCGGCGGACCACGACGCGGCGACGCCGGTCACGCTGAAGCAAAAGATACTACCTCAGAATGGTTGCCTCCCTTGAAGGGGCCTCGAACCGGCTGGTTCGGGGCCCCTTCGCTTTCCGGGCGGCCGTCGGCCGGACAGCCGACATCCAAAGTCCGATAGCCCGGCGGTATCGTCAAATGCTGGCTGCAACAGGCTTTGCCGCCGGCTCTGCCGCTGCGAAACCCCGAGACATTTTGGAATTGTCAAACCGGCACCCCTCGCGATACCGTCTTCGGCGCGCTGTCCGGCGGGCCTGACGCGCATTCGAAGAACCGGCGTCCCTGGCGCGCCGGTGTCAGAAAGGAGACACCAATGCAACGACTTCAAAGAACATGTGTAACTCTCTCGGTAATGACTATCGCGGTTCTGGCCGGTTGCGGCGAGAAGCCAACCATCGAGATGATCCAGGCCGAAATAGCGAAAGAGCGGCCGCGGCCGACCCAGCTGGATCACCTCAACCAGTTCGTCGGTACGTGGGAGTCCACTGGCGAAATGACCTTCCCGACAATCGAAGGTGCGATCGCCTACAGGGGAACGTCCACGGCGCAATGGGACGCCGACAACCGGGTCGTCGTGGAACGGATGACCGGCGAGATGGGCAGTTCGAGTATGAGCGGCCTGAGCATGTTCTGGTGGGATGATCGTGACAAGGTCTTCCGAAATCTGTGGGTTGATTCGTTCGGTGCCTCCATACAGGGGGAAGCGGAATACGACGCCGAGACCAACTGCTGGAAAATGAAGGGCAAGGGCGTCGATCCGCACTCCGGCGGACGCACCTCGGCGGTCGGTACGATCAAGCTGGTGGATGAGAATACGATGGAGTGGACCCACAGCGAGAAGAACGCGTGGGGCATTACGATTTTGAACTTGAAAGGCGTGAGCAAGCGTATTGGCTAGACCGGTTGATGCCGGCGTTGAAGCCGTTGCAGGGTGCGGTTGATCCTGCCGCGCGCATCGCGGCCCCGGCCGGCCGACGTATGCGCACCACGGATTGCATCCCCATTTCGGGGGTGAGACGCGCTTCAAATTCCCGGCCCCAGTGCGGCATCGGGACACGTACGGCGGCAAGCAGCGCTTACGGCCCTTCAAACCGCCGACCAGGCCGCCGCCGCCAGTTTCCGGAACGTATTCATCCATGGCGCCGCCAGCCCGGCATGTCCCAAAGCCCGGAAAGCTTTCCAACGTTCTCCCGGGCTGGACAAGCCGCGCCCAGATGCTATAAACAAGGGTCTGACAACCGATTCCCCGATAGCTCAACGGTAGAGCGGCCGGCTGTTAACCGGTAGGTTGTAGGTTCGAATCCTACTCGGGGAGATTTCCCAACGATTTCAGAGCCGCCGCGACGCCTGGATGCGGCCGCCGTCCGGTGGCGCCTGTGGCCACGATCGCATCGTATAGTTCGGCGTCGAAGAGGCGCCGCTCGCGTTTCAGAAGGTCCTCGACGATCGACGCATCGGCGGGCCGCGCGAGCGATGCAATGTGGCGAAGCGCTGCTGGCGCGATCTCTCGTCTCCTTCTCGCAAGAGGCGTCGAATCTGTGCCGGAGCAGTTCGACGTCGGGCTTCTTCCAACCCGTCGGCGATGTTGAGCTACGACCGTACGGCGGTGCGTGATACATGACGTCACAGTTCGAGCTCAGCAGCAGCTCGACAACCAGATCGCTCGAAGGCGTTACTCCGGCGGCGCGGATGGCCCCACAGATGACGGCGCGGTCGTTGGCGGTCGGCATCGGCGCTGCCTGTTCCAATCTCCGCAGATTCTTCTTGACGTATGCGGTGATCGCGCCGCGATGCAAGGTGTCGGGCATATCCGGGAAGCCCTGCGGTGGAACCCAGAGGCGAAAATCAAAGAGCGAGTTGCGTGATTGTTGTTGATTTGCGTCGTAAACCGCCGCCATTCGGTCTGGACGCATGCGAATAGCTAATCGGGCCACTTCCGGAGGGGAGAGAATCCGCCGCACGCGCGCCTCATAAACTCAGGCGCAACGCGGATATAGAGTTGCTGATTAACGCCGCGGCGACAGCACGTTGGCTGTGCGTAAAGTTACACAACGACGTTAGCGCGGCACGCGTACACAAAGACTATTGTGTGCGCCGGTTAATCATTTTCATTTCAGGGCAATCGGGTAAAAATTTCTGGAATTAACGCAAGAGAGCGTATTGATCTGAGCTAAGCGACTCGTTAGACTCCGCGCGCAGAGGGGCGAATAGGGCCGGTAGTCCGTAAGAAAACTGCGAGCGGCAAGCGCACGATTGTGCGCAGCCAGGCCCGGGGGAGAACAGACTTCGCTTTTTTACGCGCATGAAATTTTCTACGCGCATAGACGAGCAGCCATTCTTAGACGGGTCATTTTTCTAACACGCCGCCGCATGAGATCTTGATTTTCGTCACCACCGCGCCCACCAGGCTGTCAGGGCGCGGGTGAACGGGCCGGCGCTGTCGTTGCGCGCGGTCGTCTGGGGCTCATTAGTTTCATCGGGGAGTACGCATGTATACATCTGTGGTTCGGCGCAGCCTCACCGTGTTTGTTCTCACATCTGCGCTTGCAGTTGAAGCGGCATTTTCAGCGCCGCCGCGAGACCTCTCATCCTCGGCTGGTGCATCGCTGAAGGAGCCGGCCCGCCGCGCGAACGGCCAGCCGCAGATGGGCTCGACTCCCGAGGTGCACAACATTACGCAGTCCACGTCGCACCTGTCGATTCAGCTTGCCGTTGATGCAGCGGCTCCTGGCGACGTACTCGAAGCCGAGGACGGCACTTTTGTCGAAAACGTCGTCATCAATAAGGACATTACGCTCCGCTCGATGAACGGTCGGGCGAACACGACGATCGAAGGCATCTCAGGCGTGGGCGCGCTGGGCACGGTGGTTCTGACGGGCGGGACGACCGGCGTGGTGCTTGGGGGCGCCGGCCAGGGATTTACCATCCAGGGCATTGATAACAACGCGCCGGGCATCGAGAACGCCGCGGTCTACCTGCAAGGAGGTCACGCGAACACGCAGATCATCGACAATGAGATCGTGGCCAATGGCGACGGGGGATTGAGCGGCGAGTTCGGGGAGGCAAACACCGGGCTGGTTATCAGCCAGAACACGTTTTCGGGCACCACATTCCTGGGGCCGGAGCCGGCCGACAACGGATTCGACAACCAGTTCATAACTCCAAATGTTCCTCGGCAGCTGGTCGTTCTCGGAGGCGGAACCGGCGGCGGGAATACGTCCAACATTACTTTCACAAACAACATCATTTCGGGCACCGCGGGCGGGACGAATGCCGGCGGCGAGCAGGGCAACACCCTGGTGACCATCGACTCGGTGGGCGCCACCATCACCGGCAACACCTTTGCCGGCTCGACGACGGGAATCGGATCTTCTTTCCGGGCCCGCGGCACCAACACCGTCATCAGCGGCAACAACTTTGACGGGACCGGTCAGACGCCGACAGCCAACTACATGCTCCTGGCCAACCCGGGCACGGCCAACGACCTCTCCACCGACCCGGCCTCGCTGGCGGATGTCACGCTGGCCAACTCCTTTACGCCGGGCGCCGCCTACATTCAGGGTCACGACACCATATTCATCGGCACGACGATCCAGGGTTTCGTGAACAATCTGGGCGTGCCGAACGGCGTGACCCTGCGATTCACCGGCACCTACGCCGAAAACGTCGACGTGAACCGCGCGCTGACGATCGGGGGTACGCCGACCATCACCGGCACGCTGACGCTTAGTGCCGTGGGAGCGACGCTCGATGCCGGCTTCAGCCCCGGCATCATCGTCTCGGGTGATTTGACGCTCACCGCCGGCTCGTCGCTGAACGTCGAAGCCAACGGCTTGACACCCGGCACCGATCACGACCAGTACCAGGTGACCGGCGCGGTCAGCCTGGGCGGCGCGACGCTCAATGCATTCGGCACGATCACATCGTCGCCCGGCGACCAGGTGGTGTTCATTTCGAACGACGGGGCCGACGCTGTCAGCGGCACGTTCGCCGGCCTGGCCCAGGGCGCGGCGCTGACGCTGAACAGCGAAACCTATCGGATCTTCTACAACGGCGGCGACGGCAACGACGTGGTGCTGATCCGGGCCGTTTCACCCCTGCTCACGGCCTACGTAGACGACGATTTTGCCGGCACCACGCCGGGCGCCGATCCGGACGGCGGCGATCCCGCGCAGTTCTTCGGCATCGATTCATTCGCGTCGATCAAGGACGCTGTCAATGCAGTGGCATCCGGCGCGACCATTCACGTCGCCTCGGGCGCCTACGTCGAAAGCGGACAGATTCACGTGACGTCCGATCTGGATGTGCTGGGCCACGCGTCGCCGCGACCGGTGGTCATGACCGACTCGGACACGGGCAGCGGCGGCAACGCGCGCGGCTGGTGGCTGGTGGATGCAGGCGCGGTTTTGAACGTCGCAAACATGGAGTTCGACGGCACCGGCCATCTCATCTGGCAGGCCTTCCGGCAGCAGGGCAGCGGCAGTTTCGCCAATTGCGCATTCAGAGAGATCAAGTTCAACGCTTCCGGGCCTGACTACGCGGGCACTGCCATCGCCGCCTTCGGCGATGGCATCACCGACGTAATCGACTGCGAGTTTCAGGAGATCGGGCGTATCGGCCTGCATTACTTCGGCTCAGGCGTGAATGGCTCGACGGCAACGGGATTGACATATACCGGCAAGGGCGTCGGCAACTTCCTGGACTATGGCGTAGAGCTGGGCGGCGGCGCGCAGGCCTCCGTCATTGCGTGCCAGGTGACCGATTGCCGTGGTGTCGCCGCGTCGGACAATTCGGCCTCGGCCGGCATCCTGGCGAGCACGTTCTTCGGCGCGGGCACGGCGCTGTCGCTTGAGAACAGCGCGATCACCGGCAACACCCTTGGCGTGGCGGTCGGCTTTGACAGTACGGACACGGCCGCCGCTACGATCTTCAACAACGATTTGTCAACCAATGATTCGGGCTCGGTATCGAACACCAGTGCCACCGTGGTGACAGATGCCTCGGGCAACTGGCACGGCTCGAACGTCGCCGCGACGGTGGCGGCCGGCATCGATGGCGCCGTGGACTACACCCCCTGGCTTGACGGCGGATCGGACACCGACCTGGTCACCGCGGGTTTCCAGGGCAGCTTCGCGACGCTCTGGGTGGACGACGACAGCACCCAGACCGGCGCCGTCGGTCGCGTGCAGGAAGGCGTCAACCTGGTGGATGGCAGCATCGTCAACGTGCTGCCCGGCACCTACGAAGAGCAGGTCGAGATCGACAGCGACAACCTGGAGCTGGTCGGCGCAGGCGACGGCACGAATCCGCTGGTGGATACCATCATTCAGTCGCCGCCCCTGCTGACATACTCCTTCGCGACGCCGGGTAACACCAACAAGCCGGTGATCGGCGTGCACGACGCCGCAGCCGTATCCATTCGCGATCTGCGTGTGGACGGACTGGGCCGCGGCAACGCCAATCATCGCTTCATCGGCGTCGCCTACGTCAATGCCGACGGCGATGTCGACGGCGTGACCATCGCGAGCATCCGCAACACGCCGTTGGATGGCACTCAGCACGGCGTTGGGCTGTACGTCATCTCCGACGATTCGGCGCCGCGCACGGTTAACGTCAGCGACGTGCACGTCACCGACTACCAGAAAAACGCGACGGTGTTCGCCGGTGAAGGGCTTAGCGTGCACGTTCAGGGCGGTTCGTTCGTCGGCGCCGGCCCGCTGGCAAACATCGCCCAGAATGGACTGCAATACAGCGGCGGTGCGGGCGGATCAATCGTCGGCGCGACGATCGGGTCTCACCAGTACACGCCCCTCACGGTCTTTCCGGCCGGCATCCTTGCCTTTGAGAATGCATCGCTCGATATCGCCGATTGCGATATCAGCGAAAACGCGTCGGGCATTTTCATCATCGATGGCAATGCAGACATCGACAACGTCAGCGTAACCAACTCCGGCGCGCCGGGTACCAGCGATGCGGTCGATCTCCTCGCCACGATCCCGCTGCCCTTCGGCCTTACCGCGCCTGAGGGTGCTTTACGCATGGCTCAACCCTTTGATGCAGGACCGGTGAGCGACGGCGACGAGGCCGACCCGCGCGGCGGCGCGACGATGACAGTCACCATCGACGGCAGCATTCTGTCCGGCAGCGATGCGGCCGGCAGCGCGGGTGTCTTTGCCGGCACCTACGGGGCCGACCTCGATGTCACCATTAAGGCTTCCACCGTCAACGATTGGGATGTTGGCGTCTGGACCGATGAGGACACCGGGCTGTTGCAGGTCAGCGCCAGCGACAACTGCATCGTCGGCAGTGTGACCAACGGGTTCATTGCATCGGGCCCCACCGTGCAGCAGGCGACCGGCAACTACTGGGGCGCAGAGTCAGGCCCGCTGGATGCAATCGGCAACGACGAGGCGGGCAATCCGCCGTGCTTCCCGGCGGCCACCATTGTTAATGCCGACGGCGCAGGCAACGCGGTCACGGAATTTGTCGAATACTGCCCGTGGCTGGGTGGCAAGGCGACGCTTGAACTGGTCGTCGACAGCTCGTGCCCGGATGACGCATTCCCCGGCCAGCCCGGTTACCAGGTCGTGGTTGAGCTGCGCATGCGCGACCTGCTCGCCCCTGCGACCGGCTACCAGGCCTTTGTCGATTTTGATGACGCCATTCTGAACTACCGGGGCGATCTCAGCGCCTACACCAATAGCCCTTATCCCGGTCATATTGGTTTGATCGGCGCCGCTCAAAGCGGCCCCGGCCGGCTCGAGCTCAATGGCTTTGACGCCTTTAACGGCCCCGGAACGACGGCCGACAGCCTGCTGGCGACCCTCGTCTTCGACGTTGACGCCGGTGGCGAGTGCATGTCCACCGCTTTCTCGTTCGCGACCGACAGCCTGGCATCCGAACTGAGCTTTGAAGGCCTGCCGCTGATCACGGATGTCGTGGATTCGTCCACCGTGACGCTGGATGACACGGCGCCTGTCGCCTCGGCCGGTTCCATCCTGGGGTGCTACGACTCGCAGGCGGCCGCCGAAGCCGCGGCCATCGCCGCCACATCGGCCTCCGACAACTGCACAATCCCGGCCAGTCTGATCAAGACGGCGAACACGGTCGGCGACTGTGCCGCGGTCATCACCGTCACAGTGACGGACGAATGCGGTAACTCCGCCGACGTCATGTTCAACACGCGTATCGACGACACCCCGCCGACCGCCCTGCCGGCCCCGTCGATTGCTCCGTGTTATCCGACGGTGGCGGCGGCCAATGCGGCGGCGCTGGCGGCGGTTGAGGCGGTGGCCGCGGACAACTGCACCGATCCCGAGGACCTCGTCATCGGCATCGCGCCGCCGCCCGCGGGCGCCTGCGACACGACGGTCATCGTCTTTGTGAGCGACCAGTGCAGCAATGCGCTGTTTATTTTCTTCGATACGCGCGTCGACGGCACCGATCCCGTCGTGACCGCGGGCAGCATCGCGCCGTGCTATCCCGATGTGGCGAGTGCCGAAGCGGCGGCTCTGGCTGCCACGACCGTTTCGGACAACTGTCCGGGCGCCGTCGACGTGACCGTCGATACAGTCGGCACGTGCAGCGCCGTGGTGACGGTGACGGCGACCGATTTCTGCGGAAACAGCGACTTTGTCGCATACAACACCCGCATCGACAACACGCCGCCGGTCGTCACGTGTTCAGACAACACCGTTCCGGCCGATGCGGGCGGCTGCGACGCCACGCTGCCGCTGGCCGCCACGGCGAGTGACGACTGCGATGGTGTCATACCGCCGGCATCCATCTCCTTTACCATTGACGTGGACAATAACGGTATCGGCGTGGGCGCCGACACCGTCGTCAACGGCGCCGGCACGCCCTTCACCTTCCCTGCCGGCACAACGCTGGTGCGGGCCAGCACCAGCGATTTCTGCGGCAACGGCAGCTTCTGCGATTACAGCGTAACCGTGACGGCGGAGAACCTGGTGAATCTCACGGTGGTGCTCGACGCGGTTGACGCGTTGCCGTTCGGCCCCGGCGGCGTCGACCGCAACATCCGGTTTGTCGCGAAGGACGGCACCGACTGCGCCGACGAAGTGTGCGAAGTCGTGAACTTCACCGGCAATCCGGCCTCGGCCTCGGTGCAGATCAGCCTGCCGTGCGGCCCCTGGACGCAGATCTGCGTCAAGGATGATCAGCACACGCTGTTCGAAACGGTCGCGCTGCTCATCAGCGGTACGGAATTCGACGGGGCGACTGACGCCGAGCTGCGATCCGGCGATACCGACAACGACAGCGACGTGGACATCAACGATGTGACGCTGTTCATCTCGCAGTTCGGCCAGGTCTCCGGCGCGTTGAACGCGTGTCCGTTCGACGGCGTTCGCGATTCGGACTTCAGCCTGAACGGCGCGATCGCCGGCGAGGACTTCACGATTCTCCAGCTCAACTGGCTGGAGTTCACCACGTGCACGTGCCTGCCGCCGTTCGTGCAGAACCCCGCCGACTCGCCGATCGCAGATGATGTGATCGCCAACGACAAGGTGCGCACGCGCGTCCGCGTCGATTCGGTCGATCCGAACATCGCCTTGCGGTCCGATCTCAACGGCGACGGCGAACTGGATTATCGCGACGTGGAGATCTTTGAAACCCAAAACGGCTTTGCACCGACGATTTCGCGCGGATTGAAACAGATCGAGACCGAGCGCAACCGGTTAAGGCGTTAGGCCGCGGCTGGCCCACCGGGGCCCGCCGGCCGCGGAGGAGCGGCAACTGCGCCGTTTCCTCCGGCATCGGTAAGACATATGAGGAAATCGGCTGGAGACGCGCTCTGTCGTTGCCATACTGACGGCACCCACGCGCAGTACGCGCACGGGCGACAACGCGAGAATGTATAGCCTGCCAGGCTCTGCCAGGCTCTTCAACTTGCAGCGGCAAGGAGTGTATTCATGTTCGCAGGGACGATGACGCAGCGATCGGTGCGGTTGGGCAGCTATGCGGCATGTGCCATGGCCTTGGTGGGGTTCTGCCCGCCGGCATCGGCCGCAAACTTCCGGTCCTTTACGTTCACCGCGAGTGTCGATGGCCCAAGCAGCTCGCTGGGCGGCAGCCTGAGCGGGCTCGTGAGTGACGGCGACACCATCACCGGTTATTTCACCTTCGATCTCGACGAACCCGACGATCTGGGCGGTCCCCTGGCCGGCCGCTATTCGCATGTGGCCGGCCCGGCAAGCCTGTACGCCGCGGTGAATGGAGTCGTCTTTCGCACGAATCCGGCGGCTGTATCGGTGGACGTGATTATCTTCAACGACACCGACGAAGCCTATGCGATCACGAGCAACAACAACCTGGCCGGCATGGGCGTGGGAGCGCCCAACATCTTCGACTTTCAACTCGAGCGAGTCGGCGCCGGCGATGTACTGACCAGCGATGCACAGCCGACCAGTCCGCCCAACGTCCTGGACTTCGATCCGTTCAGCCCGATGGGCACGCGGCTCGTCATTGAACAGGTCGGCGACTATGCCATCGTCGCCGAGCTGCTGTCGATTGATAGCAACGATGTCGTGGACAACGACGGGTTTGCGACGAGCTTCGACTGCGATGCCCCGACGGCGGTGTGCTTCTCGACGATTTCGGCGGCGATCGCCGCCCTGCCATCCGGTTCGCTCATCGAAGTGTGCCCCGGCACGTACGTGGAGGATATTGAATTTCCGCTGGGCAAGGACGGCATGGAGCTGGCCGCCAAGGATCCGGCACCGGCGAACACGGTCATCAAGGGTGTCGCCAATGTGGCATCTGCCAGTTTTCCCCTGGCCGTGCCGAATGTCCACATTCTTGCCGACGCCATTTTCATTCACGGTTTCACCATACAGGGACCCGATCCCGTGGCCGGGTTCTACTCCAGCGGCACGGTCATCGGCGGCGACCTCGTCGAGCTGGCCGACAACGCCTTTGAAGTGACAAATGCCGCCACGCTGGCGGACATCAGCCAGGGCATTCAGACATATCGCGACGGCATCAACCCCGGCGGCGGCAGCGTCGACGGCCTGTGGATTCATGACAACACCTTCTCGCACCACGGCGCCGGCGTCGCGGGCTACGAGGCGATTTTCATCAATCACACGCTGACCGATCCGACGCCGGCCGGCAGCGTGACGATCGAGAGCAATGTGCTGAGCGGCATGCTTCTTCGCGGCATCACGAGCGAACGCTCGAAGACCGTCGTCCGGCGAAACCAGATTTCGACGACGTTGGCGCCGGACACCGGCGGCGGATTGACGGACGGCGAGTCATTGCAGGCCGTGAACATCATGGACTTCGACGCCCGCGACCAGCAGGACGTGACGATCGAGGAGAATGCGCTGGGCGTGCCCGCCGCGCCCCCGCCGGCCACGCTGATCATCACCGGCGTGATCGACGGGCCGATTTCAGGCGGACTGCCGAAAGCGGTGGAGTTGTATGCGACCGGTGCAATTCCGGACTTGAGCATCTACGGGCTCGGCTCGGCAAACAATGGCGCTGCCTCGCCGGGCGAGGAGTTTGGATTTCCCGCCGGCAGTGCTTCGGCGGGCCAGTTCATATACATAGCGACGGAGTCAAGCGGTTTTTCAACGTGGTTCGGGTTTCCGCCCACTCATACCAATGGAACTGCACCTAACATAAATGGCGATGACGTTATAGAACTCTTTGAGAATGGCAATGTCATCGACGTTTTTGGCGTTCTTGGTTTGGATGGGACCGGAGAACCATGGGAATATACGGATGGATGGGCATACCGCAACAGCGGGACTGGACCTGATGGCACCACGTTTATCTTAGGCAACTGGAGCTTCAGCGGTGTCACCGCGCTGGATGACGATGAGTTCAATACGAACGCAACTGCAACGCCGCCGATGCCGATTGGCAGCTATGCTCCGGCTGCGCCCGGTTCCGGCTTTACCCATGGCGTGCGCGTTGGCAACTCCGCCGGCACGCAGTTGCTGACAAACGTCTCAATCACCAACAACTTCATCAACGGCAATCACGTCGGCGTCCTGGTCCGCGCTTCCGGCGGCGGCATCACCGTGTTCGAGAACGATTTGTCCGGCAATACAAGCCTCGGTGCGGACAACACGCATGCCACGGACCTGAACGCCTCCGGCAACTGGTGGGGTGACAACACGCCGGCATCGACCGCGGCCGCAACCGGCGCCAACGTCGACTACACGCCGTGGCTGCACGTCGGCACCGATGTCGGCGGCGTCGCGGCGGATGGCTTCCAGGGCGACTTTGCCACACTGCACGTCGACGACGACGGCCCGCAGACCGGGCTCGCCGGCCGCATTCAGGAAGGCATTGATCTGGTAACGGCCAGCACCGTCCTGGTCGAGGCGGGCACCTACCTCGAGTCGGACATCAGCGTCAACAAATCGGTCACGATCGACGGAAACGGTGCGACGCGGGCGGATGTGGTCATTGCCCCTTCGGTGGCGGACGATCACACCTGTTCCAGCTTCGCGGGCGACGCCCACCACGGCTTTCTCCTGCGCAGCTCCGATACACTCATTCGCGATCTGACCATCGACGGCGATGCCGGCTTCGGCGGGCCGGGCTCGCTGAATTTCCGCCAGGGCATCATCAGCGACTTCAACGACGCCAATCACCCGTTCAACAACAACGCCGCCGACAACGTGGCCATCCGCAACATCTGGCGCCGCGGCTTCTACTGGCTGGGCGGTACCGGCCACGCCATCACGAACTTTGCCGCCGAGAACTGCGGCGTAAACTGCTTCGAAGGGTGCAACGTCATCTTCCTCGATGGCGACGGCGACGAGACCACGCTCGACATTCTCATCGACAACGGTGTCATCGATGGCGGCACCACCGGCATCTGCACCAACTACACCCTCGTTCCCGTCGGAGACTTCAATCCGCGCGTGGAGATCACCGAAGTGGACGTGCTCGATACGTTTGTCGGCATGAACCTCAGCGGTCTTTCCGGCGACAGCCTTGTCGATGGCAACACCATCGTCGGCCTGCCGAGCGATGACGATCTGGGCATCGTGGTGCAGTATGCACTCGATTCCGTCACGGCCCATCCCGGCACCGTCACGCTCTCCAACAACGTCATTGACGATTGCGACCAGGGCATCTGGCTCTATCACAATGAAGAGGCCGACACACCCATACTCGTGAAGGACAACGACATCGCCGGGCCCTCCACGTTTGCAGCTTCGGTCGGCATCTTCATGACCGACGACGGCGCGCCCTTCACCGATGAGGATGCGGAGTCCTACGCGACGATCTCCGGCAACACCATTCACGGCTTTGAGACGGGCATATTCATGAACCGGGCGGGCGATGCACCGGCCGGCGGCCGCGACATTGTCGCGACGATTGGCGGCGTCGGCCCGTCCGACGGCAACAGCGTCAAATTCGGCAGCACCGGCGTGCTGGTGTTCGATGCCGATGGCAGCGCCAGCGGCTATCGCGCCCGGGCAACCATTCTCAACAACATCACGTCCTTCACCGTGAATGCCGTCGGCATCGAGGTGGATGGCGGCAGCGCCCTCCTCGAGCGCAATAACCTGTCCGGCAACACGCTGGCCGGACTCGTCGTGCGTAATGACGGCCTCGTGGATGCCGGCGACGTGGACGGCGCCGACGTCACCGGCCTGGGCAGCGGCACGGGGCTCAATGGCTCCAGCGCCGGGCTCAACTTCCTCGCCGGTTACAACGGCACGAGCACCTTCGCGGTCATCGACGAAAACCTTGACGCCGCCGGCAATGTCGACGTGCAGGCCGAGTCGAATTTCTGGGGGACGATCGTCCTTTCCGAGATCGAGGATGTCGTCGACCACACCGTGGACGACGCGGCGCAGACGCTCGTCCTGTTCGACAATCCGGTGTCCGTGCCCGAGCTGGTCATCACCGCGCCAGCCGTGTGCCAGAATAATGGCCCCACGCAGGTCAGCGTCACACTCTCCATGCGAAATCTGCCGCTCGCGGTACACGGCTATTTTGCCACCGTCGAGTACGACACCGCCACGCTGAGCTACAACCAGGCGGCCAGTGCCTACCTCTTCGAAGCCGTCAGCGAGTTCCCGATTCACCTCGGCGGGCCCGAGCCGGTCGAAGTGTCGCCGGGATTGATCGAGGCGAACGCGGCCCGCAACCTCGTGCCGCCGAATCCGGGCACCGACCAGGACACCGACCTGGCGACGCTGGTCTTTGATGTGATCGGCTGCGGCAGCACGACGGTCGGCTTCGGCACACCGCAGGGGCCGTTCCCCTCGCAGGTCAGCTTCCAGGGCATCGGCCTCTCGACCGACCTGGTGGAGGATTCGTTCCTGATCGACACGGGCAACGCACCCACGATAACCAGTGCAATCGCCACCGGCGGCGCCGCGGGACCCACCTGTGCACAACTCGTCACGCTCTCGGCAGTGGTCAGCGACGACTGCTGCATCGATCTCCTGAACGGTGCCGTCGTGACGGCATCGGCCGCGGTGACGGCAGGAACGGCCTCGCTTTCGGGCGAGTCCTACAACATCGTGCAGAGCGTCGCGCCGAACACGGTGGAAATCACGGGATCGGTCACTGCCACGCTGTTGAACAGTTGCGCCGCCACCATCACGTTCACAATCAACGCGACGGACTGCTGTGGCAATGCACTGACGCCCGCCCATACTGTTGACGCCGTCGTTGAGGATATAAGCGATCCGGTCTTCACCACGCTGCCCGGCGCGCTGGATGTGACGATCGAGTGCGACGAAAGCCTCGAACCCGGCATCCTGCTCGGCGTTACCAGTCCCGCCAGCGGAATCGCCGTGTACTACAACGACAACGGCCTGGGCGAGAACGGCGATACCAACGTCGCCTACTTCCGTGCCCAGACGAGCTATGGCAACACCAACGGCGCGCCGTTCACCTTCGATACGGCCGCGCTGACCGGCTTTGGCCCGCTCACGTGGGCGGGTCTGTTCGGCCAGTCGGCCCCGACGCAGTTCGGGCTCGACTTCGTCCTGCCGGCCCCCACGTATGACTTCAGTGTCTCACTGCCGGCACTCACGGCCTACGAGAATTTCGACAACAACATCCTGAACCGAATCGCCGTCGGAAGCATCACGTGGGCAATCAACGACTACAAGGGCGGCTCGCCCAATGGCCCGGCCAATCCTGCCACCGATGTGATCAACAGCCTGCTTCGCAGCGCCACGCCCGGCAATCCGCTGGTGGACGTGACCGACGTGAGCATCAGCGTGTCGCAGGCGGGCCCGATCTTCACCGCGAACATCAGCGGCAAGTTCGTGTCCGACGACATCATCCACTGGTTCACGGTCGGCCAGCCCGATTCGCCGACGTCCAATTACAGCATGGATGGCGATTACTACTTCTCGGGCACACTGACGTACGACAGCACCGGCGACGCCGGCACCGATCTGATCGACTTCTACTCCGGCTCACTGACGATTTCGGCCAATTCGCCCAACACCGCGCTGGGCTTCCCGCTGGCGGTGGACAACTGCACGCTGTTCCCGGTCATCACATTCTCCGACATGTCGACCCCGGGCGCCGATTGCTCGGTCGACCAGGTGGTGGAAGTGATCACCCGCACCTGGACCGCGACGGATGACTGCGGCAACGACGCTCAGTACATCCAGACCATCACCGTGCAGGATACCACGCCGCCGGTGGTAACCGATCCGGCCGATATCGTCGTCGTGGCGGATGCGGGCGGATGCGATGCCTTTGTCACGGTTCCGCCGCTGTCCGCGACCGACAATTGCAGCGCCCTGACGATTGTCAACAGTCACACCGGCACGTCGGACGCCTCGGGCGTGTATCCGCAGGGCACCACCAATGTGACGTGGACGGTGACGGACGCCTGCGGCAACCAGAGCGTCGTTCAGCACGATGTCACTGTTCAGGCACTCAACGAAGTCCAGTTGACGGTCAAGCTCGCAGACGTCCAGCACAGCAGCCTCCCGGCGAATACGCCGCTGTCCTTCAGCCGCAATATCCGTTTCATCGTCAAGGATGGCGCGGATTGCGCGACCGAGGTGTGCGAGATGGTCACCTTCACCGGCAACGACGGCGACACGCCGACGGCAAACGTCAGCTTTTTCGTGGAGTGCGGCCCCTGGGTCGACGTGTGCGCCAAGGACGATCAGCTCACCATCTACGACACGGTCGGCCTTTCGGTCGCCGGGCCCGTGTTCGTCGGTTCGACCGATATCGAATTGCGCGGCGGCGATACCGACAACGACAGCGACGTCGATATCAACGACGTCACGTATTTCCTGTTCCGCTTCGGTTCGCTGAGTGCCGGCCTCAACGCGTGCCCGTTCGACGGCACGCGCGACGCCGACTTCAGTCTCAATGGCGCGATTGCCGGCGAGGACTTCACCATCCTCCAGGGCAACTGGCTGGAGGTCACCAGTTGTGTGTGCGCTCCGCCCTTCGTGGAGGACCCGGCCATACCGCCGGTCCGCGATCCGCGCAGACCGTCGAAGCGCATCCGCACGCGGCTCGCCGTTGCCGAGCTGACGCCGGAGATCGCGCGCAAGGTAGATTTGAATCGCGACGGCACGGTCGATTACCGCGACGTCGCCTTGTTCGAGCAGCGCCACGGCTTCGCGACGGATCTGTCGCGGGCGATGCTCGAGACGGAGACACGCGGCGGTTCGCTGGATGCCGGTCCGGGCGCCGATGATTCCGTCGGACGTCGGTAGAGTCTGAAGGATTCGGCAACAACCCTGCCGGGCAGGCGCAATCCGCCCGGCGGGGTTTGTGCCATGTTGTGAGGCGTCGCGATGCATGCCGTCGAGAAGGGGCGATAGGATGCGAGCAGAAACATATGTAAACGCCCGGCCCTCAGCGGGGCGACGCTGTGTCGCGGCGCTGTGCGTCGTGCTGTTCCTGGCGGCTCGCGCCTGGGCCGGATCTGCACCGGTTCTGTCGCTGGAATTGGCGAACAGCTGTCCCGGCGATGCCAACGGTGCCGGCCCCGGAGACCTGATCACCGTCGAACTGCACATGCGCGACGTGACCGAGCCGGTCGGCGGCTTCCAGGCCTTTCTGGCCTACGACGTGGCGCTCCTCCACTTCCGGGCCGATCTCAGCGCCTACACGATGACCCCCTTCCCCCTGCACGCCCAGCCGATGGCCTCGGTCGAGTCCGGCCCGGGCGAAATGGACCTGGACGGCGCGATCATGTTCGGCGCTTTGCCGGTCTCCGGCGATCACAAGCTGGCCGATCTCGTATTCGAGGTGCAGCCCGGCGCCGACTGCCAGTCAACCGACGTGGTCTTCCGCCTCAATCCCCCGTTTGTCTCCGAGCTGAGCCTGGAGGGCGTGCCGGTTCCGACGTCGCTGTCGGACAGCCCGGTTTTTACGCTCGATGATACGCCGCCCGTGCTGACGACCGGCAGCATCGATGCGTGCTATCCAACGGCGCTCGCGGCGGAGACGGCCGCCCTTGCCGCGACCACCGCGCTGGACAACTGCACGCCGACGATCGATCTGGACTATTCGGCACTTGCTTCGGGCGATCCATGCAACGCGACAATCACCGTCAGCGTGGCGGACGACTGCGGCAACGTCGCCCAGTTCGATTACTTCACACGCATCGACAACTCCCCGCCGACCCTGATCAGCGGCCCGGCGGACATGGTCGTGATCGCCGCGCCGGGCACGTGCGAGGCCGTTGTCACCTTCGACGCGCCGGTCTTCGACGACGATTGCGATGTCGCGGCCCCCGCCGCACTGTGCATCCCGCCCAGCGGATCGGTCTTTCCGGCCGGCACGACTGCGGTTCTGTGTGCCGCGGAAGACGAATGCGGCAACATGGCCTTCCATTCGTTCGACGTCACGGTGGAGGCAGATCGCAACCGGCTTGAACTGGAAATCGTCGACCCGCTGGCGTGCTATGCCGAAGGCGATGTCATCTGCGTAACTCTCTCCATGAAGTGCCTCGACCAGCCGGTGACCGGATTCAGCGCCTTCCTCGAATACGAGGCGGACCTGCTCGATTTTCTGCCGGGCGCCAGTTCCTACACGCTGTCGCCCTTCCCGGTGCACATCAGCAATCCCATTGCGGCAGTCGTCGCCGGGGACGACGGCATGATCGATCTCGACGGGGCGGTGTTCTTCGGCGGCAGCGGCACGCAGGCAGATGCCTTGCTGGCGACACTGTGCTTCCAGGTGCGGCCCGGCGCCGGCGGCCAGATTTACTCGATCGGCTTCCGCACGCCGCCGTCGCCAACGATTGACAGCGAGCTGAGCTTTGAGGGTGATCCCGTCCCGACCATTCTCGTCGAGGATGGCTCCCCCGTCCCGACGCCCACGCTCTCGCTTGTGTCCATCACCGAGCGCGTATGCTACCAGCCCTACGACGTCATTTGCGTGGCGCTGCGAATGCGCTGCATGGGCGACCAGTTCGTCACCGGCTTTAACGCATTCGTCGACTTTGACGCGGATGTGCTGGAATTCGATCCGGCCCTCAGTTCCTACACGATGTCGCCGTTTCCGATCCACATCGGCCCGCTGGTGGCCGATGGCGGCCGCATCACTGTGAATGGTTCGTCCCTGCCGCTCAGCCCCGGCACCAATGTCGATGCGCTGTTGGCCACGCTGTGCTTCCGCGTCCGAAAAATCTCGCCGGGCCAGCAGACGGCCATCGTCTTCGGCCCGCCGCCGACACCCACCATCGGCAACGAGTTCAGCCTGCTGGGCGTCCCCGTGCCCGCGGCGCTCGACGACGCGTTGATCCTGACGCAGAGCACCCTCGGGCTTCGGCTCTGTGCCGACGAAGGCGGCCTCGTGTGCGTTTATCTGGAGGCAACCTGTCTCGAACAGCCGGTGACCGGCTTCCGCGCCTTTCTCGAGTACAATAACGACGTGCTGGAATTCCAGCCGGTCAGCGGCTACGAGCCGGTGCCGTTCACCGTTCACGACAACGATCCCATCGCGCCCGTCATCATGGGCTCAAGCGGGTTCGTCGATCTGGATGGGGCGCTGCCGCCCATGACGCCGGGCGTCATCGATGACACGGTGCTGGCATCCATTTGTTTTGACGCGCGAGCGGGTTTCGAAGACGTGCCCACCGCCGTCGTGTTTCGCGCGCCGCCCGCGCCGGGCGTGGATAGCGAGTTTCTGGTGGATGGCATGCCCATCGCAACCTACGTGCGGGATTCGGTCCTGTTTGCCCGACCGGGAGATCTGAACCTCGACGGCCAGCTCGACGAAGGAGATGCAATGGTGCTTGCCGATGTGCTGGTCGGCGCCGATCCCGATAGAGGCCGGCGCGAGCGGGCGGATCTGAACTGCGATGGCACGACCAACGGCGCCGATATCCAGCCGCTGGTGGACCTGATCCTGCCGTAAGCGGGTGCGCCGCCGCGAGGCGGGCTCCGAAGGGGATGTGTACATGAAGCGTCTCGGCCGAATCCTGCCGGTCTTCCTTGCCATAAGCGGTCTGCTGCCAGGCGCCCGCGCGCATGCCAACATCGATCTGGTCTTCAGCCCCAACGCGACAACCGTCAATGTGAATGATGTCATCGAAGTCGAGCTCTACGCCGTATCGGACAGCGACGTGGGGCAGAGGTTCTCGTTCGTCGATGCCCTGCTGTACTGGGACGAGACCAGGCTCGAACTGCTCGGGCACGATCCGGCCTTTTGCTTTAATGCCACGTTCTTTCTCTGCGGCTTCCTGCCCGACCCGGATGATCTGAACGATGGCAGCGGTTCGCCCAACCTTCCGGTGAATGACGGGGATGCGCTCTACACCGCCCTCAGTAACGCCGACCCGGACCTTCGCCCCACCGCTCCGCCTCCGCCCGGCCTGCTGGTGACGACATTTCAGTTTCGCGCCATCGCGCCGGCGAACGACACCGTGCTCTTTCTTCAGCCGCAGTTCGACGGCGGCTTTGCCCGCACGCGCGTGTTCGAAGTCGGCAATGTCGACGTGACGGGCGATATCTCGGACGGCATCATTCACGTGAAGATCTGCTCCACCGACGGGCCCGACGGCGACGGCGACGGTGTGGGCGACGATTGCGATGCTTGTCCCGGCTTCAACGACGCGGTCGATTTCGACGAGGACGGCCTCCCCGATGCCTGCGATCCCTGCCCTTTCCTGCCCGATACCGGTGTGCTGGAGGGTGACGTCAACGACGACGGGGAGATCGATCCCGCCGATATTTCGCCCTTCATCGATGTGCTGCTGGGAACGGACACCGACCCGGAGCATATCCTGCGATCCGATCTTAATTGCGATTCCGCGGCAAACGGGCTCGACATCCAGCCGTTTGTCGATCTGCTCCTGATCTGATCCGCTTCGGGCCCGGCGGGGAGTGTTGACGGCTGCTGGTATTCCGCCGTTTCCCATATAACACCCTGCATGTCGTCGGCACTCGACCGCCTTGGTGGCTTCTTCACGCGCTGGACCCAGCGGCTGCTGCCGGACCCGATGGTGCTGGCGTGCCTGCTATCGCTCGCGGTCATGGTCCTTGCGCTGATCCACGCGTCCGCCGGCGCGCCCCCGGAGGGCGCAGCGATTGCGGATCGATCGCTGCCGACGCGCATCGTCGACGTCATCGAAATCTGGTTTCGTGGGCTGTGGGCCGAGTCTTTCCTGCGCTTTGCTCTCCAGATGTGCCTGATCCTGCTGACCGGCTACGGACTGGCGCAGTCGCCGCCGGCGGTGGCTTTTCTGCGCTGGGCTGCGTCGCAGGTGCGGAGTAACCGGGCGGCGGTGCTGAGTGTCACGGCCGTGTCATGCATGGGTTGCTGGATCAACTGGGGCTTCGGCCTGATCGCCGCGGGGCTGTTCGCGGCCGAGATTCGCCGCGAGTTCGCCCGCAGGCGGCGGCCGTGCCAGTATGCCCTGGTGGTCGCCGGGGCGTACGCCGGCATGATGATCTGGCACGGCGGCCTGTCCGGCTCGGCCCCGCTCGAGGCGGCCGGCAAGGGCGTGACCATCCAGCGGAGGACCGGGGCAGGCGTCACGGCGGTGACGCTCGAGCCGATCAACATCCGCCGAACGCTGGTTTCTCCCGGCAACCTGGCGCTTTCGGTGCTGCTCATCGGCGGCATCCCCGTGCTCTTTCGCGCGATGGCCCGCTGCGATGAGGATCTGCATGATGCCCACGTGTTCGCCGACGTTCCGCGGCCGGGAGGCCCGGCAGCGCACGCCTCGACCTCGGTTGCAACAACGCGCACGGCCACCATTCCGATACCCGCCGACCAGGCCACGCCAGGCGAAGGACCTGCCGCTCGTATCGGCCGTGCCCGCACGCTGTCGCTGGTGGTCGCGCTGGTCATACTGTCGGCCATGGCCCGGCTGCTGGCGACGCAGGGCGTGGCGGCGGTGAATCTGAACTTCGTCATCGCCGCATTCCTGTCGCTGGGGCTGCTGCTGCATCGCAACCTGCTGGAATATGTCGCCGCGGTGGCACAGGGCGGGGCCGCGGTGACCGGCATCATCCTCCAGTTCCCGCTCTACAGCGGCATCCAGTCGGTCATGGGCGAGAGCGGGCTGGGTCTGGCCGTGTCGCAGACCGCGGTGCATGCATCGTCCTGGCTTTCGTCGCACGCCGGCGTCGGCGCAGACATCACCTTTCCAATCGCGACGTTCCTGAGCGCCGGGCTGGTGAATCTCTTCGTGCCGTCCGGCGGCGGGCAGTGGATCGTGCAGGGTCCGCTGATGTGCGGGGCCGCCGATGCGCTCGGGTTGCCCGTCGAGCAGGCGGTGATGGCGATCGCCTACGGGGACCAGTGGACCAACATGATCCAGCCATTCTGGGCGATACCGATCATGGGGCTGACGGGGGTGAATGTGCGGGAGTTTATGGGGTATTGTGCCCTGTTGTGCCTGCTGGCGGGGCCGGTGTTTGGGATTGCCGTGGTCCTCTTGTAGAGGGGACGTGGGAGGGACACGGGGACGCGGAGACCCGGGGACGAGGTGATCGACTCGTTGCGGCAGGGCGACGCCGCACGTTCAACTCATCGCGTTTTGTCTTTGCGATCGCGTGACTTCACATCGCCATGCCGTTGTGACACCGGCTCGGCATCCAGCGCATTCTGCCAAATGTGCAGTTCATTGACTGAACGCATGCTCGCCGTCGCCATCTCCGTGTCTCCGCGTCTCCGCATCTCCGCATCTCCGCGTCATCTATTTCGCAGCCGCCGCATTCGGATACTCCCCCGCCGCGTGGCGTTTGCCCAGCTCGATGTAGTTGCTCACCACGTATTGCATATATTTCCGCTCGTTCTCCGTCACGTCGCGGACGATCTTCGCGGGCAGGCCCATGACCATCTTGCCGTCAGGGATCCTGGTGTCGGGCGGGACGAGGGCGCCGGCGGCGATGATGCAGTGTTCGCCGATGTCGCAGCCATCCAGCACGATGGCGCCGATGCCGATCAGGCTGCCGCGGCCGACGCGGGTGCAGTGAACGACGGCACGGTGGCCGAGGCTCACATCCGCCTCGATCGAAAGGTCCACGCCGCCGCGGGTGTGGATGATGCTGCCATCCTGCACGTTGACGCGATCGCCGATGGAGATACGCGAGACGTCGCCGCGGATCATGACGTGGTGCATGATGGTCACGTCGTCGCCGACGGTGACCGCACCGGCGACGTAGGACGTGGGGGCGATGTAGACGTTTTTGCCGAGCTTGACCTTGCCGGATTGGATGATCATGCGGCGGATGTTACGGCAAGTCGCGCGTGGCGAACAGCGCGCTCGTGCCTAAAGCGATGCCGCGCGGGCGACTTCCCGCGTCTTGTACTTGGGCGACTTGGTCTCCACGGCGTGGCCTTCGAGCATGATGCCGGCGACGTCGTCGAGCACGGCGGTCCAGTCCAACGTGAGCTGATCGCTCCAGTCCCGCGCCGACATATCGCGCATGACGCCGATGAGCGTGTCGCGGAAGATCGGATAGTGATCGGGCGCGGCGTCGTAGGAGGCGTGACGGCGGCCCATCTCGAAGATGATTTCGCGAATGCGGCTGGAGCTGCGCAGGTTCTTTGCGACCAGCACGATGGCCGAGAGCAGCTTTCGCTTCTGCGTCGTGAGATCCTCGGCGAACAGCTCCCGCAGCTGCGGGTGGCTGGAGAACAGGTGGGCATAGAAGCGGTCGACGAGTTCCGACCCGCGCGGGGCGAGCTGGTTGAAGCTTTTTTCCAGGCGGGCGATGGCATCGTTGATCATAGTAGATTCCCTGCGATCAAGCCGGCCGCGGCTTCGCACGGCGACGCGCCGGCGGCAGGCCGAGATCGGCGAGGCACGACTGCCGGCCGGACGGCGACGACACGCGTGCGGCGCGGCCAACACGATATCGACCGGCACGGCCGACGACATCAAAGTCGGTGCACACGACCGAGAACGTCGGCCCGCGAATTGCGGCGGCACGGGCGTCGACCGCCTTGCCGGTGCCGAAATCGGTTTTACACTCTGCGGTTCTGGCAGCGGACAAGCAGGAGGACGAACGATGCCCCCCGGAACGAAGCGAAGCGCCATGCCCGCGATCGAGTGGTATTACCACCGGAACAACTGCGAGACGTGCGAAAAGTCGCGGGCTTTTCTTGAGCGGAATGGCCTCGTGCCGGAGCGTTTGCAGGATGCGCGGAAGGATCGCATCGGCAGATCGGAGGCGCTGAAGCTGGCGAAGGGCATGCGCCGGATCGTGGCGACGCGCGGCCGGGGAATCGTTGAGATTGACATGACAGGCGCGGCCCCATCGGAGGCCGAGCTGGCGAAGGCGATCGTCGGGCCGACGGGAAATCTGCGGGCGCCGGCGATACGCGTGGGCGACCAGCTGCTGGTGGGGTTCAATGAGGATGCCTATGGAAAAGTGCTGGCGAAGTGAAGCCGGGGCGGCGCAAGAAGATATTATGCAGGCCGATGCAAATTCAGGGATTTCCTTGTTCCGGGGATCGTCGGGGAATCGTGCGATGCGGGCCGCGGTTGGAGTTTCGGCGGGCACGCGATGATGACGGCGAGCATGGGTGAGCATTTCAATCGCGGCGCTCAGCCGTCCCTACGGGACTGAAGGTTTCTCGGCACCGAATCCCAGCACTGAAGTGCTGGGCTATTTTCGGAAGTCCCTCCGGGACACATTGATTGCAGGCGTCCTTTCAAGGTCTTGGAAGTGCTGGGCTATTTTCGGAAGTCCCTCCGGGACACATTGATTGCAGGCGTCCTTTCAGGGTCTTGGTGTACGATCTGACAAAACAGCGGCCGGCTTGCGCACTGCAGCAATTGTGGCACCTCTCGTCCAACCGCGGCGCTCAGCCGTCCCTACGGGACTGAAGGTTTCTCGGCACCGAATCCCAGCACTGAAGTGCTGGGCTATTTTCGGAAGTCCCTCCGGGACACCCTGATGGAAGGCAACTGTACACGGCCTTGGTGGACGATCTCTCCAAATGGCAACGGACTTGCGCGTTGCAGCGATTGCGGCACGTCATGTCCAAGCGTGGTGCGAACGCGGGTCCAGCAGAGACCAATGCGAATAGCAGCACTGGAAGCGCGGGTGCTCGAAGTGCCACACTCAGGACAAATCCCGGTCGTGTTTCCCGTGAGATCATATTGACACCTCATGCAGAAACCCGGCGGTGTGCGCAACCTCAAACGGGTGCATACGACCGCCAACGAAAGCACTGTCCACGGAATCCACAAGGGTAGGTTCCAAGCCGCCAGAAAGAACCCTAACGCGTTTCTTTTCGGCCAAACAAGAATTCGCGGATCCCACGATTCTGTCATCGTGTTGCCGTCATACGCAAAAAACGGCTTTGGACTTTTCAGTCCCAGTCCATACTTTCCATCAAGCCAAACGAAGTGAATGTCTGAAGATGCATGCACGAAGAGATTTGACTGATTGACGAAGATGATCCCGCGGCCACAACCGAGGTCAAAATGGCGATCGAACAAGCTGAATTTGCAAAGGGTGTTTGAATAGAGCGAAACAATCCACACTGCGGTGATCACCAGCCATGCCACCGCGAAGACAATGAATCGGCGTCGATGCCTCTTTACGTCACTGCGCGCGTTCATCCGCCAGCAACCTCGGCAAGTGCCTTGCTCAGGTCCCTGTACAGCAACCGATGAAACTGCTGCTCCCCCGCCTCACGGCGGACTGACAGGCGGCCGGTGTTATATACCCGAGCGCCCAGACCCCGTTGCACCGACTCGCAGATGTCGATGTCCTCCTGCTGGACGCGCTCGGCGACGGCGGTGCTGCGGCGGTTGTGGTCGAGTGCCGCCTCGCCGACATCGGCGAAGTAGAAGTCGAAGATCACGCGGCAGCGGTCCACGCCCAGCGGCAGCACCAGGTTGGTGTCCATCACGCCCTCGTACCAGTTGAACATGAAGTTAGGGTGCAGCCAGTAGTAGTAGGCCGTGTCGCCCTTCCGCACCGACGCCGTGTCGGCATCCTTGCCCGCCGTCATCGGGCTGTGCTGCAGGCAGTAGTGACCGTGCGTCTCGATCTTGTATTCCTGGTAGTCGAGCACGCTGCTGAGGCCCTTGTGCAGGTGCGGGACGTGGTAGCCACCGTCGAGGTAATTGTCGACGTACACCTTCCAGTTGCAGTTGATGTCCCACGATCGCCGCTCGAAGAATTTTAATTCGCCGAGCTTCAGCGGCGCGACGCGCTGCGGCAGATCGCCGAGGAACTCCGCGAGTGTCGGCACGGCGGCACGTCCCTCGACCAACCCCGGCCCCCCCTTGGCAAGGGGGGGAGTTGCGGGCGACGCCAACGGCGAGTGCGCCGACAGCGCGGGCGCGGGCGGCGCGGAGAGATTCACGAAGACGAAGTTCTCCCACGTGTCGACCGCGATCGGCACCAGTCCGTTCTGCCGCTTGTCGAAATCCTGCACGCCGTCCCACTCGGGCATGCCCTTCAGCGAGCCATCCAGCGCGTAGGTCCACGCGTGGTATGGGCACTGCATGACGGTGCACGAGCCCTCGGGCTGTGTCATGACGGCGGCAGCGTGGTGGCGGCAGACGTTGAAGAACGCGCGCAGCGAACCCGCGCCGTCGCGCACGACGACGACCGGCTCGCCCGCGACATCGGCGGTCACGTACCGCCCGGGCTCGCAAAGCTGATCGAGCCGGGCGACCATCTGCCAGGTGCCACCGAAGACGCTGCGGTTCTCGAGCGCGGCGATGCGCGGGTCGGTGTACCAGGCGGCGGGGATGGTCTCGGCCCGTTCGAGCGGGATATCGGGTTGATAGTCGGCGATGATCTGCTGCAGCGGACGGTTCACAGAAGGCACCTCTCGCCTGTAAATTATACAACACCGTATTACTCGACTATGCAGCGTAATAAAAAAGGCCCCTCAAATCTGAAGGGCCGTTGGCTCTGAGTTGGCGCGCGTGATGCGATGCCGCCGGTTCGCCGAAGAGCACAAGATGTTATTCAGGCTTGTCTCCGCTGAAATCATACACCCACTTCTCCGCCGCCCGCTCGTATTGCGCCAGGTCGCCGGGCTGGAAGTACAGCCCGATCTCGAAGGCCGCCGCCTCGGGCGAGTCGCTGCCGTGGATGAGATTGAAGCTGTTGGAGAGGCCGAAGTCGCCGCGGATGGTGCCCGGCTCGGCGTTGGAGCCGAAGGTGGCGCCCATCATTTTTCGTGCCACGGCGATGGCATTATTCGCCTGGAGCACCATGACCACGACCGGGCTGCTGGTGATGTACTGGAGCAGGCGGGGGTAAAACCCCTTGCTCTTGTGGACGCCGTAGTGCTTTTCGGCCAATTCGCGGCTGATCTGCATCAGCTTCATGGCGACGATCTGAAAGCCCTTCTCCTCGAAGCGGGTGATGATGCGGCCGGCCATGCCGCGCTGGAGGGCGTCGGGCTTTAGAATGATGAGGGTGCGTTCCACGTTGCAGCTCCTTGGTGTATTTCAGGGATCGATTGTTAAAAACGTCGGGCTCGGAAGTCTATCTGAATTCGCAGAAATCGCAATTCGGACATGCGGGCACGCATTCGCTTCGGGCGGGGGTGATTCGGGGTCCCAAGTGAATCAAACCGAATCAAACCGACAAAGCGCTCGTTAGGTTTGCACCTCCCGTCGGTTCTCCTTTCTACCCATTAGATTTGCTCTGCGTTCCACCGGAATCGCGAGCGGGCGGAGGAAGAACTTCGCACGACCGCTCAGGGAACGGCGAGCAGCAGCGTGCCGGGCGCCAGACTTTCCACCAGCCACACGGCCACTGGCGGCAGGAAGATGCCGGGCAGCAGGTCGGCGACGGGGATGCGCTTGATGTCCAGGATCATGAAGGCCGTCGCCAGCAGCACGACGCCGCCCACGACGTTCATCAGCGCGAGCGACAGCTCCGGCACGCCCTGGGCGAAGTAGTACGCCGCGATGGCCAGGCCGCCCTGAAAGATCAGCACCGTGGCGATGCTGCACGCCACGCCGGCCCCCAGCGAAGCCGCCAGGGCCATGGAGCAGAAGCCGTCGAGGAAGGCCTTGATGTAGAGCAGTTCCGGCTCAGAGCGGGCGCCGTTGTTCAGGCAGCCCAGCAGTGTCAGCGGCCCGACACAGAAGATGATGCTGGCCGACAGGAAGCCCTCGGCGAACCTCGAGGCGGCCGGGCCGTCGCTCTGGTGCGTGGATTCTGCCGGCCCCCTGCCGAAGCGGTCGTGAATCAACCGGCCGAGGCCCTCGATGCGCTGGTGCAGACGCAGGGCCGTGCCGGCCAGGGCGCCGACGATCAGCGAGCCGACGACGACCATCGCCGCCCGGGCTCCGAAGGTGGGTACCCGCAGGCCTTCGGCGTCGACGCCGAAACGCTTCACGGTCGCATCCATGCCGAGTGCCCCGGCATCGACGCCGAGGATGATGGTCACCAGGCCGAGGCAGACGAGGATGATCTTCTGGTAGCGATCGGGGATTCGCGAGCCTGCGGCGAGACCGATGGTGCTGCCGACCGCGACGGTGGCGGCGTTGACAATGGTGCCGTTGAGGACGTTCCACCACATGCCGCGTGTCATACCGCGGGTGTGGTTCAGCCGCCAGCGGTTGTATTGACGGTGGGGTGGCTTCGCACTGCTTGAAGGCAGTGGGCCGCGGCACAGCACTGCTCACAGAGCAGTGGCACCCGGCTATGGCACACGGGGCATTCACTGCTTGAAGCAGTGGCACACGGCACAGCACTGCTTGAAGCAGTGGCACACGGCACGGGGCTTCGCACTGCTTGAAGCAGTGGCACACGGCACAGCACTGCTCACAGAGCAGTGGCACCCCGGGCTTCGCACTGCTTGAAGCAGTGGCACACGGGATCGCGTAGAATGCTGGATATGCCCGAGCTGCCTGAAGTTCAGACGGTGGTGGACGAGATGCACAGCCGCGTGACCGGCGACACGATCGTCGCCGCCGTGCTGTCGCGCGCGGATTACGTGCGCACGCCGACGCCCGACTTTGCCGAGCGGATTCAGCGGCGGCGCATCCTGTCGGTCAGCCGCGAGGGCAAGCGCATCTGGCTGGACCTGTCGGCGCCCGGCGGCCGAACGCGAAAGGCCGGCTCCGATGCCCGATGCCGCCTGCACCTCGGCATGAGCGGGCGCATCACGTTTGAGGCGGCGGACGCGCCGCTCGCGCCGCACACGCACCTGCGACTGCGCTTCCGGCGGCTGGCGGCGGAGCTGCGCTTCAGCGATGCGCGGCGGTTTGGCGGAATCTGGTTCTACAACGGGTCCGACGGAGATGCCATGCGCGCGGCACGGCTGGGCGCCGATGCGCTGACGCTGAGCGCCGGCACGCTGCAAGAGCTGTGCCGCCGCAAGCGTCCGATCAAGTCGCTGTTGATGGACCAGTCGCTGATCGGCGGACTGGGCAACATCTACTGCGACGAGGCCCTGTTCTCGGCGCGGCTTCATCCGCTGCGACGTGCCTGCGAATTGTCCGACGCCGACATCCGCCGCCTGGCAGGCAGCATTCGCGACGTTTTGCGCCGCGCCCTGCGGCACGGCGGCTCGACGCTGCGCGACTACGTGCGGGCGGATGGCCGGGCCGGCGAATTTCAGCGCCTTCATCGCGTGTATGGTCGCGAGGGCCATGCGTGTGCGCGATGCCGGCGGCAGATCGAGCGCATCGTGATTGCGGGCCGATCGACGCACTTCTGCCCGCAATGCCAGAACGGGTAGGCCTCCCCGATTTCGCCGCGTCGCAAGCGGCGCATCGACGGTCATCCCCGGCGATGCATTCTGGGACCCTGCTGCTCCCGGCGGGCACCAGATTTGCCGGGCGCATCGATGCGGACGCCCGGACCGGTTGCTACTCCACGCTCCCGTCGGAATCGCCGAATAGATCGGTGTGATGGCATTCAGCACCATGTTGGCCTTGTCGAAAACGGGCGCATTCTGGGGCCTGGCCGCAACTGCGCTGGGCATCAGCGGGCTCGTCGTTGTCGTCAAGCGGTTCCGCCGGGCGGACGCGCCGGCCAGCGCACCGCACGGCGTCGCGCCCGCCGACGAAGCCGTCGCGCCCGCGGCGCCGGCCGCATCGACCGGGCCGGGCGTCCGCGAATTCTGCATCGTTCTCAATCGCGTTCTCGACCTGCCCGACGCCCGCGACGAGCACGGCCGTCCGCGCATGCCCGAGGCCGGCTTCATCTACGGCATGCTCGAAATGCTTCGGGCACAGCGCGACCGGCGCGAGGCGCAGGAGCGTTCGTGGGAGAGCCTTTCGCAGCGCGTGGAGACGCTGTCCGCCGAAGTGACCGCGCTGCGAGATGTGTTGACGGCCATGCAATTGCAGGCGGCAAGGAACGACGAAGCCGCACGCATGGTGAACGCGGGAACCGCGCACCCGGCGGCGGAAGCCAGTCCGGCAACCGACTTTGATGCTGCGTTGATTGCGGCCGCGAGTACGGCGATCACGCCGCTGGAGGCGGCATTTCTGCCCGCGTCAGGGCTGGCTGCGCCGCTAGAACCGTCGCCACCGGCCGAACCGCAGCCATCCGGCCCGGACCCGTTTGATCCTCCGCCGGCGGAAGACAGCATTCATTTGCCCGCGGTCAACGGACCGAACGTCGCCGAGTTTCGCGAGCTGTGTACGCGCGCCGATGCGCTTCATCGCGAGCTGACGCTCCAGACTGTCAAGCTGGAGTCGATCATGCCCGACGCGGCAGTGCTGATCGACCAGATCGACGAGCGGCTTCGCCGTCTGTCCCAGGCACTGGCGGACGGACAATCAAATGGGCCGGCAGACCGCCCGCCGCAGGCCGTCGAGCCGTTGCCGCTGCCGAAGACGGATCCCGCGCAAGCGGGTTCCGCGCGCGACGAGGACGAGGCGAGCCCCAGTGCTACTTGCGAAATGGTCAGCGCCGCTACCGGGCCCGGCGCCGGGCGGCACGCCTAGAGCCTATCTTTGTGACCCAAGCCGCACCGGCCATTAGCGGTGCCACACGGCGGCGCGGCGAGTGCACTGCGTTGGTCTCACCGGCCCTGCCACGACTCTGGCAGTCGCAGTCTCTTCGCGAGGCAATCGGGTTCGGCCGCGACGCCGCGGAGATGCGGCGGCAAGCTGGTTCCGGCCGCTGGCGGTGCATCGTCATCGCCGAGCCCCCAGGAACCGAGTGCGGGCCGCAGCCGGTAGTAGACGGTGTCGCTGAACTGCTTCACCTGGGACGGCATGCAGCGGCAGATGAGCGTCGTCATGCGATTGCGGCGATCCATATAGACAAAGGGACCGAGCGGCTCGGGGCTTTTGTCCAGGACGCGCGGCACGATCACATCGCCGTGCACGTCGGCGGCTGTTTCGACCGAGTAGCGGCGGCCGGGCAATGGCGGGCCGAATGCCTCGGCGGCGGCATCTTCGAGCCTTCGCGAGACGAATATAAGCGCCACGTCGCGCCTTTCGTCAAACCACTCCCAGACGAACGGCAGCCCGTCCTCGCCCATCGTCAACCGGTAGCCGATCCAGACGCGCTTGCCGGCGTCTTCGATTTGCCACATGTAGGAGCGCTGTCGGTAATCGCGGTCATGCAGTCGGGCGGCGCCGTCATCGAAGTACATGCACACGACATCGTCAGCGGCGACACCACCGCCGCCGCAGTTCAGTGGCCGCGCGGCGGGCGCCTGGTCCATCGACGTTTCGAGGACCAGCAGCGGCGCAAGCTGCACGTCTTCGATCGCCGCGCCGGATTCGGATGGCTTCCAATATTCCGCCAGCTCAAATTGAATTTCGGTGAAATCGTAGTCAGTCGGAGGCTTCTTCGAATCGGCGGCGACAACGGGGTCGGCTGGGGGCGGGGAGGAACCCGGCTCGGCACTGCGACAGCCGGCGGACCATGCGAGCAGCAGAATCGCCACGGTGCGCACACCTGCCGACCAGCGCGGCAAGGGCGCGGGTACGCGTTCGCGGCGGGAAACCGGGTTCATCAGGCCCTCGCCGGATCGGCGCGCTCAGGATCGAGACCGAAGTCGGCGATTGCCTCGGCAACGACTTTGCGGTCGATTTCGCCCCGGCGGGCGAGGACATCCAGCGCGGCAAGCGCAATCGCCTCGGCATCGACCTCGAAAAACCTGCGCAGATCTTCCCGCGCGTCGCTGCGGCCGAAGCCGTCGGTGCCGAGGGCGACGAACTCGGCGGGCGCGAACCTGGCCATGCCATCGGCCACGAGCTTGACG
The DNA here is from genome assembly GCA_964408455.1 of uncultured Planctomycetaceae bacterium. Taxonomy (GTDB): domain Bacteria; phylum Planctomycetota; class Phycisphaerae; order UBA1845; family UTPLA1; genus CAYOZN01. Next base: position 81,133 of record CAYOZN010000022.1, read on the forward strand.
TAGTCCGACGCCGCCACGATCGGTCGTTTGTCGTCGCCCAGCTGCGCGGCGAAGAAGGACTGCCGCGGCTCTTTGGTGGGATGCAGCCGATTCCACCGCTCCGCGGCCAGGGCGTCGCGACGAAGCTGCTGATAGCTGGTCACGCTCCAGACGTCGGCCGACACCTTGAAGCGCTCGGCCAGCATGGCCTGCGCGCGGACGACTTCGTTGAGAATCGCCCCGCTGCCGAAGAGGTGGATGCCGGGCCAGTTCTTCGACCGCTTGCCCTTCCTGAAGCGGTACATGCCCTTGAGGATGCCCTGCTCGACGCCCTCGGGCATGGGGGGCTGCACATAGGGCTCGTTCATGATGGTGATGTAATAGAAAACGTCTTCCTGCTCGCAGTACATGCGGCGGACGCCTTCTTCGATGATCACCGCCAGTTCGTAGGCATAGGCGGGATCGTACGCCAGCAAATTGGGCACGAGCATGGCATTGAGCTGGCTGTTGCCATCCTGGTGCTGGAGACCCTCGCCGGCCAGCGTGGTTCGCCCCGCGGTCGCCCCCATGAGAAAACCGCGGCAGCGAATGTCGCCCGCCTGCCAGACGCTGTCGCCGACGCGCTGCATGCCGAACATGGAATAAAACGTGTAGAACGGCACCGTGTTGACGCCATGCGTCGCATAGGCCGTGCCCGCCGCCTGGAAAGATGCCATCGAACCGGCTTCGGTGATGCCCTCTTCCAGAATCTGGCCGTTCTTTTCCTCGCGATAGTACAAGAGCGTGTGTTGATCGACCGGTTCGTAGCGCTGCCCCGCGTGGGCATAGATGGCGTACTTCTGGAAGAGCGCATCCATGCCGAAGGTGCGGGCTTCATCGGGAACGATGGGCACGATCAGCTTGCCGATCTGCTTGTCCGCGAGCAGGCGGCCGAGAATCCGGACGAAGACCATGGTGGTCGACGCCTCGCGATCGCCGCTGCCGGTCCGGAATTCCTCGAAGACCTTCGACGGAACCCGCTCGAGCGGCCGCGCGCGCACGAAGCGGCTCGGCACGAAACCGCCCACCTTCTCGCGGCGGGCGCGGATGTACTCAAGCTCCGGGCTGTTCTCCGGCGGGCGATAGAACGGTGCATCCCGAAGCTCCCGGTCGGAAATGGGGATCTCGAATCGATCGCGGAACTCGCGCAGCTCTTCTTCATTCAGCTTTTTCTGCTGATGCGTCACATTCCGGCCTTCGCCGGCCTCGCCCAGGCCGTAGCCCTTGATGGTGCGGGCTAGAATGACAGTCGGCTGACCCTCGTGCTCGGTGGCCGCCTTGTAGGCCGCGTACACTTTTTCGGGATCGTGACCGCCGAGGCGCAGCTTTTCGAGCTGCTTGTCGCTGAGATGTTCGACGAGGGCGGCGAGCCGCTGATCGGTGCCGAAGAAATGCTCGCGAATGTACTTGCCGTCTTCGACGGTGTACTTCTGCCATTGCCCATCGACGACGCTGGCCATGCGCCGCGGCAGGATGCCGTCGACATCGGCCTCGAACAACGGATCCCAGTCATTGCCCCACAAGACCTTGATCACGTTCCAGCCGGCGCCGGCAAACGCGGCTTCCAGCTCCTGAACGATGCTCCCGTTGCCGCGCACCGGCCCGTCGAGACGCTGGAGATTGCAGTTGACGACGAAGATGAGGTTGTCGAGCGACTCCCGCGAGGCCAGCGTGATGGCGCCGAGGCTTTCGGGCTCATCCATTTCGCCATCGCCCAGAAAGGCCCACACGCGGCAGTGGCTGGTGTCGCACAGACCGCGATTCTGGAGATATCGGTTGAAGCGCGCCTGGTAGATGGCCGTCAGCGGACCGAGGCCCATGGACACGGTGGGGAATTCCCAGAAGTTCGGCATCAGCCACGGATGCGGATAGCTGGAAAGTCCACCGCCCTCGGCCAGTTCGCGGCGGAAGTTGTGCATCTGCTCCATGCCGATGCGCCCCTCGAGATAGGCGCGGGCATAGATGCCGGGGGCGGCGTGTCCCTGGAAGAAGATCTGATCGCCGCTGCGCTCGCGGGTATTGGGCCGAAAAAAGTGGTTCAGGCCGACCTGCATCAGCGTTGCGGCGCTGGCGTAGGTGGAGATGTGGCCGCCGATGCCGGTCGAGCGCCGGTTCGCCCGCACCACGAGCACCATGGCATTCCAGCGGATGATGCTCTTGATGCGCCGCTCGACTTCGCGATCACCTGGGAACGGGGGCTGTTCATCGCGCGGGATGGTGTTTACGTAGGGGGTGTTCGCGTTGATGGGGAACGGGATGCCGTTTTCCTTGGCATGCTGGTGGAGCTTTCGAATCAGGAAGCCGGCCCTTTGCGCGCCCTGGCCGGCGGCAACGGCGTCCAGCGACTCAATCCACTCCTGGGTTTCGACGGGATCATAATCTTCGGGGATGCGGATGTGCATGGTGGAAGCTTACGGCTGATTCACGGAAGGTCAAGCCACGTCATTACTTAGACGCGTTCAGACGCGCGTCGGGCAAATAACGCGATGTGCCCCGCGCGTTATGGGGACTATAGCGTGAGTCGTAAAATTCATCACCCACTGCGGAAAGGGCCGCACGTTGGCCCTCATGGCGTTTGAGCGCTGCCGTGCCGATGGGCGTTTTGCCGCCAATTTCGACGATTCCGCGGGCACAGGATTTCGCGGTGGTGCGGCATGGTACTTGCCATCTATACCAGCGAGACGAGTTGGGTGACGGAAACGCCAACCCTCGATCGAAAGCGGACCATTCCTTTCCATCCGGCCCGAACACCGCATTCGATCAGGCGATGCCGTCACCCGCTTTTTTTTGCGCGACATGTTCGCGGCGGGCCGCTTTCGACAGCGCATCGATTGCGTCGATGAAGATGGGTGATCCATCCGCCGCCATCGATTGCGCGCGCTGCGGCAGAATCTCGCCCTGTCCTTCAGGGTCGCGAACGCGTCGCCGTTGCGCTACTCGCGCTCGCATGCAGCCTTCTCGCCGCCACGTCGCTGGGCCATTGGGCTGTCATTACGCCTGACGGCATCGATTATCTGTCGGTCGCGCGGTCGATCGCGAAGGACGGCTCCCTGCCGGCCAGTTTTCTGGCGCGGCCACCGGGATATCCGCTCCTCCTTGCGCCATTGGTGATGGCGGGCGGCGATTTGCCGCTGATGTGGATTCGCCTGCTGGCAGTCGCGTGCCACGCGGCGGCGGTCGTGCTCACGTGGCGGCTGGCGCGGGTATATGTGGGTGCGTATGGAAGTCTCGCGGCAGCCGCGATCATCGGTCTTCATCCAGCGCTGCTGCAACAACACCTGTCGGTGCTTTCGGAATCGGCATTCATACCGCTGGCGCTCGCGGCATTGGTGGCAATCGAGGTTCCCTCGCGCGAGGGCCGGTTCCTGAGGCGTGCGGTGATGGCGGGCCTGTTCAGCGGGGCGGCCATCCTTGTGCGAACCATGGGGATGGCGCTGATTCCCGCATGCCTTCTGGGGATCGGCTTGCAGCGCGGCGTCAGCGCGCGACGCAAATCGCTCGGCGCGGTGCTCTATTTGACGCTGTCCTGTCTGCCGATGGCGACGTGGCAGGCGCGACAGGCGGGCTTCGAGCGCGAATATGGCTACAGCGACATGTGGACGCGTGCCCGCAGCGTCGAGGCCACCGATGCCACCGGCATTGCACTCCAGGTCCGCCGGCTGCTCGTCTTCGGCCCGGCCCGCATGAGCGACATGCTGGCGCTGTTCGTTCCGACTTACGCGGGCTGGCGCCTCTACTCGGCGCCGTTCGTGCGGCCGGCCGGCGCGGCGATCACGCTTGCCTGCGGCGTCTGCTGCATGGCGCTCCTCTGGAGGCGGCGCAGTCCGGCGGCTACATTCGCGACGTTGTCGCTGGCGATGGTCGCGGTGTGGCCATGGAATGAGGGCGTTCGCCTGGTACTGCCGGCGGCGCCCATCCTGGTCGTGGCAGCGATCGTTACGGCCCGCGATGCGCTGGTTCGCGGTGGAGCAGGTGCCCGGCTGGCCGGCATGGCCGCCGGCCTGCTGCTCCTTTCGAGCGGCGCGAACATCGTGGATGGCGCATTGGCGTGGCCGCGCCGGCTGGACGCGTCGCGCACCCGGTCGCTCGCCGCCATTGAAGAGATGAAAGGGATGGCGGCGTGGATGTCGGCCTCCCTGCCTTCTGAATCGCGCATCGTCTGCATCACGCGCCAAGGCGACTCGGCCAAGACCCTGCTGGCCGGGGCGGCCTACCTGGCTGATGTGCCGATTGCGGGTTATCGCGACCTGGCGCCCGACGCGCCGGTTGAATTGCCGGAGCACTGCAAATCGAGGGATTTTCTGTTCGTGCAGCGGTGTCTGCTTCGCGGCAAGGAGCCCGAAGCCAGCACCGTGGGGCAATTTGCGGTGCTCCCTGCAGTGCCATAATTATGGCACGTTGCGGCGCGTCTCGCCTTCGGGACTGGGCAATTGTGCCACGGCATTCCCAGGCGCTTTGCCCCACTTTTCCCATGTTACCGTTGTCGCGCGGCCGCCAATGTTTCGCGAATGCGGCGCAAGGGCGGCGACACCGCAATGGCACAGAGCTTGCATCCTTTCCGCAGGTGCCGGGCATGGTGCCCGGCAGAATCACTCGTATCGGGCTCTACGAAAGGGGTCCGCGCCCATGTTTGATCTTGGCAGCCTTTTTGGCGGCGTCAGCGACTTTATCCAGCAGATCATCGGCTTTTTTGTCGGTCTGTTGGAAGGACTGCTGGGAGGCATCGGCCTCTAAACACCGCCACGGCCCGCCCCTTCCCGCCTTTGCTTCTTTGATGAAGGGGCGGACCCTGAACTTTACGACGCCGGCCTTCGCAAAGGCTCGGGCAGCATATCCCATGCCCAATCGCCTCCCCGCCCCGGCCCGCGTGTCGCTTGCGCATTCGAATGCCGCATCGCTTCGAAGCAGCCGCGCATCACTGCGCTGGACCTGCGCGCAATCGTCGCCGAAGGTCGGCGTCTTTACGTTTTCTCAAGCCAGAGGGTACGGACGCGGCTCCGCCACAGACGGTGCGCGTTCGTCCCGGCGGCGATCGATGCGCAAAAGAACAGGCCGGACCTCCGCCGCGGCGGAGGCCGGCCTGCATTTGATCCTACCGTTGAAGCGCCCACAGCGAATTGATCCGATTCACTGCGGGAGAGCGATCACGCATTACCAGCCGCAGTGCGATCGGTAATAGCGCGGGCCGTAACTGAAACCGATGCTGAACCCGCGATGTCGCGGCGCGCAATAGCGCGGCGCGTAATAGCGGGGAGCACAGTAGCCACGGCTGTAGTAGGTGGAACGGTAAACCGGTCCGCGATGGGATCGGTAACCGTGCCGATATCCGCGCCGGCCCCAGTCGGCCTGCGCGGCGTCGGCGCCGACGCTGGTGAAAGCGAAAGCCGCCATCAACAGCCCCAGCACCAATCCAACTCGTCGTGCTTTCATGGAAATGTCTCCTCTCAAGAAAGTGAAATCCCTGAACAACCGGCCGCGCGCAGGCCGCCAAGTACACCCGCCGCGGGGGTGAGGCATAGGATCACCCATTTAGACACGTCTCTCTGTAGGAGGTTGGACCGCACATAACAGGATTTTTTTCGCGGACGTGCGTTTCTGCAAGCCCTGCGAGCCCCTGCGGAAGCACGACAGCGGAGTCTATCTCAGGAATGCGGCGCCCAGGACCGCCAGCCCCAGCACGATTCGGTAATAGGCGAACGGTACGAGCGAACGCGTTTGAATGTAGCGCATGAAGCCGGCGACGGCCACCAGGGCGACGACAAACGACACGCCGAATCCGATGAGCATGATGTCGAGATGCCCGCCGGCGAGAATGGCCTCGTGGTGCTTGACCGTGCGCAGCAGGCCCGCGCCACAAAGCGTCGGAATTGCGAGATAAAATGAAAACCGGGCCGCCGTTGCCGCGGGCAGGCCGACGACCAGGCCGCCCATGATCGTCGCCATCGACCGGCTTGTGCCGGGGATGATGGCGAGGCACTGGGCAAGGCCAATCCAGAGCGCCTGCCGCAGCGTGATCCGCTCGACGCCGGGGCCATCGGTGGTGCGGTACTTCAGCTCGATCCAGATCATTGCGCCGGCCCCGATGATCAACGCCAGGGCGACGGGCACCGGCGTTTCGAGGTGCTTCTCCATGAATTCGTTCAGAGACAGGCCGACGATTGCGCCGGGGAGGGCCCCCACCATCACCTTGGTCACGACGTGATTCCGCCAGCCGCGCTCGGCAGGCCGGACGATCTGCTGAACCAGGCCGCGGAAGAAGTAGATGACGACGGCCAGGATCGCGCCGATCTGGATGAAATAGAGAAACGCCTTCCACAGGGGCTGTTCGTCGTCGATTCCCAGCCAGGGCATGGCGAGGACGAGGTGTCCCGTGCTTGACACCGGAAGAAACTCGGTCAGCCCTTCGATGATGCCGAGGATGACGGCTTTGGCGGCGTCAGGCACGCGACTGCTCCATCAATGCATCGCGCGACGCCACCAGATAGGCCACGACCGACAGGGCGGTGAAGCCCACTGTGATATAGATCATGATCGGCCGGCCGACAACGATCCACTCCAGGTCGCGCATGCGGCCGACGCTCATGACGACCCAGCCGATGCAGATGGACTGAAGGATCATCTTGATCTTGCCCCACCAGTTGGCGCCGTAGGCCCGGCCGCGGCTCTCGCTGAAACTCCGCAGGCTGGACACCAATAACTCGCGGGCGACGATGACGACGACCATCCACGCCGATAAACCGGTGACATCGCGTCCTCCGCCGTCGCGATAGCCGGGCCCGAGCAGCAGCACGAAGCCGCCGAGGACGAGAATCTTGTCGACGAACGGATCGAGGATGCGGCCGAAGGATGTGACCTGGTTGTGTTTGCGGGCGAGATAGCCGTCGAGCCAGTCGGTCAGGGCCGCGATGACGAAGACGACGAACGCGACATCGAGCATCCAGATCAGTTCTGCCCGGCGCGAGAACTCGAACAGCGCGAGCAATACGAGAAAGGCGATGGCGAGCAGCAGGCGGCCGACGGTGATCTGGTTGGGGACGTTCATCCGCATGGGCGGCATAGGATCGGAGCCGCGCGCACCTCAGGACGGTCACGCCAAGGTGAAGAATGCCGCGACCGCGCGGCGCAGCCTGCCAAAAGGCGCGGCATCGCGTTGACTGGGCGCGGCTGGATTCGAACCAGCGAAGGTAAAAACCAACGGGTTTACAGCCCGTCCCCTTTGGCCACTCGGGCACACGCCCCGCAGTCGAGCCCGACAGATTACTCCGGCCCGGACGCAAGTTCAAGGCGTCCGGATCATAGGCAAGTCGAGCACCAGCGACACGTTACGCCGCCTATGCGAGCCCATGCGCCGCTCCAGGCGAGCGCGTGCGAGCCGGTTCGCGTCGAACCCCGGCGGCTGCCGCCCAAGTGTGCACATCGCAACGGGCGATTCACTTCGCACCGGCCCGCCCCGCCCTTTTCGCGCGCACGAGTTTCGCGCCCTCGATGACCGTCACCGGGATGAGCGACATGATGCCGACGATAGCCCATTCCCACGCCGTCAGCGCGGCAATGTCGAGCAGTTCGCGCACGGCCGGGATGCTGACCAGTCCCACCTGAAGCACGATTGAAACGGCCAGCGCGATAAATAGCGGGCGATTGGAGAACCAGCCGATCTCGGGCATGGTGTACCGCCGGCTGCGACAGGCGATGGCGAAGAAGAGCTGCGAAAAGGCCATCGTCGAGAAGGCGACCGCCCGGGCCTCGGCCAGCGGCCGATCCTGCGCGAGCAGCACCCACGCAAATCCGCCGGCCGCGACGGCGGCGATCAGCAGGCCGTGCCCCAGTATCACGAGTGCGTCGTGCCTGGAGATGACCGGGGCGCGGGGCTCGCGCGGGGACCGCTGCATGATGTCGCGCTCCGCCGGCTCGACGCCCAAGGCCAGGGCGGGCACGCCGTCGGTGATCAGATTGATCCACAGAATCTGCACGGCCACCAGCGGCGCCGGCCAGCCCACCAGGGCTGCGAAAAACAGAAACAATAACTCGCCGGCATTGCACGACAGCAGAAAGTGCGTCACTTTCTGGATGTTGTCGAAGATGCCGCGACCCTCCTCGACCGCGGCGACGATGGTGGCGAAGTTGTCATCCATCAGCACCATGTCGGCCGCCCCGCGCGTCACGTCCGTCCCGGTGATGCCCATGGCCACGCCGACGTCGGCCGCCTTGAGCGCGGGTGCGTCGTTCACGCCGTCTCCCGTCATGGCTGCGACGTGACCGAGTTTTCGCAGGGCACGCACGATCCGCAGTTTGTGCTCCGGCGAGACGCGGGCATACACCGCCGCCTTTTCGACGCGATCGCGCAGCTCGTCTTCGCTGGTGTCGTCGAGGCGGCGGCCGGTGATGGCCTCGTCGCCGTCGGCCGCCATGTGCAGCTCGCGGGCGACGGCCATGGCCGTGTGCGGCTGATCGCCGGTGATCATGACCGGCCGGATGCCGGCGGAGCGGCACACAGCGATGGCGTCCGCGACTTCCGTCCGTGGCGGATCGATCATGCCGGCCAGCCCGGTGAGGACCAGGTCCTGCTCCTCGGCCTCATCTGGATCGCCGCCGTCGAGTGGCTTCCATGCCAGAGCGAGCACGCGCAAGGCCTTTTCGCCCATATCGTCGGCGGCGCGGCGGACCCGTTCGCGGATATCGTCTGTGATCGGCGCCACGTCGTCGCCCAGCTGCATGCGCGTGCAGCGCTCGAGCAGCACCTCTGGCGCGCCCTTCGCAAACATGGCGGCCGCGCCGCTTTCGTCGCGAGCCACCACGCTCATGGCCTTGCGATCGGATTCGAATGGTATCTCGTGCTGGCGCTCGAAGGCGCCGGTTTCAATGCCGGCCTTCAGCGCGGCGACGCGCAGGGCAGCCTCGGTCGGATCGCCCAGCACCCGCCATTCGCCATTCTGCTGCTCGACGCCGGCATTATTGCAGACAGCGCCGATCCGGAGGGCCTGCGCCAGTTCGGGCTCGTCGCGCGGCGAGACGGGCTCGCCGTTTTCGATTGCGCCTCCGGCTGCGCGCGGCTCTCCGGGCACGGTTTCGGTTTTGGCGGTGGCATCGCCGTTTTCAACGCGAGTGAATTCACCATCCGGCGCGTATCCGATGCCGCTGACGCGATACTGGTCGCCGGGCGTCCAGATCTGCTGCACGGTCATCTCGTTGCGCGTCAGCGTTCCCGTCTTGTCGGAGCAGATGCACGTCACGCAGCCGAGCGTTTCGACGCTGGGCAGATGCCGGATGAGGGCATTGCGCCTGGCCATGCGCTGCACGCCGAGGGCGAGGGCAATCGTCACAACGGCGGGCAATCCTTCCGGCACGGCCGCGACGGCAAGGCTCACCGAGTAGAGCAGCACCTCGAGCACCTCGCGTCCGCGGGCGATGTTGATCACGAAAATGATGAGGACGATGGCGCCGCAGACGATGGACAGATGCTTGCCGAGGGCGGTCAGCCGCCGCTGGAGGGGCGTGGGCTCCTGTTCGGTGCGCTCGAGCATGCCCGCGATGCGGCCGAGCTCCGTGTGCATCCCGGTTGACACGACGATGGCACTACCCTTGCCGGCCGCGATCGACGTGCCGGAATACACCATGTTTCGCCGGTCGGCGAGCGCGGCCCCCGGCTGGAGCACGGCGCCGGCCTGCTTGTGCACCGGCGTCGATTCACCGGTGAGCGCCGCCTCCTGGGCCGACAGCCGGATCGATTCAAACAGGCGAGCGTCGGCGGGCACCTGGTCGCCGGTTTCGAAGTGGATGATGTCGCCGGGCACCAGCTCTGCCGCCGGCAGCACCGCCTCATGGCCATCCCTCAGCACGCGACATCCGGGCGCCGCCAGCTCGCGCAGGGCGGCGAGGGCCCGTTCGGCCTTTTCCTCCTGAAGAAAGCCGATCAGCGCATTCAGCAGGATGATCGCGGCGATGGCGATCGTCTCCGGCCACTCGCCGAGGATGCCGCTGATGATGGCGGCGACGATGAGGATGCCGATCAGCACCGAGGCGAATTGCCGGACGATGCGTTTCCACAATGGCGGCGGCGGCGTCTCCTGAAGCTCGTTCGGGCCATGCGCCTGGCGGCGCTCCTCGACCTGGCCGTTTGTCAGCCCCTGCTGTGGATCGACGCCCAGCTCGCGAGCGAGCTCCTCGGCCGATTGGAGATGTGGCCTTCGTCGCTCGTGCGTCCCGTCGCTTTTCGCCGGCCTGTGTGTTGCTTCCGCAGGGGTTGCCATGAATATTGCTGGTTGAAACGAAAAACGCGGGTGCCGGCGAACTGCCGCCCGCCCGATGCACGCGGATCATAGTGGAATGCGGCTGACCTGCGCGGACGCAGCTCAGCAATAAGCTTTCTGCATGGCCCCGGACAAACACGCTGCGGATGGGATTTCGAGCCGGGCGACGGCTGAACATGTGCGAAGGCCGCAAAAGCAATAAATAGTGCCTTTCAGGACATTCAATCAGAGGCGGGTTTTTCCGCGGCACCGCGGATCGTAACTGGAGGGAAACCATGCACGGAACTTCATTGATTTCCACAGCTTGCATTACGGTGGCCATCGCCCTGACGACTGCGGCGTCGGCCCGGGGTGACCTGATTCACGACGAGTCCATCCACGGCGACCTGTCCGGCAACCAGGCGGCACCGACGCATTACACGCTTTTGCCGGGTTCGAACACGCTGATCGCCACCAGCGTTTCCGGCGATCGGGAGTACGTCCGGCTCAGCGTCCCCGCGGGATTGCTTTTGGATTCGCTCATCCTCGTGGACTATGCGGGAATCGACGGGACCGCCTTCATCGCCGTCCAGCAGGGCACGGAATTCACCGAGCCGCCAACGGGAACCAACGTCGCCAATCTGCTCGGCTGGTCGCACTTCGGACCCGGCGTCGGCAACGTGGGCCTGGACATTCTGCCGGGCATCGGCTCCGGCCTGGGGGCGATGGGCTTTACGCCGCCGCTGGCCGCCGGCGAGTACACGTGGTGGATTCAGCAGACCGGCGGCAACGCAGCCACGTATGAGCTTGACTTCGTCGTCACGCCGGAGCCCACGTCGCTGGCCCTTCTTGGCCTGGTGGCAACGGTCCTGCTGCGCCGGCGGCGGTGACGGATATATGGCACTCCCGTCGCGATCAAACCCGGAAGGGGATCGACAACCGGAGCACGACTCCGCCAAATGGCCAAACCCAAGGTGTCGCGCACGACTTTCGCGGTAAACTGCGGGCTGGTCCCCGACGTCGCCGGCGGACCCTACGAAGGCCGGTCGCTGACCGAAATGACGAGTCCGTCGGGATCGGCGTACTGGGCGATGCAGGCACCGAATGTCTCCGTCGGCGGCTGAAGGCAAGGAACGCCGCGATCGATCATCCTTTGGTGGAATTCGGCGATGTTCTGCACGGCGAAACCGGGGCGGCAACGTCCGGCGGGCTCCGCCTTGACCGGCGGGGTGGCGGTGGCGTCCGCTTTGTGAAGGGCCAGCGTCGCGCCCTCGGTGGCGAACTCGGTCCAATGCGTCGTCTGAAACTTGAGCGTCAGCCCGATGACATCGCGGTAAAAGGCGATGGAGCGCTCCATGTCGCTGACGAAGACGATGGCGTAACCCACTTTCATATGCATCCTCTCTTTTGAACTGTTGGCCACACCGGCGCCCATCTTATCCTGCCGATATTCCGCCTGCACGCTTTGGTCATGCCGGCGAGCATTCCTGTGTCTGGTGAGTCAGCGTCCGTGGCGCCTGTTAAACGCGTCTTTCGGCACTGGCAGGTACCGAAAAAGGAAAACCGGCGACACGCGGAAACCACGTGACGCCGGTTTATCTGTTTGACTGGGAATGTCAGCGCGGGCAGCGCAATCAGGCGCCGCACCCGCGCGGCGATTACTTGCCCTTGACGTCGACCTTGCCGCCGGCTGCCTCTACTTCCTTCTTGAGCTTGTCGGCGTCGTCCTTGCTGATGTCGGTCTTGATGGGCTTGGGAACGGCATCCACCAGGTCCTTCGCCTCCTTGAGGCCGAGGCCCGTCGCGGCGCGGACGACCTTGATCACGTTGATCTTGCTGGCGCCTGCGTCGGTCAGGATCACGTCGAACTGGGTCGGGGCTTCGACTTCCTCGGCCGCGGCCGCGCCGGGCATCGGGCCGGCCATCATGACCGCGCCGCCGCCGGCGGGCTCAATGCCGTAGGTGTCCTTGAGATAGTCCGCCAGGTTCTGGGCGTCCTTGACGCTCAGGTTGACGATCTTGTCGCCGATGTCCTTGACGGCTGCGCTGAATTCCTTTGCTGGTGCTTCGGCCACGGTGCAAACTCCTCTGTCTTTCGGGCATCCACGACGAGATCCCGGCCACCGGCCCGGGCTCTGTTCTGGCGCCCTCGTTCAACCGCCATCCCGGGAGCCGAGGTCCCGTTGACCTCGTTTAACCCCGCCCCGCCATCCGCGGCAAGGCTGCCAAAGGGGACCGCCGGGTTCGCGGCGTAAAAAGCGAAAATCGAAAATCCAAAATCGAAAGGCTTAGTGATGTTGTCTTCACACTTACGTGAAAGGCACTTCGCCATTCGTACTCGCCGAGCAAGCTCGGCGGCTAAGTCTCAAGCTCAAGCCGCTCCTGCGCGGGGCCTCATGCCACCCTGGTGATCGCCTCGCCCTTTTCGAGCTTGTCGACGATCGCCTTGATGCAGCCGGCGATCTTGCCGCCGGTGTTGATCTGTCCGGCGATGCGCCGCGCGGGCGACGTGAAGAGCATGACGATTTCGCCCTGAAGCTCGGCCCTGCTCTTGCGCTTCGAAATGTCCTCGACGGTGAGGACCTCGGGATCGCCATCGACCAGGCCGCCCTTGAGCTCGAGCGCGGGAAAGTCCTTCGTGAGGCGGAGCAATTCCTTGGCGATCTCGACGGCGCCCTTGTCGCCGGTGACGAAGGCGCAGGGGCCGGTGAGCGATTCGGCCAGCGGCGCCAGGGCCGTGCCGGCCAGGGCGCGGCGGGCGGCGCTGTTCTTCACCACGCGGACGCCGACCTTCATCTTCTCGAGTTCGCTGCGGAACGTGTTGGCCTGGATGCCGGTGAGGCCGTGGACGTTGACGACCAGCACGCTTTCGATATCGGCAAAGCGGGCCTTCACGTCGCGTTCGAGCATGGATTTGACTGCACGACTCATGTGTATGCTCCAGTGCGTACTGCTCAGCGCCTGGTGATGCCGCGACGCTGCACGCCGACCGGGCTGAGGACAGCCCGGCTCCGATTATGCCTGCTGCACATCCAGTTCGATGGCTGGCGACATGGTGCCGCTGATGCAGACCTTCTTGATGTACTGTCCCTTGCTGGTGGACGGCTTCATGCGGCGGATGTGGCCGATGAAGGCGTTGATGTTTTCTTTCAGATCGTCCGGGGCGAAGCTGGACTTGCCGACGATGGCGTGCACGTTCGCACCGGCATCATTGCGAAACTCGATCTTGCCGGCGGCGAACTCTTTCACCGCGTTGGCGACGTCTGCCGTGACGGTGCCGTTCTTCGGCGAAGGCATCTTGCCCTGGGGGCCGAGAACGCGACCGAGGCGACCGACTTTGCCCATGGTTCGCGGATGGGCGATGGCGACGTCGAAATCGGTCCAGCCGTCGGAGACCTTCTTGATCAGATCGTCGACGCCGACTTCCACCGCACCGGCGGCTTTCGCCTGATCGGCGTCTTCGGCATCGACGAAGGCGATGACCTTCTTGGTTTTGCCGATGCCGCGCGGGAGGGAGACGCTGCCGCGGATCATCTGCTCGGCATGCTTGGGATCGATGCCCAGGTGCATGACGATATTGATCGTCTGGTCAAACTTGGTGCCGCCGGTCACGTCCTTCAGCAGCTTGACGGCCTCGGACAGTTCGTACTTCTTGTCGCGTGTCACCTTGGCGGCATTCGTCTTATGGCGGCGGCTGATGCCGCGCATTGACCGGCCGCGGTTCTTGCGGCCGGGAGCCGATGACGACTCGCCCTTCTCCGGCCTGGCAGCCTTCTCGCCGGATTCCGGACGATCGGCCTTTGCTGCCTTCTCGGCGCCTTCGCCCTTTGGCGCCTTGGCGGCGCGCTCGGGCTTGTCGCCCTTCGGCTTCTTCGGGCCCGCCTCAGCCGCCGGCTGATCGGGCGTTTCAGGCGCGGTTGCCTGGTCTTCGGGATTTGCCACGGGATTATCCTTGCGTTCGACGCCAGTGGTCTGCCACGATTTTCAACGGGCTCGTGGTCGAGCCGGGCCCGCCGGAGCGGGCCGTGCCGGCCGTCGCCAAACCGGAGTTTGCGATGCCGAGCCGAGTAGTGTAGCCGAATCGAGCGGGTATGCAAGGCCGACGAGGCAGGACGGATGACGAAAAAGCAGCCCGAAAACTGGATCGACAACGCCTGGACGCGCCGTACGTCGGACGACGTCCACCCCGAATCCCGGCGGGCCGGGCGATGGCTGATGGCCTTTTGTATCTATTTGGTGTCGTTCTATCTCTCTTACCAGGAGCTGAAATACGCCTTCCGGGGCGAATCCGCGATTGCCACGATCGTCAGTGTTCGGATCACGACGACGCCCGGCTCCCGAACCTCGCCGCCGCGCGACGTGCTGGCCGTACGTTACGCATGGCATCAGAAAAACGGGCTGAGGCGCGAGGACGTGATCAATCGGGCAATCAACTGGCAAGCGCCGGAAGACGGCCGGTTATCCATCGACTACCTGCCGGATGAAAAGGGCAGCCGCGCGGCGGGAGAACGAAACACGGTCGCGCTGACGGTTTTCGGGATAATGACGGCTGCGGCGTTTTTTGTGATCGTCCGCGTTATGGTGCAGGCGTACAAAAAGCAGCCATCCCGCCATTCAGCCGGACGACGAGATCCGCTTCACGGCGGTTGAAAGGATCTGACGCAGCGGCTCAATCGACGACGTCGATGCCCATGTTCCGCGCCGTGCCGGCGACGATGCGGGCGCCGGCTTCGATGTCGCCGTGGCAGTTCAAATCCTTGATCTTGGTCTTGGCGATCTCGCGGAGCTGGGCGTGTGTCACGGTGCCGACCTTCTCTCGATTCGGCACGCCGGATCCCTTGGCGATCTTGGCGGCGTCCTTGAGCAGCACGGCGGCCGGCGGGCTCTTGATGATGAAGTCGAACGTGCGATCGGCATAGACGCTGACCACGGCGGCGACGGGCATGCCGTTGAGGTGCTTGGTGCGTTCGTTGAACTGCTGCACGAACTGGCCGGGATTGACGCCGTACTGGCCGCAGGCGGGGCCGATGGGCGGGGCGGGGGTCGCCTGACCGCCCGCGCCCTGAACCTTGAAAACTGCTGTCGGTGTTTTCTTCTTTGCCACGATGTAGTTCCTTGCTTCACTCTCGCTGTCTGCGATATCCGGCCTGAGGACAGGCCGGCTCTGATTACGGGTACTTCGCTAGACGGCTTCGATCTGCCAGTATTCCAGTTCGATCGGCGTTGCGCGGCCGAAGATGGTCACGATGACGCGGACCTGACCCTTGTCGGGGAAGACCTCGTCGATCTCGCCCTCGAAATTCTCGAACGGGCCTTCCTTGACCTTTATCTGATCGCCCTTCTTCATGCCGGCCATGCCCGCCAGCGTCGGCTGCTCGGCCGATTTCTCGACGACGGCGAGCATCTTCTCGACGTCGTGGGTCTTCATGGGCGTGGGCTTGCCGTCGGAGCCGATGAAGTCGCCGACGCTCATCGTCTCCTTGATCATGAACCAGATGTCCTCGGGGATGGTGCCATCCTCTTCGGTGGCCATCTCGACGAAGACGTAGCCGGGATAGAGCTTGCGATCGAAGACCTTGGCCACTTTGCCGCGCATGCGCTTCTCGCGCTGCGTGGGAACGAGGATGCGGCCGATGCGGTCCTCGAGGTGCTCGATCTTCACCTTGCGGATAAGGGCCTCGCAGACCTGGTCTTCGCGGTTGCTGGCCACGCGCAGGACGTACCACTGCATGCTGCGGTCGGAGCCATCGGCGGGCCGGGACTCGGCGCCCTTTGGCGCGGCGGCCTCGGGCTGTGGCGGCGCGGCATCGTGGTCGGGGGTTTCGCCGTTGTCGGGAGTCACGGCATCCACTCCTTTTCGGGTATCGACGGTGGCCATGTCATTAGCGCCCAAAGAGCATCTCCCACACGCTGCCACCCTTCAGGACACCAATCCAGGTGAAGAAGACCATGAAGACGATGTCGACCACGAACAGCAGGACCGACATGAACACCAGGACGAAGATGACGACCTTGGTTGAGCCGATGATTTCCTTGCGGCTGGTCCAGTTGACTTTCTTCATCTCGCCTTCGGTGGCGATGAGAAAATCGCATACGCGGCGGTTCAGGCCGAGAAGCCAGTAACCGAGCAGGCCAAAGCCGGCAATGACGATCGAGGCGCCGATGACCTGGACGATCTGGCGCGTGGAACCTGTGCCGAAGATGGCGAGCCGCTCGTATATGAAATAGGCAAACCATGCGACCAGCGCGCCGTAGGCGGCGCCCGACCACATTCGCACGCGTGCGCCCTGCGAGGGCTTGTAAATCTCAAAAAAGCCGCCGGAGGGGGCCGGGGCGGCGCTGGCGCCCTTGCTCCCGGCGCGATCGGCGCCGCCGGCGCTGGCTGCTACGTCTGTCACTCGACTATTCCTTTCCGCGACGGCGGTGGCCGAATCGTCCCGGTCGCGGGGACCGGTCTTGTCTTTCTGCTGGGCCATTTCAACTCTCCTGCAGGCAACGGGCCTGCCGGGCCGTACGCGTCAACATTCTGTTCTCTGCAACAGGAGCGGAGGGACTCGAACCCCCAACCGCCGGTTTTGGAAACCGGTGCTCTGCCAGTTGAGCTACGCTCCTGTCGAGTCGCAAGTGACGATTAAATCGTGGCGACTCGAAACCGGACGCTCGCACCTCGTAACTCAATCGTTGCAGGATGCGACTTACTTGCGCTTGATCTTGTGCTGGGTGTGCTTTCGGTCCACCCGACAGTATTTCTTCAGGCCTTCCTTCAGATTCTCGGGAATGCCCGCCTTGGTGTTGATGTTGGTGCGATAGTTGAGGCTGTCGCAGTCCTTGCATTGCAGCCAGACGTCCTCTCGCTTGCTTGCCTTAGCCATATGCTCCTCGCCTTGGCTGCCGGGCCCCGCCCGGGGCCCATCCCCGCGCGCCAGCGACCGGGGGCGCCGAATTTCGGGCAAGCGGCCCGGCCAACCCGGCGCGCCGGGACGACCGGGCCACCCCCGTTTTCAACGCAGGATTATATGATCGACGTTATTCGATCACCTTGGTCACAACGCCCGAGCCGACGGTGCGGCCGCCCTCGCGGACGGCAAATCGAACGCCCTCTTCAAGGGCGATCGGCGACACCAGCGTCACTTCGAGCGAAACGTTATCACCGGGCATGCACATCTCGGCGCCGCCCAGCAGTTTGAGGCTGCCGGTCACGTCCGTCGTTCGGACGTAGAACTGCGGGCGGTAGTTGTTGAAGAAAGGCGTGTGTCGTCCGCCTTCCTCCTTGGTCAGCACGTACACCTCGGCCTCGAACTTGGTGTGCGGGGTGATACTGCCGGGCTTGGCAAGCACCTGGCCGCGCTCCAGGTCCGTTTTCTCAACGCCGCGGAGCAGCAGTCCGACGTTGTCGCCGGCCATGCCCTCGTCCAGCGTCTTGTTAAACATTTCGACGCCGGTGACCACCGTCTTCCGGTTTTCCCGGGCAAGGCCGATGATCTCGACTTCGTCGCCGACGCGGATCATGCCACGCTCGATGCGGCCGGTGCCCACGGTGCCGCGGCCCTTGATGCTGAAGACGTCTTCAACCGGCATCAGGAACGGCTTGTCCTGCTCGCGGGCGGGCTCGGGAATGTTGCTGTCAAGCGCCGCCATCAGCTCGGTAATCGGCTTGGAGGCTTCGGCATCCTTGGGATTGGCCAGGGCCTTGTTGGCCTGGCCGCGAATCACCGGGACCGTGTCGCCGGGGAAGTCGTACTTCTTGAGAAGGTCGCGCACTTCTTCCTCGACGAGGTCCAGCAGCTCGGGATCGTCGAGCAGGTCGACCTTGTTGAGGAAGACGACCAGTGCCGGCACGTTGACCTGGCGCGCGAGCAGCACGTGCTCGCGCGTCTGGGGCATCGGGCCGTCGGCGGCGCTGACCACCAGGATGGCGCCGTCCATCTGGGCGGCGCCGGTGATCATGTTCTTGACGTAG
>CAYOZN010000023.1:0-98470 GCA_964408455.1 uncultured Planctomycetaceae bacterium
TGGGGCACCCTGCGCGAGGACATTAGTTAACGGTGTAATTCTAATCGAGACCCCAAGTCGGCAGACCTGGGGCACCCTGCGCGAGGACATTAGTTAACGGTGTAATTCTAATCGAGACCCCAGATCGGCAGACCTGGGGCACCCTTGCATTCAGTCAGGATTCACCAGGTGGCGTACCCGCGTCACACCGGCAGCAGCTGCGGCGAATCGAAGCGGATGGCAAAGCCGACGCGGTGGGCATCCAGCGCATCGCGGCGCAGCTCGAGCCGGACGACGGTGCCATAGCCCAGGGATGGCAGCAGCTCCTTGGACGAGGGGGAATGGGCCGCATCCCGCGAGGCGATGCGGATCTCGTAGCGCTGGCCGACGCCCAGGCCGTAGCCCACCGGCGAGGTGCAGCGCAGGCCGGCGTCGCTGATGTCATCGGTGCGGCACCGGACGACCGAGCCGGAGTGCACGTCCATCAGCCAGACGTCGCACCGGACGTCGCGCCGGCTATAGACGCGGCGGTCGCGCGCGGAGCGGTCTTCGCTCAGGAGCCCCCAGCGATCGAACATCGGGCGATCGCTGAGATGTGGCGAACCGATCGGGATCGGCGTTGGGGTATTGCGGTACATGGGGGTCTCCTTACCTGTCGAAGCCGACGCGGATCGCGCACCCGACGTTCCAACACCGGGGTCTCTCTCACGCGTTCCACGGGGAGACATCAAGAGAAAACTTCTGTCGCCCCTTGCCCTCCGAACCTGTAAAAGCTTCCTTCGCTCCAGCCGGCATTATACCGGACCTTTTCCTCGGTATGTCAAGCAAAACCTGCGCGGATTCTCCCCAGCCATGTACTCCGGAAAGCTCCGATAAAACGGTTTTCCTGCTGGGCTAATCCGACGATTCTCTAAATTCGTGGTTATCCCGCCGCGGCCGGCTGGGATATGGCGAACCGGACGGCGCCGGCGACGATGGTGTGCGTGACGCGGCCCTTCAACTGCCAGCCGTCGTAGGGGCAGTTCTGGCATTTCGAGCGAAACTGCTCAACATCGACGGTCCACGTTTCGGCTGGATCGAAGATCGTGACGTCGGCATCAGCGCCGACGTTGAGCGTGCCCTTCTTCAGCCCCAGCACCTGCGCCGGGCGGATCGTCATGCGCTCGATGAGGCCGGGCCAGTCGAGATGGCCGGGCTCGACGAGGGCCTTGATGAAGAGCGGCAGCGCCACTTCGAGGCCGACGATGCCGAAGGGGGCGGCCTGAAAGTCCCACTCCTTCTTCTCGTCGGCGGCATGGGGCGCGTGATCGGTAACGAGGCAGTCGATCGTGCCGTCGGCGACGCCTCGGATGCAGGCCTCCACGTCGGCGGAAGAGCGCAGCGGCGGGTTCATCTTGTAGTTGGTGTCAAATTCGTGGCACGCGTCGTCGGTCAATAGAAGATGGTGCGGGCACACTTCGGCCGTGACGGCCGCGCCGCGGGCCCTGGCCTCGCGCACCATCTGCACCGCCCCGGCCGTGGATATGTGCGCCACGTGGTAGCGGGCGCCGGTGTTCTGGGCGAGCAGCAGGTCGCGCTGGACCATCGTCTCTTCGGCCATGTTCGGGATGCCGGGCAGGCCGATCCGCGTCGCCGTCAGCCCCGCGTTCATGCACCCGCCGGCGGCCAGGTCGGCATCTTCGCAGTGCTGGATGATGACGCGGTTGAACATCTTCACGTATTGCATGGCGCGGTACATGACCGACGCGCTGGCGACGCCGCAGCCGTCGTCGGAGAAGGCGACGGCGCCGGCCCGGACCATCTGGCCTATTTCGGCGAGTTCCCTGCCTTCGCGGCCCTTGGTGATGGCGCCGATGGGATAGACGTTGCAAAGCCCGGCACGAGCGGCCTGTCGATACACGAACTCGATCATCGCCTCGTTGTCGATGGCCGGCTGGGTGTTGGGCATGCAGGCGATGCTGGTGAACCCCCCCGCCACCGCGGCCGCCGAGCCACTGGCGATCGTCTCCTCTTCCTCGTTGCCCGGCTCGCGCAGATGGACGTGCATATCGATGAGGCCGGGGCAGACGATTTTGCCGGATGCGTCGATGACATCGCCGGCTGACCTCGGCTCCGGCACCTTTTCGCCGACGGACGCGATCCTGCCGTCTTTGATCAGGACGTCGGCAATCGCGTCGAAATTTTGCGATGGGTCGATGATGCGCCCGCCGCGGATGAGCAAGACCTGCGATTGCAGCATGTTTGATTCCAAAGCTCCTCGAGCAGCGAATCTCGGCAGACGCAAGTGGCAGATAGATCTAGATTTCAAAAAACGAAGCAACGCGACACGAGAACCCCGGCAGTATCTCTGGAGCTTCTATTGTGTCATCGCTGGTAAGAACAACGGGACCCGAGTTCTGGCGATACACATGCACGCACTTGCTTGATGGATCGAGAATCCACACTCGATCGACGCCCATTTTCAGGTATTCTGCCGCCTTCTCCAAGATTTCGGTCCAGCCCTGGCCCTTGCCGAGTACTTCAACGACCAGTTCCGGCGCTACCCGCGAGAAAGAGGTTGAACTTGTGCCTTTTGGCAAGCGCTTGTACGAAATGTAAGCCACATCGGCCCCGCGCACCGTGTCGGGATCGGACTCAACGACGATGCCTGCCTCGTTAATCCAAACCCGTCCCAGCTTAATCTCGCGAGACCACAAACCCAGATAGAAGGCCACGTTTTCGGCGAACGTGCTGTCATTCATGCCTCCGGGCGACAAGGTGACAACCTCCCCTCGAACAAGGTCGCTAGGCCCAAGCTGTCCGGAGATTTTCTCAAATTCCTCAGCTGTCATTCTGCCGGTTGTGATCATCTCGTTCACCTCTACGAGATTATAACATTGCGCCGCGAATAAGTGAGAGTTATGCCGATCCTTGCGCCTGGTTGCACAGGAACATCACCGCCATGCGAACTGCCAGGCCGTTGGTCACCTGCTGGAGAATGACGCTCTTCTGTCCGTCGGCCACGTCGCCGGATACCTCCACGCCGCGGTTGATCGGCCCGGGGTGCATGACGAGCACGTCTGCGCGCGCGCGGGCCATTCGTTCGTTCGTCAATCCGAACAGACGCGAGTATTCCTGGGTGCTGGGGAAGACGTTTGAAGCCACGCGCTCGCGCTGCACGCGGAGCATGTTGATGACGTCGAACTCGCCGATGACGGCGTCAAAATCGTGACAGACGCGGGCGCCGAGCTTCTCAAACGCCTTGGGCACGAGCGTGGTCGGTCCGACGAACGTCACTTCTGCCCCGAGCTTGCTCAGTGCCCACAGGTTTGATCGGGCCACGCGCGAATTGGCCACGTCTCCGACGATGGCGACCTTCAGGCCCTCCACTCGGCCCTTGGCCTTGCGGATGGTGTAGGTATCCAGCAGGCCCTGCGTGGGATGTTCGTGCCGGCCATCGCCGGCGTTGATCACGCAACACGCCACGTTACGGGCAATGAGATGCGATGCGCCGGAGGCGGCGTGGCGGCACACGATGATGTCCACGCCCATGGCTTCGATGTTGCGCACGGTATCGCGGAGCGATTCACCCTTCGAAAGCGCGCTGGTTTTGGCCGTAAAATCGATAACGTCGGCGCTGAGCCGCTGGGCCGCGAGCGTGAAGCTCGTCTTGGTGCGCGTCGAGTCCTCAAAAAAGAGATTGACGACGACGCGGCCACGCAGGGCCGGCACCTTCTTCACGCTGCGCGTGGATACGTCTTCAAAGGCCTCGGCCGTATCGAGAATGAAATTGATTTCGTCCGCGCTCAGTTCTTCCAGCGTCAGCAGATTGCGGTGCGGCCAGACCATGGACTCGCGTTCGGTCGAGCGCGCCGCGGCCGCCGCGCTTTGAGCCGCCCGCAATGATCCGCTCGTCCTGCTCACGCGCCCACCTCCACCAGGTCCGGCTTGCCCTCTTCCTGAAGCGTGACGCGCACGTGATCGGCCTGTCTCGCGTGTACGCCGACGAAATCCGGCTGGATCGGCAGTTCCCGCCCATCCCGGTCCACGAGCACCGCCAGCCGGATGGCCCGGGGCCTGCCCAGATCGACGATGGCATCCATGGCGGCCCGGATCGAGCGGCCGGTGTGGATCACGTCGTCCACCAGGATCAATAGCAGGCCTTCGACATCAAAGGGGATTTCGGTCGTGCGAACCACGGCCGAAGGGCCGATTTCCGCCAGATCGTCGCGGTACAGCGTGATGTCGAGGGTTCCGAACTCCATGTCCTTGACGCCGCGCTCTTCCAGCAGGCACATGAGCCGCCGGGCGAGAAGGTCTCCCCGGCTGCGGATGCCGATGACGCCAACGGGGCACGACGGCGGGACGGTGGCCGCGATTTCATCGGCGAGGCGCGCGAGGGCGCCTAGAATTCCACGCTCGTCGAGCAAAACGGACATGAATTGCAGAATACAGCACGCAGAATAGTGCGGCAAGATGGGCTCCGCTTCGCTCGGCGCGGTCCAGATCAGCGGGCGATCAGCGAACGCAAATGTGCCGGGCAGTGCCGCACTCGTCGGCATGGCCCGGCCGATGTCCCATGGTCGCCCAAACGGGGGAATCTGATATACTGCACGTATTCCGCCGTGAAATAAGCGCGTTCGGACCGTTGCAAGCGCCGGAGAGGTCCCGAACGCAGGAGCACGCATTCGATGAAGTCGATCGTTACACTGGTCATTCTGGCTGCCCTCGGAACCGGCGGCTACTTCGCTTATAAGGCTTACGCCGGTACGGAAGCAGAAACGCCTTTCATCGTCGCGCCCCTCAATCGCGGTGAGATCGTGAAGACGGTCGCCGCGACGGGCACGGTCGAGCCGCTGGTGAAAGTGATCGTGGGCTCGGAAGTGAGCGGCAAGATCAAGAAGTGGCATACCGATTTCAACGCCACCGTAAAGTCCGGAGATGTTCTGGCGGAGATCGATCCCGACAGCTTCAAGACGGCCTTGTCGCAGACGCAGGCCAACCTGGACACCGCGCGGGCGCGCGAAGAGGAGCTAGCGGTTCGACACCGGCAGGCTCGCCACGAACGCGAGCGCATCGAAAACCTGTTCCGGCTCAACAACGCGAGCGAGCAGGAGCTGTTTCTGGCGAAGGTGGAAGAGGATGCGGCCAAGGCGGCGTGGAACGGCGCGACCGCCAGCGTCGCTTCTTCAAAGGCCCTGCTGGAATCGGCAAAGGTTGATCTGGAGCGCACGATCATCCGCTCGCCGATCGACGGCGTCGTCATCGCCCGCAACATAGAGGACGGTCAGACGGTGGCCGCCTCCCTGCAGGCGCCCGAGCTGTTTGTCATCGCCAACGATCTGAAACTCATGCAGGTCAATGCGAACGTGGCCGAGGCGGACATCGGCCTGATCGAGGAGGGCCGGCCGGCCACCTTCCGGGTCGACGCCTATCCGAACCGCTCCTTTACCGGCACGATCTCGCAGGTTCGCTACAACGCCAGCGTGGTCGAAGGTGTCGTCACGTACGTAACGCTGATTCGCGCGGATAACCAGGACCTCGCCCTGCGGCCCGGCATGACGGCGAACGTCACGTTTGAAGTGGCGCGGGCGGATGACGTCATCAAGATTCCAAATTCGGCGTTGCGTTTCGACCCCGATCCTCCATCGATGACTTCTGCACCGATGAGCCGCAAGGCGGAACCCACGAAGCCCACGGTTTATGTGCTTGCCAACGGCAGGCCCGATCGCCGTGAAATCGAAATCGGAATATCGAACGGCGTCTTCTCGGAGCTCATCGAGGGCAACCTGGAAGAAGGCGACGCCGTCATTACCGAGCGAAACTGGCGGGCGATGGCCGACGGCAATCGCCCGGATGTCACGCGCACCCTGCGGCGGGGTTTCTAGCGGCATGTTCAAGAAAGGCCAGACCGGTTCGACGCGGCTTCAGGATGGTGCACTTGTGCAGATCGAAGATCTGCACAAGACATACCACATCGGCGAAGTCAACGTGCATGCGGTGCGCGGCGTCAGCGTGCGCATTGAACACGGCGAGCTGATCGCCATCATGGGCCCGAGCGGCTCGGGCAAATCGACGCTGATGCACGTGATCGGCTGCCTGGACCAGGCCGATCGCGGGCGCTTCATCCTCGAAGGTGTCGACATCAGCACCCTTTCGCGACGCAGTCTCGCCCGGCTGCGCAACATCAAGCTCGGCTTCGTCTTTCAGAGTTTCAATCTTCTTCCACGCACGTCCGTTCTGGATAACGTCGCCCTGCCGCTTACCTATGCCGGCGTGCGCCGGAGCGAGCGACGCCGCCGGGCCGCTGCCATGCTCGACCTTGTCGGCCTCGCCGATCGCGCTCACCACTTCAGCAATCAACTCAGCGGCGGTCAGCAGCAGCGCGTGGCGATTGCCAGGGCGCTGATCACCGATCCCGTGTTGCTCCTTGCGGACGAGCCCACCGGCAATCTCGACAGCAAGACGGGTGTCGAGATCATGTCATTGCTGCAACGGCTCAACCGCGAAAATGGCGTCACCATCGTCCTGGTGACGCACGAGCCGGACATCGCGGCTTATGCGGGGCGCATCATCGCGGTGAAGGATGGCCACATCGCATACGATCGCCAGAATCCGGACGTAAAGGACGCCAGCGAGGCAGTTGCTCAATTTCGCAGCAGGCCCGAGCCGGCCGCAGCGTCGGCCTAGTGTCGCGCAGACGCCGGCAGAAACCACATCATGGCTGCACGGCAGGAGTCATCCCGGATTCCCGATTGCCGCGGCCTAGCGGCGCCCGCGACTGCTATACTCAAATTGCGGAGCGATGATCGCACGATTGCGAAGCGTTTGATCGTCAAACCCGCACGATCACTGCGACGTTTTCTGATATCCGTATTCGCCATGTGGCTCTGCATTGCTCCTTTCGGCCTGGGATGCCGTCGAGAACGGCCGGGAGATGGTGCCCGGCAGCATGACGATGGGTCGCCGCCGCCGGCCGGGCGCGAAGCGGATGACCGAACGGCAACGGCCGCCGCGATCACATCGGAACGCGTCCGCGAGCGCGTTGAAATGGTGTCCCGCCAGATTGAAGGCCGCGGCCTGTCCGTCCCGGCGGTCACGCGCGCGATGCTTCGCGTACCGCGACACTGGTTTGTCCCGCCCGAGTACCAGACAGCAGCCTACGAAGACCGGCCACTGCCCATCGGATTTGGGCAGACGATCTCGCAACCGTACATCGTGGCCAAGATGACCGAGCTGCTCGCACTGGAGCGCGGGGACAAGGTGCTGGAGATCGGGACAGGTTCGGGCTACCAGGCGGCGGTTCTTTCTGAAATCACCGACCACGTCTATACGATCGAGATTGTCGAGCCACTGGCGCGTCGCACACAGCGCGTGCTGGATGAACGTGACTACAAGGGCATTCACACACGCATCGGCGATGGCTATCGCGGCTGGCCCGAGGCCGCGCCGTTTGATGCCATTATTGTGACGTGCGCTCCCGAGAATGTGCCGCCCTTGCTGGTGGAACAGCTCGCCATCGGCGGCCGCATGTGCATTCCCATCGGAGAGCAGCCCTACGGGCAGGAACTCATCGTCATGACGAAGGAACAGGATGGTCGGCTCGGACGCCGGAGCGTCTTTCCCGTCAGCTTCGTACCGATGACCGGCGAGGCGCAGGGCGAACCCTGAGCGCATTGATGAGACTGCTGGACTTCAGGATGGCAGCTCGATGTGCGTCGTGAGCCGAATAGGGCACGGACCGCACACCTCGGCCGTAAGCACGGGAATGGGCAGCTTCTCGGCGTAGTAGAGCGACTCCCATCCCTGCACGCCCTGGTCGTCGGATCTGCCCCGGGTCATTTTGCCGCTGATGCGAAGCCCACCTTCGGCGGCGACAGTCAACCGCACCGGCCCCATCGGTGTATGCGAGATAAGCACGCCCGAATCGTCGTGCCACTCGAATGGCCAGTCGCCGAGTCGCCAGAAAAGCCGCACCGTGTGCGAACCTTTCCCGAGTAACTGATCGACGATGGTCCAATGGGATTCGCCCCGCCGTTCGACGCGGCGACGGTGAACGACGCCCAGCCTGCGAACGTAACCCTCGTGCTCTCCCTCCCACCACTCCGCATCCGCTGCGACATCGGCGCCGCGGCCGATGAGCCGGGCGCGCGTCCAGTCGTGCCAGAGGAAGCGCGGCCCGCGGGTCATCTGGTCGAGTCCATCGACTTCGACAGTGTTGTGCGCTTTCGTCGATTTGAAGTACTTGTCCCAGGGCGCCGGGCAGAAGTAGGAGTAACTGCCCGCATCGCGCAGGATATTCTCGCCGCCAAACCAGAGGTCGAAATGCAGCATGTCGGCCTCGCCGGGTCGATCGACGTAGGAATGGCAGCGCACCATTGCCCAGCTGCGCGAGCCGCGGATGGTGTAATAGCCGCCGCTTTCGAATGGAGTGCTCTTGAGCGGGGTGGTTCGCGGCGGCGCATCCAATGCCGCCGGACCCATGAGCCAGAGCACTTCTTCATCCCAGTTGCCTGCCGGCAGCACACGTTCGCGGGTCGCATGGTAAACGGCCGACTGTATGACGGGGCGAAAGTCGAGGTAGTCGCAGGCAGTCAGCGGAAGCACCAATGCCCCATCGTTGGCGCCGTAGTTCGGCACCCGTCCGGACATCCGGTCGTGCATTTGATACAGAAACTCTGCGGCTCTGCCGATGATGGTCGAAAACCCACTCGGAAAATCCAGGCCATGCAGCTGGGCCAGGCGCGCTGCCCACAGGCAATCGTGCAGCGCGACGCGATGATAGTTCATTGAGTGTTGTATGAAGCTCCCGTCGTGGTAGAACAGTCTCCTCGCATCCGCCTTCAGAATCCGGCGGCCCATGTCCCGCCAGCGGCCGGCGCGATCAAATTCCGGAAACAGCAGACCAATGGTCAACAACCCGGCGGCCTCGCTGAGCGAATGATTGTTGTTGATGGCCCGGGCAAAGCCGATGTGCCGCTCAATGCGAAGCCCGTGACGGTAAATAGACGCGGCGATCTTCGCAAATCGGTCTTCCTTCAGCGCCGCCGTGGCATATGCGGCGCCCAGCGCGAAGGACCACGCCATCACGCGAAAGGAGGCTTCCTGTCCACAGGCCCAGAGCGGCCCGGCTACGGGCGGGTTGTCGTCGATCCACGATTCAATGCGCTGGAGTGCCAGCTCGATGGCGGCGTCCTCGCCACTGAGCGCATATGCGCGAACCAGCGTAAAACACTGGGCAAATCGGCTGGCCTCCCATATCAGCTTAACATCGCCCAGTTCGGGCTGGAAAAGAGACATCCTGCTCCAGTGACGGTCATGCGCCCAGGTCTGCCCGTTCACCGGATTGCGACGCCACTCGAAGCGATCTCCGGCGTTCACCCGCAAGCGGCTGAAGTACGTCAGGCGCCCCTGGCGAAGTTCATCCAGATTCGTTCGCAGCGTCTGCTGTGCCTCCGGCGACAACAGCGACTGAAGTCTGCTCCGAATTTCCGGCAGCGATTCTGGCGAAAAGAAAAAAGCGATCTGGCCGCTGCGCCGGCGCTCCAGCATGGATTGAAACGACTGCCCGGCGACGATGTGCGGCAGCAGTTCGTCGGGCCCGAAGGCCCCACTGGCATCGCGCCGCTCGAGCCATCCCGACTTGATGCGAACCAGGTGAATCGCTCGGCGCAGCGACGTGCCGATGCCGAGTTCGCGCGCCGCCTTGAATGCTGCAAGAGGATTCACGTCGTGGAGTCTATTTGCGCCGCCATCCGGCCCGCCAGACGCGGCGCCGCAGCGGTCCTGTCCGCGGGTATTCAAGCATCATCCAGCGTTCCCGGCTCAATGGGCTTTTCGTGTGCTGCCGAGGCCACCGCCGCGAAACTGGCCAGCGTCACATTTACGAGTTGGTCGAATGGAATCAACTGCGGCCCGCCACGGGTGACGCCATCGACAAAGGCCGCAATTTCCGCGTCGTGGCCCTTATCGACCCGCGACGTCTTCCACCTGGAAAAGCCCCGAAAACCGAAACCGGTTAGTTTGCGGAAATTGTCAAGCTGAAGTATGCGGCCATCGCTGAATACTTCGAGTCCTTCCTTCGGGAATGACTTGTGGCCATTGGCAAAATAGTGAACCGTACCCACCGAACCATCGCCAAACGTCAACAGAATGCTCATCTTGTCGTCGGCGGGACCGGGTCCACGCCACTGGCCGACTGCGACAGCACTGACACGAATGACCGGGGCACTGGCCAGAAACGACAACAAGTCTATCCAGTGACAGGCCTCACCAATGATCCGGCCGCCGCCTACTGCGGGGTCCTGCGTCCAGTGGTCCGGAGAAATGAGGCCGGCGTTGACGGTCATGATCATCGTCAGCGGCTGACTGCGACCGGCCAGAAGCGACTTAATCTTGAGTGCGTGCGGCGAAAATCGCCGGTTGAAACCGACCAGAAGCTGTCGATCCGGCGCACGCGATACTGCCTCCGTTACGGCACGCAGTTCATCCCGAGTCAGTGCAAGAGGCTTTTCCACGAATACGTGTTTGCCGGCGGCAAGGGACTCGCAGACCAGCCGGGCGTGGGAATTGTGGCGAGTCGTAATGATGATGGTATTGATCTCGGGGTTTTCAATCACCAATCGCGTGTCGGTCGAAACGTGCTGGAAGCCAAGTTTCTGCCCTATGTGCCGGGCACTGACGCCGCCGGCACTGGCAACGGTATGCAGGACTGCCGGCGTCCTGGCCAGCGCCGGCAGCAGGACGAGCTTTGCGAAGTTGCCGGCTCCGATTGCACCGACGACAACACGCCCATCGGCCGCAGTCTTTCCGGCATGTGTGTCCGACTTGTACGAAATCGTCCGGCGAAGATCGGCGGCATTCGCCGGGTATGTCAGAATGAGCCCGAGCGCCTCCTTGCTCGAAGCCAGTTCGTCGTAAGTTTTCGGCGCATCTGCCACTGGAATGCGGCGGTCGATCAATGCGTCGACGTTGAGCGCGCCGCTGCTGAGCAGGTCCAGCACGGCCTCAAAATTCCGCTGTTCGGTCCAGCGTACGAAGCCGAGCGGATAATCGTGTCCGCCCTCTTCGTAGGCGCTGTCGTATCTTCCCGGGCCGTAGGAGCACGACACCTGAAACGTCAGCTCCTTCTCGTAAAAATCCGATCGCCGCAACTCCAGGCCGACGACGCCGACGAGCACGATTCGCCCGCGCTTGCGGCACATTTGGGCCGCCTGGTGCACGATCTCGTTGCTCTGGCTCGATGCCGTGATCAGGACACCGTCCACGCCGCGACCACCGGAAAAGCTCGTGGCGGCGGCGACGGGATCGGCGCCGTCGGCAGGATTCGCCGTTTCTGCGCCGAACTGGCGGGCCAGCTCCAGGCGTCTCGCATCCAGGTCGATGCCAAGAACGCGACACCCATTCGCCCGGAGGAGCTGCAACGCGATGAGACCGATGAGACCCAGCCCGGTGATGACGATGCGCTCTCCCAGCGTGGGCGCCAGCAGGCGAATGCCCTGCAGCGCGATGGCGCACAGCACCGTGAATGCGGCGTGCTCGTCGCTCACGCCATCCGGCACCCGCGCGCAGAGATTGACGGGGACGCAGACCACTTCCGCGTGCGGCCCGTTGCTGATCACCCGATCGCCGACGCTGAAGCCGGTGACGCCGGCGCCGACTTCGAGCACCTCTCCCGCATTGCAGTAACCCAGCGGCAGCGGCTCATCCAGCCGCGCAAAGACGGCTTCCAATGTCGGGAGCAGCCCCTCGGTGCGTATCTTGTCGAGCACCTGCTTCACCTTGTCCGGCTGCGAGCGCGCCTTGGCCAGCAGGCTGCCCTTGCCGAATTCGACGAGCATTCGCTCGGTGCCGGCGGAAATGAGGCTGGCGCGGGTGCGCACGAGCAGGTGGCCAGGCCTGACTGCGGGCGCGGGGACATCGGCCACTTCTGTCGCGCCGGAACGGAGATTTTGAAGGACTTGTTTCAATGAAATACTTTGTCCACGCTACTGAGAAATATTATGTGATTCCACAAGCTCGTGGAACAGCGTGTTAATGTCACGGGCTATTTCGTCCCATGTGCGAAAGCCCACTTGGAGCCTGGTGCGCCCGAGGTCCGCAAGTCTTTGACGCAGCCCTGCATCCTGGCGCATTCGAATGA
Source organism: uncultured Planctomycetaceae bacterium (assembly GCA_964408455.1). GTDB lineage: Bacteria > Planctomycetota > Phycisphaerae > UBA1845 > UTPLA1 > CAYOZN01. Next base: position 12,101 of record CAYOZN010000023.1, read on the forward strand.
CGGCGTTTGCGATGGATCGAACATCCCATGGATCGAAATAAATGGCTGCATCGCCGCACACGGCGTGCGCGAAATCCAGATCACTTGTAAGTATCGGCAAGCCGTAATTCATCGCCTCCAGATAAGGCAACCCAAACGTCTCCAGCGTGCTGGGCATGATAAATGCGTCTGCCGCCTGGTACACGGCCGCAATCTCCTTGTGAGGTATGGGCCCCAGATTCACGATGGCTTCTTTCAAACCCATGCGGTCGATGTCCCTGAGCACTGACGGAGCCAGGGGATGCTGATCCGGCGCGATCGTCAGGAACAGTACCACACCCTCCAATTCCTTCCTGAACCGGTCGAACATCGCGACAAGCGCTTCTATGTTCTTGTGGGCGTAGTACTTTGTGACGTAGACCAGTTTCAGCTCGGCACGAACACTTGTCATTCGCTCCGGTGATGGCGCGTCTGCACTTCGTGCAAGCAGGTGGGGTGATACCGCGCTGCCACAGACCAGGGTGCGACCCCGGTAGCCGAACGTGTCGATAGTTCGCCGCTCGACGACCGGCGTCTGACACAGAACTGCGTCGGTGACGCGAAGCTGCCTCGAGAGATGCCATTTCAGGTAGCGCTTCACCAGACGATAACTGCGCGACTCCCTTGCAAAAAACCGGGACGGGTAAATCAGGTGAGGATCCTGCGGAAACGCGACCTGCGGGCAGGACGGCTTGAGCAGCCCCTTGCCCCCCATTGCAAACACAACATCCGGCTTGAATGCCTCCACGGCCGCCGGCAGGGTCGACGAGTCAAAGCGGAATCGGCGCAGCCAGCCACCAGGGCGGTACCAGAGAATTTCCCGATTCTCGAGGCTGTTGCATATGGACTCGTAACCCACACCCGCCGGCAGGACGACAAGGTTTTGATTCTCGGGCGCCACGCGGCCGAACGACTCCAGCAGGTTGGTGCCAACTGAAAGGCCTCCTGCCACGCGCATGCCGTGTGCGATGATTGCGACGCGCAGCCTGCCCTGTCTTGGCGCTGGTCGGCCAACGCCATCGTGCAGCATGGATACATTGTCAGTTTCAAACGTGGCCATTCATTACCTGTCACAAACAACCGCGCATTCATTCCCGGTCACAAACAACCTCGCATTCATGCAAGCAAGGTTTAATAGAGTGTTGTCGCCGCCATGCTCGCGAGGTCGTCTCTGGCGGAGCATAAGTAGTTCAGGTACACAAACTTCGGATCGGGCACTATTCGCTCACGAGGCGAGGGGCCAGAAGGCAGCAGGTGATAAAAGCGATAACCTCGATTGCTCAAGATCCGGTCTACTTCCGCATACGGGCCATCCGAAAGGCACTCAATGACAAAGTCCGGGCGGGCGCGCGACAGGATTCCTTGCATCCCGTTCAGCACCTTGTCCTCCATGCCTTCGACGTCGATCTTGACAAGCTCGGGAACGCCAATGCTCTCGCAGGCCGTGTCGAGCGTCGTCACGTTGACTTCGGTGCTGTAACTCGCATCGCCGCGCAGGCCGCCCGTCCTGAGACTCGCGCCGGCCGGCGCCTGGGACGCGGGCACAAACAAGTTCATGACTCCCGGTACATCGGAGACGGCGACATTCCTGGCTTCGACTTGCGAAGTCAGGTTGTTTATCTGAATGTGCCTGCGCAATCGCTGGAAAACGGGTGGAAATGGCTCGAAACAGAAAACCCTTGACCGGGGATTCGCCATTGCCGCGAGCATACCGAAGAGCCCGGTAAAGGCGCCGACATCAAGCACTATCGACGCGCTGCGCGCCAGGGAGAAAAAAACACCAAGCGTCTCTGGCTCCCAGCCGCGCAGTCCGCGCCAATACAGGGCGCGGCCAACCCCGTCGTCTGCCGACGACTCATACACAAGATTCTGGCCGGTCGCCAGCTTTACATTAAAGCCGGCTTCTACAGGCAGCCGGCCCCATAGGGCGCGCGGCACCAAGCCCAAGCGCGCGCCGCCGCGAATCGCGCCACGCAGTGGCGAGAATCGCATTAGAGCGCGCAGTGCTGATCGAACGCCCGACCTCATAAATTATCCCCGAATAGGGCAAGCATCGCGGCCGGGAAGACGCACAACATTTCCCAATTCCAAACGACTTTCAAGCTCATTCCTGCCTTATCCAATAACAGCACGCATAGCAGCGAAACCATAAACCCTTCTCAATCAATCAACCTCGCAACCGTCCATCGAAAGTAAAACAGACCACCTCCGTTCCAATAATCCTTCTGCTTCCGCTCTGTCTACACTTCATGCATATGCAGCCCACAACATGTCGTTACATGCAAACATCCGTTCTGGACTACTCCTTAACTTCGTCAATAATTCGTCGGTAAACGCGCACGTGCGAAGCCGCTACATTTTCCCAAGTACAAAATGTCCTTACCGCATTCCTTGCATTGCGCCCCATTTCTGCTGCGTCATCAGGATTGTTTACCAGGTATTCACAGGCTCGTTGTAGTGCCAGGCTGTCTCCATACTCAATGCCGATCCCCGTATGATAGTCCACGATTAACCATTCACCGGCCCCCTTACGCGTACCGATTACTGGCAATCCGGCCGCCATCGATTCAAGATACGCATTTCCGAACGTCTCTGAACGAGAGGTAAACAATCCGGCCTGACACCGCGATAGAACCCAAGGCACTACCAGGCGCGATACATGGCCGGGCAACAACACCTGATTTGACACGCCCAGATGTTCCGCGGTGTTCCTGGCAGCGCGCCATATATTGTCCTGGCCCTTACCCGGCAAAATCAGCCGCATCGCGGGATTCCGGCGCAGCACAGGTGAAAGCGACTCAATGAGCCACACGTGCCGCTTGGATGGAAGGAAACTCGCCAAATATATGAAGCGGAATACATTCGGCTGCTGAAGCCACTGGAGAAGCACATCAGGGATACAATGACCAACGGGTGCCGCCGCCAGGCCGTGCCATTTGTCGACGGCCTGCGGGACTATGCCGACACGACCCCCTTTCGCAACTTGCCGCGCAGTCGCAAATTCCCCAACAGAATATGGTGACAAAAAAATCGTGTAGTCAACATACTTTCTCAATAGTCGCGACAAAAACCGAGCATAAACAGCACGAGTCCATGATACATTCCTGAAGGAGTGAACTGTAAAAACAAGCCGGAGTTGCCGTGGGTACTGCCTTTTCAGGCCAGCAATCGCCTGTAGCTGTCGTGTACCGTGCAAGTGAACCACTACTGGTGTGCCCTGCCTCAGTAACTCCGCAGCAGCCCCCGCAAGCGCGTCAGTCTCATTTTCCAATATGATCACGTCGTTGCTTGTAAACGCACTACGCAACTTGTCCCACAATGCAGCGTCCTGAGCCAGCGGAATAGAGGCGACGCACGCCCGAATCCCTAGTCTCTCAGCCTCACGCCGAACCGCCAGGGCATGGTGCGTCAATATATGAGTAAGACCAAGGCCGTGCGAGTAAGCGGGCAATAAGACCGTAAAACTCATATCATCGCCAAATCTAAAGCACTAAGTATCACCATCGACGCACATTCCTTTCGTCGCGGCTGTGAATGGCACGCTATGCTAGCACTTTGAACAGCATGAAAAATACATGACTTCACCTGCCAGATTGGGCCGAACTGCCGGCCAACGCCGCCGCTGCTCCGCGTATTTTTCTCCGAGCGTCCATCACCATCCGAACACAGCCACCTGGTCCGAATAATACCAAGGCAATATAAAGGAGTCCACCTGTGAATACCCCAATTGCGGCACCTTGAAGACCCCACCACCGCGTTGAGTACCAGCAGATCGGAACCAGGACAAAGCCGCCGGCTGCGCGTAGCCATAATGACACGCCCATATTGTGATGCACTGCAAACATCGCCTGCAGAATAAAGCCAAGGCATTGGAGGTATCTCGTCAAAGCGAGAAGGCCGATCACCCCAGCAGGCACAATATAGTTATCCTGAGTCAACAGGAGCATTAATTGGGGACCAAAAAACAAGTAAATGGGTAAAGGAATCGCACCAATCACCATATATACGATAACTGCTGCGATCAGAATGCGATCGGCCCACCACAATTGGTGCGGATCGTCTACTTGCTTTGCCCGCTGGTAAGCCACTGGTACCACTAACGCTGTAAGAATTGCATGCATCAGCATATATGGAATGCCGGCAACTTTGTAAGCGGCATCGTAGCGCCCTACCGCATCGGTATCAAGAATTTCCAGAATTACGAATCGATCTGCGAAGTTCTGGAGCCATTGACACAAGAGTAAACCGGCGTACGGCAGTCCGAATTTCAAAACCATCCTGTTGATGTCGCTTGGGCCACACTTAGGCTGACTTAATATTCTGCGGATCATTGGCACTACGGACCATAGCGCAAATATTCCGGCGGTAATGGCGTAAGTGAACAATGCCGTGCCTGCGGAGGCACGATACCACGCCAGCGCGGCGGAGACAGTAAGCACGTGCGCAACAAGGAATGCCAGATTGTGGACGGTCCGGGTGCGGCGCTGGCGTCGAAATTCCTGATCCTGAGTTCCCAGCGTGCGCCAACCGTTCGCTACAAAGACCCAAACGGTGCCTACAATGGTCGCAGTGCCCAACCCGAGTGCGTGGCCAACTTCCCTTCCCGCAACCAGCCCCAACAGTCCCAGCGCAAGTGTTGTCGGAACATACCAGGCCAACAGCGCAACGCCGGCACTTCGCAGGGTTCCAGTTGCCTCAGCGCCATGTAACACACGAAAATACGAATGGCGGACCGGCATGAGGAGAACCTGGATCAGCAGCATAGCGATCGACAATGCAAGCTGAAATTCCGCGTAATGAGAGGTGGAAAGAAACTGCGTTTGCAGCTTCAGGAACAGGAAGACAAGCAGGAATTCGCCAGCCTTTTCAACGGCAACCCAGGCTGCTTCGGACCTGATCCGCCGATTCCTGGTGGCTGAATACGCCCCGATTAACCAGCGCCGTGCACCAGCTCTTAAGATTGCTTCTTCCCTCGGCGCCACTTCGCTTGACAAAATCCAGCATCCTCAGCGATCACGCAGTGGCCAGTCCAGCATAAGCGCTTCGATGATCAACTTCGGCGGCCACGTACCTGGCTCTGCGGTAAGAATAGCCGAGAAGTCGTCCGCAGACCCAGACAAGCAGAAAGGCAGTCAGCATGACCGTCATTAGTTCGTACGGTTGACCGCGAATTGACATCATGGAGAATCGAGCAATTTGGGACCCTATCAACAAAAACCACAACATGTCTGCGCGCAATCGGCCCGTTAAAAATCCGCAGAACCATCCGTTTACCAGCATGATCGCGACACCCGGCCATCCCCAAAAATTAATGTACCCGTCACCCATCATCGTGGGTGGAATAGTGGTTGCGGCCTTCGCGCTCGCCGGGTTAATCGCAGCCGCAAAGATCATATTAACGTCTTCGGGTTTAAGTTGAGGAAAGTACGCACGCGGCACGAAGAAGACGCACATACGACGATAAGTCGCGGCATGGACGAACGGATGTCGCGCGGGAAAGGTATGGACTGCCGCCACCAGAAACTGGTGATAACATAGTGGATCGGACGTTATGGCACCTTCATAAGTTTCCGCTTGAACCAGCATCTGGGCCATCTCCCCCAGCGATTTGCGGACCATAACTTTGCGCACCTTGTAAAGCCCCGTGCCCAGCAACACCAGCACGGTGCCGGACGCAACCAGCATTCCGATCTGCCGGGCGGACATACGGTTGCGAATGGCATAGCCGGTCACCACGCAACCAACCAATCCCATCGAAGTGCTTCGCGCGCCCTTGGTCGCAAGAAACATGACAACAGCCATGGTCAAGGCGAATGAAATGCCCCAGATTCGGTAATGGCGAGGCAGAAAAAAGCACAAGAACCCTGGCACAAAAATCAGGGTCGTGAGATGGTTGAAGATCGCGCTGACATAGTAGTTGCCCGTCAACCGTCCTTCGAACCGGCCGCCTTCAAAAACCTCCGAAATCTGACCGCCCGTCGCAACCACGCCGCCCAACCAGGCCGAAATCGAAAGCACGGCGGAAAGCCAGAAGAACCGCTTCAGAAAGCGTTGACCGTCGGGCGATTCGATGAGCGCGGACAATCCAGGGCTCAGCCCCGTCCACTGCGGCCGCAGACTTTCATACGCGCGCCAGCCGATCGAAAACAGAACGACGCCGACCAGTGCCAGTAATCCGGCATTGATCCGGTCGCCCTCGGAGGAGCCCATCCACCAGTAGTGTTCCGGCGTAATGGCCGGCGCCACGCCGTGAACCAGCCCGAGGGCCGAGAACATCATCAGCCGGGGAAAGTATGTGCGCGTATCGCGAAGGGCGCTGACGCATTCGAAGACGCAGTACAGCGTGACCAGGATGTGTACGAGCGTCAGCATGATCCCGTCTCCGCGAGGCCACCGCCCCGCGCCCCTTTGCTCCCGGCAAAGCCGTCGGGATGCGCCCTGTGCCAGTGCCATGCACTCTGCACGATCTCGCCCAGCTCGATGCAGCGCGGCCGCCAGCCCAGCTCTCGCCGAATCAGCGCCGGGTCCGCATAAAGCACCGGCACATCGCCTGCACGCCGGGGTGCTTCGACCAGCGGAAGGGCGTGCCCCGTCACGCGCCGGGCGGTCTCCACCACTTCGCGGACCGACGCGCCTTTACCGGTACCTGCGTTGTAAATCCGTCCCTCGCCGGGCCCCAGCGACTCAAGGACCAGTACGTGGGCCGACGCCAGATCGTTCACGTGGACGTAGTCCCGGATGCAGGTGCCGTCCGGCGTCGGATAATCCGTGCCAAACACGGTCACGCTCTCGCGCTGGCCCAGTGCCACTTTCAGCACGTTTGGTATCAGGTGCGTCTCGGGATCGTGATCCTCGCCGATGGTACCATCGCCGGCAGCCCCGGCCGCGTTGAAATAACGCAGGGCCGCGTACCCCAGGCCCCACGCATCGGCACAGTCCCGCAGGGCCCACTCGACGACCGCCTTGGTCCGGGCGTAGGGGCTTGCGGGCGAAATCGGCATGGTCTCAACCAGCGGCATGCGATCCGGCACGCCGTACACGGCGCACGTGGAACTGAACACAAATCGCTTAATCCGATGCCGCTCCATTGATCTGAGCAGTCGTATGGCCGTGCCCACGTTGTTGTCGTAAAACGAAAGCGGGCGACGCGTCGATTCGCCCACTTCGATGAATGCCGCGAAATGCATGACCGCCTCGAACGATGCCCGTGCAAACAGGCGATCGAACAGCGCACCATCTCCGGCATCACCCTGCACGAACTCTGCATTCTTATCGACGGCTTCGCGGTGGCCGGACGATAAATCATCGAGCACCGTGACCTCGTGCCCGCCGCGCACCAATGCCTGAACGGCATGGCTGCCGACGTAGCCCGCACCCCCTGTCACAAGAACTCGCATCGCGAAAGATTGACTCCAGAGTCAGGCCGGCGGGCGGCAAAGCCGCGTGCACGGCCGGTCCAGTCGCTCAGGCTTGCCTCATCACTCCTGCGGCCATAAGGTCTTGTGGCGAACTTGCAGTTTTTGTGCCGCTGCTGTCAGCCTCCCCGACAGAACCGGAACGCCAGCATGTCCGATCACTTTCCCAAACCGCGGGCAACGCTCGAAGTTGGAGATTCCGGGCAGTTTACGAAGACCATTACCGACCGCGATATCTTCAAGTTCGCCGATGCCTCGGGGGACTACAACCCGCTCCACATCGACGACGTCTACGCCCGCAGCACCATCTTCGGCCGCCGCATTGCCCACGGCATCCTCACGGCCGGCATCATCTCGACCGTGCTCAGCAGCGAGATTCCGGGCCTGGGGACCGTGTTTGTCCAGCTGGAGATTAAATTCCTCAAGCCGGTATTTATCAACGACACGGTGACTGCCACCGCCATGGTGGCCGAAATCATCAATCCCAAGCGCGTCCGAATGCTGGTGGCCTGCGTTAATCAGCACGGCGAGGATGTCGCCCTCGGAAATGCCGTCGTGGCCCCGCCGCGCGACACGCAGCTCATTGGCGTACCCGAGGACACCAGCGAGGAATAATGAGATCCTCTGCGTGGCCGTCGGCGGAGACAGTTCGCCCCCTTTTCCTACACGGTCCGATTTCACCGGACCTCTCCCGCAAGGCCGCGACCGACCTCAACGCCGAGCACATCGAACAATAGCGACGCGTTGACGTTGCGTTCCATCTGGTATTCGGCCGCTGCCACGCCGCGAATCGCCCTGCGCACGCCCGCCGTGGTCGTCGCGGACGCAAGCTGATGTGAAAACTGCATTGAGGGTGTCGCGCGCGGCTCGCGCCCCAGCTTCCGCCGCTGCACATCGCGCAGCAGAGTGGCAACGATCGCCAGCAGCAGCACGCGGGCTTCGCGAAGCACATTGGTGCCGAGTTCAAGCTCTACTGGTTCGCCATCATCCTCGCCGTCTTCTTCTTCGTCATCAGCAACTTCGTCGGCCTCCTGAGGCGTTGGGCCGGCACTGGCCACGGCCGCGCGGGCGCGTTTTGCGAGTTCCTTCGCCAGCTCCTTTGACATGTCGGCGATGCGCTTGCCGAACCCCAACGGGTCGCCAGGCGCCGCAGCCAGCATCTGTGCCACCACTTCGGCATGGCCGTGCAGACCCAGCGCCTCGTGGCGAAGGGCAATGCCCATGCTGCCGCCAGACAGCTCCGCGAGGAATCCGGCAGACTCCTTGTTTAAGCCGCGATCCGCAATCAGGCGGTCCTTGATGAAATCAAGCGGAAGTGGCTGAAAATTTACCAGGTGACAGCGCGATCGGGTCGTCTCCAGAAGTAGATCGCCCGAACTCGAAATGAGAATGATGTAGCTGTGCTCCGGTGGTTCTTCCAGCGTCTTCAACAGCGCATTCTGCGACGATTGGTTCAGCCGATCGGCTTCGGCAATGATGAACACCTTGGCCCGGCCCCGGCTGGGACGCAGACCCATAGACTCAATCACGAAGTGCCGCACGACGTCGATCGTCAGGTCCACCGGCTTCTGACGCTGTACGCGTTTTTCAGGATGGTACCTTGTGAGCCCGCGGTGAATTCGGTGAATATCCGGATGATTGCCCGCCGCGGACAGCTCGCATTCCACGCAGCGGCCGCACGCGTCGCGCCATGGGCCCGGCAGACTCGCATACTCCTTCGGCGGAGCGCCCTCGACCGGGTTCTCGCAGAGCAGAATCGTCGCCAGTCGATGGGCCAGAAGCTCCTTGCCGATTCCCTCCGGGCCGGCAAAGAGGTATGCATGCGGAATGCGCCCCGCGTGCATGGCCTGCTGGAGCCTTACCTGCGCCTTCGGTTGAAAAAGCACATCAGAGAGCGGCACTGGCGATGGCCTCCACGACACGGGCCTCCACGTCTTCCACGCTGCCTTCGCCATTCACGATGGCGACAGGGGCCGGATAGTACGAAGGAAGCTCCAGAAAAAGCTCGCGCACGCGGGCATGAAATGCCTCCGGGCGCGATTCCATCGCATCGGTGCGCACATCATGAAAAAGCATCGACTGCCCTTCCACGGCGGGCCTGGCCGACGCTGCCGAGCGGTTTGTGCGACGAAATGCTTCCTTATGCGGCAGGTCAATGACGATCGTCAGGTGCGGCCAGACATCTTCGATGGCGAATCTGGCCAGCTCGATGACCTTGTGGGGGTCGTATCCTGCCGCGCCCTGATATGCGCACGTGGCGGAAACGAACCGATCGCCCAGTATCGCCTTCTTTGCCAGAAGCGCGGGCGCGACGACCTCCCGGCAAAGCTGGGCCCTGGATGCCATGAACAGGAACGCCTCGCAGCGCACGTCCATCTGCGACAAATCGTAATCCAGCAGCACGTGCCGGATGCGATCGCCGATGACGGTGCCGCCGGGATCGCGCGTGCGAAGCGCAGCGACGCCTGCCGCGCGCAGATTCGCTTCGAGCCGGTCCAACTGGGCCCCCTTTCCCGCCCCGTCGATCCCGTCAAAGACGATGAATTTGCCCGCAAGCCGTTGAAAGACCGCCCGGTTCAAAATCAGTCTTCCTCCGCACGCCGTTGCCGCGCGATGGCCTCGTACACCTCGGCCGCGTTGTAGCTCGATCGCACGAACGGCCCGGACGCCACCGCGCGAAAGCCAAGCGCTCTCGCCTCCGCCGCGATCTCATCAAACTCCTCCGGCGGAAGATATCGCGCCACGGGCGCATGCTTTTCCGAAGGACGCAGATATTGTCCGACCGTCAGGATGTCGACCTGGGCGTCGCGCAGATCGGCCATCGTCTGCCACAGCTCACGCCGCGTCTCGCCCAATCCCACCATCAACCCGCTCTTGGTGAATGTCCGCGGCAAGAGCCGCTTGACCGTGCGAAGCACTTCCAGCGTACGGTGATAGCGGGCCGCGGGCCGGATCGACGGGCTCAGCCGCTCGACCGTCTCCTGGTTGTGGTTGTAGATGTCGGGGCCGGCCTCGCACACCGCCGCGATGCACGCTTCGCGCGCGTGAAAATCGGCCGGCAGCACCTCGATCACACAGGTTGGCATTTCGCGCCGTATCGCCCGGACGCAGCGGGCAAAATGGCCGGCGCCTTCATCTTCGAGATCGTCCCGCGCCACGGCCGTGATGACCACGTGCCTGAGGCCCAGCTCGCGGACCGCGCGGGCCAGTCGCTCAGGCTCGTCCACTTCCGGTGCACTCGGCCGAGCGGTGGTCACCGCGCAAAACGCACAGCGGCGCGTACACAGATCTCCGAGGATCATGAATGTCGCGTGGCGGTGCGACCAGCACTCCGATAAATTGGGGCAGCGAGCCTCCTCGCACACTGTCGCAACGCCGCTGCGCCGAACGATCTCGCGCGTGGCCAGCAGCACGTCGCCTGTCGGCAGCGGTCGCTTCAGCCACGGCGGCAGCCGGCGCCCGTCGGGGGCCGGCGAATGTGCGTGTTCCAGTACCGTCAATTCCATGCGGTCCAATCCACAATTCGCGTTCTCTGACGCCGGGCGTAGTATAAGGCCATTTACCCTGCCCCGCACCGGTCTATAATCAAACGGAAGTCGCCAACGGGAGGCACGTTGTGATTGCCATCCAGCGCATCCTGTTCCCAACCGATTTCTCGGAATACTCCGTCAATGCCCTCCGATATGCGCGAGGGTTTGCCGAGACGGGCAACGCGGAGCTTCACATCGTCAACGTCGTCGACGAGGCATCGCTTTACTGGATGGCCATGGGGCCAAACAGCCTGCCCGTGGGGCCTTCTCCGCAGGAACTGATGGAAATGGCGCAGAAGGAGATGGCCGCCTTCGTCGAGAAGCACCTTGCCGGGACATCTGTAAAAGTCGTTCCCGTCGTACTGTCCGGCCGGCCGTTCCTCGAGATCATCAACTACGCCCGCAACAATGCCATGGACCTGATCGTAATCGCCACGCACGGCCGCACCGGCCTTCAGCACGTCCTGCTGGGCAGCGTCACCGAGAAGGTCATTCGCAAGTCGCCATGCCCGGTGCTGTCGGTTCGACATCCGGAGCACCAGTTCGTCATGCCCTGATACGTCGCTGCGATTTGATGTTTGAATCGGGGAAGGATCTGCGCTGCGTGATCGGCCTTCGCTGGGATCGATCAACCGGCGCCGCGCGTCACCGGGCGGTGCTGACCGTCTCGCCCGCAGCGATGGGCGGCATGTCGGCCTTTTCGGTCAGGACGATGACGTTGTTGTTCAGGACCTGCGCAAAGCCACCGGCGATGTTGACCGAAATCTGACCTTGCTTGACCGAATCCACGCGAAGCACACCCTGCCCCAGTTCGCACAGGAGCGGTGCTCGATCGCGCAGGATGCCGATGAGGCCGTCGTGAGCGGGAATGACCACCGCCGTCGCCTCGGTTTCGAGGACCTGGCGTTCCGGTGTGATGACGGAACAGGTGAGATGGGATTGCTTCGCCATTGGAAAGTTTGTACCTTTTCTTCACAAAGTCGTCAAGGCCGGCTCCTCGCGTCTGGATTCGACCATGCTGAAGCTCATCTGCGTCTGCGGTGCACGCCCCAACTTCATGAAGATCGCCCCGCTGATGGAGGCCTTCGCCCGGCGGCCGGTCCTGAAGGCCCTGCTGGTTCACACCGGCCAGCACTACGACGAAAAGATGAGCAAGCTGTTCTTCGATGATCTCGGGATACCCCAGCCGGACGTCAATCTGGAAGTGGGCTCGGCCAGCCACGCGGTGCAGACGGCCGAGATCATGCGCCGGTTCGAGCCCGTCGTCCTCGACCACAAGCCCGACTGGGTCATCGTGGTTGGCGACGTCAACAGCACCATTGCCTGCGCCCTGGTCGCGGTGAAGCTGGGCGTCAGGGTGGCACATGTCGAAGCCGGCCTGCGCAGCTTCGATCGCAACATGCCAGAGGAGATCAACCGCCTGCTGACCGACGCCATCTCCGATCTGCTGCTGGTCAGCGATCCGGCCGGGATGGAGAACCTCCGCAACGAAGGCGTTGCCCCCGACAAGGTGCACTATGTGGGCAACGTGATGATCGACACGCTCCTGAAGAACCGGCAGAAGGCCGATGCCTCCGGCGTGCTTCAGCAGTTCGGGCTCAGCCCGCGAAAGTACGCGGTGGTGACGCTGCACCGCCCCAGCAACGTCGACGACGCTGCAAACCTCGCCGCCATCCTCGATGCCTTTGCCATCATCGGCCGGGACCTGCCCATCATCTTTCCCATGCACCCGCGCACGCGCAAGAACATCGCGGCGCTCGGCCTGGAATCCAGAGTCGCGGCCATTCCCGGCTTCCAGACGCCTGAGCCGCTGGGCTATCTCGATTTTCTGAAGCTGGTCAGCGATTCGGCACTGGTGATGACCGATTCCGGTGGCATTCAGGAAGAGACGACCATCCTGCGGGTGCCGTGCCTGACGCTGCGCGAAAACACGGAGCGCCCCGCCACGATCTCCGAAGGCACCAATCGACTCGTGCAGCCCGATACCCATGCCATCGTTGCGGCATTCCACGAGCAGATGAGCCGCCCCATCGATCCGGATCGCTTCCCGCGCTACTGGGACGGCCGCGCTGCCGAGCGCATCGCCGATATCTTCGCAAAACTTGCGGAGTGAAGACGACTCCCCGGCTAGCGGCCCGTCAGGACCGGTTTGCCGGTCTGCGCCGCCGGCGCGTCGCCGGTCAGCCGGCCGTATTCCTGCACGAATGCCTCGCGGAAAAGTCGCCGCTTGATTGGGAGGTGCAGCGCGTAGAGAGTTTCCCTGATGGCGTCCCAATCGCCCGTCGTGGCCAGCGGGCGATCCAGCCAGCCCAGCAGCGCCGAGGCCGCGGCTGCATGGTCGCCGCGATCGCACCCGATCCACGACCGATACGTCGCGCAGGCGTCCTGCGCCGAGCAGCGATAGATCGCCTCAAAGCACGCCGGATGAACGATTCCCAATAGCGCCGCCATGCGACCGAGTTCCGCTTCGCGACGGCAATAGTCCGGCCACGAGAGCCGATGATCGTGCTCCATCACCGCGGCGGCTTCGTAACGAACACCAGGACAGCCGGCATCTATCAGCCGATAGGCGAATTCGACGTCTTCAAAGAACACGGGCCGCAACCTATCCTCGAAGCCGCCTACCCGCCGAGCCCACGTCGCGGGCACCGACGCATTGCAGGTCCAGTAGTGGCGGAATCCGTAATCGGCGCCGGGCGTCATGCGATCGTAGAAAAACACCATCGACGTATCGCGAAGCAGGCCATCCAGCACCGTCGCATCCGGCCATGCCGGCCAGCGCGTCTGCCCGATCACCATGCCGCCGCCAAGCGCTTCCTGAGCGCGCAAATGTGCGGCGAGCCAGTCCTCGCCGGGATAGCAATCATCGTTGGAGAAGACGTATAGTTCGCCGTTTGCCGCCGCCATCGCGGCATTTCGCGCGGCGGCGGCGCCGACCTGCGGCAGACGTAAGACCTTTACGCCGGGAATCGCTTCCGCTGGCGAGCCGACCGGATCGCCTATCCCCCCGTCGATGGCCACAATGATTTCAAACGAGATGCCGTTCGGCGGCTGTAGGCGAATCATGTGTCCGAGGCACGTCGCGAGCTTTGCCGGCCGGCCACAGCTGGGGATGATGATGGATACGGGATCGAACACGATTAGTCCTTCTCCCAGTTCAGCTTGTCGAAATCGCCCTCAAAAAAACTGATCGTCTCGCCGAAGGTGTTTTTTCGCCGATTGTCCATGATTTCCGCTTCGATTGGGGGCGGGAACATATGAGCGTATCGGCAGAGGATCTCGTCGTTTGGCGCAAAGGCAACGGGGCGGCGCATGGGCCGCACGATCGCGCAGACGTTGTACCGATGCCGGGCGTATGCGCCGTCGCGAATATCGAAGCCAGCACGTAAAAGCGTCAGCATGAGCTGCCCGGGCGTCCAGCCAGTGAACACGTGCCGGCCCACCACCTGCGTCTTGAACGGCGGCACGATGACGCATAGCACACCGTCCGGACGCAGCACCCGGCGCCACTCGACCAGCACAGAAATCGGATCGAGCGTGTGCTCCAGACAGTGCGATGACCAGATTGCCTCGACCGAATTCGACGCCAGCGGCAGCCGCGTCACGTCGCCTGCCAGCAACCGGCAGCGTTCGGCGAAGCCGGCGGCGATGGACTGCAATTCCGGAGTGAACACGTGGTCGACTGCGCAAACGCGCAGTCCGCGCTCGAGCATGTAACCTGCGTGGCGGCCCAGTCCCGCGCCCAGGTCCACGACGTGCTGAATCCCCTCGCGCAGGAAGCGCGCAAGGAGCACCGTCTGATCGGTGTCGTAGCGGCTCGGCGCGGTTTCGAGCGTGTTCATAAAGCTTCTATCGGCAACGCGGATGACGTGTTGGTGACCGGCGTCATCCGCACGAGGCTGCAAGCTCGACAGGTTCACGCTGTGGCCTGCCGGGCGGCGCTGCCGTGGACTCGCCCAGCCGCTCGGCCATCCACGCCAGCACGTTCTTCAAAAGGGACCGGTAGCCGAAGCGATCGACGACGGGACCCCGCATTTTCTCAACGATCCGGCGGCGTGCTTCGACATCGCCGGCATACCGCTCGGCCAGTTCGCAGAATTCGGCCTCCGTTTCGAAGGTAATCTCCTCAAGATCGGGCCACAGCATCTGCGGCACGAGCGACTCACCATCTTCGAAACGCGCGACCAGCTGGTCTATGCGCGCCTGATCGAGTTCGAGCGGTTGGTCCGGCGAGATGCCCTTCCATTGTCGCAGACGGATGAACTTTGAATCGAGGGGCGACGGCAGGTCCGCCGCATGAATCACGATCGGCGCCCGCCGTCCGCTGCGCACCACGAGCTCGTGCAGCGCGCGCGAAACGCCGAGGCTCACGTCGCCGCCGTGCCGGCGCACAAGGAAGAACCCTCCAGCGGCAAGGCCATCCAGAACGCGCTGGTGGAAGGCGGTGTTCAGACCGGCGTGCAGGTTAATGTTGGCTGCGCGAAATGCCCGGCCGAGTTCCACGCCGTGTGGCAAGGGGCCGCGCGCGTACCGGCTGAACTCGGGGTGCCGCACCCATCCGTTTCCGTACAGATTCAGGCGGCGGCCGCTGCGTTCGACCCAGCCGGCGGCCCAGCGGATCGTCTGCTGCCGCAGCATGCGGTCGGCCAGCGGCCGTGCAAATGTGCTGATGAACCGCTCGGCGGACAGCGCGTCGATCGTCAGCCCCTCCGCTTCGCAGGACTGCGCGAGCATGTACTCGAGATCCACCGCGCCATTCAAGACGCCCGACTTTTCTAATGCCGCAAGCTGATCAAAGACTGCCTGCATGGCGCGGCGGACCAGCGGATCCGGATTGGCGGCGAGTGCGGCCTTCAGAAAATCCGCCGGCGGCTCGGATGCATGCGTGGCAAACGCCACGTCGCATGTGTAGTCCTTCGGTTGCGGCTGTGAGCGGACGGCTGACGAAGTCGGCGTATTGAAGGCAATCACCGCGGGATTCGAACCGGACTCCGACGCTTCGCCGACGTCCTCCAGGGACGACACGCTCGTCGCCATTTCGCACGGGAAGAACCGGTCGCGCGGATAGTGAAACTTGCGGATCAGTTCTTCCGCCCCGAGGCCCATGCAGAAATCCAGCGCGCCAATGGCCCGTCCCGCCTCGGGATCGAATAACCAACTGAGCCGATCCTGAATCCACGTGAGGACGGGCAGACCGTTCGCGGTGTGGGCGGGCTGCGTGCGCCGGGAGTGATCGATGAGAAGCAGCAGATCGGGCTGAAACTCGGCCGTCGTCGCCAGCGTGTGCTCGGGGGCGATGATGCTGCTGGCGTCGGGCTCGATCAGCAGGCGCACCTCGCAGCCCAATTCGCGCAATGCCCGGCAGGCATCGCGCGTGGAATACTGCAATACCGTCGTGTAGCGCGATGTCATCGCCAGGACGCGAAGCGGTGATTCTCGCTTCGAAAGCGCCGCTCGGAATCGATTATGCCACCAGGCGCCGTCGCGCGACGCGTAAACCGCGTCAGCGCGCGACCGGGCCGCCTCGATGCGGTGTGTGCGCTCGCGATGGAGCCGTTCGAGCGTGGCGTCGATCTGCGTTGCCAATGGTGTCGGCCCCGCCAGGCTGATCCTCGATCGCGGTATGGCGACCGAGGGCCTTGAGCGAATGGCTTCTTCAAGACGTTCCGCGGCCTCCGGGCCGAGGCAGAACACAACGCGATCATCGCTGGCCGCGGCGCGCCAGTCTTGCAGGTGCAGGGCGACCGCGAAGTGCGCAAGGTCTTCCTCGACAACGTATAGAACCGGCAGCACCCCAAGCGGGTGATTTTGCGTGAGATTGTGAATCATCAGCGCGCCGTCGCCGTGACCGACGCCATCCAGGATCAGCGGCGGCGTGACGCCCTCACGCAGCTGCCTTCCGAGCGTCTCGGCGAGAGTTTCGTTGGCGCCATCGACGAACGTCGGCCACCAGCGACCGACCCCCTCGGACACGTCCAGCACCTGCCAGACGCCCTGCACCGTTCGATGCAATTCGAGCGACGCCCGCCGCTCTTCAAAGGCGACTCGAATCGCATCAGCATCAACGCCGCGGCGGGCCAGCAGCTTCAGATTCGCTTCGAAACGATGGGCGAGGCGGTCCCAGCCCGGAACGCCGTCGTAACCGCGGGACGAAAGACGCGACAACAGTGCGGCAACGGCGGGCTGGGCGGCAACGGCCTGCGCGAAACCTTCCGCGACGCGGCGGGCCTGCCGGAGGAGCCCGAGATCGGTCAGCCGGTGAACCAGCAGCAGCCGTATTTCATCGTCGTGCGGGTGCTGTTCAATGATTGCCGTCGCAATCCGCACGTATGCAAATGCGTCGCCCTCGCGCCCGAGCTTTATCAGGTCGGCACGCTGAAAGGTCTGTTGAGTCATGGGAAACGCGGAGAACGGCGCCAGAACCGGCGGGCCACATACTGCGCGGCAGGTCCGGTGCAGTCTTATCGGGGCCGCGTTTCCCAGGCCTTTAGGCGGGCAATCGAATCGACCGATAAAACACGAGGCGGCGCTATCCTGGCGGTCTTGCGCGCCGCCAAAGGCAAGGATGTCGCCGCGCTCATGGATCACTGGCCAGTCACCATCGCCCTGCCACTGGGAATGACCGTCGGCGGGATGACCACGTGGGCCGTCCGGCTTTCGGCCGCCCTGGTAAAACGCGGGCGGCGGGTTCGCCTTGTCGTGCACCCTGCGGTCGCGGGACATGCCGCCTGCCCGAGCATGGAGCGCCTGTTGCCGGACGGCGTCGAGCGCATCTCGGCCCCCGATCTGCGCGGCGAGGCCGAGTTGTTCGAGTCGATCCGCGTCTATCGCGAGCTTTTGCCGTCGATCCTGCTGCCGGGCATCTGGGCGGAGAGTGATGCCGTAGTTGCGGCACTCGCTGCGACGTCGGCGGATCGGATTCGCGTCGTGAACTGGGTGCACAGCGACAATCCCTACGACTATGCGCGGGCGGGCTATTACGAGCCGACGATCGCGCGGTTCGTCGTGAACTCGTCTCGTTGCAGGGAGGAACTGCTGCGCCGCGTTCCTTCGCGAGTGGCGGATACGACGCTCATCCCGCACGGCGTGCAGTTGCCCGCGCCACCGCGTCGCGATGCGATCGCCGACCGGCCGCTCAGGCTGGCCTACGTGGGGCGGATGGAACACCTGGACAAACGGGTGCTGCACCTGCCGGCGCTGGCCCGGCGCCTGGACGAAGCGGGCGTTCGATTTGAGATGCGGCTGGTGGGCGACGGACCGCAGGCCAACAATATGGATCGTGCCATTACTGAGGCACTGCCCTCGTTCAAGCTGGCTGAAAACACGGTTCGCCGCGAACCGGCGGTCGACGCGGACATGGCGCTGGCCGTCTGGCAATGGGCGGATGTGTCGCTGCTGCTTTCGGCGCGGGAGGGGCTGAGCATGGCGATGCTCGAGGCCATGGCGGCGGGATGCTGCCCGCTGGTGACGGCGGTCGCCAGCGGCGCGGACGACGTCATACGCGATGGCCGCAACGGGGTGCTGGTACCGGTGGACGATGTTGGGGCGATGGCCCGGACACTGGCGGCGCTGGCCGCGGCGCCGGAGCGGATCGCCTGCATGGGCCGTGCGGCGCGCGAAACGATCGAGCGGTCGCACGGGTTCGAGGAGTACGTCGACCGCGTGCTGGAAGTGCTGGATGCGGCGGTCACGTCGCCGCCGCGGCCGTGGCCTGCTTCGCGGTCGACGATGATGGGCGGTGCGCCGGCGGCCGGCGCGGTCCCGGCGGACGCGGGTGCGCGGCTGTCGGCCCTGCTGCGGCGGATCGCGGACGGTGATGCCGGTCCGGTGGCACTGTACGGCGCCGGCGGTCACACGCAGACCCTGGCGTCCGTGCTGGCCCGCAGCCCGGTATCGATCGTCGGCGTGCTGGACGACGATCCCGCCCGCTGGGGACAGGAGTTGTGGGGCTGGCCCATTGTCCGGCCGGAGGATGCCGACGCCCTGGGGGCGCGCGGCGTGGTGATCAGTTCGTGGATGCACGAGGAGGACATCTGGCGGCGGCGCGGCCCGCTGGAGGGCGCCGGCCTGCGTGTGTATCGCCTGTACGCGGATGCAGCCGGATCGCGGCCCGACGCCGGTGGCCGTGTTGATCGAAATGCGTGCCATGTCAATGCCGCGTCTGATGTCATGTGTGCGGCTTTGCAGTGATGGATCGTTTTGATGCCCCTGGCCGAAGTTGACGCCATCCTGACGGTGCTGGTCTGGGATGCCGCGGATGCGGTGGCGAGGCTCTTTGCATCGCTCGAACGCGGTGTGGCCAGGCGCGCCAATTGGCAGTTGTACGTGCTCGACCAGGGCAGCGAACGGCCGACGCGCGAACTTGTGGAGAATTTCTCGCGCCGGCAAAGCTCGAATATTTTTGTCGATCGGCTGGAACAGAATATTGGCTATCCCGCCGGCCATAATCGGCTTTGCCGGCTGGCCAGTGCACGAGCGCGATTCAGGTATCTCATTACCATCAACAGTGATGTTGAATTCACGCAGCCGAACTGGCTGGATGCACTGGTCACGTTCTGCGACGAACGGCCGGCCGTCGGCATCTGCGGTCCCTCGGCGGTCCGCTATCAGCGCGAACCGCCCGATCGGCTCGGCTGGTGCCGGGAGGCGACGGCAGAGGAGCGGGACCGGGGCGAGTACGACTCCATCTCGGGCTCGGTCTGCGCCATTCGGCACTCGATGATCGAGCAGATCGGCCTGTTCGACGAATCGTTCAGTCCCGGCTACTACGAAGACACGGACCTGGCATTTCGTGCGAAGGCCAGCGGCTGGCAGCTTGCCATATGCCCGGTGCCGCACCTGCACGGCGCGCTGGGCGAGGGCGCCTCTACGTCCCAGCAGAAGCGCGAGATTCTCGCGGCGCATTACGGCAATTTTCAAAAGCGCAATCGAAATCTTTTCGTTCAACGCTGGCTCTCATCGACGCCAGACCTGTCCGCGGCCGGCGCGCTACACAGACTCTTCCCCGGCGTCTATTTTCCGGAGGCCCGCACTGCCTCATGCTTGGCGATCGCAAACTGATCATCGTCCTGGGCCTGTCGCGCGGCGGCACCAACCATCTCGCGCAGCGCATTCATGCCTGCGAAGGCGTGGCGGGTTTCAGCGAGGGCATGAGCCGCATGATCGTACCGTCGCGCAACGACGCGCGGCAGATCGTCCGGCGCGAGGCGCTCGGGGCGGCCGTGCTCAAGCCGGGCAAACCGGCGTTCGATACGGCCTGCTGGTCGTTCAACAAGGTCAATTACACGCTGGTGAGCTATCCGGAGGCGTGGGTCGAGTTTCTGCGGCGCGATTCGGCGTCGACGGCGATCGTGCTGCTGCGCCATCCGCTGATGGTGCACCACAGTCGCGTGCAGTATGTGCAGAGTCGAAAGCGCCAGCGAGTCCGCTGGCTGGCGGTCGATCAACTGGCGCGGGAGTATCGCGAGCTGCTGGCGATTGCCTGGCGGCTCGAGGGGGCGAGATTCGTCTTTCACGAGCAGGCAATTGCCGGCAATTACGAGGCATTTCTGAGGCATGATCTGCGGCTGATTCCCCGGGACGGCATTCCGTCGCAGTGTCCGGCGTGCGCTGGGCCGCTCGATCAACGGGCCCGGCCGGACGATGGCGGACGAACATGGCTTTACTGTGAAGGGTGCTCGCGCTTTATCGAGGGCGAGGGCGATTACAACTTCATACGACGGGAGTCGGACACGTCGCGCTATCGGGAGCACGAAAATGCATATCGCGATAAATACCGCGTGGAACTGAACTGTTTGAAAGAGGCGCTTGGCGCGGCGGTCATCGACTTTTTTGCCCAAGGGCGCCACTGGGAGACGGATGCACCCGCGACAATGCAACCACTTCTGTCGGCGGATGCTGACCGGTGGGCGGGCGTGCCGTTGAACGAGATTTTGTATCCCTATTAGCACCAGATGGACACCACCGAGACAGCCAGAGCATTGTCGACGGCCAGGGCCAGTCATGCGGCACCGGCGGCGGCTGCGCCCGAAGCGGCGATGCCGGGCGTCGAGCGTTCTGCTTCCGCAGCGATCGCGCCGAGCGCCCGGTTCGACATCGGAGATCGCGGCCGGGTCATTCTCGCGGACGGCTGCCAGATACGGGACGGGGCGCACTTCGAGGTACACGACGAGGGCGTGGTGCGCATCGGCGAGCGCGTGGTCGTCGGCGTCAACAACTGGATTCAGGGCAACGGCGACGTCACGATCGAAGACGGGACCATCCTGGGGCCGAACGTCGTCATCACGAGTACGCACCACCAGATGGACCTCGCGTACGCGTTGCAGGACCAGCCCCTCTCCAAGCGTGCGGTACACGTCGGCCGCGACGTGTGGATCGGCGCCAATGCCACGATTGTGGCAGGCGTGCGCATCGGCGATCAGGCGGTCATCGGTGCCAACAGCCTGGTCAACCGCGACGTGCCGGCGGCGGCGATCGTGGGCGGAGTTCCGGCCAAAACGATCGGCCGCCGCACCGAGCAGCCGGTGCGCAGGCGCATTCTGTTCGCCATCGCGCTGGGCATCACGGATCGGCCGGAGCGGTGGACGGAGATCGCGAGGTTTTTCGTCACGATGGGGAACACGCTTCGCGAGGCGGGCGTGCAGAGCTGGTACGCTTGCCATCCGAAGGCGCGCGGGCCGCTTTCGCGGGCGCCGAAGGAGCGGCGCTGGATCAGCGAGACTCATGAGGGGTTTGACGATCTGCTCGAGCGGGTCCGGCCGGACGTCGTCTTCATCTGGAACGGCGGATCGAACGGCGACGCGGTCACGAGTGAGAAGTGCCGCAAATATGGCATTGAGTGCCGCTTCGGCGAGCTGGGCTGGTTTCCACAGTCGCAAACGGTCTATTTTGACGCGGAAGGGACCAACGCCCGAAGCTCGATCCGCCGTCTGGATCTGTCGCGGGTGGCGGTGCATCCGGGATTCGAGGCCTGGCTGGCGGACTGGCGGGCGGGGCAGAACCCGGCCGATCCCGGCGAGCGGGGCTACGTCTTCGTGCCGCTCCAGGACGAGCGCGATCTGAACATCACGCTGGCGTCGCCCTATCGCACGATGGATGCCTTCGTGTCGGCACTGTCCGCGCGATTTCCACAGGATCGGTTCATCGTCAGGCCGCATCCGCAATTCACCGACGTGTCGCTGACGCGGCACGAAAACGTGGAAGTCCGGACCGACGGAGCGCTGCACGGCTGGCTGCGGCACGCCGACGCGGTCGCGGGGATCAACTCGACGGCGCTGCTGGAGGCCGTCGCGTGGGGCAAGCCGGTGCACGCCGTCGGCGAAGGCGTCGCGACGGGGCTGGACGTGCTCCATGACTGGGCGGACGCAGAGCAGATGAGGCTGCATCGCGAGATGCCGGCGGAGCGGCGGGAGCGCGCGCGGCGGCTGCTCAGCGAGCTTGTTTTCGTGCGGCAGACGCGGCGGAAGGACCTGCACTATCTGGATCGGCTGCGGCGGGCGCACGGCATCGCGGATTTGATTGCCGGGACGCCGTTGCGATGTGCATCCGCACCTTGACGCGTTGCGTCCATGCAGCGCGGCCTTACAGGCGGCCATTGTCTGGCGGGGACCCGCCTTCCTTCGATCGGGCCAACGGACGGCGTTATCGGGCCGGACAGGTTCGTTCCGTGGCTGAAAAGGCCCAATCGCTACATCCATATCGGTAGAATGAGGGCTGAGCATGCGCGCCGGCGGTGAGGCGGCACGCGGCCGGCGCGCCGAATGCACGTGTCCTGGCGAAGCCTGGTGCCATGCCGCCGGCATGGCGCAGGCCGACGCTGCGATTTCCGGGGGAACGAGGGGTGAGGCGACGCGCGAACATCCTGGGTGCATTGCTACTGCCGCTGGTGGCCGCTGGTGCGGGCTGCGCCTGCGAGGAACGCGTCGATGCCATCGTCCTGGGCTCGCCGGCCATGCTGTTTGACGGCCCGGCGACGCTGATTCCTTCGACCGAGATCGGCCGCAGCCTGTGGCCGGCGACGCCGGGGCCGATCGAGAGCTACGAAGAGGCGGTGTTCGTCGAATACTTCCGCGACTACAAGGGCCATGCCGGCTGGGAGCGGAACAGCCCGCTGACCATCTTCCGCGGGTATCGGCGCGGGGCGCAGATTCGATGATGTTCCCGCCGCGGATACGTCCGTTCCGCGGCCCAAGCAGCAGCACAAAAAAATCTCCATCATTTTTTTCTTTGCGGCCGGGGCATGCCGGACAGATCACCATCCTTCAAGGCCGCGCGGCTGCCGGCCGCCATCTCACAAGAAAAACACGCGGCGCAACCCGGCGCAAAGCGGAACAAGGCGAAGCGCGCGAGTCATCCGCGGCAATTGCCCTGCCGCAAAGGCCGCGGATGTTGCTACTCATTAGAATAGTTCCCCGTTCCGCCATTTTTTCCGCGTAAACGCCGCTGGAACGATCGGTTGCGGCAGGCGCGCCGGTTGGCGAAGATGGCGGAATGAACCCCTTATGCTCCCTGTCGGCGGGTGATTTTTCGCGAGGCATGATGCGTGCGACGGCCGGGCGGCGCATGCGTGCAAGCGCGGCGCTCGCACTCGCGATCGCGATGCCACTGACGGCGTTCGCGCAGGCCGGAGAGCTGTCGCTCTCGGCGCGCGATGCGACGATCGAAGGCGACGGGGCGACGTACCACGTCTGGATTCACGGCCGTTGCATCGGCGATTGGCGTGACGTGGACACGTGGATCGGCTGGGATGTCGAACTGCCGCGGGCGGGAAGGTTCGCGGTCGAAATCGAGGCGGCGGCAGGCGAGGAGGCCGTGGGTGGCGAGTTCGTCGTCACGATCGGAAAAACCCAACTGCGCGCGCAGGTGCCGGACACGGGCGGATGGGATCGTTTTGAGACGATTCGCCTTGGCGAGATAGAGCCTGTTTCTGCCGGGCGACAGAAGGTCGCGGTGCGGCCGCGGAAGATCGCGGGTCCGCGGGGGCTGATGCATCTGCGCAGGCTGACGCTTCGCGGCGACGGCGTGGCGGGCGCGCGGCTGCACAGGTGGCGGCCAGATGAACCAGCGGCGAGCCGGGAAGTCATCGCAGAGGGCGTGACACGGTATAGCCCTGCGGGATTCGATGCCGCGGCACTCGGACCGTCATTTGCCGTGCAGCCGGAAGCAGCGGCGCAGTTGCGATCCAAGCAGGCACGGAAGTCTGACGAGTCGAATGCGAACCAGGAGCCGTCGACAACTGTTGAACCGCGTTTCGCACGGTCGGAGGGAATCCATGCCTATTGGCGCGGCAGCCCGGCATACGGGGGGGCGAGGCATCTGTGGTCGGCGCACGTGGCGGGCGAGCCGGGTGACAGCCTGTACGGCACCGGGGAGATCGCCGGAGGTTTGATGCGCAATGGGCGCGTGTCGTACTGCTGGAACACGGATGCATTCGGCTATCACGACGATTCGCTGAGCCTGTACCAGTCGCATCCGTGGGTGCTGGCCGTTCGCAGGGATGGTACGGCGTATGGCGTACTGGCGGACACAACGTGGCAATGCGAGATCGATCTGCAAGATGGCATCCGCTTTTCCAGCGACGGGCCAGCCTTTTCGGTGATCGTGATCGAGGGCGGGACGCCACAGCAGGTGGTGATGCGACTGGCGGCATTGACGGGCAAGATCGAGATGCCGCCGCGGTGGGCACTGGGGTATCAGCAGTGCCGGTTTTCGTACTATCCCGACAGCCGCGTGCGGGAGATTGCGGAGGGGTTTCGCAGGCACAAGATGCCATGCGATGTCATCTGGATGGACATCGACTACATGGATGCATTTCGCATCTTCACCTTCGACAAGAAGGGCTTTCCCGATCCGAAACGGCTGAACGACGATTTGCACCGGATGGGATTCAGGAGCGTGTGGATGATCGATCCCGGCGTGATGGTGGACAAGGGTTACTTCGTCTATGACCAGGGAACGGCGGGCGATCACTGGGTGAAGTCGGCGGACGGCAGGGAATATCACGGGCGCGTGTGGCCGGGGGCGTGCGCCTTTCCCGATTTCACGCGGCCACAGACGCGCGAATGGTGGTCGGGGTTGTACAAGCCATTCATGGGGCTGGGCGTCGATGGCGTGTGGAATGACATGAACGAGCCGGCGGTGTTCTACGACGATCGGCCGACGGGGACGATGCCGGGGGACAACGTGCATCGAGGCGGGGGCGGGCTGCCGCGCGGTCCGCATGCGCAGTATCACAATGTGTATGGCCTGCTGATGTCGAAGGCGACGCGCGAGGGAATCCTGGCGGCGAATCCCGACAAGCGGCCGTTTGTGCTGACGCGGGCGAGCTACATCGGCGGTCAGCGCTACGCAGCAACGTGGACGGGCGACAACCAGGCGACATGGGAACACCTGGCTTGGTCGATCCCGATGGCATTGAACCTGGGGCTGTCCGGGCAGCCGTTCAGCGGGCCGGACATCGGGGGCTTTGAGGGGCGCGAGCCGGATGGGGAGATGTACGCGCGGTGGATGGGGATCGGGTCACTGTTTCCGTTTGCACGTGGGCACTCGACAAAGGGCTCGCCGGATAAGGAGCCGTGGGCATTCGGTGAGGCGACGGAGCGGACGTGCCGGATGGCGCTGGAGCGGCGGTATCGGCTGATGCCGTACCTGTACACGCTTTTCCACGAGGCGGCGGAGACAGGCATGCCGGTGATGCGGCCGGTGTTCTTCGCCGATGCGGCGGATGCGCGGCTGCGCGGGGTGGATGACGCGTTTTTATTGGGGGCGGATCTGCTGGTACAGGGGGATGTGAAGCCGGGCGGGCAAGGGGCATGGGGTGAAGGGCCGGGCGATGACAAGCGGACTGATTCGTCCATTGACCGGACGCCCGCGGCGCGGGATGCAACGGCCGGGGCGCGGGGGCCGCGCGATGTCAAGGTCGTGGCACGGGCCCGCTCCGGGAATTCGTCAATGCCGAGCGGCATCTGGCGGCGGGTGACGCTGATCGGCGAGGAGGAGCATGCCGATGCCAACCTGCCGACACTGTTCATTCGTGGCGGGTCGATTATTCCGCTGGGGCGGATCGTGCGGAATACGACGGAGGAATCGCTCGATCCGCTGACGCTGCTGGTGTGCCTCGACGAGAACGGCGAGGCCCGCGGGCGGCTGTACGAGGATGCCGGGGATGGGTTTGGATATCGCGAGGGGGAGTATCTGTTGAGCGAGTATGCCGCGAAGCGCGAGGGGGACAAGGTCGTCGTGCGGATTGCATCGAGCCGGGGGGAGATGAAGCGGCCGGAGCGGGAGGTGCGGGTGGAGGTGGTGATGGAAGAGCAAATTTGGAGGGGAGGCGGAATAGAAGTGGATGATGTTACGGTGTCGCCACCCCGGCGTTAATGGCGATTGAGCGCGTCAATCTTTCGCTCGTGAGACTCGTCGCTTGCATTGCTTGATTCGTGTCGGCGTGGCCGGTTCGCGTGGTATGTTCTCCAGTTAGACTCAATATGGACATCATTGGGCTGCAACAGAAGACACGTCCCCTTGAAGGCACAATCGAAGCTTATTGGTTCGAGAATGCGATTACAGGTCTCGCTCGCACCCTCTTTCACCGAATCCTCATCCCATTCGAGCCTTTTGATTCAGGACTTGGCTACGTTTCGCTGCCAGAATCGACGGAGCTCGTTGTAGAGTGGATCAACCTGGGCCTCGACGATCCCGCAGCTCTTGACGGCGTGGTGATTGCAATGGACCGGACTCCGGATGTCGAAGCTTCGATCTACCTCGGCGCGGCTCATAACTGGTACCAGATCGAGAAGCTCACGTTGACCCGAGAAGGCTCCGGCTTCAGGGTCATCGGCGCCGGCATCGTTGAATTTTCACGTGAGGGCATTGGCAAGGATGAGCGATTTGCCTTCGAGGCAATGGCGAGGTTTCGTGGTGTCGTTTAGCGCATCTACAAAGCACAAGCCGTCGTCATGGCCGCCCCGGCGGGACCTGGCGATACGTCCCGCGTGCCGACCCGACCATGGTTTGCAGACTTTGGCACCGTTTCTCGACGCAACGTCGGAAGTTTCGACAGGAATCGTGAAGCAACATCGTCTATTCGAATTCAGGCATGGCACACGAGTCCCCAGCTTGCGGCTTCGCCCGGTGTGCGGCGACTTAAACAACGGCCAGTTAAGCGGTTGGGGCTTGACGAGCGAGGCGGCGGCGGCTACATATTCTGCGTTTAGGATTGCGCTGCCGGCGGCCCGGGCGGGGACCTGACGGCGGCATGAGAGACCGGGGCGGACTCTTGTGATTTGATCGCAGGCGAGTTGGCCCGGCGGGCGACCCCGAACGAATGCATCGGCGTACGCTCTGGATGACATTTTTCCAAGCACATGAGGGGTCGCGTACCGGGTTGCGGGGCAAATCTGAGTTGCCCGGTACGGGTGGTGCATTGACGACGGGCGCGCCCGCGAACGGGCCCCTGCATGAGCGGGTCCGCACGGCGGTCACAGGCGGGCGCCTGCGCGATCCACACTAGTATGAGGTGATCGATGATTCGCGTTCAGAACCTGACCAAGATGTACGGCGATCGGAAGGCGGTCGATGGCATTTCCTTCAGCATCGAGGAGGGTGAGATCGTCGGCTTCCTGGGCCCGAACGGCGCCGGCAAGACCACGACGCTGCGCATCCTGACGTGCTACATGCCGGCCACATCCGGCAGTGTGACGGTCGATGGTCACGACGTGTTTACCGAATCGCTGGCGGTGCGCCGGGTGATCGGCTATCTGCCGGAGAGCACGCCGTTGGATTTGCACATGCGGGTGCGCGAGTACCTGAACTTTCGCGGAAAGATTCGCGGGCTGGACAAGTCCGGGCGAGAGGGCGCGATCAAGCGGGTGACGGACCTGTGCTGGCTGGGCGACTTCATTGACCGACCGATTCATCAGCTCTCCAAGGGCATGCGGCAGCGCGTGGGCCTGGCCGATGCCCTGCTGCACGATCCGAAGGTGCTGATTCTCGACGAACCGACGGTCGGTCTCGATCCGACGCAGATTCGCGAGACGCGAAACCTGATTCAGGAGCTGGCGAAGCGGCACACCGTTCTGCTCTCGAGCCACATCCTGCCGGAGGTGGAGGCTACTTGCCAGCGGACGATCATCATTTCGGGCGGCAAGATCGTGGCCAGCGGTTCGCCCGAGGAACTGAAGCGCCGCATCCGGGCCGGCTCGCGGCTGATCGCAGAAGTGCACGGGGCGGCCGAGGACGTGAAGAAGGCGCTGGCGGCTCTGGCCGGCGTAAGCAAGGTGGATTGCCATTCGGATAATGGCTGGCAGCGGCTGACGATCGAGACGCGGGAGAATGCGGACCCGCGCGAGGAGATCTATCGCGTGGCCAAGAGCAAGGACTGGCTGCTGCGGGAGCTGCGGCTGGAGCAGGGAACGCTGGAGGAATTTTTCGTGCGAATCACGGCGGAGCAGGCGTCGCAACAGCGGCGGCAGGAGGTGCGGGCATGATGCGTAATGTCGCAGCACTGACACAGCGGGAGTTGGCGGCGATCTTTCTGTCGCCGGTGGCCTACGTGGTGGCCGCGGTGTTCCTGGTCGCCTCAGGCTATCTGTTCATGAGCAACACGCTGATCGAGGGCGGCGAGGCGTCGATGCGGATGATGATGAACAGCATGGCGTGGCTGCTGGTCTTCGCGATCCCGATGCTCACCATGCGGCTGTTGGCCGACGAGTTTGCCACGGGGACCATCGAGACGCTGATGACCGCTCCGGTGACGGACGTGGAAGTGGTGATCGGCAAGTTTCTCGGGGCGCTGGTGTTCTATCTGGCGCTGCTGCTGACGACGGTGGTACACGTGTATCTCGTGTTCCGCTACGGCGCGCAGGACCTGGGCGTTGTCGTGTATGGCTATGTCGGCCTGGTGCTGCTCGGCGCGGCCTACGTGGCGGTTGGTCTGTTTGCAAGCTCGCTGACGCGTTACCAACTGGTGGCGGCACTGATCGGGATGGGGCTGCTCGCCGCGTTCACGGTGCTGGTGGACGCATTTTCCACTTACCAGGGCGGTCAGTGGCGGGCGGTGCTCAGCTATGTGAACGTGCTGCACCACTTCCAGGATTTCAGCAAGGGCATTTTTGACACCAAGGCGATCGTGTTCTTCATCAGCACGACGCTGTTCTTCCTGTTCCTCTCGGTTCGGGTACTGGAGTCGAGACGATGGCGGTAAAGACACAGGACAGGCGGGCGAAGGGATCGAACGCGGCCACGGATATGAGCGCCGGCCGGCGGGTGGCGGTCGGCACGAACGTGGCGATCGGCATCATCGTGGCGGCAGCCATTCTGGTGGCGGTGAACTGGTTTGCGTCGCTCAAGTCGATGCGGCGCGATCTGGCCTCGACCGGCAACTATGGGCTTTCGGATCGCACGAAGCAGATTCTCACCAACCACGATGGGCCGGTGAACATTTCGATCCTCTACGATCGCGACGACAAGGACGAAAAGCAGCAGGACTACATCATCCGGCTGATGGACTACTGCGACGAATTGAAACGCTTCGATCCGCAGGTGAATTACGAGCACTTGGTTTCCGCGAAGCAGCGCGAAGATCTTCAGGCGAGCCTGGTCAAGTCGCTGGGCAAGGGTGCGGAGAACCACAAGACGGCGCTGACCGAGTTCGACAAATTCGTTCGGGAGATGCGGGCGCAGCTCGAAGAGCGAAGCCGTCATTGCGACGTGATCCTCAACACCGAGACGTGGCTGAGCGACTTTCCGCTGTTTGCTCAGGTGTCATTGAAATTGCGCCAGCTCATCAAGGAAGTGGACGACGCCACGGCCGAAATCGCCGAGCTGGTGCCGCAGGAGGGCCTGCCCAAGTACGACCAGGCGGCGAACCGGGGCAAGACGCTGCTGAACGACTGGGAGAACGATTTCAACGCCATCGGCGGGCTGATGTCGGAGCTGAACAGCCTGGCGAAGGCGTCAACGACGCCGGATTCGGCGGACATGCAGATGCTGCGCGACAACGCGATCAAGGCGAAGGCGGCAATCGATTCGCTGCGCGAGCTGATCGGCGCGGACGATGCGCCGGCGCCCGAGAACCCGGCGGCGGCCCTGAAGGCCTATGCCGATCGCGGCGTGGAGGTGTCGCGCGAGTTGAACGACATCGTGCGACAGGTGAACCAGCTTGCACGAAAGTTCCCCATTATCGAGGAGCATTCGCACTGGTCGGTGGCGATCCAGGCGGGACTGCCCATCAAGGTTCAGGTGGCCGGCGTCCTTCAGAACGTGAGCCAGACGCTGGAGAAGATGCGGCTGAGCATCCTGGGCATCATCGATACGAACGATCCGGCGCAGCTTCAGCGTGCCGTCGAGAATGTGCGCAAGAACACGACGGTGTTCGAAGAGAGCGCGATGGTCTGCGAGAAGATTCTGACGGGACTGGCCGATCGGCTGGCGACGATCGACGACGAGTCAAAGGCGCTGCTCGCCGCGAGCGATCAGGGCGGGATGTTCAAGCCGCAACTGGACGAAATCGACCGGGTGACGAAGCTCTTCCAGGACCTGCCGGAGCTGAAATCGGGCACCACGGCCGACGACGTGCAGCAGAAGAACTCGCTGGTGCTGGCGGTCGGCGACAAGGTCCGCGTGGTCGGCTTCAACGCCGTCTGGCCGGTGGTGGAGAGCATCGTCGGCCGGTCGCCGGACGACGAAATCGTGCGGACGTTCAACGGCGACGGCGCGATCGCATCGGCGATTCTCGCCATGACGGCGGACAAGCCGTTCGCCACGGTGGTGATGACGTACTTCGAACCACCGCCGCCGCAGCAGCAGAATCCATTCATGCGGCCGCCGCAGAGCCCGATTCCGTCGCAGAGCCTGGGCGTGATGCGCGAGCGGCTGGAGGCGGCGAATTTCAAGGTCATCGTATGGAACCTGGCGACGGATCAGCAGAAGCCAAATCCGGAAGAAGGCACGCGGGAGATCTTCCTGGTGTTGCCGCCGACGCCGCCGGCGCCGCCGAACCCCTTCGGTGGTGAGACGCCGCCGGAAAACAATTTCGGCGACCGTCACCGCGAAATGCTGCGAAACGCCCTGAAGGAAAACGGCCGGGCACTGTTCCTGGCAACGTGGGAAGTGACGCAGAACCCAATGATCGGCGGGTTTACGTCCCCCACCTACGGCTTTGCGTCGCTGTTGGAAGGCGACTGGGGCATCAAGGTCGACAACTCCCAGCGCATCATGTATCTGCCGCCGGCCAAGGGGCGGGCGCAGGGCTACGACATTTCGGCGCAGAAGTTCCAGTATCTGCCGGTCCTGGGCTTTACGGAGCATCCGGTGGCGCGGCCGCTGATCGGCTCGCGTGTGCTGGCGTTCAACGCCTGCGTGCTCGATGCCAGCGACACGGCGCCGGAGGGGGTAACGGTCTCGTCGCTGGTCGAACTGCCGAAGCGCGAGGCCTACGTGGCGGCCACGATCGACGAGATCAGGCGGATCATCGACATGATCAACCGGCCGGGCTCGGACGCGGTGGTGACGTTCCAGACGCCGCCGCCGACGGGGCCGTTTGATCTGGCGATGTGCGCCGAGCGCAGCGCGGAAGGCAAGACGACCGGCAAAGTGGCGGTGATCGGCTTTGGCCAGAGCCTCCAGGACGGGTACGTGGAGAACAAGGTGGTCGTCAGCGCCGATCCGGTGCGGATGGAGCCTCCGCCGACGGAAAATCTGGACCTGGCGCTGAATACGATCTATTGGCTGAACGACAAGCCGGAATACATCGGCCGCGGTCCCGTCCCGGTGCCGCGCATTCATGCGATTGCGCAGAGCGATCTGCAAATGACGCGATGGTTCGTCTGGCTGGTCTGGCCGGCGCTGGTGTTTCTGCCCGGGGTGATGCTGTGGTTCGTCCGCCGGCGGTGAGCCTCTCCGCGGCGCACGGTTAACGGGTGCAGATGAGAGAATAGACGCATACTGCTGACGCGAGGCAAGGACTCATGAATCCGAAGACGACGCTGTTGATGGTGCTGGCTCTGCTGGTTGCGCTGGGCGGGCTTTACTGGGCCCAGTCCACCGAAGAGCGCGACATCGCGCCGCAATCCGACAAGCCGACAAAATTGTTCGACGTCGATGCAGACAAGGTAAGCGGATTTGAAGTGAAGCCGCACGACGCGCCGACGAGTTCCTTCGTGAAGACGGACGACAAGTGGCGGATGACGGCGCCGATGAGCGGGCCGGCGGAACAGGGCGTGGTGAGTGGCGACGTGCGGAAGATCGCCGGGCTCGAATACGTCCGGAAGTTCGACAAGGGCGGTCCGGAATATCCGGAACCGGCCGTCACGTCGCTGGACAAGCCGCGGCTGGTTTTCAAGCTGACGGATGACACCGGCAAGGCACGGGTGCTGCGCGTCGGCCAGCAGCAGACGCTGTCGCGCCGCACCTTCGTTCAGCCCGAGGGCGACGAGGCGGTGTACCTCGTCGAGGGCGATCTGAATCGCGAACTGCGCCGAAAGACGACGGCGTATCGATCGAAGCGGATCAGCGAACTCAACAAGATGGACGTGACGCGGATCGAGCTTCAGGGCGAAGAGAATTACACCCTGGTGAAAGAGGCCCGGGGCTGGACGATCGAATCGCCGCTGAAGGCCCGCGCCGACACGCCGACGGTCAACAAGATTCTCCAGACGATGGAGAGCCTGACGGCGATCGATTTCGTGGACGACGCGCCGGCGTCGCTCAAGCCCTACGGGCTCGACGAGCCGAGCTATACGATCAGCGTGACCAGCGAGAAGAAGACGCTGCGGCCGCCTCCCCCGCCGCCGGCGACGCAACCGGAGATGCCGGAGTTCGACACAGAGACGAAGGTGGTGCGCGTCGCCTTCGGCGGCAAGGCGCAGTCAAACGTCTTCGCCAAGATCGCGGACGAAGGCAGCCCCGCGGTTTTCCAGGTCGGCGAGATGGTGTTGAAGAATGCGGCGCCATCGCTGGATACACTGCGCGAGAAGCGCATCCTGACGATGGTCAGCAATCGGGCGCAGCGCATCAAGCTGAGCACGCCCGAGGGAGCGGCCGATCTGGTGAAGCAGCCCGGCGGCTGGCGGTTTGCCTCGACCGACACGGGCGTGGATGGGGACGCGGCCGATGCCATGGCGATCGACGATCTGCTGAAGGCGGCGCGGGCCCTCCAGGCCCTCGGGTTTGAGACGGGCGAGCCGCAGCAGTACGGCCTGGCGAATCCGGAGATCAAGCTGGAAGTGATGATCGAGGGGCAGGTGGAGCCGGTCGAGCTGCACGTGGGCGACACGACGCCGAGCAAGACGGGCGTCTATGTGCGCAACGTGCGGGAGGATTTCATCGCGGTGGTGCCGGCCGAGTCGGTGACGCCGCTGCGGGCGAAACCGACGTCGTTCCTCAGCCGCGAGCTGATATCGTTTGATGTCACGCAGGTGACACGCGTCGACATCAAGCGCCCGGACACGCCGTGTACGCTCGAGCACTCGGCCGGCGAATGGCGGTTTGCAGCGCCGATCGAAGGCGCCTGCGAGCAGCAGCCAGTCGAGACGCTGGTGAACGAGCTGTCCCGGTTGCGCGGGCGCAGCGTCGCGGCGAAGGCGGATCGCGCGGCCGAGTTCGGCCTGGACAATCCCGCCTATCGCGTCGATGTCACCGTGCGGCCACCGAAGCCGCCCCCCGCCGCGGACGAAGGCGTGGAACAGGCGAGCATTCCGGATCCCGAGCCGGTGACATATTCGCTGGCTTTGGGCGAGCATGGCGGCAAGGCGTACGCGATGCGGGTGCCCGGCTTCACCATCTGCGAGATCGATGCCAAGGTGCTCAATGACTTGAAGGCGGAGTTCCTGGAGGCGCGGCTCTTTTCGTTTGAGCCCTCGGATGCGACGGGCCTTGCCGTGGACGCCGAGGCTGATTTTCAATTCACGAAGAAAGCGGACGACTGGGTGCTGTCGGGCGAGGAATCATTTCCGACGGATGCCGGCAAGATTCGCGAATATCTGACGGAATTGAAGAATCTGCGCGTGCATCGATACGTGGCCTACCAGAATGCCGATCTTGACTCCCTCGGGCTGGCGACGCCGCAGACGCGCATCACGGTCGCCGGGCAGGATGGCTCGGAGCAGTCGCTGTCGATTTCTTCGGCCGGTCCGCAGGACGGCGGCTCCTACGCGAGCTTCTCCGTACATCCCGATCGGGCATTCGTCATCAAGCCGGACGCGGTCACAAAGCTGCGAAAACAACTGACGGATTTCCAGCGGTCGGCTTCCACCGGGAACTGATCGGCGACCAATCGTCGGCCGCGCTCCGCCGGCGCTGGCGGAGTGACGGCAGACGTGCGGAAGCTGCCCGCCCTGCTGCGCTATACGCCTGGACTGCCGAGCGCGGTCTTGAAACGCGCGAATTGAGCGAATTCCTGAAATCGATCATACTGTCCCGGCTGCGGGAGCGAGTAAGCCGCCGCGGCAGGAACGATTTTCCAGACGGGAGCAATATTGCCCATGCGGGTTGAGAGCGGACCGAATCGAGAGCGGATGATACGCAATGGGCTGTTCCTGCTGATGTGCCTGGGCATGGGGGCGTATTTTCTGTACGACGGGTACGTAGGCTATCCGGCGCAGAACTTCCGCGAGCACGTCGATCAGCTTCCGCCCGAGCTTCAGGAGCAGGCGCGATCGGCCACGGTATATACAGGGGTAACCGACGATGCGCTGTCTGCCGTTGAATCCGCCCTCAACAAGGTGGATGTCAAGGACCAGCGTGCGGCACTGGAGGCGGCACTGGGTGGCCCGCCCTCATTTGAAACAGGCGACGCGTGGTGGTGGTTTGGTCCCGTGTATCGCTACCGGATCACGCTCCGAAATGGCCGGCCGGCGGGACAGTCAGAACTTCAGGCGGCCGCCAAGAAGGAGAACGATCTTTACCTCCAGAAGGCGATCGGGGCAGTGCTCTGCGGGTTGGGAGTCCTGGCGCTGGTATTCTGGATTCGCGTGGCGACGGTGCGGGCGGTGGTGGACGAAAAGGGGCTGCAGATCCGCGGCGGTCCTGCCATTGCCTTCGAGAGCATGACGGGTATCGACGACGCCAGCTTTCGCAAAAAAGGCTGGCTGGACCTGCTGCACACGCGGGACGGCAAGGAACAACGGACGCGGCTGGACGAATATCACTTCAATCGTTTTCCCGAGATCGTGGCGGCCATCTGCGAGAGAAAAAACTTTCGCGATCCGGTCGCGGAAGAAAAAGCAGAGCGGGCGGCACGGGCAGCCGGCACAGCCTAGCGTGCGCGCAGGCGCAGTGCCGTCGGCGCAACGGGCTCTTCAGGCCGAGCAATCATGCTGCCACGCAGGTGGGCCGGCCTCAGTCAAACTGGATGGGGCGGATCTGCTGGGGAGGTGGCGGCAGCGGGTTCAGGCGCGGCCGCGGATCGGAACGGGACTCGTGCGAGTCACCTGCCTGAGACTGCCCGGCGTATGAGGGAGAGGCCGCCGCGGCCGGTGCGGTCATCTCGCAGCGGCCCTGAATGATGCCGCCGTCGCGGACGACGATCTTCGATGCCCGCACATCGCCAATGACGCGGCCGGTGGGGGCCACTTCGAGCAGCCCGTTGGCGGTGACGCTGCCGCGGACGCGGCCACGGATAAGAATGTTGTTGCCGGTCAACTCCAGGTTGAGCTGGGACGCCGGTTCCACCAGGATGTCACCGCAGGTCGCCAGCGACTTGCCGGGATGTGAACCGACGATGCGCAGGCTCTCGAGGGTGACGCGCTTCTGACAGTGCGGGCAAAAGACGGACAAGGCGCGGCTGGCCACGCGCATCATCCCGCGGCAATGGCAGCAGCGCATGATCTTGGTCGAAGTCGGATCACTCATCGTATTGACACTCACGATTCCCGGGATTGTACAGATTCGAGCCGGTCGTTGCCATGCCGCAAGATGCGGCGCGATTGAACAAGCGGGCACTTGTGGAAAGTTCCGTCGCGGGCGCGCTTGATACACGTGCATCCCCTGCTACGGCGCGCAGGCTGTGAAAAGTTCTGTCGTTGTGATTTGCGCGTTCGATGGCGGCGCGCCGATGCTGCCGGCGGCGCGCGACGACTGGCGCAAGGACGCCGTTCGCGCCGCTATTTCGCGGCGAACGCGGGCGGGGTGGAAGCGTCGATCGCCGATGCGTTAATGGCTCTTTTCACGAATGCCCCCCCACCGGCTGACCGTTGGGCCCCTCTTCAGAAACTTGTACGAACTGATGAGCGTGCTGCATCGTCCTAATAGTGAACGCGGTGCGCGCAGAATTGCCCCCGGCACGCACGACCGTCCGAGAAATGTGGATAACCTGTTAGTAATCGTTGGATATTTTCGGAACAACCGGCCGCCCGACGAGGAAGCTGCCGCGTGGGTGTTTGGTTTTTTTTCAGGCGGCGACAGCGGGCTTGACTACACACAAGTCGTTGCCGCAATGGCGTTTATAGAAAGTAAATGACACGGCGATGTCACTAGCGGCGCTTCCTTCTTGACGAAAACAGGCATTGCTGTTAGGATGAGTCCCTATGGCGAGATCAGCATCCCCCCTTAAATCCGCTTCCAAGACGAAATCCACGACCAGGAAGGGCCCTGACCGAAGTCGGACCTCGGCGACCAAGCGGCCGGTCCGCGTCCAGAAACAGTCGGCGGCCCGGTTCCGGCGCCGCGTCGTTATCAGCGAAGGCGGCGTGATCTCCAAGTCCAGCGCGAAGCTGCTGCGCTCCTATCCGGCAGCCATGGACTATCTGGCGGCCCAGATCAATCACGAACGCCGGCCGCCGCGGAAGCATCAGCGCGGCATGTTCACCCTCGCGCGGATGCAGCGCCTGCTCAAGGACCTTGACCAGCCGCAGGACCGCTTCAAGTGCATCCACGTGGCGGGCACCAAGGGCAAGGGCTCGACGGCCGTCATGCTCGCCTCGATGCTGGCGAATAATGGCCTGAAGGTCGGCGTCTATACCTCGCCTCACGTCATGGACATTCGCGAGCGCATCGTCGTCAACGATGCAATGATCTCGAAGCACGACATGGCCCGCTATATCGCCCGGATCGCCGAAGTGACGGCCGGATACGAAAAGGACCGGCCGACGTACTTCGAGATACTGACGGCCGTCGCGTTTCTGTATTTCGCCGAACAGGGTGTGGACCTGGCCGTGGTCGAAGTGGGCCTTGGCGGCCGTTTCGATGCGACCAACACCATCAAGCCCGAGGCGATCGCGCTGACCAGCATCAGCCTCGATCACATGGCCCAGCTTGGCGATACGGTCGAGCAGATCGCATCGGAAAAGGCCGGCGTGTTCAAGCGCGGCGTACCGATCATCTCGGCCCCGCAGCCGACCGGCGTGAAAAGGGTTCTGAAGAAGGCCGCCGATGAAACCGGCTCCAGGCTGGCGTTCGTGGGCGACGAGATCCGCTTCAGCTATCGGTTTGAATCTTCGCGCGAGGCGGGTCCGCAGGCACGCATCTGCATCACCACGGCGACAAGCCATTTCGATCATCTGCTCGTGCCGCTGGTCGGCGAGCATCAGGCGATCAATTGCAGCGTTGCCCTCGGCGTGCTGGACGTGCTGAAGGGTCGCGGCTTTGCCATCGACGACGAGAAGGTGACCGTCGGCCTGACAAAGGTCAAGCTACAGGGGCGCATGGAGATGCTGTGCGATGAGCCGCGCGTCCTGGCGGATGGCGCTCATAATGCCGCCAGCATCGAGGCCCTGATGCGGGCCATCGGTCAAAACGTGCCGTACGACAGCATGGTCGTCATTTTCGGCTGCTGCGGCGACAAGGATGTCGAGGGCATGCTGAAGCTGATCCAGCTCGGCGCCGACAAGGTGATCTTCACGGGCATCAACTCGCCCCGCTCAGCCG
This sequence comes from uncultured Planctomycetaceae bacterium, assembly GCA_964408455.1. Taxonomy (GTDB): domain Bacteria; phylum Planctomycetota; class Phycisphaerae; order UBA1845; family UTPLA1; genus CAYOZN01. The sequence goes on from CAYOZN010000023.1 coordinate 49,923, forward strand.
ATCCACTCGAACTGGCGGCGCGGTTCGCCGAGATCACGGGTCGCATGGCGCAGGTCGCAACGGATCTGGCCGAGGCGATCGAGATTGCCGAGAAGGCCATCACCCGCGAGGACCTCATCTGCATCACGGGTTCTTTCTATCTGGTGAGTGAGGCGAAGTCGTTCTTCGAAACTCATCCTCATCGCGCGATGTCCACGCTCGTTCAGTCGGCATAGGCGGAGCCTTTTTCAACTGCTCGCGCGTGGCGCCGGCCAGCAGGAAACATCCCGTCCATACCACGGCCATGATAGCGACGACGGCGATGCGCCCGGCCGAGGGAAACTTCACCACCGCCATTCCCAGGTAAGCCCAGAAGAACAGCGCGAACACCGCGCACAATACGACGTTGAGCGTGCCGCGCCGGATGCGGTCCTGCTGGAGCCCCAGGCCCGTCACCAGCAGGCTCAGACCGCCGACAAACGTGGCCGCGACACCGATGGTCGCCCACAGGCGGACGGCATCGGCGGCGCCGAACCAGTCCTTCAATGCGTCGGTGCTGGTGCCGGGCGGAAGGCTGTCCTGCCACCAGTAGGCCAGCGACCAGACGCAGCAGGTGGAGATGCTCAGGAGAAAGCCGACGGACTGGAAGACGAAACCGGCGGCACGAACGAACGACCGCTCGGGTGTCACGACGTCGGCATCGTCGGACCGGCTCTCGGCGTGGATAGGGCGGTGTGGCATGGTGCCGATCGGAAGGCAGCCGCGGTACACAGGCGGAAGGCCCGCTCAGCGACGGCGGCCGCTGCCCCGCGGGCGATTCGGGCGATTGTCCTGGGCCGCCCTGGCCTGTTCGACGGTCTTTTGCAGCTCTTCAAACTTGCGAAGCAGAAAGCCGGGCTTGCGGGGCTGCGAGGGCTTGTCCGGCGCGACGTCCTTGTCCTTCAGGTGTTTGCGAATGTAGAGCTGCTCGCCCATGCCAAGCAGGCTACTGCAAAAAATGTACAGGCACAGGCCGCTGGGCATATTGTAGAAGATCAGGCCCATGAAGATCATCATGAAGTTCATGATCTTCTGCTGCTGGGCCATCTGATCGGGCAGGGGCCGACCTTCCTTGTCGTATTTCGGCTCGGGCGGCTTCTCGGGGCGGGTAAGCTTCTGCATGTATTTCTGCTGACCGTACATGACCACGGCCATGAAGATGGGCAGCAGATTCAACGAGCGGACCGGCCCCATCATCCACGAGAGAAGCGGGACGTTGAACGACGCGCCGAAGTCGATGATGGCGTCGGGTGCCGAAAGATCGCGGATATAGCCGAAGAATGGCGCGTGGCGCAGCACCACGTCCGTATTGAGGGCGGTGTACAGGGCCACCCAGATGGGCATCTGGAGGAACATGGGGAGACAGCCCAGGATCGAGCCGGCGGGATTGATTCCCTCGGTCTTGTAGAGCTTCATCGTCTCTTCGTTGAGCTTCTGCCGGTCGTTTCGGTACTGCTGCTGAATGGCCTCCATCTTGGGCTTGAGGCGGGCCATGTTCTTCTGCATGCGCATCATGTGAATCTGGCCGCTGCGGGTGATCGGGTGCAGGACCAGGCGGACGATGATGACCAGGACGATGATGGCGATGCCCCAGTTGCCGAACACGGAGTGCAGCCACTTCAGCAGGCCGGCCATCAGCTGTGTAAACAGCTCGAAGGTGCACATGGAGGCATCGGCGACGCGCGTGAGGCCATAACGACGCTCGGGCGCGGCCTGCTGGAGAACGTCGTCGTTCTTGGGGCCAAAATAGATGTTGTGTGTCAGCTCGATGGCCTGTCCCGGTGGAATGTCGGCCGACGGCACCAGCTTCTGTTCGAGCGTCAGGTCCATTTCCGCCGTGTTCGATTGCTGACGGGCGACGGCGACGACATCCTTCACGTAATCCGATGCAACGCTGCCGGCCTTCCGCGGCCTGGGATCGACGATGCAGGTGAAATACTTGTTGCTCAGTGCGCTCCAGAGCAGGTGATCCTCGCCGGGCGAGAGACGGGCGCGGGCATCCTCGTGCTTGATCACGTCGCTGCGGATGGCGGTCTCGCCGACACTCATGCGACCGTCGTCGTCCACGACGGCGATCATGGCGCGCGTCTGGTCATAGCGAATGTCCGCCCGCTCGATGCCAACCGGGCCAAGCTCCGTCAGCGACACTTTCTGCGGCCTGTCGGTGAGATTCTTGAGGTTGTACGTCAACTGGATGACGTGCGAGCCTTTCGGGACGGCATATGTCTTCTCGATTTCAAAGATCGGCGGCTCGTCGGGGTTGCGGCGCAACTGGGCCAGGAACGTAGCGAGTTGCGTGCCATTCTCGAGGGTACGCTCCTCGCGGAGTTTCCAGCTGGTATCGGAAAGCTGTACGGGCGGCGAATCGCCGACGCGCAGCGTCTGCGTTTCGAAGGAGCGCAGCTCCCGCCCGCCGTTCTCGGCCTCGACGGTGCGGAGAAGGACGTACGGATCGTGGTCTGGATCCCTGGGGTTCTCGGCGACGTGCGCGCGATAATCGGCCAGCGTCACGGTGCGCACCGAGGCGCCGCGCGGATCGAGAACGAGCTTCAGGCGATAGTCGTTGACGAAGCCCTTGGAGGGGCGATCCTGGTGGTCGTCGCCGAGTTCGACCGGATTCGAGGGCTCAATACTTGCATCCTCGGCGCCCGGGGACACCAGCTGCAATTCCCCCGCCGCTGGGCCGGTTGGCGAGGTGGTAGCCACCTGCTCCACTGCGGGCTGGCTGGTATTACCGCCATCAGCGACAGGAGACGGCGGGTAGATGCGTCTCTGAATTTCGATCCAGCCAAAGACGACGACCATGCACAGGAGCGTGGCGAGAAGGGTGCGTTTGGTTTGTGAATCCATCTCGTTGATCCGCCGGCGCCGGGTTCCCGGCCTTGCAGCCGAATTGCCCGCCAGGGCCGGCGTTATTTTCCTTCGTAAAGTCGAGCGCCCAGAAAATCGTCCAGGTGCGGGTTGTCGTGAATCTTGCGGGCCGTCACATCCACGTCGTACTCGACGCGGACGAACTCAACTTCGCTCTCCTCCTCGTTCACGATGACGTAGCACGCCCGCGGATCGCGATCGCGCGGCTGACCGACCGAACCGACGTTGATGATGACCTTCTCCTCGCCGATGGTGTACTTGTGCGCATCTCCCATTTCGTCGGGCGTTTCGAAATAGGGATCGTCGACGAAGACGCCGGGCACGTGCGTGTGCCCGCAGAAACAGGTGAGCGTCTGTTCCATGCGGTCGAAATTGGAGAGAAGCTTGTGCGGCGCGGTGTACACGTCATCGGGAAAGAGGTACTCGTTAATCGGCTTACGCGGCGAGCCATGCACAAACAGAAAGCCGTTGACTTCCTTGCGGGGATTGAGGGCGCCCAGAAATCGCCAACGGCGATTGCGGCGCTCGGTGTCCTTTTCTTCTTCGAGAACGGCGCGCGTCCAGAAGGCGGCGCGTTCGGCGCTGACGTTGAAATTGGTGGGCTCGTAGAAGACGGCGTGATCGTGATTGCCGCAGAGGCTGAGCTCGGTGCGTTCGGCAACGAGGTCCAGACAGGCGGCCGGCTCGGGGCCGTAGCCGATGATGTCGCCCAGGCAGTAGATCGTCTTCAGGCCGCGCCTGTCGATATCCGCCAGCACCGTGCGTAGTGCTTCGAGATTGGAATGGATGTCGGAGATGATGGCGAACATATTCGGGGTGTCGGTCGCGTTCAGTGAGACGAAGGATCGGAAGGGCCGGGGGCCTCGGCGTGCGGCGACTTCGAAGGTGCGGCCTCATCGATCAGCATGATCGGGATGCCGTTGCGAACAGGGTATCGCAGGCCGCAGCCGGTGCAGACCAGCCGGGACTCGGCGTCGTCGCCGGGCTCCGGCGAGACCTGCTCCAGCGGCTTCCGGCAGCTCGGGCAGGCCAGGATATCGAGGTAGTCCTTGTCGATCATGAGCGGCGTAACCCTATTTTTCGGCCCATTTTGCGTCGCCGACGGAATCAATGGAAAGACTGTATGCTAGGGATGGCCAATTGGCGCGTCAACGCGGGCACCGCGGCGCGCCGTGTTCCGCGAAACGCGGCCCGGTTGCATGCGACCGCCCTGCCGTCCTTGTCCGCAGGCAGCGACCTTCGAGATTGCTCGCACAAGCGGGGTCAGCGTGCGAGGGCTTCTCGTATTCTGAGGCAGGTGTTTAACAGCGATTCGAAGCGATCGAGGGGAAAGACCGTGGCAGCATCGGACTGGGCCTGCTCGGGGCGGTCGTGGATTTCAAGGAAGAGTGCGTCAGCGCCGGCGGCGATTCCGGCGCGGGCGAGGATGGGCACGTACTCGCGCAGGCCGCCCGATCGGTCGCCGAGTCCGCCGGGAATCTGGCAACTGTGGGTGGCGTCGAAAACGACGGGGGCAAACTCCTGCATGACGGGAATGCAGGTGAAATCGTTGACGAGGCGGCCATAGCCGAAGAACGAACCGCGATCGGTGAGCAGGACGCGCGCCGGCGCACCGGGGCCGCCGGCCAGCACCTTCTGCACGGCCTGCCCCATCTGTTCCGGGGCCATGAACTGGCCCTTCTTGACGTTGACGACTTTTCCGGTTGCGCCGGCCGCGGCCAGCAGGTCGGTCTGACGGCACAGGAAGGCGGGGATCTGAAGGACGTCGCACACGGCGGCGGCGGGCGACGCCTGTTCGGGAAGGTGGATGTCGGTGAGGACCGGCACGCCGACTTTGCGCCGGACTTCGGCAAGCGTTTTCAATCCGCTCTCGAGACCTGGGCCGCGAAAGCCGGTGACGCTGGTGCGATTCGCCTTGTCGAAGCTGCACTTGAAGATGTACGAGACGCCGAGCCTTCGGCACACGGCGGCGGCGGCTTCGGAGATCTTCAGACAGTGCTCGGTCGATTCAATGATGCAGGGACCGGCGATCAGGGCGAGTGGCTGGGTGGGTCCGATTGAAAATGGGCCGAGGTCGACGGCGGGTGCAGGCATGCGTTAAGGCTCCGGGGCATTAAAACAGGCGTGCATCTTACGCGCCGGCATTCGTCGCGGCAAAGTTGGAGGCGATCACCAGTAGCCCAGGTGCGGCGTCGTTCGGATGGAGCCGTCGGGCAGCTGGTTGGCACCGCGCGGCGGCTCCAGGCCGACGAGGTGAGACACGTCGTTCAGGCATACGAGGCTGTTGATGCCGGCATGATGCCGAAGCGCGGCGATCGCGGCGTTGTCGATGACGAAACGAAACGATGGCCCCGGGGTGTCGGTCAGCCATGCGTCGATGAGGCGGGCGATCGGGCTGCCGTGACTGACAACCAGCACGGCACCGTCCTGATCGCCCCATTTCTCCTTGAGGGCGCGCGCAAAGCGCATGGCCCTGGTGAGCAGCTCGGCGAACGGCTCGTTCCATGGCGGCCAGCGGGGCGGCTGGTCGGCGGCCAAGATCTTGACGTCCGGATTGCGGCGCGCGATCTCCTCAGCAGTGGGCAGCGTGAGATCGAGGATGGCATCAGCCGGCAGGTTGTGAAATTCACACAGTTCCGGGCGAAGTTCGATCGGGCGCGACGCGTCGCGCGCAATCGGAACGGCCGTCTGTATGCACCGCTCGAACGGGCTCGAATAAACGGCGGCGAGCGGGATGTTGCGGAAGCGATTGCGCAGGCGCTCGACCTGCTGGCGGCCGAGCGGGGAAAGCTCGCCGTTGGGCTCTTTTGACACGTTGGCATTGGCCAGCGATTCGGCGTGACGGACGGCATAGACGAGCATGCGTTCTCCGCAGATTCACAACGCAGGTTGCATGACGAATGATACGGGGTGAGGCAGGCGGGGTCATGCGCATCGCACGGCTGCGACCGGCAGGCGGCAATGTTGGTTGTGAATTCCCCCGCGCCGGCGCACGGCCCCATTATCGACGATTGGATGGGAGCGGCTTTCACGTCATTGGAAAAAATCGCACAATTTGGGCGGGATTTCTGCTACCCGCCGGCTTCGAAATAGACATTCTATCGTTGACAAGGCCCGGGGCGGTTCTTAGGCTTTTGTCAGATGGATTTGCCCGCGCGTTCTTTCGCGCGACTGATACACGGAGGTACAACTCATGCGTCTCCACGCCCTTTCGGCCGGCGTTGCCCTCAGCATCACAGTGGTCGCATCGCTTACCGGCCATGCCCGCGCGCAGGCGCCGGCCTTCCCGTGGGAAGGTGAAGTCACGGGCACAAATGTCAACGTGCGCAGCGGTGAAGGCACCAGTTTCTACGCCATCACCAAGCTGAACACCGGCGACCGGGTGCTGGTGCTGGGCGAACGGCACGGCTGGTACAGCATCGTGCCGCCGGCGGGGACCTACAGCTTCATTGAAAAGAGCATGATCAATCTCTCGCCGGGCGGCAAGGAAGGCACGGTCAAGATTGACGGCGCACCGGTGCGGGCGGGAAGCCAGCTGGTCGCCAGCAAATCCACGACGCAACTCGTGCTGCCGCGGAGTTCGATCGTCACAATCCTGGGCGAGGCCGACGGCTTCTACAAGATCGCCCCGCCGAATGGGGCGCGGGTCTATATCACGCGGCAATACGTGAAGCCCGTTGCCGAGAACCTGCGCACGGGGCTGCTCGAGCGTTACCTTGCCGCCAATCCGGCCGCCGCCCGAACGTCCAAGCCTGCCGAGATGCCTGTTCGCACGCCCTCCCGTCCGGCGGTGGATGTGGAAGCGCCGGTTCCGTCACCGAACGCGAGGCGAACGGCGGCGGAGCCCGCGATTGCCACGCGCGCCGGCGCGACGCACGACGATCCGGCTGAATCGACCGGCGAGCCGGTGGACATCGAGACGTCCGGCCCGCCGGACGTCATCTCTCCGGCCGACCAGGGTATCGTGGATGTGGACGATGCGCCGCCGATCCAGATCGACGAAAGGTCGAGCAACGCCCCCGCCGCCGCGAATGTCACGCCTGCGGCACCCGTCGAGCCCAAGGTGAACAAGTTCCAGGCCCTGCTGGAGACGGCCGAGAGCGAGCTGAACGGCATTCTGGAAAAGCCGGCGAGCCAGCGCGATTACACCGGCCTGCTGGCGCGGTACCAGGAGATCGCGGAACAGAACGAGGAATTCGTCCCGTCGGAGTTTGCGAAGATCCGCATCCGGCAACTGTCGAGTCTCGCCGACCTGCAAAAGGCCCAGGTCGCGCTGAAGACGCAGGGGCAGGAGGTGGAAGAATTCAGTGCGCGGATGGATGCCAAGCGCATGGAAATCCGCCGCGAGCGGGCTCAGCAGGTCGCCGTCAAGTTCGACCTTGAGGGCGAGCTGCGGCGCAGCTTCGCCTTTCCGCCGGAGAAGCGGCGCTATCGCCTGGTGGATCCGGCCCGGCAGGTGACGATTGCCTACGTCGATATTCCGCTGGACGTCAAGGAGAATGCCGAGCACATGATCGGCCGCCTCGTCGGCATCCATACCAGTGGGCAGCAATACAGCCCGGCGGCCCGCGTGCCGATTGCGATCGCCTCGGCCATTACAGATCTGACGCCCCTCCGCCAGCAGCCGGCCGACGGCGAGGGTCAGCATTCCTCTCTCAACCCGATGGAGCCTCAAAATAAACCGGCGACGGGCGCCAATACCACGGTCGACACGGTGGAGCCGCCCCCGCTGGTGGATGACGATCGCGAGGCCCTGGTGGGCTCGGGTGAAGAAGAGAATTAGAGAAGACCGTCCGCCTGCGAAGCGCTTCACCGCGGCAGTTTGGCTATAATCGAGCCAAGGGATTTGAGACCGTGGTGTACTACTTCGTCATTGCTGAGGACGGAACGCGATACGGCCCCGCCGATATCGATACGCTCGTCGCATGGACGCGCGAGGGCCGGCTGGTCGAATCGACCGCGCTCGTCGAGCGCGGCACCGAGCGAAACCTCCGGGCCGACCAGATCACCGCTTTGGAAGCCGAGTTCCGGCGCATGCGCGGTCAGCCGGCTGCCGTCACCATCGAGCGCGGCGAATCTTCGGGCGCTGCGCGCGGCGAACCGGCAACCATGACACATCCCGGATCGCGCGGCGCGACGCCGGGAAGGTTTGCGTCTGCGCCCGGCGCACCGCCGCCCGTTCCCGGCGACTATCACCAGTTCAATTCGCCGGATGGCGGCGCCCGGATGCGGCATGTGCCGACGATGCAGTATGCCGAAACGGGCCCGCTGAGCCATCGCAGCAAACTGGCGGCGGGACTATTGGGGATTTTTCTCGGCGGCCTGGGTGTTCACCGCTTCTATCTGGGTTACACCGCCATCGGCGTCGTTCAGTTGATCCTGACGATCTGCACCTGCGGTGCGTCGTCGGTCTGGGGGCTCATCGAGGGCATCCTCTGCCTGACCGGTCACATCCGCGACGTCGACGGCCGGCCGCTTCGCGATTGATACCTTTTTTGGCGCGCTGGGTTTCTCCATTCGTATCAGTGCTTGAGACGGTTGCATGCAGGGTGCACTGCTTGAAGCAGTGGCACACGGTGATTTTGCACTGCTTGAAGCAGTGGCACACGGTGATTTTGCACTGCTTGAAGCAGTGGCACACGGGCGGGCGATTCTTTTGGACTTCGCACTGCTGACACAGCAGTTGCACCCCCATTGCTTGAAGCAGTGGCACGCGGACGTGGTTTACAAGAAAAGACAGCATCGACAGCCGCGTGGGCGGTGTCGATGCTGTCTTTGGAAAACTGAATGCCGCGTTGCTGCCGGTTGACGCGGCAGGCGTTTTTCAACTGCAATTATGGATTGGCCGCGTTGTCGTTGTCGGCATTGTCGTTGTCGCCGTTCGCGTTATCGCCGTTGTCGTTGGAATCGTCCGTGTTGTCATTCGAGTTGCCGACGGGTTCGACGAAATCGTCGGGCACGTCGCCGGTCCGCGTGCCGGTGTAGTTGACGTCGATTTCGACGACCAGCGACAGGCTGTCGTCGTTCGAGCCCGCCAGCAGCACGACCAGCCGCCGCGTGACGGCGCCCGTCGTGGTCAGTGCCGCGCGGTTGAAGCTGCCCTCGATGGATGCCGCGTTCAGGACCGCCCCACCGCCCTGGTCGCTGCCGGCGCCGCCGCCGGAGATGTCGGTCAGGAAGAAGTACGCGTCGTCGGCGTTGATCAGGCCGGTCGCGGTGTTGGCGGTGTCGTCGGCGTTGGTGATGCGCATCTGAAAATTGGCGGGGAACGTGATCACAACGCTATCCGGCATGGCCTCGTCCAGTTTGGCGTTCAGATCGGCAAGGCCGGCATTCCACTGGTCGATCAGGGGCTCCACCTCCGGCGGAAACTCGGCGGGGTCCAGCTCGGTCAGCGTGCCGGTGGATGAACCGTCGGAGACGTTGCCGTCGGCGCCGTTCGCGTGCCAGGTTATTGTCACATCGGTTTCACCGCGCGTGATGCTCCACACGCCTTCCAGACTCGTGGTTTCGGGCGCATTGCAGCCGTCGGACGCCATGCCGAGTGAAAAAACGGGAACGGCGACAAACGCGACAACCAGCCAACGATTCCTGCCCATGTTCATAAAGGGAATCTCCTGCGCGAGGGACACGACGAGGACAAGGACAACGGTACAGAACAATTCGGGTTCGTGTCCAGCGTTACTTTAGCGCGTCAGCGGACGTGCCGATAAATTCGCGCAGATTTCAGCCCGGGTGCGAGGTGCTGACAAGAGGGTGCGTTCCGAAATCCGATCGGATCTTATTGCTCGCGCGCGAGGCGTGGCGGCGGTGTCGTGAGGGTAGCGCGCTTGATTGGCGGCGCTGATCGAGAACGGCTCGTGTGTTCTTGCGCGAAGGAATGGCCGCTCTTGCGGTGCTGGCGCCGGACCGGCACGGTCCGGCTCGCGGGAATGGAGCACGGCTCGAGGCTCTGACCTATTCGGGGAACACCTGGAAATAGCGGTCCCAAATCAGCGATTCATGCAGTCGCGCATAGCTTTCCGCATACCCTTCGCCGCGAGATGGGGCGCGTTGGGATCGCGTCGTCATTCGATCATGATGGTGGCCTAACTCATGCGTTAGTATGTGAAGGAGTTGATACGCACGCGCGGAGGACTCGGTCCATTTCACCAGGTATTCGTCCCCCTGTGTGTCAACGGGAACAGCGAGCTTCTTGAACAACTTTGCGTGTTTGTAATAGTACCAATGGCCGTAAGTTGTCCAAAGTTCACGCGGCCATGCGTTTATTCGAATAATACCGAACTCGTGTGTGCCGTCAACTTCATGGCTCCCGTGTTCGAGCACAATCGCGACGAGTCCCTTGGAAAGTTCGCGCCAGTTCGGGAGAATTTCGAGGAAGCGAAATATGTGTCGCTTCATCAGCAGGTGCCGATAGCCCTTGCCCGGCTTCTTGCGATCAATCACGAGCTTCTTCTTGAAGTGGTTGAAGAAGTACTCATCCGACCACTCGTCTTTGTTCCAGGGACGAACCCAGCCGGACAGTGTCTTCGGTGTGACCGTTCGGCGCGTTTTCGCGCGAGTCGGATTATTTCTTCGTCCATTCATCCAGCCACGCGATCACCGTCTCATGCCACTGCACGCTGTTCGCCGGCTTCAGCACCCAGTGGTTTTCGTCGGGGAAGTACAGGAACTTGCTGGGAATCCCGCGGCGCTGCAGCGCCGTGAATGTCGCCATGCCCTGCACGTCCACGACGCGATAGTCGCGGCCACCGTGGATCACGAGCATCGGCGTCTTCCACTTGTTCACGTGATCGATGGGGTTGTGCTTCGTGTAGCCCTGCGGGTTTTCCCAGGGCGTGCCGCCGTGCTCCCACTCGGGAAACCACAACTCCTCGGTGTCGAAATAGGCCATGCGCTCGTCGAGATTGCCGTCGTGGTTCACCAGACAGCGGAAGCGATCGGGCCAGTTGCCGGCGATCCAGTTGATCATGTAGCCGCCATAGGAGGCGCCCAGTGCCGCCACGCGGTCACCATCGAGCCAGCGGTACTTTTCCAGTGCCGCGGCGAGGCCCTTCTGGAGATCCTCCAATGGCTTGCCGCCCCAGTCGCCGCGGATCGAATCGCAGAAGGCCTGCCCATATCCGGTCGATCCGTGGAAGTCGATCATCACCACGGCATAGCCCGCCCCTGCATAGGCCTGCGGATTCCAGCGATAGTGGAAGTGATTGCCGAAGGAGCCCTGCGGTCCGCCGTGGATGAGAAAGGCGATTGGGTATTTCTTTGCGGGATCGAAATCGACCGGGGCCACGACGTAGCCAAACACGGTCTCGTCGTTCCAACCAGGGAAGGAGAACTGCTCCGCCTCGCCCATTCGCGCGCCGGCGAGCTTCTGCGCGTTGATCCGCGTGACCTGTTTCACGTCGCTGCCATTGGCCGCGATGGTGTAGAGCTCGACCGGGCTCTTGAGATGATCCATGCCATATAGAATCCGCTCCCCTGCCGCTGCCACGTCGCCGACGTAGCCCTGCTCGACGAGCGTGCGCGGCTTGCCCGTGGCCACGTCGATCGCAAAGAGGGAACTCTGACCGCGATTGCCCGCCGTGGTGTAAAGAGTGCGACCATCGGGCGACCACACGAGATGTCCGGCGGAATAGTCCCAATCGCGGGTAAGCACGCGATCTTCGCTGTCGAGGTTTTCGCGGATGACGATGTCGTATTTGTCGGATTCGTAGCCCGGTCGCGTGTGCCGAAGGTAGGCGAGGCGACCGTCGGGGGCGAAAACCGGGCGGGTATCGGCGGCCTTGTTCGAAGCCGTCAGGTTTCGCGGTGGGGCGCTTGCGCCAATTTCGACGTGAAACAAATCGGTGTTGGTGGACCAGGCCTCATCACGGCCGGCATTCCGCGCGGTGAACACAATACCCCTGCCATCGGGCGTGAAGGAAAATTCCTCCGAGCCGCCAAAGGGCCTGGTCGGGCTGTCCGCTTCGATCGGGAGATTGAGCATGACGTCGATGGGCGGTGCCTCTGCACCGGCAGCCAGTTCGCGGACGAAGATGTGCGAGCGGCGACCATCCTTCCACGTGTCCCAGTGGCGGAAGAAGAGACGATCATAGAGCTGGCCGGTTGTCTTCTGCTCCGCTTTCTCATCCAGCCGCTTTTTGGTTTCGTCCGGCGAGGCGGCGGGAAATACGTCCATGGTATAGGCGATGGACTTGCCATCCGGCGAGAGCTTCAGGTTTCCGACATCGAGCGGTTCTCGTGTGATCTGCCGCGCCTCACCGCCGGTGAGCGGAAGCTGCCAGACCTGCATCGAGCCCGAGCGCGTCGAAAGGAAGTAAATGGACTGGCCATCCGGCGCCCAGCGCGGCTCCAGGTCGGCATCGGGGCTGGTGGTCAATCGACGAAGGTTGGCGCCATCGATATCGGCCATCCACAGATCGGTGCGGCCTCGATTGGCTTCGCGGTCGGTCTCTCGGACCACGAAGGCGACGCGATGCGCATCCGGCGAGACCTGCGGATCGCCGATACGATCCATGTCCAGCATGTGCTGCACGTTGAACGGCTGCGATCGGGTCGCCTGGGCGTGGAGCGCTGTTTCGTTCCACGTAATCGACATCGCGAACGTGGCGAAGCTGAGCAGAACAGTTAACCGGCTGCGGTTCATATGAGAGGCTCCTGTCGGCTTACAGCGCCCGCCCATCAGTCTGGGGGGACACAGGCAGTTTGAATAGAAATCCCCCGTGTGGCAGGGTGCGCAGTCGATTCTAACGAAGCCGGCAATTTGGACCAACGTGTCGAGTTTAGCGGGTCTGGCACCGGCGTGCACTCGATCGGCAGCCACGGCTCCGCTGCCGGTGTGTTGAAAGCGGTGTCACGGCGTTGTGGCGAGTTGCGACTGCATCTAGATTAGCATCCGGGATATCACTGGCGCGGCCAGAAATCAGCAAAGGCGAGGAGTCGATTGCGCGAGTTTCGCAGGGCCTTTTCCGGTGCGGCAACAGCGACGGCATACCGGCTGGGGCCGATGCTGCCCGGGTTTGCCATTGGGGCGCTCGAACGCACCACGTCGGCGCTGGGGCCCTGGATGCCGGGCCTCGGCAGCCTGGTTCGATCCAATTTGCGCGCGGCCGGGCTGTACGACCGCCGGGCGCTCCATGCGTATTTCCGCAATTCGGCACGACATCTGGCGAACGGCGCGAGGCTTTTTCATGCGCGGACGCCGGAAGCGCTGATCGCCCGCCTGGCGCAACGTGAAGTGCGGGTCGACGACTCCGTGGACATCGTCCGGCAGGAATCGAGCCGTGGCGGCGTGCTGCTGGCCCCGGCCCACAGCTGCAATTTTCTGGTGTCGCTGGCGCGATTGCGGCGCGACATTCCGCTCAGCATTTTTCTGCGATGGTCGTCCAGCGCCAGGCGCCTGGAGATGAAGCGGCGATGGTGTCGCGCTGCCGGCATCGACATCATCATGGAACCATCCAATGCGGCCGATCCGACGGCGCGGGCCGCGGTCGTCGTGGATGCGCTTCGCGAGGGGAAAACCGTGGCGATCACGCCGGATATTGCCCAGAAGTCGACCGAGGGCACGCCGGTTGACTGGCTCGGCCGGCGCGCGTACCTGCCGACCGGCCCGGCATCGCTGGCCATGCTGGCGGAGGCGCCGATGGTGCCGCTGTTCTCAACCTTTGCGGGCGACGTGCAGACGCTCTACTTTGAGGAGCCGATCCGCATCGCCATGCTGCCGCGATCGGCGGGAGGAAGACCGGAGGCGGTGCGGCGCGCCATGCAGACGTGGTGCGACGGTTTTGAGCGATACCTGCGAGCAGCGCCTGAAGCGTGGTTTCTCTGGGCCGACAGCCGCTGGACCCGCGTTTTGCGCGGCGATCCAAAATACGGCGGGCCGTCGCGCGGCGACGCCGACTCCATGTCGAACAGGACCGGCAGCACCAACGCAACGGGCAAGGAAGGTGGAGCGCATTGACGGCTTTGGGGCTGCTCCTGTGCGTGCCTGTCATCATGTGGCTGGTGCAGAGCGCGCTGCTTCGCTGCGCCGGATTGCCTCTTCGCTGGACGATCGACGCCGGGGATGCGCCGCGGTTTGTGCGCACCGGTGGGCGAATCGCGACACAGACATGCCTGGTTGCCCTGATCCTGTGCTATCCGTTGTGTGTCGGAGAATTGCCCTGGCCGTACTATTCGCACCTGTTTCCGTGGACGGCGTCGGCCCGGTCGGGAGCGCACGGCGCGGCGGCGGCGTCGCTGTGCCTGTCGGTGCTTTATCTCGCGTGGATTCTGGCGGGCAGCGTCGAAGTGCGCGTGCATCAGTCGCGACGGCGCTGGCAGCGGCGGCTCCTGCTGCTGGTGCCGACGGCCTGTTTCGGCGCGATGGTCGAAGAAATGCTGTTTCGCGGCGTATTGATGGCGGATCTACTGCGAACCGAGTTGAGCGGAAGCGCGGCGGTCCTGATCACGGCGATTGTCTTCGCGATTGCCCATTATGTTCGCAGCGTGAAGCGCAAGTGGACCTTGTTCGGGCACATCGCCCTGGGAATCGTGCTCTCCATCGCTTTCCTGCGGACGGGAAACCTGTGGCTGCCCGCGGGCCTGCACGCCGGCGGCATTCTATTGATCATGGGGATGCGACCGTTCATACGCTATCGCGGGCCGACCTGGCTGACCGGGGCGAGTATTTATCCCTTCGCGGGGGCTGCGGGGATTGCAGGATTGGGCACGCTGACGGCGTACGTGTGGCACTACCATGGATCATGATTCCCGTGACAGAACTGGTGGCGCGTCGGATACGGCGCAGGAGCACGGCGCAGGGAGGCGTATCGCCGCGCGGCTGCCGGACCGGGATTTTGCCGGGGCGTTCACCGCGTTCCTTCAGCGAGAAGGTTTAGACAGCGCCGGTTTGTTTGCCCCCAAGGATGACGACGAGCTGGATTCGCGCCTGAGCAGGGGCGAGTTTGACGTCGTCGTGTTTCCCGATGGCGATACGCTGGCCGAGATGATTCTGTCCGGCGATGCCCGGCTGTCCGAATGGGACCGACAACGCGTAGCTATTCGGTTCGCATCCGGCGAGGATCGGGCCTTTGTGGACCGGGTGTTCTCCATCCACTCGCGCCGAGCAGCTGCGGCCAACCGCAGGCGAACGGTGGCATGCCTGGTGCTGAGCGTGGTGGCGCTGGCATCACTGGCCGTGCTGCTGTTTTTGAGATGAGTTACTGCCCGCCGCCGCCCAATCACGACGCCCGATCTCGCCAGCCGTGGTGTAAAACAGTTTATTACAAGGGTTTGCGTGACTCTGGCCATGCAAAATCCTTGAATGGCAGCCACGGGACGGGTACAGTAGATGTGCGGTGGGATTGCCCGAGTCGATCGATCGTCGCCAGGAATCGTGGGCGTTTTGGGGAAGAATCCGGCGTGGGGATGGAAGTGCGCCATTTCTTCTTGATCGAGCCGGGTGAACAACTGTGATGAGTTCGGCATTCGTCGCTGGTAGCGGCGGGGCCTTATAGCGTCGTCGTAAAGCCCGGTGCGGGCCGGCCAGCGTGTGTGCAGGCCGATCGTGTCTGAAACTCTCTCCGCGTGCGGGAGCCTCCATGAGTGAGCGTACTCGTTGGCCGACTGGCTACAGAGCGATCGTTTGGAGCCTCGCCGCGATCGCCATTCTGATTGGTGCGCCGGCACGCGCGCAATGGGTTGAATCCGGCGATGCGGGCGATTTTCCGACCGCGGCCGGTTACCAGAACACGGTCGGCAGCGGCCCCCTTTCAACCATAAGCGGCACGACCAATACCGGCAGCAATGACCGGACCGACGCCTACTGCATAGTCGTCAGCAACGCGGCGACGTTTCACGCCACGACGAACTTCGCGGACAATCCGAACGCCTCGGCGACGTGGGACACGCGACTATTTCTTTTTCAGCCCGATGGCACGTTCGTGCTTGCCAACGACGACACGCCGAGTTCGGCGACGCTTCAGTCGTTTATCAGCGATCCGGCGACGTTCCCGAACACGCCCGATGGCGGCACCTTCGATAGTCCGGCCAGCCTGGTGAGCGGCCAGTCGTATATCCTGGTCATCACCGGCTTTTCAAACACGCCTGAGGATGTGACGGGGGACGATCTGGCCCGCATTACATCGGGCAACGGCTGGAAGCGGCTCTACGGGCTGAATCCCCTTTCTGATGGCACCTTCCATCATTGGCTCAACGGCTCGACAACCAGCGGCAGCTACACCATCGCCCTGGTCGGCGCTGAATTCTGCGTGGATGAGACGCTGGGCGCATGCTGCCGTAATGATGGCACCTGCGACGATGGCCTCGATGAGACCGACTGTACCTCGACCGGCGGTGCTTTTCACGGCGCGGGCTCGACGTGCGCCGGCTCGAGTTGTGCCGGGGCCTGCTGCCACGCCGATGGTGGCTGCACGCTGGAAGACAGTGCAGATGTCTGTGCCGCCGCCGGCGGCGTTTTTCAGGGGATCAACACCAACTGCACCACGGCGGCCTGCCCGCAGCCGAACGATCTGTGTGCCGATGCCACGGTGCTTCAGATCGGCGTGCCATTCGTCGGCGTCAACATCGGCGCGACGGACGATGACACGCCCGACTGCACCGTGGTCTCGCCCAACCAGGGCATGTGGTATAGCGTCATCGGAACGGGCGGCACGTTGACGGCGACGACCTGCATGCCGGCAAGCGATTTTGATACGGTCATGCAGGTCTGGTGCAGTTGCGGCCTGGTGGATTGCGTGGGCGGCAACGACGATGCATCCGGGGCCCTTGATGCGGCGTGCGAACTGACCGCGGCGCCGGGCTTCAATCGCCTTTCGCGTTTTTCGTGGTGCTCACAGGCGGACCAGGCGTATTTCATTCATGTCGGCGGGTTCAATGGGGCCCTGCCGATGGGCACCTTCGAGTTGATCGTGACCGACGATGGCGTGCCGTGCGGCGAACCGGCGTTCTGCTCGCCGCCGACGGGCGCGTGCTGCACCGAGTTCGGATGTTCCGACGGGCAGACCGAAGCCGACTGCCTTGCAAACGGTGGAGCCTACGCGGGCGATGAAATTATCTGCGCGACCGAGCCCTGTCCTGCGCCGCCTCCCAACGATGAATGCGCCGATGCCATCATCATCACCGGCAACGGCCCGACCGGCGTCAACACCTGTCTCGGGACTTTGTCGCCCGAGAACGGCCTGGTTTGCCAGCCCAATGCCACCAATGACGTCTGGTGGATTTACGAGGCCCCCTGCTTTGGCACGCTGACGATTGATGCAAGCGGAAGCCTGTTCGGCCCGGCGGGTGATACCGTGCTGGCGGTTTACGATCTGTGCGGCGGTACCGAGCTGGTTTGCGACGACAATGGCGGCGAGGGCAATCACGCCATGCTGTCGCTGCCGGTCGCGCAGGAACAGCAGATCGTCATTCGAGTGGCCGGCGCCGCCGAAGGTGAGTGCGGCGACGTGTCGCTGAGTTTTGATTGCGCGCCGCTGTGCACCACGTGCCCGGGCGACATGACCGGCGATCTCGTGCGCCGCGGGGACGACATTCAGCAGTTCGCCGGCTGCTTCCTTCAGTACTACGGGGTGGCGCCCGGCGCCGAGTGTGTTTGTGCAGACGCGGACGGCAACGGGTCCATCGGCGATTCGGATATCAGCGTGGCCGTGGATTTCCTGGTCCACGGTCCCTTTCAGTGCGATCCCGGCCGCTGCTGCTATTCCGAGGAAGGGCAGGCGCTCTGCACCATCAATGCCGACTCGGAATGTGCCGCACTCGGCGGCTACTGGATGCCCAACATCGCCGAGTGCGATAGCGATCCTTGCCCGATCGGCCGGTGCTGCTCTGCCGACGGCCTCATCTGTGCAAACCTCTCACACGTCGAGTGCGATCTGCTCGGCGAGACCTGGACGGCCGGCCTCTCGTGCCTCGAGAATCCTTGTGAAGTCCCGCCGCCCAATGACCAGTGCGGAAGCATGCTGGAGGCCGTCGAAGGGGCACATCCTTTCGATCTGACCAACGCCACCAGCATCGGTCCCGCCGAGCCGGCGTGCGAGTTTCAATCCGGCGGAATCAACATCGAGCAGGATACGTGGTTTGTCTATACGGCGACCTGCACCGGCATCCTCTTCGTGGATACCTGCGGCAGCGAACAGGATGACACGCGGATCGCGGTTTATGCGGGCAGCGACTGCAACAATCTCGGCGAGCCGCTCGAATGCAACGACGATCACGGCGAAGCGACCGAGGGTGACACGGGGCTGGTCTGCCCCGGCACCAAGGAGGCTTCGCTGTCGATTCCCACGACGGCGGGCAACGAATACATCATCCGCGTCGGTTCGCCGGATGGCAGCCAGGGCGGCGATGACGTGCTGAATATCCATTGCGAACCATAGGCTGCAACAGCCCCCGGACGGCAAATTCCCGCGGATCGGGGCGGCCTGCGGCGAATCGTTGCGGCCGTTCCCATTTGGCTCCCTTTGCCTTAAGATGAACATTCGTTTCGGGGCATTTCATGCGCCTCCCGAACCGCCTGGAAGTCTGCCCGAAGCGGCGACCAGACCGGAGGCGTTCGCTGGCCCCGATACCTCTTCGACCAAAGCGTCCTCGCCGGCGCGGGTTAAGCACGAAAGGACCTGTTGTTATGCATTCCCATCGTTTGACTTACGTTGCCGCACTGGGCCTGACGTTCACATGGTTTGCCGGGGCAGGTTGCGAATCGACGCGCCGGACGTCGTCAAACCCGTCCAAGCCATCTGTGCAGGCTTCCAACACGCCCGTGAGCGCCTCGACCGCGGGCGAATCAAAGCCGGCGACGAGTACCACCGACCGGAAGACTTCCGCGACAGAACCCGGAACCGCCCGGAATGTGGCGGCCGCGCCCGTTCCTGCGCAGGGCCAGGACATGGGCGTGAGTCCGGCAAGCTGGTCGTCGAGCATGTCCGGCGCCGAGCCGGCCTCGATGGACGAAGCAAATCTGGTTAAGCAGGTGGTCAAGCCGGCGCCGCCGATGGCCGGTCCTGGCGAGGTCGTGACGGCCGACGGCGAAGTGCTCTTCGTTCGTCAGAAGATGCGGGAGGGCGCGGCCGGCGGCATTTCCGAGCAGTACTGTGAAAAGCAGAACGCCGATGGCAGTTTTGTCAAACATGGTCCCTGGGCCAGGTGGTTTGAGAATGGCGATCCGTACCTGGCCGGCGAGTTTCTGGACGGTCGCGAGCACGGCATGCTCTTCTCATGGCACCCAAATGGCCAGTTGCGCGGCGTCGGCCAGTTCGTCTTCGGCGACAAGGTGGGCAAGTGGATCAAGTGGGATGATACCGGCCGCAAGCGCAACGAGTGGCACTACGAAAACAATTTGAGAAACGGCCCCTTCACCGAATGGGATGAAAACGGCGATATCGTCAAGAATGGCGAGTACGTCGATGATCGGCAGAACGGCCCGTGGGTGGAAGTCGTCAACGGCGTGCGGACCGAGCGGACGTGGAAGTATGGCGTGCCGCAGGACTGACACCTGGCCAGGCCCGAATCAGAATATTGCCGAAGGAGGGACTCGAACCCTCACTCCCTTGCGGGAAGCGGATTTTGAATCCGCCGCGTCTGCCATTCCGCCACTTCGGCGTGCCTCACGTGCGACAAAAACATGATCGGCGTTTCCCGGGCCTCCGTCAACGTGTGTGCGCCTTCGCGGCCGCTGCGTACGTGATTGCGCGGGCCCGCTCGTTTCATGCGTGTGTGCATGTTGCAGGATCACCGCCCCCGCGTTCCGAACGTGCTGTAAGATGCCGCCGCCGGTACGCAACGGTCGCGGCAGCATCTGGTCATCCATGCAAGCCCGCGATGGGGCCCCGATCCGACTCACCCCTCCGCCAGCCGCGCGCGTCCAGCGCCGGGAAGTTTGCCTCAGCTTCTTCCAGGCAACCTATTGAACAGTTCGGTTGGGCCTGCGGGGCCTCGAATGCATCACCTGACCGGTCCTGTCGGTGCCGGGCGGGCCTGCATGCGAGATTTATCCGCAATTCGCGTGAAGCGGCGAAATGCATGTCGCATTAGACCCCGTGAGATTAGAATCGCCCCACCGTGTTCGTGGCCGCAAGTGGCCGTGCCGCCCCAACGCCGGCAGGAGAGATACCGGTCTCGCCCGCGGCTGGTGCGTGGCACATGGGTCGGCATCCATCGGCAGTGTCAGAAACGACGCGAGAGTGGTTTGCGCCGTCTCACATCGTTCAGGTGATTTGATATGAGCAAGGTTCCCAGATTTCCGGAGGTATCACGATGACCGCCCGCATCGCCCTGTTTCTTCTGGCGTTGATGCCAGTTGCTGGATGTTCCGCCGCACGCGGCGCGCCTGAGTTATCCGAATCGAAGCCGCGGCTGTTTGAGGGCATGGGCCAGCATGCCAGGGCCGTTCAGACCAGCTCTCCCGAGGCCCAGAAGTTCTTCGACCAGGGCCTGATCTGGACCTACGCCTTCAACCACGACGAGGCGATTCGTTCATACGGCGAGGCGGCACGGCTGGATCCCGATTGCGCCATGGCCTGGTGGGGAATTGCCCTGTGCAACGGTCCGCACATCAACAATCCCGTCATGCCGGCCGAGCGGTCGGTCGCCGCGTGGGACGCGCTTCAGAGGGCGATCGCTGCGAGGGAAAATGCCGGGCCGGTTGAGCGGGAGCTGATCGATGCACTGGCCGAGCGCTACGCCAGCCCGACACCGGAAGACCGCCGGCCACTGGACGAGGCTTATGCGGCGGCGATGAAGCGCGTTTACGAATCGCATCCGGACGATGCCGACATTGCAACGCTATATGCCGAAGCGCTGATGGACCTTCAGCCGTGGGACCTGTGGGCGAAGGACGGGTCGCCCAAGGGCAACACGAACGAGATCCTGGCCGTTATCGAGCATGCATTGACGCTCGATGCCGCGCACCCCGGGGCCAATCATCTCTACATTCACGCGGTCGAGGCTTCGCCACAACCGGAACGCGGCATCGCGGCGGCCGACCGGCTGCGCAATCTGGTGCCGGTTTCGGGTCATTTGGTGCACATGCCGTCGCACATCGACGTGCAGGTGGGCCGCTGGGCCATGGCGTCGGCACAGAACCAGGCCGCGGCCGCCGCCGATCGGGCCTATCGCAAGCTGTCGCCGAAGCAGGGCTTTTACAACCTGTACATGGCCCACAACAACCACTTCCTCGCCTTTGCCTGCATGATGGAGGGCCGCAGCGCCATTGCCCTGGAGGCGGCGGACGCCATGCTGGCCGGCATACCAGACAGTTTCGTGCGCGACCAGTCGGCCTTTGCCGATCCGTTTCTGTCGTTCCGGCTGGATGTGCTGAAGCGGTTCGGCCGGTGGGATGACGTGTTGAAAGAGCCCCGACCACGCGGTGGCCTGCCGATCTCGACGGCCATGTGGCACTACTCGCGCGGTATCGCACATGCGGCAAAGGGCAACGTCGACGCGGCCCTGAAGGAGCAGGAGCAGTTCCGCTCGGCGGTCAAGAAGGTTCCGCAGGATGCTCTGACCGGCATCAATCCGGCACACAAGGTGCTGTCCATTGCCGATCGCATGTTGACGAGCGAGATCGAGTTTCGCCGCGGC
The DNA here is from genome assembly GCA_964408455.1 of uncultured Planctomycetaceae bacterium. Lineage (GTDB taxonomy): Bacteria > Planctomycetota > Phycisphaerae > UBA1845 > UTPLA1 > CAYOZN01. Next base: position 71,391 of record CAYOZN010000023.1, read on the forward strand.
AAACTGGACGAGGCCGTGTCGATTCTGCGCGAAGCCGTCGCGATCGAGGACGATCTGCTCTACATGGAGCCGCCGGAGTGGATGCAACCGGTGCGGCACACCCTCGGGGCTTTCCTGACCAGCGCCAAGCGCTACAGCGAGGCGGAAGATGTGTACCGGGCGGACCTGAAGGTCTGGCCCGAAAACGGCTGGTCGCTGTATGGCCTGGCGCAGTCTTTGAAGGCGCAGGGCAAGACAGCGGAGGCGAAGCAGGTGGAAGAGCGCTTCGCGAAGACGTGGGCAAAGGCCGACGTGAAGATCGGTTCGAGTTGCCTGTGCGTCAAAGCTGAAGAGGCAAGCTGCTGCACGGTCGGGCGATAAGGCAGCACGGCATCGACGTGCGAAGCCAAACAGGGGGCACGCGCTGGCCGCGTGCCCCTTTTCCGTTTTTACGAAAGCAACATTCAGGCTGGCGCAAGTGAGTGCCGGCGCTCGCGGAATACAACACGCCCGCATAGTCGGTACAGCCTGCCCATCCGCGCACCTGCCCCGGCCAAATTTGTAACTCCCACATTAGCAGTCTCTTATGGCGCGTCGCAGCGCCGGGCACTCGTTGGCCGGACAGCGGCCGGGTCATTGCAGCAACCCCCGGAAAGCCGGCCCGCCGTCTGTTTTCGGGGTCGGCACCGTGGCTTGGGGGAAGCAGCGGTGGTCCTGGCTGTGGCAGACAACGTGGTTCAGTTCTTCCGCCCGCGGGCGAAGCTGATCATCCTCACCTTCTTCACCTATCTTGCGCTGTGCTGATCGCGGCCGAACGCGGGCGGCGCACCAGCGGTGCCGCGCGACCGGCCAAGTTTTGACCAACCGGCCTGTCAATGCGACTCAGCGAGTTCAATGAGGACTCGATCGAGTTCCTGTGTACAGAGATCGAGCAGTTGCAGCGCGTAGTTCTTGTTGTGAATGCCGTTGGATGATTTCACAAACTGGAGATTGGCACGGGCCAGTTCCACGCGGCGCAGCATATCGGCGGATGCTTCCTGCCCCTGCGATTTGAGTTCGGCCAGCCGGGCGTCCACCCGCTCCAGGGCGGACGTGGCCTCCGTCACGGACGATTCAATCTCGCTGATCCACTGCTGAAACAGCTTCTCGTAGTCGGCGCTGTGACAGGCGACGCATGTCTGCTGCGTGGCCGCGACCAGTGGCGTTCCCTTGAAGTCGCTTCCGGCCTCGCTGTGGCAGGCGCGACAGTTCAGCCGCGAGCCGAACATGGCGTTGGGCATCGGTCGATCAACACCCTTGCCGCCGACGCCCATGAGCATGTGTACCTGCTCGCTGTGGTGATCTGGATGGCAGTGCTGACAATCGTTGCGGACGGGATCGAGAAAACCGCCGTGGCCCGTCTCAACGTCGGCATCGATGAGCTTGTGATCGATCGCACGATGGCAGTCGAAGCACTTGGCCCTCTGGCCGGCGACGTGGACGCGATGATAGTCCTCCACCGTCTGCGTGGTGCGAGCATCGAAATCCTTGAGAAAGCGGTCCTGATCGTGGCAGCGGATGCAGTCGCGAACGGATACCACCGCCTCGCCCTGTATGACATCAAAATGGCAGCTTGCGCAGTCGATATTGCGCTCGACGATGTCACGATGGTCCATCAGGGCTGCGGGCTCCGCGATCCCGGTCGTGGTGGCAGGCATGCCGTGCACCACGAACTTTCGCGTCGGCGGCTCGTGACAGCGGAGGCACTCCCCGGTGTCATGATTAAAAGCCTGGTTGGTGAAATGGCAGGTGAAACACGTCGTGAGCGCGACCGAAAAGTGATTGGCGCTGGATGGATCATAGATGTGGCACGCGGAACAGTTGATGTCCTCGAGCTGGAGAAGTCGAATCCGGGAGTGCTCGAGGCGGAGAAGCTCGGCAGCATCCGCCTGGGCGTCCGAGGCGCCCAGTTCCGCGAGCAATTCCCTTATCGCGGCATCGCGCTGCTCCGCCGGCGCGATGGAACGCGTGGTCGCCTCAAGGCGATCGAATGCGGCATGACCGAGGCGATCGCGCAGGCGGCGCGACAGGTCCTTTGCGGCGACCGCCAGTTCGGCCACCCGTTCGGGCACGCCGTCCAGATGCTTGGCGTGCACAAAGGTGACGGTGGGCTTGCGCTCCACTTCCACGGCTTCGGCGCCGACATGGCGGATTTCGGTGCCGCTGGCGCCGATCGGCAGCTGTTTTGTCTTGAAGGCGCCATCGCCGTGGCAATCCGACGTGAGGCAGCTCTCGTTGGCGACGTGGGCACGCGGGCGACCGGCGCCGTAACGGCCGCTGAAATAGCTGGCCGCCTGCGAGAGTCCCTTGAACTTGGCCATGACGGTGAACTTTTCGCCGGGGGCATAGTGGCAATCGACGCAGCGGACATCCAGCGATGCGCCGTGATGGTCGTGCGACCACGACTCGTAATACGGGTCCATGACGTGGCAGCTTCCGCAGAAGTTCGGCTGCGCGGTGTAGTATTCCGCCCCTCCGATGCCGGCCGCCCCGGCGACAAGCAATAGGCCGAGCAGAATGAAGCAGAAGCGAATGACGCGGCGCCGGCGCGACGGCTGGGCCTTCTTCTGGTCAGCGCCGGAATCGGTTGGTTCAGCCTGCGGTTGCGGTTGGGGCGAGTCCATCAATGTCTCCCATGAGGTATTCGCCGGGAATCAGATCGTTGTCGCGCGGCTGCGCGACTTGGGGGCTGATGTTATCGCCCGACCAGTTATAATGCACGCCATGCGTGCCGTGAGTCGATCGCCGGATCGCACGTGCTCGGGCATGCGATGTGAACACGATGAGGCTCACCAGGGGCACTGCATTTCTGCTGTCGGCGGTCGCGCACGTGTGCGCGACTCCGGGTCTGCGCGCCCAGCCAGCTGACGATGTACGTCATCCGATCATCGCGCGGCCCGACGGCGTCGTCACCGGACAGCAGGAACTTGTCCTGCAAATGCCGACGGATGTGGCGATCTCGCCTGCCGGCGACATCTACATCGCCGACGGCGTGTCCGATCGCATCGTTCATATTCCGGCCGGAGGCGGCGAACCCGTTTTCATTCATTCCATCGGCGAGGAAAATCTGTCGCGGCCGGTCGGCGTCGGCGTCGATGCGAACGGACAGTTGCTCGTCGCGGATACCGGGAATCACCGCGGAATAATCCGCAGCGCGACCGGAGAGGCGCGCATCATCACGCCTGCAGGGCACGCCGGCGAACACGGTCCTGACATCACGGACATCGCGGCATCGCCCGATGGTCAGGTCGTGTGGCTGGTCAATAACGACGGGCACCAGCTGATCCGGCACGATCTGGGAACGAACACTCAGATCGCCATCGGGCAACCGGGTGAGTCACTGGGGCAACTCCAATACCCATTTCAACTTGCGGTGTCTTTGACCGGACACGTTCATGTCACCGACGTGATCAACGGCCGCGTGTCGGTTTTCAATGCCGAGGGCAGGCCGATTCGTACCATCGCTTCATATGGCGTGGAGGCCGGCGAGCTTTACCGCCCCAAGGGTGTGGCGGTTGACGGCTCGGGTCGCGTCTGGGCGAGCGACAGCGTGCTCGGCGTGGTGCAGGTGTTCAATGCCGACGGCGGCCTGCTCGATGTGGTCCGCGCGCCCGATGGGGCCGTCCTGCGACTTTCCTCCCCGATGGGGCTGGCCATTGCGGGCGAAACGCTCTGGGTGGTGGAACTGGGGGCGGATCGCGTCAGCCGGTTTCAATTGCAATTAACGGATGCACCGCCGCGGCCCAGGCCGCGCGGCACGCGCCCCCAGCTGGTCGCTCAGCAGGCGCGCTCGTGCACGGTGTGCCATATGGAGTGGATGCCGCCGCTGGCGGACGGCATGGCCACGGAGATTGCCCCCCTGCCGCCGTCGACGCCCGCATCACCTTTTGTCAGCCGGGCGGAAGTGTGTCTATCGTGTCACGATGGCGGCATTGTCGATTCGCGCCGGCGCGTATGGCTCGAGCACGGACACCGGACGGGCGTGCCGCCGCGGGCCGGGATGAAGGTGCCGAAGGAACTGCCGCTCGTCGAGGGCAGGATCGCCTGCCGCACCTGCCACACGGCCCACGCCGGCGGCAATTTCACCGGCGACATGGCGACGTCCATTTTCCTGCGGGTCGAGAACTCGGCCAGCCAGCTTTGCATTGGGTGCCATGCCGATTACACTCGCGGCCCCTCCCTCGGCACCCATCCCACGGGCGGCATGCCCTGGCCGATTCCCGACCGGCTCGTGGCTGCCGGGGCCAAGGTGGGGCCGAACAATCGCGAGATCACCTGCCAGGTATGTCATACGCCGCACGGATCGTCGTACGATCACCTGCTGGTGCTGGGCACGTCGTCGAACGAACTCTGCGTGACCTGTCACGGTCAGATGCGGCCGGGCATGTTTCGCGAGGAAACCCACGCGGCACATCCGCTGTCGGCGGTCCTCAACGAAGAGCAAAAGGCCACCGTCGAGCGGCTGGGAACGCGAACCGGGCCCAATGATCAGATCATCTGCCTCTCCTGCCACAAGCTTCACCTTGGCAAGGGCGAACGGTTCATGCTGGCGGCCGAGTTGACCGACAGCGAGATGTGCATCTCGTGCCACGCTGAAAAGCGCGCCATGCTCGGCTCGTCGCACGATCTGCGAGAAAACTTTCCCGAGGAGAAGAACCGGCTGGGCATGACGCCGCAGACCGGGGGTCCTTGCAGCAGTTGCCACATGTTTCATCGTTACGCCCGTGCGCCGGAGACACACCCGCTCGATCCGCAGGGGCAGTGCATCACGTGCCACCAGCAGGACCGCTGCGCCGAACAGGTGTCGCTGGGATCAATCAACCATCCGAAGGCGCGATGCACGGATTGTCACAATCCGCACGAATTGAGATTCCCGCACTATCTATCGGCCAGACCCGAAGACGTCTGTGCAAAATGCCACGTCGACCAGGTTCGGCTGGCGGGCGGGCCACACGACTGGCATCGGTCCCCCGCGGACCCGTCCAATCAGCAGATCGCGGATTGGCCCGCGGCCTCCTTGCAGGCGGCCGATCGCTGCCTGGCCTGTCACCGGCCTCACGGAGACGAGACGCATGGCCTGTTTCGCGTTCCACCGGCAAAAGGCGAGCCGTCTCACGAGGCGGCGTGCATTGCATGCCATCCGGGCGCGGCGCGGCACGCGACGGGCAGCCAGGCGGCGCTGCATCCACGCCAGGTGCCGGCCGAGGCGGTGTCGGGCGCCCTGCCGACATTTGCGGCCGAACGCATGGATGAGCGGACGATTGCCTGCCTGACCTGCCACAATCCGCACGCCGGAAGCGGGCTACCCTCGCTGGTGCGCGTGCCGCCGGGGCAGCCGGCGGCGCAGCTCTGCTCGGAGTGCCATCGCCATGTCGCGCCGATCGCGCTGACCGCTCATTCGCCGGATCGGCTGCTGGCGGCAGGACTCGATGCCCACACCTGCACGCCCTGCCACGCCGTGCACGGCGACGCATCCAGGGTCGACAACCGCTTCCTGACGAGCGTGCCTGCCGCGCTGGGCGATGCGGCGCTTGCGGCCCTGCCGGCGTCGAATCGCATGTGCCTCTCGTGTCATCGCGATGACGGTCCGGCCCCGCGGCCCCCCGTCTGGGACCATCCCGAGGTTCCAATGCGGGCGATCAGTCACTCGGCGGCACAGTCGAATCTGCCGCTGTTCGATGAAACCGGCATGCCGTCGGCCGACGGGCGGATCGGCTGCCCGACGTGCCACGTGCCGCACGGTCATTCCATGGACTCGGCCCAGATGGCGCGGCTGGCGGGGCTGAGCCCGGCCGAGCGCAGCGCCACGCAGCTGCTCCTGCGGCCGTTCGAAGCCCCGAACGTGTGTACCACGTGCCACGGGGCCGATGCCCTGCGGCGGTTTCTGTATTATCATGACAGCGAGCGCCGCGGCGGATCGCTGTTGAACCCCTCGGCGCTGCGCGAGCTGGGCGCGACGCCTGACGGGACGACCGGTGGCTAGAAAAAGCGACGACGATTGAAACCGCGGGAGGCGTGAGATGATATTAAAGTCGAAAAATGCGAGGATGCGCAGCTGGATGGCACTGGTATCGAGTGCGGCAGTTTCGGTTTCGGTGCTCGCCGCATGCTCCAAGGACGAAGTTCCACCGGCACCGGATTCGGTTCGGGCGCGGGCCCAGTCGGGCGACAACCGCGCGACGGCCAACCGGACGAATGCAGACACGACGTCCGGGGCTGGCTCGACAGCCGCCTTGCCGCCCGGTCACCCGCCGATCGCGGGCGCGACGCCACGCTCGTCGCAGGCGGGAGATGGCAGCGCCTTGCCGCCCGGCCATCCGCCGATGACCGCCGTGCCACCGCCCGGCGAAGCATCCCGGCAAGCCGCGGCGGCCGGTCCGAAGTACGACGTGCCCGCGGGATGGCAGTCACAGACGCCGAAGAGTTCCATGCGCAAGGCGGAGTTCGTACTGCCGCGGGCTGACGGCGATACAGAGGACGGGCAAATGATCATGTATTATTTCGGCGCGGGGGGCGCCGGGGCCGTGGACGCAAACATAGCGCGCTGGAAAGGCATGTTTACCACAGCCGATGGCAGCGCGGTGCCGGAGGACCTGGTCAAGGTCACCACCACCGAGGCGAACGGACTGAAGGCGACGCTGCTGGACGTGACCGGGCGATACACCGATTCGATGAGCGGGCGGCCGCAGGCTTCGACCGAGGACTTTCGCATGCTGGCGGCGATCCTCGACACGCCGGAGGGGCCCTACTTCTTCAAGGCGGTCGGACCGGTCAAGACGATGGCTGGGCATGAGAAAGCGCTTGGGGAGTTTATCGCGTCGATGCGGATGGAGTGACGGCGAGTTTGCACGATCAGGCGGTTGCAGCGCTTCTGAACATGGCCCGCGCCGCTTCACGTGCCTTGGCGTGATCGACGATCGGTGCGGGATAATCCTCTCCATTAATGCAGCCATATCCGCGCTGGTCGAGCTCGCCCGCCTTCCACGGCGCGTGAATCAGCCTATCGGGGTACTCGCGCAGCTCCGGCACGAATTGGCGGATGTATTCGCCATTCGAATCATACTTCTCCGACTGCGAAACGGGATTAAAAATGCGGAAGAACGGCTGTGCATCCGTCCCGGTGCTCGCCGCCCATTGCCAGCCGCCGATATTCTGAGACAGATCGTAGTCGAGCAGCTTGCGCGCAAAGTATTGCTCGCCCTTCTTCCAGTCGATGCGCAGGTCCTTGGTAAGAAACGAGGCGGTGATCATGCGCAGGCGGTTGTGCATAAAGCCGGTCGCGTTCAACTCGCGCATGCCGGCATCAACAATCGGGTACCCGGTAAGGCCGTTGCACCATGCGGCGAAGTCCTGTTCGCTGTCCCGCCACGCCAGCCGGTCGTATTGCGGCTGAAATGCATGTGTCTGCGTGTGTGGGAAGTGGTGCAAAATCATGTTGTAGAAATCGCGCCAGATGAGTTCATCCAGCCATTTCCGAGAGCCCGGCGTGTTATGTTCGAGTGCCGCCCGGACGGCCTCACGGATGCTGAGGGTCCCGAAACGCAGGTGAACCGACAGGCGGCTGGTGCCATCCCTCGCGGGAAAATCGCGTTTCTCGCCGTAGTCGTCGACCTTCTTGAAGAACGCTCGCAGCATGGCACGACCGCGCTTCGTGCCGCCGGGCCACTTCAGATCGGTCTTTTCGAAGCCCAGATCGCCGAGCGTCCATTGGTCCGATCTGACGGACCTGGGCGGGTCGGGGAGCTTGTGAAAGCGACGTGCAACGGGATAGGGTCGGTAATGATCCTCGGTGAGTGCCATCCGCCAGGCATTTCGATACGGCGTATAGATCTTGAACGGCGTACCGCTGCCGGTCAGGATTTCGTCCTTCTCGAAGATGACGTGATCCTTGAACGTGCGGAGCTCGCGGCCATCGCGGGCCAGTGACTTGGCGACATTCGCGTCGCGCTTCAGCCGGCGCGGCTCGTAATCGTGATTGGCATAGACACGGTCCAACTTCAGCTCGGCCGCCAGCGCCGGCAGGACCTCGGAGGCCTGCCCGTGGCGGACGATCAGGCGCGAGCCACGTTCGCGCAGCATCGCGTCCATCTCGCAAACCGACTGGTGGATGAACTCGACGCGGCGGTCGTCACGGTCATGCAGATTGTCCAGGATGTCGCGATCGAAGCAGAAGGTGCAATACACCTCATCGCACTCAACGAGCGCGCGATAGAATGCGGCATTATCATCCAGACGCAGATCGCGACGGAACCACATCAGGCCGCGGGTCATGCACTTCCTTATTAATTCAGGACCAGGCGTTCTGCCCAGAGCGTAGGAGCGAGTGAATTTGACACGCATCCGGTTTCGGCCATCCTTGACCATTGTAGCTGGGCGTGCGACGTCCCGGGAAAAGAGACCGGGCGCGTAGATTTTCAGGGGGCGTGTCCGGCAAAGCTCTTCCAGGAGATGTGCGTGGGCGTGGAGATCAGCAAGTGTGAGAAGCAGGCCGGCGCATTTCAACTTCTCACGGAGTCCTGCATTCCCCGGCCGATCGGACAGGTTTTCGCGTTCTTCAGCGATGCCCGCAATCTGGAGCGCATCACGCCGCCCTGGCTGTCATTCCGTGTACTGACGCCGGAGCCGGTAGAGATGCGGTGCGGCACGCTGATCGATTACCGCCTCCGGATTCGCGGACTGCCGGTGCGATGGCAAAGCGAGATCACGGCGTGGGACCCGCCCCACCGCTTTGTCGACGAGCAGCGGCGCGGGCCATACCGCTATTGGCGCCACGAACACGTCTTTGAGAGCCGGGGCGATGGCACCCTCGTGCGGGATTGCGTGACGTATCGTGTGCCGCTTGGCTGGATTGTGAACCGTCTCCTGGTCGCCCCCGATCTCCGGCGCGTGTTTGAATACCGCGCCAGCGTGCTGAAGACGATTTTCGCAGGCCAGCCGCCGACCGGGAATGCGGACAGCGCGGGGCTGATCATCAGTTAACAGAACTGACGGATGTTCGGGCGTAAACTGCCGTGCCCCAAACAGCCCGGGTCAATGAGGTTACCCGCCTAAGCGCCTGCATCCTATAACCTTGCGATATGCTCAGGCCGATGGCCGCTGTGCCATGCACTCGACGCGGGACAAGTAGGCGGACGCTACAATTCTATTGAAGGGTTCGCATTACCAGCAGTATGATACCGCGCGTCCGAGTGGTCTTAGGCACCGCTCGGAGTCGGCCGACGTCCGATCATAAACCTCCTCGCAGAGGAATCCAAAATCATGTCCCGCAACCTCTCCCGACTCGATCTGCTTCATGGCGTTCGCGTGCGCACGCTGGCCTTCGCGCTGGCGCTGAGCGCAATGCCCTTGTGGTGGGCCTGTGGCACGGCCCCGCTTTCCGACTCGGAGCAGGCAGGTTCGCTTCACATCCCGCGCGATACGCAGACGCAGCAGCCTGCCGGCGCCCCGTTGGTAGCGCCCGATGCCCCGGCCGAGTTCGCCGGCGCCGATGGCGATGATAACGCGACCGGCGGCGACTCCCTCCCGCGCGACATCGAAGAGGCCGATATCATCAAGATCGTCGGCGACACCCTCTATGCGCTCAATCGCTACAAGGGCCTGCTGATCGTCGATGTCGCAGATCCCGATGCACCGGCGCTGATTGGCACCCTCGATCTGAAGGGCCGCGGCGTCGAGATGTATGTCGTGGGCACGCAGGCCTTCGTGCTGCTTAGCGCCGATTACTATTACTATGCCTACGACGTGGCGGTCGCCGGCGGCGGCACGGTCGCCGTCGAAGATGCCGGCCTCAGCATCGCTGCCGATGGCCCCATTCCGCCGCAGCCCGATTTCGAGGGCAGCCAGCTCGCCGTCGTCGACGTATCGGATCCGGCGGCGCCCGCCGTCGAGGGCAAGATCAACCTGGTCGGCTTTGCCAACGAGAGTCGCCGTGTCGGCAACGTGATCTACGTGATCGGCACCAACCTGAATCGCTACATGTACTTTGCCGAGTCGGACACGGCCGGCACGGGCTTCGTCGCATCCATCAACGTCGCCGATCCCGGCAACATCGAAGCCGTGGAACGCAAGGAGATTTCGGGTCAGGGCCTGCACATGCACGCGTCGGATTCGACGATTTTTGCCGGCAGCCAGTTCTACGATTCGAACGCCAGCCAGTCCTACACGCGCGTCCAGGTCATCGACATTTCCGATGCCGCCGGCGCCATCGCGTTGCGCGACGCCTTCGATGTACCGGGCAACATTCGCAACCGGTTCTACATGGACGATTACGACGGCACTTTCCGCATCGCCACCGAGTCGTGGGGATTCGGCTTCCAGGAGGTCCGCCTGTTTACCTATGATCTCGCCGATCTGGACGACGTGCAGCCGCTGGGCGAGACGCAGATCATTCAGAACGAGTCCCTCGAGGCCGTTCGGTTCGACGGCGTTCGGGGCTACGCGGTCACCTTCCTCCGCGTCGATCCGCTGTTTGTCATCGACCTCAGCGATCCGGCGAATCCGCAGGTGACCGGCGAGCTGGAGGTGCCGGGCTTCTCGACGCATATCGAGCCGCGCGGCAATCGCCTGATCGCGGTGGGTATCGATGACACCGACGGCAATCGCCCCGCCGTCGCCTACTACGACGTAGAGGATCCCGCAAATCCCAAGCAGCTTGGTCGCGTCATCCTCGGCCCGCCGGGATCATACACATCGTCCGAAGCGACATACGACGAAAAGGCCTTCAAGATCGTCGATGAGCTTGGCCTGATCGCGATTCCGTTCTATCACATCGATTACAACAGCGTCGTACCGGTGACGGATGTTGTCGAGCCCGGTACGCCCGACGTGCTTCCCGCCCCCGGCGCAGAGCCCGGCGCGGCTGCCAGAGATGACGCCTTCGCCCCGACGCCGAAGTGCACCAGCGGCGTGCAATTGATCGACTTCAGCGATTCGGCCCTGACGGCGCGCGGCGCCTTCGATACGCGCGGCGTCGTCAGCCGCGTCGGTGTGCTGGGCGATCGCGTGTTCGCCCTGTCCGAATCGTCGCTCCAGACGTTCGACATCAACGACCGGGATGCGCCACAGCTTCGCGGCGATCTTGGCTTCTTCAGCGCCGAAGAAATGGTCATGTTCGACCAGTGCGGCTACTATGGCTGGCCGTTCGAATTCGACCGCGGCTTCGGCGGGTCCGATGGCGGCGACATCTTCTTCCTGTTCGATGAAGGCGCCATGCGGGCATTGTTCGACATGCTCGGCTCCTGCGGCGCCATGGGAGGGGCGGCCGCCTTCATGACGGTCGGCGGCATGTTTGTCATGTCGCGGCGCCTCCGGCGGCAAAGGCGGCGCTGAACCGGCTCGACGTATCTGGTTTTCAAACTGACAAGGCCCGGTCGCGTTCAGCGCGCCGGGCCTTTTCGTTGATGTGAGCCGGAACACGCTATCTCTCCGCACGCATAGCAACCCGATGCGCCAGCGAGGGCGTATCACTGCCACTGCTCGCACACCAACCCGAAGCGCCAGCGAGGGAGTAGAATGGCTGCCATCGCTGGCACACCAACGCAGGACTCCGGCGCGGGCGTCAGGGCTGCTTTTTCGGCCGGTCCTTGATGCGCATCACCAGCCGCAGCCCCGACCAGGTGTCATCGATGGCACATACCTTGTTGTCGACCAGGCCCCCGCTCAGGGCGATTTCGCGAATGACGTCCTCCGTCATGTCTGTCGCAACGCCGGAGGCACGCTTTGGCCACGCAATCCACAAGCCGCAGGCCGGCGCCATGGCACTCTTCAACGCGGCGAACCTCTGTTGAAACGTGGCGCGACGGGTGAAGAAGGCCACGATGATGTCCAGTTCGCCGCCGCGCAGGGACGACCGCACCGCGACGCCGGTGGGAAGTTCCCCAAGTTTCTCGGAAAAGTCCGCAGGCGGACCAATAATCGCGATCCGACAGGACTCCTTGATTCCCAGCTTCTGTCGCAACGGTGTGCCGGAATAACCTGCCATGCCTGAAAATGCCTCCGCAAGTTCAGTAAACCTCGAATCTACATGCACTTTGCTCAATGCTGAACGCCCCGGCCGAGCGGTCGGCCGATGCCGATATCGAGCGTCGCGCGTCGCGGAACGGCAATTGCACTGCTACACTTCGCGGGGATGATGTCTTTCCCCCGCGGAGAGCAGCCATCATGCCCATGTCCAGCAACTCGACGACACTCATGGAGCCGCCACCCGTCGGAACCCGCGTTCAGCCCGCCCGGTACAGGCCGTGGCAGGAGCGATATGAATCACAGATTCGCTCCGCCGAGCAGGCGGTCTCAGTCGTGAAACACGGCCAGCGTGTATTCATCGGCTCGGGCGCCGGCGAACCGCAACTGCTGGTCGAGGCGCTGTCAGCGCGCGAAGACATCAGCGACACCGAGATCGTGCACATCCTGACGTTGGGCGTCGCCACCTATGCCGAGCCGCGCCTGGGGGACCGGTTCAGGCACAACGCCTACTTCATCGGGCCGAACGTACGGCGGGCCATCGCCGAGGGCCGTGCCGACTACACACCGATTTTCCTGTCAGAGATCGCCGAGCAGTTCCTGTCCGGACGCGTCATCGTCGACGTGGCCATGATCCAGGTGAGCCCGCCGGACGAACATGGTTATTGCAGTTACGGCGTGAGCTGCGACGTGGTGAAGCCGGCGACGGAATGCGCGCGTTACGTCATCGCCGAGGTAAACGAGAACATGCCGCGCGTGCTGGGCGACAACTTCATCCACGTGCGGGATATCGACATCATGGTGCCGTGCGACCGGCCGGTGCTGGAAGCGGTGCAGGGGGAACCGGACGAACTCGCCAAGCGGATCGCACGGCACATCGCGAACCTGGTGGAGGACGGGGCGACGCTGCAACTGGGCATCGGCACCATCCCCGACGCGGTGCTGCACTACCTGACCGACTTCAAGAACCTGGGCATTCACACCGAGATGTTCAGCGACGGCGTGATTCCGTTGATCGAGTCCGGCGTCATCAACAACCAGGAGAAGACGCTGCACAAGGGAAAGATCGTCGCCAGCTTCGTCATGGGCTCGCGCCGGCTGTACGACTTCATCGACAACAACCCGCTGGTTGAGTTTCACCCGACGCATTACGTGAACGATCCCTTCCGCATCGCCCAGAACGACAAGATGATCAGCATCAACTCGGCCATTGAGGTCGATCTGACCGGCCAGGTGTGCGCGGACTCGCTCGGCGAGATGTTCTACAGCGGCATCGGCGGCCAGGTGGACTTCACGCGCGGCGCGGCACGCTCCAGGGGCGGCAAGCCGATTATCGCGCTGCCCTCGACGGCGCAGAACGAGACCATCTCGCGCATCGTTCCCTATCTCAAGCAGGGCGCCGGCGTCGTGACCAGCCGCGGCGATGTACACTACATCGTGACCGAATATGGCGCGGCATATCTGCATGGCAAGACCATTCGCGAGCGGGCAATGGCCCTGATTCAGATCGCCCATCCCAAGTTTCGTCCATGGCTGATCGCCGAAGCCAAGTCCCGCAACATGATCTACGCCGACCAGATCGAGCCGGTCATCCGTGCTCCGGTCTATCCCGAAGAGGACGAGCGCTGGGTGGAACTGAAGGACGGCACCAAGGCGTTTCTGCGACCGCTGAAGCTGACGGACGAGCCGCTGTTGCGTGCGATGTTCTATCAGCTTTCACCCGAATCGGTGCACTACCGCTTCTTCCGGATGATCAAGGCCATGCCGCACGAGAAGCTTCAGGAATTTCTGCGCGTGGACTACGACGCCGACATGGCGATGGTCATGTTGACCGACAACGACGAGGACGCCGAGATGATGGGCATCGCGCACTACAGCAAGGATCCGCGGACCAACTTCGCCGATGCGGCCTTTCTGGTTCGCGACAAGGATCAGGGCCGTGGGATCGGCACGCTTCTGATGAACACGCTGGTCGACGTGGCGCTGGAGCGAGGCGTATCGGGATTTACCGCGGATGTCCTGATGGACAATCAAGGCATGCTTCGCATTTTCCACCGCTGTGGATATCCGGTGGAAAGTGAGCTGGAGGAGGGCGCGTACCGGCTGCGCATTCCATTCACCAAGAAGCGGCGGCGGAGGGCAAGCAAGGCGTCGGCGAGGAACTAGTGATTCGACGTCGCGTCGGTTCGCGCGAGATATCTGCCGCAAACGAGCGCGACCGAAACGACGAAGGCATCCGACCCGTGGCAGTGTTCTGTGGCACCGGGTTCCTGCCGGTGACAAAGCGCCGCGTGTCGGATGCCCCGTCGAATCGGATAGGCATCACCTCCTTTCTGGTTTTCAAGCAGACTTTTCCGTATTCGCGCTCATTCCGCCGAAGTCACCAGGCCGCGCACCTGCTCGGCAAGGTCTCCCTGGCCGAACACGAACGTCGCCTTGGTCCCGCGGACGATCTCCTGCAAGAGCTCCAGCTCGCGCAGCCGCGCCAGCTTGGGGTTCTCCGCCAGCAGCTTCGCCGTGTTGGCCTGGCTGCGGGCCGCGGCGGTCTCCTCGCGACGCTTGATCAGGTTTGCCTGGGCCTGCTTTTCGGCCTCGATCACCTGGTTCAAGATCGCCTTCATCTCGCCGGGCAGGATGATGTCCTTGAGACCCACGCCGCGGACCTCGAGTCCGAGGGCCGTCGCGCGGGGCGCCAGCATGGCGCCCACTTCGCGGCCGATCGTCTCCTTGTCCGCCAGCAGCGCGTCCAGCGTGCGTGCACCGACCGTGGCACGCAGTGCAAGCTGCGCCTCGCGGTACAGTGCCTGCGCGTAGTCACTCACGGTCGTCAGCGCCTGCACGGGCTCGGTCACGATGTAGGTGACGAGCAGGTTGACGCGCAGCGTGACCTTGTCGCTGGTCATGATCTCCTGACCCGCGACGTCGGCGTGCTGCTCGCGGCGGTCCACGCTCTTCCACGTCACCTTGCCCGCGCCCTTCCAGAACACGTGGCTGCCCTCGCCGAGGGTTTCCACCAGCTTGCCGTCTCGGAAGAGCAGCACCGTCTCGTGCGCAGCCACTTCCACGCCGGTCAGGAACTGGCTGGTGTTCCGGAAGGCGCAGATGGCCTCGATGCGGGGATGCGCAAGGCGGAACTCGTTCACGTCGAACCGCTCGACCTTGAGCGCTGCGGGCGCCTTCCAGAAGGCGTGGCGGCCGGCGCCCACGACGTAGGCGAGGCGACCGTCCTTCCAGATGAGCGCTCGCTCTTCGTCGGCCAGGTCGAGCACGATCAACTGATCGCGCACCGTGGAATCCTGCACGATCATGTCGAGCAGCGGGTGCTCAAACTTGGTCTCAAGCGTGCTCACGATCTGCACGGTGTCACGACGCTGGCTCCACAGGCGACTCCACAGCCGGTACTCGCCGGGGGCGAGCAGCGCGCGGAAGTCGCCGTGGCGAAACGCCAGGCCGCGCTCGTGCTTGCGGATGCGAATCTTGGTCAACATGTTCATACCTCCAATCATGTCGCGTGCCAGCTTCAAGCAGTGCGAGTGGCCCCGTGTGCCACTGCTTCAAGCAGTGCGATTGCCAGTTGCCTTCCGTGTGCCACTGCTTCAAGCAGTGCGAATACCCGTTGCCTTCCGTGTGCCACTGCTTCAAGCAGTGCGATAGCCAGTTGCCTTCCGTGTGCCACTGCTACGGGCAGTGCAGGTTTTCGTGTGCCACTGCTTCAAGCAGTGGGGCCGGCGGCGGGCGTCACAAGTGGCCTGAACATCACAGGCCCCGCCGCCGGCCCATCCCGACGCGCATTGGTCCCGACGCCCGGCAGCGGCATCACCGCGTGCCAGGGCGACAAAATTTCAAAATGCCCGGCGGGCAGGCATCGTTCCCGCGGGATGCCCCGCCTCGCGACGGAGTCCGGACTATGGGTGACACCTGCGTGCCTGGGGCCTGGCAGCAGGCCGGCTGCAAACCGGCCGCACACCATCACCGGTTGAAAACCAGTGCCACAGGCACGTCGCGATGCCGCCTTGTTGTCCGGCTGCATGGCCGCTCGCGCGTTGTCGCGGGACGCGGCATCCGGGTCGTGGCGAAACGGATGCCGGCGCCCGCGCGACAGGCTCGCTCGCGGGCCCGAGAGACTGCCAGCCGGGTGCGCCAGTGCCACCGTGGCCGCACGGATCGAATGACCCGTGCCACACACATGCGGCCGACGCGGTTTTTCTTCTTCTGGTTCGTTACCAGGGGGAGTCGAACCCCACGGCCTTGCGGCCGCACCTTTTGGGTCGGGCAGGAGTCAAACCTGCGACGCGTGGGTGTCAGCCACGTGCTCTGTCAACTGAGCTACCGACACTCGATCATGCGCACTTCGAAGCCGTGCGCGGAATACGGCGAGGCCAATCCACGGATGGATGCCTGCCGCACCGCCGGCATGCGCCGACCGAGGGAAACCCGAATCCATGTGTACGGCGTCCAGCGGATCAGCTTGCAGCCGCGTCCCGCCTTCAGCCGCGAACGAGTCGCATTCGCGAACATGACAATGCCTCCCGCAACGACTCACTCCTCAGAACATTCGCCGACTTCGCCGCGCCCACTCCGACACCCCATATGAGTGCCAGGCGAGTGCCCTTGGCGCGCGGCCACTCCGCTTGCGATCGGCGCGCTCAATCCACGCGCCCGATTCGCATTGCTCATGCACGTCGAAATCAGGCCAACAAAAAAGCCCCGCCGGTCCTTCGACCGACGGGGCTTGGTGAATCTGCATTCACAGCCAAATCAGCCGGGCGGACCAGTGGCGATTTCGTTCGCGCGATCGCCGACGAGGGACAGACCCTCGAACTGCGGCGCAAGCGCGACGTAACCGCGGGCGACGAACACGGGCGACTGCCCATGTTTCGGCGCGCAGGGCCAGTCGTTCATCGGGCGCGGCGAGGTGCCGGCGATGGACTGGCTTCTGCATATTCGTCCGAGCGACGTCATGGCTGATTGCTTTGCCTGGTTCGCAAAAAATGCCGAAAAACGGCCATTTTTTGCACATTTTTCCCGGTCCGCGGCATGCCCACTGCATTGCTGAAACGCGAACCGGCCCAAGTCAGACACCTTGAAATATACCGCGGTTTGAGTGTTCGTCAAGATTTTTTTTCATTTTATCGAGCAAATGCGTGCAACGCCGATTGCATCGGCTACCGAATGCCGCAGTTGCAGGTTCGCATCGTCCGCGTACGCTATCTACAAACGCGAATACCGCGTCGAGGTATACAATTCGAACCGCGTCCCCGCACGCAGAGCACTTTCATGGCAAGCGACATCAAGCGCATCGGCATACTGACGGGCGGCGGCGACTGCCCCGGCATCAACGCGGTCATCCGGGCGGTGACCAAGACGGCCATCCGCGATTATGGATGGGAATGCATCGGCATCGCCGACGGGTTTCTCGGGCTGATCGAAAACCACATGTACCCGCTGGGCTACGGCGACGTCTCCAACATCCTCACCCGGGGCGGGACCATCCTCGGCACATCCAACAAGGCGAATCCCGCGCGATTCGCCGTCGGCAAGGACGGCGCTGGCAATCCCATCTTCAAGGACGTACGCGATGTCGCCATGAAGCACTATGAAAGCCGCAAGCTCGACGCCCTCGTGGTCATCGGCGGCGACGGCACCATGAGCTGCGCCGCGACGCTCATCCCGATGGGCGCCCGCTTTGCCGGCGTGCCGAAGACGATCGACAACGACCTGATGCACACGCACGTGACGTTCGGCTTTCAGACGGCCGTCGAGATCGCGACCGAGGCGCTCGACCGCGTACACACCACGGCGGCCAGCCACCATCGCATCATGGTTGTGGAACTGATGGGCCGAAATGCCGGATGGCTGACACTGCATGCCGGGCTTGCCAGCGGCAGCGACGTCATCCTGATTCCCGAGATACCCTACGATCTCGACGCCGTCCTCGCCTTCTGCAAGGACCGCATGGCCCACCACAAGCCCTTCACCATCGCAGCCGTCAGCGAAGGGGCGAAGCCCAGGGGCGGTGGCCAGTTCGTCCAGCGCACCATCGCCGACAGCCCGGATCCGATTCGCCTGGGCGGCATCGCCCATGTATTGCAGCAACAACTGGAGGACGGCACCGGCACAGAAGCCCGCGCCGTCGTGCTCGGCCACGTGCAGCGCGGCGGCACGCCGTGCGCCGCCGATCGCGTCCTCGCCACGCGCTTCGGGCACGCGGCGACCGAGCTGCTCGCAAAGGGCGCATTCAACCAGCTCGTCGTCGTTCGGCATGGCCGAATCGAGAGCGTGCCAATCACCGACGTGGCAAATCAACAGCGGCTCATCCAGCCGGATGAGCCGCTGATTGCCATCGCGCGATCAATTGGCACCTGCTTTGGAGACTGAGGAGCGCCCCCGCCTTTTACGGCGAGCACGAATCGCCGGCCATCAGCAGGTCGATAAACGCGGCGACATCGTTCTCATCCGCGGCGCCGCTGCCGTCGATGTCCGCGCAATCGCAGGAACCGCCGGCGCCCAGAATGCAATCGACAAAGGGCTGAGCATCGCGCCCGTCGCGCATGCCGTCGGCCATGCAGTCGGCCGGGCACGGCTGACCGGGCACCTGCACCATGACCGCGATGCTCTCCGGCGTTCCGGGGCGGAAGAGGCCGATCAGCATCTCCCCCTCGACAGGCGGCACATCGGCCGTGAACCAGAAGTTGTACATCGTGCCCCAGCGCAGGGCGTTGGTGTTGGGATTCTGGGCAAACGTCTGCGGGCTGGACCATTGGACGTTGGCGGCGGAGTCTGTCATCAGCCAGTCGGTATTGGCGTAAGGTTCACCGGAATGGTAGTCCACATCGTGGAAGCCAATGTTGGAGATGGCCGCGTTGCTCGTCTTGGGCACCGTGATCTGCGAGGCGCTGCGGTGGGAGTTGAGATTGTACACGGCGTAGTCGTACCGCCACTGATCGTTTGCGAGTTCCGTCACCTTGCAGCCCACGAAGAAGCGGCCTTCATCCGGCACGTCGACGGGAACGATTGTCACGGATGGATCGGCGACGTTCGTGCCCAGGCCGTGCTGCTGCCAGGCATAGATGGCGGGAATGGTCTCAAACATGGCCCCGAATGGCGTCATGTTGTAGGGCGAGGCAGCAACATTCACGAGCTTGTAGGAAGCGTTATTCAGCGCATTGCCGGCCGTTGCATCGGCGGCGGCGACGTACACCCCTTCGACCAGGTACCGGGCGCCGGGATAGTTGGCGCTGGACAGGTCAACCTCCTTGATCTGCAGCCGCTCGGCGATGGTGCCGGACTGGGGAGATGACTGACCGGGATACTGGCCGGTGAACGCATTGACGGCCGATCGCGGGCCGAGGATGCCCTGACCGCCGTTGTAGCTGGCGCCATAGACGTCGAGGCATCCGGCGCCGAGGACGCTGCCGCCCTGGTTGTTGCAATCAAATCCGCACCCATTCCCGGCAGCGGCGGTCGTTCCGTTCTTGACCCAGGACATGCCGATCTGTTCGAGGCGGCCGTCGAAGATGCGATAGGCATTCATGGCGAGGAGTGGCGTCGTCGCGCCCCACGGCAGGTTCTGCGTTCCGATGTTGCAGGTATTGCTGCCGAGCGAGTAGGCCCGGGTGCCGCCGACGGCGCCCCAGTTGGTGATGGCCGTCACATCTGAATAGATGACGTCAGGCCCGACGCTTTGGGCGCAGGGGTTCGGCGAGCACGGCGTGTTAAAGCCGAAGAATTCCCCGCCGGTATCGAGGCAATCCGCCTGAAGAACCTGGCTGCACGCATCATCGGAATAGCAGCAAGCGCCCGGCGTCGTCGCAAAATCGACGCAGGTGATGTTGAGCGTGCCGGTGCCGGAGCTGGTGGCCTGGTAGCCGCCGACGCGAATCAGGTAACAGTTGCCATCCAGGACTGGAATCGTGACGGTTGAGGTGAATGTCGAGCAGCCCGAAGTATCGTCATTGCAGGCCGCAATCGAGGAGGAAAGCTGGGCGCAATCGCAACCATCGTACACGACGAGATCGGTATCGTACTGGGCGGAGTTGCACGTGGACACCGTCAGCTCGCCGCTGCAACTTGCCTGGTAAGTGAACCAGATGTCGTTATACGTCTGGCCGTCGAACATGCAGCCGCCGTGTACCGGGCCGTCAGTCGTGGCCCCGATGGTGCTGAATGCGGTGGCGCCATCGGAAACGGGAATGGCATTTGCACACAGGTTGTTGACGGGCTGAGCACTAACGCCGGAGACGGGCGCAAGTACGAGCGCGACAAGTAAAACGATCGACAACTTTGCGCATGCGCGCGACCGAGAATCTGACATGAAGAACTCCCTACCCTAAGTTGGACTTGAAGCGGGCAGGCGGCTCGCCAGACCTGCCCGGCAGGGGTCATTTTATCGTTATTGGCCGCGCCGACCAAGCACGATCGCATAGGGCTTTTTCGGAGTGGGTGCTCCAGAATCCGCTAACCACGTCGTTCGCGGGCCGCACGAGGCCCGCCCTGACCGCTTACTGGCGAGCATGGCCCGGTTATGGTTACATACGTGTTTTTACGCGGCGTGGCACCTGGCCGCCCTGCCACGTCGCGGCGCGAGCGCCCTCGGGAATTCCGACTGCCCAGTCCGATTTGTCGCCACCCACGGCGACGCCCCGATTACGACTCGCGTGAATTGCGTTGAGGCGGCCTTGCAAGGGTGCCTTCGCGAAAAGGAGACGAGGCAACCGATGAACTCCATCAAGGCTCGCGAGAATGCGATCGCCGCGGCGATCGGCTGGCGCGACAATCGCGTCAGGGCGTCGAACAACCACGAGCGGGTAGACGAATACTTCGGCAGCGACGTGTTCAGCCAGCGCACGATGCACCAGCGCCTGCCGAAGGACGTCCACTCCCGGCTCATGCGCACCATTCGACACGGCGAGCCCCTGGATCAGCAGGTTGCCGACGTGGTCGCCGCCGCCATGAAGGACTGGGCAATCGAGCGCGGCGCGACGCACTTCACCCACTGGTTCCAGCCGCTGACCGGCCTGACCGCCGAGAAGCACGACGCGATGGTCGTGCCCGACGGCGAAGGCGGCATGATCTATTCCCTTTCGGGGGCGGACCTTTGCCAGGGCGAGCCGGACGCGTCCAGTTTTCCTTCGGGCGGCCTGCGGGCCACGTTTGAGGCCCGCGGCTACACCGCCTGGGATGCCACCAGTCCGGCATTCCTGATGCGCGGCGAGAACAACGTGACGCTGTGCATTCCCACGGCGTTCGTGTCGTGGACGGGGCACGCCCTCGACCAGAAGACGCCTTTGCTGCGCTCGATGGACGCCCTGTCGAAGCAGGCCCTGCGGATTCTCAAGATCTTCGGCACCGACACCGGCGTGACGCGCGTGCTTACGACGGTCGGACCCGAGCAGGAATATTTCCTGGTCGATCGGAACCTGTTCTACGCCCGACCCGATCTGGTCACCTGCGACCGGACGCTCTTCGGCGCGCGGCCGCCGAAGGGGCAGCAGCTCGAGGACCACTACTTCGGCTCGATCCCGCCGCGCGCACTGGCGTTCATGGGTGAAGTCGAAAAAGAGCTGTACCGCATGGGCATTCCCGTGAAGACGCGGCACAACGAGGTCGCGCCGGGGCAGTTTGAGATCGCGCCGATCTTCGAGACGTCGAATCTCGCCTGCGATCATCAGATGCTGATGATGGAGACGCTCAAGCGCGTCGCCCCGCGCTACGGCCTGGTCGCCATCCTGCACGAGAAGCCCTTTGCCGGCCTCAACGGCAGCGGCAAGCACAACAACTGGTCGATGAGCACCGACACCGGCGTCAACCTGCTCGATCCGCAGGATGAGACGCACACCAACATGCAGTTTCTCGTCTTCCTGTGTGCCGTGCTGCGGGCAGTGGATCTGCACGGCGATCTGCTGCGGGCGTCGATTGCCAGCGCCGCCAACGATCACCGGCTCGGCGCCAACGAAGCGCCCCCGGCGATCATCTCGATCTATCTCGGCGAGATGCTGACCGACATCGTCGAGCAGCTTGAATCGGGGAAGACCAAGCGGACGATCAAGGGTGGGGACTTGAATCTGGGGGCCAAGGCGCTGCCGCAGATTCCGCGTCACGCCGGCGATCGTAACCGCACGTCGCCCTTTGCCTTCACCGGCAACAAGTTCGAGTTTCGGGCGGTCGGAGCCTCGGCCACCAGCGCGTGGCCGAACACGGTGCTGAACACCATCGTGGCCGACTCGCTGGACTACGTGGCTTCTCATCTCGAGAAGGCGGTCGGCCGGAATGCGACGCTGGAAAAACTTGAGTCGGCGGTTCGTCCGTTGTTGCAGGAGATGGTGCAGGAGCACAAGCGGATCATCTTCAACGGCGACAACTACAGCGAGGAATGGCACCGCGAGGCAGAGAAGCGCGGTTTGCCGAACTTCCGCAACACGCCGGATGCGATTCCTGCGCTGGGCTCGAAGAAGGCATACGACCTGTTCAAGCGGCACAAGGTGCTGGACAGGGCCGAACTGGAGAGCCGCATCAACATCAGCTACTCGCGCTACGTCGAGCAGATGCTCATCGAGAGCGAGCAGATGGTGCTGATGGCACGCACGCTCATCCTGCCGGCGGCCCTCAGGCATCAGAAGCTGCTGGCCGAGACGGTGACGGCGACTCAGGCGGTGCACGTGGACTGCAACGAGGAAAAGGCCGTCCTGAATGACTTCGCGCGGATGGTCGGGGCATTCATCGGCGCGGCCGACGAGCTGGCGGAGGCACTGCACGAGCGCGGCGGCGGCGATCACGCGCGGCAGGCCGTGTATCTGCGGGACAAGGTGCTGCCGCAGATGGTCAAGCTCCGCAAGCTGGGCGACGAACTGGAAACGCAGGTGGCGCAGGACCTGTGGCCCATGCCGACGTATCGCGATCTGCTGTTCACGAAGTGAATGCTGGCGCAGAAGATTTTAAGATTTGAGATCTGGTGATCTGGTGATTCAACTCGCCAGATCACCAGTCTCGAATACGCGAAACGCCATATTTCAGACCACCACATCCCAAATCGACCAATGCTCGTCCGGTGTCCCAACAATCCCATCCTCACGCGCCGGGACATCCCCGCGATCGCGCCGCACGTCACCGACGTGACATCCGTCTTCAATCCCGGCGCGATCAAATGGAACGGGCGTTACTTCCTGCTGCTGCGCGTGCAGACGCGAGGTCGGGAGACGGTGCTGATCGTCGCCGAGGGCGAGGACGGCGAACGGTTCCGCGTTCGGCCGGAACTGGTGACGATCGAAGGGCTCGAATCGGCCGGCGGGCGCATCTACCACGTCTACGATCCGCGCCTGACGCAAATCGGTGATGCCGTATATGCGGTCTTTGCGGCCGACACGGATAATGGCTGCCGGCTCGGCATTGCCCGTTCGGTCGACATGCGACGCTTCGAGCTGGTGGCCTTCGGCGGCGATGACGACGTGCGCAACGGCGTCCTGTTCCCGGAGAAGATCGGCGGACGCTATCTGCGGCTGGAGCGGCCCAACAAGGTTTCCGTGCCCGGCGGCGTGACGAGCGGCTCGGCGATCGTGCTGGCGGAATCGGATGATCTTGTCGATTGGCGGACGGTCGGCCAAGTGATGCAGGGACGGTGGCACTACTGGGATGAGCTGATCGGCAGCGGGCCGCCGCCGGTGAAGACGCGCGAGGGCTGGCTGCACGTCTATCACGGCGTGGCCACGCACTTCGCAAGCTCGAACATCTACCAGGCCGGCGTCGTGCTGCTCGATCTCGCCGACCCGTCGCGTGTCGTCGCCCGCTGCCGCAATAACATCCTCGAACCCCGGGAGATGTACGAACTAGTCGGGCAGGTGCCGAATGTCGTCTTCCCGAGCGGGATGATCGTGGAAAATCCTGACGAGGATGGCTTCGCCCTGCCGGAGAGCCTCGTGCGCATCTATTACGGCGCGGCCGACACGAGCGTAGGCATGGCGACGACGACCATTGCAGAATTGTTGAAAGCCTGTCGCGAATAATCGACGCCCCTTTACAATGCCGCTCGCGTGTCGCACGTCCATGGACCAGACTACGGAGGATGGTATGCGCCGACTGATGGGTCCGCTGCTGCTGATGTTGTGTCTGTCCGGCCTGGTGGGCTGCGCCCGTCAACGGCCGCATGCCTCGTGGGAGGGCTCGGGCGTGCCGGACGAACGCCTGCCGCGACGATACGAGTGTCATCGCCCGGATTCGCCGCCGATCATCGACGGCCGGCTCGACGACGCGGCGTGGGAGCATGCCATGTGGTCGGGAGAATTCATCGACATCGAGGGAATCTCCAGGCCACGGCCGCGGCACTCGACGCACATGAAGATGGTCTGGGACGACGAGTACCTGTACATCGGTGCCGAACTGGACGAGCCGCACGTGTGGGGCACGCTGACGCAGCGGGATGCGATTGTCTTTTACGACAACGACTTCGAGGTGTTCATCGATCCGGATGGCGATTCCCGCGAGTATTACGAGCTGGAATTCAACGCGCTCAATACGGTGTTTGATCTGTTTTTGGTGCGGACGTATATCGACGGCGGGCCGGCCCTGCACGACTGGGACATGCGCGGGCTTCGGTCGGCGGTGTGGGTGAACGGCACGCTGAACGACGCGAGCGACACGGACGAAGGCTGGTCGATCGAGCTGGCGCTGCCGTGGCGCTCGCTGGCCGAGGCCGCCGGGCGTGACGCGCCGCCGACGCCGGGCGACGTGTGGCGGATGAACTTCTCGCGCGTCGAGTGGCAGCACCGCATTGTCGGCGGCCGATATGAGAAGGTGCCGGACACGCGGGAAGATAACTGGGTCTGGTCGCCGCAGGGGCTGATCAATATGCACGTGCCGCAGCACTGGGGGTATGTGCGGTTTATTGGGCGGGAAGGGAAAAGGGGTAAGGGATAAGGGGCAAGGGTCCAAGCAGCGTGGATTTTTCGCAGCCTTCCATTCCCGTTCCCGTGCCCCTTGTCCCTTAATCCTTGCCCCTTTTCCTCGGCTTCCCCGATGCATTCGATTGACTGGGCCATCGTTGCGGCACTGATCGTGATGGTTGCTGCCGGCGCGGCGGCGACGCGGCGGCACGCCAATACCGTGTCGGCCTTTCTGGCGGCCGAGCGCTGCGGCGGGCGGTACCTGATCGCCGTCGCCGACAACATGTCGCGGCTGGGCGTCATCACGCTCGTCTGGTACTTCGAGCAGAACTACGAGATCGGCTTCACCGGCATCTGGTGGACGCTGATGGAAGAGCCGGCGCTGATCGTGATGGCCCTGTCGGGCTGGGTCATCTACCGCTTCCGCCAGACGCGGGCGCTGACGCTGGCGGAATTCTTCGAGCGCCGCTACAGCCGCCGTTTTCGCGTGTTTGCCGGGCTGGTGGCATTCGTCGCCGGCATCATCAACTTCGGAATCTTTCCCTCCATCGGCGCGCGATTCTTCATCGCGCTCTGGGATTTGCCGCCCGAAATCACGCTCGGCGCAATTCGCGTGCCGAGCTACGAGGCGATGATGTTCCTGCTGCTGGCCGGCCCGCTGGCGCTCGTTTTCGTCGGCGGGCAGATCTCGGTCATGGTGACCGACTTTCTCCAGGGGGTATCGACCAACCTGTCCTTCATCGTGCTGATTCTCTTTCTGCTGATCACTTTCAGTTGGGAGAGCATCGGCGACGTGCTGCTCGCGGCGCCGGCGGGCCAATCGCTGGTGCATCCCTTCGACATGAGAGAAGAGGAGAACTTCAACTTTCTGTACTTCGTCATCACGGTGGTGACGCTGTTTTACGGTGCGCGGGCGTGGCTGGGCACCCAGGGCTACAACAGCTCGGCGATCAACGCCCACGAGGCGCAGATGTCATTCATCCTCGGGCAGTGGCGCTTCCGGGTGCAGATGTTGATCGTGGTGATTCTGCCGATCTGCATCCGCACGTTTCTGTCGCACCAGGACTATGCCAACGCGGCGGCACCGGTGCACGAGGCGCTCGCCGGCATCGAAAATCCGGCGCTTCGCAACCAGCTGCGCTCGCCGCTGGCGATGCGGGCCATCTTCCCGGCGGGCTGGCTGGGGCTCGCCAGCGTGCCGATGCTCGGGGCGTTGATCGCCACGCACGGGACGTACATGCACTCGTGGGGGGCGATTCTGGTGCAGGATGTGATCCTCCCGTTCAGGCGAAGGCCTTTGTCGCCGCCGGCCCATCTGCGCTATCTGAAGCTGGGCATGCTGGCGACGGCCGTGTTTGCGTTCTTCTTCAGCGCGTATTTCGAGCATCGCCAGTTCATCGCGATGTTTCTGCAACTGACCGGCGCCGTATTCGTCGGCGGCGCGGGCTCGTGCATCATCGGCGGGCTGTACTGGCGGCGCGGCACGACGCAGGCGGCGTGGGCGGCGATGCTGACGGGCATGGTCCTGTCGATCGGCGGCATCCTCATCGAGCAGATCGCGCCGGAGACGCTGGCGGCCTGGAAGCAGGGCTGGCTGGGCCCTGTCGGCCATGCGACGGCATACTTGCAGGACACCTTTACCGGACAGGAGTTCAACCTGATCGCGATGGCGAGTGCGGCGCTGACGTACGTCGCGGTGTCGCTGCTGGGTCCGCGGCGGGTGTTCAATCTCGACCGGCTGCTGCACCGCGGGGCATATGCGATGGCGGGAGAGACGGCGACGTCCATCCGCGAGGCACGCACCTTCTGGGAGAAGATGGGCCTCTCGCGAGACTTCACCGGGCGCGACCGCATCGTGACGTACATCACGCTGTCGTGGCCGCTGGCGTGGACGATCATTTTTGTCGCAGTGACGTCGTACAACCTGGCGGTGCCGGTGGCGGCGGAGTCGTGGCTGGCGTACTGGCGGGCGTGGACGTGGTTCATCCTGGGGGCGGGGACGATTGTGACGATCTGGCTGACGATCGGCGGCACGATGGACTTGCGGAAGCTGTTCCGGCTGCTGCGGACGCGGGTGGCGGACGCACGGGACGACGGGCGGGTGGAGCATGAGAACGGCGACGTGCCGGTTGGTTGACCGGCAATCGGGGGCGAATTCGAATTTTTGAAGTTTTTTTGAATTTTTCACGCGGCACTATCCGTCACAGCCCGTCACAGGGTCGCCCGGAC
>CAYOZN010000024.1:0-98090 GCA_964408455.1 uncultured Planctomycetaceae bacterium
GAAGCCCCACTCGTTGTCGTACCAGCTCACCAGCTTGAGCACCTTGCCCTTGGCCATGGTGCGCGTGCTGTCGAAGATGCTGCTGTGCGGGTTGCCGACGATGTCGCTGGAGACGAGCGGCTCGGTGTTGTACTGCATGATGCCCTTGAGCGGGCCGGATGCGGCGGCCTTCTTGAAGACCTCGTTGACGGCCTTGGCATCCACATCCTTCTCCAGCGAAACGGTCAGGTCGACCACGCTGCCGTCGGTGACCGGGACGCGGAAGGCGAAGCCGTCGAGGCGGACATTGGGCGTGGGGACGACCAGGCCGATGGCCTTGGCGGCGCCGGTGCTGGAGGGAATGATGTTGACGGCGGCGGCCCGGGCGCGGAGCAGATCATCGCCGTGGACGACGTCGAGGATGCGCTGGTCATTGGTGTAGGCGTGGATGGTGGTCATGAAGCCGTCGATCTTCGTGCCGAAGACATTCGGATTGTCGACCAGGATCTTCACCAGCGGGGCGAGGCAGTTGGTGGTGCAACTGCCATTGCTGACGAAGGTGTGCTCCTTCTTGAGTGTCTCGTCGTTGACACCGAGGACGATGGTGGCATCGATGGTGTCCTTGGCGGGTGCCGAAAGAATGACCTTCTTGGCGCCGGCCTTGATGTGATCGTCGTAGCCGGCCTTGGTGCCGTTGTTGCGGGCGGTGAAGACGCCGGTGGACTCGATGACCACGTCGGCCCCGAGGGAACCCCAGGGCAATTTGGCCGGGTCCTTCTCGGCGCAGACCTGGATGCGATCGCCGTCGACGATGATGCTCTTCTCGTCGTGCTCGACGCTGCCGTGGTACTTGCCGTGAACGCTGTCGTACTTGAAGAGGTGGGCGTGGACCCTGGGCGAGGAGCTGACGTCGTTGATGGCGACGATGTCGAACTCGCCCTTTCGCTGCAACATGGCGCGGGCGACGAGGCGACCGATGCGTCCGAAGCCGTTGATGCCGATTTTAACTGCCGCCATGGTGGATACTCCTTTGGAGCTCGATCCGGCCAACACCTCTGCGCGGCGGCGTGAAACGGGGGAATCGCACGATTCCCGGCAGAGCCGCCGCGGAATCAGCCGGGCGTCTGGAAGATAGACGTGGGGGTTTGGAGCGTCAAGGAAGGGCGCCGGAGCGGCAGGGCGCGGCGGTCGGCATGAAACAGCTCAAGATGCCGACTCATGGCGACAATGGAAGCTGCTTAATGCGTATTCGAGCGGGCTGCACAGAAACGAGTGCCCCGTTTGTCAGTTCCGTCTGGAGCGTGGCGAGGATTGGAATGAGCCGATCTGCGAGGGCGTCGGCCCTCAGGCCTTCGATTCTGAACCTTATGACAGATGGGTGCATGTCGTTTGCAACCGCCACCAGCGCATGAAAATCCGCGTCTAGCGTGATGACGATTCGAGACTGGGTTCGCGCGAATTCAAGAATCCGGGAATCATCTGCCTCAGACATGCCGACATCGGCAACGTGCACGACATCATGCCCCGCGCTTTGAATTCGCTGCACGGCTTCCCGCGGCAAGCCCTGATCGAGAAGAATTTTCAAGCGTTCTCTTCTGACGCAAGAATCTGGTCATCCAGGTTGGCAGCTGCAAACTCGAGTGCCTGACGAATGTCCTCGTCCTCGAGTTCCGGATACTGTCGCCTGAGCTCTTCGCGATCTGGATACAGCGCGACGGCGGCGACGATCCGCTTGACGGTCAGTCGCGTATTGCGAATGCACGGCTGCCCATTCATCCGCCGCGGATCGCAGGATATTCGATTGAACCGGTGGCTTACCAACGTCGCAATCCTGTAACTGGCAACACTCCTCTAATTATTGGTGATCGAACGTTGAATGGCAAATTTTCCGCCGGAGCGCAGTCAACCTAGGGCGATATTTCCACGGCGTGTTCCGGGCGTTCGCCGCGGAGGACGCGGACGACGTCGTCGGCCACTTCGTAGCGCGTGTGGGCGGCATCCTCGGTCAGGCCGGCGACGTGTGGCGTGAGGATGCAGTTGGGGGCGCGGCGGATGGGATGATCGGCGGGCAGGGGCTCGGTCTCGAAGACATCGAGGGCGGCGCCGGCGATCTGGCCGGCGCGCAGGGCGGCGGCCAGGGCGACGGTGTCGATGACGATGCCGCGGCCGGTGTTGACGACAATGGCGCCGGGCTGGAGGAGGGCCAGCCGATCGGCACCGAGGAAGCCGCGTGTCTCCGGCGTGGCACGCAGGTGGAGCGTGAGCACGTCGCAGGATTGCAGCAGCGCTTCGAGCGCGACGGGCGTGCCATTCGACGGGGGATGGCCGTCGCCGCCGGGAACGTGGTGCAGGATGGAAGCGCCGAAGGCGCCGGACAGCATGCCGGCGAGGCGCCCGGCCACGGCATCCCAGCCGAGGAAGCCGACGATGGCGCCAGTCAGGCAGCGACTTTCCGGCTTGCGGGCGACTTCGAAGCGGCCCTCGCGGACCTGGCGATCGAGGTGGATGATGCGGCGGCGGAGGGCGAGGATGAGGGCGAGCGTGAACTCGGCCGAGGAATTGACGGCGGCGTGCGGCGCATAGACGACGGGGATATCCCGCCGGCGGGCGGCGCGAAGATCGATGTGATCGAGCGAGGGCGACGCACGGGCGATGACCTTGAGATGCGGGGCGGCGTTGATGATGCGGGCTGTGACATGGGCGCGCGAGCGAACCAGCAGGGCGTCGGCATCCTGCACGGCGGCGATGAGAGTGTCGGGGGCGGAGTCTTCGAGGATGGTGACTTCGCCCACTTGGCGCAGTCGCTCCACCGCCTCATCGGCGAAGGGCTCGGCCACGACGATGCGAAACGGCTTTCGGCCCTGCATGGTGATACTCCATGCGCCTCTGGTAAGGACGTGTCTGCCCGCGCGCAATGAGACGCGCGGGCGCGAAATCGGGTGGCATGGCGCACCGGTGTGGTTTATAATACGTGCTGCCGCCGCGGCTTCAAGAAAAACTTACCGGGAAATCTCGCTGTCAACGGAGTGACAAGATGAACAGGCGCGGCAATCGGTCTGCCTTTCTGTGTCTTTCCGCCGTCGCGTTCACCATTTGCTGCCCCCCCGCCATGCCGGCGGCACGGGCGCAGAAGGCGGAACCGGATCGGCAACCACCCCCGGTCGTCGCCCTCCGTTCGAGCCAGTCCGCGGAAATGGCGGCATCGGGCGAGGCTGTGATTCGCGAGCCGTCGCAGGGCCGGCCGATCTTCATCACGCCCGATGAGACGTTTTACCTGGTGATCCGGCTGCCGGCCGGCTTCTCCGGGGATGTGAGCTTCCATCTTCGGCACGCCCGGGAGCCCGGCGTCGCCATCCCCCTTCGAACGACCACGCCGCCATCCTATTTCAACGACGCATACTGCCATCTGGTGTTGCAGGCGCCGCGGCAGACGGCGCCGGGGCTGTACGACGTGGAGATGCGGACGGCCGATCGCTCGTTCTTCTCGCGGCGCAGCGTGCGCATCATCGACCGATTCAAGACGAGATTCCGTTTCGTGCAGCTCTCGGGCATGAACGTCGGCGATCTGTCGGCGCCGGAGTTCGACGCGATGCTGCCGCACGAGATCAACCTGATCGGGCCGGAATTCATCGTGGCGACCGGCGACTACACGGAATGGTCGCGGGCACTGGACGATGCAACGAGCTGGAAGCGGGTGCTGCGCTATTTCGAATCGTTCGACGCGCCGGTGTACTTGGCGTGCGGGGTTCACGATCATCAGGAGAGCTTCACGACGTACGTCGCGAATTCGCCGCTGGGCACGATCGACTATGGCGATTATCACGGGCTGTTGCTGCTGGATCATTCGGCGCACCCCGTCGAGCAGGATGCGGCGCAGCTTCAGTGGATCGAGGCCGATCTGAAGCGCCATCGCAACAAGCTGTTTAATTTTCTCGTTTCGAACAGCAACGAACTCGGGCTGTTCGAGGCGTGGCGGGAGCGCGGCTCGCTGGCGGAGATGCTGACCGAGAACCGCGTGCGCATGATCATCACGGGCGGATCGACCGACTGGGACTTTCGCGAATTCGCGCACAGGCTGAGCGGGCTGAGCGGCGTGCATTACATCCGCACGCACCAGTCGAGCACGTGTCTTCGGGACCGGGCGACGGGCTTCAGCCACTATCGCGCGATCGAGGTCGATGGCGACGAGGTGTCTTACATCTATCCGGACGACAACGCGACCGAGCGGCTTCAGCATTCCATTCCCACCGGGCGTTTGCGGGTGTTTTACGACGGGCCCAATGACGGGAGTGCCGCAACGGTGACAGCGACGGTGCAGAATGCGCTGAACCGCCCGTTCGAGGCGGCGCGAGTGTGGCTGCGGATCAAGAAGGCGCCGGGCAAGGCGGCCGGGCCGGCGGTCGCCGGCGGCACGCTCGTCCGTGCGATCGATGCCGGCACGCACTGGGGCTGCGAAATCGCCTGCGATCTGCCGGAAAAGGGGGCCGTCCGCATCATGGCCGCGGCCGATCCCAGTGCGATTCCCGCGGCACCGGCGCTTCAACTCGCGCTCGATGCCCCGGCGGAGTGGCGCTTTTCTCCGCGGGTGACGCAATTCGGCCTGCGATATTTCGAGAGTGATATCCGCGCGGCGCTCAAGATCGTCAATCCCGGAGAAGGCGATGTCTCATGCTGGCCGGTGATCCGGCTCAACGGCAGCGAGCTGCACGCCGATTTTGCCTCTGTGCCGCGCAAGCCCGTCAAGATCGCCCCGGGCCAGACGCTGGAACTGCCGCTGATCCTGAACCTGCGCAAAGTGTCACCGGGGATGCACCAGCTCCAGGTGTACTTTCTGGAAGATCCGCTGGCGCGGCTCACAACGTTTGATGTCCAGCTGAGCATCGAAAACGAGCGCATCACCGGCGGCACGGGCAAACTGGCGGACTGATGACGCCCCGGTCATATCCGGGGATCGACAAACCCGACGGCACGACGTTGTCATGAGGCGACGATTCACGATTCCAAAGAGGGCCGGTCGCCGCAGCGGTGTGAGGCGGCCCGGACCCGCGCGCGTGGCGATTGCCGGGGCGGTCATCGGCTGCGCCGCGTGGCTGGCGGTGGAGCATCGCATGCGGCCGGCGGGCCCTGCGGAAAACGACGCCGCCGGCGCAGGCCCGGCAGAGTCTCCGCTTTCTCGCGCGCGGCCGCCAAGGCTGTCGGCGAGGCCGTCGAATGCCATGCTGGCGGCAGTGATCGGCAAGCCCGTGTCGTTCGAAGATGCCGTGGTGCGGGACATCAAGGAGCGCGGCTGCCTGACGGCGACGGTGCACGTAGCGCTGGCCGATGGCAATCATTCCAGCGCCCCGCCGCGGTTCACCAACGGACGGCATCCGGGGACGAACCTGACGTGGGGCGCGCTGTACGGCGTGGAGACGCACCTGGCGAACTCCGGCGGCTGGGACCGCCTGTACGCCGATGAGGGCGATGGCCGCATGATTCTGCGCCGGGTTTTGTTCCGGCGGCACGTGCAGCCGAATGCGGCGTGGCGGGCGCGCGGCATCACCGAGGAGTTCGAGCTCTTTCTGCTCGCCAACGCGTGGGCCGCCGAGGCGATCGTGCCGGCGATGGAACAGGCCGCGCGCGAGGCCCTGTGCGGCGAGCCGATACACCTGGAACTGCAAAGCGAGCAGCGGCTGCTCTACTTCGGCGGTCAGGGCGCCATCACCGGCTACCTCGGGCCCAATCACCTGCTCCAGGAATACTGGGACATCGTGTCCTCGGCCGAGGGCTGCCGCCACGAGCGGCAGGTGGGCGTGTTCTACCTGTGCTCGAAGAGCGCGGCGCCGCTGCACATGCCGCTGGTGGAGCGTGGGGCATATCCGGTGCTGTTCGCGAAGAGCCCGATCACCGCCGAGGGATATCTGCTGGACGGGCTGCTCAACGGGCTGGCAGGCGGGGAATTCGGCGAGGCCTTCGTGCGCGAGGCGGCCGGCGAATACGTCCGCTTTCAGAAGTCGGTCGAGCTGGAAGTGGCCAGCCGCATGTTCATTCGCTGAGCCGGCTGCCCAGGACGCCAGGCCGCTTTTTCATTTGCCGGGGCGGCCGCGGGCGGTGGATGGTGTATCGCCGGCGGCGGGCTGACGAAGCCGCAGGATCAGCTCCACTTCGCCGACGCTCTGGCCCGTGCGGCGGGCAATCTCGACGACGGACAAGCCGGCATCGGAAAGTTCGAAGATCCTCTCGTGCAGCGAATCGGCGGCGGCCGTCGGCCGCGACGCGGACTCGGGCGGCATCGCCGGCGGGACATCGGTGCCGGCGGCAGGCTGAATGCCGGCATCGTCGACGCGCAGATCGAGCGACGGGCGGACGGGGGACGCCGCAGGTCGTGCCGCGACGTTGGCATCGGCGACCGCCCGCGAGATGCGCTCGTCGTCGAGGCGGCCGGCCTCGCGTGACTCTTCCAGCAGGCGCTGTAACTGGGCAATCCGCCGGTCGGCATCGACCATGCTCAATTCCAGCTTGGCGAAGCGGGTATCGATCTGGCCGTTGATCTGCCGCGACAGGTTCGACAGTTCGACCAGCAGCCGCTCGAGATCGGCCTTGACGGCGGTGCTTTCGCGATGGGCGAATTCGCCCTCGCGGCGGGCATGCCGCGGCCAGCCGGCATTGTCGCGGCGGCGGCGGTTCATGTTGAGCAATGTGACGATGAAGATGATGCAGGCGACGGCGACCAGGGCCCACTTCTGGGGGCCAAGCGCCTCGGCGAGCAGCAGCTGGTGCGCATCGGGCATGATCATCGCGAATCCATTCGCTGCCGGCCCCGCCACGCCTCCAGCGCGGCATCCATGACACTTCGCAGCGGCACGCCGGCGCGGCGGGCGGCGGCGGCGCAGTCGTCGTACTCCGGGGCGGCCTTGACGATGTCCTGCCCGCGGAGGCCGAGCTTGATGCGCACATCGCCGAAGGCCGTGGCGACGGTCTCGTGCCGGCGCTCCAGCTTGCGGCGCGTGCAGAGCATGCGGCGCAGGCCGAAGGTGGAAGTATCCCGCAGGACGATCGCCTCGCAGCCGGCTTCACGCTCGATGGGCGCCAGGACCGAGAGCAGCACGCCCGGCCGGCCCTTCTTCATCTGTATCGGCGTGGTAAAGACATCCAGCGCACCGGCATCGAACAGGCGCTCGACGGCATGGCCGATCTCCTCGCCGGTGGCATCGTCGAGGTTGGCCTCCAGCAGGACGACTTCGTCCATCTCGTCCGGGCCGGCCACCGCCCTGCCCAGGATCAGCCGCAGGACGTTGGGGCGGCGGCGGCCATCGCGGGTGCCGGCGGCAAAGCCGGTCTTCTCGATGGTCATCGGCGGGATGGGGCCAAACCCGCCGGCCAGGGTGGTGAGGATGGCGGCCCCGGTCGGCGTGATCAGCTCGCCCTCCTCATCGCAGGGGGCCAGCGGCACGCCGACCAAGAGCTCGGCTGTGGCGGGCGCTGGCACCGGCATGACACCGTGCTCGCAGGTGACGGTGCCGTGGCCGGTGGGAATCGGCGAGCACAGGATGCGATCGACGCCGAGGCGATGCAGGCCGGCGACGCTGCCGACGACATCGACGATGGCGTCGACGGCGCCGACTTCGTGGAAGTGGACCTTTTCGATCGTGGTGCCGTGAATCTTCGCCTCGGCCTCGGCCAGGCGGGTGAAGATGCGCGTGGACTGCTCCTTCACGGCCGGTGCCAGATCGGCGGCATCGATGATCTTCGTGATGTGATGCAGGTGGCGATGGCCGTGGTCGCCCTGCACCCGGACATCCACCTTGATGGCGGCGAAGCCCTGCTTCTTGACCGGGCGGATGTCCAGCTCGTAGCCGCTCAGGTTGAGGCGGGCGAGATCGGCGCGGAGCTGCTCGGGATCGAGGCCTGCCGCGACGATGGCGCCGAGGATCATGTCGCCGGCGGCCCCGCTGAAGCAGTCAAAATAGGCGATTCGCATATGGGTCCTTCCCGCGCTGGGCGAGCGTGTTGTCCTGCGTTGAGGGCGGCAGATCCTGCGCCCGGGCCGGTACATGGTGCCGCCGGGGCCTTCCGGCGCAGTATTTTCCGCGTACGGCGCGGCGCCGGACGCGTAGAGCGCGGCGCTGGACGCGTGCGGAACGGCGCCGGACGCGTGCGACGCGGCGCCGGACGCACATGTCACGGCGCCGCCAGCGTCGAGCGCAGCAGTTTCCGCGAATGGCGCGGCGCAGCAGCCTTGCGGCATGGCGTCACCTGCCTGCGCCGCGGCGCCAGTTTCTGCCGGCCGGTCGCGCCTGAATCAGCCGCGGGATGCATCCGCGAGCGTGCCATCCGGCTGGAGGCCAAGCACCGAGAGCCCCTGCTCGAAGACCACATCCACCGGGATTCCCGCCTTCGACAGGCGGTCGAGATCGGCCTGCAACGCCGGGCCGACCCGCCCCATCTCGTCCATCAGCTTCGTCACGCCCGCGTAGTCGCCATCCCCCTGGAGCACGAGGATTTTTTCGCTGAGGGCATCCACGGCTTTCTTCATCTTCTCGAGGTTGACGCGATAGGTGCCGGTCTTCTCGTCGCGGCTGAAGGCGCCGGCCTTCTCGAAGAAGTTGAATCGCAGCATGTTGGCCTGGCCATGGGCGCTGGCGGCCCCGAAGCGGACCGAGCGGAAGATGCCGGCGAGGAAGGTCGTGTAGTAGTCCATCAGCTCGCCATCCGTCAGCTCCTTCTGTTCGAAGAGCTTCGTGACCATGTAGAGCCCGAGGATGTCGGCCTTGCCCTCTTCAAGCGCGGAGTACTTGTCCTTCAGGGCCTCGCGGACCGTGCCCTTGCCGTCGATGGTGTTCTTGATGCCCAGGCCGTGCGCCACTTCGTGGAACATGGTGTTGGAAAAGAAGGCGTCGAAGGTAATGTGCTTTCGCTGGTCTTCGGCGATGAGCACGCCGGCCAGCGGCACGAGGATCTTGTCGAACTTGGCCCGCATGGCATTTTTAAGCTGGAGCCGGCGGGTGCCCTTCTCGAGCTGGACCTTTTCGTCGTTGGGCAGATTGATGGCGATGGTCTTGCTGCCGGCATTGCAATCGCCGGCGTAGTACACGACGTCGTAGGCATTCAGGTCCGAATCGGTCCCCGGCTTCTCCTGCCTGTATTTTTCATCGACCGGCAGGCCGCGCTGGAGATCGGGCAGGAGCTTCGCATATTTCGCAAGGCGCTTGCTCCACGCCTGATCCTTGATCAGCACGAAGGATTCGAAAGCGGCCTTGTAGCCGAAGAGCTTGTCCTCGTAGGTCTCGATGGGGCCGATGACGCAGTCGATGGTGTTGGTCTTCATGTCCATCCAGGCGTAGTCGCTGGGGCGATACTGGCTGGTGAGCAGGGCCACGCCGCGGGTGAGCAGGTACTGCTTGAGGCCGGAGTCCTCGGCATGCCTGGCCGCCTCCTGCAAGGCGGCGGCGGCAGGCCGCAACTGGTCGGCGAAGGCCTCGTGATAGGGGATGGCCTTGAGCCGGCCTTCCTGGTCGCGGCGGATGATGGTGTATTCGCTCTTGAATGCCTCGGCGTCGGATGGGTTCTCCCGGATGTACTTTTCGAACTCCTCCTTCGGCATATCCGGGGGATAGAAGTTCGCGCCGAGGGGCTTGGGGCCGGCGCCCTTCACGAATGGCTTGTTGTCATCCAGTCGATCCCACGGGCCGTAGTTGATGCGCATGTAGCGGCGCATGGCATCCGACTCGGCCGATGCCAATAGCGCATCGCGATCGCCGAAGGCCTGACGCCAGAAGCCGTCATCCATGTGGGTGGCGGCCTCGATCAGGCGGGCGAGCATCTTTCGTTCTGCGGGCGTCAAGCCGTTCAGGTCGGCGGTGAGGCGCACGACGGCGTAGGAGACCGAGCTCTCTGCCAGGGGCGATTTCACGATGGTGGACTCCACGATGGTTGTGGCGGGTTCATCGGCGCGGGCCGTGCAGCCGTTCGCCGTCGCGAGCAGGGCCGCAAGGCACAGGCAAATCGTGTGGTGTAACCGGCGCATGTTGTTCCTCCAGGTGCTGTGCGGCGGGCGGGCCTTCGCCGGCCGGATTGGTTGAATCAACAGGATACGTGCCGCGGGCGGCGGCGGCCAGTTGCCCGATGCCCAAATACCCGTGCCGGCGTAAGATAAGCGCTTCAGGGTGGCCGGGCGCGCCTTGACAGTTCGCGGTTGTCGGCTTCCAATACAGGGCTCGTTGCCCAATGGCTTGGAGCCCCCGTGAGCGGCGCCTTCCAGGCATTTTCCCTGTCGTACGTCACCACGCGTGCGGCCGTGCAGGCCGGCCGCGCGGGATGCGAAATGAAGCGAACCCCGATCATCGCCGGCAATTGGAAGATGAACCTCGATCTGCCCGCGGGCCGCGCCCTGGTCAGCGAGCTGCGGGCGCGCATCACCGGCAATCCGCCGGTCGAGATCGCGATCTGCCCGCCGTCGATTTACCTGTTTCCGATGGCCAAGGCGATTGCCGACAGCCCGATCGCGCTGGGAGCGCAAAACTGCTGGCACGAGGCGAGCGGCGCATTCACCGGCGAGGTCTCGGCGGCGATGGTCGCGGAGACCGGCTGCACCTACGTGATCCTCGGCCACAGCGAGCGGCGGCACACGATCGGCCCGCGCTGCTCGAAGGGCTGCATCCACGGCGAGAACGACGAGATGATCGCGCTGAAGATCCGGGCCGTGCTGGCCGCCGGGCTGCGGCCGATCCTCTGCGTCGGGGAGACGCTGCAACAGCGCGACGCCGGAGAGACGAACCACGTGCTGACGCGGCAGGTGCGAGGCGCTCTCGAGGGGCTCTCCGCGAACGATGCCGGGCAGATCGTCCTCGCCTACGAACCTGTCTGGGCCATCGGCACCGGACGGAATGCCACGGCGGACCAGGCCCAGGCGGCCCATGCGCACCTGCGGCTGGAGCTGGCGTCGCTCTTCGGCGGCGACGTGGCCCAGCGCATTCGGATTCAATATGGCGGCAGCGTGAAGCCGGACAACGCCGAGTCGCTGATGGCCTGTCCCGACGTGGATGGCGCCCTGGTCGGCGGCGCCAGTCTGAAGGCCGGCGACTTTCACGGCATTATCGAAGGCGCCTGCAAGGCCAAGGGCCTCCGGCTATAACACCGACGCTGCTTTTTTCTCTTAGGGAGCTGTTTGCATGCTGGCATTAGGAATTCTCGGCGGGCTGTTGGCGATCGCCATCATCTTCGTATCCATCCTGCTCATCGGCCTGGTTCTGCTCCAGAAGAACAAGGGCGCCGGGCTCTCGGGCGCATTCGGCGGCGTCGGCGGACATTCCGCCTTCGGCACCAAGACCGGCGACGTGATGACGTGGCTGACGGTCGGCCTGACCGCCCTGTTTCTGCTGCTGAACATCGGCGGCACCTACGTATTCGAGCCGGAGTCGCGACAGAAGCCGGCGGTGATCGAGGCCGATCCGCTCACGGGCGAGGCGGGCGACGCACCCGCGCCGGTCGATGCGACGGAAGATGTACCGGCCGCTGGCGATACCGGCACGGACAGCGGCCAACCGGCCAATCCGAACTGACGAGGCGCTATCGGCGTCAACCAGGCAGTGTGTCAACGGTGACGCTCATGCACCGGGCCATCGAGCATGGACGTGCTTCTTACGAAGGTCGGGGCGAATGATCTCGAGCATGACGGGTTTCGGCGAGGCGAAGGCCGAGGACAACGGTGTGGCCTACCGGGTTGAAATCCGCAGCCTGAACAACCGCTATTTTAAAGCCACGATCAAGACGCCCGAAACATACCAGCGCTTCGAGACCGAGATTGACAAGCTGTTGCGCACGCGGCTGGGGCGCGGGACGATCACCTATTCCCTGCGGATGCATAGCGACAATATCGACAGTGCCCTGTCGATCAACGACAAGCTCCTGGCGGAATACCTCCATCGCATTCAGGCGGTGGCGGCGTCGTGCGGCGCGAGCGTCGATGCCGCATCGCTGCTGGAACTTCCGGGCGTTCTCTCGGCACCGGATCTGGACGATGCAGAACTGGATCGCCAGTTTGCCATCGTCCGCCGGCTCACGCTCGAGGCGATGGACCGGCTGATCGAAATGCGCCGCACCGAGGGACGGGCCCTGGCAGAGGACCTTCGGGAGCGATGCGAAGAGATCCGCGGCCTTGTGGAACAGATTCGCGGGCGTTCGCCACTGGTGCTGGAGGAGTATCACAGGCGGCTGAACGCGCGTCTTCAACAGCTTCTCGGCGGCGTGGAGGGGGCAAGCCTGGAGCCGCATCGCGATGCCATCAGCCGGGAAGTGGCAATGTATGCCGAAAGGTGCGACGTCAACGAGGAAATATCGCGGATTGCGAGCCATCTCGATCAGTTGCTGACGCTGTGCAACTCGCCGGAGGAGGCGGGCCGCAAGCTGGATTTTCTGGCCCAGGAGCTGCTCCGCGAGGCAAACACGATCGGCAGCAAGTCGAACGACGCGGAAATCTCGCGGAACGTGGTCGGCATCAAGGCAGCGATCGACCGCATCAAGGAGCAGGTGCAGAACGTGGAGTAGGAAGGGATAAAGGGATAAGGGGTAAGGGATCAGGGACCTGGTAGCTGATTGGGACTCGGTTGACGGAGCGGCTGGAACGGGTGGCGACGACGAGCGAAACGGCGAACAGCGGCGTGATTGTGGTCAGCGGTCCCGCGGGCGTGGGCAAGTCGACCATCTCGCGCATGCTCTGCGAGAGGCTGCCGGCCGAATTGAGCGTGTCGATCACGACGCGACCGCCGCGGCCGGGCGAAGTCAGCGCGCGGGACTATCATTACGTCAGCCGGGAGGAATTTGAGCACACGCGACAGGCGGGCGGCCTGCTGGAATGGGCCGAGGTGTATGGCCATTTCTATGGCACCCCGCTCGCGGCGGTCCAGAAGGCGACGGCCGACGGCCGGCGGATCGTGCTTGAGATCGATATCCGCGGCTGCCAGCAGGTGCGCGGCAAGATGCCCGCGGCGATGACGTTCTTCATCCTGCCGCCCAGCGCCGACGAGCAGCGGCGGCGGATCGAGGGCAGGCAGACCGACGCCGCCGAAGTCATCGCGGCCCGGCTGGCGAAGGCCGATGGCGAGATCCGCTACGCACAGGAGTGCGGCTGTTTTGACGTCTTTCTGATCAACGATGATCTGGACGAGACGGTGAGACAGATCATCGAACATGTGAAGCGTCGCGGCTAGACGAGCTGGGAAGTGACGCAGTTGACGGAAACACGCGACGTGCACTGCTCATAGAGCAGTGGCGCCCGAAGTCACGTGGCGCTGCTTGAAGCAGTGGCACACGGGTAAACGAGATTCGCACTGCTTGAAGCAGTGGTAAACGAACTGACGCCGCACTGCTTGAAGCAGTGGCACACAAGAGATGCAACGGGAGCGATGACTGCATGATTCATGACCTGAAGCACGAAGAACTGGCCAGCAAAGTCGGCGGGCGATTCAAGTTGACCGCGCTGATTCAGAAGCGATGGAAGGAGCTGATGTTCGGGGCGCGTCCGATGATTGAGCCGGGCACGCTGACGCCGCTCGAGATCGTGATTCGCGAGATCGCCGAAGGCAAGATCGGCACCACGCTGGAAACGGACAAGAAGTAGGACATGGCCGGCGATGCCTCCACCGCGACACCGACGCCGCTGACCGACTGCGAGGTGCTGGTCGGCGTGTGCGGCGGCATCGCCGCCTACAAGACCGCATCGCTGGTCTCGGCCCTGGTGCAGCGCGGCGCCGGGGTGACGGTCGCGATGACCGAGGCGGCTCAGCGCTTCGTCGGGCCGCTCACGTTCGAGGCGTTGACGGCTCGGCAGGTGTTCACCAGCGTATGGGATGCGCCCGATTACAGCGATCAGCAGCACATCCGGCTGACCGAGGCGGCCGATCTGTTCATCGTCGCCCCGGCGACGGCCAACACCATCGGCAGGATGGCCTGCGGGCTGGCGGACGATCTGGTCTCGACGCTGGCGCTGACGGCCCGGTGCCCGATTCTCCTCGCGCCGGCGATGAATACGCAGATGTGGCAGAACGCCATTGTGCAGCGAAACATGAAGACGCTTCGTGAGGCGGGCTATCACGAAATCGGGCCGGAAGGCGGCTGGCTCGCCTGCCGGACAATCGGGGCGGGGCGAATGGCGGAGCCGGCCAGCATCCTGGATGCGGCAACGGCACTCCTGCTGAAAGAGACGCCCAGGAAGCGCCGCGGTGGCTAGACCGCACCACTTCATTCACATCGCGGGGATCATCCGATCCGCATGAAACAGGCACGCAAACGAGGCGCAGCGACTAGGCGAACGAAGGCCGCCGCCGGCGAATCCGATCGGCCGAAGCGGAGCCGCGCCAAAGCGAGATCGAAGCCGGGCGTCGCTGTTTCGCGACGCGAACCCGCGGGCAGAAGGCGCCTGCACATTCTCATTACCGCCGGGCCCACGCGCGAGTACTTCGATTCCGTTCGCTATATTTCGAACCCCTCGTCGGGCAAGATGGGTTATGCCATCGCCGCGGCAGCAGCCGTGCGCGGCCATCGCGTGACGCTCGTGTCGGGGCCGGTGGCCCTGGCCGATCCGCCCGGCGTGACGACGATCCGGGTGGAGACGGGGGACGAGATGTATCGCGCGTCACGGCTGGCCTTTCGCGATGCCGATGCGGCCATCTTTACGGCGGCGGTCTGCGACTACCGCCCGCTGAACCGATCGAGCCGGAAGCGGCCCAAGTCCAGCGGCATCACGACGGTGAAGCTGGCGCCGACGATGGACATTGCCGCGGCCCTGGGCCGGATCAAGGGCCGCCGATTGACGGTCGCCTTCGCCCTGGAAGATCACAACGGGCGGGCGCACGCGGAGGCGAAAATGCGGAAGAAGAACAGCGACGCGATCATTCTGAACGGGCCGGCCAACGTGGGCGCCGACGTGGCGGCGGTCGAATTCCTATCACTCGGCGGCGCGTGGCAGCGCTGGGCGCCGGCAACCAAAGCCCGCATGGCCTTCCGCATTGTGAAGGCGCTCGAGTCAATGCTCGCGAAACGAGCCGATGGCGGCCTGCATGCCAGCATTCCTTAACCGTTTGTTTTCAATCCTTTAGGCGTAATCTGACCCGAAACTGACTTGAAAACAAATGACATGTTTGTTAGCATTCGCCTCGGAGGTGAAGGAAGAGGCACTCCGCTTTTTTCTTCTCACAAGTCGAACTGAAATTGTGCCAGGCGCAGCCTGCAAGAGTTCAATTTCGGCTGCGGCGATTCGGCACCGAACAACAGGAGGATTGAAATGAAGTCGATTCGAAATCTGGGGGTGGCGGTTGCGCTGACGGCGTTCGTTAGCCAAGCTGGCGCCGGCTTGATCGTCACGGGCGTCGTGGATGGCCCGCTGACTGGCGGAATTCCCAAGGCGGCCGAGTTTTTCGTTACGAGTGATATTCCCGATCTGAGCCTTTATGCAGTCAGCTCGGCCAACAACGGGGCGGGGCCCTCGGTCGCGCCCGAGTTCACATTCCCGGCCGTTGCTGCCAGCGCGGGGGATTTCATTTATGTCGCAACCGAAGCCACGGCCTTCGCGAGCTATTTCGGTTTTGCACCAGATTACACGACGCCCCAGGCAACGAACATTAACGGGGACGATGCCATTGAAGTCTGGTTCAACGGCGCTGTCGTTGATGTATTCGGCGACGTGAATGTCGATGGCAGCGGCACGCCGTGGGATTACTTCGATGGATGGGCATATCGCGTGGACGGCACTGGTCCCGACGGAACCACCTTCGTCCTTGGAAACTGGACATTCAGTGGCATTGATGCACTCGACGGCACCGCGACCAACGCTGACGCCGCCAATCCCTTCCCGATTGGCACCTACGTCCCGGAGCCAGCTACGATGTCGTTGCTGGGTCTCGGCGCGGTTGTCATGCTCCGCCGACGCCGCTAAGCACGGCGCTGCGGTCCAGCTTGGCCAGAAATTTGTGAAGTACTCAGGCTGCGAGTAGCATATTGCTCCTCGCGGCCTTTTTTTTCCGGGCACTCCCGACCCTTGCCCGCCGGCCGCGTCCCACGCTTTCCGGAGGACTGGAACCATGCACATGCACGCCTTCCGCACCCGGTGGTGCGGCGCCACGCGGCTGTATTTGGCCGCCGGGCTTGTTCTCATCGCTCCCCTACCAACGGTCGGCCAGACGCCGGGGGCGACTTCGCAGCCGGCCGCAACGCAGCCCGGCACATCGTCCGGGCAAACGCCCGCCAAACTCGACCACAAGACGCTGCTGGAATTGGCCAGCCGCGAGCCGATCTACACGCCCAAACTCAAAGCGCACGACGGCGCCGAGCTCAGCGACGCACAGCAGGCGGAGTTGAAGACAGCCGAGGAAAAAATGGCCTCGGCCGACAAGGCGCGGGAAGCCGGCAAGTGGGCCGACGCGGCACCGGCGGCGCAGGAAGCCGCCGGGATGCGAAGCCGGGTTCTGGGTGATCAACACCATCTCACCATCACCGCCGATGTCGCCTCGCGCATCGCGCGGCAGGTCGCGGGGTTGTCGCCGGAGGCACAGGCCAGGTACGCAAGCGGCATCGAGGCACGGGCCAAAGCACGCTCCCTGGAGGACGACGGGCGTTATGAAGATGCCCTGAAGGAGGCGCAGAAGAGCATCGACGAACTAAAGGCCCAGCTCGGCGACGACCACATTGACGTGGCCGCCGGCGAGCTTCGCAAGGGCAGCATCCTGATCGATCTCAGCCGTTTCGACGAATCGAACGCGGCGCTGAGCAAGGCGCAGCCGGTCTTCGAGAAGACGTACGGAGAGATCCACCCGGAGACGGCCCTGCTGTACGATCGCATCGGCTGGTTGCGCATCTACCAGACATC
Source organism: uncultured Planctomycetaceae bacterium (assembly GCA_964408455.1). GTDB lineage: Bacteria > Planctomycetota > Phycisphaerae > UBA1845 > UTPLA1 > CAYOZN01. The sequence goes on from CAYOZN010000024.1 coordinate 16,820, forward strand.
GCGCGGGGCGGGCGACACGCGGCCGCTGTTGCAGGAGGCGGTTCAGTTTCTTTCGAAGGCGGTGCGCGGCCTTCAGCTCACGGTCGGCGAAACGCAGGAAACGGCCGAATCGCTGGACAATTTGGGCACGGCCCTGCTCTATCTCGGCAAGGCGAACGAGTCGGTGCACATGAAGCTGCGCGCACTGTTCATTCGCGAGACGCTGCTGGGGCCCCGCCACAAGGACACGGCGGTGTCACTCAGCAATATTGCCTGGGTCTATGCCCGCATCAACAATTTGGAAGAGGCCATCCCCCTGCGGGAGCGCGCGCTCGCGATCTTCGACGCGGTGCTGCCCAAGTCGCATCCGTATCCATATCTCGTGCGCAACGATCTGGCCACCGACTACCTGACCATGCGACAGCCGGAAAAGGCGGTCGAGCTGCTGGAGAATGCGCCGCCGGAAGATGCCGGCCGCGTGGATGCGCTCGACATGGGCGCGATGATGCGGAAGAAGATCCTCGGCGATGCGCTATTGCGCACCGGCCGGATCGAAGACGCACGCAAGGCGCTGGCCGAGGTGTATGAACTGGCGGTGCGCAGCCACAACAACGGTGCATCGGATACGGCCTCGAACGTGCTCACGCGGCTGATCGCCAGCTATCAGTATGCCCGCATGTACGACGACATGTGCCGGCCGATGGAAACGCAGGTCCAATGGGACGACGCGCGGCGCGGCGACAGCGACACGCCGGCCGATGTCCAGCGTGCCGTTCGTGCGGCATCGGTGCTTCGCGAAGTCGGCCGGCCGGCCGATGCCCAGGCGCTACTGGAGCCGGTGATCCGACGCGCGCGCCAGCTCGGCGAACCGGCGACGGTGGACCTGGTGGGCGCGCTGATCCAGCAGGCCCGCGTTCACGAGGTGCTGCGCGACGTAAAGACCGCGATCCGGTTCGCCGACGACGCCGCCCGCGTGGCCGAGGCCCGTTTCGGCCGGCAATCCGGACTGACGGCATTCGCCATGGTGTGGCTGGGACGCATGAATTCGGTCAATCAGCAATATGAGTTGGCGGAGTTCTCGCTGAACGACGCAATGGCCATCCTGGAAGGACTGAAGAGCGAAGACGCCAGCGCGCGGCTTCAGATCCTGCAACAGCAGGCCGAACACTATCTTCGCAAGGACGACAAAGCCAGGGCGGAGACGCTATTCCGCGAAGGGCTCGCCATCTGCCGCGAGGCCGAAGTCATGATCAAGGATGCCTACGTCGATGCCTCGACGGCCGCCATGCTTCGCGGGCTGGTGCAGGCGACCGAGGGCGCGGCATCGGACCAGTCGTCGCAGCGATCGGAATGGCAGAAGGAACTGCGAAGCCGGCTGGAGAAGCTGAAGAAGGCCCACGCGCTTTCCGCCGAGGAAAAGGCCTGGCTGGCCGACATGGCGTCCTGATATCGGCGACGGGACCGTCAGCGCTGCCGCAGCACCTCCGCCGCATTGCGCCACGTCCGCAACGCTTCGTCGCTGAACAGGCAGAATATCACGCGATCAAGTCCGGCGTTCTGTTCCAGCCACTCGACCGCCGCACATAGAGCCACTTCTGCGGCATCGTGCATGGGATAGCCGTATACCCCGCAACTGATCGCCGGAAAGGCAATCGACTTTACGCCCTGACGCTGGGCAAGGTCCAGCGCCGACACGTGGCACGCGCGCAGCAGCGCCGGTTCGCCGGATCGCCCATCGCGATAGACCGGACCGACGGTGTGGATGACGTGCCGTGCCGGAAGATCGTATCCCCCGGTGATGCGCGACTCGCCGGTTGGACAGCCGCCAAGGGTGCGACACTCGGCGAGCAGACGCGGGCCGGCCGCCCTGTGGATGGCGCCATCCACCCCGCCGCCGCCCAGCAGGCTGCTGTTGGCGGCGTTGACGATCGCGTCGCAACTGAGCTTTGTAATATCGCCCGAGATGAGTTCGATCTGGTGCCACCCGCCTGGCATGCCCGGTCTCCCGGCTCCCGATTCGCACTGGCGCCGCGACGTCGGCGACACCGCTTCAGAGCAAGGGTCGAATCAGGGAATGAGGAACGTGTCGCTCCGCTCGGGCTTCTCGGTGCCGGTGTAGTGGTCATCGGGAATGCCTTCGATGCGGTAGATGTCGTCGGCGCCGCCGTCGAGCCGCGGCGTGGTGAGGAACTGCACGCTGAAATCGGCCCCGAGGACATTCTGCCCGGAGAAGCCGTGGCTGGGAGAATTCAACTTCAACGGCGAAACGCGGCGGAGCTGGCGCTGCTCGTCGACGAGCGGATTCAGGTCGGCCATCAGCGGCTTGTCGCCGGCAAAGGCATCGCCGCCCCATGGAAAGTTGGTGGAGAAGCTGTTGTTGCGAAAATCCGGAAAGTCGTGGAACGCCGACAGATCGCGTTCGGACAGCGGCAAATCGCCCTCGCGGGCCGGGCAGATGAACGCGGAGCCGGGCACGAATCCATCGCGAACCAGACGGAAGGGAATGCGCGTGTTCTGGACGACGCGCTGGCCATTTTCGACGCGGACCCAGGTGCCATCGGCCGGGCCCTGCTGGAGCTTCAACGGGCCGGCGGCCTCCACGTAGCTGGCGATTCCGGGGCCGACCATGCGCATGTTGTCTGCGCAGGCGGCACGCTTTGCCTGAGAGCGGGCGTGCCGATAGCCCGGCACCGCGACGCCGACGAAGAGGAGAATGACCGCGGCAAGGCCGGCCAGCTCCCGCACGGTGGTGAGGGCTCCGCCGCGGGTGCGCACGTCCTGTGCACTGGGCAGTGCGCCGCCGGCCGGGAAGGGAATGGTGCGGCCCGTCGCGGCGGCGCCGGCGACGGCGGCCAAAATGCGATCCTCGAGACCGCCCGGGCACTCGGCGACGTCGCCATTCAGCGGGGCCAGAAGGCGATCCAGACCGCGACAAAGCTCGATGCGTTGAGCCTCGTCCACGGAGGCTTCCACGCGATCGCGCTCGGCGGCCTCGAGCAGGCCAAGCCGATAGCCGAGCAAGTCGGGCGAATCGTTGTGCAAACGTTGTTCTGAGTCCATGCGATCCATCGTTCAATCGCCGCGACCGTTCGGCGCGGCTGTCCGTCTTTCCCACTCTGAGGCGCCGCGGTTGGCGCCGATCACCCGTTTTTGCGCGAGTCGCTGCGGCGATTTCGCTGCTGGGCTTCGTGCCGCCGCTCGGTCTCGCGTTGCCAGGCATTCGCAAAGTGGGACACGGCCGCATGCAATCGGCTCTTCACCGTCCCCAAGGGGATGCCCAGAATATCCGCGATTTCCTTGTACGGAAACCGCTGGTAGTAACCCAGCTCCAATACTTCGCGAAGATGAGCGGGCATCTTGTCGACGATGCCGCGGACAATCTGCCGCTCTTCGTCGGTTTCAAGGCTGGCGCTCGGGGACTGCGACGTATCCGGCAACATGTCCAGATACGTCATCTGTCCGTCGTCACCAGTCGCCGACGCACCCGGCGCAAGCGACACCTCCTTCTTCCGTGCTTTTCCCCGAAGATGATCGCGCGCCTTGTTGGCGGCGATGGTAAACAACCATGGGCGAAACCGGCGGGACGCGTCGAAGCCCTCGGCAGACTGATGCACCTGGACGAATGTCTCCTGCACCACGTCCTCCGCGGCCGCCGTGTTGCGAACAAACCGGGCGACGAACTGAAACAGGTCCCGGCTGTAACGACGCACGAGCAGCGCAAAGGCGGCTTCGGAGCCCGCCAGGAAGTCCGCGAGCACCTGCTCGTCGGAGGGTTCTCGTTCGCCTTCCGGGCGGTGATCCACGCCTAACCTCTCGTTGTTACGAGCCGCCAAGGGCGCCGGTTCGCGTAAACATTTCACAGTCCCGCCTTGTCGATCCAATGCCCAAATGCCTGCGATCAGCACAGACTATCCCGGTGCTGGGGCAATTTACCCTTGACACCCCAACCGGTCAAAAGTAATGTTCAGAACGTAAGTTAGGGCACAATTGGTCCATGGATCGATTATATTTCCCCACATTCAGACTCGCTTTTCCGGACGCTCGTTGGGGACTTTTTACCCTCATCTGACCTCCGTTCGTGCCCGCCTCGCAAGCCATGAGCGAATTTCAATCCTATCGCGGATTATCGCCCCGCATGATGACGGCCCTGGTTGAGGCCTCCGCCGCCATCACCGCCTCGCTCAACATGGCGGATGTCCTCCAGGCGATCGCCCAGACGGCGGCGGTCGTGCTGCGGTCGGAGGCCTCCAGCGTCCTGATGCTGGACAAGCGGCGCAACAAGCTGACTTTCCGGGCGGCAGTCGGCGACCGGGGCCCGGCCCTGATCGGCGAGGAATTCGACGCCAATCTCGGCATCGCCGGGCAGGTCATCGAGACCGGCAAGCCGGTGATCGTGTCGGATGTACGTCAGAACCCCACGTTCTTCCGCGGCATCGACGCGAAGAGCAGCTTTCAGACGCGCGGGCTGATCGCAGCGCCGCTGGTCTGGAAGAGCGAGGTCATCGGCGTCGTCGAGGTGCTCAACAAGATCGGCGGCGGCGGGTACGACGACGACGATCTGACGCTTCTCCAGGTGTTTGCCAATCTGGCGGCGAGCGGCGCACACAACGCCGTCGAGCACGAAACGGTGGTTCGCGAGAACCGTGGCCTGCGCGAGAGCCTGCGGCAACGCTCTCCCATGATCGGCAATTCGCCATCGCTTCGACAAGTGATGGACATGGTGAATCGCGTGGCGGGCAGCAACGCGACGGTGCTGCTGCTCGGCGAGACGGGCACGGGCAAGGAAGTCACCGCACGGGCGATTCACAGCGCCAGCCCGCGTTGCGAGAAGGCGTTCATTGCGATCAACTGTGCTGCCCTGCCGGAGACGCTGCTGGAGAGCGAGCTGTTCGGCCACGAGAAGGGCGCCTTCACCGGAGCGCATACCGACAAGATGGGCCGCTTCGAGCTGGCCGACGGGGGCTCGTTGTTCCTCGACGAGATCGGCGATATTTCGCAGAGCACGCAAGTCAAGCTGCTGCGCGTCCTCCAGGAAAAGGAGTTCGTGCGCGTCGGCGGTACGCGGACGATTTCGACTGACGTCCGCATCATCGCCGCGACCAATCGCGATCTGCGCCAGGCCATGGAGAAGGGGCAGTTTCGCGAAGATCTGTACTATCGACTCAACGTGTTCCCCATCCAGTTGCCGCCACTGCGGCAACGTCGCGAGGACATCCCCCTGCTGGTCGATCACTTCGTGAAGCTGTCGGCGACGGCGCTCGGGTGCCTCGTGCCTGCCGTGAGCGACGAGGCGATGGCTCTGCTCACGGGGTATTCGTGGCCCGGCAACATCCGCGAATTGCAGAATATCATCGAGCGCTCTGTGCTGCTGGCCGACGGCAACCTGCTGACGGCCGCCCATCTGCCGCGCGAGATTGCCGGCGACGACGTCATTCAGGAGACGGCGAAGTCGGAAAGCAGCCTCTGGGGCTACGAAAAGGCGATGATCATCAAGGCCCTGCGCGAGAATGGCTGGAACCAGTCCAAGGCGGCCCGCGTCCTGGGCATCAGCCGCGACAACCTTCGCTATCGCGTCAAGAAGTACAACATCGACAAGGGCGTTTGAAACCCGATCAGCCGGCCTGCCTGCCGCTGGCCGGCGCCACGCCCTGCTCGATGCACATCCCCTCCGCCCCCCTGCCGATAAAGGATAGACAGGTTTGCAACGCTGCATCGCCCTGCCGGGAGACAACTTGTCCGCGTTTCTGAATACGCTTCGCTATGCATACCTTCGCCACGTTGTCGCGCCCGCGCTCCGGCTGTGTGGACCGCGCGCCGCTTGCGCGCTGGCGAATCGGCTGGCCGATGGCGTGTTTCACCTGAAGACGCCGGGGCGTGTCGCGGCGGAAGCGCGCCTCAAGAGCGTCTATAGAGATGCCCCCTCGGCGGCATCCATCGCGGGGATGGCGGCGGCCCATTACCGCCATCTCGCCCGGTTCTGGATGGAGGCGGCGTTCATCCCCGGCCGCATGGACCGCGACTGGCGGCGCTGGTGCTCCGTACCCGAGGCCGATCGATGGCATTTGCTCGGCGATCGCACGACACCGCTCGTGGTGGCGACGGCGTGCCACGGTAACGTCGCCGTCGCCGCGTGCGCGCTGGCCCACATGATCGGCCCGGTACACGTGCTGTACGAGCGCGCTGTGCACCGCGGCCTGGCGGCATGGCAGGACCGACTATTCCGACGACCGGGCCTCGTGCCGGTGCATCACATCGACGCAGGCAGCATGCTGCCGCGCGTAATGGAGGAAAAGGGAGTAATCCTGATCATCGGCGAGCACCACCGCGCCCGGGGCGCGGCGGTGCCCGCGGTGTTTCTCGGCAGGCACATTCGGGCCTATCCGACGATCGGCCGGCTTGCCGCCTGGTACGACGCCAACGTCGCCATCATGACGTGCATACGCGGCAGCGAGCCGTTTCGCTTTCGGCTGCATTGCCACGACGTGCTCGATGCGTCAGTGGGTAATGGCGATGCAGCAAACATCACCAGGGAATGTCTTCGGGCACTGGAGCGGGCGGTACTGGAAGCGCCGGAGCAGTATCTCTGGTCGATGCCGAACTGGCTCGAAAATTCGGCCGGCGCAACGCGGATGCGTGCCCCGCGGACGGATGTTGAAGCAGCCGCACTGCGTGAGACAACGGTGCGCGCGGCTGGGCAGGACTGGTCGGCCTCGCCCGCTTGAAGCGTGCGTCTCAGGCCGCCGAACAGGTGGCCTACTGATACGGGAATCGGATTGGCGTCGTTCCCCAGAACATGTCGAACAGGGACGGCGTTTGAATGAAGGTGATCGGCGGGCATACGGCCGGCAGATCGGGCGGATCCAGCTGCGCCGATGCCCACGGCGTGATGCCCAGGACCACCAGTCCCGCCATGGTAAAGATTCGCGACCAGAGGCGCGGCGGCGGGGTCTCGACCATGCCATCGACCAGTGGCGCCAGATCACCGGACTGGCCACCCGCATCAAGCGCGGAGAGCGTCGAGCGGCTGCCGTCGGTCGGCGTGATCGGTGCATTCTGGCAGGCGGATTGGTTCGGATTCGCTTCGTTCATATCCCACATAGCGGCTAATTGCGATCGAATCTGAACCCGCGCGTCGCGGCCGGCGAAGGGTAGCCCCGCCCCGCGCGCCGCGCCGCAATTTCGCGCTTTCGACGCTGCAATTATCGGTCCACGCGCGGTGACTTTGGTCAGCACACCCGATAAGATGAGACCCATCGCCGGCATGAAAAGGACTGGTCAAGCGCCCCTCTCTGCGGCAAGATTCCGCCGAGCGCCGGGTGCTGCGTCGCATCGCCCCGCGCCGATGTCGGCCGCTGCCGTGTAACACCGTTCAAGAGAATCGTGGAATGATACCAGCCTGCCTCCAGATGTCAGAGGACATGCGATGCGCGCATGCTCCGTGCGGCGGTTTGTGTCCTGCCAACCTGAGAACCCGTAAACCGGAGTCATGCTCGTGACGAATACCTCCGTCATCGATACCGCGGCGCGGACGAAGCATCCGCGAGGGCTGTCGGCGCTGTTTTTCACCGAGATGTGGGAGCGGCTGGCGTTCTACATCATCTCCGGCATTCTTCTTTTGTATTTGATCGACACGGAGCGCGGGGGACTGGCACTCACGAACAAGCACGCCACCGAGATACTGGGCACCTATCTCGCATTCGTGTATTTCACGCCGTTCCTGGGCGGGCTGATCGCTGACCGGTTTCTGGGCTATCGCCGTGCGGTGTTCGTGGGCGGACTGTTCATGGCGGCCGGGCTATTCACGCTCGGGGTCCGCGGGATGAGTACGCTCTATGCCGGTTTGGCACTGCTCTGCATCGGCAATGGCCTGTTCAAGCCGAACATATCAGCCATGGTCGGCAACCTGTACGAACCGGGCGATCCCAAGCGCGATACGGGCTTTAACATTTTTTACATGGGCATCAATACCGGGGCCGCGCTTTCGGCCATCCTTTCGGCGCCGCTGCGCAACATATTCGACTTCAACGCCGCGTTCATTGGCGCCGGGGTCGGGTTGCTTATTGCAGTATCGGTGCTCGTCTTTAACTGGCGAAAACTCGAAAAGGCCGATCGACAGCCGGTGATCGACTCGCGCGACGCGAGCTTCGGGAAGATTGTTGCGACGATCCTGCTGCCGGCCGCCGGTTTCGGAGTGCTGGGCTTCTACCTGGGCAACTACATACCCCTGATCAGGGACAGCATCGGCGCCATGACTTTTGCATTCCTTTCCGGAATGGTGCCGGTCATGTTTTACTTCGTGTCGCTGGTAATGCGGGCGGGTCCCGAAGAACGGCCGGGTCTTGCCGCCCTGCTTCCGGTCTACCTGGCCGGCGGCACGTTCTTCATGATATTGCACCTCAGCGCCGGTCTGATGACTTTTTTCACCGAGCATCGCACGACGCGATCGGGTGAATGGATGCCACAAGCCGTGCAGACGTTCTACACGCAGGATGCGATGCCTTCTTACTATCAAAACGCGGGTGACGACATCCCGCGCCCGGAGGAGGACACGCTGCTGGTAGTGGAAGATGATGTCGAGGCCATGTTCGGCGCGCGACGCATCACGGCCGGCGCCGTCGACAGGCTCGTGCAGGCACATTCAGACGTGAAGGTCGTCGATGGGAAGGACGTGGAAAAAGGCGACATGAGTCGGTGGGATTTCCTCGTCAACAAGGTCTTTGAAGACGGCCAGATCAAGATCAAGGAGGCAGCGGACGCCCACGGGGTGAAGACCATATCGGTGAAGGTAGAACCGGAGACCGCCACGCCGCTTCGAAGCGTCCTGTTCCTGCGGGAGCGCGGAGCGGAAACTTATCCGGTCCTGCTGGTGACTCAAAAGACGTATGACCGGATATTCGACAACGCTCCGGCCGCGCGATCGGAGCGGGGCCGCTTTCCCAAGTTGCTGAACGCGGAGCTGATCACGGGCCTGTTGAACCCAGTATTCGTGGTTCTGCTGACGCCGGTGGTGGTCGCGTTCTTCACGTGGCGGGTGCGCTCGGGCAAGCCGATCGGCACTGCGCACAAGATCCTCTACGGCATGCTGATTACGTTCGCATCGCTGTTGATCATGGCGTTGGCGGCGCGCCTGGGGGCGGATGGCGAGCACAAGGTGTCGCTGTGGTGGCTGGTGCTCTATTACATGGTGATCACGACGGGCGAGCTGTGCCTGTCGCCAATGGGACTGTCGCTGGTGACCAAGCTTTCTCCCAAGCGGCTGGTGGGGTTGATGATGGGCGGCTGGTTTGTTTCGTCGGCGATCGGCAATAAGCTGTCCGGTTTCATCAGCGGGCTGGAGCCCACGGCATGGGTATTCGTGCTGTTGAGCATCGCGGCGCTTGGAGTGGCACTGTTGATTCTACTTGTGCTGCCGATGCTGGACCGGGCGATCAAGAAATACGGGGCGTGATGCCGGCGCGATTTTCCGAGGCGAGCCGTCGCACCGAGGCATAGCGCGGTGCGCGACGTTGTTTGAAAATATCAACTAAACTGGAGTTCATGCATGTCGCAGGGGTCCACCGGAAGTCCGTCACCGATCGATTACGCTTCGCAACCCATGGAGCGAACGCTGTTCGGTCACCCCCGCGGTCTGTTCGTCCTGTTCAGCACCGAGCTGTGGGAGCGTTTCAGCTTCTACAGCATGCGCGGGATCATGACCCTGTACATGGTCAATATCGTCCTGGCGCACATGACGGCGGAAAAAGGCAAAGAGGCGTCCGGCGGGTTCGCAGATCAGGTATATGGCGCTTATCTGGGGTTTGTTTACGCATCGACGTTCATCGGCGGCATGCTTGCCGATCGACTTCTCGGACAACGACGGGCAATCTACATCGGCGGCGTCCTGATGTCGCTGGCACACTTCACGCTCACGACACACGCCCTGCTCACCGGGACGCCGGATGCTTCCTATGCGGCGGGCGAACTCAACTATCTCTTCTATGGCGGCCTGGGCTTGCTCGCCTGTGGTAATGGTTTCTTTAAGCCCAACATATCAACGATTGTGGGGACTCTTTACCGGCCCGAAGACGCCCGGCGCGACAGTGCGTTCACCATTTTCTATATGGGCATCAACATCGGTGCCACGCTGTCGAGCTTTTCCAGCGGCGCCGGCCAGAAATGGGGCTGGTACATCGGTTATCTGGCCGCGGGAATCGGCATGATCCTATCGCTGGCGGTCATTTTTCTCGGGCGCGACCACATCAGGGGCAAGGGGCTGCCGCCATCCGGCGCCACGTTGATCGGAAAAGGCCGATTCGGAATGCCGAACGCTGTTCCGCTTTTATTGGGGTCAGTGGCATTCATCGTCGTTGCCTCGTACCTGATGTCCAGGCCCGAGTGGGTGCAGAGCCTGGCTCACTGGATCGGCGTGATTGTGCTGTTCTATTTAACGTGGGAAGCCGCCCGGATTGGACAAGCGCATGCGGCGTCCACAGTCCACATGCCGGCAGTTGTCGGAGCACTGGCGGGCTTTTTTGCGCTGGCGGCCTATCAGCTCTTCGAAGCCACGTCACAGCAGGACCAGTGGAGCGGGGTCATGGGCTGGTTTGCTGGCCAGCGGCAGGCTCTCTATTGGGCGTCGATCTGCGGTCTTGTCGTCGCGCTGGCTTGCCTCGTTAATCTGATCGTGCGTGGCTGGAAGAGTGAAGAAGGCGGACGGATGATCGTCATCGTGACGCTTTGCGTCTTCTCGATGGTCTTTTGGGGCTTCTATGAATTGCAGGGAAGCACCATCATCCGCTTTGCAGATCTCCAGGTAAACATGTGGATTTTCAACTATGAAATGCCAACCGCCTGGGTGGCCAACTTCGTAAATCCATTCCTGGTGATATTACTGGGAATCCCGTTTTCGTGGCTCTGGGTCTGGCTGGACCGCAGGAATATGGAGCCCTCGACGCCGCTGAAGTTTTCGCTGGGACTTGCACAACTCGCCCTCGGATTTCTCATGTTGTGGATTGGCGCCAACCAGGCACAGCACGGCGGGAAAGCGAGCCTCATCTGGCTACTGCTCGCCATTTTCTTTTTCACGAGCGGCGAGATGTGCCTTTCTCCTGTCGGGCTTTCAATGGTCACAAAACTTTCGCCGGCGCGATTCGTCGGCGTCTTCATGGGGATGTGGTTCCTGTCTTCGGCGCTGGCCAACGTCATCACCGGCGGCAAGGTCGGCCCGCTGACCGAACAGTACGGCTTCGCAAAGGTGTTTCTGGGAATCGCTGCACTCATTGCCGCTTCGGCAGTGCTACTCGCCATTCTGGTTCAGCCGCTTAAAAGAATCATGCATGGAATCAAGTAGGCGTCAGTCATTCATGACCGCTGGATTTTGCGTACCGTACGCCGCTCGTCTAAGGCATCGATAGAACGATCGAACCAAACTCACGACGGCGTCGGCTCCCCGGCGCCGGGCTCCAGCGGCGGGTGTTCTGGCGCGCCCGCGGCGCGCAGTCCGGATTTTGGCAGCGCGAAGATGTTGTAGATAATGAATGCCAGCGCCGTCGCGAAGAAGATGCCGGCGAAGAGCAGCCACATCAGATCCGGGCGGTTCATGTCGCGGGCCAGCCTGCCGTAGGCGACGCCGGAGAGCATGCCGCCGAACAGATTCCCCAGCGCGATGGCAATGAAGTAGTAGCCCATATAGACGGCCGCGCGCTCCTTGGGCGCGATGCGGCTGACGTACTCCTGGCTGGTGGGGCTGGCCATCATCTCGCCGATGGCGAAGGTGACGATACCGATCAGCACGATCCAGACGCTCGCGCCGACGCCGACCATGCCCGCCCCGCCGGCGAATGCGACCACGACCCAGCCGGCGCCGGCCACCAGGATGCCGGCAACCATCGTCCAGAAGCGGTGAAAGCGGCCGAAGATGTACGAGATCAGGACCTGAAAGAGGATGATCGAGAATGCGTCGATGTTGCCGATGAACTCGGGATTGACCTGGCGGCCGCGGGCAATGGCGGCATCGGTGATCTTATCCACGTCGCCGTCGTGTTGATCGACGAGCGACGTCAGCGCGGCCGGTTCGATGCGCACCTTGTTGGCGACCAGTTCCCTGCTGATGGCTTCGGCATCGGCCGCCGCGGTTGTCGAGGACCCTTTCGATTCAACCAGCATGGCGATGTGCGCCGCCACGGCCTTGCGCTCGGCGTCGTTGATGGTGGCGAGATTCTCGGCGGCGGCGCTTTGGGTTCCTTCTTCGGCGAATGTGATTTTTTCAGCGGCGCGGATGACGGGCTGCGTCTCCACGAAGTCGCGGATGTACTCCGGCATGACGAGATAGAGCTGGTTGAAGCTGGTCCAGAACCCGGACAGGATCAGCAGGTACACGGCAAAGCGCCAGTCGCTGCAGTACATTCGCTTCGCGTACCACGGCCTTGGCGTGCCGCCACGGTTGGCGGGTCGCCCGCTGCCGGATGGCAGGAGCAGATCGTAGATCACATTCAGCAGGAGCCATCCGGGTATGTAAAAGACCGCCGCTTCGTACCAGCTGAAATGCGGGATTTTTCCCGTGTTGGCCAGCATCATGGCGACGAGGACGACGAACACGGTGACTCCGAAGCGGACATTGCCGAGAACCTCGACCATGCCGTCGAGCACCTGGCGCAGCGTTCGCCGGCTGGCGGAGGCCGCCTCCCGCGTCGGCTCCTGGAAAAATAACAACAGGATCAGCAGGTTGACGGCGGCCCAGGCCGAGCAGGAAATGAACACCCAGTCCCACGAGATGCGGCGCAGGGAGCCGGCCACGATCGGGCCGAGGAAGCCGCCGATGTTCACCATCATGTAGAAGATGCCGAAGCCGGTGGCCGCGTTGGCGTCGTCCGTCACGCGTGAGACGGTTCCCACGACGATGGGCTTGAACATGCCCGCGCCGACGGCGACCAGGAGAAACGCGAGCACGAACGTCGGCACCGTTGTGACCTGGCCCAACAGGTAATACGCCACGATCATGATCAGAAACGCGATGGTGAACATCTTCTTGTAGCCGTAGCGATCGGCCAGGGCGCCGAACAGCACGGGGAATACGTACAGCAGGAACGGGACGACGGCCTGTATGTTGCCGCGCGTCTCGGTGGAGAAGCCCAGGCCGCCGGATTCGCGCGGGGCGGTCACGTAGAGCGCCATGACCATGTACAGGCCGTACCAGCTCATGCGCTCGAAGATTTCCATCGTGTTGGCGACCCAGAAAGGGCGCGGAAAGCTGCCAAGCGTCTCAAAGAAACCGCGTCGGGCCTGAGTCACAAGCTGGCTCCCTTCTGTCAGGAGGATCGGCGAAGATTTTTCGGGGCAGAGGATAGGGGCACTGGCGTCGCGAGGCAAAGGCGCGCGGGGTCGCGATCAGGCGTTCATGTCGGCCCAGCGGCGGGCCATGCGGCCGAAGATCCAGAGGGCGATCGTCGCAACGATGCCGACCGCGACAAAGGGCAGCCAGAAGTAGAGCTGCGGATGGTATGAATCCCACAGCAACTGTGTCGCCGCTGCGTCACTCAACCCGGTTGCTTCCTTCAGTCTGGAGAATGCGTTGGTGCGGTCTATGCCGCTCGCATCCTGAAGCGAAGCGACGTTGCCATCCCACGGCCGGACCTTGCCCAATGGCGTGTGTTCCATCAGATACCGCAGGGACAAATTGGCCTTTTCACCGACACGCCCATATAGCCAGCCCGACAGCCAGTTTCCCACCCAGCGGCCAATGCCGGTCGGAATGACCACATAGCCCAGGTAAAGCCCTTTCTTGCCCGCGGGGGCGATCAGCGCCAGGTACTCGCTCTTCTTCGGTCCGACAAGCATTTCGCCGAGCGAGAAGAAGAGTATGCCGGTCAGCAGCAGCCAGACGGATTGCGTCACGCCCGCCAACACCATGCCGACAGTCACGACGATCATACCGCCGAGCATGGCCGACAGACTTCGCAGTCGGCGCACGAGGTATGAAATCGGTACGACCAGCAGCACGATAAGCGTTGCATTCAGAGACAACAGAACCTGCTGTGGCACGCGCAGCCGTCCATCCGGGCCGACTTCCCGCCAACCCTCAACCGGCAGCCGTCGCGCCAGTGAATCGCTGCTTACCCAGTCGGTGATGAAGTTCGGCTGCGAATCCCACAGCTGATACATCATCATCCAGAAAGCCGACATGATCAGCAGCCAGGCCAGCAGGCGCGGTTCGACAATGTTGCGGGCTGTCGCAATCAGCACCTGGAGCGGACTCGCGTCCTTTAACGCGCCGGTGGGTATGTCTCGAAAGGCAAACAACAAGAGCAGCAGGCTGAGTATGCAGCATGCAGCACAACAGAGGAACAATCTCTGATAACCCGCCGCGGTATGCGGCACCAGCAGTATGAACGGCGACAGCCAGTGGCCGAGCATGGCGCCGATATTGACGACCCAGTAGAAGATGCCCCAGCCCATCGACGACTGCTGACGCGTCAACAGCCTGGACAGTGCGCCCTGGATGGCGGGCTTGAAGAAAGCAGCCCCTGCACCGACCAGCAGCAGCCCCACTAGAAAGAACGCGAATGAATGACGGGCGGCCATGAGCGCATAACCCGCCGCACTGATGATGAGCGAGAAGACGAGCGAGTGCTTGAAGCCGTAGCGATCCGCAAAGCCGCCGCTCACGATGGGCAGGAAGACCTGCATGAGCGAGAAGCAACCGATTGCCAGCCCGCGATCGGATTGCGATCGATGCAGTCCGCCGGGGTCGTCCGCCTGAGCGATGTAGATGCCGACGACCGGCCAGACGAGGTAGAATGCGAGGCGCTCTCCGGCCTCGATGGTGTTCAGCAGCCAGAATGGCAGCGGGAATCCGCGACGCGTAGCGACTTCGTCCAAGTCCTGGGCCAACTCCGCGGACGGCGCTGCCGGACTCGCGGCAATGTCTGCGGGTCCGGTCGTAGAGGATTGCCGCTTAATCACGGACCTTCGCCCTGCGAGCATCGATATACGTCAGGAGCCCGAGGACCAGAAACGCGATCAGCCCGAGCCAGTTGGCGGCGGAATCGTGCGTCACGTCGCGCCAAGACACGCTGGCGGAGCGGTCGAGCCAACCCATCAGGTTGAATGTCGTCAGCACGTCATCGTCAAAGGCGCTGAGCATGCTGATGATGACGCCCATGATGGCGCCGCCGGCGATCAAGCCCGACGCGATGAGGATACTCTTGTCGTTTCGCGCCTTCTTTCGCCCCTCGTCCGCGGTGCCGCGCGTCACGGCCGCGGCAATCAGCGCGCCGACCAGAATGGGCGTGTTGAGTTCCATGGGCAGGTACATGCCAAGTGCAAAGGCTAGGCCCGAGATCCCCAGCATGGTCATGATCAGGGCGATGACGGCGCCGACGGCATAAAGCACCCATGGCACCGATCCGCCGCCGACGAAGCTCTTGAGCGCGCTGGCCATGACATTGGCCTGGGGCGCGGCCAGGGCTTCCGTGCTGACCGTCTGGTCGAATCCCTTGCGGGCGAAAAACATGACCGTCAGCGCCACCATGGCAGCCGCAAGGACGGAGGCGATGATGGCGCTGGTCTGGATGCGCCGGGGATTCGCCCCGGTCCAATAGCCGATCTTGAATTCGGTCACGAGCGTGCCGGCCATCGAGAGCGCCGAGGCGACAATTCCACCGACCATCAGCGTGGCCAGCATTCCCTCATCGCCCTGAGGCAATCCCGCCTTTACCAGAATAACGGCCGTGATGATGATGGTGGTGACCGTCATGCCTGAAATCGGCGTGACGGAGATCATGGCGATGGCCCAGGCCGACACGGTCGTGAACAGGAAAGCCACGCCCAGGGCGAGCAGGACGGAGATGATGGTGAGCCTGGTTGCGCCTTCCATTCCTTTGAAGACGCCGAAATGGAAAAACACGGCCATGATGATGGTGATGAGCAGTCCCAGTCCAAAGAGCTTTGGATAACTGAGGTCTTCATCGGTGCGATCGGTTGGCGTCGCGCCGCGCGTCGCAATCAGGCCACCCATGGCCTGTCTCAATGCCGTGACGATGACCTTGCCCATTTTGATGATCGAGATGAGCCCCGCCGCGAAGATACCACCGATGCCGATGTTTCGCGGGACCGCGCGGAAGATATCTCCAGCCTCGGTGCCTGAAATGTCAGGATTCAACACCTGAAGCTGGTCCAGGCTGAAACCGCTCAACATGGGAATGATGACGAACCACGAAAGAAACGAGCCGCAGCAGATGATCGTCGCGTAGCGAAGGCCGATGATAAAACCCAGCCCCAGCAGTTCCGCGCCGGTGCCCAGGAAAAATACGGCCTTGGCCGTATCTGTCAGCTTTCTGAAGGCCGGTATCAGCGCCGTCGTGAAGTTTTCGCTGAACAGCTTCATGGCCAGGCAGAGAAAATTGTATCCGGCGCCGATCAGGAACCAGATGATCAGTGTCGCCGCCTGTCCGCGGCTTTCGGATGCACCGGTGACAAGAATTTCGTTGGTAGCGGTCGCTTCGGGAAATGGCAGCTTGCCGTGCATATCGCGGACGAAGTAGCGACGGAACGGCACCAGAAATACTGCGCCGAGTGCGGCGCCGAGAAGCGGCACGAGGAATATGTAAAGAAAGATCACCGGCCCGCTGAGATTGAGCTTCTCGTCCAGGCGCAGCACGTAGAGCGCCGGCATGGTGAAGACCGTGCCGCCGGCGACGATGCCGGATGTCGTGCTGATCGCCAGGATGTTGACGTTTTCGAGCAGGCTGCTTGCGCGGCCGCCGGCGCGCAGCAGGGCGCCGGAGAGACCCACGGCGAGAATCGAAATGGGAATGGCCGTCTCGATGCCCTGCCCCACCTTCAGCGCAAGGTACGTCGCGGCCATCGAGAAGATGATGTTCATCACGATGCCGAAGACGATCGAGCGCGTCGTGACCTCGGGCACCAACACGTCGGGTGGCACCATCGGCACATACGTCTCGCCGGGCTTCAGTTCGCGATAGGCGTTTTCGGGCAGCCGCGTCTGCGGGGCCGGGTCGAGGGTCACAGGTTCGGCAGACATGGAAACTCCGAGAGGAAATGATGAATGATGAATGAAGAATGCTGAATGTTAAGTGAATCGCTTGGCATTGCTCATTCAGCATTCATCATTCTGCCTTCGCCTTACTTTTCCTTCCCCCACAACTGGGCCAATTCCACCAGCACCTTGACCGCATTTTCCATCTGCTCGAGCACGGCGAACTCCAGCGGCGAGTGGAAGTTGTGCATGCCGGTGGACAGATTGGGGCAGGGCAGGCCCTTTTCGCTCAGCCGCGAGCCGTCGGTCCCGCCGCGGATGGACTGGTGCTTCGGCGTCATGCCGGCGCGGCGAATGGCCTCTTCGGCCAGCGTCATGGCCCGCGGCTCCTTGCCGAGATATTCGAGCATGTTGCGATACTGCTCGGTCACGTCAATTTTTATCTTCGCCTCCGGGTGCTCGGCGGAAAGGGTGTCGGCAATGGTGCGGAGGATCTTCTCCTGCTCGGCCAGTTCGGCCGTCTTGAACGAGCGCAGGAGGACCTTGAGCTTGACCTCGGGCACGCCGCCTTCGATGACGTAGGGATGCATGAAGCCAACGCGGCCTTCTGTCGTTTCGGGCGCCATCGTGCGCCACGGCAGGCGCTCGATAAACTGTCCTGCCAGGCGGATGGCATTGACCATGCGATCCTTGGCAAAGCCGGGATGGATGTTTTTGCCGGTGATGGTGACGGTCGCCAGATTGGCGGACCAGGTTTCGTTTTCGATGTAGGCCTCGTCTTCGCCGTCGAGGGTGTAGGCGCAAATGGCGCCGACCTTTTTCAAATCGATGTGGTCGGTGCCGTGGCCGATTTCCTCGTCGCAGGTGAAGACGATGCGGATGGGCCCGTGCTTCAATTCCGAATGGCTCATCAAATGGGCCGCGGCGGTCATGATGACGGCGACGCCGGCCTTGTCGTCGGCGCCGAGAAGCGTGGTGCCGTCGGTCGTGATGATGGTCTTGCCCTTGCAGGCTTTCAGCGCCGGCGCCTCTGCCACGCGGATGACCTTGGACTTGTCACCGGGGAGCACGATGTCGCTGCCGTCGTAATTGCGGATAATGTTGGGCTTGACGTTCTTTGCGGTGTATTCGGGCGACGTGTCGACGTGAGCGAGCCAGGCGATGGTCGGCGCGCCGTCGACGTTGGCCGGGATCGTCGCCATGACGATGCCTTTTTCGCTCATGCCGACGTCAGACAGCTTGAGCTGCGACAGCTCCTCCTTCAGCATGCGGCCGAGATCGAGCTGGCTGGGCGTGCTGGGATAGGTGGGAGAATCTTCCTTTGCGGTCGTTTCGATTTGGACATAGCGACAGAAGCGATCGAGAAGCGTGCTCATGGCGTCCTCCAGTCTGGCGTTGCGGCTGCGAGGGCTGCGGCGGAGTCAGACGACTGGCACGCCGGCATGCCTGCGGTGCGCTCGGGCATGCCAGCCCCGGTCCCGCCTAAATGCCGAGTAGATCGGAGATGATGATCGCGACGGTGTTGATCAGCACCGAGTTGATCAGTGATTGCAATTCAAAATTTACGGCGCCCAGAAGGTCGGGGAAGCATGCGGGCACCTGAAAGAGCGGCAAGGCGGCGGCCATGACCAACATCCGCCTTCGCCTGCGCAAGATCCAACGAAATACGCGCTTCTGCCCCGACACGTTGCGACTGGTCATTGCAGGCCTCCTGACAGAACCCGGCAGGCATCAGACAACGCCGAAAATAGTGTTGAAAACAAGCGACGTGACGGTCTGGATGACCACGGCCGACGTGAGAATCAGGTTCTCGGCCAGCACGCGATTGAAGGCATCATCCGGCAGACAGCCGAAGGACTGATACAGGACCAGGACCGGCAGAACCTTGGCGATTCGCAGAAGCCTGCGGTGATGTCGGGCGACCATGGGGTGCGTCATCCTCCCGAAAAAAAAGCCCCGGGCACAGTCCAGTCGGACTGTAACCGGGGCGGATCATAGCACGGGAGGCAGATGGATGCGACGGGTTCACCGGTTGGAAACCGGTGCCACATTTACCGGTTGGAAACCGGTGCAGCCAGAAGCCCGGATCAGCAGGCCCAGGTCTGGGCGACGTCCACGATGGCCTTGACGACCTGCTGCGTGGTATCGGAATCGGAGCCATCAATCGCCAAGAAGAAGGCGCTGATGAGCGAGGACAGCACGCCGGTCAACGAGGCCTGGAAGCCGGACAACAGGGTGTCGCGGACCTCCGGATCGCAGCCGGAGAAGCTGAGCTGAAGGGCGAATCCACCGGCAACCAGCGGCGCCCAGCGCTTGGCGGACAACAGCAGGAAAGGATGCTTTGACTTCATGACCATCTCCTTCAGAAGCCCGATGAGATCAGGTTCCAGTTAAACATGGACGGGCGTGGTCCGGTTGAATCCATCCGGTGGCGCGTAGAGTCGCCGAACGCCGTCCAAAACCGCCATGCGGCGTTCCGATGTCCCGTCGCAACAAGCATACGATTCAAACCGTGATACACATCGGCGCAGGAGACAGATGCGGTTTAGCAATCGCTGCGGATTCGACCTGGACGTGCCGCGAGATCGGACGTCGAATGACGCGGGGGCCGAGAAGACAGGTGACTTCGTAGGGAATGGTGCCGATCTGTTGCGCCAGGGAGGCGACGGAGTTGGGTCGCTCGGGGCGATCGTCGATGAGCGTCATTTCGGTCCCGACCGGTAAGGCGGGCAAATCGGTGAGGTCGATGGCCAACTGGTCCATGGAGATGCGTCCGATAACCGGAGCGTCCCCCACCGGCGTACCGACGACCGCCGCGTTCGATCGGGCCCGCAGAAATCCGTCAGAATAGCCGCATGGCAGAATCCCCAGGCGCGTCGCGCGCCTGGCGACAAAAGTGTGGGCATATCCGACGCCGTGGCCGGGCGGCAGTTCCTTGACCCCCGTGAGATGCGAGACGAGCCGCAGGATCGGCCGCAGCTCGATGGCCGAGGCCAGGTGCGGCGCCGGGTGAAGGCCGTACAGCGCCAAACCCGGCCGCACCATGTCAAAGTGCGCGTCGGGCCGTGCAATCGTGGCGGCACTGTTGGCGATGTGCAGCAGCGTGCCGGCGGGCAGCCGCGCCCCGCGCGCGGCCGCAAAGCGGCGAAACGCGGCCAGCTGCGCTTCGACGATATTCATGTCCTCGAAGTCGGCCGTGGCAAAGTGGGAGTAGAGCCCGCACAGGCGCAGACTCCGACATTGCAGGGCCGCGCCGACGAGGGCATCGAGCTCCCTGGGCATCACGCCCATGCGACCCATGCCCGTGTCGAGCTTGATGTGCGCGGGGATCGGCAAATCCGCGCCGATTTCCTCGATTAACCGAATGGTGTCCGGATCGGTCAGCGTCATGCACAGGTTGTGCTCGACGAAGGCGCCCAGCCGTTCGCGACGCTGCGCCGGGCACGGGATGGCGAGCGGATGGCCCAGCACGAGGATCGGCCTCAACCAGCCAAGGGCTCGCAGCTCGATCGCCTCCTGGATATTTGCGACGGCGGCGAATTCGACGCCTTCGTCCTGCACGATCGGCGCCACGGCGGCCATGCCGTGGCCGTAGGCATCGGCCTTGAGCGCGGCGCACATCCGGACGCCCGGGCGGCAAATGGCACGCAAGGCGCGCAGGTTGTGGCGCAGGTGGTCGGTATCGATGTAGGCGATGAGGTCGGTGAACATCCGTGTCCCGTAGCGTGGTCGTCCTTGCCACGCATCTATATGCATCGGCTGCCGGAAAAAATAAAGTGAAAAACCGCGCCGATGCCAGGATTACGCGATTCCCGCGCAATTCACAGGCACCCGCAATGACGGTTCGACCGCAATTCAGGTATGCGCGGGCCCGCCAACCGGTTCAGAATTCCTGCCGGCGGAATGCACGCAGGCCGATCCAGAGGGACGCCGCCGTCGTGCCGCCGCACAGCAGGATCAGCACAGCGAAGCACCCCCACGATTGCAACGGTACGCCGGCCAGGTCGCCCTTCTGCACCATGAACCAGCAGGCGCCCCCGAAGAGCCCGACCGTCATGGCGACCACGCCGACACTGGCGATGAGATTCACGGTTCCGCCGAGGCCCGAGGCAATGCGGCTGGGATTGATCTCGCGATAGTCCGGCAGGCGCGCGCCAAGCCCGACGGCCATGCCGCACAGGGCAGCGCAGGCAGCGATGGTGGCGACGGCCTGAAGCGCGGCGAGCGACAGTGGCAGATCGATGGCACGAATCGAAAGCCAGGTGACGAGCAGGGCCGAGCCGGCGGTGATGGTCATCGCGTAGGCGAACTTGGCGGCGATGACGCTTCCCCGGCTCAGGGGCCAGAGCCCGACCAGCCACGACTGCCGCCCTTCCAGCGACATCATCGGAAACACAAACCGGCTGGTGAAGGTGGAGAGAATGAGCGTGATGGCGCCGTAGTTCAGAAAGCAGATCAGCGCGCGCCACTGAGTCGTGAAGCCCTCCGGCCGCGTGCGCGGCAGATAGAACAGGTAAAGCGAGAGAAGGCCGAACAGGATGGCCAGTTGCGACCATTGGAGCGGATCGCGCAGAAAGTTGCGCACGTCCTTGAGAATGAGCAGCCTCATGCGGATCGGCAGATAGAAGAACAGCGCCGCCGTGATCCACCGCGAGAATCGGCCGGTGACGCGCTGCGTCCGGATCGGCGCCGACCCGGCGCGGCCGAAGGCGACCATCAGCTTGCGTGCGGCGATGGCGGTGGACCACCAGGCCGCAAACAGGGCCGTCGAGCCCGTCACCAGCAGATAAAACACCGCATCCAGTGGCTTATTCTCGATGGAAAGCTGAATCGACCGAGAGACCCACGTCGACGGGAGCATGGCCGCCTTGAGATAGCTGAGATCGCCCAGCAGATTGTCGATGGACTCGCGGGTGATCTGGGCCGCCGACAGCGACCACAGCTTTCCCCACCAGGCGAGCAGCATCACGAGCAGCACGACCGTGACATACAAGACCGTCCGCCCCGCCATGCGCGGCACGTAGAGGGCAACGGCCAATGCAGCGAGCAGCCCGGCGGCGCCGGGGATGGGCACGAAGCCGAGAAAGGCGCCGATGAACGTGGGATAGAAGTGCCAGGGCAGGTCCTGCGCCCGCCCCACCGCCAGCATCAGCGGCAACCCCAGCAGGACCAGCGACCAGCTGGCAAAGAAGATCGACTCAATGAACATGATGGCGACGACGCTCTCGGCCCGGTTGGGCGCCGCGAGCAGGAACGACGGTTCGTCGCGGCTGAAGAGGGCGCCGTACACGATGATGCCGGTGGAGAACGCCAATAGCAGCGTCATGGAAAAGAAGAACAGGTGAAAGACATATGGCAGCGCGATGACCGATTCCTGCTCGAACCGGCGGATGAACACGAGTATGCGGTCGAAGATCAGGTACAGCGTGCCCCAGATGATGGCGACGAAGGCGATCACCATCAGGAGCTGAAGCGGATTCTGGTCGACAAGCTGCTTGAGCCGGTTTCGCAGAATGGCCAGCTTCAGGCGCAGCAGCACGCCGAAGCCCGGTGGCCGGGCCTGCGCAGGTGTTAACGGAATGGCATGCGCGAAGTGGGTCATTGGGCGTCAGCCTGCATGGCCCGCGATGGAACCTTCGGCCGAGTCTTCCGGCGCCGTCAGTTGCAGGAAAATGTCCTCGAGGCGGTGTTCGCGCTCGGCCTTGGCTCGCAATTCCGCCAGAGTGCCGCAGGCGATCAGCCGCCCGTGATTGATGATGCCAATGCGATCGGCGATGCTCTCGGCGACGTCGAGCGTGTGGGTGCTCATGAAGACGGTGCGGCCGGCATCGGCCCATTCGCGGAACAGCTCCTTCACGCGGCGAACCGAGCGCGGATCGAGGCCGACCATGGGCTCGTCCACCACGAGCACGTCGGGCTCGTGCAGCAGGGCCGCGGCCAGCACGACGCGCTGCTTCATGCCGTGGGAAAAACCCTCCGCGAGCTGGTCGGCGAACGCCGTGACATCGAGCCGCTCCATGTAGCGCTTCAGCCGGGCCGAAAGCGCCGATGGCTCCACCGAGTACATCTGTGCGACGAACGTCATGAACTCGCGGGCCGTCAGTTTGCCATAAAGGAATGGCTGATCGGGAACGAACGCGAGGCGAGACTTGGCTTCCTGATTGTCGGCCGACATGGTTTGTCCGCAGACCGCAATTCGTCCGCTGTCCGGCGAGAGCAGGCCGGTGATCATCTTGATCGTTGTCGTCTTGCCGGCGCCGTTGGGGCCCAGGAACGCGAAGACCTCTCCGCGATACACGTCGAGGGAAATGTTGTCCACTGCCCGAAGCCTGCCATAGCAGCGGGTCACGTCGCGGATCTCGATGGTGCACTCGCGTGACATGGTTTTGCTCGCCTGCGTCGGTCGGAGGCATGCCGGCCGGCATCGACCGGGTATTGCTCAATTCTCGCTGGCCGGCACGCGTGCGGCCCGCGACCGCTCCGAACGGGCCTCGCGCAGGAACTTCGCCTCCTGCCTGGCTTTTCGATATCTCTGCCGCTCAAACGGCTGGTCAATCATCCGGCACTTGCCGACCAGCGGTATGCGGACTTCCTGCCGCAGCACCCGTCCGCTCTCGTCGGCCCAGGCAACGGCGCCGGCCGCCTCGATGCGGAAACACTCCACGCGGCGGCCAGCGTGTTCGATGGATTCCCTGCCGGTCACCTCGACGAGGATGGTCGTGAATTCCACGGATTGACCCTTCAGCAGCGACAATGGATCGAGCGTACGCAGACGCCACCGCTGGCCGACGCGCAGGTTGCTTAGATGAGTGAAGGGGCGGATGGAATCAGACAGGTATTGCGCCAGGCGGCCGTCGAGAGATAGCTGGGTGACCGTTTCGCCGACGCGGGCGGTACAGGCGTATTCCTGTTCGTAACGGGCACCGTCGATGTGGGCAGATAGCAGGGCCGTCTCGATTCGAAACGAGAACTCGTCGAGCTTGCGATCTTCGCCGTAGGTCAGGTCGGTCTCGAGATACAGATCGCCGGCCAGGGGCAGGACGCGTGAAAGGGCCTTCAAATCGAGTTCCGTCAGGCTGAGTACGCTCTGCTGGCCGGGCAGGGTCAGCGTCGTGACCCAGGTGGTGCCGATCAGGCGGCCATCTTCACTGTACATGCCGACCTGGAATTCGGCCTGCGGGATGGGGGCGGAGGGCGGATCGTCGGCGAGCCAGTATGGCAGGACGTCACGGCGAATCAGCAGGCCCATGCACAACAGCCAGACGACCGTGATGATGATACCGATGGCGCGGTTCATGGGTGCGAGGAATCCCGGCTGCGGAGGCTGCGCGGCACGCGGGCCGTCGAACCGCCTCCGGCCGATTCTATGAGTCGCGACTTCGCAGCGTCAAACGACAAAAGGTCGGGAAAACCCGCACGGGCATGCGGGTCGCGATAAAACTGCGCCTTGACATGGCCGGCGGCCTTGCGTCTTCTGCGCAGCAGGAATGGTGCCTGGATTGGAAACCCGGACCTCTGAGAGAACGATCAGTCGCAGGGCAAAGCGCCGGCAACGCCGCGCGCGGATGCTGCTGATGGCCGGCGGCGTCACAATCGGGCTAATGGCCACTTTGATCGTGTGCGCGCTGGTGGGCCCGTCGTGGTACGAGCCGCCCACAGTGCCGCCCGAACGGCAGCAGCGCGTCCGGAACGATCTGATCAACGCCGAACAGGCCTTCACACGCGCGCTCTTTGCCGGCGAAACGTTTGACTACCACATCTACGACGACATGGTCAACGAGTGGATCGCGATGCGGCGGGAGATATTTCCGCTCATCGACCGCCTCGCCCCTGCCCTGGTGGCCAATCCGTCGCTTCGAATCACCGAAGACGGCGTGAGCATCGCCGGCCGATGCGATCTGGCCGGCGTGAGCGCCGTCGTCTCACTGGACCTGGAACTGTTTCGCGACGAGCGCGGCATCGTCGTGCGGGCTTCGGCGGCCCGGTGCGGCCGGCTGCCTATCCCGCTGACGCTCTCGGCCCTGCGGCTCCAGCGGCCGATCGCCTGTGCGCAGGGCCGGCTCTGGCCCGGCAGTCCGGCGGCGCGGGGCAATCTCATCGACGGCCTGGTCATCTCCGATCGCGCCTGGTGGAACAACGGGGGCATTGCCTACCAGGTGCGCGAACTGTCGCTGAAGAAGGGGCAGATCGATCTGCGAGTTCAACCGCTGGGGCATCACGTCTCCAGTCGCGAAAGCGACCACTGATCGGTGTGCACCTCGCGCAACAGTTGAAATGCCCCGCTCAGTCGCTCGCCTTCGAGCCGGACGATCCATCGATCCTTCGCCATCAGCACCAGCCGGCACTGTCCACGATCGTATCGCGTCACGCGGCCCCGATCTCCGGAGACCGGCCCCTCGTAGTCGAGGTAGACTTTGCGATGATCGGCGATGCGCACGCACGGCACCGGCCGGATGAGGGCAATCTCCGGCGGCTGGTCGACGCGCCACGTGGCCAGTGCATCGCCCGAATCGATCATCAAGTCGTAGTGGTTGCCCGAGGCGATCTCGTGATAGAGAACCACGAACGGCACCAGCGAACCCGGCTTGTGATTTTCCGTCGGCATGGCGAATCGCAGGCTCAATATGGTCGCGGACCCGGCATCGTTCCCTTGTTGCCGCCGCTGATTGACAGTAGCATTCTATCGCCGTGGCGAAGGCACGCGGGCGCGCCGCCAGCGAGGCCGCCTGTTGCCCGCTTGTTTGACCGCGCCCGCGCGGAAACGAGTCGCCGCCGGTGCGGCGATCCGCCAGGCCCTCGCCGGTGAAAGGGAAGTGCATCCCCATGACATTCCGGATGACATCGGCCGCGCTGCTGGCCGGCATCGCGCTCGGCGTTCTGCCCGGCTGCATCACTCCCGAGGCGGGCTACGACCGGTTGATGCAGGAAGGCACCGCCGAAATGCAGGCCGGCAACCATGCCGAAGCCCTCGCCATGTTCAATGCTGCCTCCGAAAGGGACCCCGAACGGCCGGAGCCTTCCTACCAGAAGGGCAAGGTCTATCTCGCGATGGCCGACAAGCAGTTTCTCGAAGACGATCTGCCCGGGGCTTTGCGCTATTGCGATCGGGCGATTGCGGAGTTTGACAAGGCCATCGCCGCCTTTCCCGGAAACAGCTATGCAGCGACCGGCATGGCGGACGCGCTGAAGCTGCGCAACAAGCATGCCGCCGCATTCGATATATCCTCGTGGGTTGCCGCGCAGACGGCCTACCGCGCCAAGTCGCTCATTCTGCAATCGCGGCAGTACTCGAGCGTCGGCGACCTGGACAATGCCCAGCTCGCCCTCGAGAAGGCGGTCGCCGTCGAGCCGGATAATCCCGTGCCGCACGCGGAGATCGGCCGGTTTTATCTGCGCGTCAACAACCGGGAGAAGGCCATCTGGCATTTGCAGCGGGCGTACGAGCTGAATCCCGGCGTGCCGGGCGTATTCCAGGCGCTCATCGAGCTGGGCGCAGTCCCGGCTGCCACGCCCGCGACACCGTGACCGTTTTTCAGGGGGCACTCGCCAGGGAACGTCGGCGGAATTGCATCGGCCCCCTCGTGCTCACGGGACAGGGGGCGCCTTTCGTTGAACTCGATCGATGCCTATGCCGGTGCGATGCTGCTGCGATTCGTCCGCGAGGTAATCGATCGGCATCTCCGCGGCCAGCCCCTGACTGACGACGAGATCGCAACCGTGCAGGACCATGCACACCACGGCGTATTCATCACGCTGCGCCGGCATAAGCAACTGCGCGGATGCATCGGCACCTTCACACCCCGCGCCGGCTTTGCTCGAACACTTGCGGACATCGCGATTGCCTCCACACGCGATCCGCGCTTTGCGGAAAGCCCGGTTGCCATCAGCGAGCTCGCCGACCTGCGCATTGAACTGTCTATTCTGTCGCCGCTGGTGCGCGTGACTGATCTGCGAGGGTTCGTGCGCGGCGTGCACGGCATTCATCTCCGGATCAACGGCAAGACGGGCTGCTTCCTGCCGGAAGTCGGCCTGGACCTGGGCTGGGATACCGAAACATTTCTTTCGGAATTGTGCCGCCGCAAGCTGGCGCTGCACCCGCACGCCTGGCGCGACGCGTCGGTCGAAATGTCCATCTTCACGGTGCAGAAATTCGTAGAATCAATCTGAATCGGGGCGGCCGCGTGCCGTTCGTCCGCAGGACCGGAACGGGGATGCCGGGGCTACGCCACCACCGCGGTGTCGCGCACGTCTTCCGCGGCCGGTCGGCCCGCGGCGACATTGGCGTACAGTTGCTGGTAGTTATCGGCGAAGGCCCGCTGGCTGAAGACCTCGAACGCCTGCCCGCGTGCCACGTCCGTGACATGGCGACGCAGCGACGCATCCTCCATGGCGGCCAGCAAGCGCATGGCAAGGGCCCGCGGCTCGGCGTTTTTGCACAAGAGCCCGTTGTGCCGGTCGGCGATGATCTCGGCGATGGAGCGAACCGCGCAGCCGACGATGGTGCAGCCGGCGGCCATGGCGGCGGCCAGGGGCTCGGTGCATACCTCGTCGATCGCGGGGATGCAGAAATAGTCGGCGCAGGCGGCCAGCTCGTTCCAGCCGAGCGCCGGATCGGGCGTGATCAGCATGGTGGGATCGAGCTGGCGCTGGCTGAAGCGCCAGATGCGGGCCTGCTCGCGCGATTCGTAAGGAAGCAGCACGCACAACCGGTTGTTCAGCCGGTTCAGGATGGCCGCGGCCCACACGCCATAGAGTTGTCCGCCGCCGCGGGATGCGGGCCCGTGCATCAGCACGACGGGACCGCGCTCGCCAACCAGCTGCTGCCGCAGACCGCTGCTTCGTGCCTTATTAATGGCACCAAAATCGGCGGCCCCGCGGATGACGACGACGCGCTCGGGCGGCAGCCCGGCCGTGAGAAGCTGGGTGCGGATGACCTGGCTGCCCGCGACGACGGTGGCGGCCCCGGTCAGCGCGCGGACCATGCGGGCGACGCGGCGGGCGGCCTGCGGATCGAGCAGCGTGATGACGCGCGGAAGTCGCGGCAGCTGGACGGCGCAGGCTGCCGCGGCCTGGATGCCCCAGGCGTGCACCACGTCAGCGCGGAAGCGCTGCTGGAA
This sequence comes from uncultured Planctomycetaceae bacterium, assembly GCA_964408455.1. Taxonomy (GTDB): domain Bacteria; phylum Planctomycetota; class Phycisphaerae; order UBA1845; family UTPLA1; genus CAYOZN01. Next base: position 44,891 of record CAYOZN010000024.1, read on the forward strand.
CCGCCTCAATTCGGGCGCGACGATACGAAACTGCGCAGGCGTGACTCGAATGGCGGACTGCACGTGCGGTGCCAGTCGCATGGCACGTCCCGCGTCCAGACAGCAGACGGCGTGCTCGCCGCCGGCATCGAGGCGACGGCGGAGCGTCTCCAGCACCTGTGCGGCGGTCTCGTCGGCGGCTCCATCCAGCAGGTGCAGGACGCGCGTCACTTGGTAAAGTCCCCTTCGAGCCCCGACCAGGGCGGCGCCGGCACGGCCAGCCGGCGTGTTATTCGTCGAATTCCCGATGCTCGTAGAACAGGCCGGCGACCTGCTTGCCCATGCGCTGGCCGAGTTCGCGGGCGATGTCGTTGGGCGACTTTTCGCCGCCGGTGGACACGGGCGCCGTCTCGACGCGAACCAGCCGGCCTGCCTCTTCCCGCGGCCAGAGGCGCACATTGGGCTCGCGCTCGGTGGAGAGCACCTTCACGCGGCTGGAGAACAGGCCCTTGTAAAGCGGCGCCCCCGGCTCGCTCTGCAGCGTGAATTGATCGATGCGAACATAGACGATCTGCTCGGCCCCGAGCTTCTCGCCGACCCGGCGGATCGACATCTTGTCGTACTTTTCCTCGGTCTGCTCGAGGTGCTGCCACTCGCTGAAGGGAATGACGCGGGTATTCACGTCGAAACGTGCAAAGTTGTCGGCGATGGTGTCGTGACACTCGCGGATGGCGATCGGCTGTTCGATCTTGCTGTCGTGATCGTCGATGAAAACCAGGATCGGCCCCTTCGTCAGCTTGAACTCGGCCTTGATGGAATCGCCGCCGGACATGGCCGCAAAAAAAGCGGCCATGCTCTGACAACCCGCTATCGGTGCAAATAGCAGCCCCGCCAGCGCGAGTCTAGCTGCCCTTCTCGTCTTCGAGTTTGACTTCGTGATCATAAAACTTTCTCGCGGCCACGGCGGCAAAGTAGTCCACCGCCTGATGCAACAGGTCGATCTCCTGAAGGTCCTGAGCGCCGTGCAGGCTCTCGGGTGGATACGTGGTCTTGATTTCGTCGCTGTAGAGCGAGTTGGCCGTGGTCTTCCCGCTGGGATACAGGTTGAGGTTGGCGGATATGCGGCCCTTCTGAAGTTGCCGGGTCTCGGCGGCCCGGGTGGTGAAGTCAATGAGATCGACGCGGAGCACCATGTCCGCCTCGAGCGCCTTGCCGATCTCGTTGTTGCTCATCGCCTCCCAGTTGGCCTCGCCGTTTTCCTGAAAATCGTGAATGCGCCGCGCAGACACCAGTGTTGCGCCCTGCGGCTCGAGATGCGTCGTCAGCTCGTGCGTCAGCGCCCGACACACCATGCGACGCGCGCTGGGATATTCATCGAGGACGGAGCGATCGGCCCAGACGATAACGGCGAGTTTCTTCTGACCGACGCGGTATTCTGCCTTTACCGACTTGCTGGCATCTGGATCAGTCAGGAAGTACATCGCCTGGCAGCCTGCCGTCCAGGGCATCGCCAAGAGAAGCAGGGCCGCTGCTCGCCGCTTGAGGTGCAACCCCGTCGTCGCACGCGCGGTGGAAACGACCGGCGCGACGTGCCTTTCGACCATGCCGGCGCGGATCTGCACTGCGGCTGGTCGCGAGACTGGGAATGTGCACTTTGGCCTGCGGGACGTCGATGCCATGACTGTCTTCCCTTCCGAACCTGTTCTACGCACCCGGCGGCCGTTCGACCGTCAACCAGTAGATGATCTTGAACCCCCACCCGGCGAGTATCAACAAGGCAAGGCCGAGCATCAGCCGAACTGCCAGCCGGTCCCAATTCACATACGGCATTCGCCCCGTCGCCGCCAGCACGAAGGCGATGGGCACCCCGGCGACTGTCATCAGGCACATGGCCAGCCCCGCGGGCTGAGCAATGAACGCGGCCACCAGCCGCCCGCGGACCGTGTTCGAGAATGCCGTTGTCATGCCGCAGGTCGGGCACGGCAAACCGCTTGTGAAAACAAAACCGCAAGGCGGCATGCCGAGGGCCTCGTGGGTGCCGTGACCCCGCGGATCGGGCACCAGCCACACTGCCATGGACAATATTGCCAGGCCTGCGAGGCCGATCAGCAGCCAGGCGAAACGCGCAGTTCGGCCGAGAATCACGGCAGAGCGACAGGGGCGGGCCCGCAGGACAGCCGGCATGGTGTTTACGCTGGGAGAAGCGGGTGCAACTTCGGTTTGGCCATCCATGCGTCGTATTGTGGCGGCATGGGCCCCCCGTGCAAGGCGGCCCGCCTTAAGCGTAGGTCCCCAAACACTGCCGGTCAATCGATGATCACGTGGAAAACGCGGCGAACGCACGAATCGCGCCTCCGCGCCGCAGGGCCTCGTGATCGCTTCAGCGTCGTTGGTGCACGCCAGGCGCGATGGAAGGGCGCTCGTCAGCGACACCCATGTCTGGGATCGGACGGACAAGCGCCGTACAATCTGGCCCGCAGCCGAAATCACTGGTTTCTCGATTTTGCCATGAGCTCGCCCGCAAAGCGCCCCCACAGCAGGATTGTCGTTCCCGTGCTTCTTTTGGCGGGACTCTTGGCGCCGGCGGCGATGTTCGCGCCGGCATCCGCCGACGGAAAGACCGCGCCACGGCAATCCGACAAGAAGCCTTCTTCCCCGCCGGACAGTCCGCTCGACCACCGAAAACGCACCCGCAAATCGGCAGCCCTAAAGCAGTTCGGCGGCAACAAGCGTACCGAGCGGGCGGTCGCCGATGGCCTGGCATGGCTGGCGGCACATCAGCGGCCGGATGGCGTCTGGGATCGCCGCAACTTCGATCGGCTCTGCCCGGCGAATGATCGTTGCAGCCAGACGGCCGTGGAAGAGCTCGAACTGAACCCGGACGTCGCCATCAGCGCGCTGGCAGCGCTCGCCTTTCTGGCTGCCGGTCACACCCACGAAGAAGGGCCATATGCCGAACATCTCAGCAAGGCGTTCTCGTACATTCTCGCCCAGCAGGATGCCGACGGCTCGTTTTCGAACGATTGGAAGTACCAGAACTACAGCAACGCCGTCGCCGCCATCGCCATCGCCGAGAACTATGTCCTGACGCGCGATCCCATTTTGAAACAGCCCCTGGAACGCGTCATCGACAAACTGGCGCGCAGCCAGCAGCCCGACGGCGGCTGGGACTACGCCGACGACACGTCGAGCAATCGCAACGACACATCCGTCACGACGTGGGTGTTGATGGCGTTCAAATCGGCCGACGCCGCGGGCGTGCGCGTCCCGCTGTCGACCCGCTTTCGAATGCTCCAGCACTTCGACCGTGCGACGATGCCCAGCGGCCGCGTGTGGTACGAGGACCGCGCTCGCACCAGTCGTGGCCGCCTGAAGGACGAGATCGCAACGAAGGACCGGCGCTACGGGCCGGGCATGACCGCCGCGGGGCTCTTCGCGCGATCGGCATTCGGCCTGCGGCTGGACGACGAGGCGACGAAGAAGCAGGTCGAGCTCCTGCTGGAGGTCCTGCCCAGTCTCGACGAACTCAGCCGCCCCGAGACCAACAGCTGGTACAACGAATACTACTGGTACTACGGCACGCTCGCAGTATTCAACATTGGCGGAAAGCCCTGGTCGCGGTGGAACAGCGCGCTGCGCAGCACCATCATGGAAAACCAGGAGCGGCCGATCCGGGCAAAGAACCAGCGTGAACACCGCTATGGGAGCTGGCCCGCCTTCGGCCCCGACTGGGGCCACTGGTGCAAGGCGGGCGGCCGAATTTATTCGACGGCGCTGAACACGCTGACGCTGGAGATCTACTATCGCTATGTCCCGGCATACCTGTCTCCCGGCGGCCTGATCGGCCCGACCGAACTCCGGCAATACATCGCCGCTCTGCCCGTCAGCGAGCACGCACAGGCGGTTCAGCTCGTTCGGCGCTTTCACGCCGACGCAGCCGAACCAGTGCTGGTGGACCTTTTGGCCTCATCCGATCGAATCGCGCGTCTGACCGCGGCGCTGGAGCTGGCGGAACTCGGTTCACCCATGGGCCTGGCGGTTCTGAAGGAGGCGACGGCCGAGGGCGACGGCGACGGCAATTTTCGCGAACGACTGGCCGCCGCCGAGGCGCGGCTCGCTTCGCGCCCGGATGGCGGCGCATTTGGCGGCATCATCGAGTACAGCCAGGATGCCGGGATGTTTCTCTTTGACACCCTCGGACGGCCGGTATACTACGGCCAGCCGATCGCGCTGGTGCGCGACGGAAAGCGGCTGGGAACGGCCCGCGTCGTGCGTAGATTCAGTGCCTATCGCTCCGCGGCGGCGCGAATCGAGGCGGCGAACGATCGGGTCATGGTTGGCGACGCAATTGTCGCCGTCGTTGGCGAATAAGTCATGGACGACGGTACACAGGTCCCCGCATGCAATGACATTCGGTCGGCACTGCGCGAGCGGTTTGAGTCCGACCGGTTTCTCGGCGTCCGCGCCCTGCCGCTGGCCTGGCCGCCGCGGCCGCTTCCGGTACTGGTACGACAGGCGGTCTCGCCGGATGAGCTCGCGCGGCGCGAGGCGACACTCTCCGAAATTGATGCGAATGACGTAAAGGCATGCCAGCGCTGCAGCCTTTGTGAGAAGCGGACCAACACGGTCTTTGGCACCGGTTCGGCCGCTGCCCGGATCATGTTCGTAGGCGAGGGTCCGGGGGCGGATGAGGACGCGACGGGCATTCCCTTCGTGGGGCGGGCCGGCGAGCTGCTGACGAAGATGATCGAGGCCGGCCTCGGCCTCAAGCGCGAAGACGTATACATCTGCAACGTCGTGAAGTGCCGTCCGCCTGGCAATCGCACGCCTGCGCCGGACGAGATTATGGCCTGCAAGGGATATCTGCTGCGACAGATCGAGGCGATCCGTCCCGAGGTCATTATCGCCCTGGGAGCGCCGGCGGCCCAGACGCTGCTCGGCACCCGCGAGGGCATCAACCGGCTGCGCGGGCAGTGGCACGACTTTTATGTCAGCGGTACGGCATCGGTCGGCGAGCCGATACCGCTGATGCCCACGTTCCATCCGGCCTACCTGCTGCGCTCGCCGGACGAGAAGGCCAAGTCGTGGACCGATCTGAAGATGGTGATGGCACACCTGGGCCTGCCGATGGCCGAACGTCGCTGAGCGCCCAGCGCCTCGTGTGCCGCGCCCACGGTCTCCCGGGCGTTGACCCGGATCGGGCAGTTTCTATAGAATATGCCCGTCCGCAGGCCCCCGATCGAACACGTGCACCGATGTCCGCCGCCCAATCATTTCGCGTCAAGAAGCTCAGCCAGCATGGCGCCGCCTGCGCCCATCGCAGCCCCAATCGCTGGCACACCATCGGCTGCGACGACTTCATGTCCAAGATATTCAACGAATGAGCTCGGTCCTTTCCCTCCGTCCCCTGCAATCTCAATTCGCTTATTATAGGACCTGCTTTCGGCCCCCTGACTGGCCGATCAGCTAACTGGCTTTCACCCGCGCGCGCCGCGGGCCGCAGACTGGAGGATTGGAATGACCGCGAATCTGCTGGAAGAATGCGCCGTGGACCCGCGAAAGGTTCTGTCCGAGCTCCGGCAGCACATCCTGGTGGATGGCTTTGAATGTGTCATCGACCTGGCACGCAGCCGGGGGTGCCGCTTTTATGACGCTCACAGCGACCGCTCGCTGATTGATTTCTATGGCTTCTACGCCTCGTTGCCCGTCGGCTTCAACCACCCCTACTTCGACAGACCCGACGTCGAAGCAGATCTGCTTGCCGCGGCCAAGATCAAGGTCGCCAACTCCGACGTGTACACCACGCAGATGGCACGGTTCGTCAAGACGATTGAACGCGTGGTCGGCGTGCCGGAGTTGCCGCGGTACTTTTTCATCGAGGGCGGCGCGGCGGCGGTGGAAAACGCGCTGAAGGCGGCGATGGACTGGAAGGTACAGAAAAACCTGGCCGCCGGCCGCGGCGAGATCGGCACGGAGATTCTGCACTTTCGCCAGTGCTTCCACGGCCGGTCGGGCTACACCATGTCGCTGACCAACACCGATCCCAACAAGATCAGGTATTTCGCGAAGTTTGACTGGCCGCGCGTGTCGAACCCGCGGCTCGACTTATCCCTGCCCGAGGACCGGCGCCGCGATGCCGTCATCGCCGCCGAAATGCAGGCCGAGGCTGAAATTCTCCAGGCCCTGCGCGACCGGCCCCATCGCATCTGCGGCATCATCATCGAGCCCGTGCAGTGCGAGGGCGGCGACAATCACTTCCGCGCGGAGTGGTTTCAGACGTTGCGACGGCTATGCGACGAACACGAAATGCTGCTGATATACGACGAAGTGCAGACGGGAATGGGCGTAACCGGCCGCAACTGGTGTTTTCAGCACCACGGCGTGCTGCCCGACCTGCTCTGCTTCGGGAAGAAGGCCCAGGTCTGCGGCGTCATGGCCGGCGGAAAACTGGACGAGGTGAAGGAGAACGTCTTTCGCAAGTCCAGCCGCATCAACAGCACCTGGGGCGGTAACTTCACCGACATGGTGCGCTCGACGCACTTTCTCAATGTGATCGAACAGGAGAATCTCGTCGCCAACGCCCGCGACATGGGCGACTACTTCATGGAACAGCTCGGCAGGCTCACCGCCGACTTTTCCGAGCGCATCGGCGCCGTGCGCGGGCGCGGCCTGTTGATCGCGTTCGACATGGCGGATGGACCCACGCGCGACCGGTTCTGGCGTGCCTGCTTCGAACGCGGCCTGCTCGTGCTTCGCAGCGGGGAACGATCAGTCCGGCTGCGACCGGTCATGGATATCGGGCGCGACGTGATCGACGAGGGGCTGGCGTTGATGCGCGAAGCTCTCATTCGAATGTAGGCAAGGCAGATTGAGAGGGTTAGAATTGATTGTATGACTCTCAGGATAGAGATATCTGATGATGCGGAGAATGCGTTGCGCAAGGCTTGGGGGCCGGACCTCGCTCGGGCAGCCGTCGAGGCGCTAGCCTTGGAAGGTTACCGCCGCGGAAAGCTCAGCAGGTACGAAGTACAGCGCCTGTTGGGATTCTCTGATCGCTGGCAGACCGAAGAATGGCTTGGCCTTCAGGGCGCGGACGTAAACTACGCGTTGGACGATCTCGCCGCCGACCGCGAGGCGCTGAGTCGGAAGCTTGGGCCGGCGTCCAGCTGATGCTCATTGTCGCAGACAGTTCGCCGTTTCATCTACTGATTGAAATCGGACAGGCGGCCATTCTCCCCGCGTTGTTCACTGACGTCGTCGTGCCACCGCAGGTGGTGGCGGAATTAAGGCATCCGCATGCCCCGGAGATTGTGCGCGTCTATATCGAGTCACCGCCTTCCTGGATGAAAGTGCATTCGCCGACGCACGTAACAGAATTTCCGAGGCTTGATGAAGGCGAATGCGCTGCTATCAGTCTCGCAAGCGAGCTTAATGCTGATTTCCTGCTCATTGATGAACGGCTCGGACGCCAGGTGGCGAACGCACAAGGTTTGACCGTCATCGGGACGATCGGCATCCTTGAGCGGGCGGCGGAAGAAAGACTAGTCGATCTTCGAAGCTCATTTGAGGCGGTGCGCAGAACGCGCTTTCATGTCAGCCAAAAACTACTGGACGAGGTTTTAAAGCGACATGAAGGCTCCAAGCCACGGTGAGAACCTTCCCGTGCCTTCCATGCTGGGCAGCCGCCTGGGTCGTATCTGGCTTGCCTACGCCTTCTGTAGCAGCCTGCTGATCGGCACATCCGTTTACACCGGCCGCATGGCACACCTGATATCCGGGGAACCGCACTACCTGTTCACTGAATTCAGCATCGCCGTGGAGCGCGAGGTACCGCCCGCCAACCCGACCGACGCGGCCCTGGATGCCCTGTTCGAAGAGGCCGGCGAGCCGGTCCGCATGATCGTGGACGAGCCCAGGTTCGTGCTGGGCCTTCTGGATGCGACCGGCCCGATGCTGCTGGTCGGCCTGGTCGTTGCCGGTATTGCCACCCGGCGGGCCCGCCGGCCGCGGCAGCCAGGCAAATCTGACGTTCTGGGGCATCGACCAGATCGGGTATGATGGCGGCCGGGATGGCGGAGTGCCGCGTCCGCACAATGTCATGGCAGCCGCGCATACCTGGCTTGCACGGTCCATGCGGCTGAGGGGAAATGCATACCGGCAGGCACACGCCCTGCTCTCGGTGGAGAAGAACACATGAAGTTTCATTCAACTCGCCTGCTTCTGTTAGCGCTTTCGGTTGCGCTGTTCGCGCCTTTTCCGGTGTCTGCCGGCCCGGATGACGAAAAGAAGCCAGCGAAAAAGGACTCTTCGAAAAAGACCACCGACAAGAAGCGGAAGAAGGCTGCAACTCCCAAGGGCTTTAAGTCCGCCCCACGGCAGAAAGCGAAGTTCGTGGTCGACGAGGCCAGCGAACGAAACCAGATCTCCTTCAAGTCCAACATTCCCGGCCATGTGATCACCGGCAAGGGCACGCAGGCCGTCGGTGAGCTGGAGTTCAATCCGCGCGTCATCCGCGAGATTTCCGGGCAGATATCCGTACCGTGGAATTCGCTGGATACCAACAACCCGATGCGCAACGATCACATGCGCAGCCCGCCGTGGATCGACGCCGCTGCCCATCCTGATATCGTCTTCACCTTCAGCGACATCGAATCCCTCAAGGCAGGCAACAAGGACGGCACCGTGCTCAAGGCCAGGTTGATCGGCACCATGGCCATGAACGGCGCTGAGAAAAAAATGAAGATCCCCGTCACGCTCGCCTACGTCGGAGGCAAAAAAAGCAAAAAGGCGGCAGAGGATGAGGAGGACGTGACCGAGGGCATCGGCATACAAGCCAAATTCAACGTCAAGCTCGCCGACTTCAACATCGAAGGGCGGCAAGTAGGCACGAAGGTTGCTGCCACGCAGAACATCAAGGTCAGCCTGTTCCTCAAGCGCGTCATCGAAGATCCCCCGGCGGAGCCCACGTCTCCCCCACCGCCGACGCCGCGACGGCCCCGCGCCAGGCAACACTGACGCGGTCAGCGCCGGCGATCGTGCCCGTCAGCCACAAGGCCGCCCCGAACGCGTGCGATCGCGGCAGTCTGGCGATAACCGCTACCATCCGTTAATACAGCAATGAGCCCGTCGGCAAGTGCGCGCGGGCTTGATCGTTTCGAACCTACTGAATGGCACAATCCCGGCCCAGCGAGTCAGACATGATCGACGACATTCTCAGGAAGCTCGGCATCGAAAAAACCAATCCCGGCGTCTTTAATGGCCGATGGCTCGGCTCCGACCAGGCGCTCGAGAGCGTGTCGCCTATCGACGGCAAACCGATTGCTTCGGTGCGCCAGGCAACCGCGGATGAATACGATCAGACCGTCGCCGCCGCGCACCAGGCCTTCCTGAATTGGCGCACCACGCCGGCCCCGCAGCGCGGCGAAGTCGTGCGGCGCCTCGGGAATGCCCTTCGCGATCACAAGCGCGAACTGGGCGCGCTGGTTACCCTGGAGATGGGCAAGATCCGCGCCGAAGGCGAAGGCGAAGTGCAGGAGATGATCGACATCTGCGACTTCGCATGCGGCCTGTCGCGGCAGCTTTACGGCCTGACGATGCACTCGGAGCGGCCGAATCACCGCATGTACGAACAGTGGCATCCGCTGGGCGTGGTCGGCGTCATCAGCGCGTTCAACTTCCCGGTCGCCGTATGGAGCTGGAACGCAGCCCTTGCCGCCGTCTGTGGAAATTCGACGCTGTGGAAGCCGTCCAGCAAGACGCCGCTGACCGCAATCGCGACGACCAGGATTGCCGAGCGCGTCTGCCGCGATTGCGGCGTGGACCCGGCGATCTTCAGCCTCGTCATCGGCCGCGGCGCGACCGTCGGCGACAAGCTGATCCACGATCGCCGCATCCCGCTGGTGTCGGCGACCGGCTCGTGCCGCATGGGTTACCAGGTGGGCGAAGTGGTCGGCCGGCGGCTGGGCCGGACGATCCTGGAGCTGGGCGGCAACAATGCCATAATCGTGACATCGTATGCCGATCTGGACCTGGCGGTGCGGGCCATCCTGTTCGGCGCCGTCGGCACGGCCGGGCAGCGCTGCACCAGCACCCGGCGCATCATCGTTCACGAAAGCATGCGGAAGGAACTGACCGACCGGCTGGTGGCGGCCTACAAGCAGGTGCCCATCGGCAATCCGCTGTCCGAAGGCACGCTGATGGGCCCGCTGATCGACACCGGCGCGGTCGAGGACATGATGAAGGCCATCGCGCAACTTCGTGCCGAAGGCGGCGAGGTGCTGTACGGCGGCGAGAAGCTGAGCGGCGCCAGCCATCCCGGCGGATGCTACGTGACGCCGGCGATCGCCCATGCCCGCAATGAATACAAGATCGTGCAGGAGGAGACGTTCGCGCCGATTCTGTACATCATCGGCTACGGCGAAGCGCTGCGGCCAACCAGCCACGCGGCGCTGCGGACCGAAATGGAGGAGGCGATCCGGCTGCACAATGGCGTGCCGCAGGGTCTTTCGAGCGCGATCTTCACCCATCACGCCATCGAGGCGGAGATGTTCCTCGCGGCCACTGGCAGCGACTGCGGCATTGCCAACGTCAACATCGGCACCAGCGGCGCCGAAATCGGCGGCGCGTTTGGCGGCGAAAAGGAAACGGGCGGCGGCCGCGAATCCGGCAGCGACAGCTGGAAGGCCTACATGCGGCGCCAGACGAACACGATCAACTACGGAAGCGAGCTGCCGCTGGCGCAGGGTATCAAGTTCGGCGACTGAATTGCCGCCTGCTTGATGCGGCCTGGACAATCAGAATCCCGAGCGAGAGTTCGGGGCCTCGACCGGGAAACGCGCATCGCAACTCAAGAAATGCGCAAATGAAAGGGGCCCCCTGCTCGCGGCATGAGGGCCCCTTCACACAAGCGGTTCTTTCCTCCGCCATGGACTTGCGGCTTCTTATCGCCTCCGGCGAATCAGTGCCATCGCTGCGACGCCAAGCAGCGCCAGCGAGGCGGGCTCGGGGATGATTCGGAGAACCCGGTCGTTGCCGGCTTCGCTGATATAGAGGAAGCCGTCGGGTCCGAATTCGATGTCTGTTACAAGGTTGCTGAAGCCGGTACCGATGACCGTCGAGTTGCCGAGCGAATCCACGCGAAGCAGATCGCCGGTGCCGAAGTCCACGATCAACAGGTCGTTGCCGAAGAGCGTTCCGCTGCCGATGGCAATCTTGCTGCTCTGACCCATGCCGAGGCCGGTGACAAAGCTGTTGTCGATCAAGGTGCCGTCGGAGGCGTGGACACGAACGACGCCATCGAGGGCGGCGGTATAGATGTTGTCGCTGGCGGCGATATCGACTTGACCATTGGGAACGCCGATCGAGAACAGGACGGACGGCATGGCCCCCGTCGAGACCAGCACGTTTCCGGAATTCTCGGCCAGCAGCAGCCGGCCCATGTTGTCGAATTTCATGTCGTTAACGTTCAGGATCGAGTCGTCGGGGCCAAACAGAATCGAGACGTTCTGCGTGGCGGGATGAATCGTGCTGATATTGCCGCCGCCGACGCCCGTCGCCCCGGCGACCAAAACCGCCCCCGGCGTGCCGAACAAGCCGGCCGAATCCACAACGACCGAATCCGGATCGTTAATGGGATCGTTGCCGTACTCGACAACCGGCGCGCCGCCGAGGCCGACACGGTGAATCCTCACGGCGTCGTTCGTACCGCCGCCGGAGCCGGCATTATCGCGCCCGACGTAGAGGATGCCGGTGGGATCGAAGGCGAGCTCAATCGGATCGATGACGTTGGCGTACACCTCAACGGTGTAGCCGGGGACCACCTGCGCATTCGCCGCAGACACCGAAAACACCAGCAGGAATGCTGCGACGCCTGCCTTGAACAAGTTGCTATTCATCCGAAACCTCCTATCTATGCATGCCTCAGTCGCTACCCGCACTGCTTCTTTCGCCTGGCTCCGTACGGCCGACAGGAACCGGAAAATTCCGGTTTGCCGGAAATCGAATGGCACCAGAATTATCCACGACGGCAATGCTGCCTTTCTTCGGATGCGAATTGGAGATTGCCGGTGGTCCTATTCCTTGCGATCGACGATGCGAATCGCACTGTCGTGCGGGGTGTACGACGGACCGAATCTTAACCGCCTCGTTAACCAGCTGCAAGCAGAATCCGGCACAAATCACTACGGTGAAAATTCCGCAAGTGCTTGGCATTCGGATATTAAGCGTCGATTATTGAGCCGCGAGGATATGCCATGCGGGCTGTTATTCACCGTTGGCCGATGGGCCGATCGAGGCGAGGACGAACCTCAGGCGCGCGGCGACCAGTTGAAGCGACGGCACTGGCGGAAGAAGGCGAGCGGGTTTTCGAACACCACCTGCGAAATATCCGCCTCGCTGTGACCGCGCATGCGCATTTCGAGGATGAGCTGCGGCACGGCCATCGGCTGGCTCGGCCCCCAGTCGCCGGCGGAGTTGGCGCAGATGCGTTGGGTACCGAAGCGCTCGATCATGTCGGCGGCCCGCTGTGGCGTGCACTTAGTCACAGGATAAAGCGTCATGCCGCACCAGTAGCCACCGTCGAGGATGTGCCTGATGGTGTGCTCCTCGGCGTGATCGACGAGCACGCGCTCGGGCTTCAGGCGCGACTCGTTCTTGAGCATGTCGAGGATCATCCGCGTGCCCTTGTACTTGTCCTCGAGGTGCGGGGTATGAATGAGGATGAGTTCGTCACGCTTCGCCGCCAGCTCCAGGTGCTCGCAGAAGATGGTGCACTCGTTGGGCGTGTTCTTGTTCAGCCCGATCTCGCCGATGCCCAGCACGTTGGGCTTGTCGAGAAACTCGGGAATCAGCGCGATGACTTCGCGCGAGAGGCTGACGTTCTCGGCCTCCTTGGCGTTGATGCAGAGCCACGAGAAGTGGGCGATGCCGTATTGCGCGGCGCGTTTCGGTTCGACCTCGGTGAGCTGGCGGAAGTAGTCGCGAAAGGACGCCGCACTGCCGCGATCGAACCCGGCCCAGAAGGCCGGCTCGCTGACGGCGACGCAGCCGGCGTGGGCCATGCGCTCGTAGTCGTCGGTGAGGCGGGAGATCATGTGGATGTGGGGATCGATGTAGTTCATAATGCAGAATGCAGAATGCAGAATTCAGAATGAGCCGAGGACTCGCAGCGGAACACACAGGGGCGCTGGCTCGCGGCATAGCGCGATCAAGCCCTGCGGTTGGGCGGCTGCCAGGTCTCTGAAAAGGGTTGCGAGAAGATGGTTTGCATCCGCTCGGCGCGATCTGCTTCACGGGCATCCCCGGTCAGCACTTGCAGTGCCTCGCGGACGCGCGTCATGCGCGGATCATGGCGGACATCGCTCGAACCGGCCCCGCGCTCGATGCGGTCGAGGTTGGCCGCGATCTCGATCAGCTTGCACCGCGTCTCCAGAAAGTAGCGGTCCAGCGCCGCCTTTGCCGTCATCGCCTCGGGCATGGTCCACCTCCGTCTTCGGGCACCGGTCGTCATTATCAAATGTCGCCGGGCCTGCTGCAACTCGCAGCGGTTTCGAAACTTGCCGACCAGCCCAAGCCCTGCCGTTTCTTGACAGGTTCCGGCACTCGTCTAGCATGGCTCTGCTCCCCGAAGGACGGACTGCTTGCCGCGGAGAGTTGCCGGTTGGAAACCGGCAACACAGATCACCGGTTGGAAACCGGTGCCACATGAGCATGCCGGTTGAAGACCGTTGCCACAGCAGGGCCCACAGGATCGCACAATGGACATCAAGAACAACATCCTCGAATGCATCGGCAAGACGCCGCTCGTGCGTCTCAACCGGGTGACCGCCGGCATCAAGTGCACCGTCGCCGCCAAGATCGAGTACTTCAATCCCGGCGGCAGCGTGAAGGACCGCCCCGCCCTGCGGATGATCGAGGAGGCCGAGAAGGCCGGCAAGCTGAAGCCGGGCGGAACGATCATCGAGCCCACGAGCGGCAACACCGGCACCGGGCTGGCGCAGGCGGCCGCCGTCAAGGGTTATCGCTGCATCCTGGTCATGCCCGACAAGATGGCGATCGAGAAATTTCAACTGCTGCGCGCCTACGGTGCCGAGACGGTGACAGTGCCGACGGTCGGGGCGAACAACCCCGAGAGCTACTACAACGTCGCGAATCGACTGACGGCCGAAATCCCCGGCGCGTTCCAGCCCAACCAGTTTGAAAACCCCAACAACCCCGAGGCACACTACTGGTCGACCGGGCCGGAGCTGTGGGAACAGACGGACGGGAAGATCGACTACTTCGTGGCCGGCATCGGCACCGGCGGCACGATCAGCGGCAACGCGAAGTATCTCAAAGAGAAGAACCCCAACATCAAGATCATCGGAGCCGACCCTGAAGGCTCGATCTACACGCCCGGCGCGATGCCCAAGTCGTACAAGGTCGAGGGCATCGGCGAGGACTTCGTGCCGCGCACGGTCAATCTCAAGATCGTCGACCAGATCATCGCCGTCAGCGACAAGGATTCGTTCCTGATGACGCGGCGACTGGCCCGCGAGGAGGGCATCCTGGGCGGCGGCTCGTGCGGCACTGCCCTGTGCGCGGCACTCACCGTCGCGGCCGATTTGCCGGCGGACAAGCTGGTGGTCGTGCTGCTGCCCGACACGGGCCGCGGGTACCTGTCCAAAATATTCAACGACGAGTGGATGCAGCAGTTCGGCTTCCTCGCGACACCGGGCCACGGCATGACGCTGGGGGACGTGCTGGCGGCCAAGGGCGAGGTGCCGGCCCTGATGAAGGTGAGCCGCAAGGACAGCGTGCGCACGGCCATCGACCTGATGCGGAAGAATGGCATCTCGCAGGTACCGGTCGCCGATGAAGACGGCCGCATCGTCGGCTCGATCCAGGAGATTACGTGCCTCCAGCTTGTGTTCGACCACGTCGATATCGCGCACAAGCAGGTCGGCGACGTGATGGGTTCGCCGTTTCCGAAGCTGGACAAGTCGGTCGAGATCGAAAAGGGATTTAAAGCGCTGTCGCTGGGGGCCTCGGCGATCCTGGTGGCCGAGAACAACCGGTCGGTGGGGCTGCTGACGAAGAGCGATTTCATTGCGTATCTGAGTTCGATCGAGGAACTGCCGGGGCCGGCGGCGGCGACGGTGGCCGAGTGAGAGAGTGCAGCTGGCCGCGGGCCGCCGCGCGTGTTGAGGCGAATTTGAGATCTGGCGATCTGCGATTTGGTGATCTGGTGATCTGGTGATTGGGCATTCGGCCCATGGTCGCCATCGAACGCCTGAAAATTCCTGAAATTGTTACAATCAGTTCCGGGCATCGGTCCTCCGGAATACGTCGGTGAGCGCCGAGGCGAGGCGCTTCGCGGAAAAAACAGGCGGCGCAAAGCGATGCAAAGCGGAGCGCGCCTCGGGCCGGCGGGCTACGGCCGCTATATCCAGCCCCCGACATCCGCCGCCGCGCTCACCATTAGAATTGCCCGCCGTTCCGCCACCTTCCCCGGGCTGATAAACATGGCCACACCGGCGGGTCGCCGGTGCCACACGTTCGCCACGCGGTTTGCGCAAGAACAAGGGCGAACCCGCGTGGGTTCGCCCTTGAGCTTTGTCATTGTGGGTGTGGAGGACAGGGCCGCTATTTCAGCGGCGCCGCCTTACCAGCCGCCGCGATCGCGGCTGCGACCGCCGCCACCACCACCGTAGCCACCCCGGCCACCGCCGCCGCCGCCGCCCGTCTTGGGCTTGGCCTCGTTGACGGTGAGGGTGCGGCCGTCGTGCTGCTGGCCGTTCAGTGCCGTAATGGCGGCATCGGCTTCGCTGCCGGAGGCCATTTCGACGAAGCCGAAGCCCTTGCTGCGACCGGTGGACCGATCGGCAATGACTTCGGCGCTGTTGACCTGGCCGTGCTCAGCGAACATTGTCTCGAGCTGCGAGCTGGTCATGTTGTAAGACAGATTTCCCACGTACAGTTTCTTGCTCATCACAAACTCCTGTGTACAGAGCGGTGACCCCGTTGTTTTGCTTTCAAGGGTCGCGTGAAAGGGGCCGACACGGCCCTGCGGAAGGAGCTGGCGAGATGAGTAAGAGTCGCGGGATCGTTCGAGGCCCGGTCAATCAAACCGTCGTCGGTTCCATCCAAGGCTGGAGTGTAGGCGAACGGCCTTGATAAGCAAGGGCAAAAGCCTGTGAATTAGAGCAGGCACGGACCAACCTTTGGCGCTGGCAAGGGTTATGATCAGAAAACCGCGAACGGTCACTGCCTGTAACGCGGGGGCAAGCCGTTGGAATAACGCACGGCGGGGACCGCAGGAGAACGATGATACGTGGGAATCGGCCGCGCGTCGGACGGGAGAAACTCCGTTGGCGACAGGCGCTGTCGGCCCATTCGAGGCTGGGGTGGAAATGCAATCTTATATCCCACGACTCACGTCGTGGGCTTTATTCTCTTGCCGCTCCGCGGCTTGGCGTGTCCGGCGCGTACGCCAGCCCGCATTCCGGGCACACGCCGGTGACATTTCCCGTGAGGTCGTAGTCGCACTGCACGCAGTGCCCCGGCCGGCGGCGGCGGCGGCGAAAGTACAACGCGCAGGTGGGCAGGCCGATGGCCAGCAGCAGGAGCCAGATGGGCACGGAGACGTGAAACGTACTATAAGGGCCAACCGGCCCCTTATTGCATGTTGGCAAAACAAGTCCATAGTTGCGCGCCGCGGCCCCGCCGGCGGGTAATGCGTATTGCACGGTGGTGTGTATGTTCGGCGAGCTCGGCAGCGGCTGGATGCGCAGCAGCCAGACCTCGCCATACGTGATTCCCACGGCGGAGACGCGCTGACCCGTTTGAAGATCGTGCGAGACCGGCCAGCGCAGCGTGATGCCCCAGGCCGCGACAAGCAGCAGCCAGACCGCCGCACCGGCCGACAGCAGGAGCGTTCGCACCCGCGGCCGGCTCACGCCTTCGCCTCCGCCGCGATCGCCCTGCCGCACTCCGGGCAGACGCCGCTTTCGTTGCCGGTCAGATCGTAGCCGCAGTGCGGGCAGTGGCCGGGCGGGTGTTTTCTTCGGCCGAACCACCATAGCCAGGCGGTCGGCACCCAGGTTGCTATCAGGATAGGCAGGAGCGGAAAACTGAAACAATTGAGCACGAGGGCCTCGCCGTATGCCAGGCCGCGCCAGCCATAGTCGATTCGATTAACGCTGGCTAAACACCAGCTCGTGGCGTTCCATTCCGATGCAGCGCTCCGATTTGCAATGAACAGACCCCAGCCCGCGCCTACGGAATAGACGCTTGGCCCGACCTTTACACTAAAAGCGAAGTCCCACCACCCGCTGATTAAGTACACGGCCAGCAGTGCGACACTGAACAGCGTCATCGCCCATTTGCACGCCTTGAACAATCGCCTGCGACGTCGCATTGTTTCATCCTGCCGCCGCCGCGCGGATTATTTGGCCGCCGAGCTGGCGCTGCGGGCCTTTTTCCCCGCGCGCGAGGCCTCCGCCGCCCTGCCGCATTCCGGGCACACGCCGCTTTCGTTGCCGGTCAGATCGTAGCCGCAGTGCGGGCAATGGCCGGGCGGGTGTCGCTTTCTGTCGATCCACCACAAGAGGCCCGTCGGCACGATCGAGGCCATTGCCAGCCAGAGCGCCGGCATCTCGATCGATGAAGCCGACACATCAAATGCTTGTAGAGAAATGGCCTGGTGCAGGTTCAGCCTCGGCCAGCCCTCCCACACCCGCGTCACGGTTAATTCGGCTTCCAAGGGCTCTATCCACCCAGAGGAATCGAATTGGAGAGCGTAGAACTGGCCTCCCCATACGGAGACCTCCCAGCTTTGACCTGCTATTGGCATGTACGCTCGGAGCTCCCACCACCCGCTCGCGATGAACAATGCCAGCAGCGCGACACTCAGCAGCGTCATCGCCCATTTGCACACCCTGAACAATCGCCCGCGTCGTCGCATTGTTTCATCCTGCCGCCGCCGCGCGGATTAGTCGGCTGCCGAGCTTGCACGGCGCGTCCCGGCGGTTACGCGCGGAGTTCTTGTCTCCTCGGCGTGCAAGGGCATAGCTTCTTGAGTGGTGCTCCCGCACGCCGCCGGCTGCACGCGCGATGCAACTGTCTGCCGGGAGATGTTAAATGCCGTCCCGGTATCAGGGCTGGAGGATTGCCAGCAGCTCTTCGGCGGTGACACAGGCAGCGGCGAGACCTTCAAAATCCCCGGCATTGCGCGTGACGACGTAGTCGGCCCCTGCCCGCAGGGGCGGCGGCGGCTTGCAGGGCATCCTCCAGGTCGCTGCCGGCCATGGCGAGGGCACGATCGAGCAATTCCTCATCCAGCGGAACGCAACGGAATACCTGGCGAATGAGGCGCACGGCGTCCAGCGCCCGTTCGGAGTCCACCTGGCGGCGTGCCACATAAAAGACATTATTGAAGCTGATGGCCGAGACTGCGGCATCGAGGGCTGCCATTTCGGCAAGTTTCCAGACGCGCACGGCGGCGGCATCGTGCGGGCCTGCGCGCTTGCAGGCAATCGAGCAATATGTTTGAGGACGATCATCACGTGCCGTGCTTGCGCATGCGCTCTTCGTCGAGGATTCTCTCGACGCCGGCATCCGTCGCGGCCGGGAGCATGCCATGAGCCTGGCGCGTGTGTGGCGGCAGCTCGCTGCGGCCCGGAGCCGGCGCTGCCACCACTTCGAGCAGGCGATGGAGCATATCGGCGACGCTCATCCGGCGTGCGGATGCCAGCTCTGCCGCGCGGGAAAGCAATTCGTCGTCAATCTCGATGGTCACTCGGCTCATGGGAATGATTATATCCGTCCTCGCGGCATCCTCAAAGAAACGACTGAAAACGTCCAAAGTTACCAGGCGGCCATGCGCGATGAACCTGACCGAAGCCGTCGCCGTTCGAGCCCCGATCCGTCAGTCGCTCAGCGAAAACGGCGTGAAGTTCGTGCGCGTGTCGTAGTAGTCCTCGCCCTCGGCCCGCTTGAGCCAGCCGCAGGCGGCGTAAGTCACCGGCGTGAAGAACACTTCGATCATCACCTTGAAGAACCAGTTGAATGCAACGATCTTCAACATCGTGCCCGGCGTCCAGATGCCGAAGAAGGCGATGGGATAGAAGAGGGCGCTGTCCACGCCCTGGCCGACCATGGTGCTGCCGATGGTGCGCATCCAGAGGAACCGCCCCGCCGTGAGGACCTTCATCCTGGCCATGATGTAGCTGTTGGCGAAGTCGCCGGCCCAGAAGGCGAGGATGCTGCCGAGTACGATGCGCCAGGTGTTGCCGAAGACGACTTCGAGTGCCGGCTGGATGGCAGCGTTGAAGGGCTCGTTCGGGTCGGGGGGGAAGTGGATGACGACGAGGCCCATCAGCGTCGCGAAGATCATGGCGATGAAGCCGGCCCAGATGACCTTCCGCGCGCGGGCGTAGCCATACACCTCGGTCAGGATGTCGCCGAAGATGTAGCTGATCGGGAAGAAGAGATTGCCGGCGCCGAAGGTGATGTGGTCGATGTCGAAGAATGGCAGCGAGAAGGGCAGCCGCAGGATGCACGCCTTGCCGGGGCCGATCAGGTTCGAGCAGAGCAGCACCGTGACGAAGCCGGCCATGATGAGGTCGTAGTAGCGGTAGTGGCGCGGATTGACGAGCGTCGGCGCGGCGGGCAGGCCGGCGACTTCGACGTGCGGCGTGGCGGTTTGATTGGCGGATGTGTCGGGCATGGGCGGCGGCAGTATACGGCGATGTGCAGGCGTTGGGGAGGGATTGTTTCGCGCAGAGGCGCAGAGAGCGCAGAGAGAAGGAGAAGAGTATTGGGATTGGGAAGCGAGCGTTGCACAAGCCCGCAAAACGACCTTTTCCTCTCCTCTGCGTTCTCTGCGCCTCCGCGCGAACCACTCTTTTCGTCCAACCAACGTCGCTACAAAAACGACCTCCTCGTCTTCTGAGCGCCCTCTGCGCCTCTTCGCGAACCACTCTCTCGACCAACCGCCGGCGCTTCTTTCAACCGGCGGTGATCGACTTTATGATGGCGGCGTCAGAGAGAACTCTTCACAGGAGCCTGCGCATGAAATTTGCCACCAGGGCCATCCACGTCGGTCAGGAAGCCGATCCGGCGACCGGGGCGACGATCGTCCCGATCTACCAGACGTCGACCTACACGCAGCAGGGCATCGGCCAGCACAAGGGATACGAATACAGCCGGACGGGCAATCCGACGCGCAGCGCGCTGGAGCAGTGCCTGGCGGCGCTGGAAGGCGGCAGGCACGGGCTGGCATTTGCCTCGGGGACGGCGGCGGCGGACGCGGTGATGAAGCTGCTCAATCCCGGCGATCACGTCATCTGCGCGGATGATGTCTATGGCGGGACCTACCGCCTGTTCGAGCTGGTGCTGAAGCGCTACGGGCTGGAGTTCTCGTGGATCGACATGACCAGCGCCGAGAACGTGCGCAAGGCGATCAAGGCCAACAGCAGGATGGTGTGGATCGAGACGCCGACGAATCCGCTGCTCAATATCGTCGATATCGCGGCGATCTCGAAGATCGCCCACGATGCCGGGCTGCTCGTTGCCGTGGACAACACCTTCGCCAGTCCGTATCTCCAGCAGCCGCTGGAACTGGGGGCGGACTTCGTGGTGCACAGCACGACGAAGTATCTGGGCGGGCACAGCGATGTCGTGGGCGGGGCACTGATCACCAGCCACGACGAACACTGGCAGAAGATCAAGTATCACCAGAACGCGGTGGGCGGGGTGCCGGGGGCGTTCGACTCGTGGCTGGTGCTGCGGGGTGTCAAGACACTGGCACTTCGGATGGAGGCGCACTGCGCCGGCGGCATGAAAGTGGCGCGGTTTCTGGCGGAGCACCCGGCGGTGGAGAAGGTGATCTATCCCGGCCTGCCGTCGCATCCGCAGCACGAGCTGGCGCGGCGGCAGATGCGCGGTTTCGGCGGCATGGTGTCGTTCGTGATTCGCGGCGGGGCCGAGGCGGCAAAGCAGATCGCGGGCCGGACGACGCTGTTTTCGCTGGCCGAGAGCCTGGGCGGCGTGGAGAGCCTGATCGGCCATCCCGCCACCATGACGCATGCCAGCATTCCGCAGGCGGAGCGCGAAGCGCGCGGAATTACCGATGGCCTGCTGCGGCTGAGCGTGGGCATCGAGGACGCGGACGATTTGATCGAAGACCTGGAGCAGGCGTTCGGCGCCGTGACGCAGCGCGGTCGGGCGAGCGCGACGGCATAGAGGCTGCGCGTATTGTCGAGCTTCGGCCGCGCGTCGCCCGTGGAAAGTTGAATTCGGTGCAGGCACGAGTGACGAATAACTGAAGTTCTGCGCCCGCTGACGGTTTCACATGAACACCCAATCCGCTTCGCTACTTGATCGTGACGACGATTGGCGACCGATGACGCCGCAGGAAGTACTCGACGTGCTTGCGGAAATCCGTGAGGCGGAGATTGCCGCCGAGGACACCGACGATTCGGGTCCGCTGCGATTCGAAACCACCATCCGCAACTGGGACAATGCTTCCGGAAACGATTGGATGGTGTCGTGGCCGCATGGGCTGGGAAGCTGGCTCAACGACGTGTTCGGAACGGATTTCACGCGAGCGGAATGGCGAAGCCTGCTGAGACATTCTCGCACTCGAACACTTCGCGATCTGTGCGAATTCATTGCGCCGCGTACGCGCGTCCCGGAGGCAGGTCCGTGCGCCCTGTTCGGCCGATCGTGTCGCGAAGCCGGCGTGTTCCTGGCGATAAGGTCGCTGCTGCGGTCCGCCGATGTCGGTGTCGATCATCTGGCACCATCCACGCCCTTGAAGCACTTCGCCGTGGATGGATTTCCGCGGATCTGGGCCGTTGCGACGCGACGCTGGCCGGGAATTATCCGGCTGGCCTGTCCACAGCGCCGCGGCGAGGCGGGTCATATCCTTGCCGCCATAACGATGTTCATTGGTACCGTCGTTCTCGGTGTATTGACCGTCGACCGCCTCTGGTACGGAATGGCCGCGCTGGGGAGCTTCGCGGCGTTCATTTCCATCTGGATTCACTCGGTCCGCCGTCAGGCCACACCTGCCGAGGTATATTTCGCTGTGGAAATTTACACATTTGCGGACCTGGCACGAAAGCTGTTCAGAGACGCCGGCGTACCGCGTGAGCCGGCGCCAAATTAGTTTGACTTTGCACTTTCGTTTTCGTTAACATCCCTTGGTGAGAGTGTAATCGGCATTCGATAGTTCTGGTCGAGTGCGGCGCGGGTTTGCCAATTACAGCGACTCACTCGTTCTTTCCAGACGAACTGGTGCGCTCGCACTGGTTCGACTTCCGGGGGTCCGTAGCTTCGAACCGAAGCGATGCATTATTGAAATCTGGGTCGTCGCCCGGCGGCGGCGGTCAGCGACGTTTCGTTTTAAAACCGAAAGGCCGAGGAGAATCCCATGTCGGGATTTCGGCCGGCAACACGACGGGAAGGAATTATTCCATGAATTCTCTGAAGGTTCGTTTGTGGACGGCGAGCGCGCTTGTTGCGTTCGCCATGCTTCTCTGTACCACGGCGCGCGTCAGCGCCATCGATTATCCGGAGGTCGAGCCCAATAACAGCAAGGCGGCGGCCACCATCCCCGGCGCGCCGCTGGTTGCGGGCGATTCGCTGTCGGGCAATACCACTGGCAGTTCGACCACGGTCGAAGGACCCACATCGGCGGACTATTTCCTGGTGCAGACCGGCGCTCTGTCGCTGGGCGTGTACGAACACCGCCTGGTGATCACCACCGCAGGCACGGCCGGCCATACTGGCACCATTCGGGTGTTGAGCCAGACTTCCGCTGCCGCGGATACGCTCGCAGGCATTCCGTGGGACGGCGTGACCGGCAGCGCCGGCACCGCCGACAATGCGGGACAGACCAGCAGCACGGCGACTACTCCGCCCCGGTACGTGAAGTGGTACGGCTTTGGCAAGCAGGAGCAGATCTACTTTCGCGTGACGGGCACGGGCTCCACGACCACCGATTACGCCGCCACGCTGGAGACATTCTCGATTGCGCCCATTGACATCGGCAGCTTCGACCCCGGCCAGATCACGATCAACATGACCGGTCAGGGCCATACCACCGACACCGATTTCTGGGTGTACGACAGCAACTTTGACGCGATTACGGGATACGGCAACGACGACGCAAACGCCGCCCTGGGCGGCGCGCCAGTCGCCACAACGGCCTTACAGTCCTGGCTGGCCCGCACGTATGCTCCGGGCGTCTATTACATTGCTGTCTCCAACTTTTCGCTCACGAACAATCAGCCCGCGGCATCGGACGACAACTTCCGCACAGGCGCCCTCGCCGATTTTCCGGACGCTGTTTTCAATAGCAGCTTGACCGTCAATTTAAACCTGAAGTTTACCATTTCGGATGGCGTCAACTCCGTTGAGGTTCCCAACACCAAACTCAGCCAGTTTGACGTCAACTGGTTCAAATTCACCGTCCTTCCGGCCGAGGGATCGTGCTGTCTGGCGGACGCCTCCTGCGTCGAAACGAGCGCTTCGGGCTGCAATGCCCTGAACGGCGTGTTCAACTTCGGCCTGACCTGTGGCGAGACGACGTGCGTCGGCATGGGCGCCTGCTGCGTCGGTGCGACGTGCACCGTTCAGACGCAGTTGGATTGCGACGGCCTGAGCGGGACGTACGAAGGCGATGGCACTGATTGCGATCCGAATCCGTGCGTGGGCGCGTGCTGCATCACGAGCCTGCTGGAATGCCAGGACCTTACCGAAGCTGAATGTCTGGCGGCCAGCGGCATCTATCAGGGCGATGGCACCAACTGCCTCGACGTCAACTGCGGCTTCTGCCAGTGCACGCTGGTGGTCAACGTGTTCCCGCACTACGAGAACTTTGAGGCGTCGGCCACGTGCGGCACGGGCTGCAATCCGGTCTGCAATCTCGCCAGCGATTGGACGAATCTGAGCGCCCCGGACGACAACGGCGAATGGGCGGTCGACGTTGGCGGCACGACGTCGGCCGGCACCGGCCCCTCGGTGGACTTCGACCCGGGAACATCTGCCGGCAAATACGTTTATACGGAGTCTTCAAGCTGCAACAACCGTACGGCGATCCTGCTGAGTCCTTGTTATGACCTCACGGTGCTCACGTCACCGGAGTTCAGCTTCGCCTATCACATGTTCGGGGCGGTCCAGGGCAGCCTGTTTGTCGAAGTGTCCACCGACGGCTGCGTCAGCTGGACCGAGGAATTCAGCGTCATCGGCCAGAACATCGATCAATGGTTCACTCAGACGATCAGCCTGGCCGCCTACCAGGCGTCGAGCAACGTGCGAATCCGGATCCGCGGCGTGACTGCGGCAACCGATTTCACCAGCGACATGGCTGTCGATGCACTGCTGGTTCAGGAAGCGCCCACCGAGGGCGCCTGCTGCACCGGCATCAACTGCACCATTGAGACGCCGACCAGCTGCAGCCAGTTGGGCGGCATTTTCCAGGGCCTGGGGACCGGTTGCGACCCGACACCGTGCAGCGGGGCCTGCTGCCATACAGACGGCAGCTGCACGGATGAGGCCGACGATTTCGCCTGCATCAACGTTGGCGGCACCTTTTTCGGCATCGGCTCTACTTGCGGCAGCGTCTTCTGCGGCGGGGCGTGCTGCCATGTTGACGGCACCTGCACGGACGAGTTCAGCGCGAACAGTTGCGGCGCCGCCGGCGGCGTCTTCCAGGGGGCCGGCACCGACTGCGGCTCGGCACAGTGCCCGCAGCCAAACGACGACTGCGTGAATGCCATTCCCCTGGTGCTCGGTGTATCGGTATTCGGCAACAATGTCGGGGCGATCGACGACGGCGCGCCGACGTGCGGCACCACTTCGCCGAACCAGGGACTGTGGTACAGCATCGCGGGTACCGGCAACACGATGACGGTTACGACCTGTATGCCGGGCACAGACTTTGACACCATGCTCCAGGTCTGGTGCGGCTGCGATCTGGTTTTCTGCGTCGGCGGCGACGATGACGCCGATGCGCCGTTTGATCCCGCCTGCGAGGTTCCGAGCGCTCCTGGGATTAATCGCGCTTCGCGCTTCTCCTGGTGCTCTCAGTCCGGGCAGGATTACTTCATCCATGTCGGCGGATTCAGCTCGACATCCGGGAATTTCGAGTTGATCGTCACTGACGATGGCGTGCCGTGTGCCAATCCCGCGGCCTGTTCGCCGCCGGAAAATGACGATTGTTTCAACGCGACGGAGATTCTGGCCGTGCCGTTCACCGACTCGGCGGCGCACTTCGCCGCATTCGGCGACATCGACGTTGGATGCAATGCTGGCGCAAACGTGGAAACGCGACACGGCGTCTGGTGGACGTACACGCCCACCGCCAACTGCCTGGCCACGATCAGCGAAACGTCGACCAACGACACCGTCACGGCAATTTTCACGGGCCCGGATTGCAACAGTCTGTCGGAGATACAGTGTTCGGATCCCGAAACATCGACGATCGCCATGTCGGCAGGCACTCAGTACTGGATCCTGGTGGGCATGTGGTCGTCGACTACTGTGCCTACCACGCCGGTGTCGATCACGTTCGACTGCCTGCTGCCGCCGGCGAATGACGAGTGCGCCGGAGCAACCGAGATTCTGACGGTGCCCTACTTCGATTCGGCGAATCACATTACGGCAACGCCGGACGTCGATGTGGCCTGCAACGCTGCCGCAAATACCGAAACGCGACACGGCGTCTGGTGGACGTACACGCCCGCTGCCGACTGCCTGGGAACGATCAGCGAAACGTCGACCAACGACACCGTGACCGCAGTCTTTACGGGAGCGGACTGCAATACACTGACGGAGATTCAGTGCTCCGATCCCGAATCATCGACGATTGCCATGTCCGCAGGCACTCAGTACTGGATCCTGGTAGGCATGTTTTCGGCAACCACGGTGCCAACGACGCCGGTGTCGATCACATTCGACTGCCTCGAGCCGACAGGGCAGTGCTGCGTGGCCGAGACGTGCAGTATAGAAACTCAGACCAACTGCGTGTCCTTCGGTGGTGTGTACGGTGGCAACGATACGACCTGCGAGGGCGATCTGGTCTTCGTTGACAATAATGTTTACGCCATTCCCGATAACGATCCTGCCGGTGTATCGAGTTCTCTGGCGGTTCCCGCGGTCGACGTCACCGACGTTGTCGTGGAAATCACTTTCGCGCCGGAACACGCCTGGCTCGGCGACATGATCGCCACGCTCACTTACGACGACGGTATCGGCGGCATCATCACCGCCGATCTCTTCGCCAGAGTCGGTCGCGGCGAGCAGATCACCTCTGGCTCGCCGTTCGGCAACGGAAACGATATGAACGGGCTCTATCGCTTTGGCGATGCATTCCTGCTCAACCTCTGGACCGAGCCGGCCGTCGGCGGCGACCAGCCGCAGGGCGACTATCGCGCCTCCACCAACAACAACTCCGGCCTGACGACCTATCCGGACAATGGAACCTTCGTCGATCTGAACACGGTCTTCGGCGGTCCCAAGGCCGCGGGCACCTGGACCTTAAAGATCGCGGATGTTGGCGCTGCCCTCACCGGTTCCTTCAGCTGGAAACTGGTGCTCAATGGCGGCGGGGATTCGCCCTGTGCAGCGGATTGCGCGTGCCTCGGCGACACGGATGCCAGCCTGACGCTCGACGGCAACGACGTCGCCAGCTTCACGCAGGCCATCCTGGATGGCAACGGCGAATGCGCCGACGTGAACGAGGATACATTCGTCAATCTCGACGACGTGGATCCATTCGTGATGAAGCTCATCATGGGTGAGACCTGCGAGTAGTCGAGGGCCGCCGGGCCGCTGAATGCGGCTGCTGAGTTCACAACGCGGGGCGGTGCGACGAACAGTCGCGCCGCCCCGCTCTCGTTGTGGCCCGGCAAGACAGTCGCCCGGCTGAACCCGCGGCCCGGCTGGGCCGGGAATCGGGAGACTACCCATATCGGCCTGTCGCTATTGACTTCACCGTTACATTTGTGTTACGGTTGCCGGTCGTATCAGTGTGTAGGGGAGGTAGTTGCATTCATCGGGGCTTTCCGCGCGGGCCTTCCGCCGCGGGGCATCTGGTACCCCAAATACACGCACTTAACTGACGGTTGTATGGCGTCCGCCTTTGCCGCTCGTGGCATTGGCCGGAGTGCATCAACTACCCAAAAGGCGAATGTCGCCATCACCGCCCCTCGGCGCGAAGCGTCGCCATTCGGCGCCTGCTTGGACCTTCGCCTTCCAGGTCGGAGTGAATTCACGTCGAATTCCCGGCCTTTTGAAAACCTTTGCAGGAAGGGACAAGGCCCATGTATCACCAGAAGTCTCGTCAATGCGCGATTGCAGTCCTGATCGCGGGAGCAGTCGTTTTCCTCTGCTCAGCGCGCGTCCTCGCCGTGGACTACCCGGAAGTCGAGCCCAATAACAGCAAGGGCGCTGCGACCATTCCGGCAGCACCGCTGGTCGCCGGCGACGCGCTGACCGGCAACACGACCGGTTCCTCGACGACGGTGGAGGGTCCCACATCGGCGGACTACTTCCTGGTTGAGACGGCGGCGGCGCCGCTGGGGATCTATCAGCACCGCCTGGTCATTTTCACCTTTGGGGCGGAGGGCCATACCGGGACGATCCGCGCGCTCAATCAGCTGGGCGCCCCCGCGGACACGATTCCGGGCATTCCCTGGGACGGCGGGCTGGGATCGGCCGGGAATACTGACGCCGTCGGCCAGACCAGCACACCGGCGACGTTTCCGCCGCGCTATGTTCAGTGGTACGGCTTCGGCAAGGGCGAGCAGATCTACTATCGGGTACACGGCACGGGCACCACGGTAGACGACTATTTCGCATCGCTGGAGACACTCCCGATCGATCCGGTGGACATCGGCAGCTTTCAGGCCGGCCTGATCACCATCAACCTGGGCGACCAGGGTCATACGACCGACACGGAGGTGTGGGTTTACGACGCCGGGTTCGATGCCATTGCCGGCTACGGCAACGACGATTCCAGCACGACGCTCGGGGGAGCGCCTGCGTCGACATCGCGGTCGTGGCTCGCCCGCAACTACAGCGCCGGCGTGTACTACATCGCGGTCACCAACTTCGCGCTGACGAACGACCAGCCGTCTCCGTCGGACGACAACTTCCGCACGGGTGCGATGGCCGATTTTCCCAACGCCGTCTGGAACAGCAGCACGGCCATCAATGTGGATTTGACGTTCACCATTGAGGACGTCGCCGGGCCAATCCAGGTGCCCAACACGAAGTTCAGCCAGTATGACATCAACTGGTTCAAGTTCACCGTGCTTCCGCCCGAGGGCTCGTGCTGCCTGGCCGATACGTCGTGCCTGGAAACCAGTGCGATCGGTTGTGCCAACCTGAATGGCGTGTTCAGCTTCGGCCTGACATGCGGCGAGACGACGTGCATCGGCTTCGGCGCCTGCTGCGAGGGCGTCGCCTGTTCGATCGAGACCTTTAACGGCTGCGTCAATGCCGGCGGCACCTACCAGGGCGATGGAACCACCTGCGATCCCAATCCGTGCTTCGGCGCCTGCTGCCGTCCGGATGGATTCTGCACGCACGAAGTGGATGAGACTGCCTGCGCAGCGGCGGGCGGCACCTTCCTGGGCGCCGGCACGGACTGCGTTTTCAGCAACTGCTTCGGGGCATGCTGCCAGCCGCTGGGCGGCTGCCTCGATGAGACCGAGACCAATTGCGCCGCGTCGGGCGGCACCTTCCAGGGCTATTCCACGTCGTGTGCGACGTCTCAATGCCCGCAGCCCAACGACGACTGCGCGAGCGCCATCCCGCTCGTCCTGGATCAGATTGTCTTCGGCAACAACAGCAGCGCGCTGGATGACGGCGGCATTCCGACCTGCGGCACCTCCGAACCCAACCAGGGCGTGTGGTACAGCGTCGTCGGCAACGGCAACACGCTGACGGCAAGCACCTGCTTCCCCGGCACCGACTTCGACACCAAGATCCAGGTGTGGTGCAGCTGCGATATCTCGGGCTGCGTGGGCGGCAATGACGACGCCGTCGGCGCTCCCCCGGAGTGTGCCCTCGGCACGCTCAATCGCAAGTCGCGCGTAACCTGGTGTTCCGAGGTTGGCCACACCTATGTCATCATGGTAGGTGGATTTAGCACGGCGGTCGGCAACTTCGAATTTGCCGTGCTCGACGACGGCATTCCCTGTGCACCTTCCGTCCCCTGCTCGCCGCCCACCAACGACGACTGCATTACGGCAACTGACATCGTCTCGGTGCCGTACATCGAGGCCATTGCACATGCGACGGCCACGCCCGATCTCGACGTGGACTGCAATGCCGACGCCAACGTGGAGACGCGATACGGCGTCTGGTTCCGCCACGCGCCGGCTGCCAACTGCACGGGCGTCTTCAGCGAAACGTCGACCAACGACATCGTCATCGCGATCTTCGAGGGGCCCGACTGCAACAGCCTCGTACCGCTGTCGTGCTCGGCCGCCGATACAACGACGGTCGACATGTTCGCCGGCACGACCTACTGGTTCCTGGTCGGCATGTCGTCCGCAACGACGATTCCGTCCACGCCAATCGTGGTTGAATTCGACTGCCTGGAGCCGACCGGCCGATGCTGCGTCGGGAACTCCTGCTCGGTTGTCACGCAGCTCAACTGCGTCGGCCTCGGTGGCGCTTACCTCGGCGATGGCACGAGCTGCGATTCGGCCGCCGGCAATCCGCAGACCTACAGCTCGTTCCCCGGTATCGCCATTCCGGACAACAACGCCGCCGGCGTCACGGATACCATTTTCATTCCTGACGACGTCAACATCGGCGATGTGAACCTGCACCTGGACGTGACTCACAGCTGGGTTGGCGACCTGATCGTGACGATCACTCATCCGGATGGCTTCACTGCGGTCACGGCCTACGATCGCCCTGGCGTGCCGGTCCTCAGCACGGTGGGCTGCTCAAATAACAATCTCAACATTGTTCTGGACGATGAGGGAACGGGCGGCCTGATTGAGGATACGTGCGATGCGGGTGGCACTGAGTTCCCGCAATCGCCGCCGAACTACGTGCCGAACAATCCGCTGAACGCATTTGACGGCCTGAGTACGGCCGGCATCTGGAGCATCCAGATCTCGGACAACGCGGGCGCCGATCTTGGCACTCTGAACTCCTGGTCGCTGATCATCGATCAACAGGGACCTCCGCCGTGCGAGGCTGGCGATTGCAACTGCCCCGGCGATACGGACGGCAACCAGACGCTGGACGGCAACGACCTGGCGAGCTTTACGCTGGCCATTCTCAATGGCAGCGGCCAGTGTGCGGATGTGAACGGAGATACGCTGGTCAATCTGGACGACGTGGACGCATTCGTCACGCGGCTGGTTGACGGCGAGACGTGTAACTGATCGACAGACTTACGCCGTTAATTTGCGGCGTTTGACTTCACATGAGGGGCGGCACGACACACGTCGTGCCGCCCTGCTTTTTTTCCGTCAATTGATTCTGCGTCGACATGAAGCGTGCGACCGAGTCGCCTTATGCCGTGATGCCGTACAGCGACAGTATCGCGGCGGCCGCCACCTTCGCGGTGGTTTGCCGATGGTTGCGATTTGAAGCGTCTGCGCGGGGGAAGCGATGAAGCGTATAACGCAGGTTGCGGCGGCGCGTAAAAAAATGCGAGGCCGAGGTGGCGTTCCGGTAAACACCAACCCGGCCTCGCACTGCAAGAGAATTTCAAGGAAAGCGGTTAGCGACTGCTTTCCAGAAGGCAGCGAGTCATTTCGTTCTTGAGCTGGTTTTGCTCATCGACGGTCAACTCGCTGCTTTGCAGACGCTCCATGAAGGCCGGAATGTCACGGCCATCCACGAGGCCATCACCGTTGTAGTCACCTTTGCAGATGGCTACGGCGGCGTCGGCCAGTTCCGGCTGGCCGGGCTGCATGGATGTCGCGACCATTTCGTTCAACCTGGAGGTCTGCGTGGGGAACAGGAAGGTGCCAACGAACGCAGCGGCGACTGCGGCTGCCGCAGTCAAGGGCGCACCCACCCAGATCCAGCGGGACCGCTGCCCATTGACGGTTCGCACCGCCACGGGGGCCGCGGCCTGCCACGGGAAACGGGCCGACGCGCCGGCAAAGGCACCATGCTGATGGGCCTTTCCCAGAGCGACGAGCAGGTGTTCCATGTTATCCGTGATTCGGGACATTCTTGTTCCTCGTAGTGCTATTGCGGGTGGTCGCCTTCGTGCGCAGAAAAAATCGACGAAAATTCGATTTCTTTCTCGGCCAGGCATCGGCGGAGACGGTCCAATAACCGGGGAATCACGCGCTCCCGCAGCGTCGCCTCGGGGATGTTAACCTGTTGTGCGACAACCCTTAACGTCTGTCCCTCGAAGTAGCGGAGCCGCACGATGCCGGCCTCGTCCGGCTCGAGGCGGGACAGGCAGTCGTTGAGGCCGGCCAGCACCTCGGCCTCGTGGGCGAGCGTCTCGGGGTCGAGGGCGTCCACCTCCGCATCGCTGGGGCGGTGCGGCTCGTTACCGGTCACCACCTGTAGAGGCCCCCGCCGCAGCATCTCCCGGAACACGTTGCGGGCAATTCCGCTGACCCAGACCAGAAATGGGTATTTTGGCTCATATCGCATCCGCTGGTCGAAGGCCCTGCACCAGGTTTCGTTGACCAGATCGTCGAGCCAGTCCGCCCGGCCGCATATTCGCCACGCGACGAGGCGCAGACGCTCTTCGTAAGCCCTGTAAACACGTTCGAAAGCGCGCTCGTCTCCCGTGTTGATTGCGGCGGACCCGTCGTCGTGCTGACCGTCAGGCATGGGAGGCCCGTGGACACCGTTCGTGGCGCGATTTGTGCCGGCCCTGCGGCCGATCACCGGTTAATGCAACCCGCGGTTCGAAGCAACCGATGGCTGAAGTGGGAGACATGTTACGCGCAACTGCCATTGCTCGCCCGGCCTTGATCTGCAAGGACTTGCAGCCCGGAGGCCGAGGCTTGGCGGGGCGGCGTTTCCCGCTAAACTTCAGCATTCTACCTCAGGAACTGGCAGGAAATGAGAGGTTGAAAGAAGCGTCAGGCCACACATCCCCCCGCGCTCGCAAAATTGCGAGCCCCTTTTCCTCCCGGAGCCGCTCATGAAGGTCGCTGTACCAAGACCCGCCACCGAGGGCGAGAACCGTGTCTCCATTGTGCCGGAGACGTGCACACGGCTCAAAAAACGCGGCGTGGAGTTTCTCGTTGAGGCGGGCGCAGGCGACAGCGCGGGTTTTCCGGATCGCGACTACGAGGCGGCGGGCGTCCGGCTCGTCTCCGACCGGCACGCGCTGTTCCAGGAAGCCGATGCAGTCGTCACGATCCAGCCGCCGAGCCAGTTCGACATCTCTCAGATGAAGCGCGGCACCGTGCTGTTCTGCATCATGAACCCGCTCATCAATCACGACGTGGTCAAGGACCTCGCCGACAATGGGATCGACGGCATCGCGATGGACATGATGCCGCGGATCACGCGGGCACAGAAGATGGACGTGCTCAGCTCGCAGAGCACGGTGGCCGGCTACAAGGCCGTGCTGATCGGCGCGACGACGCTGGGCCGCATGTTTCCGATGTTGATGACGGCGGCGGGGACGATCACGCCGGCGCGGGTGCTGGTGCTTGGCGCGGGCGTTGCGGGGTTGCAGGCCATCGCGACGGCACGCCGCCTGGGGGCGGTGGTCGAGGCATTCGACGTGCGGCCGGTGGTCAAGGAGCAGGTCGAAAGCCTGGGGGCGAGGTTTGTCGAGGTCGAAGCGCCGGCCGAGGATGCGCAGGATGCGGGCGGATATGCGAAGGAAATGTCGGAGGCATACCGCCGAAAGCAGACGGAGGCAGTCGCCCGTCACGCCGCGGAGGCCGATGTCATCATCAGCACCGCGCTCATTCCCGGCAAGCGGGCGCCGTTGCTCATCACGGCCGACATGGTGAGCAGGATGCGGCCGGGCTCGGTGATCGTCGACCTGGCGGCGGAGGGCGGCGGGAACTGCGAGCTGACGCGGGCCGGCGACACGGTCGTCGAGCACGGCGTGTATATCCTGGGCCCGAAGAATCTGCCGGCGTCGGTGCCCTTTCACGCCAGCCAGATGTATTCGCGCAACGTGGCGGCGTTTCTGGAGGACCTGGTCAAAGAGGGCAAATTGACGCTGAATCTCGAGGACGAGTGCGTAGCGGGGACGCTCATCACGCATAACGGCGAGATCGTTCATGCGCGTGTGCGCGATGCCATGGGCATGCAGGCGCCGGCGGCGGCCGAAGCATGACGGAGGACGCCGAGCCATCGTGTGCCGGTTGAAGATAAGGCGCGGCCGATGATCCGCGCGGGAGCTTGAGAGACAAGATGAACGCAATAACTTTCCTGCCGGCGATCCTTGCGGACGCGGCGCCCGCGGCGGCGCACGGCGAAGCGGCCTTTTCGCCGGCGCTCATGTTCATCGCGGCGCTGACGGTGTTCGTGCTGGCCACGTTTGTCGGCTTTGAAGTCATCACCAAGGTGCCACCGACGCTGCACACGCCGCTGATGTCGGGCTCGAATGCCATCTCGGGCATTACCATCCTCGGGGCGATCCTGGTGACCGGTCTCAAGCTCAAGTGGTACACCAGCGTCTTTGGCCTCGTTGCCATTACACTCGCCATGATCAACGTGGTGGGCGGCTTCCTCGTCACTCACCGCATGCTCGGCATGTTCAAGCGGAAGGGTTAATACCTTGTCACCGGCTCTGCCACAGCTTACCTACCTGCTCGCCGCGGTTCTTTTCATTCTCGCGCTGAAGCGACTGAGCCATCCGCGCACGGCGGTCCGCGGCAACCTGATGGGCGCGCTGGGCATGGGCCTGGCGATCATCATCACGGTCCTGGTCGCGATCGAGGATCCCGACATCAGCGGCGTGGGCTACTGGCTGATCGGCATCGGCTTGGCACTGGGAACCGGCGTCGGCGCTTTCCTTGCGCTGAAGGTGCCGATGACGTCGATGCCGCAGATGGTGGGTCTGCTCAACGGGTTCGGCGGCGGTGCATCGCTACTGGTTGCGGCCGCAGAACTGGTGACGTACATCCAGAATCCCGACTTCGCCCGCGATCCGGGCGTGCGCTACTTCATCGGCGCGACGATGGCCGCCGGCATCATCGGCTCGGTCACCTTCTTCGGCAGCCTCGTGGCCGCCGGAAAGCTGCACGAGGTCGACTGGGTTCCCAACGGAAACATCATTCCGGCGCAGCAGAGTGCCAATCTGCTCATCGTGGCGCTGCTGCTGGCGGGTGCGGTCTGGGCAACGGCCGACGTGGAAAAACAGTGGCTGTTCTGGCCGCTGGTGGTGCTCAGCGCCGGGCTGGGCATCCTCGCGACGACGCCGATCGGCGGCGCCGATATGCCGGTCGTCATCTGCGTGCTCAATTCCTACTCGGGCATGGCGGCGGCCGCGACCGGCTTCGTGACGCAGAACAACGGTCTCATCATCGCCGGCTCGCTGGTCGGCTCATCGGGCATCATCCTCTCACAGATCATGTGCAAGGCGATGAACCGGTCGCTGATGAACGTGCTTCTGGGCAAGCTGGGCACCGGCGGCCCGGCCGCCAAGGCGGACGACGTCTATGCCGGCAAGGTCAAGAGCGCCAGCGCCGAGGAGCTTGGCATGCTGTTCGATACTGCCCGGCGAGTGGTGATCGTCCCCGGCTATGGCATGGCGGTGTCGCAGGCCCAGCACGCCGTGCGCGATCTGGCCAACACGCTGGCGGCCAAGGGCATCGACGTGGAATACGGCATTCACCCGGTCGCCGGGCGAATGCCGGGGCACATGAACGTGCTGCTGGCCGAGGCGAACATTCCCTACGAGAAGGTGAAGGAGATGGACGAGATCAACTCCACCTTTGAGCAGACCGACGTGGCCATCGTGATCGGGGCGAACGACGTGGTAAACCCGGTGGCGCGGACCGATCCCAAGTCGCCCATTGCCGGCATGCCGATCCTCGACGTGGACAAGGCCCGCACCGTCATCGTGGTGAAGCGCAGCCTGAGCCCTGGCTTCGCCGGCATTCCCAATCCGCTCTTCGCGGCCGACAACACGCTGATGTACTTCGGCGACGGGAAGAAGGCGATTCTCGACCTGGTGACGGCCATCAAGGCGGCGTGACGTTGTCATGACACGCACGGCCTATTACTGGGATGCTTCAAACCTCAAGCACGACACCGGCCGTCACGTGGAGTGCATCGAGCGCGCGGTCCGGCTGAGCCCCGACCGGATGCGCCAACGCCTGCCGCAGCTCGACGCGCGGGCCGTGCCGGAGATCGATGCCGTCGAGTGGATCTGTCGCCTGCACACGCCGGCGTATCACGACTGGGTGCGACGGCGGTGCGCGGAGGGCGGCGGCCTGCTGGATGCCGGTGATACCTACGTCAGCGAAGGCAGCTACGAGGCTGGAATCGTCGCCGTGCGCGCGGCGCTTGCCGCCGGCGACGCGGTCATGCGTGGCGAGGCGGACAATGCGTTCTGCGCCATGCGACCGCCGGGGCACCATGCGCTGCCGGACGAAGCCATGGGCTTTTGCCTGTTCGGCAACGTGGCAATACTCGCCCGTTACCTTCAGGAACGCCACGGCGTACATCGCATCGCGATCGTCGATTTTGACGTGCATCACGGCAACGGCACGCAGCATTTCTTTTACGAAGACCCCGATGTGCTCTTCGTCACGCTGCACCAGTTCCCGCTATGGCCGGGCACCGGCCGTGCCGACGAGCGCGGCGCCGGCGCCGGGGTGGGCGCGACGCTGAACGTACCGATACCGCCGTTTACTACCGAAGCCGATTATCTGGCGAAATTCAAGGCAGTCGCCATGCCGGCGGTGGAACACTTCCAGCCCGAGTTTCTGATCATCTCCGCCGGGTTCGACGCCCATCGCGACGATCCGATCGCCCAGCTTCAACTCACCGAGGAAGGCTTTGCCGAACTGACGCGCCTGCTCTGCGGCGTCGCCCGATCGTTTTGCAGCGGCCGGATCGTGAGCTGTCTCGAGGGTGGCTACAACCTCAACGCACTCGAGGCCAGCGTGGCGGCACACGTGCGCGAGCTATCGGCCTGATCGGCCGTCGCGGAACGCAACTGCGCAGGATCGTGTAGCCGCGGCGAAAGTATCCACGCGCTGTGTCGCGCGGCCCGGGCCGGAGCAGGTGCCACGTAAGCGGCAGTCACTCAATCCCGCTGGCTGCGGAAGCAGTCGCGGCAATAGACCGGCCGCCCTTCGACAGGCTTGAAGGGCACCTTGGTCTGAACGCCGCAGGCAGAACACACGGCATCGAAGAGCTCTTTCGGGCCGCCGCCCATGGGGCGACCACTGCGGCCACCCCCCCCGCCGCCGCCGCCGCCATACCGCGAACCGCCGCCGCCCCCTCCGCCGCCGCCGCCGGAGCGGGCAGGTCGCCGCTCGCTGCTCTGGGACTTGCGCTTTTCGCGACAGTTCCGACAACGCTTCGGCTCATTGGTGAAGCCCCGCTCTGCATAGCGGGCCTGGTCATCGGCCGAGTGGACGAATTCGGAGCCACAATCCTCGCACGTGATCATTTTGTCTTCGTAGGACACCGGCGCCTCCGTCAGGCAATGGGAAACTGGATGGACAGGAACTTCATGGGGGTTGTTGCCTCGTG
Source organism: uncultured Planctomycetaceae bacterium (assembly GCA_964408455.1). Classification (GTDB taxonomy): domain Bacteria; phylum Planctomycetota; class Phycisphaerae; order UBA1845; family UTPLA1; genus CAYOZN01. The sequence goes on from CAYOZN010000024.1 coordinate 81,533, forward strand.
TTCTAGAGGGAGAGGGAGAAGGACGGTCCTGCTATTTGAACTGTTGGATCGGCCGGTGCTCCGGTGCTGGCCCTTTTCGATGAGGCAACCGATGACTAAGGATTTTACTCCTGACTATCGCCCGGGCGGGGCATGGTATGCCTTCACCCCGGCTAACACTGGAGTATGTACGCAATCCCCGCCGCGGTCAATCACGGCTTTTTGTCGCCGGCGGCCTGCACCTCGGCCGAGGCGGCACGCAAGACGCTAATGTTCTCAAAAAGCCCCTGAAGGACGATCTTGTCGTCCTCGTCCAGTCGCGTTTCCGCCGGGGGAAAGAGCACCGGGCGTTGTCCCGGACGCCGCCATTCCATAATGCTAAAGCCATATCGCGTCAGGATATCGCCCACTGTCTTTCCGCACATGGGACCATCCAGGCGAACCTGCCAGCGCTGCATGACCACCAGGCGGCCATCCACCAGCATGCTGCCGACGATCGAGGGCTCGACGGCGGCCGCCGCAAAGGCCGGGGCCGACAGGGCCGACGCCGACATGGCGATGTGGATATTGAAGCCGTCGCAGATCTTGTCGGCCATGTTCTGATCGAACACACGCATGACGATGCGGATATTCGGGGCGAGCCGGCGGGCATCCAGCGCGATTTCGAGATTGGCCAGGTCGTCGTTGGTGGCGACGATGATGCTCTTGGCACGGGTGATGGCCGCCTCGGACAGAAGCTGTTCGCGGCGACCATCCCCGATGAAGAGCGGAGCGCCGTCCTGACGGATCGCCTCCAGAAACTGGTTGTTCGCGTCGCGCTCGATGATCACGACGTCCTCGCCCATCTGCCGAAGCTGGAGAAACGTGCGATAACCCAGGCGGCCGGCGCCGACCAGCACCACGTGATTCTTCAGGACTGATGTCATCATTTCGCTCCAGATCCGCTCGTTGCGTCGCCGGTCGCGCACCAATAGCGCCAGGTCGACCATTCCCTCGATGATGACCGTCAGGCCGATGACGGGCACCAGGAAGAACAGCACCTGCAATACCGGGTGCCGCGGGAATGACTCCGGCGGCTCGCCGAAGATCAGGCTCCATGTGTAATAGGCTGCCTCGGCGAGGGTATGATTCTTTTCCGGCTCGAGGTACTTGAACAAAAGGCCGCCGGCCAGCAAGACGGCGAGCAGGAAGCCCAGGCGAACGCGGAAATGCCGCAGGGCGGCCTTCCAGAAGCACCACTCGCGCCAGAGACGCGAGCCGGTTCGTGCCTTTCGTGTCCGATGCAATGGCATGTCGCCCGTGATTCAACTCGCCGCCTGCGGTTCGACGCCCCGCGCGATGGCGGCTAAAATGACACTATACCGTCAGTTTGTCCGCGTTGCGCCGCCCGAGCGGGGCAAGGGCCCGATGAACCTTTCCGTTGAACCCAACGCCGCGATTCCCTGGCAGCTCGTCCACCGGGACGAGGACGTGCTGGTGGTTGAGAAGCCGGCCGGCGTGGTCACGCAGCCGGGAAAAAAGCACGAGCATTCGAGTCTGCTCAACGGACTGTTTGTCGAGTTCGGGCCGCAGCTTCAGAACCTTGGCGCGCGGCGCGGCTGGGGGCTGCTGCACCGCCTCGACAAGGACACGTCCGGCCTGGTGGTCGTGGCATTAAGAAACCGCGCCTACGATCATCTGCTCGAGCAGTTCAAGCAGCGTCTCGTCAAAAAGGTCTATTGGGCACTGGTGCAGGGGATTCCCAGGCCGGCGCAGTCGGTGATTCAGAAGCCCATCGTCGAGATCGTCGGCACGCGGAAGCGCGCCGCGATCCGCCACGACGGAAAGCCGGCGATCACCGCCTACAGGATCATCCAGAGCGCCGGCGGCGTGAGCCTGATCGAGGCACGCCCGAAAACCGGGCGGCTGCACCAGATTCGCGTGCATATGAACGCCCAGGGCAATCCCATCCTTGGGGAAAACCTGTACGTCCCGGAATCCTCGCTGCCGCGTGTCCCCCGGCTGTGCCTGCACGCCTGTGCCCTGTCGTTCATCCATCCGGAGACGAATCACCGCCTGAACCTCACGTCGCCGTGGCCGGCCGATCTTGCGAGAACGCTCATCCGGTTCGGACTATCGGAACCGCGGCACGAGGGCGTCTGATATTCCGCGTGCTGTGAAACAACAAACGCGATACGATGGTCGTCGTCGCGATAACCGATATCGAATTCATGCAGGGACCGCACCACAAGCCTAATCCGCGCGTCGTGCCGCGCCCCGGTTCCGGCGCGCCGGCCCGCCCGCGCGTTCAACCGCGCCCGGGCCGACAGGCGCGGCCATTGAAGGCGCCCAAGCCGCCGAAGGCCGCGAAGTTTGCGTGGCCGCGCATTGAGCTGAGCGAGCGTGCCAAGGCGGCGCGGCGATCGGTGCTGCGCTTCGTGGCGTGGTTCGTCGGCATCTTCGTTCTTTTCTATGCCGGCACCATGCTCGAGCGGAAGTTTCTCGATAACGGCGTATGGCAGTGGTATCTGCATGCCAACGCCTATGTCGCCGGCGGCATTCTGAACCACTTCGACCAGTTTGTGACGGTGGAGGACGACATCATCAACTCGTCGCGGGCCACGCTGAAAGTCGCCGTGGGCTGCGACGCGGTCTATCCGACGGCGCTGTTTGCGGCGGCCGTACTGGCGACGCCCTTTGCCTGGGGATACCGCATTCTGGGTGTCATGTTCGGGGCATTCTCGCTCGCCGGGCTGAACATCATCCGCATCCTGACGCTGTATTACATCCGGGCCGAACATCCGACGGTGTTCAACGTCGTGCACATCGACGTGTGGCAGGCCCTGTTCATTTTCCTCACCGTGCTGCTGTGGATCTTCTGGGCCTTCTGGGCGGCACGACGAATGACGGATGTGCTCGAATGACGGTCAACGGCAAACGCATACTGCACTTTGCGCTCGTGGCTCCGGTCTGCTACGGCGCGCTGGTCATCGCCTGGCCGCTGGTGGAAACGCCGTACAAGTATGGCTATGCCCTTGTCGGTCAGACGCTGTTCAATGGACTTGTCGGGGCCAACATCGAGATATCGCCGCTGGACCACATGGTCAGCGGGCGCGACGTGCAGATCATCATCACCAACCCGAACACAAAGGCCCGCGGACGATTGACGCATAGCGCCTACATTACCGGTTACCTGTCTACGGCGCTTCAACTTTCGCTGATCATGGCGACGCCGCTGGCCTGGAAGCGACGCGGCATCGCGCTGCTGCTGGGTTTGCTGTTGGCGCAGATCTTCGTCGAGATTCGCCTGCTGGCCGCCCTGCTGCACGCCCTGGGCAGCCCACCACCGCTGGGTATGCTCAGCGCCGGCCCGACCATCACGGCGATCATCGACCGGGCCCACGAACTGCTGGCCGTGTCGCCGATGTCGGGCTTCATTGCGCCTGTGGTCTTCTGGATTATCGTCTGCTTCCGGCAGTCGGACATCGAGAGCTTCGATGCCGACATGCGCGAGAGTATCCGTCAGGCGAGGTATGCCCGCGACTGAGCCAGCGCCGCCCGGCGATCAGCGCGACGCCCCCTTCGAATCGTCACCGGCTTCCCCTGCGAGCAGCGGTATATCGCCAAGGCGATCGGGCATATCCGCGAGGATATAGGCCATGACGCTCATGGCCGCGACACAGTCCGTCAGTTCGGACGGGTTCACCTTGTCGAGCGTGTCCGCCGGGGTGTGGTGGTAGTCGAAATAGCGCGAGCCCTCGACGTCCAGCCCCATGAGCATGACACCGGCCGGTTTCATCGGGCTGATATCCGCCCCGGACCAGCCTTCGCCAATGCGCGATACGCCGAGGGGTGCGAGCAGCTTGCAGATCGCCCGCAGGCGCGCCCCCGCCCAGGCGCGACGGTTTTCGTCGGTGGCATCGATGCTGAAGCCTTCGGGCGAAAAGGCGCCGCTGTCGGATTCGATTGCGGCCACGTGATTCTTCAGCTCGGCGGCGTGCTGCTCGGCGTAGGCCCGTCCGCCGGCGAGCCCATTCTCCTCGTTGGTGAACAACACCACGCGAATGGTCCGCCGCGGGCGCAGGTTCATCTTGCGCAGGACGTTGATCGCCTCCATCGCCATTACGCAGCCGCCGGCGTCGTCATGCGCGCCCTGCCCGACATCCCACGAATCCAGATGGCCGCCGATCACGACGACTTCTTCCGGCTTTTCCGATCCTCGCAGTTCGGCCACGACATTTGCCGAGGGCGCGAGGCCTTCGTGCCGCGCTTCCATCCTCAGGCGAACCACGACTTCGTGTCCCGCCTCGGTCAACCGCTCGATCATCTCCGCGTCTTCGATCGTGATGGCGGCGGCGGGAATGCGATCGATACCCTCCTCGTAGCGCGTTGCGCCGGTGTGCGGCGTGCGCAGACTGAAGGCCGTCACCGATCGTACGAGACAGGCGACGGCGCCCTTCGAGGCTGCCATGCTAGGCCCGCGCGAGCGAAAGCGCACGCCCTGTCCGTAGCCCGAACCCTTTTCCGGGTCGTACTTCGGCATGGCGTTGTTGAACAACACGATCTTCCCCTTCATGCGATCCGACGCCTTCTCAAAGCTCGCCTCATCCTGCACCACGATGACCGGCGCCGTGATGCCTTCGGCGGGCGTGCCGACCGACATTCCCAGGCCGAGCATGTTCAGCTCGTACTCATAGGGTTTGACCATGGCAGCCGACTCGCGGCCGCGCACCCACTTTGGCACCATCACTTCCTCGGCCCGCACGCCCTCCTGCCCATCGCGCTTCAGCGACTCGAGTGCCCACGCCACCGCCCTTTCGAGCTGCGGCGAACCGCTGAGGCGATGGCCGACGCCGTCGCACAGTTCCCGCATCTTCTGCCAGGAATCATTGTTCGCCCGCACGGTCTCGATAATTCGCCTGGCGCGGGCGGCATAATTGCCTTCGAGCTCGGCGGCAAAGGCCGAGACGTCGATATGGGCGGCGTTGCGAACCGCCGGAAGGGCCTCGTTCTTCTTGGTGTCGCACGCGAAGACACAGGTGGCGGTGAGCAGCATCGGCAGCAGCATAAGTAGACTCCCGTATTTTCAGCCGGTTTAAGGACCTGCCTCAACGCTTCGAACCACTACCGGCGGGATCGGTATCACGCTATTGTTGAGACGGGCGCCAGGCATCCGTTTAACAGGAACGCGCTCAGCCCGACGCCCGGCACCGGTTCAGCCCTCAAGACGCGGGGTGCTGGGTGTCGCATGAACGGCATCATGGGCCGCGGCCGGCGACGCGATGGGCGGCCATTGTAGCCGCAGTCTGCCGGCACGCACAAACATAATTGCTATGTCGTGGCCGGCGTAACGGTTACAATCGACGCCAACGAGGGTGGTCCGCATGAATCCTGACCGGCGTACATTTCTCCGCACCGCGACCGGCGCTGCCGCCGCGTTCACGTTCGCTTCGCTGCGCGACGACTGGACCGACCACGTGCGGGCCGCCAATCAGGAGGCCGGCAATCGCCCGCCGGAGAAAATCGCCGGCCACGAGCCGTTCTGGTTTCACGTCCAGCAGGCCTTCGATATCGACCGGTCGATCATCAACCTGAACAGCGGCGGCGTCAGTCCCAGCCCGCGCATTGTTCACGATGCAATGGTCCGCCAGCTCGCCCAGACCAACCATGCCCCCAGCCGCCAGCTCTGGACGGTGCAGGACCCGCAGGTCGAACTCGTGCGCGAGCGCCTGGCCCGCGTATTCGGCTGCGACCGGGAAGAAATGGCGATCACGCGCAACGCGAGCGAGTCGCTCCAGATCGCGCTGAACGGCATCGACCTGAAGCCCGGCGACGAGATCCTGACCAGTACGCAGGATTATCCGCGGATGATCAATACCATCCGTCAGCGCGCCGCCCGCGAGGATATCGTCTTGAAGCAGGTGCGGCTGCCGGTGCCGATCACGTCGCACGACGAAGTGCTGCGGCTGTTCGAAGCGGCCATCACGCCCAGGACGCGGGCGATGCTGTTCTGTCACGTGATCAACCTGACGGGCGAATTGATGCCGGTCCGCCGCCTGTGCGAGATGGCACGATCGCGCGGGATCGTGTCGATCGTCGACGGGGCGCACGCCTTCGCCCACGTCGCCTTCGATGGTGGCGCGATCGGCTGCGATTATTACGCCACCAGCCTGCACAAATGGCTCACCGCCCCGATCGGCACGGGCTTTCTCCACGTGCGGCGCGAGCGCATTCGCGATCACTGGCCGCTGACGGCAGCCGACGATCCCCGCTCCGACAACATTCGCAAATTCGAGGAGATCGGCACACATCCCACTGCCCCGCGGCTGGCCATCGCCGAGGCGCTCACGTTCTACCAGGGCCTCGGCCCCCAGCGCAAGCAGGAGCGGCTGCGATATCTGCGCGATTACTGGGTCGGCCGCCTGAAGAACATCAGCGGCATCGTCATCAACACCAATCTGGCGCCGGAACATTCATGCGGCATTGCGAATTTCCGCCTGGCGAGCGTCGAATCGTCCGCGCTGGTGGATGTTCTGTGGGCCCGGCACAAGATCGTCGTGTGCGACATTCGGCACGACGACGTGCAGGGCATCCGCGTCACGCCAAACGTCTTTACCACGCCGGCCGAGCTGGATTTGTTCTGCGACGCCGTCGCCCACGTCGCCCGCGCGGGAATCTCCAAGCCCTGAGGCCCACATCCACAAAGGGCCCATTCTTCGGCATCGTGGTATTGCGAGCTGAACGCCTGCACCTGCGGCAAAAGGCCCATCTACGGGCAGGTGCCGTTTACAAGGCACCCGGTGAGCAGCGGCCCATCCGCGGCCGGCTCGATCCGGCCGTCGGCGTTCAGATCGCATGCGCAGAACTCGACCGAGTCGGCCGGCGGCGGCGACAGCAGTGCCGCCGTAAAGGCAGCGACGTCGCGGCCGTCGATGGCGCCGTCGCCGTTGACATCCCCGCGCGTGCACGACGTCGCCGGCACGCAGCCGACGTCAAAAATTGAAACCGCGTCCACGGCCGCTTCCGTCGTCGAGTCGTTGGGATTGTCCGTCGCACTGAAGCGGATTCGCACCAGGTTGGACGGCGTCACGTAGTCGGCCACGCGGGCCGTGTGCTCCGACCAGCCTTCGGCGTGCGGAAGGCTTTCGACCAGCGTCCAGCTCGCCCCGAAGTTGTTGCTCAATTCGACGTCGAGTCGGTCAATATCGAGAGAATCGTTGGTGAACCAGCGGGCGTAGCGAACGTAGGGATTCGCGGCGGAAGCAAGAGAAAACGCCGGCGACCAGAGCCGCGTCGGCCCGCCATCCAGATCGAAGTCGCCCGGCAGATTCCCCGTGAGCCAGCATTGCCCGCTGCCGTCATAGTCTGCTTCCGGCTCGCCGCGCGTGCCGCCGCCCGCCGGAATGCCGCGCTCCCATGCGCCGGTCGTGACTTCGGTGTTGGTGGTGATCCAGCCCGAGGCGGCCTCGAAATCGAATGCGGCAATCGGCGTCTTGCTGGTGCCGACGACGGCGGTATAGACGCCGGCGGGCGCTTCTCGAGGATCGCGGGCCGTCGCGCCGCTCATTGTCCCGCACGTGATGTAATATTCGACGATCGTGCCGCAGGCGGCCGCAGGAAACGCGGCGCTGAAGAATCCGGGCAAGTCCTGCTGCATGGGAATTTCTACGAATGACTCCCCCGACCGGACGTGAAGCACGGCCTGGGATGGATCGGGCACGTAGCCGTTTCGGCCGATGACCCGCACGCACAACCGCGTGGCGCCGTCCGGACGCAGGGGCTCCGGCCGCCCGGCCGGATAGGCGAAGTCGATATACGTCGGAATGCACACGCCGATCGGATTAACGATGGCCGTCTGAAGCCCGGCGTGATGGATGCCGCAACCGTGATTTGCGCCGCCGCTGCTGGTGCAGCCGCCATTGGTGTGAATTGCCACCGCCAATCCCGAGAGTTCTTCAAACACCGGCGATCCCGAATCGCCGCCGCTGGAATCGATGGGATAGCTGAAGGCCGTGCCGGCGACCTGCGTCAGCGGACCGGCGAGCGTTTTCTGAACCTGGTCCCACGTCAGCGATATCGGCGCCGTGACCGAGCCATAGCCCGTTTTGCGAATGATGCGGCCGTCGGCCACGGGCGGCTCGGCAGCCAGGGAAAAGGCAGCCCCCTGGGCCTCGTATGCCGTCAGGCCGGTGTTGCTGTTTTCGAAGCAGCCGAAGTAGGACCAGTCGTTGCCGATTTCGATCGGGCCGCTGTTCGTCTGAATCGAGGCGGGATCGACGGCATACTGATGTTCCGGCGGCGGATGATTCAGCGATCCGTTGGCGTTGGACAGCGGCACGTTAAACTCCACGACCGTGATGCTGGTCGGCGCCGGTGCACAGTGACCCGCGGAGAGGAATGAGAAGTTCGCATCGTCGATGAGCCAGGCCGTGCAGCCCACCGGCAGCGCCCTGGCCGAGCGCGGATCATCGGACAACGTGCGATCGTCGGTCGCCCCGCAGGTGTTGCGCGGAATCGCGGCCGTGCCATCCACGATCGCGAAGCTGGCGGCGATTCGATGTACTCCTGTGCCGGGATAGGCAATCAAATCTATCCGCACCGCGTCGCCGTTGAAGTATGCACTGGTGTTCTGCCACTGACGCAGCGACAGCCGGTTCAACTCCTGGTGCGCGCCATCCAACAGCGATGTGATCAGGATCGTCGCGGCATCGCGGTCTCGCGTGCCTCCGAGATGACACTCGTCGAACCGGACGCGTATCCAGCCGGCGCCCGGCACCGACGCGATCGCCGTATGGACGATCTCGGGCCCGTCGCCAGTCGCCTCGACAAAGCCCGAATCGACCGCCGGCTCGACGGGGACGAGCAGGTGCTCTATCCCGGCCGGCTGGGCCAGGGCGAGCGAGCTCGACATCGCCAGCGCAAGCCATGCCGCGACGGCGGCACGCCGCCGGACGCTGGCTGCACCAATTGTCAAAAGCCGGGAGTTAATAGTCCCCCCTCCACAGGCACAAGTAATACCACAGCGACGCACGTTACGGGCAGGCGCCATTCAGCAGGCATGTTACGAAGGCCCCTGCGTCGTCTTCCACTTCCAGCACGTTGTCGTTATCGATGTCGGTTGCACAAAACTCGACCGAACCCGGCGAACCGGCGTCGAGCAGCGTCTGCGTGAACAAATCGATGTCCCGTCCGTCGACGAGCCCGTCCTGGTTCACGTCGCCCTTGTCGCAGCTCACTGAATCGCACTGATAGTCGATGATGCGGAAGGCATCGACCGCACCCTCCGTGACTGAATTGTTGGGATTGTCCGCGACGTTGAAGCGAAACCGCACGCCCGCCGTGGGCGCTACAAACTGGTCCACGCGGAAGCGCCCTTCCTGCCAGCCCGTCGCGTGCGTGTACGATTTTGCGGTGACATAACTCAGGCCGCCGTTGTTTGAGATCTGAAGCGTGAGTGCGTCGCCGTCATTGTTGTTGTTCGTCAGCCACCAGCCAAACCAGACGAAGGCGTTTGTCGACGCCGAGAGATTGAAGTTCGGCGAGCGCAGCCGCGTCGGCCCGCCATCCACGTCCGACTCGCCGGCCACGTTGTCCGTCAGCCAGCACTGGCCCGATCCGTCGAAGTCCGTAAGCGGCGCCCCGATCGTGTCGGCCACGGGGACGCCGAGCGTCCACTCCCCGTCGGTCACGGTGCCATCGACCGTCCAGCCCACCGCGGTTTCGAAGTTCAGATTCGCGATGATGCTCTGGCTGGTGGCGGCGATCGACCGGTGAAGTTGCGGCGGATAATCCGGATCGGGAAATCTCACGCCCGTCAGCGTCTCGGCGCTGAAGAAATAGTCGATCAGCGTTCCGCAGGGGAATGGCGGAAACGTGGCACTGAAAACGCCCGGCGCGACATCTTCCATCTCCAGCGTCAACCAGCCGTCGCCGGTGTTGTAGTGCAGTTGGCCGGTCCCCGGCACGGGCCCGTTGCCGTTGACGCCCGCCGCATCGACCAGAATCGTCTCGCTTACGTTGTCGATCAACTCCGGCGTTCCACCTTGTATGGAAAAAACAATCGAGCGGCAGACGCCCAGTGGACTGGAAAGCGCAGTTCGCAGATTTGCATTGGTGACGGCCGTCGCCCCGTTTGCCCCGGCAACCGCCGTGCAGCCGTCCTCGTACGCGATGCCGAGCACCTCCGACGTCAGCTCGTTCAGCACCGGCGCGCCTGAGTCGCCCAGCGACGTATCGGCGCGAAACTGAATGCGCGTGCCGACCATCCCCGTCAACTCGCCCAGCACCGTCTTCTGCACGTAGCTCCAGGTGCGAAAGACCGGCGGTTCCGTCTGGCCGAAACTGTATACCCGGACGTCCTGCTCGCCCGGCTCGGGAATCTCATCCGCGAGTGCGAAGAACGCCTGCTGCCGTTCGAATGGCGTCTGGCCCGTCGTGCTGTTCGCGAAGCAGCCGAAATAGCACCAGTTGTTGCCCGTCCCCGTCATGCGCTGAATCGATGCGGGGTCATAAACATACTGATCCTCGGGCGGTGGATGATTCAGCGTCGTGCCGTCCGGAAAGGTGAGCGGCGGATTGAACTCGATGACCGCGGCGCCGCTCAGCAGGCCGCCGGTCGGATGCGACGTCAGGAACGTGCGATTGGCATCGTCTATGAGGAACACCGTGCCGACCTGCGTGCCCGAGGCGTTCACCGCCCGCGCAGAGCGCGGGTCCGCCGAGAGCTGCCGATCGTCTGCGCCGTCGCACAGGCTGCGCGGCATGGGCCCGTCGCCATCGGTGAATTCGCCGGCGATCACGCCGAGCACCTCGATGGCGTTCGTGCCGGTGCCGCCGTGCGCCACGAGTTCGACGAGCACGCTGTCGCCATTGAAGAAGGCCGAGTGGTACTGCCACTGCGCCAGGTGCGGCTGCTTCATGATCTGCGTGCCGCCGTCGTACAGCGACGTGATTCGCAGGAAGGATGCATTGCCGTCGGCCTCGTTGCCGGCGAGGTCAACGTCGCCGAATACGAGGCGCATCCACGCGGCGCCGGTGTGTTCAATCACGTCGGAGAATATGACCTGCGGAAAGGAACCGGCATTCTCGACGGCGCCGGACTGAATGCCGACGGGAATCCACGGTGCAGCCTGGTCGGCACCGATTGGCTCATCCGCATGAGCCGAAGGGCTGATGAACGCAGCGCTGGCGACAAGAACGCAGAGCGTTCGCGTGCAGCGACGAAACCGGATCGATCTTTTCATGGTTCTTATCCTGACAAACGGGTGGCAGTCGGCGGGTCGCGCCAGCCGAAGTGGCACAACGCGAGAAAGACTGCCAAGGTTGGAGGGCTCGCCAGCTGTGAACGTTAACAACGGAAACGCGGATGACAAAGCACGGGCCATGCGCTTTCCCCTGCACGATTATATCCGGTCGGGCGTTTGCGTGTAAAATCCACCCTCGAAGTGAACTTAACTTGCGGCCGGCGAGGTGGTTACGGCGGGCCCTGATTGGATGGGTAAGGCTTGGGCCAGATCGTCCAGCCCTCGTCGTAGGGCCGGCGCGTGTCCATGTAGCGATTCTCCGCGTGGCCGTCCAGGAACAGCACCGAGTGCCGTGAGTATTGCAGGTGCCATCCGCGTGTCCGGAAGCCCGGCGGCGTGCCATTCGGATTGGCATCCTGAAAGATGTTGTGGCAGATCGCCTCGTAGATGACGACGAAACTCGACGCCTTGCCGCCGACCAGCTCCTTGATCATCTTCGCCGAGTGCTTGTCCATCCGGTTGTTGCCCGGCTGCTGTCCGGGCGGCGTGGGGAACACCGTGAAGCCGCCGGGGCTGTAATAGAACATCCACCACCAGTTGATGGCGTAGCTGTTGCCTGCCGCCTTCCACGACGATTGCCAGTCGTCCGCGTTCAGGCCGTAATCCGGCAGCGACCCGATCGTCCCGAAGCCGCGGGTGCGATCGCCCGGGCAGATGTAGGTCTCGATCGTGTCGCGGCCCGCGACGCCCGGCGCGACGTACTTGTTCAGCGGCCGCATCTCCGCCGGGTGCTTCATGTAGTCAATGTTGTTGCCGAAGGCCGGATCGGGCATCGGTGCGATGAAACCGCCCCAGACGAACTGCGACGCTGCCCCGGTCGGCGCCGGATTGACCCAGGGAATGCCGTTGTCGTGTTCCTGCATGTAGACGATGAGGCTCTTGCCGATCTCGCCCAGGTTGGCGAGACACTTGGCCTTGCGCCCCTGCTCGCGAGCCTTGGACAGCGCCGGCAGCAGGATCGAGATTAATAGCGCGATGATGGCGATGACGACCAGCAGCTCGATCAGGGTAAACCCGCGCCGGTGTCGAACGAGATGCACTGGCCCTTCGGTCGGAATCATGAGATGGCCTCGCCCCGATTGCCCCGCTCTCTATGCCAAGATATCGCCGAGTTTAACGGAAACAACCGGAAAATGACTAGAACATTAGGGGCAGATTACTCCTCCGGGTTGAGCGCCCGGCCGCATCGACGGCGGAGGCTCCTTTCGCCGCGTCATAAGTGCCGGTCCGCCATGGATTTGCCGAAGCTGCAGGCTGCGTAATCGGGCCGACCGCCAGGTTGAGTCCGCCGGACCGGGAAAGCCGTGAATCAGACGGCATTACAGAGCGGTGCATCGCCCGCGACTCGCGGTGATTTTCGCATGCCTCCCGCGCGGTTACCCCTCGGCCCCTCCTCGGGATAAACTCCTGCATCAACTCGCGTAAAAACGCAAACGCCGAGGCCTCTCGCCTCGGCGTCGTTCGTTCACCTGCGGGTCGGCCGATTTCGCGACCGACACTCAACTAGAGGGAACCCGACCGTCCTCGGAATTCCGTCCGGCGCGCAGGAGAGACATTTTTCGGGGTTGGGTTCCCTACTTCGAACGCAACCCATGGGGTTATGAGGGGCGCGAGACTTTGTTACGGGCGACGGTCGTTGGTGTTTGAATGTACGCGATGCGCTCCTATCATCGCGACCCCAGCGTGAGTACACGCTGGGCCACCCACCGGGAGGAAAAGGCTGGGGCACCCGGCGTCCGACTCGGCCGAGGGCCTCAAGACCGCGGCGGCGAACTGAACCCGCAACCCCATCACAGCCGCGCGCGATGCACATCAGAGCCGGGCTGTCCCCAGCCCGGCAGGCGCTGCACCTCACGAAACTCATGGGTGTCCGACAAGCTCAGCCTGGCCCCCGCAAGCATCGCGCTCGTAACAAGGACAACCCATGCCAGCGCGGCGCCTCCGGCAGGCGTGAGAACGCCGACCCATTCGGCGTCCCCCGCCACCGCCATCAGTCCCACAATGACGTGGACGCTGAGGATAATCGCAAGCCCGGCCGCGGCTCTCGCCCACGGAAAACCGATCCCCGCCTGCGTCGCGCATTCACGTCGGATGTCCGTCATCACGCGCCCCAGGAAGTCGTCGCTCGGCGCGACGCCTGGGTCCGACAGAAGTACGCGATCGAGATCGTCATTTGAGATCGACAACATCATCGATCACTCCCGCGATGTCCGCATGAGACTTTCCAACTTCCGCCGCAGCAGCTCGCGCCCGCGATGCAACCGGGCCTTGACGGTGCCCTCCGCCAACCCGAGGCTCTGCGCCGTCTGTTCAACATTCATCTGGTGAAAGTAGAACAGGACGAGCACCTCGCGATAGCGCCCTGGAAGCGTCGTCACGGCGCGGCGCACCATGTCGTCCCGATCCATCGCATGCTTACCCTGACTCGTTCGTGGATCGGATTGCCGCTCTTCTTCCAATTCGAACGCGCGGGGCGGCAGGCGGCGCAGCTCGGAACGATAGACATTGATCGCCACGGCGAACAGCCACGTCGAGAACGCCGAATCGCCGCGCCACGTGTGCAGCGAGCGAAATACCTTCAGGAATGCTTGCTGCGCCATGTCCTCCGCCTGGTGACGGTCGCGACAAAAACGAAAAGCCAGCGAGACCAGCGGCCCCTGCCAGCGCCGCACGATCGCCGCGAAGGCCTTGCTGTCGCCGCCCAGCACGCGGCGAGCGTCCGCAGCGTCCTGGTCGTCCGCCATCGCAATCGTCTCCGCAGGTCTGACGCCAAAATTCCATCCGCCGGTTGCACAAATTTCACGAAAAGCTGCCCGCCCTTCGGGAATCGTGCAACCCGGCGGGCCTTCGCCGGCGTCTCACCGTGGGAATCCGGGCGAATTCTCCGCAGGAGTCAGACATGGGAACGACGCAGCCCGCCGCCGAGAGTATCAACCTGATCGTCGTGGCAGCCCTCGCGGCCAACGCGGTCATCATGACCGCCTTGTTCGCCTGGCTGGCCATCATCGGTTGGGCGCGGCAAAGACGATTGGAACGTGAAGCGTTCTACCGGCACGAGCTCGAGCGGCAGATGGCGGAACGGGGTGTTCTGGGGCCCGAACAACTGGCCGATCTGGATCGCGCGCGGGCGATCGAGCGATGGAGGCAGCGTCGCGAGGGCTTGAAGCTGAGCGGCTTCCTCTGTCTTGCTCTCGCCGTCGGCCTGTTCCTGGTGCTGTGGCGCGCCGGGGACCCTGTCATTCGCAACCTGGGGTTCATTCCAATCTCAATCGGTGCTGCGCTGCTGGGGTATGAATTTTTCAGCACACGCGGTCTGGTGAGCTCAAACGATTAGGACTCGCGCCCGTAAAGCGAGTTTTCAGCAACGGAGAAGCAACACATGCGCAAAACCCTTGTCATCGTGCTTGTCGCACTGTTCGAAACATCCCTCGCGACCGGGCAAACCGCGAATTCGGCTGATGTTCAATGGCCGCCAAATGTCGCCGGCCAGCGCGCCAGGGCCTATCTGGACGCGTTCAACTCCGGCGATGATCGCGCCATGCGCCGTTTCTACGAGCAACATCGCTCGCCGGAAAACCTGCGAAAGCGACCTCTCGATGTACGCCTGAATGAGCAGCGACAAATTCGCGAAAAGCTCGGCAAGCTCACGCCCGCGATGGTTCGCGCGGAGAGCGAGCGCGTCCTCGAAGTAATCGCAAAGCCCGAGAAGCTTGACCTGTGGATGGGCCTGCGTGTAATGCTTGAAGACAAGCCACCGTACTACATCGCCGAGATTCGCATCCAGGCCGCTTCTCCTCCAACCACCACGCTCAGAGACTATACCGACTGGACCGATCTCGCGTCGCTCGCCGAACAGGCGCGCACCGACTGCGGCGCACCCGGCTTCGCCATCTGCGTCGTACACGCCGGCAAGCTCGATACCGCCGTGGCCGGCGTCCGGCAGCTAATGCGGTCAAAGCCGATCCGGCCAGACGACGCGTTTCACATCGGCTCGGTCGGCAAAGCCATGTCCGCGACGGTCATCGCCGCCTTGATTGAAGACGGCATCCTGCAATGGGACACCACCATCGGCGGCGTGCTCAAGGATGTCTCGATGCGTGACACGTATCGAGCCGTCACCATTGAGCAGCTCATGCAACAGCGCGGCGGGCTGTCGGCATTCGTCGAGTTCGACCCCGAGGCGAATCGCAGGGCGGACGACTGGAGTCCGACACGAGAGCGTGCGGCGTTCGTCGCGACGGCGCTGATGTGCGAGCCGGCCGGCAAACCCGGGACGATGTTCCAGTATGCCAACGCCAGTTACGCAACAGCGGCCTACATGGCCGAGGTGCTGACCGAAAAGAGCTGGGAGGACCTCGTGCGCGAGCGGCTGTTCGCGCCGCTCGAAATGAAACGCGCCGGCTTTGGCTGGCCTGCGACCAGGGACAAGCGGAACCAGCCGCGCGGACATTTCGGTACGCCGCCGAATCTCCGCGTACAGCGGTTTGACGAGTATTCGCTCCCTAGCCTTCTCCGCCCGTCCGGAGATGTGCATTGTTCCATCGAGGAATTCGGTCGATTCGCCGCCCTGCACCTTCGCGGGCTCCGCGGTGAGAAGACCGTCCTGAAGCCGCAGACAATTGAGAGACTCCATCGCGCTCCCGCGGACAGCGGAGACAGCGTTGCCTACGCCTGCGGATGGATAATCGAAGCTGGACCGGACGGCGAGCCGATGCACTTCCACGCCGGATCAGCCCACACATTCTACGCCCTCCTCACCCTCTACCCCCGGAGTGATGTGGCGGTGGCTGTCGTGGCAAACGCCGGCACAAGCGTCGAGGCAGTTGCGAAGCGTGTGACGCAGGCAGCGCACCGACGCTACTCGAAGCAGTAGAGCCTATCCCAAAACCTCTTTGAGCAACAGGATCGTGCAGCTCAGATGAAGAAAGCCGCAGAACAGTGCCGTCGACTTCTCTCACCGAATGCACAGTCGACGAAAGTTCTGGAACCAACTGATCGTGGCGGCACTGACAACTTTGTGGCGAAAATCGAATCCCGCCTGGGCCGACGGCTGCGGGCGCTGCCGCCCGGGCGACCGCGGAAGAAGGCGAAGTAGACGCACAGAAACCGGTAGCTGTCCCGAATGGCAAAGCCGTCCCGAATGGCAAAGCCGTCAGGCCCGCGGGGAACGGCGAGCTAATCTATTGGGTAGCTGCTGCGTCCCGGGTGCCGCGGCGGCACTTTGACAAGTAAACACGTCGTCGTGACGCGCGCTCCGCTTTGCATCGCTTTGCATCGCCTGTTTTTCTGCGCCGCAT
>CAYOZN010000025.1:0-91987 GCA_964408455.1 uncultured Planctomycetaceae bacterium
TCGTCTATGGATATACTCTGCCCTTGACACGGGAGCGGCTAATGGGTGACACCTTGTCCGAGAGCCGGATGCGGGAAATCCGCTCGTCCGGTTCGATGAGGGGGGTGTGGAGACGGAGTCGTTTTGGTGACAACCGCGCCACACCTCTACTCTACTTCGCCGGAATGGGTTCCGGTGGAAGGGAAGGCGCGGCCTTCGTGCCGCGCCGAATCGTCACCGTGAACCCAGCGTGCGGCGATACTGTAGCGGAGAAACTCCATACACTTTTCGAAACCACCGTCCGAAATGACTTTGGTCGCTAAATCCAAAGCGGACTGAAATTGACGCGATCGGTTCTGAAGTTCGCGCGATCTGTTTTGCGGCCAAATCGAGGCGAACGCGCCTCGCATATTCGCCGATCGTGCAGCCGTGAAAGTGACGAAAGACGCGGGCCAGATGCGTGAAATGAACGCCTGCATCCTTAGCAAGGGCTCGAAGAGACGGCAGCTTGGCAGAATCGTCGACCAACTGATCTGCGACGCGACGAATCCATACGGGTGCCGTGCCTTTGCATCGTTGGTCGGGCAACGCAGTGAGTTCGGCTATGATGGACTGAATGCTGAGTTCCGAGACGATGTCGCTCCTTCCCAATTCTCGAAAGAGCCGAAACAAGAGACCTGAAAACGGCGTGGCCGTCAGAGATGTCACTCTGGTTTTTCCCACGAGTGTGGGCGGCTCATCACCGTTGAGCGCCAGAGTGAATGCGGTGCTCCCGCCAGGTCCGACCAAGGCACAGTGAGCCACGTCGGGTGGCAAATAGAACGCCCCGCCGCCGCCGAACAACACATCTTCCGTTCCGCGCAATTCGCGAGTTTGGCCGCTGAGAATGGTTACAAAGCGCGGCTCCGCATGGCAGTGCCAGTCAAACGTGACGCTGGGGGCATACAGTTCGTGGGACGCGGAGAACTCCGCCCGTGTCCATTGGCTGAGGCGGCTCGATCCTGGCAAGTCCTGATCGTAAAAGAGTTTCTTGTGGGTGGAGCTTGTCGGCATGCTACTCCCGTTCTAGCAGTCCAACTCCACCGGCTTCTAGCATATGCAGAGATATCCATGAGCTCAAGCCGCGGTTCGAAGAGCTCTGGAGGCGCACATTTTCCATACGGGTTGCTCCGGTACGAGTCTCCCTGTTTCACGCTTCGACTTCGCGGCCGGCCCGATGGCGAGCGACTCCAGTTGTATTTCCTATCGATTCGCCACGTTGACGCCGTGACGCTCGCGAGGGTGCCACACGCAGATCCGACAATCTCGGGAGGCTCGACATGATGACGGTCACAAAGTCCATCGCAATCATGGCGGCAATGGCGTTTATTACGGATGAAGTGGCGACCAGCCGACCCGCGAAGCGCAATCGCGAACAGATCCAGTGGGTCAAGAAGCACGCGGTTCGAATTCGCTCGATCGATCCAGCCGACGAAAACTTCGCCGACCTGAACGCGTTGCGTACGGCCATCGGCGATTCTCGTGTCGTGATCCTGGGCGAGGAGACGCATGGGGACGGCGCGACATTCGTGGCGAAGGTGCGGCTCATCAAATTCCTTCACCGCGAGATGGGCTTTGACGTCGTTGCCTGGGAAAGCGGGCTGAATGAATGCCGACATGTGGGCGAATTGCTGCGGGACGAATCGATTCCAGTGAGGGAGGCTGTTGAGGGCATCTTCCCGCTTTGGGCCACAACGGCCCAAGTCAAGCCGCTTTGGGAGTACGTCCGCGCGAGCCAAAAGACGAAGCACCCAATCACGATTGCAGGAATCGACTGTCAGTTGACCAGTCGACATTCGACATCGTATCTCTCAACGGCTGTTCGTCAGCTCTTCGAGAAGATCGAGCCCAGCCCGCTGACCGAAGATGTCATGCTATGGGAACCGGCGCTCGAAGCGTACCTCGTTGGGATGCGGTACGCGAAGTCCCTCGAAGTCGCGGAGCAGACGAAAAAACAGACCGATACGGAGGCGGTGTGCCGACAATTGCTGGCAATCGTCAGGCTTATCGAGGATCGACGTGAGGACCTTGTGAAGCACACCTCGCGCGCCGAAGTTGAATTCGTGCGTCGAGCATTCGTCGGAGCCGAATTCCAGGTGCGGCTCACCCACGCCACCACGCTGTCTGGCTCGATGCTTGCGAATGCCAGGATGCTGGGTTCGGAGCGAGACCGCTTGATGGGGGAAAACCTGACCTTTCTTGCAAACGAAATGTACCCAAATCGAAAGATTATCCTCTGGTGTGCCACAATGCACGCACTACGTCGCGCGCCGGAGGTCAAGAACCCGTTTTTCTTCGCGCCTGATCCCTTCAAAGGTGTCGTCACGCTGGGGGAAGTGGCTCACCGCGATTTGGGCAACGCAATGTACATCATTGGATTTACCGCGGGTCACGGCTCACACGGCTGGTACAACGAGAAGGAGACTCAACCGGTACTCATGCCGGGGCGCGATTCGATCGAGCTATACTGCAGCGCCACGAAGTGGCCATTCTTATTCATCGATTTTCGCAGCGTGGCGAAGGATCATTGGCTGAGGAAGCCGCAGCTCATGCGCCCCATGGCATACCAGTACGCCAAGGCGGTCTGGCCGGAACAAATGGACGCCGTGATCTATATCGACGAGATGTTCAAGGCAACGGTCGAGGAGCTTTCGCCCCAGGATTACAACCTCTCGGTACCAGCAAGATGAAATCAACTGGCACGGCGAATTTGACGCTTCCATTGGGCGGGCCGTCCACTATTGGCCAAGTCGCACGGCGTCGACACTTATCCCGGCGTCAGTACGCGTTGCCTTGACAACGTGCCCTGTCGCAATTGACCTGCATCGACAACAAACGCCACCGGCTCGCCGATGATGCGCCCCTCCGTCGCCCACCGCCTGAACCGCGCCAGCGACATGATCATGCGCACGAACTCGTATCGGCGCCGGCGATTGCGGAAGTACTTCGTCTCGCGGCCAGCCGGTGTCATGCCGCTGGCCTCGTAACACTGAATCGCTCTCACGTTGTCGGGCGAGACAATCAAGAGAACCTCTTTCGCCCCGAGTTGGATAAATGCGTGGCACAATAATGATTGAAAGAACTGGCGTCCGCGGCCACCGCCGCGCGCGTCCGGCGCGATGATGAAGTGACCGATCCAGAAGTCGTGCGGTCGATCGGGCATGGGGTTCAGTTCGGCGTAGCCGAGCGGTTGCCACGCGGGCCCCTGCCAGTAGAGATAGCGATTACCGCCGTTGCGGCCCCACGCCTGCACCTTGGCGGCCGTCAGTGGCGGATCGGTCGCAGGGGCGAGCCACTCGAGTTCGCGGAGACCGCGAACCCAACCCGACACGAGCGGCGCATAAAGGGAGTCGTACGCGGAGAGCGCAAACTGCGCAAGCGACGCGCCGGCGGAAATGTCGCGTGCGCTGCCCGCCGCCCCGCCGACTGGCGCCGCCTTCGATCTGCGCAGCGAGTTGGACACGGCTTAGGCATCCTCCGCGAGAACGTGCCCGAGTTTCTGTCGCTTGGTCTGAAGGTAGCGGCGGTTGTACTCGTGGGGCGTGGTCTGAATCGGCAACTGGTCGACGACCTGGAGGCCATAGACCTCCAAACGGCTGGTCTTCTTCGGGTTGTTGGTGAGGATGCGAATCTGCCGAAGACCCAGATCGCGAAGGATCTGTGCACCGACGCCGTAGTCGCGTTTGTCGGCGGGGAAGCCGAGCCGCTCGTTGGCCTCCACCGTATCGAGGCCCTGGTCCTGAAGGCGATAGGCGTGGAGCTTGTTCAAAAGGCCGATGCCGCGACCCTCCTGCCGGAGGTAGAGCACGACGCCCTCGCCGGTCTCGGCGACGGCCTGCATGGCGCGATCGAGCTGTTCGCCGCAGTCGCACCGTGCCGAGCCGAAGACATCGCCGGTGAGGCATTGCGAGTGAACCCGCACCAGCACCGGCCGGGGCACGGGCACGGGATCGCCCGCATCATCGAGGCGGCCGATGTCGCCCATGCACAGGGCGACGTGCGGCTCGGTGTCGATGATCGACTGAAAGGCGTGCAGCGTCCACGAGCCATATGCATTTTTCAGCGGGATGGACTCGATGCGTACGATCGATCGCTCGCTTTGCAAGCGATACTCAATCAGGGCCTCGATGGTGCAGATCTTCATGTCGTGTTCGTGCGCAAAGGCGACCAGGTCATCGAGCCGGGCGACTTCTCCATCGGGGCGGAGGATTTCGATGATCAAACCGCCGGGCTTGAGCCCCGCGAGTCGTGCGAGATCGACGCTGGCCTCGGTATGACCTGCCCGCACCAGCACGCCGCCGTGCTTGGCCTTCAGTGGGCTGATGTGCCCGGGGCGATCGAAGTCGGCCGGTTTGGCGTCATCGGCAAGGCACCGATGAATGGTGCGGCAGCGATCGGCCGCCGAAACCCCGGTCGTGGTGCCGAATTCCGCCGTCGCATCGATGGAAATGGTGAACGCGGTGCCGTGCTGCGTGGTGTTGACGGCGGCCTGCGGATAGAGATTCAGCCGGTCGCAAATGTCCGGCGCAAGCGCAAGGCACAGTTTGCCCGCCGCCTTGCGGATCATGAAGTTGACCATGGCCGGCGTGACCAACTCGGCGGCGCAGACCAGATCGCCCTCGTTTTCGCGGCTTTCGTCGTCGACCAGGATGACCAGCTTGCCCGCGCGGATGTCCTCGATGATCTCCGGAATGGAGCTGAAGGGTAGAGCAGGCGATGACATCGTGTCTCAGTTTCCTCCCGGGCGGATGCGTCCCGCCACAAGCAGCCGCGCACCGGCGCGCAGGTAGTCAAACGTCGCCGCCGCCGCCAGTGCCGTGGCGATGTACCAGAGCCAGACCGGCAGATCGGCCAGGACGGCGGGCACGTCCGACCATAATAGCATAGCGAGAATCATGAGAAGTTGAACGCCGGTACAGGCCTTGCCGGCAAGCCGCGGCTCAATATGCAGCCGGCCGGTCTGGATGCGAACCAGGCCAAAACCGATGCACACGAACAGGTCCTTGGCGATGGCAGCCACGGCGACCCAGTTCGGAAGCCGGATTATTTCCAGCAAAGGGTCCGGTGGAGTGCCGGCCCCGGCCGGTCCCGGCACGCCCACGACTGCCAGGATGATGACCGCACAAGTGATGAGCAGCTTGTCGGCGACCGGATCGAGAAACTTCCCGAGATCGGATTGTGCATTCAGCCAGCGTGCAAGCAGGCCATCCAGGGCATCGCTGATCGCCATCAGGAAGAAGGTGCCGATGGCGATCCACCGCAGCCAGTGCCCATCCGGCCGGTCGAGGTTCAGCAGGCACAGGACAAACGGCACGATGAGGAGGATACGTGAGATCGTAATACGATTTGGCCAGCCGAGTTTTGCGCGTTGAGTCATCGTCCCTTTCCGGCGCAAGGGTGCAGCGACATTTAGCGCAGGGCCGGCCGATAAGGCAGCGGACGAGGACTTTTTGTCGCCCGACAGCGGGCCGATTATACTGGGGGTTTATCCGACAGGGAGAATCGCAAAAAAACGTCCGGAAATCGACCATGAGTTTAACGCGCTTGTCAGAAGAGGAGCGGTCGGCACGGGATGCCGCCATACAGGAATTTGTCTCGAGATTCGCGCCCGGGCGCGATTCCGATCTGTTCGCCAACATGCTGAAGACGATCTGCCGAATGTCGCATGACGGCACCAGCCGGGCAGACGTGAAGCTGGTGGACAAGGCGCTGGCCGAGCTGCGCTATGCGTTCAAGATATTCGCACCGTATGAGGATATCCCCAAGGTGTCCATCTTCGGCTCGAGCCGCACGCCCGAGGACCATCCCGACTACATCCAGGCGGTAAAGTTTGCCGAGCGGATGCGCGTCGAGAACTGGATGGTCATTACCGGGGCCGGCGATGGCATCATGAAGGCCGGCCATGGCGGAGCGGGGCGCGAGGCGAGCTTCGGCGTGGCTATTCGGCTGCCTTTCGAGCAGAAGACGAACGACTTCATCGAGGGCGATCAGAAGCTGGTGAACTTCAAGTATTTCTTCACCCGCAAGCTGATGTTCATGAAAGAGGCCAAGGCCGTCGTGCTTTTCCCCGGCGGCTTCGGCACACAGGACGAAGGATTCGAGGTGTTGACGCTGGTGCAGACCGGCAAGACGCCGCTGGTGCCGATCATTCTGATCGACGCACCGGGCGGCACCTACTGGCAGCACTGGCGGACCTACGTGAAGGCGGAGCTGCTGCACACCGGGATGATCAGCAAGGAGGACATGCGCCTCATCAAGCTGACGGATAATGTGGAAGATGCGGTGCAGGAAATCCTGCGGTTCTATCGCCGCTATCATTCCATGCGCTACGTTCACGATACGCTGCTCCTGCGGATGAACAGTGCCCTGCCGCTGGGGGCGATCGACGAGATGCGGCGCGAATTCGCCGACATCGCCGAAAACGGCGCAATCGACGAGATTGATCCCCTGCCGGAGGAGGCGGACGAGTTTCCGGACAAGCCGCGGCTGGCGCTTCGCTTCAATCGGCGATCTCATGGCCGGCTGAGGCAACTCGTGGATTACATGAACACGGTCGATCTGCCTGCCAATACGCCGGTCATTGCATGAGCACCGGTGCGGCGGCCCGGCGAACGCGGTGAGCTATCGCCGCCCCCGTGCGGGTCGGCGCGCAAATCCAAGTGTGCGGCCCTCAGATTGCACTATTGAATGACCCAACTGGAAAAAAGACGATGCTGCGCAGTCTCGTGATCGTTAGCCTCATCGTTGCCCCGCCGATCGGCGTGGCCGTCTGGGAGAAGTGGCCGGCGGTGCGGCCCTATCCGAAGCGTTTCGCCGCGATTGACGAGCGCGGTTTATATCGTGGGGGCTATCCGACAGAGCGGAACATCCGCAAGCTCCACGAGTCGCAGAAGATCCGCACGATTGTGGCCCTGACCGGGAAGGTCGACGGGGCCGAAGAGCGAAAGGCCCTGGCGGCGGCCGAGGGATTGGGCATTCGCGTTCACCGTTTTCCGATGCCCGGCGACGGCCGCGGCGAATTCGCCGCTCTGGACATGGCGGCCGATGCCATCAACCGGCAGGAGGACTGGCCGCTGTATTTTCACTGCCAGGCGGGCGAACAGCGGAGCAACGCGGCCCTGGCGGCATGGCGAATGCGCCACTGCGGCTACACGCTCGAACAGGCGCTGGACGAACTGATCGACAAGCACGATCTTGAGCCGGACGACTCGAAAGAGCGGCGGCTCGTGGAGCACCTGACACAGTACGCCCGGCGGCATCTGCGCCTGCCGGTAGGTGCCTCGACCAGGGCGCCCACCGCATCGCCCAAGGCGGCAGGCGCCGCGGCCGTGAGCCCGGGCGCTATCGGCGGCGCCCAGCCATCGCGCGAGAACTGACGCCCATGCTCATCCTCATGCAGACCCAGGCGACGCGGCAGCAGATTGATGCCGTGTGCCAGCGCATCCGGCAGCTCGGCTTTCAGCCACACGAGATTCCCGGCTCCACGCGCGTCGTGATCGGCATTACAGGGAATCAGAGCGCCGTCTCGCCCGAGCACTTTCTCGATCTACTGGGCGTGTCCGAGTGCGTGCCCGTTTCCAATCCGTACAAGCTGGTGAGTCGCGAGATGAAGCCGGAGCCGACGATCATCGACGTGGGCGGCGTGAAGATCGGCGGCGGCGATCTGACGATCATCGCGGGGCCGTGCTCGGTCGAATCGAAGGCGCAGATCTATGAATCGGCCGAGATTGTCGCGCGGGCGGGGGTAAAGCTGCTGCGCGGCGGTGCCTACAAGCCGCGCACGAGCCCGTACGCCTTTCAGGGCATGAAAGAGGATGGTCTGCGCCTGCTCGACGACGTGCGGCGGGAGTTCGGGCTTAAGATCGTGACCGAGGTGAAGGACAGCGAAACGTTGGACGAAGTCGTGGCGGTGGCCGACGTGCTTCAGGTCGGTGCTCGGAACATGCAGAACTTTTCGCTGCTGGAGGCCTGCGGTCGGGTGCGCAAGCCGGTACTGCTGAAGCGCGGCATGAGTGCCACGCTGAAGGAGCTGCTGATGGCGGCGGAGTATCTGCTGGCCCTGGGCAATTACGAGGTGATGCTGTGCGAGCGCGGCATCCGCACCTTTGAAACGATGACGCGAAACACGTTCGACATCTCGGCCATTCCGATGATCAAGCACCATACGCACCTGCCGGTGGTCGCGGATCCGTCGCACGGCGTGGGCATCCACTGGGCAGTGCCGTCCATGGCGCGGGCCTCGGCGGTGGCGGGGGCGGATGCGGTCATGGTCGAGGTGCATCCGCATCCCGAAAAGGCGCTGTCCGACGGGGGGCAGTCGCTGGCGCCGGAGGAATTTGGCCGGCTGGTGCGCGATCTGAATGAGCTGGGTGTCTGGCGATCCAGGCACGCGTAAACCTTGTGAATCGGGCCTCGGAACCTGTCTTTGGCTTTGCATCAGTATTGGAAAAGACGCGTTCCACGCATATCATCCAGGAATGATCGGGCGCGAACAAATCGAGGCGTATCGAAGGATGTCACCAGAAGAGCGCTGGCGCGAGGTTGAAGCGCTGATGGCGTTTGCCTGGCGATTTCTAAAACAACTGCCGCGTGAGGAAAGAGAACGCCGACTCGCGATTGATCGTCAAGCGCACGACAGGGCCGATGAGGTTATGCTTGCACATCTTCGGCGGCATTCATGACCGATTTACCGGTTCAGAATATTCTGCTTGAGACCGTCTCGGTGCTCGAGCGCATGTCGATTCCATATGCAATTATGGGAGGCTTTGCTGCGCGCGTGTGGGGCGTGCCGCGGCCGACATTCGATGCCGATATTGCAGTGGTCGTTGACGAAGATTCACTGCAACAGTTGTTCGACGAGTTGGAAGTCGCAGGATTTGACGTTCCGCCTGAACATAGAACCGGCTTTCTGGACATGCTTGCCGGTTTTCAGAAGGCAAGTGTCTGCCGCTTTTGGGATCAGCACGTCTGGCATACCGACCTTTTTATCGTGAAGGGTGGCCTGCTCGAATCTGCGATTCAACGGGCGCGCCGCGTGCGCATCGGCAACCGTGAAGTCCTCGTAATGTCGCCGGAAGACATTGTACTGCTCAAGCTCATAGCAAAACGGAGGAAGGACCTGGCAGACGTGGAGGAGATCTTCACTATGTGTGATCTCGATTTCGCTTATCTGCGGCAGTGGGCGCACACGCTTGGAGTAAACGAACAGTTGGAGGAGTTTCTGTAGACAAAGTCGTCGGTGCCCACGCGCGCCCGGGCACCTAAGGAAGCAGCAATTCGACAAAGTGTGCCACATCGCGCCCGTCGATCAGTCCGTCTCCACTGACGTCATGCCGGCACAGTTCGGCGGGCGCAGCTCCGACCAGTGCATCGGCGAAATCGATCACATCGTTGATGTTGATCTGCCCATCGCCATTCGCATCGCCCGGCATGCAGGGCACGTCGGCAAGCGGCACGGCGAGATCGACGGCGCCCGTGATGCTCGTCGCCACAAGCTCCACTTCGTCAAAGTCCAGCGCATCGCCATCGCCATTCTTGTCGGTCACGCGATGAATGTTGCCGGGTGCCGGCTGTCCGGCAACGAACAGGCCGCCCACGGCATCGGTCGTGACGAGATGTACGCCGGAGACGCCCGTCGCATGCAGCAGCGCTTCGCCAACGTCGAGTGCGTCCGCATCGCCGGTCCAGTCTTCCAGGCGCATCAGTTGCGAGAGCGACGGCTGCGCAAAAAAGGCCAGGTCGTTTGATGCCGCATGGATGGCATTGCCTGACGTCAGGTTCTCGACGTAGCTGAGCTGCTCGGCAAAATCCAGGAAGTCGCCGTCGCCGTTGCGATCAAGCAGGATCAATATGGGCTGTGTCGACGAGCTTTGCGCGACCAGCAGGGCGCCATCCGGCCGCAGCGTGATATCCTGCGGTGCGACCAGCCCGGTGGCGACGATCGACAGCTCGCCCGCGTCGAGCGCATCGCCGTCGTTGTTGAGATCCTCCATGGCCAGCACCTCGTGATTGGCCTGGTCGCACACGAGCAGCCGAGACGAACCGTCGCGCGACATGCCGCGCGGCTGGCGGGCGATCGCCCCGCCGGGCAGCAGCGCATGGAGCATCACCTCGCCAAAATCGAGCGCATCGCCGTCCTCGTTCAGATCGTCCAATCGGAGAATGCGCGGCGGGTCCAACGTCGCGACGAACAGGCTGTTGCCGATGAAGGCGAGTCCGGTGTTGCCGGGGCCGATGCCGGTGGCGTACGGAAGCACCTCTAACGCATCCAGAAAGTCGCCGTCGCCGGTGGCATCGTGCAGGCGCAGCACTTCGCCGGGGATGCCGACGAATAAATCCGCACCCGCCGCCCTCTTGCCCGCGGGCAGCGCAAGTGCTGCGACAATTATGATGAGTGCAGCCAGTCGCATCCTCTCCCCGTTCCTCGTCGGCGGCGAAGGGGCCGCATGTGCCGCGATTATAGCGAAATTGCGCCCCTGGCGCACACTTACGGACTGCCTTTTTGCTCAGACTCGGCGCTCCCCAGGGTTCATTGCCGTAGTGTCACGAATTGAACGGATTCCCGGCAGATGAATCCGCGTTGGTCAGAATCTCGCGGACGCGTGCGTCGAAGTGCAGACCGCATTCGGGGCAGCGGGCTTCATGGAGGGTCTGCCCCCGCAGCGAATAGCCGCACTTGATGCAGATGGGAATGTTGCGGTCCAGCAGCTTCTGACGCACGGCCGTGGTCAAGCCGCTCCGATGAAGGTACCGCAGCGTGAACCAGCCGACCGCGATGACTGGCACATACGGCAGCCATTGTTCGATCCAGTAGGGAAAGGGCAGGTATCGGAGCATGTATTGACTGGCGAACAGCGTCGCGAGCATCGATCCGGCGTAGAGCAGCACGCCCAGCCAGAACCCGCCGCTCTTGAGATTACCCGTGTCAGTGGCAATTTCGGCGAGTGCCACGTTTCGCTGCTCGTCGGTTTTGGAACAGCTCCAGTTCCGGAAGGCCCGCGAGAGTGTAATTGAGCGGGTGGTGAAGGCGCGCGTTCGCGCTGCCGCGGGCCTGTCGCGGACCCGGCCTTTCTCGCGGCACATCGGCCTCGGTCATTTCGGGCGGAGGTTGCGATTTGTCCTCGTTCATGGCACCACTTCGCCATCGCCTGGCGAGCGCCAGCGCGCCGCGCGCTCTGCGAGCGTCAAATCGTTTTTGGCATTTCGAATTGCAGCTCCAGCGTACCGCCTTGCGGAGTCTCGGCCCAGCGTCGCAACAAATCATTAATCAGCGATCGGATTGCGGCGAGCGTTTCTTCGCCAATGGTCTTTGGCGTGGGCAGCGGCTTTCGGCTATTGGCCAGCGCTCGGAGAAGTTGGGCATTGAAATCGACGAAAGGCTCGCCCGCGGCCAGTTCCAACTGCAGCAACCCGACAATGAACTCGGCCCAGATGGCCTCGTGCGGCAGGCGAAGGGTTTTGTCTGCGGCGGCGACATTAAAGTCCGCGATGTTCATGCCGCCGGCGACAAGCCCATAGAATGCCTGCTGAAAGCCGAGGATTGTCTCCACGGCAAAGTGTGCGATATCGTGCTCGACCCCCACGTTCAGCTCGGCCATGGTGGCCGATCCGTCCGGCCGATTGATGGCCAGCAGCGGCCGTTTGCCCGCCCGCCGAGTGAAGCGAATGAAGACGCCGGAATGTGGAGGTGGCTTTTTCATGCTGGCAGGGCATCGGCACATCTATCCGGCTCAGTTTATGCCTGATGCGGACATGGTGCGAACGCGATGAATAATTGACGATGGCCGACAGGGCTTGGTACGCTAAACGGTGCGAGCCACGGGAAGGGTGCTTTTCTTATCGAACATCCAGCATTGTTCAGACCACCGGGTGGACACGCGCCGCCGCGCTTCCATCGCAAATTCCACAAAGGGCATTCTCATGGCACGCATGCATGGCCTGCAATCGGTTGTTGTGCTCCTGTCAACACTGGTCCTGCCGAGCCGCCTGCCGGCGGATGAACCGCCGCTCACGACAGTGGTGGTCGCCACCGGACTGACCAAGCCCACGTTCTGCACCCATGCGCCGGACGACTTCGAGCGGCTCTTCATCACCGAACAGACCGGGAAGATCAAAATTCTCCGCAATGGTGCCATACTGGCTGCGCCATTTCTAGACGTCAGCACGCAGCCGGGCTTCACGTCGCTGACGCTGGAATACGGCCTTCTGAGCCTCTGCTTTCATCCCGATTACGCCGAAAACGGTTACTTCTACGTCTGTTTCGTCAGTAACCAGCCTTCGAGCGGCACCGCGGTGCTGGCCCGCTTCCAGGTATCCAGCAATCCGGATATCGCCAACGCCGCATCGGTGACGCCGATTTTGAAGATCACCTACACTCAGGCCCAGCATCGCTCGGCCTGGATGGACTTCGGACCCGATGGATATCTGTACTACAACACCGGCGACGGCGGCGAGAACGATCCCCTGAATGCCGCGTCGGACCTGAGCGTGCTCCGCGGCAAGATTCTGCGCCTGGATGTGAACGGGCCAGACGGCGTACCGGGCACGAGCGACGACGACGGCTTCCCGTCCGATGCCAACAAACATTACGTCGTTCCGGCGGATAATCCCTTCGTCGGCACGCCCGGCGCCGCCCCGGAAATCTGGGCCTACGGTTTGCGCAATCCGTGGCGTTCGGCTTTCGATCGCGCGACGGGCGATCTGTACATCAGCGACGTCGGCCAGTTCGCCCGCGAGGAAATCAACTTTCAACCGGCGGGGGCCGGCGGCCGGTTCTATGGATGGCGCTGCAAGGAGGGCACGCTGACCACGTCGCTGACCGGCTGCTCGGGCACTCTGCCGCCGTCGGAGCCGCCGATCTTCGAATACCCGCACAGCGGCGGGCCCGTCATCAACGGGTCGTCGGTCATCGGCGGCTATGTATATCGCGGCTGTGCCATACCCGAACTTGGCGGAACATATTTCTTCGGCGACTGGGGCGGAGCCGTGGTATCGTTCCGTTACACGCCCGAGGGCGGTGTCACGCACGTGACAAACCGCACGGCGCAGCTCGGCATCAGCGGTAGCATTCTGTCCAGCTTCGGCGAAGACGCCTTCGGTGAGCTGTATCAATGCAGTTGGACGGCGGGAATGGTGCGAAAGATCGTGCCGGCAGTGGTCCAGGGACCGGACTGCAACGGCAACGGACGCCGCGATGCGTGCGACATCGTCGCGAGCAGCAGTGTCGACTCGAACGGCAACGCCATTCCCGACGAATGCGAATGCACCTGCCCCGGCGATCTGACGGGGGATGACGCCGTGGATGGCGCGGACATTCAATCGTTCGCGGCGTGCGCGCTGTCGCAGGGCGGCGGCGCAAGCTGCTCGTGCGCAGACATGAACGGCGGCGGCACCGTGGATCCGGCGGACATTCCACTATTCGTCGATCGTCTGATAAGCGCGGAAACCGGCTGCTGACCCATCGAAACTTCGGCTATCATCTCGCGCGGCGCGCAGAACGCGCCAGGAGCAATGCCATATGACCGTCAAGATCACCTACTGCGGCATGTGAAACTACAAGCCCCAGGCCGTCGGTCTGACGGCCGAGCTCGTTGAGAAGTACGGGCAGGAGGCAGTACAAGCTGAATATGTCGTCGGAGAAAAGGGCGTCTTCGACGTCGAGATCGACGGCAAAGTCATCTACCGCAAACACGACACCGGCGAATTCCCGCGTTACGGCGAAATTCTGATGCTGATTGCCATGGCCGCGATGAGCGAATAATCCACCATGCGCTCGGAGGCGGATCGGCCCCCCTCTTCTACGACGTGGCCGATGGCTCGGCGGTGGAGAGAGTCGAACTCGTTCCCGTCGAATGCGCGGTGGCCGATGACGGTGCTTCCTCCCAAAGGGCCAGGTCCTGAATAGACCGGCCGGTCAGCCGGGAAACGGCGATCGACGTGACCGGCAGCGTTGGATCATCGGGCCGCCAGCAAAAGATGTGATCGCGTCGATCGTTCACGCCAACGACGAAGTCATCTGACGCAAAGCCCCAGCGCAGGTTGTGCAGCGAGCGATAGGCGCCCTGGTAGGAATCGCCCAGCACCAGCAGTTCGAGCTGCGGGCGGTCGTCGCCGATCAACAGGCGCGGCACGCCGCCGCCCGCCATCCACGCGATCGAGCGGACCGGCCCGCCGGTGTGCTGCCGGACGGTCTCCAATTCGCGCGGTCCGCCGATCAGCCAGCGAACGATGGCGCCATTCTTCAAGCCGGCATAGGCATAGCCGTCTGCAACAACGAGCGACGTGATCTCGGCGCTGGCGGACAGTGCCGACTCGCTGGCCTCGCGGGATGGCGACCAGCCGACGATGAGATCGTCGATGGCCAGCCAGAGGCGTCCGGCGGCATCGGTCTGTATGTCGCGAACGGCGTGGGCCCCCTCGGTCAGGGCGCTGAGGCACGCCTCGACCGGGCCGCTGCCATCGAGCGGCCACTGAAGCAGGCCTACCTCGGAATGAGTGGCGAATACGCGGCCGTTCAGCAGCGTCGCGGCATTGACACCGCCCCTGAGCTCCGGTTTGTCGGGGAAGGTGAGCGTGCGCTCGACATCGCCCGATGCATCGAGCACGTGCACGCCCAGCCGCGCGCCGACGAGTATCCGCCGGATGCCGCGATCGTCGACGATACGCACGGAGCGTAGAGCCCCGGCGGCCTCCGGAAGGCGGAGCTTGCGGGCGGGCTCTCGCGGAGAAAGTGGATCGAACCAGAGTAGGTTGCTGCCGGCGACAACCAGGATTGCCGCCGTCCGCCGGGCGGGGGCATCCACGCCCATCAGGTGCTCGTAAAGTTTGCCGCGCTGGCCGGCATCGAAGGTCCGGATGAGCTCCGCCACTTTCACACCGCCTGCGTCGCCGGCCATGGACCGTACCTGCGTAAGCATCTCGCCCAGTTCGGCGATGTGTTGTTTACGGGCCTCAACGGCGGCCTGCTGGCGGCGGCGGTCCTCGTCGGCCCGGGCGGCGGCCAGGGCGCTGGCCCGCTGTTCCCGCTGCGATTCGAGAAAACCCGGCGACGAGAGCACCAGCCGTGGATCCGGCCCGAGACTTAACCCGGAACGGAATCCCAGTTGCTTGAAGGCTTCTTCCAGCTCGGCATCGTAGGCCTCCCCGGCGCCGGCGGCGCACAAATCCGCCGCGGTGCGCGAGGCGACAAAAGCCGTCAAAGTATTGCGCACTGTCTCCTCGCAGAATTGACGCAGGCGATCGGTCGTCACCGTGCGCTGGCTGCCCAGAACTTCGCGGCGGAAGGCTTCCAGTTCCACACGATCCGGGACGACGCCGACGCTGACACCGAGCGTCGCCTTGAAATCGTAGCCATCCTTCGATCTGAGGCCGGGATACTCGTACTTCAATTCGAAGGGTACGCAGCGGACGAACAGCACGTCGTGCACGCCATCGGACGCAATGGGGCGGCCGCCGCTCACCACTCTGGGCAGTCCGCCCTCGGCAAAGGCGAGTGCGACGGACGAAACGGGCACCATCACTTCGCGCGTAATGAATGAGAACAGATCATGCGAAGTGGCCGTGGTGGCCACCAAGGCGGTATTGCGCGTCAGTTCTGCGATGTCGAATCGGTCTGCCATGAAAACGCCCGGATGAGTTGCCGCTAGTTCTCCTGTGCAAACTGCTCGAACTTGACGAGGTCCTTCTTTCGGACCGACGGCGGCGTGTCCTGAATCACGCACGCGAGATCTGCCCGTGTGATCGGCCGCGGATCGCCCCCACCGACGGCATCCATGAATGGAATGGTGGCCGCCCTGGCAACGATGGCTTTCACATCCGCGCCGCTGTAGCCGTCGAGGATGGCGACGAATTCGGCGAAATCGACATCCGCCGCCACCGGGCGGCCGGCGAGATAAATTTCCAGCAGCCGGTGTCGGGCCGGCGCATCGGGAAGCGGCACGTACACCTTTGCATCGAAGCGGCCGGGGCGCATCATCGCCGCGTCCAGCGACCACGGTTCGTTGGTGGCCCCGACAAAAAGCAGCGGCCGCGCGGCGTTGCGGTCGAAGCCTTCGAGCTCCTGGAGAATCTGCGGAACCACGCGGGTCATGACCGTGCTCTGAGAATCTCGCCGGGCCGGCACCAGGGCCTCGATCTCGTCTATGAAAATAATAGCCTTGTCTTCGGACTTGGCGGCTTCGAACAGCTTGCGAATATTCTGCTCGGCCTCGCCGACCCACTTGCTCATCACCTGGGCCGGGCTGATGACGAACATGGTGGCATCGATCTCCCGGGCGATGGCCTTGGCGATCATGGTCTTGCCGGTCCCGGGCGGGCCAAAGAGCAACAGCCCGCCGCCGACGGCGATGCTGTATCGTTGGGCCAGCTCGGGATGTGCGAACGGATAAATCATCTTCAGGCGGATTTCGTGTTTGACGTCATCGAGCCCCGCGATGTCGTCAAAGCCGATGTTCGGCTTTTCGCGGACGATCCAGTCCCTGGCGTCCGTCTTGCTGTCGTCGCCCTCGCGGGCGGCGCTGCGGCGGTTGGCCCGCTTGTCCTCGGCCTTTTCGTCGCAGAGTCGGGCGAACTCGATCAACTCGGCGGCCATGGCTTTGCGGCGGGCGCGCTGCGTCGCATTCTGTGTCTCGGCGGCGATCTTGATGATGGCGTCGGCCGCCTGCATGAGAAAAGGCTTGGCAGCCGGATAGTCGCCCTTCTTGTAGGCGGCCAGCCCGCGTTCTTTGAGGCGTTCGAAGGTTTCGTAGGAGACGGACATGCTTATTGCTGTACCTCGTGCCTCAAAAAGTGGCGCGCGGATTCAAAATCCGTTTGCGCGAGGCGCAGCCATTCCCGCGCAAGTTCAGCGATCGGTGGCATGAATCAGGGCGCCTTTCTGCTTGATATCGCGGTGAATGTTCTTTGGATTCCATCTGTCCCGCTCTGCGACGCTGACCTCAGCACGTGAGCCTGAATCGGTGCATGCATCTGTACTCATCAATGTCCGCCGTGCTCGCGCTCGTATCGCTCTTCGTCCGCCATCTGGTCATGGCATTGCAAATAGGCGGCTCGAACCGATTCGGGCAGGCGATCGGAATATGCTTCATCAAGGTTGTTCCGGCGAATTAGCTCCACAACGTCGCCCCAGTCTTTAAATCGCCACGTCACCAGCTTCAAGGCGATCAGCCTTTCGAGCGATATTGTGCGCAGGCCACGCACATCCTGTGCCTCGGCCGGATCGGGAAAACGGATTTCCTTGTTCTTGCCCGTGTGCCCCGCCAGCTCGCCGGACACCAATAGATCGAAAGTGATTTGTGTCTTGGGATCGTAAAACCGGCGAGAAAGCCCCTTTACGCTCTGGTATTCTTGTCCCACGAAGCGGGTACGGAATCGTTCCAGGTCGCCTTTTCGAATGCAAATATCGACATCCATCGTGACGCGCTCAAAGTTATGAGCACCCAGTGCAAACGCGCCAATTATGACGTAGTCGATCTCCTCGCGCTCGAGATTCTCTCGTAGCCGGTGAAACGTCTCCTGAACCGGGCCGGTCTTGTCAAAGAACATCAGCATTTCCTCGTGCGGCAGTAGCTCTTGTCCGCGCCAGGTTCGCGCTGCTGGTATCTCAGATGCTGCGATCGTCGATTGCATTTCTTGTCAATCCAGTGACTACCTTGCTTGTCGATTCACGGTTGCGGCATTTCGGCGTTCGACGCGTTTACTTGCTCTCCTTCTGCCCCGCCTTCTTCACCGCATCCAGCTCCGCACGCAGCGCATCCAGCTCGTCTACGTCCTTGGCGTGCTCCGCCTCGCTCTCCGCCTCGATCATCGCGTCGATCTCCTGATCGGTGATGATCTCGGCGGGGACTTCGGCCGTGTCGCTCATGGCCGCACTTTCGATCGTTTCCAAAAACATGCTCGTCCGCTCTTCCATCGTCTGCGCCTGGGCCATCGCCTTTTCCCAGTCCATCTGCGTCTTCACCAGGTCGGTCTCGCCGAACATGCGTCCGATCTCGCGGGCCATCGTGCCCATCGCCTGGGCGAAGTCGGTCGAGGCCTCGGCCTGGCGTTTGATGATCAGCGCGCTCTTCACGGCCAGAAGTTGCCGCTCCAGCATCTTTTTTACCGTCGCCGTCTTTTTGAGCGAGCTGCGGATGAAAAGGTACTGCGCATTATCGCCGATCTCCTTCGCCCGCCGCGCATTACGGATGAAGTCATCCGTGAACTTGTTTTGTTCGGCGATGGCTTTCTCGATTCGGCGGATGCCCTGGCGAATCTTGATGTCCCGCTCGATGCGGCGCTCTTCAGATGATTTGAACAGACTCATGGCCAATCCCCTGTCTTGTGTTCAGGACGGCTGCGCAGTTCACTCTTCGGCAAGCGCCCGGCGCCGCCGCTCCGGCGGCTGCTGTCGCTCTTCGCGATCCGGCTCGTCCTCGCCCTGCGGCTCGGCCGCGATCGATTCCGACGGCTGCCTGCCGGGCGAATCGCTGTCCGAGGCTCGCCCGTTCGAATCCACGTCCGCAGGCATGGATTCCGACGCCGGTTCCGCCGGCGCCGGTATCGCGGGTGCCGGCCTCTCGATGTCCGGCGCATCGGCAACAGGCTCGGTCCGCGATTCGCGTTTGGATTCCTGTTCAGCCTGCACAGCCGCAGGCGTGCGGTCGTCTGGCCGGGTCGCCGATATCTTCTGCTCGTCGACCGGCGGCTCGTCCGGGACAAATTCCTCGTCGATTTCGATTTCCGCGGCGTCGTCGCGCTCGATCGTCACTGGAATCGGCGGCGGCGTCATCGCCTGCGCCGCTGGACGCTTCTCCTGGCGAAGATCGGCCGCGGGCTGAGGATGGGCGCGGTCCTCATCGACCGAAGCCGCGGCGAAGCGCTGGCCGCACCGGCCGCAGTATCGGGCAATTGCGTTTCGCACCGGACTGCCGCATTTAAAACAGACCGCGGGACACTGCGGGTTGTAGGCGGCGTCGTCCTGAAGCCATGTCTGAAGTTCGTAGGCCAGTTTGATGCTGTCGGTGTGCGCCCCGAGTGACATCTTGATTCGGGTGCCATGGCGCTTGCGCTTGAGTTCGATATCGATGCGAGGATTCGCCGGCGATTCGGAAAAGGCCGACGCCCAGAATCCGCGGGGCGCCTCGGTCTTCGGAAGCGGTGTCTCGATTCGAATGCCCTCGAGATACCACGGCTTGGTCAATGTGTAAGATCGCCGGGCGACGAACTGCATCACCGCCTGGTTCACATCTTCGTGGTCGCGTTTAACAAAGACCTCAAGCATCAATCGCGTTTCTGTTCTGGCGATACAGTGACTTGGTGATTGAGCGATAAATGGCATTGCTCAAATCGCCAAGTCTCACATCATGCCTCTGCCGCCTTGTGCCGCTCGCGGGTGCGCCGATCGGCCTCGTCGAAGGCATGCTCGGCATCCTCGATAAGGCCGGTATCCATCTGTTCCCAAACGTCGAGCACCTGCTGGCTGCCGGGCGACAATGCGCCTTCGCCGGCCTCCAGTCCCACCTTGAGCATCTCGTCCAGCCGCTGCTGATACATTTCGGCGGTGATGGAGTCGTTCTCGATCATCCGCTCCATCATGACCAAGTCCTTTTCGGTGATCAGCCCCAGCTTGCTGCCACGGGCGCTGGCCCGTTCCGCATTCTCACGCAGCATCCGCATGCGCGTGACCGTGAGCGCCTCCTTGCTGCGGATGTTGAGCTGGCGGGTGGACATGAGCTGTTCGGTCATTTTGAGATCAAACTCCTGGGCCAGCACCTTACGAACTTCGGGGCTCTTCTCGGCGCGCCCCTTCTCGAAGAGATTCTTGCGCTCGTTGCCCAGCTTCTCGATGCGCGCGATGAGCTGGTCCCGCTCCCGATTCAGCAGCAATTCCTGCCGGCGGAGCTCGGACCGCGTCATTTCCGAGAGGCGCTTCTGTCGTTTGGTCAGCCAGTCGAATAGACCCATGAATCACCGAATAGCAAATTGCAAAGCTTCGATCCTCGGCATCATCCTTCCGCCTGCGGGCTTCTTTCGCGACCTTCCTTGGCGCCGGTCTGCGAAGCCCGCTCAGCGGTCGACTTGGTCGATTGCGCAGTGGCCGATGCCGGTTCTTCACCCTGGAGTTCCTTCAGAATCGCGGCCTCATCCGCCGACATGGCCGTTTCCGCCATGCCCACCTCCAGCCCGCTCACCAGTTCGTCGCTGGCGGAAAGCTGTTCGAGAATTTCCTCGGCCGTCACCGCCGCCTCAGTCAGTTCCTCGCTGGACGGCAGCGAGGCCATGGTGCCCGTCTGCGCCAGCTCCAGATTATGGATGTGCGTGCTGATGACATTGATCTGCTTGCTCAGGATCGCAGCCGTCGTGTTGAACCGCGAGATGTCCTTTCGCAGCCGTGCGATCTGGGCCGCCTTGCTGCGCTTGGCGACGCTCGACGTCGCGGTCTTGCCCTCTTCGAGCATCTTCTGCTCGCGCTTTTCGAGCTTGTCGACCTCGGTATACAGGCGATCC
Organism: uncultured Planctomycetaceae bacterium; assembly: GCA_964408455.1. Lineage (GTDB taxonomy): Bacteria > Planctomycetota > Phycisphaerae > UBA1845 > UTPLA1 > CAYOZN01. Next base: position 20,503 of record CAYOZN010000025.1, read on the forward strand.
AGGCGATTCGACAGGGCCGCCCGTCGTTCGGAGAGAACGTTGATTTTCTTTGCCTCGTCGCCCGATCGAGAGAAGAGGCTCATGATCCAGTCGGCCAGGCCCATGGATGGTTCCTCCTCGACGGACAGGAACGATGCCGTGCGATAAAGCATGGTCTCTCCCGTCGACTTTGAGATCCGCAGATCCGGATTGGTCTGCGCCAGCGATTCCAGCGCCTGTATCACCGTCGGTTCGGGCAGCTCAAGTTCGCGCGCAAGTTCCGCCGCCGTGATGCCGCCAACCAGCAGGTCGCTGCTCCGGGCGTCGATCTCCTTTTTCACGCGCCGGATCTTTTGCGCCGCATCTTCCGGATCGAAGAGTTGCAGCAGCCGCTTGTCGAGCATCCCGCCAGCGGCCACGCGAAAGCCGCCCGCCTCGCGCGGCGCCACCAGGATGAGCTTCACGTTGCCGAAATCGGGAGGATTGTCCCACACGTCGTTGGTGTAGCCGGTCGGACTGCAAACGCCGATCAGGTGCGGTGCCCGCGCGTCGGTAATCAGCCCCTGAACGTGCTGCATCAGCTCCGCCCGCGATACGGGCTCGCCCTTCGCGTCCCCATCGAGCAGTTTTGCGGCCGGGGCAAGGAGGCTGGCGACGGTGACACTGGTGACGCGCCGCCCGAAGATCCACCGCCGCTCGTAGCCGCGGATGGTGAAGCCGCGCCCGTGCGGCATCCGCGCGAACAGGTCCCGATCGTACAGGCGACGATCTGCCATGGCCGCGCGGACCTGCTCGCCGCGATCGTGGTCCTCACGCCTGAACCACGATCCTGCGATGAACCGGCTGCCAGCCGTCTTGAGGTTGGCAGCCACACCACCCAGGTAGGCCGACTCGGTCTCTTTCGCGTTGTCGATTTCAAGGCTCATGGTTTGTTATCGGGCTGCCCCGACTTCGGGACGGGCACCGCCGCATCCGCCGCCCAACAGCGCCGGGAATGTGGATATTGCCGCTGGATCGCAGAATATCGTCCCGTCTCTGAAAATGATAACGCCTTTGCGGCAAGGAATCCCCGGCGAAAAATGCGGCTTGTGTGGAACCGGGATGAGTCGACGGATGCAACGCCCGCGATCGCGAAGCGACGGCCGGCCTTCGTGCCCGCCGGGCCACAGGCGGACGAACGTTCCCGCCTCGCTCATCGCTGCTGAGACGGCGTTGGCTGGGCGCGAAGCGAGCGCCCGCAGACCCGGCAGAATCGTGCACGGCGCCGATTGCGTCCTCCGCAGCCATCGGCCGGACACAGCCGCTGGCCAGCCTCGCGTCCCGGCGCATCGGATTGCCGGAGACACGGCCGGCTGGCGCGACCAGCCTCACGTACAAAGAGAAGGAGTGCCACGACGGAGAGCGCGAAAAGCAGCAGCCCAAACCAGCCTGTTCCACCACCAATGAAGACCATGTTGCAGGGATTGTAGCGCCGAGGGCGGCAGCGGCCGGGATCAGGCGTCCGGCCGCGCCGCGGTCCCGCACTGGCCGCAGAAACGGGCCTTCGGCGGGTTTAGTGCGGCGCAATGCGGATGATGGCACTGCCAGAATTCGGCGCCCGGGCCGACCGAGTCGTCGTTCGTATCGCCGGCGTCTGCCGGGTTCGAACCGGTCCGTACCATGGCGCCGAGAATTGAAAAGAGAAAGACAATTCCGACGACAAGAAAGACGCAGGTGAACAGATTGGCGCCAGCATCAGCCACCATGCCGTTAACTCACCACCTCCGGCAGGGGCGTGCCACAGAAGATGCAGAACCGGTCCTCGGGGGCAGGAAAGGCCTGACAATGCGAGCAGCGGCGCGGGTGCTTGACGACCTGCGTGCCGCACATGATGCAGAAATTATCGCCCCCGGACACTTCTTCTCCGCAGGTTGGGCAGTTCGTCATGGCGTGGCTGGGCAGCGTCACCGGCGGCGAGGCGTGAGCAAGCCGCGGCGCGGGCTGCCTCACCGGCGGCACGCTGCCATGCTCGATCTCGCGAAGCACATCGGCAGCGCTGGCAAACCGCCGATCCAGCCGCGTGTAGAGCCGGCTGAAAACGCGGTCCACCCACGTGGGAAGATCGCTGCGCACATGCGAGGGCATGTCTCCGCCGCTGGGCCGTTCGCCGCACATGACTTCGAAGAGAACAATGCCGACGGAGTACAGGTCGCTGCGCCCGTCGGTCGCCTGGCCATCGCGCTGCTCGGGCGACATGTAGGCGATGGTGCCGGAGATGCTTTTGCCCTCCTCGGAGAGCATGCTGCCGGATTGAAGGATGCTGTGAGTGGTGATCTGGCCGGCCTTGCCCAGGCCGAAGTCCGTCACCCTGACATCCGCGACGGCGATCTCTTCAACCGGCTTCTTTCCGGCGCCGGCGATCAGGATATTGGCGGGCTTGATATCGCGGTGGATGACGCCGTTGCCGTGGGCATGATCGAGGGCCGACAGAATGCCGACGATGATGTTCTGTGCCGCCTTGACCGGCATGCCCTTCTCGTGGGCGTCGACCAGTTGCCGCAGCGACCAGCCGTCCACGTATTCCATAATGAGATAGGGAATGTCGCCGTATGGATCGAGGCCGATCGCGCGCACGATGTTGTCGTGGCGCAGGCCGTGAATCGTGGTTCCTTCCTTCTGAAGGTTTCGGACAAATTGGGAATCCGTGGGGATCTTGATGGCGACGTAGTTGTCGGTCCAGACGTGGTGCCGGGCCTTCCAGACCTGGCCGAAGCTGCCGGTGCCCACCAGTTCGTCCAGGATGTACTCACTGACGCGTTCACCGGGCTTGGGCGCGAGCATGGTTAATCCCCGTAAATGACGCACACACTTGTGGCCCGGCATCCTGCTAGCGGTCGACGTGCCGCGCCAGGGACTCGCAGATCACGAAATTATAAGCCGCTGCTGCGATGAAACCAACGATCACGACAAATCGCGAGAATCCGCTCATCGCGTCCCACTCCAACCACCAGAACGCAATCGTGATGTCGATGATCGTGTAGGCCGCAATTACACCGACGCTGACGGCGGCGGCCGCCCGCTCCGAGTTCAGATCCGCCTGCAGGCCCATCAGCGGCTTCATGATGAGATAGCTTGACCAGGGCAGCGCCGCGACGATGCCGATCCAGATGATGGTGTTCAGAAGTACCCGTCCGGCGCTTTGCACCGTGTCCCAGTTGTAGTAACACCAGATGCCGCCCGCCGCGACGGCAATGAAAATCAGCGCGCTGGCGATCTTGGCGCCGACGAATTTTCCGATTTCGGACCAGATCATGTCCAGCTCCTTTCGGTCTGCACCGATAGCTCAACGCAGGCGACGGGCCGGTCACGGCACATTGCCGGAACGACCCCCGCCACGACGCACTCTTGACGCCACTCCCCGGAGATGCAACACTTTAATGCTCGAAATCGCAATATGTTAACTGTAGAAAAGCCGGCCGGCGGGCCCGGACGGCGGAAATCGCCCCAGACCAGCAGACTGCAATTCGAAGGTACGGCAACCATGATAAAGGCCATCGACATCCGCAAAGGCAACGTCATTCAGCACGACGGGCAACTCTGGATCGTGCACACCGCCGATCGCGTCGCCAAGGGCAACTGGCGCAGCTACATGAACGTCAAGCTCAAGCACTTCCATAACGGCAACCTGGTCGATTTTCGATTCAACATGGACGACCGGTTCGAGCAGCCCTTCATGGAGGATCAGCAGTTCGAATACCTCTATAAGGACGGCGACAACTTCGTCCTCATGAACACGACCACCTTCGATCAGATCAACGTGCACGAAGACCTGATGCCCGACGCCGCCAACTTCCTGAAGGGCAACGAAAAGGTGCAGTGCAAAATCATGAACGGTCAGGTGGTCGGCGTCGACCTGCCCAATACGGTCGAGCTGGAGGTGGTCGATGCCCCGCCCGTGGTCAAGGGCGCGACGGCGACGAACCAGAGCAAGGAAGCGGTGCTTGAAACGGGCTACAAGGTTCGCGTGCCTCCCTTCATCTCGAACGGTGAAAAAATCCGCGTCGACACGCGAACCGGCGAATATCTGTCGCGCGTATAGTCGATCGCCCCGCGGCACTGACACGACATCGCGCCGACTTAGAGCCTGCACATGCTTCTGACGAGAAAAGTGTATTGATCAGCGTGCTCAATCCCCTTTCAGGCATTTCCGGGTAAGCACGGGCCGCACCATGGCCGCCTATTCGCCCGCCTGGAACCTCTTCCTGGTTTTTACCGGTCTCATCGATCCGGTCTATGGCGTATTCGTCAGGCTGGCGACGATATTCCACACGTCGCATCTGCTCGACCGAGCCGATACGCCGCAGCGACGCCGGCGGGGCGTCATCATCGTGCTTGGCGGCGTCGAGGGCCCGAGTTTTTTCAATCAGCAGATGGTGGTTGGCCTCCTACGCTCCCGCTATCGCGGGGCCGTGGTCCGCATCGACTGGAATGGCGGGCTGTTCCTGTGGCGGTCGATCGTCAACCTGATGAGCCGCCGTCACCACGACGAGCAGGCACGGCGGGTCGCCGAATTCATCCTGGATTATCGCCGGCAGTATCGGGAAGCGCCCATCTCGATCGTTGCCCAGTCGGGCGGCTGCTGGATCGCAATCAGGGCCCTCCAGTGCCTTCCTCAGGAGGTGCAAATTGAAACTGCCGCACTCCTTGCCCCTGCCATGTCCTCCGGCTACGACCATAGTGCCGCCGTTTCACGCTGCCGCCGGGGACTCCTGTCCCTTGGCGGGCCGGGGGACTTCTTTTTTCTGGGGCTGGGCACGATGTTGTTGGGCACGTCGGACCGAGTGTTTTCACCCTCCGCCGGGCTGGTCGGCTGGCACTACAAGCCGGCGGGTTTTGTAGAGGCGCGGTGGCATCCGGAGTGGTTGCGGCATTATTACGTGGGTAATCACACGTCCAGCGCCACTGCCGGACTGATTGCACATGTCGTTGCCCCGTGGCTTTGTCGTGACCTTAGTTCCGTAAAAAAAGAAGGTTAAGTCTTTCTCCGAAGCTGCGAAGCCGCGGATGACCACCCTTTAATGGCACCGGCTTGGTCCCGTTGACCGTCTTCCGCAGGCGTGGCTAGAATCGCCGCTCTTTGCCAATGGAGCGAATCCTGCTGCCACCGAAGACGACGACTCGCCTTTCCCGCCCGCTGGCGTCCGGACCGGGTGCCCGTCGGTCGTTAATAGAACGTCGCGATCCCACATATGGACATTGAAGAAATCAAAACGCTGACCGACCTGATGGTCGAGAACGATCTCGCGGAAATCATGATTCGGGACGGCGACAAGCGGATCGTGCTCCGCCGCTCGAATGTCTCGGCCGCACCGGTCATCACGACCGCCAGCATGCCGGCGGCGCCGGCCGCCGTGCCGGCCCCTGGCCCGCCGGCCGCGGCGCAGACGACCCCGGCACCGGCCGCCAGCGCTCAGCTGTCGATTACGTCGCCCATGGTCGGCACGTTTTACGCCGCTTCCGATCCCGAATCTCCGCCCTTCATCAAAATCGGCGATCGCGTCAGCCCCGACTCGGTCGTCTGCATCATTGAAGCGATGAAGGTGTTCAACGAGATCAAGGCGGAGAAGGCGGGGATCATTGAAACCATTGAGGTCAACAACGGCGCTCCCGTCGAGTTCGGGCAGGCCCTGTTCCGGCTGCGGCCGGCCTGAAAAACGACATCGATGTACAGGATAAACAGTCTTCATCACGGTGCCCGTGAGCGATTTGTCTTCATGTGCATGACGTCAACGGCGTTCGAAAAACTGACAACGACTGCATGGATGACCCGAATGCGGATGGCGGATGTTCGACGGATCGTTGAATCTCATCCTGTCCTGCATCCGTGTTGATTTCCTGCCATCGGGCGGCGCTCACGCATGAAGAATCGAATGTTCTCCCGCATCCTGGTCGCCAATCGAGGCGAGATCGCCCTGCGCATCATGCGCGCCTGCCGTGAGATGGGCATCGAGACGGTCGCCGTCTATTCCACGGCCGACCGGGATGCTTCCTACGTCAAGTTTGCCAACCGGGCGGTGTGCATTGGCGATCCGCCGCCGACGCAGAGCTATCTGCGCGCCGATCGCATCATCGCCGCAGCCGAAGTGGCCGACGTCGATGCCATTCACCCCGGCTACGGTTTTCTGGCGGAGAATGCCGACTTTTCGGAGCAGTGCCGCCACAGCAAGATTGAATTCATCGGCCCCAGCACCGAGGCCATCCGGCTCCTCGGCGACAAGGCCGCTGCCAAGCGCCTGGCGAAAAAGGCCCGCGTCTCGACGGTGCCGGGCAGCGACGGGATCGTGGAGACCGACGAAGAGGCGGTCGAAATCAGCCAGGAGATCGGCTATCCGGTCATGATCAAGGCGTCGGCCGGTGGCGGCGGGCGCGGCATGCGCATCGCCCACAACGAAGCCACGCTGCGCACGCAGATTCGCAACGCCCGCACCGAGGCGGAGAACGCCTTCAAGGACGGCCGCGTCTATATCGAGAAGCTGATCGAAGAGCCGCGCCACGTCGAGGTGCAGATAATGGCGGACCAGCATGGAACCGTGCTGCACCTGTTCGAGCGCGACTGCACGCTTCAGCGCCGTCACCAGAAGCTGGTGGAGGAATCGCCGTCGCCGGGTATCAGCGAACGGACGCGCGAAGCCATGTGTAAGGCCGCGGTTCGGCTGGCCCAGGCGGCCAACTACTACTCGGCCTGCACGGTTGAATATGTCGTCGACAAAAATGAAAACTTCTACTTTCTTGAAGTGAATACGCGCATCCAGGTCGAGCATCCGGTCACCGAGATGGTCACCGGCATCGATCTGATCAAGGAGATGATCCGCGTGGCGGCCGGCGAAAAGCTGAGGCCGCGGCAGAAGGACATCCGGCCGTCCGGCTGTGCCATCGAGGTGCGCATCAACGCCGAGGACTTCGAGCACGATTTCCGCCCCTGTCCCGGCCGCATCGACGAATTTCGGGTGCCGGGCGGCTTCGGCGTGCGCGTGGATACGCACTGTTTTGCCGGTTTCTCCATCGTGCCCTACTACGACTCGATGATCGCCAAGCTCATCGTCCATCGCCCGACGCGAGACGAGGCCGTCGCCTGCATGCGCCGCTGCCTGGACGAGTTCGAGGTCGGGCCGATTAAGACGACGATCCCGCTGCACAAGCAGATCTTCAACCATTCGGACTTCATGACCGGGAAGATTGACACCGGATTTGTTGAGCGCGTGCTGCTGAAGAAGAACGCGTGAGGAAGTGCGACCCGCCTGTCCACGTTTCCGGTCTGCTGGTGTCCTGTCAATGACATTCAGAGAACGCACAGGACTTATCCAGAATATCACCCGGCCACGCCCACCTGCAATTCAACATCAAGCGGCAGCCTCCCCCGCACCGGACTCACAAGGTAAGGAATAGCGGATTCACTGCTCGCACAACACGAAACTTCATGTCGTGTGCGCGACACACCATCGCTGACGGCCGCCTAAACGTCGCACACATCTGGCACGTTCGTGACCACTTATGACGGCGCGCCCCGAGATGGCCGTGTACGTATTCGCTCTAAATCTTCGGTGAGGCGCTTGAACGCGCAGCCATGCCGCCTAGAAATTCTCCAAGCCGCACAGGAAAACCCGGGGCCGACCTCGCCTGCCCCGTCCCATGCGCCAGCTAACGGGAACACCACAGCATCCTGCAGATCGGGAACGGCGCATGGCAGAGTCCTGCCGCGGCGAATCCTTGAAAACCGGCCCGATCCATTCGCGTGCGAGCGTAGCGCTGGATCGCTGCCGGTTACCGCGATCGATCAGTCGAAGTGGCGTTCCCTTGGCACTGTCCTTCGAAACGAGGCAGGGCAAAAACGCGTTGTAAGGAGAAAATGCGAATGAGTACGAATCTTGACAACTTCTGGATGAATCGGGCGCGCGGCATGAGCGTCGCGCTGGTGGCGGCCCTGCTGGTCGTCGCGGCCGCCTGCAATCTTCAGGTGCCCCAGCCCAACCCCGATCCGGATCCCGACCCGGATCCCGATCCGACGCCCTCCGTCGAGCTGCCGGCCCGCATCGTTGAGGACGACGTGGCGCTGGCGCTGGAAACGCGCGTCTATGTGCAGAATCTCACGGTTGAGGGCAACAACTGCAAGCTGGTCGGCGACGGCGGCCCCGACTGCGGCGACGACGACGAAGGTCGCACCGTGATCGAGGGCGACGTCGTGATCATCGGAAACGATTGCGAGTTTGAGAACATCTCGTTCCGCGGAACCATCGAAGTGCGCGGCAAGAACGTGCAGTTCGTCAACTCGTGCCTGAACGGGGAGACCGCCGAAGTCGAGCAGCCCGTGTTCGGCGGCGACGCGGCCATCGTGACGGGCAATATTCTTGGACTCCCTGCCGACTTCGTCAGCACCGGCGAGCTGCCGGCAGACGGTGGCGCGCTCGAAGACTCGCTGCTTGACGCCGATATTCCCGGCGCTCTCCACATCGAAGTGCTGCACGCCTCCGTCGTCGGCGTCGACAAGAAGACAGAGGCCAATGCCTCCCTCTGCAATACCGAGATCACCATCGGCAACAACAACATCACCGTCGGCTTTATCCGCGCCCATGCCCGCGCGAAGTGCGTCGACGGCGCGCCCGAAGTCAGCGGCGGATTCGAGGTCGACGATCTCGTCGTGAATGGTGTGCCAATCGACGTCACCGCCGATGTAAACCAGGTCTTCACCATCAGCGACGAGAACGACGTAGACGTCGGCCAGATCGTCGTTAACGAACAGATCAACACCGTCGACGGGCTGTTCGGCGCGTTCGAAGTCAATGCCCTGCGTATCGAGGTCTTCAATCAGGCCGATATCTCGCTCGGCCACGCCCGCGCGTCGATCGAATGTCCCGAACCGCAGAAGATCGTCACGCCGCCCCCGACCGGCGGCGACTTCTTCACCGGTGGCGGCTTCATCGAGACCGGCGATGTCTTCGCCAACTTCGGCGTGGCCGGCGGCCTGCGCGAGAACGGCGAACTCTTCGGGCATCTCAACTACATCGATCACGGCACCGAGACCCGCATCCGTGCCACGGCCGTGACGACGTACACCGAAGTGAATGAGAATACCCGACGCCTCGAAGGCGAATGCGAAGTCAACGAAATCGGCGGAAATACCTTTGTCGTTGAGGTCGTCGACAACGGGGAACCGGGCATCGACGACACCTTCTCCATCAGCGTGTCGAATGGCTACGAGGCCAGCGGCAACCTGGTGGGCGGAAACATCCAGCTCCACGAGGAAGTCGTGGCGTCGGACGACGACACCGACGACTGATACTTGACATGCCGGCGGCGCCCGCTGAATCCGCGGCGGGCGCCGCCGCGCAGTTTCGTTTTCGGTGACAAAGCTGTGGCACCGATTTGCAACGGCCCATGATGTTCAATGGTTGTAAACCGGAGTCACAGGTGCGGGCGCCAAAGAATTCACCTTTCCTCAGTGGCTTCGTGATGACGGCAGGTAGTGTGTGTGCAGCTCGTCGAGCGTGATAATCCTCGGCCAGCGCTCTTCCTGCTTATGCCTTTCACGGCGATCCAGCAGCACCGGCCGCCAGCCCGCCTCCGCAGGCAGTTCGCAGTCGCAGAGCGGATCGTCCCCCACGCACAGGATCTCGTCAGGCAATACGCCCAGCCGCTCGGTGATTCGCTCGTAGTACCGACCGCCGCCCTTGGCCAGCCGGACGGCACTGATGTCGAAATAGTGATCGAGCAGCGGCAGAATGTCGTCGCCCCCGCGGCCCAGCATGAAGCGGGGCAGTGTGGTGAAGGCGCAGGCCACGCACCCGGCGTCCTTCACCGATCGAATGGCCGGCAGCGCGTCGTCGAAAGCCACCATGTGGTTGCGCGACTCGCACATCGCCGCGATCGACTCGATCAGATCGAGCGGCACCTTCACCTCCATGCGCGCAAACGTCAGCGCCAGAAAATCGACGTAGCCGTGCAACGTGCGCCGCGTGCCGTCCAGAAACAGCGTGCACTGCCGCGCCGCATCGTAGGCCTGGTAGCTGACGGGGATTCCGTAGCGCTCCAGCAGCCGCTGCACTTCCAACGGCGTGACGGCGGTTGCCGGCCAATGGACCAGCGTGTTGTAAACGTCGAATGCGACAACGCGGACAGGCATGGGCGCGGCTCCCGTTGACGGCGGCGCAAGGCCGGGCGATAAGGGATATACGGAATGAGGGTCGCGAGGGCAGGGGGGGCGTGAGCCTGCTTCCCGAATCGCCGCTCCTCACGTTGCCGGGTTCCTGATCGTTGACCCCTTACCCTTGGCGCCAAAGGCTACGCCCATGTCCATCCCGATGAAAGTCCTGGTGGCAGACAGCTTCGAGGAGACCGGTCTGGCCGGCCTGCGGGCCGCCGGCTGCGACGTGACTTACGACGGCAGGCTCAAGGACGATGCCCTCCGCGATGCCATCGCCCGCGTGCGCCCCGAAATCCTCATCGTCCGCGGCACGAAGGTCACGGCCGAGATGATCCATGCCAGTAGCGAGTTGGCGCTCATCATCCGCGCCGGCGCGGGCTACAACACGATCGACGTGGCAGCTGCTTCGCAGCGCGGCATCGCCGTCTCCAACTGTCCCGGCAAGAACGCGGTCGCCGTCGCCGAGTTGACGCTCGGGCTCATTCTGGCCCTGGATCGTCGTATTCCCGAGAACGTGCGCGACCTGGCCGCCGGCAAGTGGAACAAGAAGCTTTATTCGGAGGCACGGGGCCTCAAGGGTCGCGCGCTGGGCGTCATCGGCACCGGCGAAATCGGAAGGGCCGTCATTCAACGCGCGAAGTCGTTCGACATGGATGTGGTGGCGTGGAGCCGTTCGCTGACGGATGACCTGGCCGATGAACTCGGCGTCGTTCGCTGTACGGACGCCGCCGACGTGGCCGGCCGCTGCGACATCCTGACCGTTCACGTTGCCGCGGCGCCGGAGACGAAGGGGTTGCTCAGCGCCGAGGTGCTCGACCGGCTCAGGCCGGGCAGCTACGTGATCAACACCGCGCGGGCGGATGTGCTGGACTACGTTGCCCTGGCGCGTGCGGTGCGCGAGAAGAACATCCGCGTGGGATTGGACGTCTTCCCCGACGAGCCTGCCGTCGGCGAGGCGGAGTATCGCGCCGAAATTCTCAACGCCGGCGGCATCGTCTATGGCACCCACCACATCGGCGCATCCACCGAACAGGCCCAGCAGGCCATCGCCGATGAGACCGTGCGCATCGCGCGGGTGTTTTCCCAGACGGGTGAAGTCGAGAATTGCGTCAACCTCCAGGCGCGGGCGCCGGCGGCCTGCCAGATGGTGGTGCGGCACTACGACAAGGTCGGTGTGCTTGCGCGGGTGCTGGACACGATCAGGCAGGCGGATATCAGCGTCAAGGACATGCGCAACACGATCTACCAGGGCTCGCACGCGGCCGTGGCGGTGCTGCGGCTCGACAAGCATCCGCCCGCCGACGTACTGTCGGACATCGCCGCCATGTCGGACATGATCATCAAGGTGGACGTGAAACCGGTCGAGTAAATGGACGTGGCCCGCGGCATCAACGTCGTATTCTTATGCGGGCCTGAAAGGCGAAAGGACCGCCTCATTCGGTCCGGCCCGTTCGAACTGAAGGCTGCACAATGCTTAGAATTCTTGTCGCCGATTCCATCGCCGAAGAGGGGCTGTCCATGCTGCGCGCCGCGCAGGGCGTGGAGGTCGATATCAGGACCGGCCTCTCCCCTGCCGAACTGGCCGGCATCGTCGGCGAATACGACGGCATGATCATCCGCTCGGGCGTGAAGATCACCGCGGAGGTGCTGGCAAGGCCGGGCCGCCTGCGGGCGATCGCCCGCGCCGGCGTCGGCGTGGACAACGTGGATCTGCCTGCCGCCACGGCCGCCGGCGTCCTGGTCATGAATACGCCCGACGCCAACACCATCTCCACCGCGGAGCACACGATTGCCATGATGATGGCACTGCTGCGGCGCATTCCCCAGGCGCACAGCCACGTCGCCGCCGGCCAATGGAAGCGCGGCAGTTTTCTGGGCTCCCAGGCTGCCGGTAAGACGCTCGGCATTGTCGGCTTCGGCCGGGTCGGCCGCGCCGTCGCCGAGCGCGCGCTGGCTTTGCAGATGAGGGTGCTGGCGCACGATCCGTTCGTCCGCGATGAAACGGCCATGGACGGCCGCGTAAATATCGTGCCGGAGCTTGATCAGCTTCTGCCGCAGGTGGACGTGCTCACGCTGCACGCGGCCATGGCCGATGGCACGCAGCATCTCATCAACCGCGAACGACTGTCGCGGCTGAAGAAAACCGCTTTGCTGGTAAACTGCGCCCGCGGCGCGCTGGTCGACGAAGCCGCACTCGCCCAGGCGCTGAATGCAGGCAACATTGCCGGCGCCGCCATCGACGTCTTCGAAAACGAACCGCCGGCCGGCAGCCCTTTGCTGGCGTGCAAGGACGTGGTGCTCACGCCGCACCTGGGCGCATCCACCGGCGAGGCGCAGACCGCTGTCTCGACCGACGCGGTTGAGGCCATGCTCGACTACCTGCTCACCGGTGCGATCCGCAACGCGGTGAACGTCGCGGGGCTGCCGACCGGCCTTTCGCCGCGCGACCGGGCGTGCCTTGATCTGACGGCGCGGATGGCGTCGCTGTTGTCGTGCTGGAGCGGAGAGGGCGTCGATCGCGTGGAGGTCAGCGTTGCCGGCGGCGAAGGCCTGGATGCGCTGCGGCCGACGCTGGCGCTCCAGGCGGTGGTGGGGCTGATGAACCCGCACATCGAGGGGCGGCTGAACCTGGTGAACGCGGCGGCATTCACGCAGCAGCGCGGCATCGAGGTGCAGCACGCGGCGCGCACGGCGAGGCAGGATTATTCCGAGATCATCCGCGTGGGCTTCGTCCGCGGCGGCGAGTCGCACGAGGCGGAGGGTGCGGTCTTCGTGGACGGTCGCCCGCGGATTCTCGCCATCGACGGCTACCGGATGGAGATGGTGCCGGCGGGCGAGCTGGTGATGCTCTTCAACGACGACCGGCCGGGCGTGATCGGCCTGGTGGGCACGCTCTTCGGCGATCACGGCGTGAACATCGCCGACATGACGCTGTCGCGGCGGGAGAAGATGGCGCTGATGGTGCTGCGGCTGGACGGGCCGGCGCCGGAGGCGGTGCTGGCGGAGCTGCGGGCGGCGGCGGCCATTCTGGCTGTGCGCACCGTGACACTCCCGCCCCTTGTGTCCGGCGAATAGCACCGGCTCGTTATGTCGTGCCACACGTTCTGTTTCCAGCAAATCGCGGACAATTCAGCGCCGGACAATTGACCTCGCCGCTCCGCTGCCTGTATTCTCGACGAGATCGGCAGCCGACCGGGTTAATGGCCAACAGGGGAAAGCACAATGTCAAATCAAGTTATCCGCGCTTGGATTCTGCTTGTCGCTGTCGCCTGTGCGTTGGATCCGGGCACTGCTGCCGGCACCGACGGCACACCGGTGTGGCTCGAAGTGGAAGTCGCTCCCCCCGCACCAGGCGCACAGCTCAGCGCGCCAACCCTCGCGTTTGATCATTACGGCCGGCCGTCCGTGTCGTGGTCACGCGTGTTCGCAACCGGCCTGAATGAGGCATACCGTTCAGATCGGTTGGGCCTGGGATTATGGTCGCATCACCTTCTCGAGGGCGCCACCAACACCGGCATGGCTACATCCGTATCATTCGATCGGGCCGAGCGACCATTCTCGATCTGGCAGGGCGGCAGCGGCAGCATCAAATATCAATTCAATAACGGCTCGACACAGACACTGGTGGCCAGCGGCGCTCATACGACGCGACCGTTGTTGCATGCCGCCCATGATCTGGCCGGAGTGCTGCGCGGTGTTTACGCGGGCAACAATCCCGGGCAGGTGTTTGCAATTCAGCAGAGTGGAACTTCGTACACCAGCACAAACCTGTTCACCATTGCCAACGTCAGCGAGATGAAAGACCTCAGGCTGACAACCGACCACATGGGCCTGCGTCATATTGCTGCGCGCGTGGAAACAACGACCGGCGATGAGAAGCTCTTTCTGGCTTCGGAGCCTTTGACCGGCGGCCCCTGGGCGAGCATGTTGCATCCCGCGGCAGGTAATGTGCGGGGCATCGACATCACTACATCGCCCGAGGGCGAAGTTGCCTTCGCTTATTCGACGTTCGAGAGTGGCACCAACACGTCGCGCGTGTTCTATTCCAAGTTCAATGGCATCTCGCTTGAGACCACGCAGGTGCTGTCGACGACGGCGCACCAGTTCCACGATTTGTCGCTGGCCTTTGACATGTCCGATGGCCGGCCCGCCATCGCCTACGAGCGTCAGACCGTCACCCCCACGCCGGCCGAAGAGCTGCATTACGCGTGGCTGAATGCCTCGTCGGTCTGGCAGAGCGTGATTGTCGACGGCACTATTTCCCTGTCTAATCCCTCCGGGAGACTTCGCAGGCCTTCACTTGCATTCGACGATTTCGGAACGAGCTGGCCCGCCATCGCCTACGCCGATTCGGATGGATCGATGAACGTTGCGTTTGATCCGCCGGTGCCCGAGCCCGCCACCCTGTTGCTGATGGCGTGCGGGCTGATGGTGGCCGCACGTCGCCGGCGCCGGACGTGAGACTCGGCCAAGCCCCGTATTTCATTTCACACTGCTTTCTGCAATGAATCCAAGCGGCGGTCGGCCGTGTGTCCCGCACGGTTTTTGGCTATCATGCCCGTCGTTTGCTTTAGTTTTCCTCAGCCAAACTCACACGACGGAGGCCTTACAGCGATGTCCGGCACCAGCATCACCATGAGCGGCGGCAGGCTCAGCGTTCCCGAGCGACCCATCATCCCCTTTATCGAGGGCGACGGCACCGGGCCGGACATCTGGCGGGCGGCGGTCCGCGTTCTCGACGCCTCGGTGGAGAGGGCCTATCGCGGGAGCCGCAAGATCGAGTGGAAAGAGGTGCTGGCCGGCGAGAAGTCGCACCAGAAGACGGGCGACTGGCTGCCGGAAGAGACGCTGTCGGCCTTCAAGCAGCACCTGGTTGGCATCAAGGGGCCGCTGACGACGCCGGTCGGCGGCGGCATCCGCTCGCTGAACGTCGCCCTGCGGCAGATTCTCGATCTGTTCGTCTGCCTGCGCCCGGTGCGGTATTTCGACGGCGTGCCCACGCCGGTGAAGCGACCGCAGGATGTGGACATGGTCATCTTCCGCGAAAACACGGAGGACATCTATGCGGGTATCGAGTATGCCGGCGGCACGGCGGAATCACAGAAGGTGCTCGATTTTATGTCGGCGAACTTCGCAAAGGAGTTCGGCAAGATCCGCTTCGGCACAAAGGAGAAGGGTGCCGCGTGGCAGCAGCAGCTTGAGGCCATCGGCACACCGAGGCGCGACGTGCCGGTGCAGGTCGGCATCGGCATCAAGCCGATCAGCTATCTCGGCACCGAGCGGCTGGTCCACAGCGCCATCGGCTACGCGATCCAGAACGGACGCAAGAGCGTGACGCTGGTGCACAAGGGCAACATCATGAAATTCACCGAGGGGGCTTTCCGCGACTGGGGCTACCAGGTCGCGGCAAACTTCTTCGGGGCCAAGCCGCTGGACGGCGGGCCGTGGCACGTGATCCGCGCGGCCGAGTCTAAGATCCCCGGACTGAAGCACGATCTGGTCATCAAGGACGTGATTGCCGATGCGTTTCTCCAGCAGATTCTCACGCGGCCCGCGGAGTACGATGTGATCGCGACGCTCAATCTCAACGGCGATTACATCTCCGACGCGCTGGCCGCCTGCGTCGGCGGCATCGGCATCGCTCCGGGGGCAAACATCAACTACGTCACCGGCCACGCCATCTTCGAGGCGACCCACGGCACGGCGCCGAAGTATGCCGGGCAGGACAAGGTGAACCCCGGCAGCGTGATCCTCTCAGGCGAGATGATGCTGCGCTACATGGGCTGGAAGGAGGCGGCCGACCTGATCGTCAAGGGCGTGGAAGGCGCGATCACCGCGAAGACGGTGACGTATGACTTCGCACGGATGATGGAAGGGGCGAATGAGGTGAAGTGCAGCGAGTTTGGCGAGGCGGTGGTGAGGCACATGGCGTAGGTCGGATCGCAGTTTCCTTTGAAATGCGTGTAAACGGGGACTGTGCGCCGGCGGAGCAGAGGAGACACCTTCAATGTCCTTTACAACGGCGTTGTGGCGAGTAAGCAAGTCCGTCTTGACGCCGATTGACCGCGTAAAGCTGGACAGTGAAAGACGTCTAGAAGATTGGCTTGCCGCCGACTTGGGTTTGCTTGGTTACGATCTACTTCTGATTGCTAGACAAGCCGTAACGCCTGCAGGACGAATAGACCTGCTTGCATTAGATGAGAACGGGACGATTATCGTCATTGAGCTAAAGAAGGACAAAACGCCTCGTGAAGTAGTGGCGCAGGTTCTCGACTATGGAAGTTGGGTCAGCGAGCAAACGTATGAAACGCTCAATAGTCTTTACATGCGCAAGGATCCGCGCGGACTGGCGGAGGCGTTTCGTGAAAAGTTTGAATGCGGCCTGCCGGACGACGCTTTTATCGAGCACCGCCTTGTTATCGTCGCATCAGAATTGGACGACTCTTCCGAACGCATTGTGAATTACCTGGCAGACGTCCATCAGTTGGGCATCAACGTTGTTTTCTTCAACATTTTTTTGAATGAAGGAATTGAGTTTGTTTCGAGGTCGTGGCTGGCGGACCCGGAGGAGATTGAAGTTAAGCGGGAAATGAAGAAGGCCAAGCCATGGTCCGGTTTATATTACGTAAACGTCGGAATGGATCACCCAAAAGATGAGCGTCCGGTGCGATACTGGCCCAATTGCAAGAAACTCGGCTACCTAGCGGCGGGCGGACATCCCCGCTTCTGGAAGCCGCTGCACCGATTGCAGATAGGTGATCAGGTGATGGCTTACGTCAAGAAAGCAGGATACGTCGGCTATGGAATTGTGACGCAGCTGGCCGCGCCAATTCACAAATTTCGCCTAACAGACGGTACGATCCTCAGTGAAGCGTTCGGGGTAGAGCAGGATGGTAATGAGGACAGGTGGGAACATGCCGTTGGCGTAGATTGGCGAACAACGTTTGCCGTTCAGGATGCAAAATGGTTTCTGGGAGCCTTCGCGAAACCGCCTGTTGTCTGCAAGATTCTGGACGAAAAGACAGCAGCCTTTCTCAGCCGCGAGTTTGGAATTCGTGCTGGCTCGGTTGTGGGCAATTAAGGACGTTAATTCGGCGCCGCAAACATTGGCGACTTCAGGACGAAGTGCTACACCACGCGCACTCGCGGGGAGAAGAAAACGTGGCCTGCCGCAAGACACGAAAAGCCCAATAGAGCCGTGGCGCTGGTCTTTCGGGCGTTTGTCTTACGGCAGGCTCACAAGATTGCGGCGGGATCTGCTTCCGTTGCACTTCATCCCTGAAAAACCCCGCCGCGGCGCAACTCCAACCGCGCCAACTTCAATTTCATGTCATACGCGCCAATATCAAATCATTTGGCGCCTCAGCGTGCGCAGACGCCGATCGACTGCATTCTTCATCCATCCGCCACGCGCCGGCGGTTTCCGGCAGCCCCCCGGCGGCGCTGTACCACCAGCGCCCCAGGCAAAAGCCCCCACGCCAGAAGTTCGCTCCGCATGATCTCCCCGACCAGCCCGGTCGTCACGGCCCGCAGTCCACAGTTGAACGTGAGCTGCTCCACGCGCCCCGCGATCATGCGCGCGGCCGGCCGCTCGAGTCCGTGCTCATCACGAAGGGCGCGGCTGATGCGGGACTTGTCCCAGCGGCGCATCACGTATCGTCCATCCCGAGGCCGACGCTCCGCCACGCGAACGTATTTGCGGTGCAGACCGCGTATCGTGTGGTGTTCCTTGATCGCCATGCCGACCGACGTGTTGCCCGTCTCGTTCAGCACCAGCTCGACCAGTTCCGCGATCTGGCCGGTGTGAATCGGCCGCGTCGGCGATGACTGTTCGAGATAGGTCTGCACCGCCTCGGCCAGCCCGCGCGCGGTCTCGGCGGGCACGATGCCGCTTTCCCCGGCGGTCTGAAAGCCGTTGCGAATGCAGTTGTGCAGTTTGACAAAGTCGAACGGTTCGAGCGAACCATCGCGCTTGACGACACGGATCGAGCCATCCATGGCCTTCGTGTTACGTTCCATCTTGAAATAAATCCTGCTGACCCGGGACGTCCCGCAGATCCTTCTCAAGGATGTCCTGGGCCTCCTGTATAAAGTCGCCCACGAGCTTGAAGTTAAGATAGAGACTCGCGAAGCGCAGGTATGCAACCTTGTCGAGCTTGCGAAGCCGCGAGGAGACGGCGTTGCCCAGATAGGAACTCGGCACCTCGCGCTCGAACTTTCGAAAGACCTCCTCCTCGACTTCGTCCACCAGCGCCTCGAGCTTCTCCATTCCGAGGGGAAGCTTCCAACAGGCTCGTTGAAGCCCGCTGAGAAGTTTCTCCCGCTCGTATGGTACGCGGCTGCCATCCTTTTTGATCACCAGCAGTCGACTCGTCGCTTCGATACGCTCGTACGTCGTGAAACGCCGGTTGCACCCGAGGCACTGCCGGCGGCGACGGATAACCGCCCCGCCTTCCGTGGCCCTGGAGTCGATGACCTTATCCTCTTGTTCTTTGCAGTAGGGGCATTGCATTCGGCGTCTTGAACCAGGGCGCCACACTTCTGCCCGCGCCCCAACATCTTGTATCCGCCGCAACTTACAGCTACCACATGGCGCGTGTCAAGCAAAAAGCGCGGCCCTCCCCCTTTGGAACGGCGCCCGTCGGCCATACACTCCCCCGTTTTCTCCGCGCCGCGATGCGAGTCTGCATCCTGTGAAATGCACTGAGAGTTGTTTGTCGACGCGCGGCCTTTCGGCCAGTCGTCACGACGTGAGTAGAATCGAAAACCGTGAGTCGCTCCCTGCGAGAATTGCTGTTCGAAGATATCCGCCTCATCGGCTACAGCGTGGCCGGCGAGGAGACCGTGATTGCGGCGCCGGAGCTCAACGTCTGCTTTGACGTGGGTAAGGCGCCGGCGGAGATCCTGCCGATCGATCACGTCCTGCTGAGCCACGGGCACATGGACCACTCTGCCGGGCTGGCCTACTACTTCAGCCAGCGCAATTTCGTCGGCAATGCGCCGGGTTGCGCCCTGGTGCCCGAGCGACTGGTTGAGCCGATCAACAAGCTGATGCGCGTATGGGGCGAGATCGAGGGCCACGTGTCGCCCGCGCGGATCATCGGCATGCGGCCGGGAGATTCGCACGAACTGCGCCGCGGTCTGGTCGCTCGCGCATTCGAGATCAACCACGGCGTGCCGTCGCTGGGGTTCTGCGTCGTGGATGTTCGCAGGAAGCTGCGCCCGGAATTCTCCGACAAGACAGGACCGGAGCTGGTCGAACTCAAGAAGAAGGGCGTCGACATTCAGTACACCCTAGAGGTTCCGCTCATTGCGTACTGCGGTGACACCGCCGAGGGCGCGTGGATCGACAATGGCCTGGTGCGCTCGGCCCGCATGCTGGTGCTCGAATGCACCTTCTTCGAAGCCGATCACGTTCGCCGCGCCCGGGCCGGCTTTCACATGCACGTTCGCGACGTCGCCCGGCTGGTGAATCGCCTGGATAACCCGCACATCGTGCTGTCGCACGTCACGCGTCGCACCGGCGTGCGCGAGGGTCGGCGTGCCCTTGCCAGGCTGGTGCCCGAAGACGTGATGCGGCGCGTGACATTTCTGATGGAAGGCCGGCGGCTTCGAACGCAGCGACCGCTGCCGTTGCCCGAGTCGACGCCCGAGTAGCAACCGGCGGTGCTCGGCGCGGAACGGTGTTCTGCATCCCAGGCCTTCACGCGAGCTGAGCGCCGGTTCTGATCGCGCTGGTAATCGAGGCTATCTGAGAAATACGAGGTTCACCGCGATAAAAAGCGGAATCAGAATCAGCATGCTATAGATCATGTAGCCGAAGAAACTCGGCATTTTTACGCCGCTGTGATCGGCGATCGATTTCACCATGAAGTTCGGGCCGTTGCCGATGTAGGTATTCGCCCCCATGAACACCGCGCCCAGCGAGATCGCCACCAGGTGGTCGATCCGGATGATCTGCCCGGTCAACAGGGTAAGCGTCGTGCCTTCGACGTGCGTGGTCGTCAGGGCATTGGCGGTCTCAAAGAACACCACGTAAGTGGGGGCGTTGTCCAGAAAGCTCGAGAGCGCGCCGGTCGCCCAGAAGAACTTCCAGGGCACGTCGATGCCCAGTGACGCACCTTTGGCATTAAGGATCTCGATGGGCACCTGCATGCAGACAAATATGCCGATGAACAGGCATGCCACTTCGAGAATCGCCGTGTAGTTGAAGTTGTTTTCCGGGCGTATGCCGGCCGGCGTCAGGGCCAGCGAGGCCAGCACCATCCCGATCTGCACCAGTTCGCGGCAGAACGGAAACGGCACCCAGCCACCCTCCATATCGAGGAATGGCTTGCCCGGCGACAAGGTGCCCGTCGCGAGGACCACGCCGGCCAGGAACAGAAAGTTGATCTTGCCGCCGATGGAGATTCGCTCGACCTGCAATTCGTCGCGCACGATGTCGCGCAGCGTCTCCGTCTTATAGGCGCGCAGGTCCCAGATGTAATAGACGATCAGCAGGACCACGAGGCAGAAGGCCCATTCCTTCCACAGCTGAAGCGTCCACAGGAACGGCACGCCCTTGAGATAGCCCAGAAACAGCGGCGGATCGCCGATTGGCAACAGGCAGCCGCCAATGTTGCTCACAATGAAAATAAAGAAGATCACCGTATGCACGACGTGCCGGCGTTCCGAATTGGTCTTGAGCAGCGGCCGGATGAGCAGCATCGATGCGCCGGTCGTTCCGATGAAGCTGGCCAGCACGCCGCCAATGGCGAGGAATGCCACGTTGGTCAACGGATGGGCGGGGATGTCGCCCCGCACCGCGATGCCGCCCGAGATCACGTACAGGCTGAAGAGCAGCGATATGAACGGCAGATACTCCATCAGCGAATTGCCGAGCACGCCGACGGCCGTGCTCAGGCCCGGCTCGCTGACCACATGCTTGTCGTGCTCGTGGAAGTGCAGCGCGTCCACGCTGGTGAAGACCTTCTCCAGAAAGGGGTCATGCAGTGTCACGCCGAAGTCGCGGGACAGGTAGTAGAGCAGCGTCACCGCGCCCAGGACGACGGCGACCAGCAGCTTGTTGCGATTGTGGTGCCACCAGTGCTCGGTCTTCGGGATCAGCGGCAGGATGGCGATGCACAGCAGCAGGATTGCGAACGGCAGTACCCAGAACACGCTGGGCACGTGCGAATTGGAGGCCGCGGCGGCAAGCAACATGATTGGTCTTTCGTACGTATTGGATTAAGCGCTGAATGGCGGGCGCGCCCGCGCCAGGCCCACGCGCAATTCACTCATTCATCGGCATTTCGGGCGCGTTGATGCGTAGAAAGGGCAATTCCGCAGGCGTGTGATTCGGCGGAGCGACATCGCCGGATCGGGCCGGTGCGCGGCGACCCAGCGTGAGTTCGAACCGCAAAATCCCATCCAAGGATTGGATTGAACGCCCACTGCGCGGGCAAGTACAATCTGCAACATCATGCAAGCGGGCTGAGGCCGAAAAGACGAGGAAGCCGCTTATCAGGAGCAAGGCTGTCAGGCATTACCTGCCGGTCCGATAAGCGGGGCACGGCTGGAAGCCGCCACCGCGGCGCGATTGGGCAGACCGGACTTTCGCAGGATGCGATGGACATGGTCCTTGACGGTGGCGATCGACAGAAACAGGCGGGCGGCGATCTGTTTGTTGCTCAGTCCATCGGCGATCAGCGAGGCGATTTCGCGCTCGCGGCGCGAGAGCATCGCAAGAACGTCGGTGCCCGCTCCGGCCGGATCGGCAGCGACCCGGATCACGACCATGGGCGAACCCAAGGCGCGGCTGGCCTCGAAATCGACGGTCACGCCCGCGTCAATGCGCACCTGGTCGGCAAGTTGAACGATCTTGTCGACCGGCACGGCAGGGCTGCGGTCGTCGTGCAGGCGAGCCACGAGGCGGCGCAGCTTTCCGAGCGTTCCTTCATCTATCGGCCCGATGGGCGGCATGGGAGGCGTCTTCCGTACTGTGCATCGGCGAGAATCACAACGTTTCAGTTTAACAGAAAGGGAAGAGCCCATGCCAGTAAGCCAGCAGGATCGTGCGGTCGTGGACCGCGTGTTTGAGGCGATGCACGCCCGAGCGGAAGGGGAGCAGAAGATGAGCGCCCTGTTTGCTGAGGGCGCCGTCCTGGTTGAGCCCTTCAGCGGTGAACCGCGTACACACGAGGGCAAGGCGGCGATCATGGCGTGGTTCCGCGAGGCGGTTCAGAACATGCCGCCGGACATGACGATCAAGATGGACCGCATCGACATGGATGGCGGCCGGGTCGTGGCCGAGTGGACGTGCACGTCCAGCGTCTTCCCGACGCCCATGCGCGGCAAGGACATCTACCGCATCAGCGGCGGGTTGATCCAGCATGCCGAGTACGTCGTCACCGATATGCCGGCGATGGGGTAGTGAGTTCGGTCCAAAGCACAACTGTTGAAAGGGAAACGGCTCGATCGCAAGTGCGGTATTTCTTGACGAAAGGATGGTTCATGCCTCGAACATGGTTCAATTTGAATGCGTTTAACGGACGCCGGCGAGCGACTGTCCTGGTGGCGGCACTCAGTGTCGTCGCGGCGACGCCGTGCCTGCTGGCGCTGGATGAGCAGGATGATGCGGCGAAGTCGCCGACGCTCGATGATTTAGGCTTCATGGCAGGTACCTGGAGCGGCACCATCTTCGGCGGGCCGATCGTCGAAACGTGGGCCAAGCCGGACGCAGGCGCGATGATCGGCATGTCGCGGATGGGTCATGATGGCGCCCGTGCGATGTACGAATTCATGCTCATTGAAGAGAAGGATGGCGCACCGACGATGTTCCTTCGGCATTTTCGCCAGCATCTGACGACGAAGGAAAGTGAACCCATGGCCTTCCGGCTGAACAGTGTCGAAGACAAGACCGCGGTGTTCGAGTCACCCGACAAGAAGCACTCGTTCACGAAGATCACCTACTCGCGCCCGGGCAAGGACGAACTACACGTCAAGCTGGAGGGCGAGCGGGAAGGTCATCCCATGAAGGTGGAGTCTCGCCTCAAGCGCGTCGGCGGGCGGTGAATGCCCATTTTGCGAAGCCGGCTGCGGTGGGCCCGTGTATTCGTACCGCCACGAAGGCTGGAGGGCTGCCCGCGGCGGGGCAGGGTTTCCCCTTATTTGTTAAAAAATTGACGCGCTTTTTACGCGGTTGGACACCTTGACACGGCCTGCGGTTTAGGTTAATGTTCGGTTTCCCACGGCCGAGCTGAGCTGTCGCCGTGGCATCGTGTTCAGGCATGTTCACCGCAGAAATTCATCCTTGCCGAAAGGCGCCGCAGCAAAAATACGGCTATCGCGCTCCGCGCGCGTGTCCCTGCGGCCGGTGCGCGGGATCACACGGTGAATATCAGGCATACGCGTGTAAGCGTCACGGGTCCGTGGCCCGGTGGCGTGTTCTGCTCTGTGTCTAGTTTTTTTCCAACCACTCACTGAAAGGAATTCCCATGATCTCGCGCAAACAACCCTGGCTGGCCGTGGCCCTCCGCGGCGTCGTTGTCTGTCTCGCCATCGTCGGCGTGACCGCCATCTTCACGGCTCAGGCCGTCTCGGATGAACCGCCGATGGACGAAGCAACGAAGAAGTTGCACGAGGAGATGCAAAAGCGCTTCATCGAGATGTCGACGCCCGGCGCGCACCACAAGCACCTCAACGTCTTTGCCGGCGAATGGAACACCGAGAACAAGTTCTGGATGCAGCCTGACCAGCCCCATATTGAGAAGGGCACTGCCACCCATCGATGGGTGATGGATGGCCGCTTCCTGGTGCAGGAGTACAACAGCTCCTTCCAGGGCCAGCCGTTCAAGGGCATCGGATACATGGGCTACGACAATCTCACCAAGAAGTACCAGAGCACCTGGCTCGACAACATGAGCACCGCCATCTTCATCCAGGCCGGTTCCTGCGACACCGCCGGCAAGGAATTCACCTTCAACGGCGAAGGCCCGGATTGCGAGACCGGCAAGGTCACGCCCTACCGCTCGGTCCTCAAGGTGATCAGCCCGGACAAGCACGTCTTTGAGATGTATAAGCCAGGTCCGGATGGCAAGATGCACAAGAACATGGAAATCACCTACACGCGCAAGTAACCCGCTTACGCGCCGAAAACGACAAGAGCCCCGGATGCCGCAATCGGCTTCCGGGGCTCTTTTTCATCTGGTTACCTCTGCCCTGGCGAAGGGGTGGGATCCTTCAGCACCCATCATTCGTCGTCAGGTTGAACATCCTCGGTCGGAGCCGGTTGATTGGCGCCGGTCTTACCCGAGTAGTAATTGCTGAACAGGCCGCCGAACGCCTTGTTCAGATCGAGCTTGCGTACGTTCGCATCCTCGGTGTAGCGCCTCGAGTCGAAGACCTCGTCGTTGATGTCGCGGTCGACGAATTCGAACACCATCCGCCCGTTGTCGGAGCCTACGTTCAGCACGGCCGCGTACTCGACGCCGCTCTCGGGGCGATAGCCGATCTCGAAGCTGTTCTGCGAAAGCTCGGCCAGTGCTTCTTCGTCCATGGGCAGGCTGCTCAGATCGAGACGGTCGGCCTTCAGCACGTAGAGCCCATCCTGCCGCTGCGTGATCGTCACATCCTGCGCGGATCGCTCCAGCCACGAGACGAGCTTATCGGTTTGCTCGGCGGTCATGCGGCCGGTGAACAGGGCGTTGATCAACTCGGTGAGTTGCACCATCTCGTCGTAGGAGATGCCGAAAGCGTCGGCCCCGGCCTGCATGGCCTGCACCTGGAGCACCTGTCGACTGGCTCTTAAGTCGTCGCTCCCGGTCGCCGCCTTGGTCGCTGCCTCCAGATCGTTGCCAGAACCTATGACAATGGAGAACTTCTCACCGACCGTCTCGCCATCCTCGTGGCCATCGTGGGATCCGTCATCGTCCTGCGTCGTCTCGGAGCCCATTGAAAACTTGAGTTTCATCGTCGCCGACGGCCCTTCGATGCCGTTTTCGCCGACTTCCGCCGAGGTGAGATTCGCGGCGACGTCTCTCATGAACGCCTCGTTCTCCAATGTGTCGCCGAGATCGATGAACAGGCCATCCCTGGCCCAGCCGGCCAGCCACGCCACGAACGGCTGATTCTGCGTCAATTGTGCGGGGATGTCAGTCTTGAGATAGGTCCACGAGTTTCCTTCGGCGGCAGCCAGCACCACGTCTACCAGCAGGCCGGGCGCGTCGCTGTCCTCCTCGCCGCGGATGGTCATGTCGATGTAGGCGCCTTTCTCCTGGAGATCGCCCGAGATGATCGAATCGGCCGCTGGATCGGGTGCCTCCCCTTCGTCGGCCAGGATGACCAGCACCTCGCCGTCGAGGCGGTAGCCCTCATCGACGATGTTCTCCATGCGAAGGACGAATGCCTTTTTAAAGGCATCGCGAAAGCTCTGGAAAATCGTGGCGGCTTCCACGCGGGCGGAGTCGCCGGGGAAGATGAGAAAGCTGGTCAGAGCGATGCTGGCGGCCAGGGCAGCGCCTGCGCCGGCGATCGTGATAAAGCGGTGATGTCGCATGAAACGCACTCCTCGCAGGAGCGGCTGGACCGGGGCCGGAGGCGCCTTCCAGGCCGCTCGTTGTTGGTCAGTAGGTTCCGCCGGCGGTGCCAGGCGAGCGCCCAAACGGGCAAGGTTATCGTCCAGCCGCCGGTCCTGTTCGTCGTCATACTCGTGCATGGTTCGCACCTTACACATCCAATTCAGCGAGCGCGGCACGCAAGGCCTGACGCGCCCGGTACAAACGCCCCTCCACCGCACGGTCGCCGATGCCGAGCGTGCGCGCAAGCTCGGCATGGGATCGACCGCCTACGTAACGATCGAGCAGCAGCCGCTGGTCTTCCTCGCTCAGAAGCGTGATCGCCAGCAGCAACTGGTCGCGGACCTCCCGCCGGACGAGCTCATCCTCCGGCAGGTCCTCCGTGACCAGACGCCTTGACAGTTCCGCCGCCAGGGCAGGATCGGCAATCGGCGCCTGGGCCGGCCGCCGCTTCTGCCGGCGCCAGTGTTCGCGAATCAGGTTCCTGGCGACGGTGCGAAGCCAGGGCTCCGCCGCGTCGGCCGGAATCCGCCCGGCACTACGCACGGTCTGTAGCCAGAGCTGCTGCATGAGATCGTCCGCCAGGTGGCTGTCGCCGCCGGTCCGCACGGCAAAAAAGCGGTACAGACCCGCAGCGCAGCGGTCGAAGACCGCGTCCAGATCGACGCCTTGTTCGGCGGCCGGGTTCATGAGCAGCGTCAGGCTACCCGTGGCGTTGGTGGCGGTCATCGGCCGATGCTCCGCGAACGGTTTACTGCGTCCGGTCACTCTCAATAATGCGCGAAACGAGGAAACCCCATAGAATAATGGACGGCAAATTGCCAATATCACGCGGTAAGCATGTCACAAGACCTGAAAGACAACTATTTTGCCGCAATTCGTGAACTTTTCCGCAGGGATGCCGGCCTTATTCCCCGCATTGTCCTGACGATCGGCTCGGGCCTTCTGCTTTCCGCGGCGGCATTGGTCGCTGCGTGGGGCATGGCCTGGATCGCCTTTTCGAAGGGCGAACGCCGTTGGATGCACGTCGAGGATGAACTTCTCGCGGTCGCGTTTGCCGGTGGAACGCTGCTCTGGTTTCTGGCGCTGGCATACGTCTGGCGCGGCGAATACAGGGCCAAGACGCTGCTCATGCCGATTATCCTGACCATTTCGCTGGGGGTGACGACGGTCTTCGCAGGCGTGGCGCTCGACAGCCTCGTGCGAAGCGAGGAGGAGTACCTCATCGTCGCGCTCGTCCTGCTTGCCGGCCTGTTCCTGCTTGTCATCTGGCTTCCGCTGGCGCTTCGGCTGCGACGGCGTACGAGCGTGTTGGGCGACGATGATCTCGTGCAGGTGTACTGCCCCTCGTGCGGCTATTCGCTGATCGGGCTGGTGGAGTCGCGCTGTCCGGAATGCGGGGCGCAGTACACGATCGACGAACTGATCCGCCACCAGGACTATGAGGCGTCGCCGCGCCAGGTTGGCCGTGGAAAACTCCGCGTCACGCCGGGCACGGCCGGGGACGAGCCCCGGCGCCTCGCCAGATAACTGGGTCTTTAAACGGCCGGCCCCTTCCCGCCGCGCGGCACGCCGATTGCTAACATTCTGTTGCGGAGGTGTGCCATGACGCTGAAATTGAACGATCACGAGGCCCGGCTGCTGGCACAGCTGGTCGAACGCGAGTTGAGCGATCTGCCTTCCGAAATCCGGCGCACGCAGACCACTACGCTGCGCGAGGAACTCAAGGAAGAAAGACAGGCGCTGCGCAGCATTCATGAACGGCTGGTCGTGGCGAGCCAGACAAAGTAGCCTCTGCGCCGGCGACGACGCGCGGGTCAGGCCTGGTCCGGACTCGCGGCAGGGAGTGCCGCATTCATCGCACTCTCGACGGCGCGCTGGAGTGTCATCACATCGGCCTCCGGCAAACCGTATGTAGACAGTCATATCCATGCTTCGCGGCCCATGGCGTAGTCTTCGATCTCGTAACGCAGAAGCGACTGACTCCAGTTGGCGACCGTCGCTACGAAGGAGCGTGGCAGGGCGTTGATACGTACCGTTCCTTCCAAGACCGGGCTCGACGGCCGCTTCGAGCGGGAACCATCGCGAAAGCTCTGCGCCATCGGTCAGGGCATTCCACACCGCGTCAACCGGGGCGGCGATGTCGATGGTCTGTTCGTATGTCCGGCTGGGTTGCCTTTCATTCATGGCGCGTGTTTCCTGCCTGCTACCGTCGCGATCCACGAGCCGAGAGAGCTGATCGGATGAAACGGATGCCGGCACGGCGACCAACAGGGTTGGTTGGTCGTCGCACTAAGGCGCGAAGCAACAATCCGGATGCGTCGCAAAAAGCAGCCGGACGCGCGGGTCATAGAAACCCGCGCGTCCGGCGCTGTAGGGTGGAGTGGGATTTGCTTGCGGCCGCGATAGCTGGTAGGCGCTTCTGCGAGCCGCGTGTATTAAATTCCAGCCACCGCCTGGCGAGCCGAAAAACAAATTGACGGTGACTGGAATGAGTTCTTGATTCAGATCGTGCGGCGGCGCCGTCTTATCAGGAGGCCGAGGGCAAACAGGCTGAGCGTTGCCGGCTCGGGAATGACCGTGAGTTTCCAGCCAAGTCCGTCAAAGCCGTCCTGATCGGGCGCCGGTTCACCGGCGATGCCCTCGGGGCCGGCCGCATATACGAGCCCATCGGTCGCCCCCAGGCCGAGCGGCCCGTAGAAGGCCTGGCCCACGTCGGTGCTTACGCCGAAGCGGGTGAATCCCAGCTTCGCCCAGACTGTGGCGTTGTCCGGGATCACGACGTTATCGCCGACGACATCGACCGCGATCAGGATGGAATTGCCAGTGGGAATGAATCCGAAGGGCCCGTTGATGCCGGTGATTGTCTTCTCCAGCACGATTCCATCGCTTCCAAAGCTGCCGGGGCCGAAATCCGGAATGTTGTCGCCATTGTCGATGGCCAGAGTAATATGGGCATCGGCCGGGCCGCCGAGCGTCTCAGCGATGGCAGCAAATGTGATCTCCTCGAGCTGACCGCCGCCGATGACCTGTAAATCGTCGACCGAAGGCACGCGCTCGCCGTTAATATTGGCGAGATAAGGGAAGTCGGTCGGCGATGTCGTATTGTCGTAAATGACGATTCCGGCGCTGGCGGCGGTTGTTGCAGCAAGTCCCGCCAGCAGCGCCACGAGGGCCATAATTTTCTTCATTGCTCCTCCTCCTTCTGTTGTTTTTTCAGCTCGCTGTGCGTTCCGCGTTCTTCCCAGCTTTCTCAGTTCCGCCGCGTTGGCGTTCGACAGCGCCACCGGACTGCCGGCGCCGTCTATCACGGGGGACACTCCTCGCGAATTTCGACGGTCTCCGTGGAATTCAACGTTTGCGAACACATCGAAATAGTGATGCGATAAATACCGGCGGGCGGGTTTGACACCGGGAAGTTCACGTTGCCGTTGAAAATCGAGTATTGCGCCTGGTAATGCCCTGGGGCGATGACCGTGATCTGATCGGGCAACAGGCTGTACCAGTGCTCCCCATCGGAGGCGGCCGTGAGATTGATCCTCACCGAGGATTCGAACGAACCCCCATTCAGATCGGGCGGCAGGTTTGCGCCGAAGATATCGACCGTCAATTGGGTCACCGGATTTACCGGGCCGTCGCCGGGACAGGTCAGCACCTCGGCGGGAGAAAAGGCGGCTATTTCGATGATGTAGGCGGGAGTCGGGCAGTCGTCGATCTGCACGGCGTTTTCGAGGATTGCCGTTTGTCCGTCGGGGTTCGTGAGCAGCAGGTTCCAGGAGCCGGCGGCGGGGAAACAACCGAGGTCGACATCGCCGAACAGGTTCTGGCGGTCAATCGGCTGGATGCCGAAGAGCCGCACGTTCGGCTGGCCGGCCATCGTGAATTCCACCTGAATGTCGTTATGAAATCCGTCTCCGATGACGCTTAACGATGCGACGTTGAATTCGTCGCCGTCGCAGTTGTTCGCCGGCTGTGGCGAGAAAAAGATTGTGTCGATCTGGGGCGTCGAGGGCGGGCAGACGACTTCATCGCATGCGGAAAACACGCCGTTGAACTGGCCACCTTCCAGCTGGCAGGCGTCGAATACCAACTCTTCGCAGCTGCCGTCGTTGATGCAGCACGCTCCGATCGGCGGCGCATTCAGGATGGCATCGAGAAACGGCTGAACGTCGTTGCCGTCGATCAGCAGATCGCAGTTCATGTCGGCGCGGAGGATCTGGCAATCCGGAAACTCGGACTCGTAGAGTGCGGGATCGATCAGGGCGGCGACGAATGCGGGGATATCGTTGAAGTTCACGCGATTGTCGCAGCTTACGTCGCCGTCGATTTCGGCCGGATCGATGTAGTCTATTTCCCAGCGGGCGTCGGGCATGAGCACGGAAGTATGAAAGTGGCCGTCGACGCGCATCTCCACAGCCGAAAAAAAGATGTCCTCCCATACAATCGGTGGAGGCACGCCATTGAACAGGTCGGTCTCCAGCGTTCCCGAGAATGTGCCAGTGCCCGACCAGTCCAGGTCCGGGCCGGCGTGAATTTCCCAGGTTGTTTCGAATGGATTCTGAAGCTGGAAGACGAGGTTCGCGGCGTCAAAAGCTGGGTTGCAGATGCTGGTCGAGACGAACGTCGCGTGGATTCGTGTCTTGACGATAATCGCCCCGGGCGGGGGCGGCAGCAGGGTGCGGTGCAGGCCGGCCGGCGGTTCGCTCGGCGCCCAGATGCCGGTCGTGCAGAGATTGCTGGTCTGCGGAAACTCAATTACGTGTGTTGCGACAATCGGACAGGGCCGGGCAGGGCGCGCGGCAAGCGCGAGGACAAGGGCCGCAGCCGCGGGATAGAGGGCATTCCTATTCAATTCGAACTCCTGACTTTGTCAGTGAGGCGTGGTGTGCAAAATCAGCATCCACCGCGGGGTGGGGCCCGTGGACGCTCGCTTGCCTACCGTTATGCAAAATCCGCGGCCGAGGACCGCCACTTTTTTTGAGCGAACGTGTCCGCGGATCCGTTCGGCCGGGGGAGCCAAGCGTAAGTCGGTATGACGAAGGAGCTTACGCGTCCGAGGCTGCCCTGAAAAACGTCGGTTGCGTTCGAACGCGGGCAGCGGTGCTGGTTTAGTGCTCGTGCGGGATGGCCTCCGATGTTCTCGAGGGTCCGGAAAGCTGGTCGCGGATCTCGTCGAGGAGGCGCAGCGTACGGCGGAATTCGGGATGCGATTCGTTGAACAGATTCCGCGCCGCCTCAAGGGCATCTTGAATCAACCGTTCGGCGGCCTGCGGATCGCCCGTGAGCATGCGCAGGCGGGCCTGTTCGCGGACGAGTTCCAGTCGAAGCATACCAGCGGGATCGCCGCGGCCGCTCACGTGGGTCTCTACGTCGTCTAGCAGTTGCCGTGCTTCATCGGGTTGCCGCTGGTCTATCAGGACCGAAGCCAGCCGCACGGCAGAAAAGTCGATATCCGGGTGATTTTCGCAGAGGTGCCGGCGGCGCACGGCCAGGGATTCGCGCGCGAGTGCCTCGGCCGCGACATTGTTGCCCTGGCGAATTCTCAATCGGAGCAACTCTTCGAGGCTCAGGGCAATCACCGAGTTGCCATCGGGGAAGAGAGCGCGACGCATCGCAAGGCCGCGCTGGAGGTACTCCTCGGCCTCGCCGAGCCGGTTCTGGTCCACGAGAATGCTGCCCAGGCCGTTCAGGCTTGTGGCGACGTCGGGATGTTCTTCACCGAGCGACTCGATTCTGATGTCGAGGGCCTGACGGTACATCGTCTCCGCCTGTTCAAGCTCGTTGCGGCGGTGATGGATGCTCCCGAGGTTGAACAGCAGCGTGCCGACCTGGGGATGGCGTTCTCCCAGGCGTTGCCGATTGGAGTCCAGCGCGCGCGTGAACAGATTCTGCGCTTCGTCCAGCCGATGGAGGGAGATGAGCAGCATGGCGAGGTTGTTTTCGGTCACCGCGATGGCGGGATGTTCGGGGCCGAGCAGTTTTCGCTGAAGCTCGAGCGCTTCACGATAGAGCGGCTCTGCTGCGGCATCGTCGCCCCTGGCCTGGAGCAGCGCGCCCAGGTTGCTCAGCGATGTCGCGATGGCGTGATGGTCGTCGAGGTGCTCGCGGCGAATATCGATGGCCTTGCGATACATCTCCTCGGCGCGGTCCAGCTCGCCCTTCAGCTTGAGCAGGACGGCATAGTTGTTCATGGTTCGCGCGGTTTCCAGATGCCGCGCTCCGAAAATTTCGCGGTTAAGCGCGAGGGCTTTTTGATACAGCGGCTCCGCGCCGGCCAGGTCCCCCTGCGTGCGCAGGATGACTGCCAGATCGTCAAGAATTGCGATGTACTTTCCGTCGTGCTCGCCGGTCAAGCGCGCCTGCATGGCCAGCGCCTCGCGAGCAAAGCGTTCGGCGTCGTCGAGCCTGCTCCGGACATAGGCGCACACGGCGAGGTTGTGCAGGGACTCGGCGATTTCGGGATGCTCGTCGCCATGGATCGCGCGTTTCAGCTCGTATGCCCTCTTCAGATGGGCCTCGGCCGCCGGCAGGCGCAGACTGAGATACGCGTTGCCGATGACTGTCCGCAGCCCTGCTTCGACGTCGGGATGCCCGTCGAAGTCGTCCGCCACGCGGCGGGCGGCGCGATCCAGCATCTCGCGCACCGTCAGATCGCGGCCCACGTTGTTGACGTCGGCTTCGGCAAGCATGTTCTCGAGGAACTCGTTCATGAGCAGCGTCTTGTCCTGTGCCCGGCGCACCGCCACCAGGGCGGCGCTGGTGCCGATGATGCCGCCGACCAGCGCCAGCACCAGCAGCGAGGCTGCAACGACAGCGGCACGATTGCGGCGAACGAACTTGACGGCGCGGTAGGTGAACGTGTCCTTTCGCGCGATGACCGGCAGCCCGACGCGGTGCCGTCGCAGGTCTTCGGCGAACTGCTCGACCGATCCGTATCGGCGATGCGGCTCCTTGCGGAGGGCCATGAGACAGATATTGTCGAGATCGCCGCTCAGTCGCCGCCGGAGCGAATCCGGCTCGCAGTCGCGAACGCGGCTGACGCCGTCGGGCGTGAGCGTGGCCTTGATGGTGCCATCGTGGCGGCGCACTTCCTCGGTCTTGCGAACGGCGGTGCTCGGCCGGGCCGGCTCCTCCTCGACGATCATGCGGGCCAGCATCTGGTGCGAACCGTGCGTATGCCGATGAGGACGCCGGCCTGTCAGCATCTCGTACAGGATGACGCCCAGGGAATACACGTCGCTGGCGGTGGTGATGGTTTCGCCGCGAACCTGCTCGGGACTCGCGTATTCCGGCGTGAGGTACGGCACCGACAGCCTGGCCAACGGAATCGTGCTGGAGCCGGAGCCCCGGTCCACCAGCTTTGCGATACCAAAGTCCAGCAGCTTCGGCACGCCGTCTTCCGTTACCAGTATGTTGCTGGGTTTGAGATCGCGGTGGATGACGAGACGCTGGTGCGCGTAGTGCACTGCCGAGCAGACGGTGCGGAAGAGATCGATCCGCGCATCGGTCGAGAGGCGGTTGACGTCGCAGTATTCGTCAATGGGCCGGCCCTCAATGTACTCCATGACGAGATAGGACAGGCCGTCGGGAGTGACGCCGCCATCCAGCAGCCGGGCAATGTGGGCGTGGTCGAGGGCGGCGAGGGCCTGCTGCTCGTTCAGGAAGCGTCGCCGCAGCTCGTGTGCGTCGACGCCGTGGCGGATGATCTTCACGGCGACGTGCTTTTCAAACTGGCCGTCCGCCCGGCGGGCGAGATAGACGTGACCCATGCCGCCGGAATCAACCAGCCGTATCAGCTCGTAGGCGCCGACGCGGCAGCCGACGCGGCCGCGTGTCTCGGCATTTTCGAAGATGCGGGCGACCGTCTGAAGACTGGGCGGCTCGAGCGCATCGTCGGCGCCGTGGTGTTGCAGCAGGCTTTCGACATCCGCCCGCAGGCCGGCATGCTTTGCACAGGCGTCGTCGAGATAGGCTTCCCGCTGGTCGACGGGCAGTTCGGCGGCGGTTTGGAAGATGCGCTTGACGTCGGTCCAGGTGTGCGTGCTCATGGTGTGCGCTCGAACGGCCCGTGTGTCGACTAGTCGCGCCCGGCGGCCTCCAACTCGCGGCGCAGCCAGGCCCGGGCCATGCTCCATTCCCGTTCGACCGTCCGGACCGACATGCCCAGTGCTTCCGCCGCTTCCTTCACATCCAGCCCGCCGAAAAAGCGCAGCTCGACGATCTTTGCCTGGTCCGGGTCGACGTCTGCGAGCCGCGCCAGAATTTCATCCAGTGCGATCAGGTCGATCGAGCGTTCCCGGAAGACGGCGATGGCGTCGTCAAGGGCAACTTCGCGCCAGTGACCGCCGCGCTTCAGTGCACCTCGATGCAAGGCGTGGTTTACCAGAATCTGGCGCATCGCCCGGGCGGCGATCAGCACGAAGTGTGACCGGTCCTTCCACGCAGCCCGCTCCTGCTCGCTCAGGCGAAGGAATGCCTCGTTGATGAGCGCAGTCGGCTGCAACGTATGATCCGGGCGTTCGCGAAACAGGTACCGCTCGGCAAGGGCGTGAAGCTCGTCGTACACCTGCGGGAGCAGTTGCTCCGCGGATGCGGCCGGGGTGCAGTGTTCCGGGGCCGTATGTGTCTTTCCCGTCACAAAAGGATCTCGCTTGGTGCGCCGATTGTCCGGACGAATCGCAGGCAGGCGACTGGCGCTTCCCCAGCCCAAAATCGCAAGCTCGCCGGACCGCTGCGCAGAAATAAGTTGCTGAGAATGCACGGCGGCGGGCCTGCGCGCTCAGGTCGGTTCTGGCGGCAATTCTATGGGCGCGGGCGGGGCGTGTTCCAGCGGGCTCCGGAATTGAATACACCCGCTGCTCGGGCCGGCTGTGGCGGCGTCAACAGCAGCGGGCATCGACAAGATGATGTCTGGGGCGAATTTATGAAGGCCGGTGGGTCAGCGGAGGAGGGCGACCAGCAGTGCCAGCACACCGATGAGCACTGGGTCCAACAGGATTCTCGGTCGCAGATTCACGGAACGCACTCCTCCCTCGAACATGTTCCAGCCAGGGCTGGAAGCAGAGCCGTCGGGGACATCACGGTTTTGGGCTTTCGGAGGGGGGCGGAACCTCCACGTCCAAGCGCGAATAGTTCGGAGTTCATCATACGATTTGTCCCGCGGTAAAAAGAGGCGGGGCCCGATCGCCACAGTGACCGGGCCCCGACAGCAGAGGGAGGCAGTTTCGGGATCGGCGACTCGCTACGGCTGGGGCAGCGGGTCGACTTCGATAATGACGCCATTTTCGGAACTGTCGGCGCCCAGCAGGAACATCCGCCCGTCATGGAAAGCAATGCTGGACCAGAACAGGGAGGTGTCGGGTACCTGCCAGACTTCGAGTATTTCGCCGCTATCCGCATCGAGCCTGACGATGACGGAGCGGATAAAGCCCTGTAACGCCCACAGGTGCGTTCCGTCGTAGGTCAGGGATTGCACCGGCGTGTCCAGTTCGGAAGCTTTGAGCAAAACGTCCGGCTCTGACGCCACATCGACCTTCAACAACTTGTAGTTTGGCCCGTTGGAGGGGCCGGCGATCCAGACGATGCCGTTCGCCTCGTCGGCGGCCATGTAGTAGGCCGACACGTCGTGACCGAGTTGAGTCGTGACGACGGTGTCCACGGTCATCGCCGGCGTGCGCAGGGTCGCGTCCTGGCTTCCGCCGCAGGCGCAGTGCGTCCAGAAGCCGCCGTTCATGATGGCCGTGGCGAAGGGCGGAAAGATGTTGAGCGACGGATTGAGCTCGCCTGTTTGCGCGTTGATCGAGCGCAGCTCGTAGGGATCGGGGAACTCATCCGAGGCGTAGTACAGGTTGGTGCCGTCGAATTCGAGCTCGCCGAACCCGGCCGGCTTGGGGAGCCCCACCTTCCGCGAAAGCTCGGTGACCGACTGACAGCGCTCGGGCGGCAGCCCGTCGACGAGACGGTCCAGGATGGCGAGGCGACCGTCCTGGTCGAAGGCAGTCAGGGAGTTCGCGTCGGACAGTTCGAATGTGAAGACGCGTCCCAGCGGGATGGCCGAAGCGCCGTAATCGAGGACGAGCCGGTCGTTTAGGATTGCGTACAGGACCTCCAGGCAGTTCTCGATGCCGGACTTGGGATCGCGGGCAACGACGATGCCGGTTCCGTCATCCCGCAGGATCATGGCGGGCGTTTCAATCGGAATTCCCACGCCCGGCGGAAAGAGCGAGCCTTCCGAAACGAGCCAGTCACCGATGATGGTTGGCTCGGGTTCTGGTTCGGGCTCACCGGTGATCTGCGGATCGTCGGCATCGCCCTGGGTGTCGGCCGGCGGGGGATCGGGCGGGAGATTCAGTGGATCGGGCGCGGCGGTTTCGCAGCCGGTCATCAACGCCGCGGCCAGCACGACGCCCAGTACGACGAGCGGATGAAATCTTGATCTCACGTTCATGGCACAGACCTTTCGTATCGCACATCGGCCTCAACGCTGCGGCCGAAAAAGCGCCAGCCGCAGGCACGCCGGTACCATCGC
This sequence comes from uncultured Planctomycetaceae bacterium, assembly GCA_964408455.1. Classification (GTDB taxonomy): domain Bacteria; phylum Planctomycetota; class Phycisphaerae; order UBA1845; family UTPLA1; genus CAYOZN01. Next base: position 56,741 of record CAYOZN010000025.1, read on the forward strand.
CATAAGGCGTCAAGCGGCTCCGGCGGACGTCATTCCGCTGCTGGCCATGTGGTTTTCGCGTCGAAATGACGGCCCCATGCACGTTTTTTCCACGCCGGCAGCCCGGTACAATATTCGGACTTGTGGCCCAAGGGAGGGACGTGTGTCGGGAACGCAACAGGAACTGGTCCAGCGGGCAGTCGCGGGCGACGAGGATGCCCTGAGCGAACTGCTGCGCATTCACGGGCCGGCCGTGGAGCGCTCGCTTCAGATCGGAACGTTGTACCAGAGCATGATTGAGCCGTCCGACGTCATGCAGGTGACGTACCTGGAGGCGTTTATGCGCATCGCAGCCTTCGATCCGGCCCGTGCCGAATCGTTCGCGGCCTGGCTCCGGCAGATCGCCCGGAACAACCTTCGCGATGCCATACGCGGCTTGGAACGGCAGAAAAATCCGCCGCCCCGCGATCGCGTGATGCCCATCAACTACCAGGACTCGCTCGTCGGCCTTTACGATCTGCTGGGCGGCAGTTCCTCCGCCTCGCCCAGCCGCCAGGTGCGCAGGCAGGAGGTGTGCGGACTGCTTGAGCAGGCGATCGACTCATTGCCCTCGCGTTATGCACAGGTCGTTCGTCTGTACGACTTGGAGGGCCGGCCCATTGCCGAAGTGGCCGAGGCAGTCGGCAAGTCGGCCGGCGCGGTTCACATGATTCGCGCCCGCGCGCACGACCGGTTGCGAGAGGGCATGGGGCCGCCATCGCAGTACTTCAGTTCTTCGGCGTGAATGACCGCCAGCGGGCGTCGCAGTGGATGTGGACGCCCGTCCTGCCCGAGTGGCCTATTGATCATGCGCGTGAACGGCGATGACATCACCAGCTCCATCGATCTTCACCAGGTCTGGATTGACTCGGCCCGGGCGGAGTTGAAGAACCTGCGCAAGAAGCGGTCAGAGGCCGGCCGCGCGCCGCAACCGTCGCCGGACGCGGGTATTCGCGATGCTTTGGAGGAGTCGCTTGCCGGTTACACATTGGGGGAGACCATTAGTCGCGGCGGCCAGGGCGTCGTCATCAAGGCCGTGCAGAAGGCGACGCGACGCGACGTGGCCGTCAAGGTGCTTCGCGAGGGGCCGCTGGCCAGCGAGCAGGAGCGCAGCCGTTTCGAGCGCGAGGTGCAGATTCTTGCCCAGCTCAAGCACGCGAACATCGTGACGGTGCTGGACAGCGGCTCGGCGGCCGGTACGCACTATTTCATCATGGATTACATCCCGGGCTGGCCACTGGACGAGTTCGTCCGGCGCCACGCCCTGCCGGTGCGGCAGCGGCTGCTCCTCTTCGTCAAGATCTGTCGTGCCATTAACGTGGCCCACCTCCGGGGCATCATCCACCGCGACCTGAAGCCCGGTAACATCCGCGTGGATCCTTCCGGCGAGCCGCACATCCTCGACTTCGGCCTCGCCAAGGTGAGCGACTTCGACGAGCTGGCCACGTCGCGGACCGAGCTGCGCACGCTGACGGGCCAATTCATCGGCTCGCTGCCCTGGGCGGCGCCCGAGCAGATTTCCGGCCGGCCCGAGCACGTCGAGCTGCGGACCGATGTCTATGCCCTCGGGGTGCTGCTCTATCAGACTCTGACCGGTCGATTTCCGTACGACGTGACCGGCAGCTTCCGCGAGGCGCTGGAGAATATCTGCAGTGCCGATCCGCCGCGGCCCAGCTCGGTGCAGCAGGCGCTGGACGACGAGCTCGACCACATCGTGCTCAAATGCCTGCGCAAGAGCCCGGAGGACCGGTACCAAAGTGCCGGAGACGTGGCACGCGACATTGAGCGGTATCTCGCCGGTGAACCCATCGAGGCCAAGCGCGACAGCCACTGGTACCTGCTGCGGAAGACCATCCGGCGACACCGGGTGTCGGCGGCCATCGGCGGCCTGGTGATTCTGCTGATCGCCACGGTCGCCGTGGGGCTGGGTGTTCTCTATCAGCGCGAACGCCAGGCCAGCGACAGGGAGCGAACGCTGCGCACCGCGGCCGAACAGGCGGAGGCGCGGGCCATTTCCTCGCGCGAAGAGGCCGAGCGCCAGGCGCGCGCGAAAACCGCCGTCAACGAGTTCTTCTGCTTCGAAGTCCTGGCGGCGGCCGCGCCGGACCGGCTGGGCCGCGAGGCGACCATCCACGCCGCGATGAACGCCGCGGCCGACAGAGTGGATGACCAGTTCCAGGCGTACCCGCTGATCGCCGGGCAGATTCACTACGCCATGGGCACGAGCTACTTTCGGCTCGGCGAAGTGGACAAGGCCATCGAGCATCTGGCGTCGTCGGTCCGGCGGATGACGGAAGCGCTGGGACCGCAGCACGAAGACGTGATGCACGCGCGCAATGATCTGGCACGGGCATACGAGAACGCCGGGGCTTTCGAAGACGCCCGGTCGCACTTCGAGGCGTGCCTTGCATATTGGCGCAGGACGCGCGGCGAAAGCGACGAGGAAACACTGAAGATCATGGTCAACCTGGGCTGGCTGCACCTGCGACTCGGAGACGTGAAGACGGCCGAAGGAATGACCCGCTCGGCCTACGAAGTCGCGCTGGCGTCGCTTGGCCCGGATAACGAGTTGACCCGCAACGCCCGTGGAAACCTGGGCATTGTCTATCTCGAGTCGGATCGGCCGGAGCTTGCCGAGCCGCATCTCCGCGCCGATCTCGAGTCGTCGCGGCGGCTGCTCGGCAACGACGATCCCGCCACGCTGGTGGCCATGGGCAACATGGCCGAGCTGCTGCGCACGCTCGGCCGGACGGCCGAGGCCGAGGAGCTGATGGTCGAAAGCCTGGAATCCCGCAAGCGCGTGCTGGGGCCGGCGCACCCCAGCACCATTCTCCAGATGAACAACCTGGCAATGTTCTATGGACGCCAGCAAGAGAATGAGCGTGCGGCAGTCATGCTGGAGGAGGCCATCGAACAGGGCATTAATGGCTTGGGCGATTCACATCCCACGGTCGTGTCGATGACGAGCAACCTGGCCGCGGTCTACGATCGGCTCGAACGCCATGTCGATGCAGAGCCGCTGCATCGCACGGCGCTCGACAAGGCGCGGGGATATCTGCCCGGCGATCACGTCTATGTCGGGCTCTACCTGTCGCGCCTCGGCCGCTGCCTCATGTCCCTCGATCGCGCCTCCGATGCAGAGGCACCGCTGCTTCAGGGCTATGAAATCCTTCAAAAGGGCGGCGAAGAGAGTCAGGCGCGCGAGACGGCCGATGCGCTGGCGGAGCTGAATCGCCAGCTGAACCGCGGGCCGGAGGCGGACGCATGGCGCGCCAAGGGGAACGGAGCTGCGGCGCGACCGGCGCCCTGATCGGACAGCGCGAGGCGGCGATCGGGTCGTTCGGCGGCTGCCCGACCGTTATACTGGGCGCGACAGGATCGAGGTTGCCGCGGCGAGCGCGCCCATGAGCATTGGTCAGGATATTCCCCGCGTTGACGGGCTTGCAAAGCTGTGCGGACGGGCCTTGTACGTCGATGACGTGAAAGTGCCCGGCGTCCTGCACGGTGGGACCGTTCGCGCACCGATTGCCCGCGGCCGCATCAGGCACATACATTTCGATCCGGCAATCGACTGGTCGGAGTTCGTGATCGTCGATCATCGCGATCTGCCGGGGCCGAACACCATAAAGCTGATCGAGGCGGACTGGCCGGTGCTCGCGGCCGGCGAATTCCGGCATAAGTACGAGCCGGTCGTGCTGCTCGCCCACCGGTCCATTCAAAAACTGCGTGAGGGCCTGCGCGCCGTGCGCGTTGAGGTGGAGCCGCTCCCGGCAATGCTCGATCCCGAAGCGGCCTTGTCGCCGGAGACGATTCAGCACGGTGACGACAACGTGCTGAAGCAGCTGGAAATCGACAAAGGTGACGTGGCGGCGGCATTTCGTTCGGCGGCGCACGTGGTCGAGGGGCGCTACACGACCGGTGCTCAGGAACATGTCTACCTTGAGACGCAGGGTATGCTGGCGTGGCCCGAAAACGGGCGGCTCGCCATCCGCGGCAGCATGCAGTGTCCGTACTACGTGCTGGATGCGCTGACGCACCTGTTCGGCCGGCCGCGCGAGGCGTTTCGCGTCGTGCAGGCCCCGGTCGGCGGCGGCTTCGGCGGCAAGGAGGACTTTCCCTCGATGCTGGCGGCCCATGCGGCCCTGCTGGCTGAGAAAGGCGGCGCGCCGGTGAAGATGGTGTACGACCGCCACGAGGATATGGCGGTGACGACCAAGCGGCACCCGAGTGTGGTCCGGCATCGCACGGCGCTGGACGTCGACGGCCGGTTGCTGGCCATGGAGATCGACGTGCTGATGGACGGCGGGGCGTACGTGACGCTGTCGCCGGTGGTGCTCAGCCGCGGGTGCATTCATGCCGCGGGTCCCTACGCGTGCGAGAACGTGCGGGTTCGCGGCCGCGCGATACTGACGAACACCGTGCCATACGGCGCCTTCCGAGGTTTTGGCGCGCCGCAAACGGTCTTCGCCATGGAGTGTCACATGGATGTCATCGCGCGGCGGCTGGGAATGGACCCGGTCGAGCTGCGGCGCCGCAACTTGCTGTGCGAGGGGCAGACGCTGGCGACCGGGCAGGTGATGCGCGATCATGTGGATCTGCGGAGCTTGATGGATGCGGCACTGGCGGAGGCGAAGTACGAAGAGCGGCGCGCCGCCCACGCGGCGTTCAATGCGAAACACCCGTATCTCCGCCGCGGCATCGGCATTGCGACCTTTCATCACGGCTCAGGCTTCACCGGCAGTGGTGAGACGTACCTGGCATCGGAGGTGCGGGTTGAGGGTCTGCCGGATGGGACCGTCGAAGTGCAGACGGCCCAGACCGACATGGGGCAGGGCACGACGACGATATTGACGCAGATCGCGGCCGAGCGGCTGGGGGTGTCGGAAGGTGCCGTGCGCGTGGCAGAGCCCGATACGTCGCGCGTGCCAAACAGCGGGCCGACGGTGGCCAGCCGCACGGCGATGGTGGTGGGGCGGTTGGTGGAGATGGCGTGCGATGATCTGGTTCGCAGGTTGGAAGGGAGTCACGGGTTGGAAACCCGTGCCACAGATCATGGTGCCACAGCGCTGTCGGTTGCTATTCGGGCATGGCATGGCCGGGCGGGCAGCGGGCCGCTGATCGGCACGGCACGGTATGAGAAGCCCGCAGACATCAACTGGGATGACGCGACTTACCGCGGAGATGCGTATGCCGCCTACGGTTGGGCAACGTACGTGGCCGACGTCGAAGTGGACCTGCGAACATATGCCACGACGGTGCGCGACTTCGTCGCCCGCCAGGACGTGGGCCGCGTGCTGAACCCGACGCTGGCGCGCGGTCAGGTGCAGGGCGGCGTGGCCCAGGGCATCGGCTGGGCCTTGTATGAACACGTCGTGTTCGACGGCGATGGCGCGATGCAGAATGCCCAGATGACCAACTACATCATTCCCGCGGCGGCCGATCTGCCGCCGATCCGTGTTTCTTTCGAGGAGTCGCCATCGCAATACGGACCCGGCGGGGCGAAGGGCATTGGCGAACTGCCGATGGACGGCGCGGCCCCTGCGGTGATCAACGCGGTGTGCAACGCCGTCGCCAGCGAGTTGAACGACGTACCGATGACACCCGAGCGGTTGATGCACGCAGTTGATGAACCGGGATGAACGGCCCGCGCGCGGTTGCAATCTGAGCCGAATCATCCTCAATCCGGACGATGGCGCACGATGAGGAGGTCTGAGTCAACAGAAGAGGCCCCATGGAGCGTATCGATCTCCAATTCACGTTGAACGGCAATCCCGTGCAGGTTCGCGTCCCGCTTGACGCGCGCCTGCTCGATGTGCTGCGTTATGACTGCCGCATGCCCGGCACCAAGGAAGGCTGCGGCGAGGGCGAGTGTGGCGCGTGTTGCGTCATCCTCGACGGCCTGCCGGTCAACTCGTGCCTGGTGCCCGCCTTTCAGGCGCAAGGTGCAACGATTGCGACCGTGGAGTCGACCGATGCCGCACTGGCGGAAGTACTCAACCGTACCGGCGCTTCACAGTGCGGGGCATGTACGCCCGGTGTCGTCATGTCGTTGCGATGGCTCCTCGAGCATCCCGAATGGGCCACGCGTGTCGATCTCGCCGACTTCATGAGCGGCAATCTGTGCCGCTGCACCGGATACGACGGCATCCTGGCCGGCGTGCGGGCAGCGCTGGCGGCCGAAGGCATCACCCGGCGGGAGGCGACGTGAAGCTGCTCTCTCCGCGCAATCTCGACGAGGCACTGGCAATGCTGGCCGGGGCCGCGGCGCGCGGCAACGGCACCATTACGCCTTTCGCCGGCGGTACCGACCTGATGGTCTCGTGGCACCAGCGGCCGAAGCACGACCTGACGCTGATGGATCTCTCGCGCGTTGACGACTTGAGCGGTTTGCGCATGACCGACGAAGTGCTGACACTCGGGGCGCGGGCGACTTACTGGCACGTGCTCTGCGAGCGTGCCGTCTCGACGGCATTTCCACTGCTGGCCGATGCCGCCCGGCAGGTCGGCGCCATCCAGATTCAGACGCGGGGCACCTGGGCGGGCAACATCGGCAACGGTTCGCCCGCGGCCGACGGTGTGCCGGTATTGATGGCCTATGACGCAGGCGTGGTCCTGGCCTCGGTACGCGGGCGACGCGAGGTGCGGCTCGATGAATACTACACCGGATACCGGCAGAGCGTGCGGGCGCCGGACGAGTTGATCGCCGAAATACGCGTGCCGCGGCGATTGCGCGATGTTCAGCGATTCCACAAGGTGGGGGCCCGCCGCGCGCAAGCCATCACCAAGGTCGGCGTCGCCGTGGTGCACGACGCGTGCGGTTGGCGCATCGTGGCCAACAGCGTCGCGCCGGTCGTCTGCCGATGCCGCCATCTGGAAGCCGCGCTCGACGCCGGGCAATCATTCAGCAGCCCTACGGAGTTGGAGTCCGTCTTGTCACGGGATATTTCGCCGATCGACGACGTCCGCTCGACGGCGTTGTACAGGCGCCGGGTGCTGGCGCGGCTCATCCATCATGAACTGGCCGATGCCGGGGCGCTGTCAATCCGTTGACGCGCGTTTCAGAACTGCCTGGTTCGGCTTCCGCTCGATTCGCTCACGTGTGCGCCGGCATGGAAGAAGACGGCTGGGCGAGAAAGGTGCCTGGCTTTCAATCGCCCTTGCGCATGGCCGTCAGCACCGGGTTCGGATCGTGGATGGTCAGAGCAACGGCGCGCTTGTCCGCAATCTTGAAGCGGATGCGGACGGCCGGCGCGCCGACGGGGGCGAAGGCGTGTTCCTCGACGACGTGCATGAGCCGTGCCTCGCCGCCGGCACGGCGGATGGCCAGAATGCCGCTGGAGTGCACGTGGACGTCGAAGGCATCGCCGGGGCCGGGGCCGAAGGTATAAAGACCGAGGTAGAGCTGCTTTTCGGCCTCGGACGCCGCCCGCCGGCCGGGACCGACGTCGGCATCGCCGAGAGATTCGAGGTATTCTTCCACTTCGCGGGCTTTGGCGCGGTGTTCGTCGGTGTTGCGTGTCTGCGAGATGGCATTGCGGGCGTGCTGGAGCAGCGTAATGCCGTGGGGGCCGGAGATTCGCTGGATGCCGGGCATGGCCTGGACGACCGCGCGAACGGCGTCGAGATGACCGAACATGGCGAGGGTGAAGAGGTTCGGCCGGGCGCCGTGTTCGATGAGAAGTGTCGCGATGTCGGCACGACCGGTGTGGGAGGCGGCGCCGAGGGCGGTCTCCCAGTCGCCGAAGCCCCAGTCCCAGGCGGCCTTGGCCAGCGTGGGGTGGGCGGTGACGAGCTCGCGGACGCGGTCGATGTTGGCGTGGGAGGCGCCGACGACCGAGCGAACGAGGTCGGGATGCTGGCGCGGAAAGTCGGGGTGAACGGGCGGAGCCTCGCCGGCGCCGCCGCCTGCCGCCACGGAGCGAGCGTCGTCAAATGCCAGGGCGTGGGCACCGGCGAGGACAACGGCGGCGGGCGGGAGGAGGATGAGCCATTCGCGGCGAGAGAGGGCGGCGGGTGATTCATGCGATTCTGCCGAAACGCGGGCGCGGGGTCGGGCGAGGGCCATTTGTGAACTCCGAGTGGGATGCGCGGGGCATTTGAAAGAACGCACGCGGGTGAGCGGGTTCACGGATGTGAGAGAGGAGTGCGCGCGGTGTGCGAAGCCCGTCTGGTTCACGCGTTTTCCCTTCAGACGCGTCTCGCACCGGCTATTAGCCGGTGCCACATCGGATTGGGGAAGGATTGGATGACGGCGTTGGGTGGGAAGCGCCTGCGCTGCACTTTTTGCAGATGGCGGAGCGGTCGGATACCGGGCGGGCATGGTTGGAGGCCGAGGAAGGCCGGCCTGGACTGTCGAGTTCGCCGCCGCATCGAGCGCACCAGCGGCCTTCGCATTCTGCGATGAGCTTTGCGAGGTCGTAGAAGCTGACGATGTCATCGGGAAGTCGCAGGCGGCTGCGGGCGTGGTTCGAACTCAGCCGCTGCAAGAGATAAACAAGAATCAAGAGGGCAATGGATGCGAGGGCGATCGTTGGGACCGCGAGAAGGGCCTCGACGAGATAGCCGTGCGGCGGAGGGTGCGACGTCGGCCAGACGGAAAGCGTTTCGACATTGTACTTCCACCGTGCGCACTGCGCTACGCCATACATGGCGAGCACGGCCAGCACGGATCGCACGAGCAGACGGACGGGGCCTGCGCCTCGGTGCCGCAGCGGCGGCACCTTGCTGAACTCGGAACGGACGCGCGACCAGAAGGCAGGCAGGCGATCTTTGTCCACGATGCGCTCGACGCGGTGCCAGGGGCCGAAATATGCATTTGGCTGGATCTCGCCAAGCGTGCGGCGGAGAAAATTGAAGGCACCGGGGGGTACCGTTTTGAAGTTACCGCACTCCGGGCAGCGCAGGGCGGCGATGCCGCTGAGATCGTAGCCGCACGTTTTGCACCAGCCGCCGCGCTCGCCGGCCATAAGGGAGGCCAGATCGCCGAAGGTGCGCATGCCGGGGGGAAGCTGCGGGCGTGCTCCGATCGTGCGCGTGACGATGAGGACGATAAAGAGGAGTATCGCAGCCGCGCCGGCGAACGGCGCGAACAATAACAGCGCCGTGATTGCAAATGTCATTGGATCGGCACTGGGGCTCAAACCGATCCGCGGGGCAGCCAGCGCCACACCGGCGATCCATGCCGCCAGGCACAGCACTACGCCCCAACCGCCGGCGAGGTGTTCCTGCGCCCATGCCCAGCCGCCGACGGAGGCTTCCGGCAATTTCGCCGGCGCTGTCCAGCGTATGCGATCGAGCAGGCGCTTGAGATGGCGGCCGCGAAGGCGCGTGGTAATCTCGGTGTGGGAGTCGAAGTGCTGTGCGGCGGGGTGCACGTCGCGGACGATTCGCCGCAGGGTTTCCATAGCTTCGACGGCTTTGAGCGTTGGTGCGGTGGCGCCAGCCGGCGGGAGACTGCGCGATTGGGCGCGGAAGGTGAGCAGATCGACGAGGCGACCGAAAGTGAACGGGGGCGCGGTGCTGATCTGGCGGTCGTGGGCGGAGATTTGAGTTGATTCACCGGCGATCCAAAGCCAGTCGTCTGCCGTGAGCGAGATGCCCAGTGTGTTTTCAACGTGCAACTGGAACTCGATGTACTCGAGGCTGTCGCCGCCGCATTCGTCGTTCAGGTAACGGTCGATGCGCATGTCGCGGGTGATTGTCTGAGACTTGCCACTGATGTCGTTGCAGATGTTCTGCACGCAGACGAGGATGTCTTCAGGCGAGGTACGGTCTGACTCTGGCGAGGACGGGGGTTGGTCAGAAGCGGACATGTCCCCTTTATATGCCAATCCCGGGCGGTGCCCCAGCATGCCTGCGCTGCGCTTAGGCATGCCACCCCAGTGACCGTCCTTCAACTTCGCACTGCTTGAAGCAGTGGCACACGGGATGTTCGAGCCGGTGCTCCAGCATGCCTGCGCTGCGCTTAGGCATGCCACCCCTGTGACCATCCTTCAGCTTCGCACTGCTTGAAGCAGTGGCACGCGAGATGTCTGCTCAACTTCGCACTGCTAGGAGCAGTGGCACACGCAGAATGATCATACACCGACGACGGCCATTGTCTCAATGCGGGGCGAGGGCGTGTGTTTTGAGCGCAGCTCACGCTCGAATTCCGCCAGGCGCTGCTCGATGTCCGCCATTTTTCGTCGCCGCGCGACCAGCTTTTCGCGGTGGCGGCTGAGGAAGTAGGCGATGGTCTCGATGCGGATCTTGATCGAGCCGGTGGGCTTGTTCTCGTCGATGTCCTTGAAGCAGAAGTAGGGCGTGCCGCTGTTTTCCACCACTTCCTCGACGACCGAATAAATCGGGGCGTCGTGACCGCACTTGAAGCTGGAGAGTTCGAGCGCGACGAGATTTGGATGGCGGGCGGCGAACTTGGCAGCCCAGACCTTTCGATTCGTGTTTTCGCTATAGGCGTTTTTCCATGCGTCTTCGATGGAGAGCGGGCTGGCGAAGTCGCCGGCGCGGACCTCGTCGCCGAAGAGGCGTTCGAGCAAGTCCTCATCTAGCGGGAGGGCATCCATCGTCAGGACGGGGATGCCGATCTTCTGAAATTCGTCAGGAATCTCGTGACAGACGCCGGGGTCGTTGTGGTACGGGCGTGTCAGCAGAACGACACCGATCTCGTCGTTGGCCTCCAGGCGATCAATCAACTCGCGGGCCTGGCGGCGCTTGTCCTCATGGAAGCCGTCGTAGTGTTCCCAGGCGGCGCGGCAGGCGCGGACATTCTCCTCCTCGGAGAGGCCAAGCTTGTCTCTGAATTCCTCGAACATCTGGCGGACGAGGAGCGGCGGATCGTCGAAGTTGACGAAGGTGTCGAGATATTCCAACCCGAACTCGGCGAAGAGGTTGCCCTCCTTGGTGAAGGCGGCCTTGACCGCCTCGGGCGTGGCGGTGACGGTCGGACAGGCCCGTGTGGAGAGCGTGTGTTCGAGGAAGGTGGGCAGCGCGTCGATCATCGGGAAAAAGATGTAGTTGAGCGGCTTTTCCTTGTGCTTGTGGTAGAGCAGGTTGTGCACGTGGGGAATGCCGATCTTGCTGGGGAAGCAGGGATCGATCGCGCCGCGCTTGGCGCCGGCCTTGTACATTTCTTCGCTGGTGTAGTCGCTCCAGATGAGGTTGGCCTTCGCCACGCCGAGCGACTCAAAATAGGCCATGAACCAGGGGGCCATGCTGTACATGTTGAGGCAGCGCGGCATGCCGATGCGGACTTCCTTTCGGCGGCGCATCAGCTCGATGCGGCGCTCGATGTCCTTGCGGCGAAACATGTTCGCAAGTGTGGTCTTTGGCTCCGGATCGGCAACGCAGGGGACGCCGGCGGGGCGGAATACCTCGGTGGCGAAGATGGCGGCGAAGTTGGGATACTTTTCCTTGACGGCGTCGAGGCCCTTCTTGATCTCGCGCATGTCGTTGACGTCTTCGACGGTGCCTTTTTCGCAGGTGGCGATGATGAGGCGCTGTTCGCCCTCCTGGAGCGGAATCTTGGATTTGGACTTTGCAGGCGCCGTTGCCTTTGCGGCGTCGGATGGCGGCGCCGGGTTGGCCGGGCCGATCGCGGCAGGCGCCTCGGCCGGTGCCGTGCCGTTGGCCCCCGGGCCGCCGTGCTTGATGCGCGTGGGATGCCCCTGTTCGGCGCCGGTCTTGATGATCTGCGTCGTGAGGCTGACGAGGACTTTGCCATTGGCACCGACCCCGGCGGGTGTCTCAGCCGCGGCATCAGACCCGCAGCCGCCGCCCTGGCCGGCGGTCTTTACGTCGATGAAGGTGCGGAGGCACTTGTTCTTGCAGAAGTAGCAGCGCGTGTCCTCGTTGCGCGAGGTTCGGAACTGGATGGTCTGCACGCGGTCGAGGCCGATGAAGCTGGTGCGATGGTCGGTCTCGAAGTACAGCCGGTGCGCTTCGACGGCGCATCCGATGGCGCCGGCCTCGCCGCAGAACTTGTGCACCTTGACGTCCGGCTGAACGTCGGTGCCCTTGAAGCGGCTGGTAATGAAGTCGACCTGCGCCTTGACGGCGGCGAGGTTGTGCTGGGTGCCGCCCTGGAGAATGAACTTTGTGCCCAGCTTGGCGATATTGGGAATCTGCGAGACGTAGAGCCAGATATTCTTCGGCAAAACGTCGCAGAGGCCGGCCATGATCTCCTGCGGGGCCCAGCCCTGGCGCTGGAAGTCGACGATGTCGCTCTGCATGAACACCGCGCAGCCGTAGCCGAAGGATGGCATGGCCTCGGCACTGAAGGCGATGTCGGCAAACTCCTCGACCTTGAAGCCGAATCCCGCCGCGGTCGATTGCAGGAAATATCCGTTGCCGGCGGAGCACTGGGTGTTGAGCTTGAAGTCCTTGACCTGGTTGTTCTTCAGGATGATGAGCTTGATGTCCTGGCCGCCGACATCCACGATCACGTCGGTCTCAGGATAAAAATGCAGGCCGGCCTGGGTATGGGCGACGGTCTCCACCAGTGCCACGTCGGCCTTGATGACATCCTTCAGAATGTCCTTGGCATAACCGGTCGTGCCGACGCCGAGCACCTCGAGCGTGCAGCCCTGGTCCTCGACCTGCTTCTGCAAAAGGGCGAAGATCTCCATCGTGTCTTCGATGGGATTGCCCTTGGAGAGCTGGTATGCCTTGCCGATGACATTCTTCTCTTCGTCGAGCAGGACACCCTTGGTGCTGGTCGAGCCGCCATCGAGCCCGACGAAGGCACGGACGGTCGTTCCAGGGGAAAACTGTTTTGGTTGCCAGGGCTCTTTGGCGTAGCGCTGTTTGAATTCTTCCAGATCCTGGCGGTTCTTCCACAGGCCGCGGCCGCCGGCGGCCTTCTTCTCCTCGATTCGTCCGACTTTCACGTACCATTCCAGCTCGGAGAGCCCGCGATACACGCCCTGGTTTGGATTGTCCTCGAGTTCGACCTTCGCGAATTCGCAGGCGCCGAGTGCGGCGAAATACTGGGCATTGTCGGGGACGACGATCAATTCTTCGATGGGCTTCGACTCGTCGAACGAAACCTTGCGCTCGCGCCAGACGGCGGGGATGTTGTGCCGCCAGCATTCCTTCATGCCGGCGATGTAGCAGTTGGGGCCGCCGAGGAGGAGCACCTGTGGACGCAGGGTGTGACCGCGCGTCAGGACCGACAGATTCTGCTGGATGATGGACTCGAAGAGCGATGCCATCAGCTCGGTCGGCGGCACGCCCTGCTTCTGGAGGCCGTTGATGTCGGTCTCGGCGAAGACGCCGCATTTGCCGGCGACCGGATGCAGCTTGTAGCCGTTGTAGCCCATCTGGCAGAGCTGGTCGGCGGGAATTTTCAATTTGGCGTTGATCTTGTCGATGACCGCGCCGGTGCCGCCGGCGCATTTGTCGTTCATACTGGGGATTTTCCTTTTCTTGCCGCTCGACTCATCGGTCTTGAAGACGATGATCTTGGCGTCCTGGCCGCCGAGTTCCACGACGCTCTGTACGTCGGGATAGAGCTTTTCCACGGCCAGTGACACCGCGTTGACTTCCTGCACGAACTTGGCGCCGATTCGCTTACCGACGCTGGCGCCGCCGGAGCCGGTCATGAAGACGCGGAATGCGTTGCGCGGTACGTCGGGAAACTTCTCCTCGACGACGCGGAGCATCTCGATACATTTCTCGGGCTGCTTGGTGTCGTGGCGCTGGTAGTCCTGTGCGAGGATCTCATCCGTCACGGGATCGACGACGACGTACTTGACCGTGGTGCTGCCAACGTCGAGACCGATGAGCAGGCCCATCGGATACTTCTCTGTTGCGGTGAACGGCAGATCTTCGATCTGCGGCCTGGACTTTTCAGACTTGGCGATGCCGACATTGAGCTGGACCAGCGTCTTTGGCTTGTCGGTGGGTTCGCCCTTGGTCGTGGAGCAGCCGCCGGACGAGCAACCGCCTGAGGAGCAACCGCCGCCGGAGTGTCCGTGATCCGCTTCAAAGCTCATTTGGCTGTTCATAATGGAACGTCCTGAAATAGCTGAGCCCAGCTTATTGTTGCTCGCGGCGGTACGTCGCGCCATTGATCTCGATTGTGTTCTTGCCGGCTTCCCATTTCAGCGGGATGCGCACTTCGTCGGGCAGCTTCTGGTTCTGACTCATGACGCCCGTCAGGATCAACTCGGATTCCGTCGCCTGCCACTCTCCAAACCAGTTGGTGGCATTGTTCCGCATCGGCTCGGGGAAGAGCGAGCGATCCACCTCTCCGGCCTTGATGAAGCTGGTGACGAACTGACCGTCGCCGGCGAGGTGCCAGAAGTGGCCGGTATCGCCCTCGACGCGAAACCATCGGCCCAGCAGGGCAGACGGAAGGCGTTCATCCTGCTGGTCATTCGCGGTTGCACTGGCGGGCGGCAGGCGGCCGGTGTCAGACGGTGGCGCCTCCGCCTGATCGTCCGACGCGCCATTATTGCACGCGAAATGCGGGGCCATGCACGCGAGTGTCATCGCGAATGCAGCAAGCCTGCGTCCCGGAACTGATGTGCACATCGAATACTCCACCGGCAAATCAACAGGTGCGCACGACATATCGCCTCTTTGGGTCAGCCACTGGCAACGCGCCGGCTCTTCGGTCCGCTAGGCCGAAGCGAGAGACGCTTCCCGGCTTGCGGCGGGTGTCACGCCGGCGGCCTTCATTTTCTTTGCGACGTACAGCACGAAGTTCGCCGCCCGGCCGATGACGCCCTTGTTGTGCGGCACGTGCAGCAGCGGCCGGCGCAGATCGCGGTTCTCGGGCTGGAAGACGTAGTCGCGAATCTGATCGAGCGTGTAGCCGGTCGAATCGACCACGCGCTTGATCTCTTCCTTGCATTTCAGCTTGGCTTCGCCCAGGGCCATCTGTACGCGCGAATGGGCATTAATGTCGCCCTCGCCGCTGGTCTCGATCGGGATGTAGATGATGTCCTTGAAGTGGCTGACGACGGCGGCCTGGGCGCCATCGCTCTGGGTGCTGGGCATGCAGCCGAAGGGCTTGAGGCTCAGCACCATGTGGGCCATGTCCTTGGACGAATAGTAGATGTTCTTGGCGACTTCGAGATGGCCCTCGCCGCCGCCGGAGCGGCTGTTGTAGTAGGGATGTCCCATGCGGGTGAGCTCGAGCTGCGGGGCCAGCTCGTGGGCCGTGCCGCCGATGGCCTCGCGAAGCTTGTTGAATTCGCGAACGAGAATCTTCTCGGCGAGGTTCAGCGTGAAGAGCTTTTTGCGGTGATCGATCTCGGCGGCGAGGCGGTCCTTGATGTTCCAGACCGGAATCTCGGTGCCATCCTCGCGAAGGGCCTTGCGATCGCCAAGCTTCAGCCCTGCCTGGTGGAGCATGTAGCAGATCCACGTGGCGACCGGCTCGACCAGCACCTCGGCTCCCTGCTCCTCGAGGAAGGGGAACATGTTGAAATTGCCGTCGCCTTCGGTCGTCTGGGCCCAGAACTCGCCGGTGACTTTGCAGATGGGCTTGGGCCTCGTATAGTCGACCTCGATCTCGTCTTCGATGAGCTGGCGGCATTTGTCGAAGACATCGGCGTAGTAGGTGCCCTTGAGCTGGTCGAGGAACTTGCCCGCGTCGTCGCCGTTCTTCACGGCGGGTGCGACTTTGGCCAGGATTTTCGCGAGCGCGCCGCCGTGAATCTCGTCGTAGTTGCGCTGGCGCAGCGCATCCATGCAGATGTCCATGCACCTGGCGAAGACTTCGTTGGTCTTGCCGGGTTCCACTTCGTACGGGCGGATGTGATAGGCGACTTCGTTCAAAACGTCGCCCATGAAGATGGCATTGAGCAGGGACAGGAAGAAGTTGAGATTGAATTCGAGCCCCGCTTCGACCGCGGCCTGGTCGAGCCCGCCCTGCTGCTGGAAGAGCATGACGCGGAAGCCATCGAATCCGCTGTTGCGGAGGGCAAGGCGGTACTCGGCTTCGTACATGCCGAAACGGCAGGGGCCGCAGGCGCCGGCGGTGACGAAGAGGTGCTTCGACAGGATGTCCTCCAGCGGAATGCCCTCGTCGTCGCGCAGGCGCTTCAGGTGATTTACCAGCGCGCCGACCGTGAAATATGTCGGATTGCACTGGCCGTTGTTGCCGTATTCCTTCCCGGCCTGAAAGTCGGCCTTGACGGGCACGGGTATCAGTCCGATTTTGTAGCCGAGGCCCTCAAGCCCTGCCTTGACCAGGTTGTCGTGTCGCAGGGTCAGGCCGCCGAGCCAGATCGTGACCTCGCCTCGCTCACTGCGCGTGAATGCACGCTCCACCGGCCGCTTGAAATGGCTGACGGGTCCTACCGTCAGGCCGGCTTCCTGCATCAGGCGTTCGCGTTCGGCCTTGAGCGTTTCTTGAATGGAGTCGTTCAGCAGCGGGAGGGACAAAGCAGAGGCTTTTTCCTCCATGCCGGTGGATTCACGGGCGCTTGGTGAGACGGGGGCGACCATGGGACACCTCGTTAGGGGTTACTAGCTTTGGCCATGCGCCGAAGGGCGCCGGCAACTTTGAACACGGCGGTGATTATCCGCGCAGGCGGACGTAAGTCCAGCAAAAAGTTGAACTAAGGAAGTACCCTGCATGCGGCGGAACTCCGGTCTTGATAACGGATCGGAAGTTTAGTAGTCACTAACTTAGAGAAATGTCAGGCCTCGATGGTGGCCGCCGGATTTGCGGATAGAGCGAATCTGAATTTCCTCGGGGTTTCAAGTTTCGTTACGGCGGCGGCTTAACAAATCCGCACCGGATTTAGGCTATTTCCCCGGAGCGTGAGCGAATCAATCGGTGGGCTTAATATACCGGGCCGGGTTTTTCCTGCTGAACGCGTCTTCGTAGCCCGGGAGAATGGCCGAACAGGAGGTTGGCGTGAGTCACCAGTTTTTTGAAAAGCATCGGACAATCCTGGAAAAGGCGGTCGAGGCGATTCACGCCCGCACCTATTGGAGCGCCTATCCCGAGGTGCCCAGCGGCAAGGTCTACGGCGAAAGCGCCAAAGATGACGGCCACGCGGCATTCAATGCGCGAATGAACAAGCCCTTTGAACTGGGGCAACCCGGCACGAAGGCCATGGTGGGTGAGGAGGTGTCGCCCTACGGACCGACACTCGGTGTGACGTACCCTCGGCCCGATCTCGACGTGCTGCTCGCTGCCGCCCAGACCGGCATACCCAAGTGGCGGGATGCCGGGGTTGAGGCACGCGTCGGCGTGTGCCTGGAAATTCTGCACCGCCTGAACCGCCGCAGCTTCGAAATTGCCAATGCCGTCATGCATACGACCGGCCAGGCATTCATGATGGCCTTTCAGGCGGGCGGACCTCATGCGCAGGACCGCGGGCTGGAGGCCGTCGCCGCCGCCTTCGAGGCGATGCGCCTCACACCCGCCTCGGCAACGTGGACCAAGCAGGTCGGCAAGGAGGAGACGGTCACGCTGACCAAGCAGTACCGCCTGTTGCCGCGCGGCGTCGGCGTCGTGATCGGATGTTCGACGTTTCCGACGTGGAATGCCTATCCCGGCCTGTTCGCAAGCCTGGCGACCGGCAATGCCGTCGTGGTGAAGCCGCACCCGCAGGCGGTGCTGCCGCTGGCCATCACGGTGGAGACTGCGCGGCAGGTGATGCGCGAGGCCGGCTTCGATGTCAACATGGTGTCACTGGCGGCGGACACGGCGGCCCAGCCCGTCGCCCGGGACCTGTGCATCCGGCCCGAGGTGAAGATCATCGACTACACCGGATCCTCCGAGTTCGGCACGTGGCTGGAGCGGAATGCCACGCAGGCGGTTGTCTACAGCGAAAAGGCGGGCGTGAACAGCGCGGTGATTGACAGCGTGAGCGATCTGCGGGCGATGGGCGGGAATCTGGGTTTTTCGCTGTGCCTGTATTCGGGGCAGATGTGCACGACGCCGCAGAACATCTTCATTCCGAAGACGGTGAGCGTGAACGGCGAGGCAAAGCCTTTTGCCGACGTTGCGAAGGCCATCATTGGTTCGGTGGACTGGCTGTTGTCGGATGAGCGACGGGCCGCCGAGATTCTGGGGGCGATCGCGACCGAAGCCACGGCACGCCGCATCGGTCAGGCGGCCAAAGACGGCGGCGACGTGTTGCGGGCTTCGTCGCCCGTCAAGAACGAGGCCTTTCCCCAGGCGCGCGTGCATTCACCGCTGATACTCAAGGTGCCGGCCGAGCGGCGCGATCTGTACATGCGGGAGATGTTCGGCCCGATCACCTATCTCATCGAAACCCAGAATACGGAGCAGGCGGTGAAGCTGGCAGCGGAATGTGCACGGACCTGCGGTGCCATTACGGCGGCAGTATATTCCACCGATGAGTCGGTGCGATCCAGCGCGGAAGATGCGCTGGTGCAGGCGGGCGCCGCCGTGTCCAGCAATCTGACGGGATCGATCTGGGTCAACCAGAGCGCCGCCTTCAGCGACTTTCACGTGAGCGGCGCGAATCCGGCGGGGAATGCCACGCTGTGCGACACCGGCTTCATCACCGGGCGGTTCCGGATCGGGCAGAGCAGGGTGAAGGCATGAGGCCGGCCCATGCAAAGCGCGATTGATGCATCGCGTGGCTGAACGCCGTTGAGTATGAGGTCACACGGACGCGTTCAGACTTCCACATTCAGCAATCAACATTCGCCAGTTCCTATTTGCGGGTGTCAGCTCGCGACTTCGATAATTGCCAGCACGAGTTCGACAATGGCGAAGACCAGGCCCACGACGCCGCCGGAGCCGTTGCAGCCGGTCGCGAGCAGCGGCGTGCAGAGGATCATGGCGACAAGAGGTCGGTTCCTGAGCAACCTGGACATGAGCGCTTCTCCTTTGCGGACCCGAACTTTCACTTCCAATCACTGGTTCATTCGATGACAGCCGTACAACGTTGCCGCGGTGCTCCTCGGTCGATGGTCAGTTGCCGACCGGACGGGCCGCGGAACATGCGGGGCAAGTACATAATGATACGCGCCGTGCAGGAAAAAGCACCTGCGCGCGACCCGCGATCCGGCCAACTTAAAAAGGAGTTGCCGTATTCTTAGATGGGGGCTGCGTCGTTCTCAGGGCCGGCAGGTCGGCAGTGGAGGCGGCGGGCAGCTCAGGAAGTTCCGGTTCGTCCGCTTCGGATGTCAACAGCGGCCGCATGTGAACTTCGGCCACCTGGAGTTCCTTTATTTCGCTGCCGGTCGCGGCGGCATCCAGCTCCTTCAGTCGCCGGGCGGCGGGCTCGGTGCGCATCTGCCAGTTGCCGACGGCCTGGTCGTAGGCCTTGGCGGCGCGCTCGATGCCGAGGCGAACGCCGTCCAGGTGTTCCGTAAATTTGACGAGGCGATCGTAAAGATCGCGCCCGGCGCTGGCGATGCGTTCGGCATTTTCGGCGACCTGCTGCTGCTGCCAGCCATATCGTACGGCCATCAACAGTGCGGCCAGCGTCGTGGGCGAGGCGAGCAGGACGCGGCGGTCGATGCCGTCGGCAAGCAGATCGGGCTCGGCCTCGACGGCGGCGGCGAAGAAGGCCTCGCCCGGCATGTACATGACGACGAACTCGGGGGAATGGTCGAGGCGGCTCCAGTATTCCTTCGCCGCCAGTGCCTTCATGGTGGCGGCGACGTCGGAGGCGTATTTCTTCAGGTGGCGCGTCTTTTCCGCCTCGTCGGCGCACTGCGTCGCGTCGAGATAGGCGCTGGCATTGACCTTGGAGTCGATGGCGAGCCAGCGCTCGCCGGGAAGCCGCACGACGAGATCGGGCCGCTGCCGTCCGGCATCGCCCGCCGACAGCGTGCCCTGCTCGATAAAGTCGCAGAAGGACGACATGCCGAGTTTCTCGATCAGGTTCTTCAGGCCGACTTCGCCCCACTTGCCCTTGGTACCCGGCTGACGCAGGGCTGACACCAGTTGCCGCGTCTCGCGGGAGAGGCTCTCGCGGCCCTCCTCCAGCCGCGTCAGGTGCTTGGCGAGGCCGCCGTATGCCTCCGAACGGGCCTTTTCCAGTTCCTTGATCTGCATCTCGTAGCGGGCGAGCTGCTCGCGAAGCGGCGTGAGCTTCTCGTCGGCAAGCGTCATGAACTGCTGGTTGTTGCTCTTGAGTGCCTCGGCGGAAAGGGCCGTGAATGTGTCGCGGACGCGCTTGTCCATCTCCTCGATGCTGCGCCGCTGCTCGGCGAAGTGCTGGCGCGCGGCCTCCATGCGGGCGTCATTTTCACCCACACGAATGCGCTGCCGTTCCAGTTCGTCGCGCAGGGCGGCCAGCTCGGTGTCTTTTGCGTGACGCAGCGCCTTGAGTTCGGCGGCGGCAGCGTCGCGGGCGGCGGCCAGCTCGGCATCGCGGCCGGCGAGCTGGCCGCGCACTTCGCCGAGGGTGGCAGCATGGGCGGCGTTTTCACTCGAAAGGCGTGCAGCCTCGGCGGCATCGGAGCGGCGGGCGCGAAGGAGACCGAGGGCGTAGCCGGCGGCGGCCCCGAGGGCGAGGCCGAGGATGAGGAGGAGGGCTTCGAGCATGCGGTTTAGATACGGCGATTTGCACGCCGCTGCAAGGCGTGCCGCCGGAAATGATGGAGCATGGTATAATACGTCCAGGAGATGCAAATGTGTTATACCGGACGAATTCAGGGCGGTGTGGTGGTGCTGGATGACGGCACAGGGTTGCCCGAGGGAACAATTGTCCGCGTGGAACTTGTGACCTCCCACGGGCAGAGCCCGGATGATGGCGAGATTCCCACGCTCTACGAACAGATGGAGCCGCTGATAGGGAGCGTGGAAGGCTTGCCCCCCGACATGGCAGAGCAGCATGATCACTATCTGCACGGGCAGCCGAAGCGATGAGCGTCGCCTTCGCCGACACATATTACTACCTTGCACTGCTCAGCAAATCGGATGTCGCGCATGCTGCCGCCGTAGCATTCTCCAAATCGAAGCGGTTGCGAACCGTCACCACAGACTGGGTCTTAACGGAAGTCGGCGATGCGTTGTCCGGTGTAGCAGACCGCGGAAAATTTCGTCCATTTATCGAGGTCCTTCGAAAGAGCGCGTACGTGACAATCGTGCCGTTCTCGGCTGAGCTGTTCGAACGGGGCATCGTTTATCACGGAGCGCGCACGGACAAGGCGTGGTCGCTGACGGACTGCATTGCCTTCGTCGTCATGCAGGATCGCGGACTGCGGGACACACTGACGGCGGATCACCATTTCGAACAGGCGGGATTTCGGCGACTGCTGTAAAGCAGGCGAGTTTGCCTGGAAAACGTATTCGCGGTTTCCACGCCCACCTGACACTCGCAACATGATTCGCGACGACCTGCTGGACAAGCTGGCTCGGTATCGGCCTACGGCGGAGGAGGTGGAGAACCATGCGCGGATGATCGCGTTCGTGCGCGGGCATACGGCGTGCTTCGAGCGGGTGCACTGGTCGGGGCACGTGACGGCGGCGGCGTGGTTGGTGGATGATCGAGCGCCGGACCGACTCGGTCCGGGGCGGGTGCTGCTCACGCACCATCGCAAGCTGGACAAGTGGCTGCAACTGGGCGGGCACTGCGACGGGGATGGCGATGTCGTTCGGGTGGCATTAAAGGAGGCGCGGGAGGAGTCGGGGATATCCGGGATCGAGGTGGTGTCAACCGAGATATTTGATCTGGATGTGCATGCGATTCCGGCGCGCGGGGGAGAAGCCCTCGCTGGTGTTTCGGGATATGCCCTCGCTGGCGCATCGAGTTGGTGTGCGCCGGAGCCGGCGCATTTTCATTTTGACGTGCGGTTCTTGTGCAGGGTGACGGGAGATGCGCGGTTTACGGTGAGCGAGGAGTCGCATGAGCTGCGGTGGGTGAGCGGGCGGGAGATTGAAGGGATGGAGGTTGGGCGCTCGATTAGGCGGATGTACCAAAAATGGGCAAGTCTCAATGGCTGGCGATAGTCCGACGGGTTTACGCCTCTTCTGCCAACTCGTATCGGAATCGCATCGACCACGCGAGCCAGCAAAGTATGAGATTGGAGCAAACGCCCACGGACAAGCTGGGCATTCGACCCATCGCCCAAGACAGAACAAGGTGCGAAGCCACCTCAGTCGATGCGGCGGCGCGCAATCCCCAGCGAGCCCACGATCGCTGCAACCAAACTCCCACTGCCAGCGTAAGCCACAGGGCAAGCAGCAATCCGCTGCGCGCGTCCAGAGCAGCGATATCCATTGACGATGCATCGGCGATACCAGCGATCAGGCGGATAAGCAGCAATATTCCGACAAGTTTCGTGAAGCAGATCATGCTCGCCATTCCGACCGGAAACGGTGGAATGAACAGCTTCCAGCCGCCGCGAGAAGGCTCAGTCGCAATGCCTTCATCGGCCTCGCCGCAGTCACTGCCGAATTGATCATTTGAGACCATTCGATCAAAACTCGCTCGGGTCCTTCGCGTGGCTGCGGGCGATTTCCTGCGTGATCAGGCCGCGCTCGACCAGCCGGTGCAGATCGGCGTCGAGGCTGAACATCCCATCCTGCCGGCCCGCCTGGATGGCCGACTCCAGCGATTCAATCTTGCCCTGGCGGATGGCGCTGCGCACCGCGAAGTTGGCGAAGAGCGCTTCGAGCGCGAGCACGCGGCGGCCGCCGGTCTTCGCCGGCAGCAGGTGCTGCGAGATGACGAAGCGCAGGCTCATCGAGAGCTGGGTGCGAATGTCATCATGCCGCTCGGCGGGGAAGAGGTCGATCATGCGCGTGACGGCGCCCTTGGCGTCGATGGTGTGCAGCGTGGCGAAGATGAGATGCCCCGTCTCCGCCCCGCTGATGGCCAGCTGTGCCGTCTCGCGATCGCGAATCTCGCCGACCAGAATCACATCCGGGTCCTGGCGGAGGGCGGAGCGCAGCCCTTCGTAGAAGCTCGGTACATCCACGCCCACTTCGCGCTGGGTGATGACGCTGTTGCCGACGACGGGATAGATGTACTCGATCGGCTCTTCGATGGTGATGATCCGCTGGCCGCCGGCGCTGTTGAGCATCTGGATGAGCGAGGCGAGTGTCGTCGTCTTGCCACTGCCGGTAATACCGGTGAGCAGTACAAGACCATTGCGCTGACCGACGATGCGGGTGCCCAGTTCCGCCGGAAAGCCCAGCTCCGGCAGCGTCGGAATGTCGTCGGGAATCGCCCGGAAGCACGCGCCCAGCGTGCCGCGCGACGAAAAGACGTTAACGCGAAAACGCCGCGTGCGACCGTTGTCATCCACCTGCCAGGCGAAATCCAGGTCGGGCAGGCGCCGGTCAATTGCAATCCGATCGTCAGCCGGCGGCTGCTCCGCGCCGCCTTGTGACGCCGACGAAGCCGCCGGCCCGCCTCCGCTTGCTTCGCAGAGCGGCGCCAGCATTGAGCCGATCGCGTCGTTGTCGAGCAGGTCGTCGAATGCCGCCTCCAGATGCCCATGGATGCGATAGGTCGGCCGGTTGCCGGCCACGAGGTGCAGATCGGACGCCTCCAGGCGAAGCATATCCAGCAGCAGTGTCTTTAGCGTCGGGTGCGTCATGTGCTGTCTTCCAAATTCAGCGACGGGTTCGGCACCGGCAGAGATTTCACGACAACCGATGGACCGCGTTTTACGCTGGCGACGGTCGCGTCGCTGTTCGCGTGCCGATGCCGATTTCCGGATATGATACTCGGCCGGGCCGGCGGGGATGCAGCCCCGCGGGCGCGTCATCGTAATTCGGGCGGAGGCGGCTGATGCAGGCATTTTCGTGTCCCGCATGCGGGAAAATGATCGGCGCGGAGCTCCCCGCGGGATCGCGGGTGATGTGCCCATACTGCCAACAGATTGTGCAGATGCCATCGAGCGCGGGCGACATGCGCGCCGCCCAGGCCCCGCCGCCAATGCCGGTGTCTGTCGAGGCCGGCGGCGCTTCTGGCAACGCGCCGTCTGCGGTCAGCGGCGGCCATTCGACCGGGTTCCCGCCGCCGCCGTTAATGGCGTATTCAGCCGCCATGCATGCCCCACCGGGTCAAGGTGCCGCGATCACGTCCCTGGTCCTGTCGCTGGTGGGAATCACGACCAGCGTGCTGCCGCTGGGAATCGCCGGCGGAGTGGTTGGCCTGGTGGCACTGCGCCGTATACGTCGCGAGCCGCATCGCTATGGCGGGCGCGGCATGGCCATGGCCGGCGCCATCATCGGCGGTGTATGCCTGCTGCTGACGATCGCCGCCGTGGCGCTGATGCTCATCTTCTGGAGCGCATTGTCCGGCGGCTTTACCGCGATCAACCACGAAGTGGATTGCGTGGACAACCTGGCGCAGGTGGCCCGTGCCCTGCTCCAGTACGAGAGCGAGTTCGGCGTCTATCCCGAGTCGCTCGATGCGCTGGTGGCCGATGGCCGCCTCACGGTAAATGACGTGACGTGCCCCGCCGCAGCGCCGGGGGCGACGTCATACCATTACGTGCCCGGATATACGAGTGCCGCCCCGGGCTCGCCCGTGATCGTGTTCGACGATCCGAATAATCACGGCAGCGGCGGATGCGTGATGCAGGCGGATGGCAGCGTGGTATGGATGGACAATCCGGCGTTCACGGCGCTGGTGAACAGTGTTAAAGCACAGGCCGGGCTGTCCACGTCGGAAGAGGCACCGATGGAAGACGGTGTCGGCGAGACTGAAGAAGCGTCGGACGATTAGATACCGCGCCGCAACGTCGACTTTCCGCAGCATGTCACAACCGGGCTATTGTCGGATATCGGCGGCGACGAAGCGGCGAATCGGCGACGGGGTTTCTACTTCGCAGACAGGATGCTGCCGTGCAGCTTCTCGAGCGTGGCGAGATGGCGGCGGTAATTGGCGAGATGACGTGCGATAAGGGCGTCGGTCTCGCGATGGCCGGTGCCGCCCGCTTTTTCGTATACGCCGATGAGCTGCCTGACATTGTCGAGCACGAACGGCATCAGCCGCCGAAGGTCGACATAGTGGAAGCCGCCCACGCGCGGATCGGGCGGGGGAAAGACCGGCACGCCCCGAAGATCGTAGATCAAGTCGATGATGTCACGCTTGTGGCTCTCGAGATCGCGCTGCATCAGGTCCAGCTCGCGGCGATCGTCGGCGGCCAGCAGCGGCGTGTAGGGGCTGGCCGCGGCGAGCCGCGCGATGAGGCTGCCGGCCTCGGCGGCGAGCAGGCGATTGAGGGCGTTGAGCGTGCGCGGATCGGTCATGGCGTGGCCATTCTGCGTCGAGCGGGCTGAAACAGGTTTGGTGAGCATGGCGTCATAATCGCGCGGCGGGCAGCGCGATGCAAAGATTTACTGCAAAACGCGTGCCTGACCTGTGCGCGGCACATGTTGCACTTACGGCCGGTTTGCGGTTTTCACGGACAACTTTGCGGTGAAATCCTCTGCGGCCTGCGGAAAACCGCGCCGGCTGAACGGGCTCACTTCAGGGAACAATGGCGCGTGCCACATTCGCCGCGGTTGGAGAATCCACACTGTCATTTGCAGCCTCGCTCTGATCCGCCGGAGTGGAGGGCTTCACGACGGCATAGAGATTCTCCGAGCGGCGATCGGCAAAACCCTTGAGCCAGCCGGCGCCGACGGTGCCGGTATAGACGATCAACAACGCGCAGATCGCGACGAGTGCCTGGCCCAGCAGCGGCGCCTGCACGGCCGGCTGACCATCGTCGACGAGAGTCATCTCCCTGATGATCCGCACGTAGTAGTACAGGCTGATAAGCGTGTTGATCACGGCGACGACGACGAGCCATTCGAGGTTCTGCTGGATGAGAACGGCCAATAGGAAATACTTGGCAATAAAACCGCCCAGCGGCGGCAGGCCGACGAGGCTGAAGAGGCAGACGGCCATCGCGATGGTGAGCGGCAGGCTGCGGCGTGCCAGACCGGTGACAGCGTCGATCGTTTCGCGCCCGGTCGACCAATAGACCATCGCGATGACGCCGAACGCGCCATAGTTCATCAGCAGATAGACGATGATGTAGGCAATGATCGCTGAAAAGGCGGGATGGGCGACACCGAGCGGGCTGCCGGTCGGCTTCCAGATGACGGCGACGGCCATGAGCATGTAGCCGGCGTGGGCGATGGAGCTGAAAGCAAGCAGGCGCTTGAGATTCGTCTGACGGAAGGCCGACAGGTTGCCGACGGTGCAGGTAATGGCGGCCATGACGGCGATGGCCTGCGTAACGTACTCCAGCGCCTCTGGCGAGCGGAGCTGCCAGGTGAGCACGGCAATGATGCGGAGCAGCAGGCCCAGGCCGGCCGCCTTGCTCACGACGGAGAGCCACGTCGTCACTTCGATCGATGCGCCCTCGAACACGTCCGGACACCAGAAGTGGAACGGCACGGCGGAGACCTTGAAGGCGACGCCGACCATGAAGGCGCAGAGGCTGACGCCCATGAGAATCGACGGGCCGGCGGTGCGGGTTTCGGCCGCGATCTGAGCGCCGATACGGGCGAGATCGAGCGTGTGATAATGCCCGTACAGCAGCGATGCGCCGTAGATCATGATGGCGCTGGTGACGGCGCCGAACAGCACGTACTTGAGCGAGGCCTCGGCGGCCTTGCGATCGGTCTTGCGGAAGGCGGTGATGCCGTAGCTGGGCAGGGAGGCCATCTCGACGGCGAGGATGATCATCAGCAGGTTGGTTGTGCTGACCATCAGGGCCATGCCGAAGGCACTGCCGGCGAGTAGCACGAAGAACTCGGTCGAGTCGCCCTTGCGCAGAAGCTGCTCCGACAGGCCGGAATTCTGCCCCAGCCACCATAGGCCGGTGACGAGGATCATGAAGACCGAGAGCAGCAGGATGAAGAAGCTGCTGAACTGATCCGCGACGAGCATGGGGGCGCTGCCGGTCGGGGCGAAGCCCGCCCAGTTCTCGACCGGGGCATTGAAACCGCGCCACGCGAGGAGAGCGGTAATGGCCGCGCCAATCGAGACGACGCCGGCGGCCACGCGCCAGTTGCGGCCAACGGCCAGGGCAGCGACAAGCAGCGCAACGATCGTGCCGACCAGCGCCCACAGCGGGGCGATTCCGGCGATATCGGCGGCGGTCGGCATCCAGTAATCGGTGTTCATACGCAAAGAACGAAACGTCAGGGGTGACCAGTTTAAAGCTTGTTCACACAGGACACCGGTAGAGAACCCGGTGCCGC
Source organism: uncultured Planctomycetaceae bacterium (assembly GCA_964408455.1). Lineage (GTDB taxonomy): Bacteria > Planctomycetota > Phycisphaerae > UBA1845 > UTPLA1 > CAYOZN01. Next base: position 83,862 of record CAYOZN010000025.1, read on the forward strand.
ACGATTTCAGCCTCCCATTGCGACGGCGGCCGTTTTGACGACGCTCTTGAGCGCGGCGTCGATGGTGCCATTCATCAAATCAAACGTGTACTTGGGCAGAATGCCCAGGAAAATCGCGAGGACGGCCATCGGCACGAGGATGGCGGTCTCGCGGGCGTCCGCGTCGGGGAAGTGGGAATAGTCTTCCCGGAGCTTTCCGAGGTACACGCGCTGGATCATCCAGAGGATGTACGCTGCCGTCAGCACGACACCGAAGGCGGCGACGACGGCCATGGGCTTGGCCCAATCGAACGGAGCGTTGAAGGTGCCCAGCAGGACCCAGATCTCGCCAATAAAGCCGCAAAGACCGGGCAGACCCAGCGAGGCGAAGAAGCCGAGCGTCGCCAGCGAGCCGTAGCGCGGCATGGACAGCCACAGGCCGCCAAAGTTGTTGATCTGGCGGTGATGCGCCCGGTCGTAAATCACGCCGACGAGGAAGAAGCACATGGGGCTGGAGATGCCGTGGGCCAGCACCTGGAACATCGCACCCTGCCATCCGGTGTCGGTCATGATGGCGACGCCGAGGACGACATAGCCCATGTGGCTGATGGAGCTGTAGGCAACCAGGCGCTTGAAGTCCGTCTGGGCCAGGCAGCAGAAGGCGCCATAGATGATGTTGATGACGCCGAGGGTCGCGATAAGGAAGGAGAGTTCCCGCGCCGCCTCTGGAAAAATCGGATAGCACACGCGGAAGAAGCCGTAGGCGCCGAGCTTCAGCAGGATGCCGGCCAGAATCATCGAGATCGGCGTGGGCGCCTCGACGTGGGCATCGGGCAGCCACGTGTGGAATGGGAATAGCGGCACCTTGATCATGAAGCCGATGAAGAGCATCACGAACATGGCCTTGCCGAAGTTCCAGCCGAGGAAGAGTTCGGCAGCGTCGTTAAATTTCTTGCTGATATCCGGATTCGTGGCGTATTCGATCAAGTTGAAGGTGCCCGCGCCGCCCAGTGCATCGGCGCTGGCGTAGTACATGGCTAATAGCGCGATCAGCATGAGCACCGAGCCGGCCAGAGTGTAAATGAAGAACTTGATTGCGGCGTATTCCTTGCGCGCCCCGCCCCAGACACCGATGAGGAAGTACATCGGCAGCAGCATGACTTCCCAGAAGATGTAGAACAGGAAGAAGTCGAGGGCGGCAAAAGTGCCGAGGACGCCGGTCTCAAGTATCAGAAACAGGGAGAAGAAGCCCTTGGGGCCGCGGTTGACGTTCCAGTGTTCAAAGTTCCAGCTTGCCCACGCACTGAGCCAGGTGATGAGCGTGGTGAGGATAATGAGTGGGAAGCTGATGCCGTCCAGCCCGACGTGGTAATTAATGTTGAAGCCGCCGACCTGAATCCACGGCACGCGGGATTCGGCCTGCATGTTGGTTCCATAGCTGCCGGCAAAGGCCTCTCCGGAGACGAACGGTCCGAAGAGGAGGCAGGACAGTATGAAGACCACGAAGGTGGTGAGCCAGGTGATGCGGCGGGCCTGACTGGCCGGGAGAAGGAGCACCAGAACTGCACCAATGAGCGGAAGGAAGATGATCCAGTTGAGTAATTGGCCGGACACTACGTTGGCTCCAGACAGGTTGGGAACCTGTCATACAGGACACCGGCTCAAATCCGGTGCCACAGGATTCTCACGTTCAGCGGTCACCGGCTGACGGCCGATGAACCAATTTCACTCCGCGGCGGCGAAGAACGATCGCGTCAGTCGCGCATAGCCGCCGGATATCTCGTCGAAGAACAGGACGAACAGCAGCACCACGCCGACGGCCCCCGCCGTCAGCATGACATAGGTTCGGATGCGGCCATTCTGCGGCCGTCGGATCGCGCCGCCGGCGGCATAGACGCTGTTGGCGAGCAGGTTGGCCATGCCGTCCACCAGGCCGGCATCGCCCTCGCGGACGGGCATGTCAAGCTGGCGGCCGGCGAAGACGCCGACGGATTTCGTAAAGAACGCGGTCAAGTTGACGAGACCGTCGATGATGACCGCGTCGAACTTGCCGCAGATGTAGCCGACGGCGCGCGTACCGGCGACGAGGACGTTGTCGTAGATGTCGTCGAAGAACAGCTTTCGCGATAGTGCCATGTGGATGACATTCAGCGGAAAAATACCCTTGATGGCGGTCGCCAGGCCCAGGCCGTTGCGGTAGATGAGCCAGGCGAAGCCCATGCCGATGGCCCAGGAGAGGCCGACGATGGGCACGAGAGCCATGTGGGGGTTGGTCCAGCGTTCGTCGCCGTGGGTGAGGCTGATCATGGTCGGCGATGCCTTTGCAGCGTCACCCTCGCCCACGATGCGACCGGGCAGGTCATTCAGTCCATGCGCTTCGCCGTCGATGGCAACGACGGCGGCGGCATCGGTCGCGGCGCCGCCGGCCTCGGCAATGAGCGGCCGGAAAATGAAGTAGCTGCAGATGACGGTGCCGACGGCAAGGACGGCGAGCGGCACGTACATCTTCCAGTTCTCGTGGGCGTGGTCGTACACGTGATGATCGCGCGGCTCGCCGCAGAAGGTGAGATACCAGCAGCGCATCATGTAAAACGGCGTGATGTAGGCGATGATGATCGGCAGCCAGAACATGATGCGCGGGAGCGCGGGAATGTTGGCGGCGATGCCGAGCTTGTCCGTGGGACCGGCGGGGCCGTGGTGGGCGGCGTCGGAAGCGCTGAATGCTGAATGAAGAATGTTGAATGCCGGCGCGACGGGCGATGTATGCGATGCGAGGCGGATCGGACCCGCATCGCGCGCATCGGGTGCGGCGTCTGTCAATTTAGCATTCAGCATTCTGCATTCATCATTCGCCGCGGCGGCGTGTGAGCCCCCTGACGCAGAGTGGTCGTCATGTGCCGCCGCGCCGTGCCAGTTGAAGGCACGCTCATAAGCGACGGCGAGAATCTCGTCCTTGCTGAAGTATCCGCCCAGTCCGATGTGCGCCGCCGGAATACCGAAGCCGGCGATGGCAAGCACGCCAATAAAGAACGTCCAGCACGTGACGGGCATTTTCTTCCGCAGCCCGCCCATCTTGGTGATTTCCTGCTCGTGATGGCAGCCCTCGATCACCTGGCCGCTGCCCAAAAAAAGCATGGCCTTGAAGAAGGCGTGCGTCATCAGGTGAAACAGGGCGGCGACCCACGCGCCGACGCCGAGGCCGAAGATCATGTAGCCGAGCTGCGACAGCGTGCTGTAGGCCAGGATCTTCTTGATGTCGGTCTGGACGATGGCGATCAGCGCGGTGATCGTCAGCGTGATGCACCCGATGACGGCGATGAAGAACTGGGCATCCGGCGTCAGCAGCCGAAACACCCGTGCCACCAGATAGACACCGGCGGCGACCATCGTGGCGGCATGGATGAGCGCGCTGACCGGCGTGGGGCCGGCCATCGCATCGGGCAGCCAGACGTGGAGCGGGAACTGGGCGCTCTTACCCATGGCCCCGCAGAACAGGCCGATGCCCATGATGGTGGCCAGCAGCATGCCGGAGATCATGATCGGCTTCTCGCCCTTGGCCGTGTCGACCTCCCAGCCCATGGTCTGCGAGAGATTCAGGCCTTTGAAGATGCCGGCGCTCTCGGCCGGGGCGAATTCGTGGGCGGCGCTGGCGCGGTAATCGGCCGCGAAGTTGGCGGCGGCGGCGTCGAGGTCAAAGGTGCCCATGTAGAGCACGACCATGGCGAGGCCGATGATGAAGCCGAAGTCGCCGACGCGGTTGGTGATAAAGGCCTTCATCGCCGCGTTGGAGGCGTACTTGCGCTCGAAGTAGAAGCCGATGAGCAGGTAGGAGCACAGACCCACCAGTTCCCAGAAGATGAACAAAAAGAGCAGGCTGCTGGAGATCACCAGGCCGAGCATGCTGAAACAGAAGAGCGAAAGGTAGGTGAAGAAGCGGTGGTACTTGCTCTGGCCATCCACTTCGTCCGAGTGGCCCTCCATGTAGCCGATGGAGAAGAAGTGAATCCAGAAGGCGATGAAGGTGACCATGAAGTACATGATCACGGTGAGGCTGTCGAGCTTTACTCCCACATTGATGGGAATGCTGCCCATGACGCCCCAGTGATATCGAAAGGCGCCGGCCTCCGCCGCTGCCCGCGCGGCCGGCCCCATGCCCAGCCAGCCCATCAGCACGTAGGCGGACAAAAGACAACTCGCGCCGATCGCGGCAAGGGCGACATAAGAGGCCTTCGGCTTACCGATTCGCGCGCCATAGAAAGCCAGGAAGGCGAAGCTGATAAGCGGAATCACTACGCCAAGGGCCAGGCATATTTCGTAGGTGTGGCTCATGTCGTTTTATTGCCGGCATTCGTCAGCCGCGCAGCTCGTCTCCGCGGTCGACGTCGATGGTCCGCATGTTGTTGTAGAAGTTCATAAAAATGGCGATCGCGATCGCGGCCTCGGCCGCCGCCAGCAGGATTACGAAGATGGCCACGATGTGGCCATCGACCGCGCCCGTCTGGTATCGCGAAAAGGCGACGAAGTTCAGGCTGGCCGCGTTCAGCACCAGCTCCACGCCGATGAGAATGCCGATGGCGTTGCGCTTGGTCGCCATGCACAAAATGCCCGTGGAGAAAAGCAGGGCGGAGAGGATCAAGTAGTGATTCAACCCGATCGTAAGCATGCCGGTTACTTCTCCGTGCGGGCCAGGTAGGCCGCGCCGATCATCACCACCAGCAGGAGCACGCTGGCCACTTCGAACGGCACCAGATAGTCCGTGAGCAGCGCGTGTCCGGCGGTCGCGACGGGGGCGGACTGCCTGAGTTCCGCTTTCGACTGGCTCCACTCGGCCGAGACCAGCAGCGTCGTCAGGCCCACGGCCAGCAAAAGCGCCACGAAGACGGCGGCAGATTTCTGCCGGCGCGACAGCGCAAACGTCGCCCAGGGCGAGCTGCTGGTGAGCATGACGCCAAATACAATCAGGATGAGCGTGCCGCCGGCATAGACGATGAGCTGGATGGCGGCGAGCAGGTTCGCATTCAGCACGAAGTAGAGCGCGGCGACGGCACCGAGCGTGCCCAGCAGGCCGACCGCGGCCCGGACGATGTTGCCCGTGACGACGATGCCGATGGCGCTGCCGAGTGCGACGGCGGCAAAGAGGTAGAATGCGAGGGCTTCGATCATCTCTTCATTCCGATTCGGATGGCTGTGCAAACGCCATCAGAAAACCGCAGGCTGTGCATCGATGCGTCGTGACTGACAATCGCCGCTGTGGCGACTTGATGCCCGTCCAGAACGAGCTCTTCGGTTCGCCAGCGCCCCATTCCGCCACGCGGATCATTTCAAAGTGACCGCGATCGAGGACGAAACCGGGCTCCGTGGCTCCGCCGCAGATGAGGCACCTGGCGTCGGTCATGTTCGCCACTCCGCGTCGTTCTTTGTCTGGCGCACGCGTTACTGGCTTCCGCTCTGCTTGTAGCAACGGCACGCGCGCACGGTTTCTCAGCTTCGGCACTGCTTAAAGCAGTGGCACACGATCACGCTTCTGGTTCCTGCGCTGCTTGAAGCAGTGGCGCACTACGAGCCCGGCAGCGGATCGACCGCCAGCCGGCCGACCAGCCTGCGATTGTTGCGGAAACCGTAGAGGGCGATCGCAATGCACGCGGCAAGCGTCGCCAATCCGATCAGCACCAGCACCCAGTGCAGCGCCTCATTCAGCCAGATCAGCCACGTCCACTTCAAATGTTCGATGCCGAGAATCCAGAGCGTGTTGGCCAGCAGCACGATCATCGTCAGCGGCAGCAGCACCTGGATGCAGGCGTAGAGCACCTGGTCGATGCGGATGCGCGGCAGCGTCCAGCGAATCCAGATCTGCACGAAAAACAGGGCGGTCGCCTTCAGCACGAAAATAATCGGGCCTTCTGCGAGCAGGCCGCGGAGGAACGTTCCGATGGCGTTGTTCTCTGCCCCGAGCGCGGAAATCATGGTGCCCGCCAACTCCGGCGGCAGGCCCGTCTTCCAGCCACCCAGAAACAGGATGGCGGCCACGCCGGAGACGAGATACATCGCTGCGTACTCGCCGAAGAAGAACAGCGACCAGCGAAAGCCGCTGTATTCCGTCAGGAAACCGGCGACCAGTTCCGACTCCGACTCGGGCAGATCGAACGGGGCGCGTTTGCAACTGGCCAGTGCCGCCGTGTAGTAAATGAAGAATGCGATGAAGCACCACGGGTTGGCGAACACCAGCCAGTTCGTGAACCATCCACCCTGGGCATCGGCGATCGCCGTGAGCTGAAGCGAGCCGACCGTCATCACTGGAATCAGCAGGGCCATGCCCATGGGAATCTCGTACGAGACCATCTGGCACGCCTCGCGCATCGCGCCATAAACCGACCACTTGTTGTTTGATGCCCAGCCGGCAAGGATCACGCCGACCACTTCGATCCCGAGCATGGCGAGAATGAAGATGAGCGCGACGTCCAGATCGCGAAAGACCCACGCGGCCGCGAACGGCAGGGCGATAAAGGCGCAGATCGGCGGCACGAACGTAAGGTATGGAGCGAGCTTGAACAGGAATGGATCGCCCTCGGGCGGGATATAGTCCTCTTTGAAGATGAGCTTGAGGCCGTCGGCGGGTGACTGAAGCCAGCCGTGCCAGCCGCCCACGCGCATCGGCCCCATGCGGCTCTGGATGCGGCCGGCGACTTTGCGCTCCCACCAGATTCCAAAGAGCGGAATGAGGCTGATAAAGCCGATGATGCCGCCCACGGCGACCAGATCGCGCACCAGCGCAAACTGAAGCGGCCATAAGGCATAAGCCAGTAGCGGCAGCCGGATGCCCTCGCGCTCGACCAGGATGCGGTTTAGATCTGCCACGCGATGGAAGTAATCGACGCCCGGAAGCCACCACTGCCTGTGTGTCTCGGCCGCGGCACCGGGCTGAGTGACTTCAAACGCCCACGCATGCAGCCAGACGAGCAGGCACGCGCCGACGACGCCGACGCCGAAGAACAGGGTAAATGCAACCCATGGCGCCAGAAGGATGCGCCCGATCGTGCGGTAAGTGGCGACCGCGAAGGCGCCGAGTACGAAGGCGAAGCCCGCTGCCATTGCCCCGATGCAAAGCAGCAGAACCCACGGGACCTTTCCGTCCGACAGTCGGTCGGCATTCATCGGTTCGAGCAGCGCCCACCCGATGACGCCGATCGCGAGATGCGCGATGCCCAGGGCGAGCAGAAGGCCGATGGCCCTGCGGCGGTATCCGCCAAGGGTTTCTGGGCTTTTTTCTATCCAGGGCAGGGATATCGAGGCCACGGCGATTCTCGCGGGGACTTCGTTAAATTCTTCACGAAGTCAGAATTTATAGCGGGTTTTTCGGGGGCTGGCTAGGGGGGCCGCTCGCCGCAAGCTCCCCGATCTTCATCACCGTCCGCCAGTTGCGTGCCGTCACCGGCGAGCCGACCAGCCGGTCGAAAATCGCCGGCGTGAGCTTCGATGTCCCGACGCCGGACGCGTAATGAACCCAGATGGCATCCCCGCTCCGGGCGATCCGTTCGCCTCCCGCGGCTCGCTCCTGCAGCGCATCCTCCGCGCCCGGTCTTGGCGCCGACTTGGACAGCGCCAGCAACACGAGGTTCGGCTCGCGCTCGCATTCCTTTAGGAAGGGGTTGCTGCGAAGATAGGAAGGCCAATCGGAACCCCGCCGCACCAGCACCGGGATGTGCAGCCCGAAGCGCCCTTCAATCTCCCGTTCCAGCATCGACTCCAGCTTCGCGATGGCGGCCGCGCCCTTCGCACGTTCCGGCGCGCCAAAGACCAGATTACCGCTCTGGATGTAGCTCCGCACATCGATCCAGCCGATGTCTTCGCACAGGGCGCAGAGCGCAGGCATGGCGATTTTGTTGTGGCCGGTGACGTTGATGCCGCGCAGCAGGGCCACGAACGTGGTCGTGCGGCTCGGCCGCTTCGGTGGTGCTTTTCGTGCTGCCATACTGCGTCACTCAACACACCGTCAGGGTGCCACTGCTTCCCGGCGCGCCGGGACAGTGCCGAAGTTGAGAAACCACCCCGTGTGCCACTGCTTCAAGCAGTGCCGAAGTTGAGAAATCGTCCTCGTGTGCCACTGCTTCAAGCAGTGCCGAAGTTGAGAAATCGTCCTCGTGTGCCAC
>CAYOZN010000025.1:92087-95319 GCA_964408455.1 uncultured Planctomycetaceae bacterium
CGTGTGCCACTGCTTCAAGCAGTGCCGAAGTTGAGAAATCGTCCTCGTGTGCCACTGCTTCAAGCAGTGCCGAAGTGGTGGAACCGTCCCCGTGTGCCACTGCTTCAAGCAGTGCCGAAGTGGTGGAGCCGTCCCCGTGTGCCACTGCTTCAAGCAGTGCCGTCAGCTGCCCCTGCTACTTCGCCTCGCGGCGTGCCCGGAACAGATCGTAATGCAGCCACTTCCGCCGCAGCATCAAAGCCAAAACCCCCAGAAATCCCGTCCGCCCGCGAAATCCCTTGGACGCCCGCCAGCCGCGGCGGCGTATTTCCTCCAGCCCGTCCGCCAGCGAATCGGCCACCGCGCGCGAAGCCTCCTCGTGCCGCAACAGCGAAAATCCCGCAGCCCGAAGCGCCTCCTTGTAACGCACGCTCGACCACAGATGCACGTTCGAATTGAACTGGCTCGGCAGGCTGTTGAGCCATTCGACCGGGGCAAACATCCGCCGCCGGAACGTCGTGATATCGCCGAGACACAGGGTGCCGCCGGGGCGAAGCACGCGGGCACACTCGCTGATGAACGCCTCCTTGTCGCGATAGTGCAGGGCGGATTCGAGATTGAAGATGACGTCGACGGTCCCGTCCGCAAGGGGGAGGCGGTGGGCGTCGCCCTGGATGAAGCGGGGGCGCGACGACTGGTCGGGCGCGGCCGCGCGCCAGCGCTCCTCGGCAGCCTGCACGCTGGAACCGAGATACTCGAGGCCGATGAGCCGCCGAGGCCCGTAGCGTTCAAAAATCCAGCCCGCCGGGCCGCCGATCCCGCAGCCGACATCGAGCACCGTGGCTTCGCGACCGACAGGTGTGTCCCCGATGAGCCGCCAGACGAGTTCCTTCTGGTGCTCGGTGAACGGGGCGGCGCCGCGAGATGCGGCATATCCGCAGTTGTAGCCGAGCAGGCCGTGAGCCTGGGTCAGCTCCCAGTTCGGTCGGTAATGTGCTTCGAGGGTTTCCTGTGACACGAATTAGAGTCTCGATTGCCGGGCAGTAGGGGTAAGGGCAAGGGTCATGGGTAAAGGATCAAACGAAAACCCTTTTCCCTTAGCCCATATCCCTTGCCCCTCACCATTCTCCGATTGTACCGCCGACCGCACTTCGTGGTATCTTGCCGGCGTCCGTCACGTGACATACGCGGTCTGCAACACGGTTTCCGCATGAACGCTCCTGACCTGTCGGTACAGATCGGCCCGGTTCGGCTCAAGAACCCGATTCTTACCGCATCCGGCACCTGCGGCTACGGTCGCGAGTACGCGCCGATCCTCGACTACGCGCGGCTCGGCGGATTCACCACCAAGAGCGTCACGCTGCACCCGCGCAAGGGCAATCCACCGCAGCGCATCGCCGAAACGCCCGGCGGCATGCTTAACGCCATCGGCCTGGCCAACGTGGGGCTGGACGAGTTTCTCGCCACCAAGGCGCCAGAGGCCGAGGCACTCGGTCCCGCCGTTTTCGTGAATGTCGCCGGCCACAGCATCGACGAATATGTCGCCGTTTGCGACGCCATCGATCAGAAGACGAAGCTGGCCGGCGTCGAGCTGAACGTCAGTTGCCCGAACGTGAAGGACGGACTGACGTTCGGCACGGATGCCGGGCTGTTGCGCACGCTGGTGGCCGAAGTGCGCAAAGTGGTTCGCCGCGGCGCCTTCATCGTCAAGCTCTCGCCGAACGTGACCGACATCACCGCGACGGCCCGGGCGGCGGTCGACGGCGGGGCCGATGCCCTGTCGATGATCAACACGTTTCTGGGGATGAAGATCGACCTGGACACGTGCCAGCCGGTCATCGCGAATCGCTCGGGCGGCGTCAGCGGCCCGGCGATCAAGCCGATGGCGATCTACCTGATTCACCGGGTTTACAGCGAGGTTTCTCGGCCTGCCGGCGTGCCGATCATCGGCATGGGAGGCATTCGCTGCTGGCAGGATGCCGTCGAGTTCGTGCTCGCCGGCTCGGCGGCCGTGGCCGTGGGCACCACGTTGTTCACTGATCCATCGGCGCCGATGCACATCCTGGCGGGGCTGGAACTCTATCTTTCGCAGCGAGGTCTCTCGTCCGTTCGCGATCTGAGCGGCAGGGCCTGCGAAGCTGCGCGAATTTCCAGTGCCGGAACGGAGGCACCTGGCACGCCCGGCGGCTCCAGCCCGCAGTCCGATCCCGGTGAGTTGCCCGCCGGTGCGGCCGGCTCACCGTGAATGCCCGTCGGGGGTTTGCCGCGCCAGACCAAAGCCTCGTTTGCGTTGCCAAAGCGGAGGGGCGGAATCGCGCCCGCGACGCTGCTGCGTGGATGCGGAAATTCCTGACGCCCAAAGGCCCCGACGAACGGCCCAATTCAAACAAATATGCGTCGGCCGCGTATATAATTAGGCGCCGGGAGGCGAGCGTAGCCTTCGGCGGCGCAATCGGTTGCAGTAAACTGGCTGCGACCGGGGCTGCGGCTTGACGGCGGCGATTTTCGGGCTATATTAGCCTTGCTGATCACGAAGCGGGCAACCCGCTTCGCCGCCGGTCCCGCCGGCGTTCGAGGAATAATCTCGAACTTCAGCCCACAATTGCGATTGACACGGCAGATGGATCTGCTAAGTTGCTGTGCTCGCCTGTTGGAGCGGCGGAGGCCGACCCGGCAGGGGATGGCGATGTTTTTGTCGCCCGCTCTTTGACAAGTGAACAGAGATCGCCGCGAGAATGTGAGGTCTGCGGGTGTGGCTGCAACCGCCCCGCGGAACCCATCCAATCGCCGTCGCCGCCTTCGGGCAGCGTCGGTTTTTCTGGTGTGAACGTCGGTTCGCTTCGGCGGGCCGGCTTTCCCTCAAATTCTCGTTTGCAGTACGAGCTTTTTGAGCCTTTCGTTTGTAAAGACCCCGTGTCACGCGAGTGGCATGGGTTTTCACAGACAGTCAAGAGAAGAGTTTGATCCTGGCTCAGAACGAACGCTGGAGGCGTGGCTAAGACATGCAAGTCGAACGGTACGTTGTAGCAATATGACGTATAGTGGCGGACGGGTGAGTAATGAATAGGTAACGTACCTTGATCTCGGGGATACCGCCGGGCGCAAGCCCTTTGCGAAAGTGGTGTTAATACCCGATGACATCGTCAGTCGGCATCGGCAGACGATCAAAGGTGGGGATCTTCGGACCTACCGGATCTTGAGCGGCCTATTTCCTATCAGCTAGTTGGTGAGGTAACGGCTCACCAAGGCAACG
>CAYOZN010000026.1:0-47458 GCA_964408455.1 uncultured Planctomycetaceae bacterium
CCGACAAAGCGCGCGTTAGGCATGCGCGCCTGCCGCAGTGGTTTATCTACTCAATAGATTAGGTCGCCGTTCCGCGAAGAAAGCTGGTCGTTGGATGGCTGGCATGCTGACGCGGGGCAGTTCTCCCGGGGGGCGAGATGCAACGGGTGCGGTGGTGATTTCTACGTGGGGAGCAATGTCGTTGTGGCGTCGGCGTGGCACCCGGAACTCCGAACACGCCGCAGCTCAGCGTTTCTTGTTTTCAGCAACCCCGGCAGGGGGAGGGCTCCGCCGGTGCGACAGGGGTGTCCGTGTCTTCCAGGACTGCGAGCGGTTCGGGCTCGGCGGTCTCTTCCATTCGCGGCAAGCGTGCGTTGCCGGTCCGTGCCTGGGTGATGAAGGCGACGGCGGCGATGATGATGATCGAGCCGGCGACGGTGCGGGCGGTGACGGCTTCTCCCGCCAGCCAGCCGAGGAAGACGGCGACGATGGGATTGACGTAGGCATAGGTCGCGACTTTGGCGGGCGTGCTGACCTTGAGGATGTAGGTGTAGGCGCTGAAGGCGACGAGGGAGCCGAAGATCACCAGGTAGGCCCACGCGGCGGCTGACGTGAGGCTGATACTGCCGGCGTCAAAGCGGCGCCACTCGCCGGTGAACCCGCTCAGGACGATCAGACCGGCGCCGCCGGCGAGCATCTGCACCGCCGCCGCGACCCAGACGGAGCGGGGCTGATCGCTGTGGCGGGAGTAGATCGAACCCAGCGCCCAAACGAGCGACGCGGACAAAAGGGCCAGCGCGCGCCAGGGGTCCACGGTTTCGGTCTTCAGGACCCAGCCCTGATCCATGAGGGTGCCGACGCCTGCGAGGCCGATGATCACGCCGATCCAGAGCGCCGGCCGCGGGCGCTCGCCACCGGGGCGGAGCCAATCGATCAGCACCATCCACATGGGCAGCGTCGCGACGAGGAGCGCGGTCATGCCGCTGGGCACGCGCTCTTCGGCCCAGACGACGCAGCCGTTTGCGTAGCAGAGCAGCATGAGGCCGGTGATGGCGGCGCCGGCGGCCTGGCGCAGCGTGGGCCGGGCGGCGCCGCGGCTGAGGACGATGGCGAGGAGCACGATGCCGGCGGTGATGAAGCGGGCGCCCGCCATGAGGAATGGCGGTAGCGTTTCGATGGCAAACTTGATGCCGAGATAGGTCGAGCCCCAGACGAGGTAGACGGCGAGGAATGCCGCAACGACGAGCAGCGTTGGCCGGGACGATCGCGCGTTTGCAGGGGATGATGTCATCTTGATTCAATTGCGCCGGCCGGCTGGATGGCGCGCACCTTATTCGCAAGGCGATGCTTGTTCAATTTTTCAAATGGTCGGGGCCGGCCCGCCTTTGCCATGCGGCCGCATTCTAGTCGAGTTTCCGGCTGTCCGCCTTGGGGCTGTACGCGGCCGGTTGGGGACGTGAGATTGCGCGCGGCGATGCGGGCAAGCGCTTCGGGCGATCGCTGCGCTGGTTTGCGAAAGCGATGTTAATCTCGGCGGCGATGGACGTTCCATGCGTCGCCGCAGTATTTCCGCATGATGGCCTCGCTTGCCCGGATTTCCTCGTCCCTCCAGCTTTCCAGTTCGGCGCGGAGCCCGAGCGACTGCTCGAACGCGGCCGACAACCGCTCGACGGCGGCGACAAATGCATCTACGCCGCCGAGTTGTTTCCAGGTCGCGCAGGGCTGCTGGGGGAATCGGCTGTCGAGGATGATGGAGCCATGCTGGAGGATGGCGCGGGGCGTACGCCGCTGGGCGGAACCGGCCAGCTTGGCCGTGGGGATCGCGATCGGCTGCTGGCGACCTGATGGAGGCGGCGCTGATGTGGCCGGCTCGTTTGCCAGCGGGTCATCCACGACGACGTCCAGCGCATGGCGGCGGGCGAAGCAGAAGAATGGCCCGCGCTGCGATGATTCGCCGCAAGCGCTGCCGGTCTCCGGGCCGGCCAGCCGGACGCCGTGACCGACGGCGAGGATCACGGCGTGATGAGCGAGGCGGTAGAGTTCGTTGGGGCGATTGCGGACCAGGGGGTGTCCGGCAGGGATGACGAGTGAATAGGTGACTTCGAGATCGTGAAGGATGGCGCCGCCGCCGGTAGTGCGGCGAACAACGCAGAGATCGCCGGCGGGCGGAGGCAGTGCCGTGTATTCGGCATGGTCCTGAAAGTAGCCCAGGGAGAGGGTGGGCGGGGACCAGGCGTAGAAACGAAGCGTCGGCCGCGCGTCCGGCGCGGCGCAGGATGTGAGCAGCGCCTCGTCAAGGGCCATGTTGGCCGGCCCCGACAACGGCGGATCGACCAGGAGGCGAAGCGAATCCATTTCCCGATACTAGCCGATGAAGTTAAGAAACGCCCGTGCTCTGCCTGGCGCCGTCGCCGCTTTCCACGCGCGGCGACAGGCCCTATCGTCGAGTCTGCATGATCGTCAGCACCACCATGGTCTATCCTCATCCTGCGCGGCCGACGCACGGCATTTTCGTCGAGCGGCGCCTGCGGGCCATTGCGGACCACATGCCGGTGCAAGTCATCGCGCCGGTGCCGTGGTTTCCGGTGGTGCGGCCGCTGGATGGGCGGGCGGTTCGCGAGGACGGTCGCGTGCCGCCGGTTCTGCGACCGCCGATGCTGTACGTGCCGGGGCTGTTGAAGACGAGTGATCCGGATTTTTATGCCCGGGCGCTGCGAGCGGGGCTGAAGGAAATCGGCGGCGGGCCGGTCGACGTCATCGATGCGCACTTCGTGTGGCCGGACGGTGTCGGGGCATGGCGGGTAGCACGGGAACGGGGAGTGCCGTTCGTCTGTACGCTGCGCGGGAAGCTGGTGAGCCAGAGCCGATATCCGGCGCGGCGGCGGATGATCGCGGAGATGTTGCGCGACGCGGATGCGCTGATCGCCGTGTCGCGCTCGCTGGCCGAGATGGCATGCGACGTGGCGGAGCGCGACCTGGCGGTTCACGTGATTCCCAATGGCATCGAGCGGGAGACATTCCGGCGCACGGCAGTGGCGGCGGATGAACCGGACGCCGGGCTGCGCGAGGCCTTCGGCTGGCCGAACGCCGCGCGGGTGGCGGTCTGCGTGGGGCATTACCAGGCGCTGAAGGCCTTCGACGTGCTGGTGGACCTGTGGCCGGAGGTGCGCCGGCGGGGCGGGGATGCGCGGCTGGTGCTGGTCGGGGGGCCGGCGGGGGAACCGGTCTATGAGAAGCGGCTGCGGCAGGCGGTGGAGGACGTCAATCGGCGGGCGATGCGCAGTGGCAACGGCGTGGCACCGGTGGCGCTGTTGGGCCCCCAGCCGGCCGAGACGATCGCGCGGCTGCTGAACGCGGCCGATCTCTTCGTGCTGGCCAGCCGGTCGGAGGGCTGGTGCAATGCCATCGCTGAGGCACTAGCGTGCGGTTGCCCGGTGGTGGCGACGGACGTGGGCGGCAATCGCGAGCTGGTGCGCGGCGGGCAACTGGGCAGGCTGGTGGCGCCGGGCGATCGGGCGGCGATGATCGAGGCGATCGTGTTCGGGCTGGGGGAGACGTGGAACCGCGAGGGGATCGCCCGGGAGGGCGGCCGGCGCGACTGGCGGCAGGTGGGCGGCGAGTGCGCGGCGGTCCTGCGGGCGGCGGCGGGCGGGCGTGACCGGTAATCGCAGGCAAACCGCATGCGCCGAGGCGGTTTCGCCGATTGAATCGTATGTACGAGTTGGAAGCGGACATGATGCCGGCGGATCGAAACATCGTCTGTCTGGCCAGCAACTGGTTCTACGATCCCACCAGCAAGCACCACTTGATGCGGCTGCTGGCGGAACGGAATCACGTCGTCTGGGTCAACTATCACGGATCGCGGAGACCCTCCGCCTCGGCGGCCGATCTGCGCGCGGCGGCCGGTAAGCTGCGGCAATTTATTACCGGGCCGCGGCGGGTGCTGCCCGATCTGACGGTGGTGACGCCGGCGGTGCTGCCGCTTCCGGGGAGCCGGGCGGCGGCGGCGTTGAACCGGCGGCTGCTGGGCCGGCAGATACAGGATGTACTGAACGATCTGCCGAAGCGGCCGACGCAGCTGTGGACGTTTGCACCGGACTGCGACTTTCTGTGCGGGGCCTTCGACGAGGAGTGCGTCATTTATTACTGCGTGGACGACTTCGCGTCGTTTTCGGGCTACGACGCGGCGGCGATTCGCGCCGCCGAGGCGCGTCTGTGCGACAAGGCGGACCTGGTCATCACCACGTCGCAGCGGCTCTACGAGGCGAAGCGGTCGATGGCGGGCTACGTGCGGCTGGTTTCGCACGGCGTGGACAACGAGCATTTCGCGAAGGCCCGCGGGCCGGACACGACGGCGCCGGAGGACGTGGCGGGGCTGCCGCGGCCGATGCTGGGATTCTGGGGGCTGATCCAGGACTGGGTGGATGTGCAGCTGATCGCCGATGTCGCGGCGCTGCGGCCGCACTGGTCCATCGTGCTGATCGGGGAAGTCGCGACGGACGTGTCGCCGCTGGCAGACCTGAAGAATGTGCACCTGCTCGGGCGGCGATGCTACTCGGAACTGCCCGCGTATGCGGCTGCCTTTGACGTGGCACTGATTCCATTTCGGCTGAACGATCTGACGCGGGCGGTCAATCCGATCAAGCTGCGGGAATACCTGAGCGCCGGCCTGCCGGTCGTTTCGACGCCGCTGCCGGAGTCGACGGCGCTGAGCGCCTGGCTGGAACTGGCGGCGGATGCGGATGAATTCGTGGCTGCCTGCGAACGGGCGATGCGCACCAACGGCGAGGAGGCGGTTCGCGAGCGCATGCAGGCGATGGCGGGCGAGACGTGGCCCAGCCGGCTGGCGGAGATCAGCACCTATGTGAAGGAGGCGGTGCGCCTGGCGGCACGCCGGCGCAGCACAGCCGCCGTTTGAGGCTGGCATTATTGCAGCGTCTTAGGCGCGGCGCTATTCGGCTGCATCTGTCCTGTCGGGCGGGGCGGCCGGGAGGAAGCGGATATCTTTCCAGATGCCGGCGCTGCCGGGGCCGGCCCCGAGGCCCCACGGCCCGGTCATGTCGATCGTGCTGACGTGTGCGGCCACTGCACGCTGATCGTCGATGGTCACTTCCAGCAGGGATCCCTTGAGCAGAATTGCGAATTGAAATGGGCGATCCAACGTGATTGATCGGTTCGCGGCGCTGACGATGGGCCGCCAGCGGTCTTCGGGCTTCAGATATTGAACGACGGAGACGCCGCGGCCGGCGATGAACTGGACGGCGAGGTGTCCGAGCGTCGGCTGATGCGCCAGGAGCACGTTGAGCTGCTGGCGCTCGCCGCCGTTGTCCAGTATTTCGGCGGTGCCGGACAGGGTCCAGTCGCCGGCGCCGGCGGCGCGGTTCCATGCCATGGCGCTGGCATCGGCGAAGGCGATCTGCACCGACTGGCCGGCGCGCATGTCCAGGGAACGGGCCGCCTCGAACCAGATGGGCCGCACCTCGAGGGCGAAGGCGCGGAATTGGTGATCGAGATGCGGCAGGGCGTCTTCCGTGCCGAGGTGCTGGATGCAGGATCTGGCAAGGTGTGACGCGGTGCTGGCCCTTCGGCGGGCGCGTCGCGGGCCGCGCTGCATGCGACCGGCGTCCCTCAAGATGGCGCGCAGAGCGGGCCGGTGCGGATCGGTCGCGAGGAATTCCATGAACCGGGCGAAGAGCGCATAGCGCGTGTGGAGGTCCTCTTCGCGATAGGCGCCCGAGAGGATCGAACGAATGGAGGGCAGCTCGTTCGACGCTGCCAGCCGGCGTACGCGTTCGAGTCGCGTGGAGCGATATGAGCACGATTCGTCGGGCTGGCGCCAGGCATTATGCCGCAGCACGTCATCCGCCACCATGGAGGCGAATCCCTCGGCGAGCCATTCGGGTTGCAGGTGCGATCGCGGCAGCATGGCGTATGTCGCGAGATGCACGGCCTCGTGTGCGATCTGCACGCGCGTCAGTTCGGGAAGGCCGATGCGCTTCAGGACGCGGGCATGGCAGGTTGGTTGAAGGGCGATGTGGGCCGAGCGATCTTCGACGTGGGAGAAGGCGAGATTGGCGCGGAACTGTCCGCGGTTGTAGCGTGCGTCGGCGGCATGGTAGTCGGCGATGTTGGCATAGAGGTGTATATCCATGGGCCGGGCGGGGGCCGCGGCTTCGATGCCGTACCACTCGGCCACGGGGGCCCAGACGGCCTCGGCGGTCTTCAGCGCTTCCTCTGCAATCGACCGATCGTCGAGATGGCAATTTACGACGAAGTGCCGGCCGCGCGCAATCTCGATGGCACCGGCGGATAAACTGTCGGAGAGGCCGACGGCCAGAAGCACGGCGACGAGTGTCGAACTTGCGGATCTATTGACCATCTTTCAGACGTTCAGCCGGGGGCGGCGGGAGTCGTGTTCATCCTCGTTTACGACGCACGCCGTCCGCGGTAGTTCCACGTGATGACGGATTACTTATCCCAATTCCCGGGCGGGACGCCCCGCTTCACGAAATAATCCCGAGGACCGCGCCTGCGGCCGCCGCCGCGGCTGTTGGCATTGGCTGGCGGCGAAGGGGATCAACATGTTCCGGCATGCGGATGATTCAGAGGCGACGTTTTCTCCGTTCGCGCGGCGCGTGCTGCTGGTCGCCGGCGTGGCTCTGCTCGGGCTGCTCGTCGTCCTGGTCGTGATTTACGCGACGGACATCCTGTTTCTGCTCTTTGCCGGCCTGCTGTTCGGCTGCTTTCTGCGGGGGCTGGCCCACGCCATCGCCTATCGTACCGCGCTGCCTTACTGGGTGACACTGACGGCGGTACTCGTTCTTCTGACCGCGCTCGTTGCCGGCACGACGGTATACCTGGTGCCGCAGATCAGCGATCAGTTTTCGCAACTGGGCGATGAACTCATGGCGGCACGCGAGGTGGTGGTCGAGGAGGTGAAGGAGAACGAGTATATCAACAAGTTGACGACGGCGCCGCAGAAGCTTTCGCAATGGCTGGGATCGGATTTCAGCGTGATGTCGGCCATCGGCGGCATCTTTTCCACGGCGGTCGGGGCGCTGACGGGGGCGGTGCTGATCCTTTTTATTGGGATCTACTTTGCGGCGGAGCCGCGCCTGTACGAACGCGGCATTCTTGCGCTGGTGCCGGCGCCGCGCCGCGATCGCGCGCGGGAGGCGCTGTTCGCGGTGGAAGATACGATGTGGTGGTGGCTCATCGGCCGCATCGTCTGCATGCTGGTAATCGGTGTATTAACGACGCTGGGGCTGTGGCTGCTGGGAATTCCGATGCCGGTTCCGCTGGGGCTGCTGGCGGCAGTACTCACGTTCATCCCGAACATCGGGCCGGTGCTGGCGCTGATACCGCCGACGATACTGGCGCTGCGGCAGGGGCCGGTGATTGCGCTCGGGGTAATCGCATTTTACGTCGGCGTGCAACTCGTCGAGAGCTACGTGCTGACGCCGCTGATCGACAAGCGGAATCTCAAGATACCGCCGGTGCTGACGCTGAGTGGGCAGGCAGTGCTGGGATATTTTTCCGGCATCCTGGGCCTGGCGGTGGCCACGCCGCTGGCGGCGGTCTTGATGGTGCTCGTCCGGGAGTTGTACGTGCGGGATGTGATCGAAGCGCGAGAAGCGCAGGACGCCGGCGCCGCGGCGGTGGCTCAATGACGGCACTGTCGATCACTGCCGGGGGTGGAAGCGGGAGTGGATGTTCTTCAGGCGGGTGGAATCGACGTGGGTGTAGATCTGCGTGGTGGCGACATTGGCGTGACCGAGCAGTTCCTGGAGGATGCGGAGGTCGGCGCCGCCCTCGAGCAGATGCGTGGCAAAGCAGTGTCGCAGGGTGTGTGGGCCGATGGGGCCGGGAATGCCGGCGGCCAGGGCATATCGATTGACGAGGCGCCAGATGTTGGTGCGATCCATGCCCTTGCCGGTTCGCGAGAGGAAGAGGCGATCGTGCTCGCGGGCGCCGCCGGTGAGGACTTCGCGGAGGCCGGCCAGGTAGAGGCGCAGGGCTTCGATGGCCTTGGAGCCGATGGGCACGACGCGTTCGCGGCCGCCCTTTCCAAGGCAGCGGAGATAGCCGACGTCGAGGTTCAGATCGCCGACGCGCAGGAAGGCCAGTTCCGAGACGCGCAGGCCCGTGGCATAGAGTAATTCGAGGATGGCGCGATCGCGGGCGAAGAAGGGCTCGCCGGGCTGCGGGGCGGAAAGCAGGGCCTCGACCTGGCGGCGGTGCAGCGTGTCGGGCAGTCGATGCCACTTGCGCGGCGTTTCGATCTCGGCACAGAGATCGTGCTTCAGTTCGCCGATGACGTTGAGAAACCGGAGAAACATGCGGACCGAGACGAGATGGCGCGCAATGGAGGAGAGGGCCAGACCGCGCTGCGTCAGCCGGACCATGAACGACTGCACCAGCTCGATGTTGAGCCGGTCGGTCGAGCAGACGTCGCGATCGACCAGGAGCCCGGTGAACTCGCGCAGATCGCGGCGGTAGGCTTCGACCGTGTTCTGTGCCAGGCCGCACTCGGATTCGAGATAGTCGGTGAAGCGCGCGAGCAGCCGCGGCCAGTCGGCATGGCGGAGGGCGGCATCGGGCCGGGTGGTCGCAGCGATGGGCTCAGGCCGCAATGACGAGATCGGCGGGGGTATCCGTGTGGCCGCATTCAATGCGTAGCTGGTGGTAAACCGGGCAGCAGGCGTAGTCGTCGAGGCATTGCCCGAAAACGTCTGAGAGGTGTTGCAGGTTGAATCGTCTCGCACAGCGTTCGTCATTCCCCTGAAAATACGGGCATGCCCGATGATCCGGCGAGTCGTTCATGTTTCGCGCTCCGCTTCCTGCGCGGTATCCCTCCCGCGCCGCGCCCCGGCTCCAATCGTACTATCGGTCGGCATGTGCGACGCGGTTGAAGAAAAGCAGACGGCCCTGGCGGCCGGGCGGGAATGGGGCCGATTCGCAGTGTTTCCAGGGGACTACTGTTGATCGGAAGAGGCGTCGTCGCCGCTGAGTCGTGCGTCTTCGAGCATGTCCCAGAGGCGATTGCACAAGGCCTCGAGGCCCCGGCCGCTGACGCCGGAGACGGCCAAGACGTCGGCGCCCAATTCATTGCGGAAGGCGATCAACTCCGGCGGCTCCTCGTCCGGCGAGAGATCGAGCTTGTTGGCGACGATCAACTCGGGCTTGGCGGCGAGCGTGGGACTGTAGGCGGCCAATTCGGTACGGATGATGCGATAGGCGTCGATGGGCGAGGGCTGACCCTCGACGGGGAAGAGATCGACCAGGTGCAGGACGACGCGCGTCCGCTCGATGTGGCGGAGAAAGGCGTCGCCCAGCCCCACGCCCTGATGGGCGCCTTCGATGAGCCCCGGCACGTCGGCCATGACAAATCGGCGATAGCCGGAGAGGGCGACGATGCCGAGATTGGGTACCAGCGTCGTGAAGGGATAATCGGCGATCTTGGGCCGGGCCTTGGAGACGCGCGAGAGGAGCGTGCTCTTTCCCGCGTTGGGCATGCCGATGACACCGACATCGGCGATCAGCTTCAGCTCGAGGCGGAGCCAGCGTTCTTCGGCCTCACCGCCCGGCTCGAAGTGGCGGGGGGCCTGGTGCGTTGGCGAGGCGAATCGCGTATTGCCGCGACCGCCGGCGCCGCCGCGGGCCACGCGCACGCGATCGCCCTCGGCGACCAGGTCGCGCAGCAGCGCGTCGGTTGCGCGGTCGTAGACCAGCGTGCCGGCGGGAACGCGAATGATGGTGTCGGCGCCCTTCTTGCCGGTGCGGTTCTTTCCCTGGCCGGGCTGGCCGTTCTCGGCATGCCAGTATTGATGGCCGGTCAGGTCGACGAGGGTGCTGAGCTGCGGATCGACGGCGATGATGATGCTGCCGCCATCGCCGCCGTCGCCGCCGTCGGGTCCGCCCTTGGGGACGTACTTTTCGCGGCGAAAGCTGACACAGCCATCGCCGCCCCGCCCCGAGCGAACGCAAATTTCGGCTTGATCAATAAACTGCATAAAAAAAATCGAAAATCGAAAATCGAAAATCGAGGGTCGAAAGAAAACGTCAAAAAGCGAAAGTCGAGAATCGAAATCAGAACAGTCAATCGTCAAGGCGTCGAATGGTTGATGGCCGGTGAATCAACAAGTCGAACAGTCGCGGTTCTGTGGTCAGACAACGGGACGACAACGTCAGGCGAATGTTCGATGCCCGGACGGGCCGGCATCGCGACCGATCCATAAGTGGACATAAAAAAGGCGCGAAGCGTGAAGCTGTCGCGCCGTGTGATTGCCTCGCGCCGGTGAAGAATGGCGACCGGCGATGAACGGGTCAGTTCGAAGCGGCAACGGGCTCGATGCTGACCTTGCCGCTGCGGAACACGACCTTGCCGTCGCGCAGTGCGAACAAGGTGTCGTCGCGGCCGCGGCCGACGTACATGCCGGGCTTGATGGGCGTGCCATTCTGGCGGACCAGGATGGTGCCGGTGGTGACGGTTTCGCCCGCGTAGCGCTTCACGCCGAGATACTTCGGGTTGCTGTCGCGACCGTTGCGGGTGGAGCCTTGTCCCTTTTTATGTGCCATGTTGCAAACCTCTTGTGTCCTGCACGAGCCGCATCGAACGACCCGTGGCTGTTTACCTGTGTGCTTTAGCGCATGACCCAGTCCATGCGGCCGAGCTGGGGCGCGGCCGAGCGGCGCGTATTGATGTCGCCCGGCAGGGTGTACGGAATCATGAGCGTCTTGCGGAGGACGAACACGCGCGGATTCTCGTCCTCGCCGGCGGCAGCGTCGCGGGCGGGATCATAGGCGGGATTGGGCTTGATCATCTGCTCGCCCGAGAGGCCGCCGAAGTAGATCGTGAATCTGCTGACTTTGATATCCATCTCCGGAAAGACCGCGACGCTGGTCAGGGCGTTGTCCTTGCCCTGCTTGAGTCGAGTGATGGCGTCGACCGGTCGCACCAGGAAGGGGTGCGTCCGGGCATGGCGCGTGGCAATGGCGTCGTAGATACTTGCATGGAGGCCGACGATGGCGGGCGTGACGGTGATACGCGGGGCCTGATCGGGCAGGGCGAGGGCCTGTTCGGCGGGCAGCTCGGTGGCGATTTCCTCGGTGCGGACGATTTCGGGATGAAAGTCCACGTCGTTACCGGTGTTGTTGACGACGGTGTAGAGGAAGTACCAGTAGGTGCGCGGGCCATTGCCGGCATCCACAGTGATGCGCTGCGGCAAGGTGGGATCGAGCGAGAGCTCCCACGAGACGGGGGCGGGGCTGGGCTCCGGCGTGGCGACGGCGCGGGCGCTCCATGGCGCGGCGGCGGCAGTCAGGGCAAGCGCGAGAATGGCAGTACCGGTTTTCATGATCGCGAAACCTCTCGCGGTTCCGATGCGTGGCAAAGCGCGCGGCCACGTGCGGCGCGTCTGCGTCAGCAGCAGAACCCTACTATGCTAATGTTCCGACCGATCGTGTCAATTTGCCGCGATAAACACTTGGCGGGCAGGCGATTGCAGGGGCCCGGCGGGCGGATGCCGGCGGCGACACGAGGCGGGCGTTGTTCCTCCAGATTATCCCACGTTCGACGCCAGGACTCAACCTTCTGCCTGATCGAGGGCCGTGAATCGTCACGCCTTTTGCCGGCTTTCCAGGCACATTCTGGGACGCCGGGACGAATATGGGCACAGGGGCGGCTCCCGATGGTCGTAAAACGGCGGGGCGGCCGGGGGCTCCGGCATATCGACCGGTCCGGCGTGCGCGTAAACTGACCATTCGCGGCAGGACTGCGACCCGGCCGATGAACGGTTTGCATCGGAAACGGGGCTGGCAGGTCGGCCGCGGTGGAGCCGACCAGATGGGGAAATCACACGTCGCATACCGGCAGCGAGTGGTCATTCTGTTGGCCTGCCTGATTGTCGCCCGATCTGGCGATGCAGCCCGGGCCTGGGACGAAGACGGGCACGCCATCATCACTCATCTCGCCGTCGATGCGCTGCCCGCCAGCATGCCGGACTGGTTGAGATCGCCCGAGGTGCGATCGCGGCTGGTGTATCTTTCGTCGGAGCCCGATCGATGGCGCGGGCAGCAGAACGTGCATTTGGATCACATCAACGGTCCGGATCACTATTTCGACTGCGAGGAACTGGCGCAGTACGGGTTGACGCTCGAGAGGCTGCCGCTGTTGCGGACCGAGTTTACTGACTGGATGGCGGCACGGCGGGCGGCGGAACCGGAGAGGTTCCCGCGACGCAATCCCGAGCGTGACAAGGACTACACGGCACAGTCGCCCGGGCTGCTGCCCTATGCCATCGCGGAACTCCAGTGGAAGCTTGCAGCGAGCTGGACGCAATTGAAGACGTACGAGGCGCATCGCGACAAGGTCAGCGACGAGATGATCGCCCACGCCCGCGAGGCCGTCGTGTTCCACATGGGGCTGATCAGCCATTTCGTGGGCGATGGCGCGCAGCCGCTGCACCTGACGAAGCACCATCACGGCTGGGTGGGGGACAATCCCAATGGCTACACGACTGATCGCGGTTTTCACGCCCACATCGATGGCGGCGTGATTTCGTTGCACGCGATCAACTACGACGATCTGAAGATTCGCGTCCTGCCGGCCCGCAGGATTTCGACGCAGGAATACTGGCAGGATATCTCGCGATACCTGGAGGAGACGTTCGCGCGCGTCGAGCCGCTGTATCGGCTGGAGAAGAGCGGCGGACTCAGCAAGGCGGACGGCAAGTGTTTTATTGAAGAACGACTGCTGGCTGGCGGAAGCGCGCTGGCGGGGGTGTGGGCCGCCGCCTTTGAAGGCGCCAAGCTGGATGAATTCCGCGTGAATCGCCTGAAAGAACGGCCGGCGCGCTACCAGCCGGGAAGAAGGAAGCAGTCCCGGCAGGAGGCATTGGCGCCGGCCGGGCGGTAAGCGCGAGGCGGGCTTCGATACTCCGCAGGCTTTTCGCTGGTTTGCGCGCGTGCCGGGCACTGTCGTTGTTCTGTCATCGTGCTACAATTCGCCGGCAGCAGGTTCTCAGTCGCCGCAAGTGGCGAATCGATGACACTTACGCATTTTCTCGCGCACGAAGGAGGGCACCATGCGCTTTCGCACATTGGCCGTCACGATCTGTTGTTCGCTGTTCTGCTTTACGGGCTGCCAGATTGACGATCTCGACGACGTGATCGAGGAGCTGCTCGACGCGGTGGGCGACATACAGATCAGCGTCAGCGATAACGATCTGCCGCCGGTGCTCGTCGATCAGGGCGACACCATCATCATCGATAACAGCGTCACGATCATCGGCGATCCGGCGACGGACATCCACTTCGATCTGCTGCCGGACCTGACGCTGCTTGGCTTTGAGAACCTGACGGGCTTCGAAATTTACGTCGAGTACCTGGTGGACGGCGAATTCCAGTCGATCTTCGTCTACGACGGCGAAACGCTGCTCTTGGAGTATCCATGCCTGCTGGATGTGGAGCTGCTGCTTGAGGAAGATATCGATCCGTTTACCGGCTTCATCGTCGATTCGTTCGACCTATCGGGCATTATCTTCTTCAATCCCGATGATTTCGTGTGCGGCGAGGCGCTGATCCTGACGTTCGATCCGCTGTCGGTCAGTGCGTCGGTGGAGATCATCGACCTGGTGCCGTGACAAGTGCACGGCGAGGGCGTTGCACGATGGTGCGGCGCCATCAGAGAGCCGCTGCGATTGCGCTGCAATCCGCTCTTTCACGGTTGTGGTGCGGACGTAGGCTGGGTGTCGGCAGGCGGCGACTTTCTTGCGTGTTGGCCAAGCGGCTTCACGTCGGCAATTAACGAGTCCAGCACAAGACGGGCGGAGGAGGCATCGCCGGGCGGCAGGATGCGTTGGGCGGTGGCATCGGCCTCCACGGCGCGATCGTTCGCTCCCTCGGTGCGCAATTGTCCGGCCCAGCGACGGTACAGGTCTGCGCGGAGCCGGCGGACATCTTCCGCCGCCCCGCGGCGCGCATCGAGCGTGTCGCCGGCGAACCACGATTCGGCACGGCCGGCGAGCCTGGTCGCAAGGGCGATCGCGCCGACAAACTGCTTGTCGTCTGCGAGTGCGCGGCAGCGTTCCAACCGGAGGATGAACTCGATTCGACGCGGATGGGCCGGTTCGGAATTCAAAGGCAGAAGCTGGAGGGCCCGATCGGGCATGCCGGCGCGGCGATAGAGCATGGCCTTCCAGAGGCGTGCCGATGATGCGATGCCCGGCGTCGAGTCATCGAGGTACAGCGACAGGCCGATGGCGGCGTCGATCAGGCGGGCGCGCGACTCCTCCGAGCCGTCGTGCTCTGCGAGGGCGGCGAAACCTTCGAGGAACGCCGTGAGCATTTCGAGCCGCGCCTGCCAAGGGCGGCGTTCTCCTGCCGGGACGCCGGTGTCGTTGGGCCGTTCGTGGTCGTCATCGGTTGCGGCAGGCGAATCCGGCGCGGTCCTTGCCGTGCCCGGCAGCGACGCCAGCTCCGCATTCGCGCGCTTGAGCAGCGAACGTGCACGATCCAACGCTGGTATTTTTGCAGGTTCGACCGCCTCCTGATGCAATAGTGCTGACACCGCCGGAGCGGCCTCGATCGTCAGGGCGCAGCGAGCCGCATCCAGCAGGGCGGTGATGCGCAGGGCGGGCTGCTCGTGGCCGAACAACCGTTCATCAACCGGGCAGGGGCGGCTGACACCCGGCGAATCCGGATCTGCGGGTTCGGCGGCGGGCGGTACTCCTTTGTCGCCGGAGGGTTTGGAGGTTGTGTCGGGCTGCGCCGTGGCCGGCGCGAGCATCAGCAACGGCAGAAGGACCAACTGGCAAATCCGGCCGGGCCGCGGTACGCCGTTTCGCGGGCGGCGTAAAATGCCGGCAGATGAAGTGCTGGGTGCGATGGTCATATCCTCGATCCTGACCTGCCGTGGCTGGGTCGGCCATGCATTGTGCCGATTATAGGGTGCGCTGCGCCGGCTTAAAAACGCGAGGCGGGCGGTGCGGCGGCGGCGTGCCGCCATGCATCGTGGTTCAAGGCCCTCCACCGGCCGGGCCGATGCTACAATGAATGCCCCTCGCCACCTTTTCAGGACCCTGGCCATGTCGCGTACTCGCATCTTCTTCTCCGGTTGCAGTTTTTGCTTGTGCCTGTTGCTGATCGTGTCGATGCTATCGGCGTGCGGGATGGAGCGTCTCGCCGCGCCGCTTCCCGATCTGGAAGAGCTCTCGCTCGCCGAGCTGGAGTCGATCCAGAACGATCCCCGCCTGACGGACGACGAGAAGCGTCAGGCGATCCGCGACACGATCGGGGCGCCGGCGGATGAATCGGGCGATCGCCTCGTCGAGTTTCTGCTGAATTTTGACGTGCCGTGAGGCGGACACCGATGCATCGACCGCCTCGCGTGAGTGTGTTTCTGAGGGGGGCTCACGCCCAGGGAGGTCGAGATGACACTGAAGAGCAGGAAGGTGTGCGCGCTGTTTGCTTGCGGGCTGTCCGTGAGCGTGACCGGATGTTTCGGCGACAACATTCTGTCGGCGACGGCCAAGCTTCTGGGCGGGCAGATCTCGCAGCTGACGCCGGCGGAGATTCAGATCCTGAACGAGGCGGTGCTGGGCGTGATCGCCTCGCAGAATCCCGGCTTCACGCCGACGCCACTGACGCAGCCACAGGCGGCGGCGCTGGTATCCTTCTTCAAGGCGAACAACATCAACAGCTTCGAGGATTTTGAACGACTCAAGCAGCAGGTGGCGGACGATCCCAATGCCATTCAGGGCCTGGACGAACTTGCCGCCGCGTTTGAGGGCGCCGACACCGGCATCGACGAGAACAATGTGGAAGAGACGCTGGATGCCATCGTGCAGTCGCTGTTTGGCGGCACGGTGACCGGCGGCACCGGCACGGGTACCGGTTCGGGCGGAACCGGCGGCGTGAACTGAACGATTTGCTTTTTTTGCGATTTGACCATGAAACGGCTCTCCGGCGCAGCCCGCCGGCGAGCCGTTTTCGTTTATTTGCGAGTGCGCGATGCGGCGCGACAGGTCTCCGAGCGAGCATGGCGGCCGCGGCATGAGAGATAAAGGTAGAGCGATGCTGGTTCGCGTTCGGCGACAGGCGGCCTACTGAGGGGAAATCTTATCCAGGCGGGCCTGAAGCTCCTTGAGCTGTTTTGCCATGTCAGGCAGGCGCTCCATGTAGGCGAACATGCGCATCTTGTCCTTGAGGTTGCCGGCGGGGGCGCCGCCCCAGCGGGCGTCCTCCGGGACGTCGCTCATCACGCCGGCCATGGCGGCCAGTTCGGCCCGGTCTCCGATGCTGATGTGTCCGGCCACGCCCACCTTGCCGCCCATCTTGACGTAGTCGCCGACGGTGACGCTGCCGGCCAGGCCGACGTGGCCGACAAACATGCAATGCGAGCCGATCCGGCAGCCGTGGCCGATGTTGACGAGGTTGCTGAACTTGGTGCCGCTGCCGACGATCGTCTCGCCGAGCGTGGCGCGGTCGATGGTGCAGTTGGCGCCGATCTCGACATCATCGCCGATGCGGGCCACGCCGATCTGGGGAATCTTGATCCAGCGGCCGCCGAACATGGCGTAGCCCAGGCCGTCTTCGCCGATGGTGCAGTTGGCATGGATGGTGACGCGGTTTCCGAGGATGGAGCCTTCGTACACGACGACGTTGGGAAACAGGACGCAGTCGTCGCCGATCCGGCAGCCTCGCGAGATGAACACACCGGGGTAAAGGACGACGTTTTTGCCGAGGATGACATCCGGCCCCACGGTGACGTCGTGATGGATGGATGGGTTCTCGTCGATGCGGGCGGTGGGGTCGACGCTGGCACGCTCGTGTATGCCGATGGGTTCGTGGCGGCGATAGCCGTGGACGCGGATCATGACGCCGGTGAGGGCGGCGTAGGGATCGGCGGTGCGCAGCAGGTTCATGCCGGCCGGCGCAGTTTGGGCGGGCGAGACGATGACGGCGCCGGCCCGCGTCGTGCCGAGCAGCGATTCATACTTGGGATTGGAGAGGAAGCTGATCTGATCGGGACCGGCCTGCTCGAGGGTGGCCACGCCGGCAACGGCGAAGTCCGCGTTGCCATCGACGGTGCACGCCATGCCGTGGCCGGCGAGGAATTCGGCGAGAGAGGCAAGGGTGTGGGGCATGTTTCAATCGTCGAAAAGTCAACACGTTAAAACGAGCGTCGCAACGCCGACATGCGGGCGTATTGTATCGTCTGTCCGGTGAAGCGTGAACTCTCAGATTGCCAATCCGCCGAAGACCGCCAAAGCGAATCGGATATGATGGACCAGACATGACTGACTCAGGGCAGCCAGATTCACCAACCGGCATGGAGAGGGTGCACGCGCATACGGCATCGGAACCGATTCTAGCGGTTTCGAACGCGAGCGTATCAACGGACCCGAAGGGTGGTTCCTGGCCGGTGCGCCTGTGGCTGCGCACGCCCGAGTGGGTGTTTCGCGTCGCGGGCGGCACGTTCTTTTTCGGGCTGCTGGCCTGGCGGGCGCGGGTCTATTTTGAGAAAGGCTTCTGGAGTGCCGGATATTACTGGCAGTTTTCCAAGCGAAGTGCCGAGCAGTCGGCGCTGGCGCCGCTGCTGTCGGACAACGTGCTGTACCTGCCGTGGGCCAGGGTGCTGGTCGATATCACGTTTCTGCTGATTGCACTGGCGTTTGTCTTTCGCGCGCCGGCGCGGCGGCGTTCCAGCCGGCCCGGCGAAATCTGGATTCCACTGGTCGGGGCATTCTGGCCCTTCCTGCCGTTCGCGATTC
Organism: uncultured Planctomycetaceae bacterium; assembly: GCA_964408455.1. GTDB lineage: Bacteria > Planctomycetota > Phycisphaerae > UBA1845 > UTPLA1 > CAYOZN01. The sequence continues at coordinate 17,754 of CAYOZN010000026.1, forward strand.
ACTTCGTACTGGAGATGGCTGGCTCCCCGCGGGCTACTTTGCTCGATCGGATGATGCTGGACCGGTCGCTGGGGCTGGGGGCCTTTCTGCTCGGATTTGCCATGGTGGCGGCCGGGAATGCGCTGGACGTGTGGAGCTATGCCGTACTTTTCCGCAGCGTGAGCATTACGGCCGAAGCGCGTGAGTTGAAGACGACCGGGCCGTACCGGTTCATTCGACATCCGGTGTACCTGGGGCAGATGGTGGCGCAGGCCGGCGTCTGGCTGGTGATTGCGCAGGGGCACTGGATCTGGTGGGCCTTCTATGCCTGCTTCGTCGCGATGCAACTCTATCGGGCACGGGTAGAGGAGCGGGTGCTGGAAGATTCCTTCGGCGAAGCATACCGGCGGTACCGGCTGAACACGTGGTGGTTTCCGGTCGGCGGGCGGCAGGCCGCCGGGAAGTGTTGAGCATGGCCGCGGCGCGGCTTCGACTGTGAATTGGCTTGCACCGTCAAGAACTCACAGGTCGGCGCCAGCGTAATGTCAATGGCGCGCAGCGAGGTTCGGCGACGAGCATGCTTAAATTCTTGAATTTGCGTTGAGTTTGCAGGCGCGCTTGCGCATAATCTGCGTTCGACGCGGCCGCGCAAGTGTGCGAGGGATCGCGAATCATCATCGACAATTCTGATTGAAACACGGAGGCTTCAAAGATGAGCACCATACGGATGTGGGCGATGATCACCGGCACGGTTCTGCTGGCAGGCGCCGGCAGCGGCTGCGTTTCCCAGGACGAATATCTTCGAGAAAAGTTCGCCCGTCGGAAGGCGACGGAGCGCGCCGAGACGCTCGAGCGCGATCTGGCCGATGAGCGCAATCGCGTGCTGTCATTGGAATCGGAGCGCGAAAGCCTTCGCGGACAGCTCGACACGGCGCAGGCGCTGGCCGAAACGCTGAAGGCCGAGCGCGACCGGCTTTCCGATCTTAACGGCCGCCTGATGGCGCAGATCGAAGGCATGGGCGATCGCCCCGGCGATATCCAGGTGGTGGAAGTCAAGCTGCCGCCCGAGCTGGACAAGGCGATCAAGGAGTTCGCGGCCCAGTATCCCGACGCGGTCGAGTATGACCCGCAGCGCGGGGCTGTGCGCTGGAAGAGCGATCTGACATTCGCCATCGGCAGCGACGAAGTGCAGTCGCGGGTAATGGAGTCGCTGGCGCGTTTCGCCGACATCTGCAAGAGTGCGGCGGCCAGCCAGTTTGAAGTCGTCATCGTCGGCCATACCGACAATCTTCGCATCGGCCCGGTGACGGCCAAGAAGCACCCCTCCAACTGGCACCTGTCGGTCCACCGGGCGATTTCGGTGATGAATGTGCTGGCCCGCAGCGGTGTGAACGAGACGCGGCTGGGCGTGATGGGCTATGGCGAATGGCGGCCGCGCGTGCCGAATCCCGCCCGGGGTGGGAGCGAGGCGAATCGCCGCGTTGAGATCTTCCTGGTCAGCAGCCGAGAGCCGATTCCCGATCAGACGGCCATGGGCAGCGAGGGCTGATCGCCGGCCGCGGGACACACTGTTTTCTGATTATGCAGGCCGTTTGCATGAATGTGCAAACGGCCTTTGTCTTGGTTCAGCCTTGAGATCAAGCCGTGCCGTCGGGCGGCCGCATTCCCCTGCACGTCGATTGGGAACACCAGGAGTGACTGCTGTACAACCGGGGCGGGCTACGCGGTCCGCCCCGGCGGGAAAGCGATCGCGTCAGCATCGACTGCATCGTTGTATGAAGCGGCTCGGTGGGGATATTGCTGCAAGTACTTATTCCCAAAGCGTCGGCGCGGCGTATTTCGCTATCGTCCGATCTGAACTGACGAGTGTCATCCCTTCGTGAATTGCCTGGGCGACGAGAAGGCGGTCGAACGGGTCGCGATGGTGGTCGGGCAGACGCGACAAAGCGTCAATGTGGTTGAGCGTGATTGGCAGCAGCGCCATCGCACTGCACCTTATTTGAGTTTCCACGACGGACTGGACCGATCTGCCGAGGGTGAGTTTTCCGATGCCAATCTTGAGTTGCATCTCCCACGGTGTGACAACGCTGACAAACAGCTCGTTGGAAAGATCTTCAAGCTGGGCAAGCACACGCCGTGGGATCGGCTCCTGTTGAACAAGCCAGAGAAAGACGTGGGTGTCGACCAGCAGCTTCATTTGAATTGGTCGTCAGTGAAGCCCCAGAAGTCGTCGCCGAGATGCTCGTCGAAATCCGGAGATACATGGAGCACGGCGCCTTTCTGCTGTCCAAAGGCGCGCTTGGGCACGTCCGAGCCGTCGGTGGGTTCCGCCTCAATCGGTTCGATCTGAATGCGCACGCGCTGATTGGGCGCCAGCGCCAGGGGCTCATCCGGCACGATCACCTTGCCGTCGAAATGTGCGTTCAACTGAAGCATGCTGAGATCATGATAGCACATCGCGTTCCCTCGACCAAACGGAATCTGCCCGCCCGGCACGGTGGACCCCACGCCGACGCAAGGGCGGAGAGCCTTCAGATTGAAGCGCAGGCGGCGGGCGGCCGCATCATTCTGCCTGTCGTTTCGGAAAACAAGAAAAAACCGCTGTTCAACCGGGGCGGGCTTCGCGGCGCGAACCGCCGTGTACGTGCCAGTATGCACGGTGTGAAGGAATTTGCCCGCAAGGCTCAAGCTCTCGGATGTTCGGTTACACGAAGGGGCCTGCGAGCAGGATTACCCAGCGCCCACGCCACGAACAGCGTGATCAGCGTCCCCAGGGGATAACCCCAGAACGGCGACAGGTGTACGTCAATGCCATGGGGGTGGCCCGTTCGCTCGACGAAGAGGATGGCCATCAGTGTCACTGCGATGGCGCCGACCCGGCGGGCGTCCTCGCGGAAGCGGACGAAGGCGAGGCCGATCAGGATGGCAACGCACAGCCAGACGAGGCAGGACGACCAGGGGACATTCAATACGGTAGTCGAGAATGGACCCAGCTCGGATATGGGCCGGCCGCGGACCGTGAGCGCGAAGACCGACAGCATCGCCAGCAGCACCGCCCACAACAGGCCCGCGTCATCGCGCCGCAGCGGCAGGAATGCCAGCAGGAACACGCCCAGCAGCGGCCCGTAGGTGTAGGCGACGAGGCCGAGGACGAGGTCGATGACGTTCTGGTACTCGTCGCGGACGGGAATGCACAGCGTGGCCACGCCGCAGAGCACGATGCCCCAGAACACCACCAGGATTTTTGACAGAGCAATGTCGCCGATGGCGCGCCGGCTGCCGGTCAGCCGATTAATTGCGCCGGCGGCGGCGTTGCGAAAGCCGCTGACCGTCGTCTGTGCGAGGGCCGCGAGGGCCGAGTCGAGCGATGAAACCGCGGCCGCGAAGATGGCGGCGACGATCAGGCCGCGCACGCCGATCGGGATTTGACCGACGATGAACATGGGCAGCACGCGCGTGCCGTCTTCCGCCAGCAGGGCCGCCTGTGCGGCGGTTGGCGGATGATGCTGGTAATATGCGTAGAGGGCGATGCCCACCAGCAGCATGATGAGGGCGACGATCTGACCAAGGCTGCTGGCGATGATGGCGAGGGACGCCTGCTGCCGGGTGCGACAACAGAACATCCGCTGCGCCATCACCTGGTCGATGCCCAGGGCGGCCAGGTTGAGGAAGGGCATGGCGAGCAGGCCGATCCACAGCGTGTAGTTCAGCGGGGGATCTGTTTGCAGGTCGAAGCGCGTGTCGAGCCATTGAAACTTGCCGGCCTCTCGTGCCATCCGCACGACTTCGTCCACGCCGCCTTCGACGGCGCCGACGGACCAGGCCAGCGTCAGCGCGGCCCCGACCAGCAGGATGCCGAACTGGATGACGTCGGTCCAGATGACGGTGGTGATGCCGCCGAGGAGCGTCCAGCCGATGGCAAAGGCGCCGATAATCCAGATGCAGATTCTCAGGTCGAAGCCGGCCACTTCGCGCAGGACGAATGCCGTCACGAAGACACGTGCGCCCTGGCCCAGGCAGCCCCCGACGAAGAAGAGCAGCGTGGTCACGGTCTTGACGCGGGGGCCGAGCCGCAGGCCCATGTAGTCGTAGGGGCTGTAAATCTCCTCCGCGTAGTAGCGTGGCACGAAGAAGACGCCGATGAGCAGCCGGGCGAGAATGGCGCCGAGGCCGAGTTGCAGATAGGTGAGATTGCCTCTGGCCGCGAAGCTGATCGCCGGAACGCCGATGAACGTGGCCGCGGAGATCTCGGTCGCGACGATCGATCCGCAGATGGCCCACCACGGCAGTCGCCGGCCACCCAGGAAAAAGTCGCGGATGGTGGCCTGTTTGCCGGCCAGGCGTGCGCCCACGACGGTCGTGAGCAGCAGATAAGCTGCCACGATGGCCCAGTCGAGCGGACCGAATGACATGGCGAGAAGGGGCGGATGTTGCGGCATGGCGTGCAATATGGCGGAATGGCCGAAGATCGGCGAGGCCAGTCACAGCGACCGCGGCCCGCGCCGGGAATATGGCGGGGCATCCGTGCAGGAAAACCAGTCTGCGGCGGTGTGCAACTGACGGATGCGCCGGCCGGTCCGAGAAGAATGTCGTGCGGTTGACTGAAAAGGGCGTTGGGGCTAAAGTTTTGCAGGTACACTGAGGACGTTTGCGCGCAAGCGCACTGCGCTGGCGTCACAGCGCCGCCGACGCGCCTCCCGCCTTGTAAGAGCCGCCCGCCCCGATCTGCTGCAACGACGTAGTCGAATAGATTATCCTTGCCGATTGGTGATCGGGCGCGAGCAGAGGTTATGCTTCGCAGCCGGGGCGCGTTACCGCGAGTGAAGCGATTCTGGCCGGCGCGAGGATAGCGCGGAATGGTGTCGGCGGCGTGCAGGGCGTCATCGCCATCCGCCAAGCCCAGGGAGAGTGAGCCATGGCAGCCAAACAGCCGGTCTGGGGCATCGATGTCGGACAGTGCTCGCTCAAGGCTTTGAAGCTACAGGCCGCGGGCGACGACAAGGTAGAGCTGCTGGGCTTCGATCTCATCGAACACGAGCAGATCCTGTCGCAGGCCGAGGCCGATGCGACTGAAATGGTCCGCAAGGCCGTCTCCGACTTTGCCGGGCGCAACGATCTGAAGAACTGCCGCGTGATCGTGTCCGTCCCCGGCCAGCAGACGCTGACCCGCTTCACCAAGATGCCGCCCGTCGAGAAGAAGAAGATTCCCGACATGGTGCATTACGAGGCGAGCCAGCAGATTCCCTTCGACATGGACGAAGTGGTGTGGGACTACCAGGTCTTCACCGAAGGCGAGTCGCCGGAGTTTGAAGTCGGCATCTTTGCGATTCGCAAGGAGCTGATACGCAGCTATCTCGTTCAGTTCACCGACGCGGGGATCGAGCCGGCCATCGTGCAGACCGGCCCGATGGCATCTTACAACGCGGCCCGTTTCGAGGTGTCGCCGGCGGCCGGCGAGGCGATCGTTCTGCTCGACATGGGCGCCCTGGCCACGGACCTGATCGTGATGGAGGGCAACCGCATCTGGAGCCGGCCGATTCCCATCGGCGGCAACCGGTTTACCGAAGCCCTGGTGTCGGCCTTCAAGATTCCCTTCAAAAAGGCGGAGAAGCTGAAGCGCAGCGCGGCGACCAGCAAGTATGCCCGGCAGATCTTTCAGGCGATGCGGCCGGTGTTTGCCGACCTGGTGTCCGAGGTGCAGCGATCGATCGGATATTACACGTCGACCCACCGCGATGCCCACGTGTCACGCGTCATCGGCATGGGCAATGCCTTCAACCTGCCCGGCCTTCAGAAATTCCTCCAGCAGAATCTCCAGGTCGAGGTAGACAAGCTCAGCGGCTTCAAGAGGCTCATCGAGGGCCCGATCGACAAGCAGGCGGTCTTTCGCGAGAACCTGATGAGCCTGAGCGTGTGCTATGGCCTCGCCCTCCAGGGGCTGGAGATGGCGGCCGTCGAGTCGAGCCTGCTGCCGATCGAGGTCCGCCGCACCCTGCTCTGGCAGCGAAAGCGGCCGTGGTTTGTTGCGGCTGCCGCGTGCTTGGCACTTGGCGCCGGCGCGATTTGGCTCGGCAATTCGCAGGCCTCGGCGCAAATCGATAATGCCCTGGGCGGACTCGAAAATGTGCCCATGCCGGTCATGCCGCCGAACGCGGATGCGGCAATGAGCAAGATTGCCAGCGGCGGCAATTCCAGCTCGGTCGTCATGCGGGCCGCGGAACTGGCCGGCGCCGCCAAGAAGCTCAAGAGCGAGTTCAACAGCATCTCGACGACGCCGGCAGACGCGGGCCTGCTAAAGGCGCTGGCCGAGTTTCCAAAGAACAATGTTTTTGTCCCCACGATTCTCGACATCGTGTACTCGGCTGTGGCGGCCGTTTCGCAGCCGGACCTGCTGGCGATCAAGTCGGCGAAGGACTACGAGCGGATGGTGCGCGACAATCGCATCAGCCCGCGACCGCAGCGCAAGGAAGTCTGGCTCGAGCAGTTCGACATGCAGTACGCCGATAATCCGGCGGCGGTCTTTGCCAGGTCGGGGGAACAGCCCAAGCATGGCCGGGCCGGCTGGGCCGTCCGCTTGCGGTTGATCACCAGCCACGAGGGGGCCAATTCCTGGGCCGAAAGCGAACTGAAACAGGCGATCGAAAAGGCCGGCCGCAAGCCGGATCGCGGCATCTTCGTCGAGTCGGTCAGGCTGGCCAGCATCGGCAAGCGTTCGATCAGCAAGAAGCCGCAGGACTTCAGCCTGTCGGATGGCGGTAGCGATGCTGCGGGCCCCGGCGGGCGAGGAACCGGCGGCCGGCGGGGTCCCCGGGCACCGTCGCCGGGGGACGATAGCAGCGGGGGCAGAAGACTGCCCGGCATGAGCGGCGGCTTTGGCGGCGACGATTCTGGCCGCGGCTCCAGGGGCGGCGGCACCGGCGCCGGCAGCCCCAGCTTCCGAGACCTGAAGGAGCGGATCAATCGCGAGATGCGCGAGAAGGACCTGCTCACCGGCGAGCCGATCACGGGCGACTGGGAGATCATTCTCGAAGTCGTCATCCGGCAGGAGAACACGCCGCGGGACCTGATTCCCGAAGAATTCAAGCCTAAGCCCGAGGGCGACGCCGCCAACGCACCGGCAAAGCCTGGAACGCCGCGGCCGTGACGCAGGCATGACACGCGCCCGTTTGGAGATCGCGCGATGGAATTCGTCAGAAAAAACATGTTCTATCTGGTGGTGGGGCTGGTGGCGGCGCTGTCGCTGGGTGGGGCCGTCTGGGCCTCGATCGCCGGTTCGGCCGTCGACGAAAAGCTTCAGCAGCTGGAGAACCTGCGGCGACAGGTGACGACCGAGGCGAACGGCGCCGCCAACGTGACCATGATCGAGGAGAAGCGGCAGCGGGCCGAAGTGGCCAAGCAGGCCTTCTCGCGCACGCTGGAGGAGGCGCTGTCCAAGCAGAAGATCAACGCCTTCACCGGCGAGCCGCGCAAGCCGCTGATCGATGGCATTCTGCCGAGGCCGCAGACGGCGACGGACCGATTCACCATTCGCGATGTCTTCGAGCGCGAGCACGCCAAGCTGTTCCAGCGGATGCGGGCCCGGGATCGGGCGACGCCCGAGGAGATTGAACGACAGGCCATGCTGCTGCGGGGCCGCAACCAGGGCGACGACGAGGTCTTCGATCCGTGGTTTCCGAATGCTTCTCGAAAAGTTGAGGACGAACAGACTCCGAGCACGCCGGCCGCCGGCAAGCAGTTGACGCTGAAAGAGGGCCTCGCCCAGGATGCGACCGCCCGGGCCGCCGAGATCGTGGCCCGGCAGATTTACATGTACGCCTCGGAGAGCACGATCCCCAAGCACCCGATGGTGAAGAGCGAAAGCCCGACGGACGACGAGATCTGGCAGGCGCACATGCAGCTGTGGATCGCGCAGGACTTCGCCGTGGCGCTGTCGCGGCTCAACGAAGCGCGGGCGGAGGAGCTCAAGAAGGAAGGGCGGCCATTCGACTGCTGGGTCGCCCACATGCCGGTCAAGCGTTGGGAGACGCTGCGGATTCAGGAATGGCTCGGTCGCGGCGGCGGCATGAACCGATCGAACGTTTACGGCTTTGCCGACTCGTTCACGCGGGTGTCGAACGACGGCACCAAATTCGTGGTTCCCATCCAGCTCGAACTGATCATGGAAGAATCGGCCGTGATGGACGTGCTGGATTCGATCTGCCGGGTGAATTTCTACACGCCCACGCGCATCCAGTACGACTCGATTCGCCCCGATACGCCCAATCCGCTCCAGCAGGATTACATTTACGGCGATGCGCCGATCGTCAAGGTGCGCATTGATCTGGAAGGTTACTTCTTCCGCAAGGTCTACGAGGAGTGGATCAACGATCAGCTGAAGCCGATCCTGTCGAAGCCGGGGGCATTCGAGGATACGCGGGAGATGGGTCGAGGCTAGCAGGCACGAGCCGGCAAGCGCCGGCCCGGGAAGTTCCGGTTGCCCGGTCCGACGCGGACCGGTTGCGACCGGCGTTCTGGTCAATAACCGCCAGGGGAGTTGAGTCAGCAATGGCGAGGCAAAGCGCGGGATTCGTACACGAACACATCGAAAAGGTGGTGATCGGCGTCGCCGCGCTGGCACTGGTCGGCTGCGTCTGGTACGCCTTTCTCAGCGGCCGGTTCACCGTCAACAACGAGGACGCCGGCGCACTGGTACGTTCGCTCGATGCCGCCGCCGACCGCGTGGCCAACGCCGTGAAGTCGGAGAAGATGCCGCCCACGAAGGGGCCAGAGCCCGACAAGGACGAAGCGCTCGTCGCACTGGCACGCTGGTTCGGGGCGGACTCGCCCGGCCTGCCTGCCATCGCCGGCATCGCCGAGACGCTGCCGCGGACGCAGCCGTTTTCGCCGCTGTTGGTCACGGTGACGGAAGTCGCGCCGGAGGATCGACACAATCTGGCCAAACTGGTGACGCCCTTCGTGCCGGTGGTCAGCGCCGGCCGCAGCACCTTCGCCATGCTGAAGGAGACGGTGCCGCTCGACAAGTATGAGGAAGGCGGCCGCACGGCGCCGGAAACGGTTGAATCCGTCCGCAGCTGGGTCTCGGTCGCCGCTCAACTGGATTTGTTTGAACAGGAGATCAACTTCTCGAAGGAGCGATATCCTGCCGGCTCCCGGCTGCCGATCATTCGCGTTCACCTTCAGCGCAAGGACGTGGAGCAGCCCTGGCGGGGCTGGGAAGACGTGGAAGAGTACCTGCCGTTCGAGATGCCGACACTGTCGAGCATGATCGACGCCACAACCGGCACGTTTCAGTCTTCCTTCATTTCGCTGATCAATCAGCACCAGTCCGCGCTCCGGCACGTGCAGCTCCCGGAGCGGAAGAGCGGAGATCGCATCATTCCGCCGCCGGTGCCGTACTATCCCGATCCCCCGCGGCCGGATTCCGACGATCCGGATCGCCGCCTGCGGGAATTCCGCACCACGGCCGAGAAGGCCCTCGACGGCCGCTCGCCATTTTCGCAGGTCGATCTGGATGCCGCCCTGGTCATGGCGCGGGCCGCCGCCGGCATCGCCGGCGCCAAGGAAAAGGACCTCGCCCGGGCGAACGATCTGCTCGAGAGCGTCGTCAAGAAGCTGAACAAGGCGCGAAAGCGCCTGGCCAAGCAGCCGGTCCGCGCGCCGGAACGGATGATGCCGATCGTGGCCCACGATCTGACGGCGGTTCCCGGCCGCACCTACGTCTATCGAATGCGATACGAAGTGTACAACGTCCTCGTGGGCGCCTCGGGCGAGCTTCTCGAACCTGATGATGCCCGCCGGCTGACACTCATCAGCGACTGGTCACCCGAATCGCGGGAAGTGCACATCGAAAGCGACACGCTGTTCTATCTCACCAAGGACGATCGCTCGAAGCGCGAAGTGACGGTGACGGTCTATAAGAAGAGCCGCAGCGGATGGCAGGATGCCGAATTCAAGGTGAAGGTGGGCGAGGCGATCGGCGGCAAGCCGACGCGGGGCACGCGGGGAGACTTCACCACCGGCGCCGTCTGCGTCGATATCGACTTTGGCCGCAAGAACAACGGAAAGAGCGACGTGGCGCTCGTCTATGTCGATACGAACACGGGCATGATCCACGAACGCCTGCTCTCGGCCGATCTGACGGCGCCGCAGCGCAAGCAGCTTGCCCGCAAGTGAGCGGCGTGACTCGTCCTCAGTTCAACGGGCCCAGGCCGAGATTGACGACGATGCGGCTGCGATCGACGAAATCCACCTTCTGATTGGGATCGCCGTCGGCCACGATCAGTGTGGTCGAATGCGCCGATGAAAACCGCAGTTCGTAGGTGCCGGCGTTCGGAACCTCGATGGTGTAACCGCCGGCGGGATTCGTTCGTACGCTTGCCATTCCCAGCGAAACGTTCACGTTGCCATCGCCTTCGCCGGCGTCGTAGCGCCCGTTGCCGTTGGCATCGTTGTAGACGACGCCGAGCACGAAGGGAGTGCTGCCGGGCTCCGTGCCATAGTCCTGCACCTGCATGTAGGAGTGCGTGAACTCGACGCCATCGGAACTGCGGGTGTAGCTGCCCTCGACGACGGCCACGCCCACTTCGCGAAACAGCGCGTTGAGCATGGTGACGCGATGACCGCGGTCCGGCACGCCGGTGTCCACGAACAGCTCTTCGTGCTGCAGCTCGACGGTCGCGGCATCATCCAGCGGCCCGGTCGAACCGCGCCAGGCGAGATTTTCGCCTGCCGCCGAGAACAGGTATCCACCGGCGGTCATGCGGTTGAAGGGCGTCAGCCCTTCGGGCGTGTCGTGTTCGAAATAGTCGCGATCGAGCATGTCCTGTGCGTGCGCGGCGGCCACGTTTCGCAACGTGGCGTTCATTGCAACGGGCTGCTTCGGGGCTGACGAGATTTGGCCGGGCACGCCTTCGTTCAGCGAAATGCCGTACAGTGCCGCTTCCTCCGCCGGCCGCAGGCGAGCGCGGTTGATTCGTTCGAGGGACAGTTGCTCGAGGACCGATGCGGAGATGGCGGCAGAGCCGCTCGAACTCCCGATCGAGCCTGGCTGGCCAAGGTCCAGGCCCGGCACGCCGACACCGGTGCAACCGGCGACCAGCGAAGTCATCGTCAATGCGACGAGAGCACCGGTGACACGGGGATGTCGTCGAGAATGCCGCATGAACAACTCCGACCGCGTGGCGGCGAGCATCGCCGCGCGTTTTGCTTGCCGGCTCGAAATGCGTTCCGGCTGGCGCACGGTCCTTACTATAGTCGGAATGTTCGCGTGGTGACTACACGGCGGCGCGAGGGCACCCGCCAGAAATGCGAAGGGCCCCGCGGCGTTATGCCACGGGGCCCGTGTATTCTCCGGCGATGCGGCGGCTATAACGGTCAGCCGCCGATCAGTTCACCTTTTTCATCCAGTTCAGCCAGCGCTTTTCGAAATTCTTGTCGAGCTTGCCGAAGGCCTTCTCAAATGTCTCCAGCTCGACTTCGTCCGAGGTTTCAAAGTCGTGGCCGCGCTCGCGAATAAGCTCGGCGAATTTGGTGAAACCCTTGCGGTTGGTGCGGCTGAGGTAGTAACAGAGGGCCCATCCCTGGGGATAGGCGAGGCCGCCGGCATCCGGGCGCAGGTACCACTTGTCCGACTCGATGAATTCCTTGAGCGGGGCGAGTTGATCGGCCTCGGCCACCGCCCGGAATTCCTGCAAGCGTTCGGCGTTCATCTGGCCCCAGTTGGAGGCACGGCCATCGCTGATCGGCTCGAACAGGGATGCGATTCCCTCGACGAACCACCGGGGATTGACGCGGGATTCGGCATTTCGCTGCGGGGCGTGGAAGCCCAGGTTGTAGAGCACCTGGTGGGAGACTTCGTGCTGAAGCGTGGCCTCGGTTTTCTCGTCACCAAAGGTATTGGTGAAGTTCATGAAGGCCTTGAGCGCCTTGATCCTGCGCCGGATGGCCTTCTTCTGGCCGGAGGGCACCTGTGGATTGCGCAGGTCGCCGGCGAGTTGCTCGATCATGTGGGCGGCATTCTCGCGGCTGGCCTTGTAACCCGGCGTGTTGCGGAAGTTGTAGAAATAGGTGTAGTTCGTCTTCCAGACAAAGACACCGAGCATGCCGGGATTGGGCCGTCCGCCGGCCACCTTTTCGAAGTAGTTGGCGTAGTCGTTGAATTCGTTGAAGAAGTGCGACTGGAGCTTGCGGGTGAGCGGTTTCGGCTCGACGCCGACGGAAATCATGTACTTTGCGCACGAACGATAGGTCTTCTCGATCGCTTCGGCAAAGGCCTCCACGTCCTCCTCGCTGGTGTCGTAATAAATCGTGTAATGCATCGTGTGCTTCATCTTGAAGTTTTCGCCCAGGGCGCGGCGGATCTGCTTTTCCTCCTTCTTGCTGCGCGGAACGTCGCTCATGTCGACCTTGGCGCGCGATTTTTTGGAGGGCTTTTTCGAGTTCTTTTTCGTGGAAGACTTCTTGTCGTCATCCGCGCGGACCGGCAGCACGAATGAGACGCCGCACAGGCTCAGGACCAGTGAAGCCGCCAACAGGATTCGGATGGATCGCTTTTGCATGATCGAGGGCCCTCGGAAGAAGGATCGCCGAACGGCGCCGGCTGGAACCGACCGCTCGGCCATATTTTACGTCGGCCGGCATGCGTTTGAAAAGTCAATTCGCCGGTAAACCTCGCGCGGGCCGGGCACATGGCCCAGAAATCAGGAGAAACCGGGCCGGGACCGGCCTGCGGCGGCTCCCGTCTTCTGCGGGCAGGAGGCTAACACCGCGCGCTCGAGGGCGTTTCTAATGTGAGGAGGTGCATGGGACTTGGCTGCATACCGCCATATTTTCGCGTTCATCGGTCTCATGGGTCCGCCGGGCGCCGCGATGCCGGAACCCGCGACGATTCAGCTCCGGGGCCAGACTTTCACCGTTTATCCGCGTGAAAAGCTGTCCGAGCGCGGCCTGGCGCCCCCGGAGATTGCGCCGGAGGAGAACGCCGCCTGGGTGTATATCGAGGCGTTCAATGCCGCCGTCGATCTTCCGCCCGATTTGCAGGCTGATTTCGACCGCGCCGTGGATGGTGAGTGGCCGGATGGCGAGGCCGGCGCGCGGCTGGCCGAATGGCTGGACAGCAATCGTACTGCCATCGATCTGGCGCTGCGCGCCGCGGACATGCCGGAATATTACATGCCGTTTTTCAGGGGGGATTCCGATGTCCTGCTGGCGGCCCTATTGCCGACGCTGGCTCACCATCGCCAGATGGCGCGGATGCTGGCGGCCGATGCCGCACGGTTGAAGGCGGGCGGCGATGCCGATGCCGCCATCGGTCACCTGGTTGCAACGCAGCGAATGGCCCATCAGGTCGGCAATGGCAAGACGCTGATCGAGGGCCTCGTGGGCTATGCCGTGGCCGGACTTGCCGAGCGCAACCTTTTGCAATTCGCAAACGACGAAAGCGTGCCGGCCGACGCGATCGCGCAGGCGGCCGGCGCGCTGGAAGAACTGGAAGCCAGCTTTCCGTCCTTCGATGAAATGGTGCTGGCCGAAGGAGAATGGGCCACCAGTTTCGTCGACGACGTCATGACCGCACCGGGGACCCTTCAAATCCTCGGCATGGCGTCGGTCGGTGAAATGAACCCCGGCCCGCGTGGACCGTGGGACAAGTTTGCCGAGTCGATTCGGCGGCTGTACCTGCCGGATCGGGGCATCAAGCGGCGGATGCGACAGCACTATCAAACGCTCGCCGCCGCGACACGCGTGCGGGACGATGGCAGCGTCGGCACCATCGAGGAGGACAAGCTTTTCGAGAATATCCCCGCGTGGGACGTGGCGTCGCGCCTGATACTGCCGTCGCTGTCGCGTGCCCACGAAATGGCGCTTCAGGCACAGAGCAACTACATCCGCACCAGGATCAACCTGGCCGCGGAGGCATTTCGGCGACGGAATGGCCGCCCGCCGGCGAGCCTGGGAGAGCTGACGCCGGACTACCTGTCGCACATCCCGGCCGATCCGATGACAGGATACGACTTCGAGTACGCGCCGTCGGCCGATGCCGCCAGCCTGCCGCTAATCACATCCCGGAACGAGGCCGACGCGCTGAGGCAGAAGCGGCGGACGCCGGCCATCCTCAGCCCGCGCGAATCGCGCTGGCGGCGGTACGTCCATTCCGTCGCGGCCCGCTACGACTTTTCTGATGCGCAGAACAACGCGGCGATGGCCATTCTGCGGGATGTCGAGTCGCGCGCTGCCGCCTTCGAACGCGGCCACGGGGCCACGCTCAAAAGCCTGGTCGAGGCCGGGCCTTCGCCGGAATCGGCGCGAGCCCTTGCCCCGCTCGATGAACTGTTCAACGAATTGAAGACGCGCCTGGACCGGCTGCCCACTGCCGGTCAGCGCGAGTCGGCACGATCCGGGCGAAGCACGCCATGATACCCGCGCGAAGGATTCAGTTGATGACGACGAGAATGATCGGGGCCGCCACGCTGCGGCGGGCCGGCCTGGTGGCCATGTGCGCATGTGTGTGCGCGTTGACGCCGAATGCCGTCGCGACGGAACGCGAGGTTGAACGGTTGCTGGCGACGGTCCCGGACAATGCGGGCGCGATGGTGCTGATCGATCGGCCGGGCAGGCTGGTGGCATCGGGCTGGCTGGAGCCGGTGTTGTCGACCCTCGCTAAGCCAGCGGCGGAACAGTGGATGCGCTGCGCACGCAAAACGCCGGGTGCGCTCGTGGTCGGTGTCATACCGAACCGCGATCCCGAGCGCGGCTTTGACGTGTTCGCCGCCATGGCGCTTGACGCACTGGAAGCGGAAGATGCCCTGCACAATTGGCTCGAGCAGGCGCTGCTGCCGGCGATTCGCAATGCACTGGGCCTTGCCGAGGCCGACATGCGCCTGAGCGTCGCATCCGGCGGCGGACGGATCGTTGATCGCCGCGACGAAACGCTGATCAACTTCGCGGTGAAGGACAAAGTTGCCTTTGCCTGCACGAGCGCGGCTGCGGTGTCCGGCTGGCGACGCGGGGAGTGGCCGGAAAAACCGTGGACCGGTATGCCGGGCGTGCGCCGACTCCTCAAGGGCCTCGACAAACAGTCGGACATTCGCGTGTTTGCGAATCCCGCTGCGTGGGCGAGGCACTGGCCGAAGGCAAAACGCAATACGACGGAGGAACTCGCGCAGACGATCCTGGCCCTCGAAGACTTTCAGGCAGCGGCGCTGGATGTGGGGCTTGAGCGGCGTGCCGTCGAGCTGCGCCTGTCGATTGCCCTTGCCGAGTCGTGCAAGGGCGTGGCGAGCATTCTCTGCCAGCCGGCCACGTCGTCGCGGGCGCTGGGGCAGTTTCCGTCCGACTATTCCGTCTTTGCCCGGCTGGCCTGGCCGAGCCTGGCGGCGGTGACGCAGGGGTCCTACGGCCTGACGGACCTGTTCGATCCGTCCATCTCCGAGGAGTATCGCGAGGAACTCGCCGAACTGGACAGGAAGGCCGGCTTCTCGTGGGAACAGGGCCTGCTTGGAAATCTCGTCAAGGAAGTCGTGATCGGCGCGCGGATCGATCTGACGCGTTCGCCACCGATCGCCTGGGCGGCGATGGCCCCGCTGGCGGACGAGGCCGCATTTTCATCCCATCTCGACCGGCTGATCGAGCACTTTGAATTGCCCTTCGATCTGATCGAGCGCGATTCCCTGCGTATCCGCGTCGCTCGCGAGACGGTGCCATTTGCGATCGCGGTGACAGGCGGGAAGTTCATCGTGGCCGATGGAGATGAGACCATCGTTGAATTGTGTCGTTCGCCGGCGAAGGAGGGAGCGCTGCCGGCCGATCGCAGGCTGGCTTCCGTTTACGAATCACTCGGGGCGGAGAACAACGCCGCGGTGCTGGTCAATGTCGAGCGGATCGCCAAAGGCGTGCCCATGCTGCGGATGATGGCGGGGCCGGCCTTTGGGCCACTGCTGGCCGACGGTGCCATCGGCGCGACCCTGAGGACGCGCGATCGCGTGGCCGTCCTGCGCGTGCGGTGGGAAACCGGGCGTGACCGGGCCGATGCAGGCGATTCGAAGGCCGCGGAGAACGGCGAGGCATCCGGCGCGGCCCCCGGTCCGCTGTTGGCGGACGCGCTCTTCAACGGCATGCTTGAGATGCGGCGGGAGTCTCAGCGCACGGTGGCGATGAGCCGCATGCGTGGCATCACGCAGACGCTGCACGTCTATGCGCAAAGGCACGATGGCCAGTTTCCGGAGAGCCTGGCCGAACTCTTGCGCGACATGCCCGACGCGATCCCGTTGGAGCTTTTTGCCAGCCCGTACGATGGCGATGGCCCTGCAAGCGCGGACCAGATCGACGCGGCCGCGTTCGTCGTGTACCGACCGGGCCTGACGGCTTCGTCCGATCCACGCGAGATCGTTCTCGCCGAACGCCGGCCTCAGCAGGATGGCGCCAGCTTCGCCTTTGTGGATGGCCACATCGAGTTCATCGCCAATCCCAGGGCGAGCGAGTTGCTGGCGCTCATCGAGAGCGGCGCTGCCGAAGTGCGTCCTTAGTAGCGCTAACCCGCCGTAGAACAGAGTCGCTCCCCAAGGCTTCGGTCCGATCTCGCGCGCCATACGCATGGCCGCCGCCGCGGCTTTGCGACCGGCCTGGAGGCTGCGGCCCTGCACGTTTGCGGACCTTCGGCGTCTGCGGTTTGACCCCTGCTTTCCAACTCGATTAAACTGATTGGACGGCTGCGCGGGAGGCGACCGCCTCGTTTTAACGCGACGCCATACCCGCCAATCGAAGGGGACTCTCACATGTTAGCCCGCCTCTGCCTGTTTATGGCATTCGCTATCGCGATGACCGCCGGGTGCGAGCAGTCTGCGCCGGATCGAACGCGCGTGCCGGTCGGTCTGATGTCGATCTCCACCGCGCAGGCGCAGGGCGTTCCGCTGGCGGCTGCGCCGGCTCCCTCGTTCTCGACCGCGTACCTCGACGATCAGGCGGCGGTGAAGACGATGCCGGCCGCCACCCTCAGCTATGAGCCGCTGGAGACCTTTCGTGCGAAGAACGCCGAGGCCGCGCGCAAGGCCGAGGCCGAGCGTGCCGCGCGGCTGTCAGGCAAGCCCGCCCCGGCGGAAGTGGAGAAAACAGCCGGCGCCGGGAAGCCGGGCAAGCCACGGAAGAAGGGCGTCTGGGGCAACACGCTGGATGCCGCGCGCCGGATGATGGGGCAGCCGACCGAGTCTGCGACCGCGGATGCCGATGAAGATGAGACGGGGGATGAGGCTGACGACGATGCGTCGGCCGACGAGGAAGACGAAGACAGCGACGAGGCCTCCGACGAGGAAGACGAAGACAGCGAGACGGATGCCGAGGATGAAGAAGGCTCGGAGGACGAGGACGTTGAGGACGAAGAATCGGAGGACGAAGACGCCGAGGACGAGGACTCTGAGGACGAAGAGTCCGAAGACGAGGAGTCCGATGAGGAAGACGAAGAAGATCCCAGCGAAGACGAGGACGAAGACGAATAGCTGTCCGTCTCAGACCTCGCCGCCCGCCGGAATCGCAGGCTCGTGATCGACGATTCCATCGATGCGCTGCTTCCCGCCAATGCCGCGCCGCCGACCGGTGCACCTATCGATTTCCAATCGCTTCCGGCCCGCCCCGGCGTGGTCCTGCTGGCCGATGCGGCAGGCAGGCCTGTGCTGCTTGCCCTGGGACAAAACCTGCGCCAGCTCATTCACCATCGCCTGACGGCCCCGGTGGCCGAAGGGCCGACCCGCCGCGCCAATCTGGCGGAAGTGACGCGGCAGCTTCGCTGGCGCGAGACATTCAGCCGCTTTGAGTCGATGTTCGTTCACTGGCGCTGTGCCCGCCTGCTGCAACCGCGCGCGTATCGCAAGTCGCTCGCCTTCGGTTCGGCCTGGATGGTGCGCGTCGACCCCGGCGCGGCACATCCCCGGTTCGAGGCCACGTCGACGTTTCGCGCCTCCGACGCGGCGACGGCGATTTACTTCGGGCCGTACGCGACGCGAAAACTCGCGGAACAGTGGATCGCGGCGCTCGAGGACCTGTTCGATCTGTGCCGTTATCACGACATCCTGGTGCAGGCGCCGCACGGCGAGGCGTGCGCCTATTTCGAGATGGGCAAGTGCCCCGCACCGTGCAACGGCACGATCGCCATGGAGGCGTATCGCGAGATGATCGCGTCGGCGGCGGCCTTCACGGCGGGCGACCGGGCGGCGGCCGTCGCCGGCGTCGAGGCGCGCATGCAGCGGGAATCGGCGGCGCTGCGGTTCGAGCGGGCGGCGGCGATTCACAAGAGCCTGCGCGCGGCGAGTGAGCTGGCGGCGCGGCCGGAATATGCGAGTGTCACCGACGTGACGCACGCGGCATGGCTGGTCTTCCAGCGCGGCTCGCGCCCGAGCCGGCGAATGCAGCGCGTCGGACTGGCGGCCTTTGCCGCCGGGCCGTGCGGAATTCGTGAACTGGGCACGGCCCCGCTGGCGGACGCCGAAAGTGCCGCGACCGCATGGCTGGCCGCGGCCGGCGAGGCTGTCGGCGGCGGCGGTGCGGATGCGGCCGTGCGCTCGGAGGCATTCTGGCTGATTGCCCGGCATCTGCTGACGGCCGGCGGGAAAGAGGGCGTGATCGTCCCGGTCGGATCGGAGCCGGCATCGGCCGCGGCGGCGGTGCGAGCGGCGTTTAAGTGTCAGACGAAGGACGCTGAGTGACGCTCATTCCGCTGGTTCACCACTGCTTGAAGCAGTCGCACAGGGGGGTGGTGAAATCGCGCCCGCATCGCACTGCTCACAGAGCAGTGGCACGCCGCTTCTGCACTGCTTGAAGCAGTGGCACACGGCACTGCTTGAAGCAGTGGCACAGGGGGGTGGTGAAATCGCGCCCGCACTGCACTGCTCACAGAGCAGTGGCACGCCGCTTCTGCACTGCTTGAAGCAGTGGCACACGGGGTGGTGAAATCGCGTCCGCACTGCACTGCTTGAAGCAGTGGCACACCGGGTGGTGAAATCGCGTCCGCACTGCACTGCTCACAGAGCAGTGGCACCCTGCTTCTGCACTGCTTGAAGCAGTGGCACACGGGGTGGTGAAATCGCGTCCGTACTGCACTGCTCACAGAGCAATGGCACGCTGCTTCTGCACTGCTTGAAGCAGTGGCACGGGGCGGCAGGGCACACGGCCCGGTTTAATGGACGCTACTTGTCGACCTTCAGCACCAGGATTGCCGACTCGCCGGGTTTCCAGCCGTGGGGGGCCGTGCCTAAAACGATGTACTCTCCGGGCTTGAGCGACAGGGTCGTCTTCAGCGAAAAAACGGGGCGGAGATAAATCCTTTTTGTTCCGCTTGGCGTTTCTTCCGTCCGTGCCGAATCCATTTCGAGTTTCGACGACACTTCGAGCTTTATGGAATCACCGGCCATGCTCAGAATGCGCCCAGCTATTTTGGCGTTTGCGGAAGTGTCTCCGCTGATCATGCCTGAGACCTCGAATGTCTCCGCTTCGGCAACTGCTGTTGACAGCCGTCCCATGACGCCGACACCGCCGAAGCGCGACAACTCCGCCGCGACCGCCTCCAAATCCGCCGGTATGGCATCCGCCGGCTGATCGCGTCCGGGCATGGCGCGGAAAAATGTGGCCTCGATTCGGACAGACGGTAAGGGCGTGTCCATGGATTTGACGAGTTCCTTGGCGCGTCCGACGCGTTCGGCGGCGCCGCTGATCATCAACAAGGGTCGGCCGTGGTCGGCCACGGTGCGCAATTCGCTGCCGAACGTCTGGCTTAGTGCAGACGCCACTTCTTGCGAAGTCCGGTAGCGCAGCGGCACGACCGTCAGCTCTGATTCGCTCATTGGCGCAACCGGCACGTCGAGCTTTTCCACCAGCGCCTCGACGCACTTCAGGCCGTTGACGAAGCCGCTGACGATCAGACTTGACGTGCGATCGTCACTCACCGCGGTCACGCCGCATGTCCTCTCCACGATCAGGGCGATGGAGTGGGCTCTTGCATGCTTGAGGACAAAGACGCGGGGTTCGATCCATTCTGGCTCGGTCCTGGTTTCCGGCGCTGCCCGTCCACCCCGGACGGCAGGCTGTTCCTGCGATTGGGCCACAAGAATGGGCGCGGCGTCGCACGCGGCCGCCGCGGGAGGTGGAACCTGGGCCGAATGCGCACACAAGGTAAGCAGCGATATCACCATTGAGCTGAACATAGGGCATCTCCTTCCGTTGGATGGGACATGGATGAATCATCGGGCGCCGGCGGTTCCTGCGGCGACTCCTGCGGCGCGGCCGCGTCCGGCGTTTCGTAGAGCCAGACGATGTGAATGTCGGGCCGGCTGGATTGGAGCTGCACGGCCGTCACGCCCTCGGGCGTCTCAATCGAGAACGCGGGCCGAGGCTCGCGTTGAATATGCTGCGTGCCGCCGGCAGATGGCGGCTCGACGTATGCATCTGTTCCTGCGTCGACGATCAGGCGTCGATTGGCGTCGCGTACCTGCCACGTGTACACGCCGTAGCCGACCAGGGTTGCAAACAGGAGCGCGGCGGCGACGCGCATCGCCGCCGTGCGCCAGTGCCGAAGTGGTGGCACGACCGGGCGCGGGGCCGCGGCAAGGCGCTCGGCGGCGCGGCCGAGTGCCGCGAGATCGGCCTCGACGGCAACGAGCCGCTGAAAGGCGTCGGCGCAGGCGGGGCAGGCAGCCAGATGGGACTCGACTGCTGAAACGTCGTCGATCGGCAGCGCGTCGTCCATTAAATCGTTCAACATCCCGCGAACGCGTTGGCAGGCATCGCCGTCGGGGATGGAGGGACAGTCGTGACTGGGATCGTTTGGAAATCGTGATTCGCTCATGGCTCGCCGCTCCCGGACCGGGCAAGCAGCTCTGCCAGTCGTGCCCGCGCGAGATGGACGTGGGTTCGCGCGGCTGCCTCGCTGCATTGCAGGACCGCGGCCACGCCGGCATAGTCCATCTGTTCCATGGTTCGCAGCGTGATGGCCAGCCGCTGCTGCGGCGGCAGCGTTTCGATGGCTGAGCGCACACGCTCCAGGCGTTCCGCGCGATCGGCCTGTGTCGCCGGCGTGTCACCGTCCGGCGACTCGAGTGCGTCGCTCAAGGGCGCCGGTCGTCGCCGCCGCCGCCGGTTCATGGCCAGGTTGGCCGTGGTGCGGGCCAGCCATGGCCCGAATGCGGCGTCGCGGATGGCGATGCCCCTGGCAGCTGCGAGTTGAAACGCCTCCTGCACGATTTCCTCCGCATCGTCGCGATTCCACACCAGCTTCACCGCAAACTGCATCAGGCGGCGCCGGAGCGCCTCGATCCACGCCTCCGGCGACAGACCGAGCGGCATACCCCAGCCGGGATCCCGCGACTGCTCCGGCTTGAGTGGATACGTCATCGGGTCAACCCGCCAACACCCGGCGTGTTCAACCAGGGACTGTCGCCACCGGGCACATTGTTTAAGACAAATTTTCGAAAAAAAACGGGCGCCGGCTCTCCGGCTATGAGCGGCCGCACTGGATGGCGGCGATTGCCGCCTATTACACAGCACGACACGCCCGCGGTGAAATGGATAGAAAGTGCATACGGCGGGGCAAGCGTCCCGGCCCGATCGCGCCGGGATTATTGGCGGCGCTGGAGGACGAATTCGGCGGCCGCGGCCAGGCCCGCACGGGCGTCGCTTTCGGGCAGGCAGTCCAGGCGTTCCAGGGCGGTCTGGACGTGGGTGCGTGCGCGATGCACCGCCCAGTCGATGCAGGGCGTATCCAACAGCAATTCCCGCACGCATCGCGTCTTGTCGGTGTGGCCGTTCGACAGCACGTCAATCATCCGCTGGCGGTCGCGGCCATCTGCCTGCTCGAGATAACGAATGATCGGCAGCGTCAGCTTGCCCATGTCCGCATCCCGGCCGACCGTCTTTCCGGTTTCGCCTTCGCTGGCGGTGAGATCGAGCAGATCGTCGATGATCTGGAATGCCATGCCGATGTGCAGGCCGTAGTCGGCCAGTTGTTCGACGACGTCGTCCGTCGCGCCGGAGACGCGCGCCCCCAGCTCGCAGCAGACGCCGGTCAAGGCCGCCGTCTTGCGGCGGATGATCTCCAGGTACGTCGCCTCGGTCAGCCCGAAGTCGCCGCGATGTTCGATCTGGAGCAACTCGCCCTCGCAGACGGTGTTGGTGACGTCTGCGATTCGGCGCGAGGCCCACGTCGAACCCAGGCTGCTGCACAGGTGATAGGCGTGAGAGATCAGGTAGTCGCCCAGCAGAACCGCGCCCTCATTTCCGATCAGCCGGTTGATCGTGGCCCCGCGCCGGCGCACGTCGGCTTCGTCGAGCACGTCGTCGTGGACGAGCGTCGCCATGTGGACCATCTCGACCACGGCTGCCAATACGACGTGTTCGTGGATGATCTCGCCGGTGGCCTTGCCCGCCATCAACAGCAACTTGGGCCGTAACAGCTTGCCGCGATACCGCGCCACCTGGTCGATGAGGCGGTTGACAACGGGCAGGTCCGAGCGAAGCTCCTCGTCAAATACGCGTATGACGTGATCGACGTAAAGAGCGACCGGTGGGGCGATCTGGGCAGTAGCTTCCATTGCCGAAAAGCAGGCTCCATAGAGGGAATCGGCGCATTCTAGGGACCCAAGCCTAGCGTCCACAACGGCTTGCATTCAGTTTCATAAGAATTGAAAAGTTCGCAACTACGGCGATCGCGTCCAACTGCCCGACTTGCCGCCGGACTTCTGTTCGAGCTGCACGGGGCCGATAACCATGCCGCGGTCGACCGACTTGCACATGTCGTAGATGGTCAACGCCGCGACCGATGCCGCCGTGAGCGCCTCCATTTCCGCCCCGGTCTGTCCGGTGACCCGCACCGTTGCGCGTATGTGAACGCGGTCGGGCGGCACCATCGCGATATCCACATCAACGGAACTCAGCGCGAGCGGATGACACAGCGGGATGAGCTCCGCCGCCCTCTTGGCGGCCTGGATCGCGGCAACGCGGGCCGTGCCCAGCACATCGCCCTTCGCGGCCCTGTTTTCCTCGATCATCGTCAGCGTGCGCCGGTTCATGGCGACCGATGCCGAAGCGACGGCAACGCGCCGGGTGGCGGGCTTGGCGGCGACATCCACCATTTTTGCCGTGCCATCCGCGGCGATGTGGGTCAGTCGCCGCAAACTCTTTTTGCGCCTGGCTTTAGCCACGATTATGATCCATATCGCACCGCGGTGTCATTGTCGTCGAAGCGATGCATGGGGGTAAATCTTTGCGGTTGGCATTGGAACCGAAGC
Organism: uncultured Planctomycetaceae bacterium; assembly: GCA_964408455.1. Lineage (GTDB taxonomy): Bacteria > Planctomycetota > Phycisphaerae > UBA1845 > UTPLA1 > CAYOZN01. The sequence continues at coordinate 40,994 of CAYOZN010000026.1, forward strand.
GGCAAAAAGGGTACAAATCGACACGCGGTCTGGCAGGCGGGGTGTTCGCCCGCTGCCGCCGGCGGGGTTTCTGGCCTATGCATAACGAATCTGCCATCAAGACGGTGCGGCTGCTGGAGATGATCCTGCGCGAGGGCACGGTCGTCCATAGCATCGCGACCAAGGTCGTCACGCTGGCCCGAATGCCCGAAACGGCCGAATACCTGGCCGCCCTCGACAATGCCCTGGCCGAACGGCTGTTTGCCCTTCAGCTTGAGCGACGCAGCCGGCAGCTTGGCCCCGCCGATGACATGGAGACGGGCACGTCGCCATGGTCCGTCAAGTCTGAATCGGGCGCGGCCGGGACCATCGCCGCCGTCTGAGCGCGGTGTCATTCAACCGGCATTTCGAACACCGGCCAGCAGAAGAGCAGCCGGAACGGCACGGCCAGCAGATATCCCATCAGCCGCGGAAAGAAATTGAACAGCTCGTTCACGTCGTCGATGTGCCAGTCAAACATGTCGTCCCCTGCCTTCCTGGCGGCGCCTGTTGAACGGTCAGACGGCTCCGATCGAATCACAGCACGATCGTCGTTCCGGTCTCCCCGGCCAGCGCCGCCGGCACCTTGAAGAGATCGGTGATCACCGCGCGGGCATTCGGGTTGTTTCGGCCAGTCAGAAACTGCATCGCCGCCTCGATCTTCGGCAGCATCGAGCCCGGCGGAAACTGCTTCTGCTGGATGTACTCGCGTATCTGTGCGACGTTCACCTGCCGCAGCGCCTGCTGATCCGGCTTGCCGAAGTTTACGTACACGTGTTCAACACCCGTCACCAGCACGAGCACGTCCGCGCCCGTCTCGGCCGCCAGGATGGCGCTGGTGAAGTCCTTGTCGATCACAGCCTCCAGGCCGTGAAACTCGCCGGACGAATTCTCGACGACGGGAATACCGCCGCCGCCGCCGGCCACGATCAGATAACCTGATTCCACCAGGTGGCGGATCGTCTCGATCTCGCCGATGGACCTTGGCCGCGGCGACGCAACCACACGCCGGTAGCCTCGTCCGGAATCCTCAATGATATTCCAACCGTCGCGTTCGCGATGCAGCGCCGCCTGATCCTGGCTCAGAAACGGCCCGATCGGCTTGGTCGGACTGGAAAAGGCCGGATCGTCGGCGTCCACGGTGACCGTCGTCACCAGGGCGATGACTTCGCGATCCGTGCCGCGGCGGCGAAGCTCGTTGCGCAGCGTCTGGCCGATCATGTAGCCCATGCCGGCCTGCGTATCGGCGACCGCGAGCCCCAGGTCGATGGGATAGACCTGGTTCTGCGATACCTCGACGCGGCGCATGATGGCGCCGACCTGCGGCCCGTTCCCGTGGGTAATCGTGACCTGGCAGCCGGCGAGCACCAGGTCCGCCAGGGGTCGGGCGACGGCACGACTGCGGCTGAACTGCTCGGAAATGTTGCCGGTGCCGCCGGGTTCGATCAATGCATTGCCGCCGATGGCGACGACGACTTTCATGGTGTTGTCCTCTGGATGTCTTTTCGGATTATTTGTCGCGGCGGGATGTATTTCAGCATGGACGCGTCCCGCCCGGGCGGGTGCGGACTTCCGCGGGATTGAAAAGGCGGAAGTTATTGTCCGGTTTCATCGGCCGGGGCGGATGTTGACGCGCTGGCGGCAAATTCTGCCTGTTGCTCGATCCGCTCGCGGCAACGGGAGATGCGTAGCGGCAGGCCATCGAGTATCTCGGACTCGCTGCCAAGCTGATAACCGCTCGTCGAGAGCGCCTTGTACAGCTCTAGCGATCTGCTGAATGCCTCGATAGCCGCGGACAAATGGTTTGAGGCGGCATCCGGGCTCGCGCCGTCAGCCGCGATTTCGCATGCCTCCCCGCGCTTGAACCAGGTGCCGGCCAGAATCTGTCGCATCAGATTGTGTTCCGGGTTTTCGCGGACGAGGGACTCGCGAATGTCGGCGGCGACGCGATAACAGGCGGCGGCCTCGATTGCCTTCCCCATTTGAAGCTTCACTTTTGCGAGGTGCATCTGGGCGATCGCCTGGTCGGCCCGGCGATAGTAGTTTTCCGGATCGGATTGCGCCAGTTCGTCGGCCAGTTTCTTGAACCGCTCGTACTGTTGAAGGGCCGCGGCGAGTTCGCCCTGCTTTTCGAGGACGAAGCCCTTGTGGTTGATGATGGAGGCAAGATCGTCGGCGGCCTGCACGTCGCTGGGGTCAGCCGCGATGCGCCGTTCCGCTTCCGCTTCGCACTCACCGAACACCGCCAGCGCTTCCGGCAGCTTGCCCTGCATTGTCAGCGCTTCCGCCACTCGGCCGCGGGCGAGATATTGCGAGCGGCGCACCGATGAGTGATCGGGCTTCACCCGCGCCAGCTCGTCGAAGCGAGTGACCGCCAGCTGGAAGTGTTCGATGGCGGCGTCGAAGTCCTTGCGCGCGAGAAACAGATCGCCGAGTGATCTTGCACACGCCGCCCGATTGAACATGAGCGTTCCTTCGTTCGGCTCGGCGGCGCAAAGCTCGCTGACCACCTGCTCGGCCTCGCGGAGATGGCGTTCGGCCCCGTCCAGATCGCCGGTTTCCAGCAGCATCTGCCCGATCATGCCCAGCCCCATGGCGATGTTGGTCTTTGTCCCGACGTTGTCCGGTGCCTCTTCCAGCATGCGGCGGCGAATCTTCATGGCGGCGCGATATTCATCCAGGGTGCCGGCGATATCGCCCGATGCCCAGCGCATGTCACCGAGGCGATCGTGACTCGTCGCCAGATCGCGCATCGCCTTGACGTCGTCGGGATTCTGCCGATGGAGCCTTTCCCGAATGGCCAGCGCCTTGCGGTGGCTTTCCATCGCACCCGCGGTATCGCCGAGATTGGCGAGGTATGGATCGCCCTGGATCATCCCCAGGCGCTCGTAACCGCCGGCGATCTCCTGCATCAGTTCCGGCGATTGCGTCGATTCTTCGCTGAGCTGATTGAGATACGTCAGCGCGCGCTCCACGACCAGTCGCCGCGCCGGCGTCGCGCCTTCGAGCGATTCAATCGCGTCGTGAAACTCGAAAATGAACGAACCGGCAAGTTCGCGAACCTGATCGAATCGTGCATTAGCGATCGTTTCGGCCCTTTTTGCCCGGTCGCGCTCGCGGCGGGCATCAAACAGGCCGGCCAGCGTGCCGCCCAGCCCCAGCACCAGCAGCAGGAACGCGACGGCAACACCGCCGACCAGGCCGCGGTTGCGGCGGGCGAACTTTCGCCATTGATAAAGCGTGGTCTGCGGCCTTGCTGCGATGGGTTCGTCGGAAAGGTATCGCTCGAGATCGGCCGCCAGCTCATAGGCCGACTGATAACGGCGGGCCTTGTCCTTTTCGACGGCGGTAGCGACGATCGTCTCAATGTCGCCGCGACACCGGCGGTCGATGGTGCCGAGGAGCGGGGGCTCATCCTCCTGCACGGCGCGGACGGCCTCGGCGATCGAACGACCCCGCAGGTCGATCGGCAGCCGTTCGGCCAGCAGTTCGTAGAGCACCACGCCGAGCGAATAGACGTCGCTGCGGGTGTCGAGTTCTCCCGCGTCGCCGCGCATCTGTTCGGGGCTCATGTAGGCGAGGGTGCCGACGAGCTGTCCCGCGTCGGTCTGGAGCATGGTCTGCTGCACGTCGCAGCCGGTGGACTTGGCGACGCCGAAGTCGAGCACCTTCGGACAAGGGCCCGACGGGGCGCCGTCGCGCCGAACCGCGGTCCAGGTGCCGCTGCGCGTGCCGTCGGCCGTGGCTTCGAGGGCTTCGTCGGTGACCAGGATGTTTGCCGGCTTGAGGTCGCGATGTATGACGCCCTTCTGGTGGGCGTAGTGAACGGCCTGGCACACCTTGATCATCAGCGAGAGCCGGCTTTGCAGCGTTAGCTTTTTCTGCCGGGCATATTCCACCAGCGGCAGACCGTCGACGAGTTCCATCGCGAAATAGGGCAGGCTGCCGCCGCCGGGCCCGTCCGGCCGGTGGACGCCTGCTTCGTATATCTGTGCGATGTTTGGATGCCGTAGCCGGCCGAGGATCTCCACCTCCTGCCGGAAGCGGTGCTGGAGCGAGTCGCCGTCCAGTGTCTGCCGCATGACCTTGAGGGCGACCGTGCGTCGCGGCTGCTCCTGGCGCGCTTCGTATACGACGCCCATGCCTCCGGTGGCCAGAAGCCGCTCCACGGTGTAGCGGCCGACGCGAATGCCCTCGGCCCCCGTATGACCCTCCGGTCCGTGGAACAGGTCTGAGTCGATGCCGGCCTGATCCAAGAATCCGTCGTCGGACTCATGGGCTTCGATCATGGCGTTCAGGCGGCGTTTGAGCGCGGTACTGCCGCCGCAGGCCGCGTCCACGAACGCTGCCCGTTCCCCCGGCGGTCGTTCGAGGGCCGTGAGGAAAATCGCCTCAATGTCCTGGATCGTCGTTTGGCTCATATGCGTCGTTCGGCATCAACTTCAGCACCGGTGCGCCTGCGAGGCTTTCCATATCCATGCGACATCGCGAACCGAATTGCCTCAGGTACTCCGTTGATCGTGGAAGTGGCGTGCCACGCCGCATCTGGACGCGGCCGAATTGTCGAGTTCATCCCTGGCCGCTCATTTCGGAGCGCAGCCATGCCTTGGCAAAGGTCCAATAGCGCTCCACCGAGGCGGTGGAAATGCCCAGGGCGCCAGCGGTCTGTTCGATGGTTAAACCGGCGAAGTAACGGAGCTTGACGACATCGCTGCGCAGCCGGTCCTGTTGCTCCAGGCTCGACAGCGCCTCATCCAGTGCCAGCAGACGGTCGTCCGGATCTCGGGCGGCCGGTATGCGACTGTCGTCCAGCGACTCGCGCCGCCGGCCACCGCCGTGCTTGGCCGCGCGGTAACGGCGTGCCCGCTCGACCAGGATTCGCCGCATGGCTTCCGCCGCCGCCCCGAAGAAGTGGCCGCGCGTCTCCCACGTCGCATTTCCGTCCCCCACCAGCCGCAGCCAGGCCTCATGCACGAGAGCCGTCGCCTGTAGTGTCAATCCGGGCGGCTCATTGGCCAGACGTTGCTTCGCAAGCTCTCGAAGCTCGTCGTAGACCAGCGGAAGCAGGCGCGCGCTCGCCGCGCGATCGCCCGCCGCAAGATCGGCAAACACCCGCGTCACTTCGTGTCGGCCCGTCGATATCCCGTCCATCCCCGCCTGCTGAAAAGAAATCTTCAAAACGACTGAGGGAAATCCTTAACTATTCTCGCATGGACGGGGGACGGGCTCAAGCCCGCGGCCGTCTCGCGGGGTCCGTAAATCCACAGAAAACCGGGGAAATCTACGTCATGACGAATGTTATTTGTCGAAAAGTCTGCACGCCGGCGCTCGTCGCGCTCGTTGCCGGAACACTCCTTTCCTCCGCGGCTCGCGGGGCCGAGATCGATGCCTTCTGGCTGGGCGGCACCGGTGCGTGGAACCTGGGTAGCGCATGGGACATCAACCAGGTCCCGAACAACGGCGCGAATACGTATAACGTGTTCATCGATGGCGGCAACGCGGCGGTCTCCGATGTCACGCTCAACATGCTCGCCACCGTTTCGAGCCTGACGATTGATGCCGACGATTCGCTCGCGATTGCCAACGGGCAGCGGCTTCGAATTGCAGCCGGTGCGATCAATAACTCGGGTACGCTCATTCTGAATTCGAATGGCTCCAATACGTACATCCATCCTCTAGCCGGACCGGTCACGTTGATGGGCGGGGGCGAACTCGTGCTGTCGGACTTTGCGGAGAACTGGATATACCGCGACGGCACCGGCGGCTCGTTCGTCAACGTCGATAACACCATTCGCGGGGCCGGTCATATCGGCTGGGCTTCCGTATCCACGCAGATCACGAACGGTGGCCTGATCGTGGCCGACGGCACGAACCCGCTCGATATCAACACGGGAACGCAGACGTTCACGAACGACGGCACCGTCCGCGCCGAAAGCGGCGCGACGCTGTCGCTGTCTGCTTCGAGCATGCCGAACAGCAATGGAACGATCGAAGCGCTGGATGGTTCCTTCGTCACACTGAATGCCATCACCATCCTTGGCGGCACGCTTCAGACCGGCGGTTCCGGCGTTATTGAATCCGGCGGTAGCAGTGTCCTGCTGGATGGGACGGTGAATGCCGTTACAAACGCCGGAGTGCTGCGCGCGCCCAACAACACGCGTCTCCGCGCGAAGGGTGCGCTTCACAACACCGGCAACATTGAAATCAGCTCGACCGGAAGCGCGACGCATCTGCATCCCCAGGACGAAGCGCTGACGCTGACCGGTGGCGGCACGGTACTAATGTCCGCCTCCGCACAGAACTGGATCTATCGCGATGGCGCCAACGGCTCGCTGGTGAACATGGACAACACGATTCGCGGCGCTGGCCATCTGGGCTGGAATTCGGTGCCAATGCCGATTACGAATCATGGCACGGTTATCGCCGATACGACGTCCCCGCTTGACG